>NZ_FTPB01000004.1 GCF_900155595.1 Actinomyces mediterranea
ACCATCACCACCACCCCCACACCCCTACCCCAAACACCCCCACAAAACCCACAAGCAGGAAGCAACAAATACAACACCCACACATATAGACATTCGCAAGATATCCGGACCCCATCTCCGACGGATATGTTGACGTATTGTGCTCTCACCCAGTCGGCTTGACAGCGTTTCGGGGGGTAACGTTTCTCCTGCTATCGGAGTATTTACTCAGTAACCAATGCAGGGAGGACATTCGCCGTGTGGAAGAAGATCAGCGTCATTCTCGGAACTAGTGCACTCGCACTCACGCTTGCAGCGTGCGGCCAGACTGGCGAGCAGAATGCCAAAGAGACCGCTACTCCTGTTGGAGAGATTCAGAGTCAGGAGACTGCCGCAACTGATACCAAGAGTACGGAGTCCTCCAACAAGACAAGCGAGCAGAGTGACATCGCCCAGTTCCTCGAGTCCTATGAGTCTTATATTGACGAGTACCTCGCTTTCAGTGAAAGGTACAAGTCTAGCGGTAACATTATGGCAATGGCGCAAGAGGCTATTGACATGCAGAAGAAGGCCAGCGAGCTCACCACCGAAGCGGAGGAATTGAAGAACAAACAGCTGAGTGCTGAAGAACTCGCTATGTACACCGAAGTGATGGCGCGGTGCACGGAAAAGGCCGCTACAGCCGCTCAGAATATTTCCGAAGCGACACTGGGCAACGCTGGCTGATCACCTCGCCGCGTGAGACGTCGTGGCATTGGTGTTCGTCTGCAACGTTCGGCGTAGATGCCGACGCTCGCGAATGGCGAGGCCAGCGTGCCACAGCGCATACGCGACCAAGCACGTTGCGAGAGGCATTCGCACGAGTGCTTTCACTTGCGGCGTCAGTGCAGTGGTGAGATGGCCCGCAAAGGGAATCCAATAGCGTCGAATGCCCCGGATCTGCTTGGGACGCACGGGGCTCGCATCAAGAGAGGCATTGGCATCTCCCTTCATCGAATAGGCGACTTCGCCGGATGAATCGATGCTGCGAGAAAGAATGCGATGGGTGACCAGAGTGTCGTCGTCGGGATTCGGCATATAGGTGATGACAGTTCCGGGAGACAGGCTCTGCGCCTCAGCCTCGTTGAGCGGAGAGACCACGACCAAGGATCCCGACGGCATCGATGGGGCCATCGACCCGGTCAAGATGGTCAACGGAACCCACCCCATGACGGCGGGGATCACGCTGACGAGGATCGCGAATACAGTGAGTGCCCCGATGAGCATCGGGGCCGCAATCGACCACAGGAGTCGACCACAGCGCTTCACAACAGCAGGGAGGCGCCCGCCCACGTGTGTGACGTCCTCAGTACCGACCGACGCCGGAGTCGGGACGTGTGAATGCGTCGGAGGACGGCCCGCCTCAGTGAGTGAAGCGGACCGTCCTTCGAGCCTCGTGAGAACGATGTGCATCGACTGGTTCGGACGGATCAGCCTGCGAAGGGAGTGTTCTCGGGGCGCAGTTGCTGCTCCAGAATGACTGTGAAGTCGGAGATGGAGATCGCCTGCGCCTGCTCGGCGGGGGCCTTCGCCCATCCCCCGCCCTCGTGCGGTGCCTTCGTCGAGTCGCCCCGCAACTCGGGCAGTGCAGAGGTCTCATTGTCAGCGCCCATCTCGTAGGTGAGCGTTGCGCTGACCGTACAGATCTTGCCGTTGTCCTTCTCGGTGAGGTTCGCGTAATTCGCGCCGCCGCAGTCGATCCGGGGGCTTACTGTAATACCGGGGATGGAGGTGTCGAGTCCTTCGGGGAGTACCGCAAGGGTCGCCGTGAGATTCTTTCCCTGGAGGTTGAGGCGCACTTCGGAGGTGTAGGTGACGACATCGCCGGGAACGATCTTCTCAGTCGAGGGGTCGAAGGGAACGGTCGCATCACCATTATGATCCGAGTCCGGCGTGTTGATCATCCATGAGGGGCTGCCGATCTTTTCGATGGCGAGGGTTCCCGTAGTGATGGTTCCGCCGTCGAGGGCGGCTTCGTCATACCAGCGGGCGAAGGTTGCTCCTGAGCCGGCCAGGAGTGCGATGGCTGCGCCGAGGGCGAGGAGGGAGCGGGTGGAGTGAGACATGGTGGTGTCCTTCATCAGTAGACGTGTGTGTGACAGGGGCGGGTGCGGTGGGCGCACAACGGTGTCATGCGCCCACCGCATCACGGATTACTCGCCGGCGACAAGGACGTCCTTGTCGCCCTGGCGCTCGACCTTCAGCTTCCCGGTGGGGACGCTGATCCGCGTAAATGCGGTGGATTCCATGGACTCGTAGAGTTCAGCGGTCGTCCCGCGGACGAGGGCGATGGAGTCGGTCCCATTGCCGTCCCAGTCGCCAACGTACACCGCATCAGTAGCACGGCCGACCTGGATTCCCGCTGTCGGCGTCGCGAGGCGGCCGTTCTCCTTGTAGGCGACGACTCGTGCTCGCATGCGGACTGCGAAGGTCGCGTGTCCATCGCCGTTCCAGTCTCCCCATAGGATCGTCGTGTACTTCTTGCCCTCGGACTTGGTGACGTAAAGGGGCTTCTCCGGCTCGGTGAGGGTGACCGTCACAGTCGTCGAGGTCGATCCGCTGTCTGCGATGAACCTCGCCTTCATGGCGTACTCGTTCGCCGGGGCCTCCTTGGGAACGCGCAGGGTGATGGTTGCGCTTGCAGTTCCTTCCGCCACGTCTGCGACCTCGACCTCGTCGGCGCTCCATCCTGCGGGCAGGTCGGAGAGGGCGAGAGTTCCGCCCTTGGCGCCGGGCGCGACGAAGTTATCGACGTCGATGGTGACGGGGATGTTCTTCGTGCCTGCCTCAGCGGTGACTGCGGGAGCACTGAGCGCGGTGCACACGCCGCCGATCCAGCCGATCGGGAAGTGGCGGTAATAGATGCCCAGAGATTGCCGATTGTCTTCGGAGAGTAGGCCGATCTGTCCATCGGGCTGGACGGCGATGGTGGAGTAGCTGGTGTTCTCCTCGCGGAAGATCTTCTTGAACGGCCAGGTTTGGCCGTCATCGCAGGACATCCAGATCGTGCCGTTGTGTCGATCCCACTGGTCCCAACTCGCGCCTTGAGCATTCGAGAAGAGGAGGACTTTGGAGCGCGGATCCGAGGGCTGCGCATTCGGGAAGGCTCGAATGATTTGAGCATTATTGCGCGAATCGACGAGCGTTGGGTCGAAGTGTTCGGACGTCCAGGTTTCTCCGGCATCGTGCGAGAGTGCAACGATGCGTTTACCGGAGCGCTCCTTGTCACGAGAGTTCAACATGAGTGTGCCGTCGGAGAGCTCGACGACCTTGTTTTCATCCATACGGTTTCCGATCGGCTGACCGCGGTGCCACGTGTCGCCATGATCGTCGGAGTAGACGGACACTGCGCGCTGGTTCCACCAGCCCTCATCGACGGTGAACTGCTGAATAAGTCGGCCCGGATGGGCGCCGCGAGTGGTCTGGATGCCCTGGCCGGATGCGGCGAAGCGCCACCGGTCACTCTGGTGGGGGTTGACGACATTGGTGATGACCTGATGCGTCCAGGTGTAGCCATTATCGAGCGACTTCGAGACCTCGACCTGAACGACGTTCCGATCATCGGCGCTGTTGCCGAAGCTCTTCGCATTCGGAAGCCCGACGATGAAGCTCTTCACATGGAAGTTGAAGATCGTTCCAGTCGTGTTGTCCACGATGTACGAGGGGTCTGAGTAGCCCTCCTGCTTCTGGCAGTCGAGAGAGGGGACACCCCGATGGATGTACGTCTTCGGACCCCAGGTCTTGCCGCCGTCAGTGGATCGGCGCTGCACGATGGAGTTCGGGTTCGGCGAGTCATCGCGGCCGCTGAGGCTTCCGTCCCAGCAGGTGCGGACACGGGGGCGCTCATCGAAAGAGGCAAGGATGTCGCCATTGGGGGCGACGGTGATCGCGGGGATCCGGTAGTAGTCGGTGCCCTGCTGGTGGATGAGTTCGGTGCGCTCGCTCATATCGCCGACCAGATCCGCATTCGCGTCGAGGGGCGATGAGGGCTCGGCCGAGGGGTAGTCGGCTGTGACCGTCAGTGCTTCGGCGTTCAGAGTTTCTTCGTGATTGAGATCCGCGCCGTTGTATTCACCGACTGTGATCTGCGGGAGCCACAGCTGTGATTGTACGTCTTCCCCGGTGATCTCATGTGTGAGGTTGGCGCAGGTGAGAGTCGACGGGGCAGTCTTCTCACAGGTCGGTGCACCATCGAAGGTCGACTTGAGCACCTGGTAGGTCTTGTCGTCGGATACGCCGCCGAAGGTAGCGCTGTAGGTGACGATGTCACCCTCTGTATACGCGGCCTGTGCCTCGCTCGTCTGGATCAGTTCTTCGCCCCAGAAGCGGGTGGCTTTTACGGGGACCGCCTGTCCGGAAATGGTTCCGGTCGTGCCCAGCGCCTCACCCTGGTATCCGGGGGCCTGCGTCATGAGCTCCACGGTGGGGGTGAAGGATCCCGCTGCGATGTCGTCCTTGGTCACCACATGGGTGATGAATCGTTTGGGGACGCTGGCCTTGCAGTCGGTCTTCGTCTGGCCCGCATCGATTTTCGACCATTTGCAGCCTGCGTAGTTGTCGAGGTTCGACTTCGTGACGGTCACGGAGCGCGTCTCATCGGCGGTGTTTGTCACGCTGAGAAGGAAGCCGATGGTATCGCCAACGTCGTAGACGTCTTTGGGATTCGCATCAGGGTCGAGGGTGATCTCGACGTTGAGATTCGCGTCGCTGCCGATGGCGAAAGCGGACGGTGCGGTGGTGGTAAGGCCCGTGAAGGCCAGGGCGCCGACTGCCATGAGGGCTGATAGTCGGTGAGCGCGAGAGGAGGTCGTCGTACTCATAGATGCTCCTGTATCCGGGACGGGAAGCGTCGCTGCTCCCATTGAATTTGTCAGACGACATTTGTCTGACGACTGACACCGTATCGTCAATATGTCGAGAAGGGGAATAGTTTGTGAGTAACCCTGAGAATAATTCAGGGTTGGCTGAAAATTGAAAATTGTCCGAATAATGCTAGGAAATAAGCAATGATCAGGAGAATAAAAAATTTAAAATAATCTGCTATCTCAGGGTAAACCCTGAGTTCTGTGGCGATCTCCACGATCGGATGAGGCCGCCGCTGAGGAAGCAGAGAGATCCCGGAGTGCATTCCGCCCCGAACACGGCACTAACGAATGAACGAGGGCGGGAGTGTATGCGAGGGGGCCCGGTGCATCGGCACCGGGCCCCTTAAGCGTTGAATGATCAGCCCATGCCGCCGAGAACCTGGGCGACCAGGATCTTGCCGATCATGGCCACCGGGTAGATGAGCGCGTATCCGAGAGACACTCGCGGATCCGCATTCGTACGGCCGTTGGCGAACGCGAGGACGGCCGGCTGAGTCTGGACGCCCCCGATCATGCCGGACAGCTGAGTGCCGCCCATCTTGAAAATCCACCGCATCGTCGTGTACACGCCAACTGCGATGATCGTCGTGATGATAAAGCCGAGGATGAAGATGTTGATCCACTCACCCGAGGTGAAGGCCTCAGCGATCTGTCCGCCCGCCTTTGCCCCCGCCTGTGCGAGGAACACGAGAAGACCGAGCTCAGCCATCACCTGGCACGCGGTGAATGGCAATGATGTGACGACCGGCCCGATGCGGCCGATGCGGCCGAAGACGAGTCCCACGATGAGGGTGCCCGCTGCGGCGCCGATAGAGAAGGTGTCGCCGCCGGGCATGGGGATGGGCAATTCGCCCAGCGCAATGCCCAGGGCCATGCCGATGCCGAGCGCGACTGGGTTGAGGTCCGACAGACCGCGCGCCGAGTCGCCGAAGAACTTCGTAATCGCCGTCATTTTCGACGTCGGGGCGACAACGCGAACGCGGTCCCCCTGCTGAAGCACTAGGCCCGGTTCAGCGATCATGTCGACATCGCCGCGGCGCACGCGCGAGATCGTCGCGGAGAACTGCTTGGCGAGATTGAGATCTGCAACCGTGCGCCCCGCAACCTTGGGATCCGACACGGTGACGCGGCGGAAGTCGAGGTAGGAGCGGTCCTGCATGAGGGAATGCGACGATGCGTGACCGAGTTCGGTGGCAGCGCGGGCGACGAGCTCACGCGGACCGACGACGGTGACGAGGTCTCCAGCATCGAGGGTGTCCGACATGGAGGGGCGGGTGATCGGCCCGGTCTCTCCGCGGCGCAGGCGCGAGAATGTCACCTTCGAACCGAGCTTGTCGTAGATGTCGCCAACGAAGGGGTGGTCGTCGCGCTCAACGCGGATCGTCCGATTCGCAAGCGGCGAGGGCGCGTCCCGATCGTTCTTGCCATACGCGAGGGCGGCCATCGACGCTGCGAGCATGCCGATGACGCCGAAGAGGTAGGCGATCGAGTATCCGACGGTTGCGCGGTCCAGTTGCCCCGAGGCGTCGCCCGCAGCTGCGAGCGCCGGAGTGTTGGTGACAGCGCCCGCGAAGGTTCCCGAGATGAGGGCGATGTCCATACCGAGGGCCTTGCCGACGCCGAGTCCCACGGCAGCCGCGGCAATGTAAATGACGATGACCGTCAGGATCGGACCGATCGCCGTCTTGAGGTTGTGGAAGAAGGAGGCGCCGGAGTTGATGCCGATTGCGAAAGTGAAGAGTGTCAGCCCGAGGGTGCCCAACTGCGGGGTGACCCGCAGTTCGATGCCGTACGACTGAGCCCATGCGGCGAGGCCGATAGCGAAGAACAACACCGCCGCAGCACCGAGGCCGATTCCCTTGACCTTGATATGGCCGAACGCCATGCCGACGCCGATGAGGAGGAAGAGGAAGAGCACTGGTTGTTCTGCCAGTAATGCGAACACTGTTGCCACAGTTTTTCAGACTCCCAAACAAGACATGCGTAGTGAATACAGACCCGCTCAGTATCTCAGGAAACCCTCGGTCACGGGCCAGCCGATCGTCCCACATGAGCGAGTCTGATGGGACACACGCCGCTGCTCGATCCGCGCCCCACCCGCAGCGGGTCCGGAGTGTGAGACGTCAAGTATCGGCACCAGGATGCGGCCTACCGTTGGACACGTGCTCAACATTCACCTGGTTGGTATTCGCGCCCTCGTCCTCGTACCCGGGCGTGCGAATCCTGCCGCGTGAACACGGATGGATCGCACGCCTATTCCCCTACGCGAATGCGGATGGGGATTTTTTGTTGGGATCCACCCACCCCGATTGAGAGGACGATGCGGTGACAGACACTCCTGATACCCAGACAATGACCGGAGCCGAGGCGATCGTCGCCAGCCTTGAGGCACTCGGTGTGACAGATATCTTTGGCATGCCCGGCGGAACGATTCTGCCGACTTTCGACCCGCTGATGGACTCGAAGCTCAACTTCATCCTCGTGCGCCACGAACAGGGAGCCGGACACGCGGCTGAGGGCTACGCCCTCGCAACCGGAAAGACCGGCTGTGCGATCGTCACCTCGGGGCCCGGCGCGACTAACACCCTGACAGCACTCGCCGACGCTAATATGGACTCAGTGCCCCTCGTCGTTATCTCCGGCCAGGTGGGCGCCTCCCTCATCGGCACTGACGCCTTCCAGGAAGCGGATATCGTCGGCGCCTCCATGCCGCTGACCAAGCATGCTTTCCTCGTCACCGATGCCAACGAGATCCCCTCGCGTTTGGCCGAGGCCTTCCAGATCGCCTCGACCGGACGCCCCGGTCCCGTCCTCGTCGACATCACCAGGTCCGCGCAGACCGCGACCATGGAATTCTCGTGGCCCCCGGCAATCGACCTTCCCGGCTACAGGGTCGCCGGGAAGCCCCATAAGCGTCAGGTCCGCGCGGCGGCAGAGGTCATCAACGGGGCCCAAGCGCCCGTCCTCTACGTCGGGGGCGGCGTCATCCGATCCGGATCCTCGAAGGATCTCGCAACCCTCGTCGAATTCACCGACGCTCCCGTCGTCACGACCCTGACGGCCCGAGGCGCCTTTCCCGACTCCGATCCTCACAATCTCGGCATGCCCGGAATGCACGGCACCGTCGCAGCCGTCGGCGCCCTCCAACGCGCCGACCTCATCGTCGCCCTCGGCGCGCGCTTCGATGACCGCGTCACCGGCAAACTTGATTCCTTCGCTCCTCGTGCCAAGGTCGTTCACATCGACATCGACGCGGCGGAGATCTCCAAGAACCGTGTCGCAGACATTCCGATCGTCGGCGACCTCGCCACCGCGCTCAGCGCCCTCGTCTCAGAGATCGAGGACGTGCAGGCGGACGTCGGCCGTTCCGACATCTCAGGATGGTGGCGCTACATCAATCGCCTCAAGGAGCGTTACCCGATGGGATGGTCGCCCTCCGAGGACGGGCTCATGGCTCCTCAGCACGTCCTGACGCGCCTGTCCGACATCGTGGGCCCCGAGGCCGTGTACGTCACCGGCGTCGGCCAGCATCAGATGTGGGCGGCGCAGTTCATCGACTATGAGTCGCCCCGCCATTTCATCTCCTCCTCAGGGCTCGGCACGATGGGGTACTGCATCCCTGCCGCCATGGGGGCGCAAGTCGGCAGACCCGACACCGTGGTATGGGCGATCGACGGCGACGGCTCCTTCCAAATGACGAACCAGGAGCTCGCGACCTGTGCCATCAACGGCATTCCGATCAAGGTCTGCCTCATCAACAATTCGGTGCTCGGCATGGTGCGCCAGTGGCAGTCGCTCTTCTACCATAAGCGCTACTCGAATACGACGCTCAACCCCGTCGATGGCGATCAGATCCCGAACTTTGAAATGCTCGCCAAAGCCTATGGAATGGCGGCGCGGACTGTAAGATCCGCAGACGAGATCGACGAGGCGATTGAATGGGCGATGTCGGTCAACGATCGGCCCGTCCTTATCGACTTCAGGGTCTCCAAGGACGCGATGGTGTGGCCGATGGTCGCCGCGGGCGTGTCCAATGACGAAATCCGCTATGCCAAGGGCATGGCGCCCGATTGGGATGTGGAGGACTGACACATGGGACAGATGCACACACTCTCGGTGCTCGTGGAGAACAAGCCCGGCGTCCTCACCCGGGTCTCAGCCCTCTTCGCGCGCCGCGCATTCAACATCAAGTCGCTCGCGGTGGGTGAGACCGAGCACGCCGAAGTCTCGCGCATGACGATCATCGTCGAGGCGGATGATCAGCCCTTCGAACAGGTCACTAAGCAGCTCAACAAGCTCATCAACGTCCTCAAAGTGGTCGAGCTCGACCGCGACGACTCCGTGGAGCGGCGTCTGCTGCTGCTCAAGGTTCGCGCCGATAACACTCGGCGCACCTCAGTCCTCCAGGTCGTCGACCTGTTCCGCGCTCACGTGGTCGACGTCCAGCCCGAATCGGTCGTCATCGAGTCGATCGGTTCACTATCCAAACTCGAAGCGCTCCTGCGCGCCCTCGAGCCCTATGGTGTCACTGAAATCGTCCAATCGGGCGCCGTGGCGATTGGCCGCGGATCCCGCTCGATCACGGATCAACTGAAGGAGAAATGACAATGGCAGAGATCATCTATGACGACGGTGCGGATCTGTCGCTCATCCAGTCCACAACCGTTGCCATCATCGGCTACGGATCACAGGGGCACGCTCACGCGCTCAACCTCAAGGACTCGGGTGTGAATGTGGTCGTCGGTCTGCGCCCGGGTTCCTCCTCTTGGGAGAAGGCAGAATCTGCCGGACTGACCGTGAAGGACGTTCCCGAGGCAGTCAAGGACGGCGACGTCGTCATGATCCTGGTCCCCGACCAAGTGCAGCGCTACGTCTACTCCGAGCAGATCGCCCCGAACCTCAAGCCCGACGCCGCACTGTTCTTCTCCCACGGCTTCAACATCCGCTACGGCTACATCACTCCCGAGGCGGGCCACGACATCTGCATGGTCGCCCCCAAGGGCCCCGGCCACACGGTTCGCCGCCAGTACCTCGAGGGCAAGGGCGTCCCCGCCCTCGTCTGCGTCGAACAGGACGCCTCGGGCAAGGCTCTCGACCTCGCCCTGTCCTACGCGAAGGGCATCGGCGCGACCCGCGCCGGCGTCATCGAGACGACCTTCACCGAGGAGACCGAGACAGATCTCTTCGGCGAGCAGGCCGTCTTGTGCGGCGGCGTCTCGAAGCTCATCCAGTACGGCTTCGAGACCCTCACCGAGGCCGGCTACATGCCGGAAATGGCCTACTTCGAGGTCTGTCACGAACTCAAACTCATCGTCGACCTCATCAACGAGGGCGGCCTGACCAAGCAGCGCTGGTCATGCTCCGACACCGCAGAATACGGGGACTACGTCTCCGGTCCGCGCGTCATCGGCCCGCAGGTCAAAGAAGCAATGAAGGAGGTTCTCGCGGACATCCAGGACGGCTCCTTCGCCCGCCGCTTCATTGCCGACCAGGACAATGGGGGCCTCGAATTCAAGGCGCTGCGCGCCGAGAACGAGGCGCATCCGATCGAGACCACCGGTCAGAAGCTGCGCGCAGCCTTCGGTTGGACCTCCGTCGACGCCGACTACACGGACGGCTCCGCAGCCCGCTGAACCCTCTTTAGCGCTCGGCCCCGCCCCCAGCAAGAGGGCGGGGCGCCCGTTTGCCGGACGTGCAGACCACCCCGTGGACGGACTTCCTCGACGGTGTGGCGGGGGAAGACAATGAGGCCATGACGACACTTGATCTTGCAGTCATCCCCGGTGATGGAATCGGAACGGAGGTCGTGCCCGAGGGCCTCAAAGTCCTCGCCGCCGTCCTCGAGGGAACCGACATCACCCTTAAGACCACCGACTACGACCTCGGCGCCGAGCGCTGGCACCGCACCGGCGACACCCTCACCGATGAGGATCTCGACGCGATCAAGGGACACGACGCGATCCTGCTCGGAGCCGTCGGCGACCCGTCCGTCCCCTCGGGCGTCCTCGAGCGCGGTCTGCTGCTCAGGCTGCGCTTCGCACTCGACCACTACGTCAACCTGCGCCCGTCGAAACACTACGGGGGAGTTCCCAGCCCCCTCGCCGACCCCGAGGGCATCGACTTCATCGTCGTGCGCGAAGGGACAGAGGGCCTGTACTGCGGCAATGGGGGAGCGGTGCGCGTGGGCACCCCTCATGAGATCGCCACCGAGGTCAGCGTCAACACCGCATTCGGTGTGGAAAGGGTCGTGCGCTATGCCTTCGCACTCGCCGACTCGCGCCCCGCGAAGCACCTCACCCTCGTCCACAAGCACAATGTCCTCGTCAATGCCGGGCATCTGTGGCGGCGCACGGTCGAAGCGATCGGAGCCCAGTACCCCGACATTCGCGTCGACTACTGCCATGTCGACGCCGCGACTATCTACCTGGTGACCGACCCCCGCCGTTTCGACGTCATTGTCACGGATAATCTTTTCGGCGACATCCTCACCGATGAGGCGGGTGCCATCACCGGGGGCATTGGATTGTCCGCCTCGGGCAACATCAACCCCGACGGGGACTTCCCCTCCATGTTCGAACCCGTCCACGGCTCCGCGCCGGATATCGCCGGGCAGGGCATCGCGGATCCGACTGCGACGATCGCCTCCGTGGTGCTGCTTCTCAACCACCTCGGGCACCCGCAGCTCGCTGAGCGCGTCGAGGCCGCCATTGAGGCGGACATGGCCGCCCGCGCCGCCGCAGCCGCAGCGGGCGAACCCCTCGCGCGTTCGACATCGCAGATCGGGGACGCCATCGTCGCCGCTCTCGCCTGACGCCCGAAATGTCTACCGCCCCGGTCACATGACGGAACCGGGGCGGCAGGCGCTGTTGAGGGTCCTATCCTGTCAAGAGACGAACGACCACAAGGAGGATCGGATGGCATCGCAGCTTCATAACCCAACCGAACTTGAATCCCTGGGAGATCAGCCGATCGCCATCGCCGACGACCTCGCCGGTCGCTTCCCGCTGACCCCCAACCCCTCCCCGGCGCCCCGAGAGCGCTACGAGAAGATCATGGGGGAGTTGTCCTTTGGTAGGCAGTTCACCGATCATATGGCGCATATGCGCTGGTCGAAGGATGAGGGGTGGCACGACCGCGGAGTCATCTCCTACGGCCCCCTCGGCCTCGTGCCGGGTGCGGCCGTGCTGCACTACTCCCAGTCGGTCTTCGAGGGCATCAAGGCCTACCGTCACGAGGACGGCTCCATTTGGACGTTCCGCCCCGGATACAACGCCGCGCGACTCAACCACTCTGCGCGCCGCTTGGCGCTTCCACAGCTCCCCCGTGAAGACTTCGTCGCCTCTCTCGTCGACTATGTGCGCGCCGATGCGAAGTGGGTCCCCGAGGGGGATGGGACGAGCCTGTACCTGCGCCCCTTCATGTTCGCCTCCGAAGAGTTCGTTGGCGTCCACCCCGCAGGCGTCGTCGACTATTACGTCATCGGCTCCCCGTCCGGCCCCTACTTCGCCTCCGGATTCACGGGCGTGTCCATCTGGGTCGTCAAGGGCTATCATCGTGCGGGCCCCGGCGGAACGGGCGAGGCCAAGTGCGGCGGCAACTACGCCGCATCCCTCATGCCGCAGATGCAGGCCGCTGAGAGGGGATTCAGCCAGGTGTGCTTCCTCGACACATACGAGGAGAAGTACCTCGAAGAGCTCGGCGGCATGAATATGTTCGTCGTCATGGCCGACGGCACTGTGCACACTCCCGAACTCAGCGGAGTCATCCTCGAAGGCAGCACACGCTCAGCGATCTGCACGATGCTGCGCGCTCAGGGCACCGAGGTGCGCGAGGAACGGATCGCCCTCGATGATCTCGTCGCCGACATCCGCTCGGGCAGGGTCACGGAGGTCTTCGCCTGCGGCACCGCTGCAGTCGTCACGCCGATCACCCGCTTGGCGAATGACGATTTCGATGTGGAACTGCCGGTGGGGGAGACAACACGGCGCATCCACAAGGACCTCACCGACATTCAGATGGGCAGGGCGGACGATCCCTTCGGATGGACGTACCGCCTGTGCTGAATCGCCGTTCGCCGTGACTCGGCCGGGGCGTGCTCTCGACAATGGTTCGAGGTCACGCCCCTGTTCATGTGCACGAATTCAAACGGTCGTGACAGGATGTCACAATGCTATTAAGGTAAGCCTTATCTACTGTGCTAGCGGGAGGTCTGCTCCGTGAGGAACGGCATCATCGTCGCCCTGTCATGGCTATCATCCCTGACACTCGCCATCGCCTACATCCTCGTCGGCTCGGGCATCGATGAAGCCCTCGCCCAGCACCGGTGGACTCACGCACCCTGGGCGATAGCGGCGGTCGCGGCATCAGGCGCATGCGCCTGGGCGGTGTCCCTCATCGGGGGCCGCGCAGTTGGAGGCATGGAACAGTGCATCCGCCACTCGGTCATCCGCCAGGTCATCGCCCTCGGACCATCGGAGCGCACCAATGAGCGCGCGGGACGCACCATCAACACCGCGACTGACGGCGTCGAGCGCAATGCCGTCTACCGGGCGACCTTCATCGCCTCCATGATCGCTTCGCTCACCACACCGCTACTCGTCGTCCTCATCGTCGCGACCCTCATCGACCCGCTGAGCGGCGGCATCCTCGCCATTGCGATCCCCCTCGTCTCGGCGTGCGTCCTCGCATTCCAGAAGAGTTTCAAGCCCGTGTCGGGGCGCTACCGCAGCGCTTCGCGCGCCCTCGCCGCCCAAGAGCTCGACGCCATTCAGGGGCTCGGCGCGCTCGTGCTCATGAACGCCGGAAAGGCCATGGGCGCCGCCCTCGCACGGGCCTCCGAAGAGGTCAGGCGCAGGGTCATGAGCTACCTCGCAGGAAATCAGCTCATTCTCCTCGTCATCGACTCAGTCTTCAGCCTCGGTATGATCACCGGAGCGGCCGCCCTCGCCCTCGTCAGAGTCGATCACGGGGCGATCACCATCGGACAGGGCGTCTCCCTCGTCCTCCTCTCCTCGATCATGCTCGATCCGCTCGATCGCATCGGACAGTTCTTCTACATCGGCATGGGCGGGATTGCTGCGGGCAAGGAGATCACTCGATTCACCTCGACGCCCCCCGCCTCATCGGACGCGCCTGGCGCCACCTGGCCCGACCGACCCGCACAGCCCGGCGCCCTCGAAGCCCAGGACCTGTGCTTCTCCTACGACGGCGAGACTGCGATCCTCTTCCATGCGGCGCTCACCCTCGAAGCGGGAGAGAACGTCGCCCTCGTGGGAGCCTCAGGAGCCGGAAAATCGACACTCAGCGCGCTCATACAGGGACACCGGCGCCCGGACGCGGGTCGCATCCTCATCGAGGGCGAGGACCTCGCCGACGTGCCCCTCGCATGGACGCGCTCGCGCATCGGAGTCGTGGAACAGACGACCTACCTGTTCACTGGAACCCTCCGCGACAACCTCCTCATCGCCCGACCAGACGCGACCGAGGCTCAACTTGCCAACGCTCTTAAAGCGGCGCGCCTCGACGAGCTCATGAGCCGACTGCCCGATGGCCTCGACACCCCGGTCGGCTCGCGCGGCCTCGCCCTGTCGGGCGGAGAGGCCCAGCGCGTCGCCATCGCCAGAGCGCTTCTCAAAGACGCTCCTCTCCTCATCCTCGACGAACCGACCGCACACGTCGATCTCACCAGTGAACGGGAGATCCTCGCGGCTCTCGACGACGCCTCACGAGGGCGCACGACGCTGACCATTTCACACCGGCGCGCCACCATCGATAACGCCGATCGCATGGTCGAACTCGCGGGGGGAGAGCTGCGATGAGCGCCGCACACTCCGCAGCCGGATACCACAGCCGACGAGTCCTCGCGGCGAAGCTCCTCACCGTCACGCGCGCAGTCTTGTGGCCGCTCGCCTATTCGATCCTCGCGCGCACCGTGTTCCTCCTGCTCGGCGTCGGACTTTTCGCCCTCGCAGGATGGGCAGTCATCGCGATCCCCGCGGGCGCTGCACCGGAGCGGAGCATCGGGGGCGTCATCGCCGCCCTCATTGCAATGTCGCTGCTCAAAGGTCTGGCGCGCTACCTCGAGCAGTTCGCAGGCCACTACGTCGCCTTCCATTCGCTCGCCACCTTGCGCAACTACTTCTATGACCGGCTCGAGCCACAGGCGCCTGCCGCCACCGAGGGGCAAGACGCGGGCGACCTGCTCAACCGCGTCACCAAAGACATCGACCGCATCGAAGTGTTCTTCGCGCACACACTCGCTCCCATAGCGACCGCGTTCGTTGTTCCGCTCATCAGCGTCGCATGTATGGGGATGATGACCTCCTGGTGGCTCGCGCTCGCGCTCACTCTGTTCCTCGCCGCAGCGGGCATCGTGATTCCGAGTCTCGGCGTAAACAGAACGGACGTCGCGGCGAGGGCGCTGCGCGCTGAGCGAGGACGCCTCGCCACCCACGTCACCGATACAGTGCAAGGCGTGCGCGAAGTCCTCGCCTTCGGCATCGAGGAGCGCAGACTCGACGAGATGACGCGAATCGAGAGGCGGATCGGGACGAGTCTTGCAACTGCGGCCTCATGGGTCGCCACGCGGCGCGGACTCAACCAGGCGGTACTCGGCCTCTGCCTCGTCACCATCGGCGCCCTCGGCATCGACCTGCATGCGCGGGGAGAACTGACACTGCCCCACATCGGCCTCGCACTCGGAATCGCGCTCGGATCTTTCGGTCCGATCATCGCCGTTGAGGACTTCATGGCGGACCTCGATCAGGCCTTCGCATCCGCCGCCCGGGTCTTCGCCGTCACTGAACGCGACCCCCTCATCACCGACCCCGTGCAGCCCATCGACTCTGATGGGAGGGGCGATATCGATATCGATTCCGTCTCCTTCACCTACCCGGTGATCGCGCTCGACTCCGATGGGCCGATCAACGCGACCCGCCCCGAAGTGCTCCACGACGTGTCGCTCAATATCAGGGCGGGGAGCGTGACTGCGATCGTCGGCGCTTCCGGCTCCGGCAAATCGACTCTGGCCTCTCTGCTCACCCGTATGTGGGACCCTGACTCGGGGTCTGTCAGCATCGGCGGTGTTGATGTGCGGGACCTCTCGGTGGAGCACCTCCGCTCCCTCGTTGCCTCCGCCCCTCAGCGTCCCTATGTTTTCAACGACTCCGTCAAGGCGAATCTCCTGCTCGCCAAGCCATCGGCAACAGACTCGGAACTTGAGAGCGCTCTGGCGAGAGTCGGCCTTGACGAGTGGGTCGCCCGCGAGCCCGAGGGCATGGACACGAATGTCGCCGACATGGGGGAGAGACTATCGGGCGGGCAACGTCAGCGCCTTGCACTGGCCCGCGCGCTCCTGCGCGGCGCGCCCATCACCGTCCTCGACGAAGCGACCTCGCAGGTGGATGCGGACACTGAGAGGGTCGTCCTCAATGGCATCCGCGAGGCGACCCGAGGGCGGACCCTCATCGTCGTCGCCCACAGGATCTCCACCGTCTCCGACGCCGATCAGATCATCGTCATGGACTGCGGACGCGTCGTCGAAAGCGGTCGCTATGAGGATCTTCTTGCCCAAGGAGGCGCCCTCACCGCCCTCGTCGCCCGGGAAGAGCGAGTCAACTGATCTGAAGCGCTACCTGTCTGACCCGGCTGAAACGAGTCTATAGAGGGGGTTGACAAGATGGCTAGACATGCAGTTAGATCGATCTAGTACTCATACAACTGGGGTGTGAGTACTCACGACAAAGGCGTCTGAAAGGTAGTGTTATGCAACTCAGTCGAGCATCGAGGCATACGATGGCGGGGGTGTTGACGGCAGGGCTTGTCGTCTTCGCGGCCCTCCTCCCGGGACAATCTGCGCAATCTCAACCAACAGTGGAATCTCCTGGTCCACTAACCGAAGGGGATGTGATCTATCAGGTTCTTGTTGACCGGTTTGAAAACGGAGACACTTCAAATGATGATCTTGGAGACGGGGCCTACAATCCGGATGATCTAGGTTTCTACCACGGAGGGGACTGGAAGGGGCTCACTTCTCGCCTCCCATACATCTCGAACCTAGGCGTGACCGCAATCTGGTTATCGCCGGTTTCTGAACAAGAGCCGCTGTCGAAGGATGGGCAGGAGGGGAGTTATCATGGATACTTCACGAAAAACTTCGCTACTCCTAACCAGCACTTCGGCTCCACGGCGGAACTTCAACAACTTATTGATACGGCGCACAGTCTTGGACTCAAGATGATTCTGGATGTCGTGCCGAATCATACAGCCGACTACCTCGATGCCTTCGCAACGAGCTATGCGAACGATTCCTATCAACCGGCTTCTCCATTAAATAATCCCGCCTTGTATCATCATTCGGGCGACTGTCTCTTCAATGGTCAGGAGAGTCAGGAGCAGATTGAGAACTGCGACCTCGGCGGATTGGATGATTTAGATCAGTCGAATCCGCAGGTCTCTCAATTCCTCATGCAGACATATCGGGACTGGATAGATATGGGATTCGATGGAATCCGAGTGGATGCAGCACGCTCTGTCCCGAAACCATGGCTCGGCGAATTCGAGAACCAGATGGGAGTTCCAACCTTCGGCGAGGTGTTCGTGGGTGATGTCGACTACGTCTCGCAGTATCAAGGCCCGCAATGGGGCGTGTTAGACTTCCCTTACTTTTTCAGTGTTCGTGAAGCATTCGCGGCAGATACCGACATGCGCGCAATCTCATCGCTGTTCGCGCAGGACTACAAGTATCAAAACGCCAACAGACTAGAGACCTTCATTGATAATCATGACCGCGCCCGATTCCTGACCTGGGCGGATGACAATTATCAGAGACTTCGCTCTGCATTGACCTTCGAAATGACATCGCGAGGTATTCCTGTGATCTACTACGGGACGGAACAGGCGGATGATGGAAATGGAAATGGAGGTGAGGTGCCGATTGCAAATAAAGACAATCGTAAAGATATGACATCCTTTGATGAGAATGCTCCGATCTATAAGCATATTCAGCGTCTTTCTGAGCTGAAAAGGAATCATCCCGCTCTGCGTACCGGAACTCAGCGTGAAATGTGGGCAGATCGGAATGCGTATGCATTCTCGCGAATCGACTCGGTCTCTGGTGATGAGACTATTACCGTGTCAAGCAATTCATGGGATGAGCGGACATTGACGATTCCCATCCGCACTGAAAGCTCGCTTCAGGTTGGTTCAGTTTTGCGTAATTTGATGAATACGCAAGTCACGACAACGGTCGTGAGTGGCGGTCCGACGGGACGGCAGATCGAAGTTACACTAGGAGAGCATGAGTCGGCGGTCTTCGCAGCTGATAGTAGCGACTCTTCCTACTCTCCAGAGCTCCGAAATACGACGAGAATCCGCGTGCACTTCAACACGGGATTGGGAAACAGCATCACCGTTCGAGGAAATTCCTACCCTCTGAGATGGGATGTGGGACGAGGAATGCGGAATATTTCAGATGATATCTGGGAGTTCGAGTTCGAGCGAATTTCCGCAGGAGAATCCTTCAAGTTCAAGCCGTTGCTTAATGACACGACATGGTCCGTTGGAGATGACTATACAGGGATCGGTGGTCAAACGATCGATATCTATCCGCAGTTCTAACACGACTTGAGGTGCTGTGGGAGAGAGTTTTTTTGACCTCTTTCTCGCAGCACCTCTAGGAGGACATGAAGGTGAATCTCGTATGACGAGTGAGAATTTCGACGCATGGTGGCGTAATGCTGTTGTCTATCAGGTGTATATTCGATCTTTTAAGGATTCTGACGGTGATGGAGTCGGCGATCTTGAGGGACTCCGGTCGGAGCTGTCCTATATCGCGAATCTGGGGTGTGACGCCATCTGGCTCAACCCGTGTTATCAGTCGCCGCAACATGATCACGGCTACGACATCGCCGACTATCGGAGCATTGACGCCGATTATGGAACACTCGAGGACTTCGATGCCCTTGTATGCGACGCACATCGTCTGGGACTGAGGGTCGTGATGGATATCGTCCCTAACCATTGCTCCTCCGAGCATCCGTGGTTCCAAGATGCATTATCGACTGGAAATGGGAGCGATGCTCGCGAACGATTCATCTTCGTTGACGGTTATGGAGAGAATGGCGATTCCGCACCGAACGCGTGGAAGAGCGTATTCGGCGGCAGCGCATGGACTCGGGTCTCCGATGGACAGTGGTACCTTCACTCCTTCGATTCCGAACAGCCGGACTTCAACTGGCGCAGCTGGCAGGTTCGTGACGAGTTTGAATCGGTGCTGCGATTCTGGTTCGAGCGAGGTGTCGACGGTTTTCGCATCGACGTAGCACACGGACTCGTCAAAGCTGGAAAGATTCCGCGTAGCGGTTCTCATACGTCGTTGTCCTCGGAAGGAATGTGGGACCAACCCGAGGTCCACGACATTTACCGACGCTGGCGCAGGATTGCGGATGAATACAATCCTCCGAAGTATCTCGTCGGCGAAGTGTGGGTACGAGATCCCAAGAGATTCGCCCACTACAGCGCGACAGATGAGCTCCACCAGGCGTTCTCATTCGACTTGTTGGTTCAGCCGTGGGTGGCGCACCGCCTGCGAGCCGCCATTGAGAAGGGAACGTCGCTATCCAATGGCGTCGACGGTCCTGCGTGGACGCTCGCCAACCATGATGTCCATCGAGCCGTCAGCAGATACGGACAAGAACAATATGATCAAGAACCAGATGCAGAGGACATGCTGGGCGCAGCACGCCGCCGTGACCCTGTAGACATCCAGCTGGGGATCCGTCGAGCGAAGGCAGCCATTGGACTCGTCCTGGCTCTTCCGGGAACGGTATACCTGTATCAAGGGGAGGAGCTCGGACTTCCCGAGGTGCTAGAACTCCCCGACGAATGCCGACAAGATCCCATCTGGTTCCGTTCCACGGGAAAAGAATACGGTCGTGACGGGTGTCGGATTCCAATGCCGTGGACGGATTTGGGTCAGACGTGCGGCTTCAGCCCAGCGGATGCAAGTAAGCCATGGCTCCCACAGCCGGAAGAATACCGTTCGTATAACCGTGATTCACAATTCGACGACCCGGACTCTTTTCTTCGCCTTGAGCAGAAGATGCTTCGCATTCGTCGAGAATATCGTTCCGACATTGATCGGATCGAATGGGATGAGAGCGCGCCGGAGGGAATTCTCCTATTCGGCAATGGGGCATTCTTTTGTTTTGTGAATGCAAATTCACAACCGTATTCGCTGAAGAGCGTCGACGAATTGGGAGAACTCATGATGACAACATCATCATCTTCCGATGATCCGAGCATACTAGCCGGAAACTCAACCAATTGGTTCAAACGCTTGAAATGAAGAGCGAATCTGATGGCAACCCGATATGCCTGAACACTGGGACAGATAGAACAATCACAACAAGTAGGAGAGACACATGAGAACACATCAGCGTGCCGCAATAGTCGGAACGACCGCGCTCATCCTTCTATTGACGGGATGCTCTTCAACACCCGCCGACTACTCCGCGGGGGGAAGCGAAGGCAAGACGGAGGTCGCACTGTGGCACTACTGGGACGGTGCCAATGCGGATCAGCTCGATTCGCTCGTCGAACGATTCAACAACACCCACGATGATGTGAAGGTAGTCGCATCGAATGTTCCAAATTCCGACTTCCTTACAAAACTCAAAACATCTGCAACCTCAAAGACGCTACCTGATATAGCGATCGGAGATCTCGTCTGGGTTCCTCAAATCGCGCAGATGGGTACTCTTTCCGACCTCTCCCAGGTTGTGTCGAAAGACGTCATCAATGACATCAATCCCGCGCTCCAAGAATTTGGGTCGATCGAAGGCAAACAGGTCTCCGTTCCCGTATCGGCCAACAATCTCGCCTACATGTACAACCGTGAAGTCTTCCGAGATGCAGGCCTTGATCCTGACAATCCTCCCGCGACGTGGGATGAACTTCTCGAGCAGGGGAAGAAGATCGTTGAGAAGACTGGAAAACCGGGGTACGACCTGTATACAGAGGCCGGCGACAACGGAGAGGGGCTCACGTGGAATTTCCAAGTCAGCCTATGGCAGGCAGGAGGAGAATTCCTAAATCAGGATAACTCCGCAGCGGCATTCAATACTCCCGAAGGGCTCAAGGCGGCCGAATTCTGGATGAGTCTCCTCAGCAGTGGCGTGAGTAAGTACGCCGGCTGGGGAGAATTCGAAAAGGGAAACGGGGGAGCGGCTCAAGAAGGATCCTGGATGGTGGGCATCTGGGCGCAGGACCCCCCATTCGACTTCGATGTTGCACCACTTCCGCATCCTCAGGGCGGTAAACCGGTCACGAATCTCGGTGGCGAGCAGGCAATGATATTCGAGAATTCTCCCGAGACGACGCGAGCTGCAGGTGAATTTATCGAGTGGTTGTTGCAGCCGGAGCAGGTGCTCGCATGGAGCGAGGCCACGGGGATGATCCCGGTGCTACAGTCCGTTGCACAAGGGGATCAGTACCGCACCTGGGTGGCGGAGAATGAGCCGCGGCTCATGCCATACGTGGAACAGATGGCGTATGCGAGAACCCGACCTAACACTCCTTTGTATCCGAAGATTTCTTACGCCTTCGCAAGGGAGATGGAACGGGCTTTCGCCGGAGAGGTTAGCGTATCGGTTGCGCTGGCCAACGCCGAAACAGCCGTCAACAACATCATTTCACAGAACTGAGTTTTCTCGGCCGAGACGACGGATTGAAGCACAGAAAGGGGACTCCGCTCGTGAGAACGAAGTCGAAGACGGATTGGGAACAGAATGCTACGGCCGCAGTGTTCCTGTCTCCAGCTGTTATTACCATTGGAGTATTCACCCTCTATCCGATCGTCTCGGCCGGGTACACCAGTCTAACAACCTGGAATGGCTTCTCCCCGAATAAGACCTTCGTTGGGCTTGATAACTACATTCGGCTCGCAGGAGATCCCGAGTTTCATAACAGTCTCCTGATCACCCTCATCTACGCGATCGGTGTATGCTTACTGAGCCTTGTCTCGGGTTTGTCAATCGCATTACTCCTCGACTCTCCGCTCCATGGTAGAGGTCTTTATAGAACGATTTACTTCCTTCCAGTTGTCACATCGTCCGTCGCCGCCGCGATCGTATGGAAATACATGCTCGACGACGCCGGACTTGTCAATACGCTTCTCTCCACAATCGGAGTGAAGGGGATCGATTGGCTCCAGAATCGCTGGATCGCACTGGGAGCATTGATTCTATTGACAGTGTGGAAGAATATCGGATTCAATGCGATCCTTTACCTCACTGCGCTACAAGCGCTGCCAGAGTCGGTATACGAAGCGGCACAACTCGATGGCGCATCCGCCTGGCAGCGTTTCAGGTTCATCACGATACCGCTTCTCCGACCGATGACCTTCTTCGTCACAGTCCAAGCCCTGATCAACAGCTTTCAGGCATTCGACCTCGTATACGTCTTCACTGAAGGAGGGCCGCGAGGGGGGACCGACGTTCTTGGAATGATGATGTATCGTCATGCGTTCCGCCTTGACGGATTCGGCTACGGAACCGCCATAGCCTTTATCACACTCATCCTTATCCTCGGAGTCACTCTCGTTCAGTGGCGCGTCAACCACAATGGAGAACGCTGATGAAACAGTCACTATCACTCCGACTCCTGCGGCATCTTCTCCTGATCCTCGGTGCGGCTACAGTCATCATTCCGTTCCTTTGGATGTTCACAACATCTTTACAGACGCGAGCGGAGACTTATACATCGGTCTCAATCCTGCCGACATCATGGCACTGGGAGAACTACCTGAAGGCCTGGGACGCAGCCCCCTTCGCTCAGTACTACCTCAACTCTGCTCTTATGTCGGTGGGAATCGTCGTCGGACACGTCGTCTTCGATGCGATGGCCGCCTACGCATTCGCGCGACTGCGCTTCCCAGGAAGAGACCTCCTGTTCTTCGTCTTACTCGCGGCACTGATGGTTCCGACGTTCGTTACAGTCATCCCTGCCTACATCATCATTGCGAAACTGCAATGGATCGACACCCTCGCCGCGCTCATCGTCCCCCGCTTGGCCGATGTCTTCGGAATCGTGCTGTTGCGCCAGTCGTTTACCGCGATTCCTGTCGAACTCGAAGAAGCTGCTAGGATCGATGGCTGTAGCAGGATTGGCGTTTTCTTTCGCATCGTCATCCCCCTGGCGAAACCAGCGTTGGCAACGCTGTGCATCTTCAGCTTCCTCTTTGCGTGGAATGACTTCCTCTGGCCGCTGCTCGTGACGAATACGGACTCTCATCGAACGATTCAAATCGGACTCTCCGCATTTGTGGGACGCTACGGGACCTCGTGGAACTACCTCATGGCGGGAACTATTACTGCAACCCTGCCCAGCATCCTCATGTTCCTCCTCTTCCAGAGGGCCCTCGTCAGAGGAATCGCTGCATCAGGAATGAAAGAGTGATCGACACATGACAACACCAGGCTGGCTGCACGACGCCGTCTTCTACCAGATTTTCCCAGACCGATTCGCAAACGGAGACCGCTCCAACGATCCGAGTGGCGTCGTCCCCTGGAATAGCGAGCCGACGCGCGACAACTTCTTCGGAGGTGACCTGAGAGGAATCGTCGAGCATCTCGACCACATCCGTGAACTCGGAGCAAATGCGCTATATCTCACCCCGATATTCCAAGCCGATACCAATCATCGATACGACGCTGAAGATTACTTCTCTATTGATCGTCGACTGGGAACAGATTCAGACTTTGTAGAATTTGTGAACGAAGCTCATCGACGAGGAATGAGAATAGTGCTAGATGCGGTGCTCAACCATTGCGGTCGCACTCATCCCGCTTTTCAAGATGTTATTGCAAATGAAGCGGACTCTCGCTACGTTAACTGGTTCTATGTTGAAGAGTTTCCTATTTCGAGTGCTCCAACGCCCAACTACCGAACCTGTTCCGGGTGTGAATATCTTCCAAAATGGAATGTGCACAACTCGGAAGTCAGGGATCATCATCTATCAGTCGCCCGACATTGGATAAAACGAGGCATAGACGGCTGGCGTCTCGATGTCCCTTATTTCATCAACAAGAACTTTTGGCGGCGCTTCAGAGAAGTGGTCAAAGGAATCGATGAGGAGCTGTATATCGTTGCTGAAGAGTGGAGGAGTCCGGAGGAATGGCTGACCGGCGATACGGCAGATGGCACGATGAACTATACGCTGCGAGATCTCATCCTCGGATTCACTGCGGACGAGTCCCTGAACGCACACGAGTTCGTTCAGGGACTTGAAACCCTGCAAGTCTCCATTCCTGAGGGCTTCCATCACGGGATGCTCAATCTTCTCGGCAGCCACGATACGGAGCGTCTCCTGACACGGCACCACGGCAATATCGAAGCAGAACTCCTAGCACTCGATCTGATGTACGGTTGTCAAGGTGCTCCGATGATCTACTATGGCGATGAAGTCGGTATGACAGGCGGCAACGACCCCGGATGCCGGGCTGGAATGCTGTGGAATCGTGACGAATGGTGCCATGAGATTCATTATCGAGTCAGCGAGCTCGGACGGCTCAGACGTGAAATGGTCGCTCTTCGCAGGGGGACTCAACGGGCGTATGCGTGGGATACTGATACGGTCATCATCGTTCGTGAGTCTGCGCGACAAAGCGTTGCGCTTGTGATTCACCGAGGTAAGGGCACTGTTTTCAACACAATCGAATGCGGCCTCGGCTCAACGAGCGAGTGGAAGGACAAGCGAGGATCGATGCCTGTTGATGGGGGGTTCCTCATCGACGGCCCTGGAAGCGTGATTCTTGTAAAAGAATAGGAGAACGACACAGTGAAACCCGGACGAGTGACTATGCAGGATGTTGCCGATCTTGCGGGAGTGTCGAAGTCCACAGTGTCTTTGGCATTCCGTGATTCGAAGAAATTGGCAGAGTCCACGGTCTCTCGCGTCATGCAGGTTGCCGATTCTCTTGGTTACACCCAGGATCCTGCAGCTCGCATGCTGCGCACTCGAAAAACCAATAGCCTCGGCATCCTCCTTCCACAACAAATCGACCGAATCCTTGAGAACCCTTACTACTCCATGTTCATGCAGGGCGTTGGTGCCATCTGCCAACGTGAAGGCCTCACGCTTTTGCTGGTTCCGCCTCTGCGAGGGTCCATGCTCAAGGCGATCCCCTATGCGGCCGTCGACGGCTTCATCGTCTGCGGCCTCGAAGAAGATCGAGGAGAGGTGTCCGCATTAAAGCAGCGCGGTGTTCCCGCAGTCATGGTAGATGGAGAAACTCATGATGGATTGTCGAGCATCTCACTAGATGAGAGTCCTGCGACCATCGAGCTTATCCGACACGTCCTGTCTTTGGGACATCAGAGAATAGCCCTCCTTGTCATTGACACAGATGAAGCCAACGATCCTCTGCTGTGGCGCGGGTCAGTGCGTCGACGTATGGATGCAACACTCACCGCATTGGCAGAAGCCGGTCTTTCATTGGATAACCCGAACATTAGCGTCATGCAGGTTCCATGCACCCGGGAAGGCGGAGCAACAGCCTTCGCACACCTGTGGTCGCAACACGAGCGCCCGACAGCAATTGTCGCCTTCAGCGATGTCATAGCGCTCGGAGTTCTCGAAGCGGCCCACCGCGCGGGAGTGGACATTCCATCTGAACTCTCGATTACAGGCTTTGACGACATCGAGGAGGCAGCATCCGCTTTTCCCCCGCTCACGACAGTCCATCAACCAATCGTGACGAAAGGGCGGCTCGCTGCGGAGTTCCTCGTCAATGCCATGGCAGGAGTGAATAAAGGTCCTCGTCACGAGCGCCTTGCAGCAACACTATTCATTCGTGACTCCACTGCTCATGTTCCTCAATACTAAGACAGACGTGTAAAACTGGGGACAATGCCGAACTGAAATACGACTCATCTCCACACGACTACTGCCCGGCACATCACAGAATGCGCACCATCGCACGGACTCGCACGAATAACTGGCCGCAGTGCGAACCACGCGTCAGGCGTCGGCTAGGCGTGCGCCCTCGACGAGGGACTCGAGCTTCGCCCACGCGATCGACGGGTAGACGCGCCCGCCCAAGCCGCAGTCCGTCGACGCGACGACCCGGTCCTTACCGACCAGATCCGTGAATTGGCGGATGCGCTGGGCGACGAGTTCGGGATGTTCGACGACATTCGTCGAGTGGGACACGACGCCGGGGATCAGGTACTTGTCCTCGGGCAGTTCGCGATCCGCCCAGATCGTCCACTCGTGGGCGTGGCGCACATTCGCCGCCTCGAAGGTGAGCCCATTCGCGTTGACGGCCAGCGCCAGGTCAACGATGTCCTTGAACGCGATATCCGTCGTGTGGGGTCCGTGCCACGAGCCCCAGCATACGTGGAAGCGCACGAGCGACGGGTCGATGCCCCGCAGCGCATGGTTGAGTGCGTCGATCCGCACCCGGGAGAACGCCCGGTAGTCCTCAAGGCTGGGCTCCACGGCGAACTGGTCCCAGCCCTCCGCGATATCCGGCGCGTCGATCTGCACAGTCAAACCCGCATCCGTGATCCGCTTGTACTCCTCATGGAGGGCATCTGCCAGCGCCCACACGACCGCCTCATCGTCCTCGTAGAAGGCATTCGCGATGCGGGCGGCAGATCCCGGGGAGATCGCGGCGATGAAGCCGTCGACGGCGCTCCTGCCCACCGTCTCGAGGGCATGAATGGTCCCCGCAATGTCGCGGTTCACCGCCTCCTCACCGATGTAGGTGATCTCGGAGGTGATCGTCGGGAATGCGACGGGGTTCTTATTGGCGATGTGGATGCCCGACTCGGGATCGGAGTAGGCGTCCGCGAAGCGCCGCCAATCGCGGCGCTCGGCGAAGGACGAGAAGGAGATGCGGCCCTCGCGCCCTGCGGGCGGGCGGATGTCGAAGCGGGCGACATCCTCGATGGACAGACCGGAGAAGCGGGAAAAGGAATAGGTCCACCAGGCGCCGTAGTCGACGGTATCGACCATCGCGTGACCGTACTCGCCGTCATTGACGATGCTGATGCCTAGATCGGTTTGGCGCTTGACGACGGAGTCGACCTCGTCTTGGAGGATCGGCGCGAAGTCGGCGTCCGTGAGGGAGCCCGCCAGGCGGGAGCGGTTCGCCTCGATGAGTTCGCTCGTGCGAGGCAGGGACCCCACATGCGTCGTACGGATGGTCATCTCGAAAGTCCTTCCTCCCGATCCTGAGATGGCACGAGACTACGACGGCGCGGCGGGCGCGGTGAGGGGGTGTCCACATGAAGGCCCTCTGTGACACGCGGCATCACACCGGCGCAGTGCCGGGACGTCCACGGGGCGGTTCCACCAGCAGCGCGGGATTATGACTCCTAGTCTTATACGCAGAACTTTTCCTCGGGAGGACATATGAGCAGGCAGCTTCGTTCCGCAACATCTACACAGGGACGCAATATGGCCGGAGCCCGATCCCTATGGCGAGCGACGGGCATGGGCGACGACGACTTCGGCAAGCCGATCATCGCCGTCGTCAACTCCTTCACGGAGTTCGTCCCCGGACACGTCCACCTGCGCAATGTCGGAAAACTCGTCGCCGACGCCATCGTCGAGGCGGGCGGCGTCGCCAAGGAGATGAACACCATTGCCGTCGACGATGGAATCGCCATGGGCCACACCGGGATGCTGTATTCGCTGCCGAGCCGCGAAGTCATCGCGGACTCCGTCGAGTACATGGTGAACGCCCACTGCGCCGATGCCATGGTGTGCATCTCCAACTGTGACAAGATCACCCCCGGCATGCTCATCGCCGCGATGCGCCTCAATATCCCCGTCGTCTTCGTTTCCGGCGGACCCATGGAGGCCGGGAAGAACATCGATCCGTCGACGATCATCGGACCGGCGACCACAGGCCATGGCAACCTCATTACCGTCATGAACGCGACGGCGAACGACGCCGTCTCCGACGACGCCCTCCTCGCGATCGAACGCGCAGCATGCCCGACCTGCGGTTCCTGCTCGGGCATGTTCACCGCGAACTCCATGAACTGTCTGACTGAGGCCCTCGGCCTGTCCCTGCCGGGCAATGGCTCGACCCTGGCGACCCACGAGGCGCGCCGCGGCCTCTTCACGCGCGCCGGTCGCCTCATCGTCGACCTGTGCAGGCGCTACTACGACGACGAGGACGACTCGGCCGCTCCGCGCGCCATTGCCTCGGCGGACGCATTTTGGAACGCCATGACCCTCGACATGGCGATGGGCGGATCGTCGAATACCGTCCTCCACCTTCTCGCCGTCGCCCACGAGGGCGGAGTCGACTTCGACCTCGAAGACATTGCGGAGCTCGGACGGAGCGTGCCCTGCCTGTCCAAGGTTGCGCCCAACCACAACGACTACCACATGGAGGACGTCCACCGGGCGGGCGGGATCCCCCGGATCCTCGGCGAACTGGACCGCGGTGGGTTTTTGCGGCATAGCGTCCACTCCACCCATACGCCCTCGCTGTCCGCCTGGCTCGCGGAATGGGACCCGAAGTCGCAGACGGTATCTCAAGAGGCGCTCGACCTGTGGCACGCCGCCCCCGGCAATGTCCGCACCACCGAGGCCTTCTCAACGTCGAACACCTGGGCCGAACTCGACCTCGATGAGGAGAACGGCTGCATCCGCGACATTGAGCACGCCTACACCTCCAATGGCGGCCTCACCGTCCTCTTCGGCAACCTCGCGCCCGAAGGCGCGATCATCAAGGCTGCCGGAGTCGACCCCTCGCTCTTCCACTTCGAAGGGCATGCCCGCGTCATGGAATCCCAGGAGGAGGCAATCGACCGCATCCTGGATAAGACCGTCGAAGCGGGGGATGTCGTCGTCATCCGCTACGAGGGCCCCGCAGGCGGCCCCGGAATGCAGGAAATGCTCTACCCGACCTCCTTCATCAAGGGGCGCGGCCTGGGCAAAGCATGCGCACTCATCACCGACGGGCGCTTCTCCGGCGGCACCTCCGGCATCTCCGTCGGACACATCTCGCCCGAAGCCGCCGACGGGGGACTCATCGGCCTCATCGAAGACGGGGACCGCATCATCATCGATGTCAACGAGGGACTCCTCCACCTCGACGTGTCGGCTGAAGAGATCGCCAAGCGCCGCGAAGCCCAAGAGGCGCGCGAGCACCCGTGGACCCCGAAGAACAGGGACCGCCGGGTCTCCCCGGCCCTCCAGCTGTACGCCGCGACCGCGATGAGCGCATCCAAGGGCGCTGCCCGCGACGTGTCACGCGTCCTGAAGTGAAGGAATGGACATGACGGACCACGTCGCACTTTACGACACGACGCTGCGCGACGGAGCCCAACAAGAGGGCATCTCCTTGTCGATCGCCGACAAGCTCGCCGCGCTCACGATCCTCGACGAGCTCGGAGTCGACTACATCGAAGGCGGATGGCCCGGAGCGATCCCGAAGGACACCGCTTTCTTCGAGCGTGCACGCGCGGTGCCGTTGAGAAACGCCAGGCTGACAGCTTTCGGCGCAACGACGAAAGCGGGCGTGCGCGCCGCAGACGATCCACAGGTGCGGGCTCTGCGCGATAGCGGAGCCCCCGTCATCACCCTCGTCGCCAAGTCGGATCTACGTCACGTGACGAGGGCGCTGCGCACCACCTTGGAGGAGAACCTTCGGATGGTGCGCGACAGCGTCGAATACCTCACCAGTGAGGGGATCGACGTGATGGTCGACCTTGAACACTTCTTCGACGGCCTGGCAGTCGATGACTCCTACGGTTACGGCGTGCTCATCGAAGCCGCCACAGCCGGAGCCATTGCAGTGATCCCCTGCGACACGAACGGCGGGAACCTTCCCTCCACAGTCGAGCGGGTGATCCGGCGTGCGCGCGCCGTCCTCGACGAGAGCGGATTCGTAGACACCGTTGTGGGCATCCATGCGCACAACGACACCGGGTGCGCCGTCGCCAATACCATCGCCGCCGTCGAGGCGGGGGCGCGCCAGGTTCAGGGGACGGTCAACGGATACGGCGAGCGCACCGGTAATGCGAACCTTCTGACCTGCTGCGCAAACCTGCAACTCAAAGCCGGATACGACGTCATTCCGGAGCAGTCGATGCCGCTGCTGGACTCCGTGTCCCACCAGTTCTCCGAATTGGTCAACATCCCGCCCTTTGCGCGCGACCCCTATGTCGGGCAGTCCGCGTTCGCCCACAAGGCGGGCCTACACGCGTCCGCGATCAGAGTCGACCCCGACCTCTACCAACACATCGACCCCGCATTGGTCGGCAATGATATGCGGATGCTCGTATCGGAAATGGCGGGCAGGTCATCGATCGAACTCAAAGCAGAAGAGCTCGGCATCGACCTGTCTGCGGTGGATAATGCGGCGGGCCTCCTCGCAGCGAAAGTCAAACAGCGCGAGGCCGAGGGCTACACTTACGACGCCGCAGACGCTTCCTTCGAACTGCTGGCGCTGGCCGAACTCGGGAAGCTGCCACGCTTCGTGCGCGTCGAATCGTGGAAGGTCATGACACAGGAGATCGCCGAGGTTCAGGGTGAGCCCTTCACCCAGTCGGAGGCGACCGTCAAGATCCATACGCTGCGCCGTCATATCCGCACCGCCGAGGGCAATGGCCCGGTGAACGCCCTCGACCGGGCGCTGCGCCACGTCCTCACCCGTGATTATCCGGTGTGTGCGGAGTTCCGCCTCACTGACTTCAAAGTGAGGATCCTCGACGAGGAGCGCGCCGGAACGGACGCGACGATCCGCGTTCTCATTGAGACGACGGACGGGAAGCGGACCTGGAGGACGGTCGGCATCGGCACCGACGTCGTCGAAGCATCATGGGAGGCGCTCTTCGAGGCCTATTGGTGGGGCCTGCTCAAGTCCGGCGTCACACCGCTGCTGGTCGAGTAGTCGCGGGGCGCAGGAGGCGAACTGGTATTAACAGTGCTGGTGGGGCACAATGTCGCTCATGCATGGTGAATACAAGGTGCCCGGTGGAAAACTCGTCGTCGTCGACCTGGAGGTTGATCAGGACGTCCTCGTCAATGTGACCCTGTCGGGGGACTTCTTCCTCGACCCGGATGAGGCATTGACCCGCATGACGCAGGCTCTCGAGGGCTTTTCCGCGTCGGCCTCGTCCAAGGAGATCTCCGAGCGGGTGTCTGGGGCCCTCGAACCGGGCGACACGCTCATGGGCATCACCCCCGACGCGGTGGGCATCGTCGTCAAGCGCGCCCTCGGGCACGCCATCGCCTGGGAGGACATCGACTTCGATGTGATCCACGGTCCCGTCGTCGACCCCATGATCAATGTCGCGCTCGACGAGACCCTCGTCGAGGACGTCGCGGCTGGCAGGCGCAAGCCGTTCATGCGGCTGTGGGAGTGGAACGGACCCCAGGTCGTCATCGGTTCGTTCCAGTCGTATCAGAACGAGATCCAGCATGACGGCGTCCTCAAGCACGGCATCACCGTGTCGAGGCGCGTCACCGGCGGCGGGGCGATGTTCATGGAGCCCGGCAACTGCATCACCTACTCCATCGTCGTCCCCACGGCGCTCGTAGAGGGCATGAGTTTCGAACAGTCCTACCCGTTCCTCGACCAGTGGGTGATGGAAGTCCTGGCGAAGGTCGGCATCAAGGCGAAGTACATCCCCCTCAATGACATCGCCTCCGAGGTCGGCAAGATCGGCGGGGCCGCGCAGAAGCGCTGGTCGAACGGTTACATGATCCATCACGTGACGATGGCGTACGACATCGACGCCGTGAAGATGAACGAGGTGCTGCGCATCGGCATGGAGAAGATCCGCGACAAGGGGACGAGGTCGGCCGTCAAGCGGGTCGATCCGATGCGCTCACAGACCGGCCTGCCGCGCGAGGAGATCCTCAAGGTCTTCTACGACTACTTCAAAGAGAAGTTCCACGCGACCGACGGCGAGATCACCGAGGCCGACCTCGAGGTCGCCCGCCAGCGCTGTGAAACGAAGTTTGCCACCGACGAGTGGACGTACCGCCTGCCGTAACGGGCATCAACCCGCTAAAACGCACACAGTTTCTGTTGCAATGGGCGGGATCATGACACGCGCATACTTCGTGATCCGGGGCTTTAGATTACGGATAGCCGTCGCGCAGTAGTCCTTCGAGCTTGACGAGGAACTCATCAACGTCGTGTGCGAAGTCCATCGCCTCCCAATATCCGATGAAGCCGCGGATGGAGAAGGTTCGTCGATAGTCGTTGTTGAGTTCATCCTTCACGCCGACGGTATTACCGAACGCGAGGTTGGCCGCGTATCCGAGAGCGTGCGTCGCATTCGGGCTATACGCAGCGAGTGTGACAGTCCTTTTTCAAGTTTTCGGGGCTTAAGGAGTCCGGGTAGTCGTCAATGCGGTCATCAGCACCGATCGATTCTGACGCCGTGGCTTCGCGATCAGTGGATTCATCAATTGGATGAGCAGCATCAACGACGGCTAGGCCGAGTGCGACCAAGTGTTTGCAGAAGTTTCCGTCTGCGAAGTGGGGGCACGTGCACTGTCCAGTGACTCCATCATCGTTCCAACGAAGTGTTACGAATACGGGGATGTACCCGTAACGGTGGCAGTCGCTGAATCGCTTGTCGGGAGCGGAGCCTAGTCATGCGCGGCGGTGGCCGAAGACGGCAGTGCCGAGGCGGACGATAGTCGCCCCCTCGGCGATCGCCCACTCGAGGTCGGCCGACATGCCCATCGAGAGTGCAAGGCCGGACGTTTCAACACCCGCCGACTGCGCTGCGTCGTCGCGCAGCTCCCGCAGGCGGGCGTAGGCGGCCCGAACCGGAGCCTCATCGGGCGAATTGAGTCCGACTGTCATGAATCCCGACAAGCGCAGATGCTCACTGCGGGTGATGGCTTCAACGAGGGCAGGCACATCTGCGGGCGCACATCCGTGCTTCGTCGGCTCCGCTGACACATTCACCTCGATGAACACGTCCACATCGGTGTGCGCCCTCGCGTCGATCCTATCGACCAGTGCGGTCGAATCGATTGTTTCAATCGTATCGATGCAGGTCAATGCTTGATTGATTTTATTCGACTGCAAGTGGCCGATGAGGTGGATGCGAGCACCGGAGACCCGGCGGATATCGGCGGCAGTGGCGCGGGCCTCCTGGACGTGATTATGCCCGAGCAGCACCGGTAGACCGAGGTTCGCCAGCGCTGTGGCGGCTTCAACGCACTCGTCGACGCTGCGAGTCTTCACCGCTAGCTCCAAGGCGACCGGATCGATGCGCCTGTAGCGGTCGCGAGCCCACTCGATACGGTCGATCGCCGATTCAATGCCCTGCAGAATCGTCATGACGTCGATTCTAGTGCGTCCGCACCCGGCCTCCGAGGGCGTGGTCAGGGACCGAGTCCGGGATGAATCAGGGGGGTATGAGGGCCTGTGAGAGCCCCTCTGGGCGAGCACCCCGCTCTTTGATGCGGGACAATTGATATAGACACCATCAAGGAGGAGTCATGCGGACCCTGCTCAACATCATCTGGCTCGTATTCGGGGGCATCTGGCTGTGGCTGTCCTATGTGCTCGCAGGAATCGTCGCCTGTATCTTCATTGTGACGATCCCCGCGGGCGTCGCATCCTTCCGCATCGCCCGCTATGTGCTGTGGCCATTCGGACGCTCCGTCGTCGTCAACCCCAATGCGGGCATCGGGTCTGGCCTCATGAACATCGTGTGGTTCATCATCGCCGGCATCCCCTCGCGATCAGCCACATCACGACCGCCGCTGGGCAGGCGATCACTATCGTCGGCATCCCACTGGCGATTGCGAACCTCAAGATGATCCCCGTCACCTGCTTCCCCTTCGGCAAGGTCGTCATCGACGACCCAGCAGTCGCGATCTTTTGACGCTGATGGGTAAGAAAAAAGCCGCTCGTACCACGGGGCCGACGAGTGCGATTGAGGCCCTCATCGCTGCGGGAGTGGATTTCACCGTCCACGAGTATGAGCACTCGTCGACCGCCCGCGCCTACGGCGAGGAGACCGTCGACAAACTCGGCATCGACCCGGCGATGGCTTTCAAGACCCTCATGGTGAGGTGCACGCCGGACGAGTACGTCATCGGCATCGTCCCCGTCCTGACACACCTGTCGATGAAACTCATCGCCAAAGCTGCGGGGGCCAAATCAGCGCAGATGGCGGATCCCTACATCGCCGAGCGTCGGACGGGATACGTCGTCGGCGGCATCTCGCCTGTGGGCCAGACGAGTGCCCATCGGCTCTTTATCGACCAATCCTGTCTCGACCACGAGACAATGATCGTCTCCGGCGGCAGGAGGGGGCTGTCGGTGGAACTGTCGCCCCTGGACTTCATCGAGGTCACCGGCGCCGTCCTCGCCGACCTGCAAGCGCAGGAGTGACCGGTCTCAAGATCTGCATAACCGCCCCCAGATAACCTGCAAAACAGTCCCTAGACTGTCTGCAAAATCTCTCCTAGATGGTCTGCAAAACCTCCCTCAAGGGTATGCTTAATACATGGATACGTTGCAAATGCTGGGGAAGCGCTACGTTCCGCGACTCATCGATGAACAGGTGACAAGTGCCCTCAGAGTGAGCGGTGCGATCCTCTTGGAGGGTCCTCGCGGATGCGGGAAGACCATGACGGCAGTGCATCATGCCGCTTCGGCGGTATTCCTCGACGATCCTGCCGTGCAAGACCTCATGACTGTCGATCCGTGGGCACCACTCGATGGCGACTCTCCTCGGCTCATCGATGAATGGCAGCTCGAACCGCAGGTGTGGAATCGTGTGAGACGACGCGTCGATGCCTTGGAGGGATTCGGACACTTCATCTTGACCGGCTCGTCCGTCCCTGATGATGATGCCACCCGTCATTCCGGCGCAGGGCGATTCTTGAGGATTCAGCAACGGACGATGACGTGGGTGGAAAAGGGGAAGAGCATTCCCACAGTGTCGCTGCGCGCCCTTTTCGGAGGTGAGAAGGTCTCTTCCTCTCTCGAAGCGTATTCCCTGGATGACAATGTTGCAGCGCTACTTACCTCCGGGTTCCCCGCACAAGTGTCATTGACAGTCACTGACGCGAGTCATGTTCTCAACGCCTACCTTGCAGAGATCGCTCGCACTGATATCGCTGTCCTTGGAACCATTCGGCACGAACCGGAGGTCATTGATCAGTTGTTGCGATCGCTGGCTCGAAACACCGCCTCCGAAGTCACGCTGGCGACGGTGCGAAAAGATCTTCTGCGGATCGTTCCAGAGATCAAAGAACGGACCATCGCCTCCTATCTACGACTGCTCATGAGGCTGTTCGTCATTGAGAGTGTTCCAGCGTGGACGCCGAAACTGCGATCGCGCGCCCGTCTGCGCACTGCGCGCAAATATCACCTCGCGGATGCCTCTTTAGCGGCAGCCGCGTTGGGTGCCGGACGAGACGTACTCATGTCCGACGTGAAGACGCTCGGGTTCCTTTTCGAATCCGCAGTCGTTCACGATCTCGCGGTAATGACAGAAGCGATGGGTGGGAGGATCTCCCACTACAGGGATTCCAACGGCTATGAGATCGATGCGATACTTCAGCTTCCCGATGGACGTTGGGGAGCCGTGGAGGTCAAACTCGGGATCGGTGCCGTAACAGGCGGCATAGAGAGGCTCAATGCGGCCATAGCGCAGATCGATGCTGATCGGCCGCCCTCATTCGCTGCGGTGATTTCCGGAACCGGCATGACGTACACGGCCAACGGAGGAGCAGTCACCTTCCCATTCCTGTCACTGGGAATGTGACTGCTGAACGACTCGATAGACGGGCGGATTCTAGGGAAGGTGGATCGCCGACGGGCATCACAACTCTTCTCGGTCTTCGACGAAGAGTCTCGCTTCTGCCCCGCTCACCTGTCGTAGTTGCTGCCGACAGATTGCTTTCCGCATGTCTTTCCGGCATGAACGTGCAGAACTGAAGCGCTCAGCTCAGGATGAGGTGTCCCCAGTGAGGGTGAGCGTGTTGAGGCCGAGCTGCTTCGCCTCGGCGAGGAGTTTCGCGTCATACGTCAAGAAGGTCACGGGATCGTGAGGAGAATCGATGGTCAATGCCGTCGCGAGATGAATCGCGTCCAGAGACTTCAATGATCCTGTAAGGACGCAGGTGCGCTCGACGACAGCGTCGTCGATAGGGAGCATATAGATCTCGCGGAGGTACTCATTGACATCGTCGAGTACGAGATCGTTTTTGCGCATCAAACGGGTCAGTTCGACCTGAATGTTGGTTGAGTGTGCGCAACGACACCGTCGTGTCTGGGGTGGTGAGTGCACTAGCCATGAGGTCAGTACACATCTCCGATGTTCTACATGTAAGACTCGGATGTAAGGTGCTTGCCCTCTGCAATCAACTCGTAGGCTCTACGTGCGAGCTCGCGACAATGCCAACGCCGGAACATCGACGAGGGCCCCTTGCGCATGAGTGCGAGGCCAATCTGGCGAACAGCGCTGCGCAGGTAGTCGATCTGCACGAGGGGCTCGACGAACCCGACGGGAACAACGAGTTGATCGATCTGCGTCATCGGATACTCGACCCGTCCGGCGTCTATGAACCAGGAGAAGGTTTCATCGGGGAGTTCAGGATTCCAATCCCCGCCATCGGTGAAGATGGTTCCCGGCAGGAGGTTGAGATGAGCGCAGGGCGTCTTGATGCTGCCGCGTTCAGAATCGAGGTCTTCGACAAAACGGGGAAAATATACAAGCTCAAGCGACCCTGTACTGAGGGTTGCGAAGCGACCTCCTGAGGTATTCGGGTAATCGCTGAGCGTCCAATACTCGCCCTCGAGTTCGACCGGATTCGGGAGTATCTCGATGACTGAGGCGCAATCTGCCACGACAGAATCGGCTACCATCCATGTTTCGTCGCCGGTGTTGAACGCCCAGGGAGTGAGTCCGTGTTTCGTAGTGAACAGTCGCGGAACAGGACCTGCCTCACGCGAGGCGGCCTGTTCGATGGCGCTCCGATCGCTCGCCACGTCGCCGCATGCCCAATGGACTTGGCGAATGGGCGGAAGCCATTCGTCAAGGGCACTCGGCCCCGCGAAGTCGAAGTTCCATGTCTTGTTCCGAAGACGATGACCAAGAGCTTGTTGTCTCTGGATCGTTGTTTTCTCGACGTCGTCAAGATCGCACTCCGGGATCGCAGAAAACTCGAGGCCGATAATGTCTGGCCATGAAGGGTGATGATTGCCTCCGTGCCGGTGTTGCGCGAAGCGCCTCGTCACATCCTTCGTCTGTCCGACGTAACGGTCGCCATTAGAAAACTTGAGGATATAGATCCCACATCGCTCCTCGCGAAACAGAGGAGCGATGCTCTCGAGTTCGCGAACGTCGAAGAAGTGAAACCTGGGGAGACTCATCGACGGATCACCGCGGTGCGACATCAAGGATCGCGAGGTCGACGCCACCGCGACGGTCCGACCCCTCCACGTCGACGAGGGCGACGATTCTCCAATCCCCGTCCCCGTCGGGGTCGGCAAGAGTCTGAGTCGCCAGCCACCACGAACCCTCGAGCCGCTCGGCTTGCTCATCCGTCGCACCCGCAGCCGCCACATCCGCAGCCGAGGGCGACTCGTCGATGACGCACAGAGAGGCAGACCTCGCCGCCTGATCGATGCCGATCCAGTCGTACTCCGCCCAATACTTCGCCAATGCCCGATCCCAGCGGTCCGCATCCCACCCGGAGGCGGCGTCCTCGCGCCCCAGAGCCTCTACATCGTCACGGCTCATCAATTCAACACGGTGGAATAGGGCGGAGCGGATCGCCGTGCGGAAGGCGTGCCTATTCGCGCTGAAAGCCACCGTCCCGTCCTCGTCGGCGCCGAATGCCAACTCGACGCCGATTGCGTCCGCATCCGCCGAGATTTCGCGGCCCTCGGAGAGGGCCTCCCACTCGTCGAGCAGCGACGAGTCCACTGCGCGGATCAACGTGCCGAGCCAGTCGATGATTGCCACAACCTCCTGAGTCATCGCCCAGTCCGGGACGATCTGACGCATCGCCCGATACGCATCCGTCAAGTACCTCAAAACGACGCCCTCGGAGCGGCAAACGTCGTAGCGGGAAACGAGCTCCGTGAAAGTCATGGCGTTCTCCACCATCTCGCGCACGACGGACTTCGGAGAGATTTCCAGATCACCGACCCACGGATTCGCCTTGACATAGGTGGTGAAGGCACCGTCGAGCAACTCGCGCAGGGGTTGGGGCCACGTCACCTCTTCGAGGGCTTCCATCCGCTCGTCGTACTCCATCCCCTGGGCCTTCATTGCCGCGACAGCCTCACCCTTTACCGCTGAGCGCTGTGCGAAGAGAAGGGGACGCGGATCTTCCAACACCGCCTCGATGACGGAGACGACATCGAGGGCGAAGGACGGGGAGTCCGGATCGAGCAATTCGAGTGCGGCGAGCGCGAAGGGGGAGAGCGGTTGATTAAGGGCGAACTCGTCGGGCAGGTCCGTCGCGGCGCGCAGACGGGGCAGACCATCGAGGGCGGCAGCAGCGGAGGAGACGTGTTCGACGACCCCTGCGGCCCTCATCGACGAGTAGATCTCCCCGAGGCGGCGCAGATGAGGATTGACGTCCTGGGTGGGATCATCATTGCCGGTCGCGAGCTCCACCAAGTGAGCGCCGGGATCGCGCCCTGCCCGCTCCGCGCCGACAAGCACATTGAGCACCATTGAATGCGTGAGTGCGAAACGGCTGCGCAACTGCTCGGGAACCTGTGCGACGAGCCGTTCATACGTGCCCTTCGTCCACGAGATCGTGCCCTCGGCGGGGCCCTTGCGCTTCTTCGACTGCTTCTTCTTCAAGCGCTTGAGCTCTCGGGCATCGCGGGCTGCCTCTTCGGCTGCGCTCAGACGTGCGCGCTCGCGGGCCGCGTCGACCTCGTGTTCGGGTGCGAGGACGCGGACGAAACCGACGGTGTCGAACCCGGCGCGGCCCGCCCTGCCCGCGATCTGGTGGAATTCGCGCGCCGAGAGGTGGCGCATCCTCTCGCCGTCGAACTTGACGAGGGAGGTAATGAGGACCGTGCGGATCGGCACATTGATGCCAACGCCGAGGGTATCGGTGCCGCAGATGACAGGCAGCAGCCCTTGCTGGGTGAGACGCTCGACGAGCCTACGGTAGCGGGGCAGCATCCCGGCGTGATGGACGCCGATCCCCTGAGACAGTAAGGATTTCAGCGTCTGGCCGAAACCGCGGCCGAAGGTGACGGTGGCCAGGATCTTGGTGATCTGCTTCTTCTTATCCGCGTCGATGAGCGCCGCCTTGTCGAAGGACTGCGCTGTGGCGACGGCGTCGCGCTGGGCGAAGTGGACGACGTACACGGGCCACCGCCCCTCGGCCAGCAGCCTTTCGACGGTGTCGCCGAGCCGGTCCACGACATAGTCGAACTCGAGCGGAACGGGACGCTCGGCGTCATCGACGAGGGCGACATCGCGTCCCGTCCTCTCTTTCCATGCCGCTTCGAATCGGGAGGTGTCGCCGAGTGTGGCCGACATAGCGACGAATTGCGGGCGCGTGAGCTCAAGGAGCGGCACCTGCCACGCCCAGCCGCGCTGCGGATCGGAGTAGAAGTGGAACTCATCCATGATGACCATGTCCGCATCGAGCGCGGGCCCCTCGCGCAGCGATTGATTCGCGAGGATCTCCGCCGTGCAGCAGATGATCGGCGCCAGGGGATTCAACGCGACATCCCCGGTGATCATGCCGACATTGTCGGCACCGAATAACGCGACGAGGTCGAAGAACTTCTCCGAGACGAGGGCCTTGAGGGGCGCCGTGTAGTACGAGCGCCCGCCGCGCGCCATGGACACGAAATGCGCGGCGAGGGCGATCATCGACTTGCCCGATCCGGTGGGGGTCGCGGCGATGACGTGATGGGCGTCGAGCAACTCGAGGAAGGCCTCGTCCTGGTGGGGGTAGAGGGGGCGACCCGTGGACTCGGCCCAAGAGGTGAATGCCGTGTAGAGGGCATCCGCGTCGTCGAGGAGTCCATCGTCCTCGAGGTCGTCGAGCAGTTCGTTGAGGGTCGCCGTCATGGGATCATTCTTCCAGACGAGGACGGTCATGTACTGACCGTCTGATCCGTCACGGCATCCGACTATGGCATCCTTTTCGACGTCGATCCGATCAATGAACCCTTTCGGGGGACAATGCCCGCCGACCTGGGGCGTCTAGAGGAGGGAACGCGACATGGATAACCTCGCGACCGGTATCTTGGCCATCGCCGACTGGATCACCCTGCACATCACCGTCTGGGTCCTCGTCGGCACGGGCCTGTTCCTCACCATCGTGTCGAGGGGAGTGCAAGTGCGCCGCTTCCCCGACATGATCCGAGCGGTCACGGGATCGCGGCGCGGCGCCGAGGGCGGCATCTCCTCTTTCCAGGCGTTCACCATCTCGCTGGCAGCGCGCGTCGGAGTCGGCAATATCTTCGGAGTCGCGGCGGCCCTGCTCATGGGCGGCCCGGGAGCGATCTTCTGGATGTGGATCGTTGCCCTCGTCGGAATGGCGACAGCATTCTTCGAGGCGACTCTCGCGCAGATGTTCAAGGTCCGCGCCGATGATGGGACCTTCCGCGGAGGCCCCGCCTACTACATCTCACTCGGCATGAAGAACAGGGTCCTCGCCTCCATCTTCGCAATCATCACGGTCATCACCTGCGCATTCGTCATCACCTCGGTGCAGTCGAATGCTATTGCGAGCACCCTCTTGTCGGCTTTGGGGGACACCGGCGCCAGCCCCGTGGAGGGAATGGGCGGGCTCAGCGCCGCTCAACTCGTCATCACTGCGCTGCTCTTCGTGTTCTCCGCAATGGTGATCTTCGGCGGGATCCGCACGGTCGCCCGCGTCACCGAATGGATGGCCCCGATCATGGCGACGATCTACATCATCATGGTTGCGATCACCATCGCCATGAACATCTCCGCGTTCGGGTCGGTCCTCGTGCAGATCATCGATTCGGCCTTCGCACCCGAACCCGTCGTCGGCGGGCTGGGCGGAGGAATCTTCGCGGCGCTCATCAATGGCACCAAGCGCGGTCTGTTTTCCAACGAGGCGGGCCAGGGCACCGCGCCCAATGCTGCGGCGACTGCGACCGTGTCGCACCCGGTGCGCCAGGGCCTCATCCAGTCGCTCGGCGTCTTCATCGACACCGTCGTCGTGTGCACCGCGACCGCCTTCGTAATCCTTATCGCCGGCCCTAACGTGTGGGGGAATGAGGGCGCGAATCCTGCGAATCTCACCAGTCTCGCCGTTGCCAGCGAGCTGGGAGCCTGGACGATCCTGCCGATGGCGATCCTCATCTTCGTGCTCGCCTACTCGTCGATCATCGCCGCCTACGTGTACTCCGAGACGAATATGACCTTCGTGACGAACTCGAGGTGGGCGACGTGGATGGTGCGCATCATCTCGGTCGCCTCCGTGGTGCTCGGTGCCCTCGCGTCCCTCGACCTCGTGTGGAATACCGTCGATATCGCGATGGCGGTGATGACGGTGACGAACCTCGTCGCATTGCTGTGGCTGTCGAAGTGGGGACTGGGGGCGCTGCGCGACTACGAGAAGCAGCGGAGCGAAGGGATCGACTCGCCGGTCTTCGTCGGTGTGAGCAACCCGCTTCTTCCGGGGGATGTTCCAACGGATTCGTGGACCGGCCGGGACTGAGGGCTCAATCGCGGGCATCATCCTCGCTATTTGTCTGACAATTTGTCGCGGGGAGGGCGATTTTCGTGGACTGGACCACAGTGACGAACTACCCTTACTCCCATGAGAATTGTTCGCTTTTCCGATGGTGAATCCCCTCGTTACGGGGCCCTCGAAGACGGCTCGACCCGCATCGTCGTCCTCAAGGGCGACCCCCTCTTCAACGAGGTCGAACCCGATGGGCGCATCGTTGAACTCGATGACGTCAGACTTCTGTCCCCGGTCATCCCCCGGTCGAAGGTCATCGGCATCGGCACGAACTTCGGAGACGAGGTCCGCGCCCCGGGCAGCCCCGAGCCCGAGACGATGCCGCCGATCTTCCTCAAGGCGAACACATCCGTCATTGGCCCCGACGACCCGATCGTCCTGCCCAGTTGGAGCGATGACGTCATCTACGAGGGCGAACTCGCAGTCGTCATCAAGTCCCTCGCCAAAGACGTCCCCCCAGACGAGGTCGACGACGTCGTCCTCGGCTACACGCTGTGCAATGACGTGACGGCGCGTTCGGCCATGGACGGCGGCCCATGGGATAAGGCGAAGAGCTTCGACACGGCCTGTCCGCTCGGACCGTGGATCGTTGTCGACCCGGATCTGAACGTCCACAACCTCACGATCCGCGGCACGATCAACGACGAGCAGGAGACCAGCGGATCGACTGCGTACATGCTGCACACCGTCCCAGAACTCGTCGCCTATTGCTCGACCCTGTTCACACTGCTCCCCGGCGACGTCATTACCACCGGGTGCCCCGGCGTCTTCGGAGAGCTCCACGAGGGCGACACAGTCTCCTTCGAAATCCCCGAGATCGGACGGCTCACCAACCCGGTCGTTCGCAGGTAACATCGCATCAGCCCGACAGGGTCGGGAATGCGTGCGTCAAAGGAGAACAATGTCATCGGTACAAGAGCCGGGGCAGTCCGCAGACTCCGCCCTGGCAGTGGAAATGGCGGGACTCGACGTTATCCCCGAGTCCGACCGCAAGGGCAAGCCCTCCGACTTGTTCATGCCGTGGTTCGCGGCGAATATCTCCGTCCTCGGCATCTCCTGGGGCTCGTGGGTCCTCGGGTTCGGAATCTCATTCATCCAAGCGGTCGTCGTCTCCGTCATCGGTGTGACGCTGTCGTTCCTCGTCTGCGGCCTCATCGCCATCGCGGGAAAGCGCGGCTCCGCACCAACACTCGTTCTGTCCCGAGCGGCATTCGGATACAACGGCAATAGGGTGTCGGCGTTCATCTCGTGGATCCTCACTGTCGGATGGGAGACCTTCTTGTGCGTCATGGCCGTTCAGGCGAGCGCCACTGTCATGACGGCACTGGGCTTCACCAACCATCTGGCGGCCCAGGTCATTGCCCTGGTCCTCGTGGTCGCCCTCGCCGCGGGGTCCGGGATCCTCGGATTCGACATGATCATGAGGGTTCAAACGTGGATCACGTGGGCGACGGCGGTCCTCACGATCATTTACCTGATTCTCGCCTCCCCGACCATCGACATGCACGCCGTCCTGTCTGCGCCCGCGGGCCCGATCACCGCAGTCCTCGGCGCGGGGTGCATGCTCCTCGTCGGATTCGGATTCGGGTGGATCAATGCGGCCGCCGACTACTCGCGGTATTTGCCGCGCAAGGCCTCCACCCCCGGCGTCGTCGGCTGGACGACTATCGGCGCAGCACTGCCGACCGTCGTCCTCGTCTTCTTCGGCCTGCTCATCGTTGGGTCCAACCCCGAGATGTCGGATGCGATCTCCTCCGACCCGATCGGCGCCCTGACAACGATCCTGCCGACATGGTTCCTCATCCCCTTCGCTCTCGTCGCAATCCTCGGACTCATCGGAGGGATCGTCATGGACATCTACTCCTCCGGACTGTCACTCCTGGCTACCGGGCTCCCCGTCACCCGCCCAGTCGCAACTGCCCTCGACGGCACCATCATGCTCATCGGCACGGTCATCGTAGTGTTCTTCTCCGACTCCTTCTTCGCGCCGTTTCAGGGATTCTTGACCACGCTCGGCGTCGTTATCTCCGCGTGGGGCGGCGTCATGCTCGCCGATATCGCCCTGCGCAAGAAGGACTACGATGAGCCCTCACTCTTCGTCCCTGACGGCCTGTACGGGTCCGTCAACTGGGGTGCCGTCGCGAGCCTCGTCGTCGGCGCGGTCATCGGGTGGGGCTTCGTCGTCAACTCCGCGGCCGACTGGCTCAGCTGGCAGGGATATCTACTCGGCCCGCTCGGAGGTCGCGACGGCGCGTGGGCGTTCGCAAATATCGGTGTCCTGCTCGCCCTCATCGTCGGCTTCATCGGGTACTGGCTGAGTTCCGCCCGCCGCGTCCGCGCGCAGGAGGAACACGAGCCGCGGCCCTTCGGACAGATCTGACATGAGTGTCGACCCCCGCTTCACCAGCGTACTCATCGACGCCGACGCGACAGCAGGAGCCGGGCTCATCGCCGAGGCGACGGGAGCGGACCACCACGATGCACTCGTCGTCCTCGGCTCTGGCCTAGCCGATGTGCTCGCCGACTCTCAGACGTGGGAGGCACCCACCGCGGTCCTCGCCCTCTCCGACCTGCCGGGCGTCCTCGCCCCCGTCGCCGACGGACACGTCGACGAATTGCGCTCCTACGAGGTCGCAGGATCGCACGTCCTCGTCGCACTGGGACGCACCCACCTGTACGAGGGAGTCGCCCCGATGCAGGTGACAGCCCTCGCCCGCACTGCGGTCGCAGCCGGGATCGGGCGGGCCGTGCTGTGCAATGCGAACGGGTGCCTGCGCGACTGGACGCTCGGGGACGTCATGGTGATCCGCGATCACCTCAACTTCTCGGGCTCCTCGCCCTTCACCGGGACGCTCTTCTGCGATGTCTCCGGCACCTGGGACGCGGACTTGTCGCGCCTCCTCGAGGGCGTCTGCGAGCGCTCCGGCACCTATGCGATCCTGCGAGGACCCGAATACCAGACCATGGCGGAGACCCGCTGGCTCGCCTCCAGCGGAGTCGACTGCGTCGGAATGTCGACCGTCATGGAGGCGATCACCCTGCACGCGCTGGGCGTGCGGGTGGCGGGCATGAGCGTCGTCTCCGACCTGTCCTTCGCCGACGCGCCGACCGATCCTACTGCGGTCGTCGAGGCGGCGGCCCGAGCGGGACAGAGGGTGTGCGAAGGCATCGAGGCGGTGCTCACCGCGCCGTAACCGGGGGGTGGGTGCGTGCGAGCGCCTGCGCGAAGACGAGTAGAATCGGGGCATCATGAGTGAAACGACTGCTTCGGGCGCCGACGTGCGCGTACGCTTCTGCCCCTCGCCGACCGGCACCCCCCACGTGGGAATGGTCCGCACATGCCTGTTCAACTGGGCGTATGCGCGCCACACGGGCGGCACCTTCGTCTTCCGCATCGAAGACACCGACGCTGCGCGCGACTCCCAGGAGTCTTTCAACCAGATTATCGATTCCCTCGCGTGGCTCGGCCTCGACTGGGACGAGGGCGTCGGCAAAGGGGGGCCCCACGGTCCCTACCGCCAGTCCGAGCGCATGGAGATCTACGCCGATGTCGCAGCCCGACTCCTCCAAGCGGGATTCGCCTACGAGTCCTACTCCACCCCGGAAGAGGTAGAGGCGCGCCACCGCGCCAGGGGCGAGGACCCCAAGCTCGGCTACGACGGCTACGACCGCGACCTCAGCGAAGAGCAGATCGCCGCGTACAAAGCCGAGGGGCGCCGTCCCGTACTGCGCATCCGCATGCCCGACGAGGACATCACCTTCACCGACCTGATCCGCGGGGAGATCACCTTCAAAGCGGGCTCAGTTCCCGACTACGTGATCGTCCGCGCGAACGGGCACCCGCTGTACACCCTCGTCAACCCGATCGACGACGCGCTCATGGAGATCACGCACGTGTTGCGCGGCGAGGACCTGCTGTCCTCAACGCCTCGACAGATCGTCTTGTACCGCGCCCTCGAAGCGATCGGAGTCGCGAAATTCATGCCCCGCTTCGGCCACCTGCCCTATGTCATGGGGGAGGGGAATAAGAAGCTCTCCAAGCGTGACCCCGAGTCGAACCTCCTGCTCCACCGCGAGGCGGGCATGATCCCCGAGGGGCTCAATAACTACCTCGCCCTGCTCGGATGGTCGATCGGCCCCGACCGCGACATCTTCTCCATGAGTGAACTCGCCGAGGCTTTCGACATCTCCGAGGTGAACCCGAACCCGGCGCGCTTCGACCAGAAGAAGTGCATCGCGATCAACGCCGAGCAGATCCGCATGCTCGACGGCGACGACTTTCGCAGGCGTCTCGTTCCCTTCCTCCACCGCGACGGACTCGTCTTGGCGGACTCCTACGAGGAACTGACCGAACATGAGCGCACCGTTCTTGACGCCGCGGCGCCGCTGGCGCAGACGCGCATACAGCTGCTCGGGGAGTCGGGGCCGCTTATGCGCTTCCTCTTCGTCGCAGCCGAGGGCATCTTCTATGAGGACAAGGCACTGTCCAAGCTGAAGGATTCGGCGTCCGACGTGTTGCGAGCAGCGTCGCGGGTCGTCTCCGAGTTGGAGGACTTCACTCCGACCTCGATCAAGGCAGCACTCGATGTCGCCCTCGTCGAGGAGATGGGCATCAAGCCGCGCTTCGCATTCGGACCGCTCTTCGTCGCGATGACGGGGTCGAATGTGTCGCTCCCCGTCGTCGATTCCATGGCGATCCTTGGCCGCGACGAGGTTCTCACCCGCATCGGCAGACTGGCCGCCAGGATCGGCTGAGGGATCGTGAAGATCCTGCTAGTGAGTGGTGCCACGCCGCTCAAATTTGGCATCTGGGCGGCGCTGGGCTAGTCTTTTCTTTCGTCGCCGCGACTCGACGGAGTCGATGGTGAACCCCTTGGGGTATGGTGTAATTGGCAACACAGCTGATTCTGGTTCAGCCATTCTAGGTTCGAGTCCTGGTACCCCAGCGACAAGAGCTTCGGCTCTTGCTCAGGCCCCCATCGTCTAGCGGCCTAGGACGACGCCCTCTCACGGCGTTAACACCGGTTCAAATCCGGTTGGGGGTACCACTCCGGATCATCATTCGGGTGATGCTCATTCGAGCATGAGGCCCCCATCGTCTAGCGGCCTAGGACGACGCCCTCTCACGGCGTTAACACCGGTTCAAATCCGGTTGGGGGTACGAAGAGAGCGGAGGCGCCTACGGACGCCTCCGCTTCATCATGAATTCGCTGTGCGAACTGATGGTAACAAGTCGATACGACCTTGCCAACTGTCGCCTGTCGTCGAAGCCGACCTGCGAAAACGAAGAGTCATCGGTGTGGTGTGCCCGAGTTGTTGCTAGATCGACGCTCGAAACGAAGACTCAGAGCTCCACGTCCTCCACGCTGCGCAGGAAGTCCGAGAGGCGGTTCGCCGCTGCAACGACCGAAGGACCGTGCTGTCTGCCGGGCTGGCGCCCCATGCGCTCGATCGGGCCCGAGATCGACAAGGCGGCGAGGACTCGACCCGATGGTCCGCGAACCGGCGCGGACACCGAGGCGACGCCGGGCTCGCGCTCTCCGACGGACTGCGCCCAGCCGCGGCGACGGACCTGGGACAGCATCGTCGCATTGAAAGACGCGCCGTACAGGCCGCGGTGCAGACGGTCGGGCTCTTCCCAGGCGAGCAGGACCTGCGCGGCGGAACCGGCACTCATGGACAGGGTCGCGCCGACGGGGATGGAATCGCGCAGACCCATCTCCCTTTCGGAAGCGGCGACGCAGACGCGGTAATCGCCCTGGCGGCGGAACAGCTGAGACGATTCCTTCGTGTGATCGCGCAGCGCTTCCAGGACTGGCATCGATGCGGCGAGGAGTCGGTCCTCGCCCGCTGATGAGGCGAGTTCTTGCAGACGGGGGCCGAGAACGAATCGGCCCTGCATGTCGCGGGCGACCATGCGGTGATATTCGAGCGCCACCGCGAGGCGATGGGCCGTCGGGCGTGCCAAACCGGTTGCGGAAACGAGCTGGGCCAAGGTGGCGGGACCCGATTCGAGTGCACCCAGAACGAGTGCCGCCTTGTCCAGGACGCCGACTCCGCTTGATGAAGAGTCCTCCATGAATACACAGTCTGCCATCTCATCCATTGAGATGGCAAGTCTTCGCATCATGAAACGGGAAGACGATGAGGGCGAACGGTGACACGTACGTCAGAAAACACTGTGTAGCGGCAAGGAGGAACCATGACCGGCACCATGGCCGAGAAGGTCTGGAACGACCACATCGTCAAGAGGGGCGAGGGCGGGGCCCCCGATCTCCTCTACATCGACCTTCATCTCGTCCACGAGGTGACCAGCCCGCAGGCCTTCGAGGGTCTGCGCCTCGCCGGGCGCACCGTCCGCCGCCCTGATCAGACGATTGCCACCGAGGATCACAACACTCCGACTCTCGACATCGATCTGCCGATCGCCGATGAGACGAGCCGCACCCAGATCAACACGCTGCGCTCCAATGCGAAGGAATTCGGTATTCGCCTGCACTCGCTCGGCGACGCCGATCAGGGTATCGTCCACGTTGTCGGCCCCCAGCTCGGCCTCACCCAGCCCGGCCTGACCATTGTGTGCGGAGACTCGCACACGTCCACCCACGGGGCATTCGGCGCTCTCGCTTTCGGGATCGGCACCAGCCAGGTCGAGCACGTCCTCGCAACTCAGACGCTGCCCCTCGCGCCCTTCAAGACCATGGCGATCACCGTCAACGGCTCCCTGCCCGAAGGCTCGACCGCCAAGGACATCATTCTCGCCGTCATTGCGAAGATTGGCACCGGCGGAGGCCAGGGTTACGTCCTCGAATACCGTGGACAGGCGATTCGCGAGCTGTCGATGGAAGGGCGGATGACGATCTGCAACATGTCCATCGAAGCGGGCGCACGCGCCGGAATGGTCGCCCCTGACCAGACGACATTCGACTACATCAAGGGCCGCCCCCACGCCCCCGAGGGCGAAGAATGGGACAGGGCCGTCGAATACTGGAAGACCCTGCCCTCCGATGAGGACGCCGTCTTCGATGCGGAGGTCGTCTTCGACGCCGCCGACATTGAGCCCTTCGTCACCTGGGGCACCAACCCCGGCCAGGGAGTCCCCCTGTCGGCATCCGTCCCCAACCCCCAGGAGATCGGCGACGAGACGAAGCGCGCTGCCGCCGAGCGCGCCCTCGAATACATGGGGCTGGAAGCGGGTACGCCGATGCGCGCCATCGGAGTGGACACCGTCTTCCTCGGCTCGTGCACCAACGGGCGCATCGAGGATCTGCGCGCTGCCGCCGAAATCCTCAAGGGTCGCACCAAGGCCGAGGGCGTGCGCATGCTCGTCGTACCGGGTTCGGCGCGCGTCCGCCTCCAGGCCGAGGCCGAGGGTCTCGACAGGGTCTTCACGGATTTCGGAGCCGAGTGGCGCAACGCCGGCTGCTCGATGTGCCTGGGCATGAACCCCGACACTCTGTCCCCGGGTGAGCGTTCGGCCTCGACCTCGAACCGCAACTTCGAGGGGCGTCAGGGCAAGGGCGGACGCACCCACCTCGTGTCGCCGCTGGTGGCAGCGGCTACAGCCGTGCGCGGTACCCTGTCCAGCCCCGCCGACCTGTGAGCAGCAACGAAAAAGGAGACTGACATGGATAAGTTCACGACCCACACCGGTGTCGGCGTCCCGCTTCGTCGCTCGAACGTCGACACCGACCAGATCATCCCGGCCGTCTACCTCAAAAGGATCACTCGCACGGGATTCGACGACGCCCTCTTCGCTGCGTGGCGTTCCGACCCGTCCTTCATCCTCAACCAGGACGCCTACAAGTCCGCCTCCGTCCTCATCGCCGGACCCGACTTCGGCACAGGCTCGTCGCGCGAGCACGCCGTGTGGGCGCTCAAGGACTACGGCTTCCGCGTCGTCCTCGCCCCGAAGTTCGCTGACATTTTCCGCGGCAACGCCGGTAAGCAGGGCCTCGTTGCGGGCGTCATCACGCAGGAGGACTGCGAGTCGCTGTGGAAGGTCCTCGAGACTGAGCCCGGCACCGAGGTGACGGTGTCCCTCGAGACGAAGACCGTCACGGCCGGTCCCATCACCACAAGCTTCGAGATTGACGACTACGTGCGTTGGTGTCTCATGGAGGGCCTCGACGACATCGCGCTGACCCTGCGCGACGAGGAGGCGATCAGCGACTACGAGGCGCGCCGCCCCGACTTCAAGCCGAAGACCCTTCCCGCGAAGTTCCTGCCTAAGGAAGAGGTCGTCTCCGCCAGGCCCATCAATATCGGCATGCCGACTGTGCGCTGAAGCTTTGGCGTGCCCGCTTGCACGCATGTGAATACGGCGACGCGCCCTGTGGGGGATTCGACTCCCCTGTGGGCGCGGCGCAGTCGTGTCCTGGAATAGAGTGGTGGCATTCCTAGAATCCCCACCCAGGAGTTCAACGAAATGTCCTCAGTGCTGCGAGTAGAAGGCGGCCATCCGCTCGAGGGAACCATTACCGTTCGCGGCGCAAAGAACTTCGTGCCCAAGGCGATGGTCGCCTCCCTCCTGGGGGATTCGCCGTCGCAATTATCGAATGTCCCCCTCATCCGCGACGTTGACGTCGTCTCCGATCTACTCGGCCTTCACGGCGTCACCGTGGACTTCGATCAGAAGAGCGGCGTAATGTCCCTCGACCCGACGAATGTCACCGTCGCCTCCCGATCCGATATCGACTCCCTCGGAGGAGCCTCGCGCATTCCGATCCTCTTCTGCGGCCCTCTCCTCCACCAGCTCGGCGAGGCCTTCATCCCCGAACTCGGCGGCTGCAATATCGGCGGACGCCCTATCGACTTCCACCTCGACACCCTGCGCAATTTCGGCGCCGTCGTCGACAAGCGCACCGACGGGGTCCATATCAAACGGCCCGCGGAGGGGCTGCACGGAGCCGTCATTGAGCTGCCCTTCCCCTCGGTGGGCGCCACAGAGCAGACACTGCTCACCGCGGTGCGCGCCGAGGGAATCACGACCCTCAAGGGGGCGGCTGTCGAACCGGAGATCATGGATCTGATCAACGTACTGCAGAAGATGGGCGCCATCATCTCCGTCGACACGGATCGCACGATCCGCATCGAGGGCGTCTGTCGACTCACCGGGTTCCGCCACACGGCCCTTCCCGACCGCATTGAGGCCGCCTCCTGGGCAGCTGCGGCGCTCGCCACTCACGGCGACGTGTACGTCTTGGGCGCACACCAGCCGGATATGACGACCTTCCTCAACACCTTCCGTAAGGTAGGCGGCGCCTTCACCATCGATTCCGAGGGCATCCGTTTCTACCACCCGGGCGGCGAACTCCACTCCATCGCCCTGGAGACGGCGGTCCACCCTGGTTTCATGACGGACTGGCAGCAGCCGCTCGTCGTCGCCCTCACCCAGGCGCAGGGACTGTCCATCGTCCACGAAACGGTCTACGAGAATCGATTCGGCTTCACCAGCGCCCTGCGCAAGATGGGCGCGAATATCCAGGTCTACCGCGAGTGCCTCGGCGGCACGCCCTGCCGCTTCGGCCAGCGCAACTTCTTCCACTCGGCGGTCATCTCCGGCCCCACGCCGCTGCACGCGGCAGATATCGTGGTTCCCGACCTGCGCGGCGGCTTCTCGCACCTCATTGCGGCCCTCGCCGCGAAGGGCACTTCCACGGTCGCGGGCATCGACGTCATCGCGAGGGGTTACGAACACTTCACGAGTAAACTCCACCAGCTCGACGCCCGCGTCGAATACGCGTGAGCGAGTGGGAGTCACCTGTCGATGATGTCCGCCACGCGCCGCGGCGCGCGCACCCTCCACCTCCTCGTCTCCTCAATGTCGGCGGGCGGACGATCAGTCTCCATCGGCCCGACTGTTGTGCGGATCCTGCGAGCAGGGGGCTGGTCCGTGCGCGTCAGCGTCACCACGTCCAGCGATGATCCGACGACGTTGGCCGCCTCATCGGGCGAGGACGTCGTCGCCGCCCTCGGAGGAGACGGCTACATCGCCGCCGTTGCACGCGGATGCCATGAGTCTTCCGCCCTCTTCGCGCCCCTGCCCGGAGGACGGGGCAACGACTTGTGCAGAGCTCTGGGAATCGGCGCGGACCCGCTGCGGCGCGCACGCGCCCTCGCGCCCCTCGGTTTTTACGACGAGGACGATGAGGACGCGCTCATAGGGCGTTCGCGCATGATGGACGGCATCTGGGTGGAGTCCGCTGCGGGGCGCCGCCTCGTCCTTGGCATCATCTCGCTGGGGTTGGATGCGACGGCGAATATCCTCGCCAATGAGTCCTGGCTCAACCACGGTCCCCTCGCGTACGGCTACGGCGCATTCGCTGCGCTCGCCACCTACCGGCCGGACAGGGTTGAGGCCGTTGTCGACGGCCAGGAGCGCGACCTGGCCGGTTGGGTAACGTCGATCTCCAACTCGGGATGTTTCGGAGGCGGAATACGGCTGGTGCCCTCATCGAATCTGCACGACGGGCGCATCGAATTGTGCCACGTCGCACCTCTCCCCCTGAGCACAGTCATACCGATCCTGGCTAGGATCGTCGCCGGACGATCCGCCGTCCACCCGGCGATCGAAGTGGAACAAGTGACGACGGTGGAAGTCAGGGAACCGAAGGGCCTGGTCGCAATGGCCGACGGCGACCGCGTTGCGAGTGTGCCCTTCACGGCGACCGCCGCCCCGCAGATCGCCAACGTCCTCCTCTAAAGCGCACCCCGCTACACTCACCACTATGAGCTCCAGCGTCACAGGCTTCTACCGTTTCGCCCGCGCCGTCCTGCGCCCCATTATGACCCCATGGGTCAGAATCGAAGCGCTCGGGACGGAGAACATCCCCGAATCGGGGCCCTACCTGCTGGTCGTCAACCACATCTCTGAAGTCGACCCACTGAGTCTGTGCTGGTATTTCATGAAGCGCGACGTTCCCGTCCGCTTCCTCGCGAAGAAGTCGATGTTCGCAGTCCCCGTCTTCGGCACAATCATTTCGGGCATGGGGCTCATCCCCGTCGACCGCGAGGTGTCTCCCGCCCAATCCCTCATTCCTGCAGTCGAGGCGCTCAAGGGCGGGGAGGTCGTGTGCATCTACCCCGAGGGGACGCTGACACGAGAACCCGATTACTGGCCGATGGCCTTCAAGACGGGCGCTGCGCGCCTCGCCTTGGACTCCGGCGTCCCTGTCATCCCAGTCGCACAGTGGGGGGCCCACACGATCAAGAGCCGCTACGGCTCCGGCATTGACATGAGACCGGGTCGCACGATGACTTTTTCATTCCTGCCCGCCCTCGACCTGTCCGACCTCATGAGCGAGGCCGGGTCGGCCAACCATGATGCGGTCAATGAAGCCACGAATAGGATGCACCGGGTGATCAGCGATGGAGTGGGTGAGTTGCGTGGACAGAGCGCTCCGACCCGGATCTGGGATCCCCTGACCCCCGAGGGGCCGTGGTGGGAACACGAGGGCAGGGCGGCCGCCGAAGAGGCCGCCCGCCTCTCAGGCGAAGCGAAGGACACAAAAGCGTAACGCCCAGGAGCCTCGAGGCTGAGCGCCCGTCAGGTGCCCCCTACCTCTTAATGTCGATGACGGCCCGCACCGGATCTGCGAGGAAACCGATCTGGAAGTCCCGCTGAGCGTCCATGCCGATGGCGATGTGCGTCGTGTCCTCGAAAGTGCCATCCTCAATGACTTCGATCGGCCCGATCGCCAGCGTCTTCGGGCCGTCGTAGTACCGGGGCTGCAGGGCTTCATCGACCGGCATGGTGGTGCCGGATAACACGATGTCGAGGAAGACCTCGCCACTGACCTCGAGGGGCTCCCCGCGTCCCTGCTCACGCGGCTCATCCGACCAACTGACGAAGTAGCCGGGGCTCCCCGTCCCCGTGAATTCGACGGTGACGCGGTAGAAGTTGGCGTGTTCGCCGACTCGCAGATCCGTGAAGACCATCGGATCGTCGGTCGTCTGGGGGGCGAGGTCATTGAGGCTGCGCACCCAGGCATCGCCATTGATCGGCCTCGTCGCGCTCTCGCTCGGTGAGGCGCTCGACTGTGCGCTCGCGAACTGGCCCGCGTCGGTGGGCGTCGCAGTCGATTGGGCGGATTGGGGGGACGGTTGGGGGGGAGTCGAGCAGGCGCCCAGCGCGAGGCCGACTGAACAGGCGAGCAGGGGGATGGACAAACGCGTTGACACGGTCATGGTGGCTCCTAAGTCCCGTCGGAACAGTCAGATATGAGTAGGCTCTCACATATGACGACTCAACGTGAACTGCACAGGGCGGCGGTGCTCGGAACCGGCGCATGGGGAACGACATTCGCTCAGGTGCTCGCCGACGCGGGCATGAGCGTCACCATGTGGGGCAGGAACGCCCAGACCGTCGACTTCATCAACTCCGGGGAGAACACGACCTACCTGCCGGGCATTGAACTCTCCGACCTCATCAGCGCGACGACTGACTGCAATGCGGCGATCGACGGTGCCGACCTCGTCGTCCTCGCAGTCCCCGTCGCCGCGGTGCGCCCGACCCTCGAATCGATTCGCGACCGGATCGGCCCCGGAGTCGGCATCATCTCCCTGGCCAAGGGCTTGGAGCTGTCAACGCATATGCGCGTCGACCAAATCATCTGCGACGCTGCCGGAGTCGACCCCGGGCAAGTGGCCGTCATCTCGGGGCCGAATCTGTCGCGCGAAATCGCCGAGCACCATCCGACGGCGACGGTGGTGGCCTGCACGAGCCTCGATCGCGCGATTGAGATCGCGAAGGCATGCCACACCCCGTACTTTCGCCCCTACGTGTCGACCGACGTCATCGGCTGTGAGATCGCAGGAGCGACGAAGAACGTCATCGCGGTGGCGATAGGCGCGGCGGAGGGCATGGGGCTCGGCCTTAACACTCGGGCGACCCTCATCACCAGGGGTTTGGCGGAGATCACTCGATTCGGCACAGCGATGGGCGCAGCCCCCCAGACCTTCTCCGGCCTTGCAGGCATCGGCGATCTCATTGCGACTTGTTCATCCCACTTGTCGCGCAACTTCTCCCTGGGGCACCGCATGGGCCGGGGAATGAGTCTGGACGAGGCGCTCTCCCTGTCTCCCGGCGTCGTCGAGGGGGTCCGCTCCGCCCAGCCGATCCTCGAGCTCGCGAAGACTCGCGGCATCGACATGCCGATCACCGAGGCGGTCGTCAACGTCGTGCGCGATGGCGCAAGTATTCAAGAAATGGGCGAGATGCTGTTGTCGCGGCCCCAGAAGATGGATGGTTGGAAGATCACCCTCGTGTGATGAATCCACCCACCCGGGCCCGCAGCGGCATGGGCTTGTGCGAAGGCGCCAGTGGCAGCGATACGCTGGTCCCCATGATTGATTCTTCGCGAGCCCGGGTCCTCATCGTTTTCGGCGGACGCTCCGGCGAACACGAGGTGTCGTGCGCAACCGCAGCAGGTATCCTCACGGCCATCGACCGCATGAAGTGGGATGTCCTTCTTGTCGGCATCACCCGAGAAGGGGAGTGGGTGCGCGTCGCCGATGACCCCTCCGCCCTCGAGTTCCGCGACGGGCAGGGCCAGTCGATCAGCGCGGGCGACTCGCGTGTCGTCCTCGCACCCGGCTCGGGCTCCCTCCTCGACGTCACCTACGAGGGCGATCCCGACGTCCCCGGGTCACGCATCGCGAAGGTCGAGGATCTGGGGCGCGTCGACGTCGTCTTGCCGCTCCTGCACGGCCCCTACGGCGAAGACGGCACGATTCAGGGACTGTTTGAGATGGCGAATGTGCGCTACGTCGGATGCGGCGTCACATCGAGTGCGATCAGCATGGACAAGCACCTGACGAAGACGGTCCTCGCAGCGGCCGGAATCGATGTCGGCTCCTGGGAGCTCGTCACCTCGCTCGACTGGGAAGAAGACTCGCGCGCCGTCGTTGAGCGGATCAACGCCCTGGGCTACCCGGTCTTCGTCAAGCCGTGCCGGGCGGGCTCGTCGATCGGCATCTCCAAGGTGGATAGCGAAGCAGAATTGGCGACGGCCATCAAGGAGGCGCAGAACTACGACCCGCGTGTCATCGTCGAGGCGGCGATCGCGGGCCGGGAAATCGAATGCGGCCTCCTCGGCTCCGCTCACGGGCGCCCCCGCACCGCCCCTCTCGGCGAGATCGAAGTCCCCGAGGGCGAGTTCTACGACTACGAACTCAAGTACGTTGACACGGAGGCGATCGGCCTTGTGTGTCCGGCAGATGTCGAACCGGCTTTCGAGCAGAGGATCCGTGACACCGCTGCGAAGGCCTTCGAGGCTCTCGAATGTGAAGGGTTGGCGCGTGTCGACTTCTTCCACGACCCCGCCTCCGGGTCCGTCATCATCAACGAGGTCAATACGATGCCCGGCTTCACGCCGATCTCGATGTACCCGCAGATGTGGGCGGTCGGCGGCCTCGACTATCCGAGCCTTATCGACGCATTGTTGTCCGAAGCACTCGACCGCCAGCCCGGATTGCGCTGACCTTCACAGTCCGAGCACCGGCTGCGACCCGCCGAGCCCCGGATTCGGCGGCTATCGTGTCACTATGACGACTAAGCCTAAAGTCACACTCGTGACATCCCGCGATATGCCGAATCTGTACCACGGCGAAGAGGGGCTTGTTGATGCGCTCGCCGAACGCGGCTGCGATCCACAGATCAGGTTCTGGAACGACCCGGATGTCGATTGGGTCGACGCCGGGATGGTCGTCGTGCGTTCCGTGTCGGACTATCCGCTGCAGCGCGATGTGTTCCTCGAGTGGACGAAGAAGGTGCCGCGCATCCTCAACCACCCGGACATCCTCGAGTGGAACACCCACAAGACGTATCTGAGGTCACTCGCCAAACGCGGACTGCCCACTATTCCGACGACGTGGCTCGAACCAGAGCAGGAGCTCTCGAAACATCAGATCCACACGAGATTCCCCGCGTCGGGCGAGTTCATCGTCAAACCCGCCGTGTCGTCGGGCGTGCGCGATATCGGCCGCTATACGACGAACTCGACGCCGCAGCGCCAAGCCGCCATGCGGCAGGTGCAGAGCCTCATGGGCCAGGGGCGCGCAGTCATGGTGCAGCGCTACGTCGAACAGGTTGACACGCACGGCGAAATCTCCCTGGTGTTCTTCAACGGCCTGGTGTCGCATGCCGTGGAGAAGAGGGCGCAACTGCACCCCGCGTCGGTGACCGACCCGACAATGCACGAGGCCGTTGTGACGGCTCAACCTGCGGACTCCCTCGTGTGGCGGTGGGGAGAGCAGATCCGGACCGTGCTGCACGCCTACGTGCGCGAACGCATCGGCCGCGATGAGCAGTTCCTCTTCAACCGTGTCGACGTGGTGCCCGATGGTGCGGGCTCCTTCCTCGTCATGGAGGTCTCCCTCGTGGATGCGGACCTCTACTTGGGCGCAACGCCCGAAGCGCTCGGCAACTTCGCCGACGCGATTGCCGTGCGCGCCCACTGGTGAGCGGCGCAGAACGCTGAAGCGGGGGAGTGGGAACCATGGCCGTGCAGATGGGCCGGGAGGATTTTGAGGACCTCGTTGAGGACGCTCTCGATGAGATCCCCGAGTCGTTCTGGAACCTCATCGACAATGTGGCGATCTTCGTCGAGGACGATCCGCCCGAGGATATGGAGGCGGACCTGCTGGGGCTCTACGACGGCATCGCCCTGACTGAGCGCGACGACTATGCGGGAGTGCTGCCCGATCGGATCCTCATCTTCCGCAATCCGACGCTCGCAATGTGCGAGGACGCCGAAGAAGTTGCGGACGAGGTGCGGGTGACCGTCATTCACGAGGTCGCTCACCATTTCGGCATTGACGATGAGCGTCTGCACGAACTGGGGTGGGCGTAGTCGCCTATGGTTGAGCCACACGCTGGAGCGGGTGGAGGCGCCTGGCGGGGCGGTGAGCCGCTCGGCGGTTGGACGTGGTCAACGCCACGAGCGGACACCCTCGCTCGTTTGTGTCCATCGGCGTGGCGCTGATAGAGTTCTACCCGTTGCGCAGTGCAACGATGGTGGCTGTAGTTCAGTTGGTAGAGCACCTGGTTGTGGTCCAGGACGTCGCGGGTTCGAGTCCCGTCAGCCACCCCAGATGGGTCAGGTGTGAACTGTCAACCAAGGGACGGCCTTGGTTGTCAAGCCCCGGGTTTGGTAGAGGGTGTTTTATCTGGTTGCGGTGGCTGACGGTTGGCGGGCGCTGGGGGTGGTTGGTTTGGCCGGTGGCGGGGTGTAGGTGTTCTCGTGCTCGATGGGGGTGTCCATCCCGATCGCAGTGTGCGGCCGGATGGCGCCCGACCAGTGAACCCATTCGGCCGTCGCGATCTCGACGTCATCGATGGACGTCCAGGGTGCCCTTGTTGCGGACCAGTTCGGTCCTTGTACAAGGAGTTGAGCGCTTCGGCGAGCGCATTGTCGTAGGAGTCTCCCTTGGATCCGACCGAGGCGACGGCCTTGCAGTCGGCAAGGGGCTTGCCCGTAACGGATCGCCCGGTACTGCACCCCCTGATCCGAATGATGGACGAGGCCAGCGAGGTCGGCCCCTGTCGCGTTTTGTGTTGCCAGATCGCCATTTTCAATGCGTCGAGGGCGAGGTCGGTGTACACGCTTGTGGAGGTTTGCCAACCCACGATCCGACGTGAGAATCACGTTGGCGGGCGAACGCGACGAATCACTCACCCGGTGTACGTCTTCACGTAGGTAATGTCCGCCACCCACAGCACGTTCGGAGCCAATGCCGCGAAATGTCTGTTGACCAGGTCCATCGGGCACAATTCCTTGGGCGCGGACCGGGTGGTCTTCGGGCTCTTCGCCCGGCGGATACCGCTGATCCCCATGGCTCTCATAAGGTGTTCGACGGTGCATCGGGCGACATGCCCGACCCCATGACGCTGGGCGATCTCGGGTCGGTTGAGCACAACGCGCATCTTCCGGGCCTCGAAGGCCTCGTAGTTGTCGGCATGAATCCGCACGATCTGTTCCTTTCAAGACCTCATCACGCCTGGTACGGGCCGACGTCGGTTGGGTCTTGCGCGCCCAATAAGCCGACGGGGCGACCTGTACGCCAGCTGCGGTCAGCTGTTCACAGATCGGCTAGGCCCCGTACTCTGCTCGGTTCTCATCGATGAACCCATCGATATCAGTTATCGGCGGCCTGGCTCCGCCTGGGCAAAATACGCGCTCGCTTTGCGCAGGATCTCGTTTGCCCTACGAAGCTCGCGGTTCTCCTTTTCGAGTTCCTTGATCCGCTGAGCGTCCGCGCTTGTCGTCCCTGCTCTCAGTCCCCCGTCGATCTGCGCGCTGAGTCGCTCCGGGTTTTGTGGGGGGTGGGTTAAGTCGTGTCGGTGGTTGCTGGCATGGGTTGTTGTTCTGTGTAGTAGTTGGCTTCGTGTTTGGTGGGAGGAGTGTTGCCATAGTGGTCATGGGGACATTGGGTGTTGTATCAGTGGACGCGTGACAGGGGTGGCCAGTTCGACGGCTTCGAGCCCGCTCCAAGGGCCTTCGTACCAAATGAGTTGCTTCTTGTAGAGCCGGTTGACCGCCTCCGCGTCGGCGTTGTCGTATGAGTCGTCGACCGTTGCGACCGAGGCCTCGATCTCAGCTTCAGCAAGTCTGTCGGTAGAGGCAATCGAGCAGTACTGGACGCTATGGTCACTGTGATGGACCAGAGCGTCGAGGCCTTGGCGTTGCCACGACCAGATCGCTTGTTCTAGAGCGTCGAGAGCGAGATCGGTGCGCAGACTGTTCGACGCCCGCCAGCCCACGATCCGGCGGGTGTACAGGTCAGTGGCGAAGGCGAGGTAGACGAACCCGGACCATGTCGACACGTAGGTAATGTCAGCCACCCACCGGCGGTTTGGCGCCTCGGCAGTGAAGTCACGATTCAGCTTGTCACGGGGAAACCGCAGGGCCGCGACGGCCGTTTCGTGGTGGTCGGGTTGCGTTTGTTCGACACTCCGTGCAGGCCCAGCGCCTTCATCCGGCGCTCGACGGTGCAGCGGGCCACATGCTCACCACGATGAGCCCGCAGGAGCCTTCCCATGTCTTTCGAACCCCGTAGACCAAGCGGTTGAGAGCATGCACCCTGGCGATACGCTCAACCCACATAGCATCGGACACTACCCTGGCTGAAGGTTTGCGCGTCTTGCAGGCGTAATGACGAGCTCGCAGCGATCTGATACCCGGCCTTAGTCATCGACAGACCAGGCGCGTCAGCCAGCAAGTCGCGCACGAGCCTCACAACACGCTCACGCAGTTCATCGGGATACTTCCTAGGAGCAGGAATGACTCCATCCTTCCGGGAAATCAGACCCTCCACCATCCCCAGGGCGACTCAACTCGGAGAAATACGTGCCCCTACGCAGTTTGGGGACAGCAACGTCCGAGGGTACCGACCCGGGTGTCCAAAGGCCGGTGGCGGTATCCATTACGCTGCGACACCCGTCCCGGGGTGGGCTTGCCGTACTCGGCGCCGACGAGCGCGTCAGCATCCGCGCTCAGCAACTCATTGATCACCGTCTGCAACAGATGGCGCATCATGTCCGGGAACGCCTGGGCCAGGACTTCACCCAGCAGGCCAGCAGGGTCGACAATATGAGCAGTGGTCATCGTGAGAACTCCTTTCGAGAGGGTTGTAGAAGATTCCTCGAAGAACCACACGGTGACCGCCCCGACATTCACAACCGGGCCTGCCACCGAGCGATTACACCACTATGCGGGACTCCACTTTCTGCGACTTCAAGCAGTGGCGAGGTATCGCCACCCGCTACGACAAACTCGCTATTGTCTTCCGAGCTGGGGTGATGTGCGCAGCGATGGTTGCATGGCTCAAACATTTATCAAACACACCCTAGGCCCCTCACCCTCGGTGAGAATGGCTTATTCTTGCTAGATCACCATCTCACACTCAAAAGGAGCCGTTATGAAAAACAACCTCCATTCCTTTCAGCAAGACCTTACAGCCGGCAAAATCTTCTATTTCGCGGGCAGTGGAATCAGCCTGCCCTCGCGCCTGCCTTCAGTCGAAGATATTCTTGACGCTAGCATTAGACACTTCCTACCCACACGATCGACCAACGCAGACAATCGAGAGTGGCTGATTCGTGACGTCCAACCTGAGGCATTCTATGGAACCCTCTTAGATGTCTTTGACGGAGACCACTCATGCCTCGGATTCTGGAAGTCTCTCCATCCAGCTCATTGGCCAACAGGCGTAACCTGCAGACCTAACCTGGTCCACCTCACGATCGTCAAGTACTCCAGCCGCGCGGGCCAACCGATTTTCACAACCAACTTTGATACGATGTTCGAGCAAGCCTGCGATGCTTTTAACCTCCCCTATCGCGTATTGCTACCCAAAGATGACCCTCCCTCTACTGTTGAGTCGGGCACCGTGCTCATCTGTAAAGTGCACGGAAGTATTAGTGACCCTATCACAGGACTATTCAGTACTAGCAGTCTTCATACAACCATGGCAGACATCACTTCCTTCAATCCCAAGTGGTGTTCGTACATCGCTCAACACATGAAGTCTTCTGCCATCTGCTTTGTGGGCTACAGTGGAAGGGACGTTGACTACTTCCCACAGATTCGTTCTGCCATCCCAAGCGCCCCAAACCTACAACCATACTGGTTTGACCGATTCGGTAACGGTGGGCCAGTAGCAGAAAAAACTTTTGCCAACGCCAAATCTTGCAATGCAAAACTAATCGACAAATATCCTAGCGAAGTCTTCCCCGATCTATGGGGGGAAGTGTTTCCAGATTCCCCTGAGCCTCATCTAGGGGATAGCACAGGAAACATCAAGACTGTACTCGAAGCGCTCAGCAAGAGTGTGCCTCAACTTCCCGTTTGTGAGGACCTATTCTGGTTACGACTGCTGGAAAGCCAGGGTAGATGCAATGACGCCTGGCACTTATCGAACGAATTGCTCGCACAATGCGATGACCTCAGTCTTGATCCTGAGGCATCTCTTAAACTCCATGAGACGGCAATGAATATGGCACGAGAGAAGGCCAAATTTTCCACGTACCGCAGACGAGCGCGAACCCTACTTCGCGTTAGTCGCAAACTACCGCTCCTTTCAGCGGCGAGAATAGACGCAGCCACAAACGCCCGCATTCAGATCACTTCATCGTTCCAGATGGAGATCCCCACGGGACTGGGTACGTCACGAGACTTCCTCGACTTGACGATACTGCTGCTCGTGATGACGCGATTTCGGACAGACATTCTCCGCGGGTCCCTCATTTTAACATTGTTCAGTCGGAGAATCCGCCCTGCAACGAGGAGAACTCTAGACGAAGCAAGGATCCGCGAGGCGGCATTATACGTGGGCCTGTGCTCGCAGTCCCCCGCTTTGAAGCATCTCCTGAAGGCTCGACTTATCAGGTACCTCAATACCATCTACTCCCGAGCGTATCGCGACGGTAACTTCAGTTCGCTGGTCGGTGCCTCTAAATACTTGTTTAGACTGACGGGAGACGCTATCCACAAGAACTCTGGAAACGAGATCGCCAGACTGGCGGGCGACGTCAGCGCTCAGAGCATTTTTCAGCGGGACTATTCTATTGTAAAGGCTCATGCTACAGACGCCATTCAAGGCCTACAGGAATCAGTCATCATCGCCCACCAGAACGGGAATACGCTAAATGAGATAAAGGCGCGAATCGCTATTCTTTGGCTGCTCCCCCCAGATGATGACAGAGCCAAGCGCCAGTGGCGCAAGATCCGATGTCTATCCGGTGAGGTGGAGAGCTGGAACCTCCAACGATCGTTCCGGAAACTTGAGAGTCGTTTTGGCTCCCACCTGAACGATTAAACTTACCGCCAAGCAAGTCTCATGGTGGCTCGATATTCTCTGGCACTGATGTGGTGCGAGTAGTACAGGCGGGTGCGGTAGCGGAAGCCGAATCCGATGCCTCGCACCCGACTCCTGACCTGACTTGGACCTCTTGGGTGGGTTTTGGGGGCTCTTCGGACTTGAGCGTGGGGTGGGGGATGTGCTGTCAAGTTTCTGGACAGTGTTTGTGGTGTTCCTTGTTGTTGTCAGGTCGCGAAGGCCCAGTTCGTGTTGGTTCGGTTGGCCCAGGCCTTGGCTGGGGGGAGGTAGCCGAGCGCGGAGTGGAATCGGGTCTCATTGTAGAAGCGAATCCATTCGCCAATCTCGTGTTTCGTATCAATCCCTCCGGCATGCTGTTGTTGATAATAGAATTCAACTTTAAGGGTTGCGAAAAACGATTCAGCCACGGCGTTATCATAGCATGTCGCAACGCGTCCTTTGGGTCTGCTGCAGATTTGGGTGATAGTGGGTATGTAGTTTGGTGGGTTGTTGTGGTTGTGATCTTTTCGTGTTCGGTGGGGTTAAGTGTGTGAGGTGGTTGTGCTTGCGGTGTCGGTGGTGGGTGCGTTTGATCCAGGTGGTGATCGCGATACGTAGGTCTTCGCGGCTGGTCCACTGGCGGCGGTCCAGGACATTCTTCTGCAGGAGGTTGAAGAAGGATTCCATTGCCGTGTTGTCACCGCCAGCGCCGACTCTGCCGATGGCTCCAACCGTGTGGTGACGGGTGGTCGCGTGCTGTAGTTTCCTTGATCGAAACTGGTTACCCCTGTCCGAATGCAGCACGCAGCCGTCAACCGTTTGCCCTTTCAATGCGGTGTCGAGTAACAGCATTGTCTAGAGCGTGAACCGCCAGACGGGCTTTTATATGCGAGTCGATCGAGGAGCCGACGATCCACCCGGAGTACACGTCGTTGATGGCACATAGGTAGATCTTGCCTTCGCCGGTGGAGTGCTCGGAGATGTCTGCGAGCCACAATTTGGTTGGCAGCGTCGGCCGCGAACCGGCGTCGCACGAGGCCGTCGAGATCGCCCCAATGGGCTGGGTTCACTAGTGGAACACCACGCGTCTTCACCAAGCCCTAGGCTACCGCACCTCCGCAGAAGTCGAAGCCGCCTACAATCACCAACACAACGCAGCACCCGTTGCGCCCTAACCCCAGAACAAAACCCAGAACACTTCAGTGCTGATCGTCAGGTCAACGATCCCGCTTCATTCCTTCTTCCAGTCGTGCCACGTGAATGGTGAGGTAAATGACTTCATCCTCGGAAATAGGATGATTCAAGCGCAACTCTAACAATGCTCGGATGCGTTCCGCGAGTTGGTAGGCAGTCGGATACTGGTCACGTAGAGTCGACCCGATCTTCCCCATTTCTTGGGAGAACTGTCGACCGTCCTTAGCGCGCGTGAAGAAATAGCGCAGATGTGCGGCGAAGCGTGCGGCGTCCACCGAATCAGCATCGAAGGCATCGCCGTACGCCTCACTCAGCAATTCAAAGATTTGCCTGATGAGACGCGACTGCCGATAGGTCTCGGCCATCGACGAGCTTCCGGTGGTTGCATGGAACAGATGCATGGCGAGGGCCGTGGCTTCACCGGAGGGGATCTCAATGCCGCTGGCTGAGCTGATCCTGGTTACCAGTTCCTCCGCCACACGCAACTCTTCGGGGTGCAGATGCGCTACTTCAGAGCGAAGCGGATACTCCATCTCGTGACCTTGAATGATTCTTTCAATGGCTTGATGGATATGGTCTGCGGCAGCGATGATCGCCAAAGGTGGAACGTCGGACCCCAGCTCTCGCACTGCATCGCTGAAAAGCTCGATGACCATTGTCAACCGCTCAGGAGGGATATCGGCAAGCAGCGCGCCGACCGCATCGGCGTTGTCAGTCGGCACGAATCTGCGAACCACCAGAGCCTCATTCACCTCGTCTCCGCCGCGCAACTTAAAGCCCACTCCGCGGCCGGTGAGAACCACCTCGCGTCCGAGCTCATCGGTGGCTGGGACGACATTGTTGTTGAAGACGGTCAGAATCTTCACATGATCCCCTCCTTACCGATGAACTCAGATAGCGTTGAGTCTGCTGACTGTGTTCAACCGAGTGTTGCGCCATTCGACGCAATGATCTCGGCGAACGCCTTGAACGATTTCTTCCGGTAGCGCTCCAAGGTTCCTGATCCGTCGTCGTTGCGGTCGACGTAGATAAACCCATACCGCTTCGACAGCTGAGCAGTGGAAGCACTCACCACATCGATCGGACCCCACCAGGTGTAGCCGAGCAGGTTGACCCCATCCTCAATGGCTTCACGTACTGCTCGCAGGTGATCCTTCAAGTAATCGATCCGATAGTCGTCAACGACCGTCAATTCACCATCGACTTCGACCAACTCGTCTTTGGCGCCGAGCCCATTCTCAACGATGAACAATGGTTTCTGCCACCGCTCCCAGTATTGGTTGAGAACGAGTCTCAGCCCTTGGGGATCGATCTGCCAACCCCATTCAGACGAATCCAGATGGGGATTCGGTACGCCCGCCATGATATTTCCCATGCCGGGTTGGACATTCGGATCTGCGCTCGCGCACACGCTCATGTAGTAGCTGAACGATACGAAATCAACGGTGTGAGTCATAATCTCGCGATCCTCATCGGTAATGTCGAGTTGCACGCCTTGCTCACGCAGCTTGCGCAAGTAGTATCCGGGATAGCTGCCCCGACAATGAACGTCGCCGAACGCGAGATTGTCGTGTTCCAGCTTCCACGCCTCCCAGACATCGGCTGGCGCCGGAGTCAATGGGTAGGCGGGCATCGCGAGGATCATGCACCCGACTTTGATCTCAGGATCGATGTCATGAGCAATCTTCGTCACTGAAGCGGATGCCACCAACTCATGGTGGATCGCCTGATACAGGTCTTGTGAACTCAGTTCCTCCTTCGGAGTCCAGATCCCTCCGGCAAGAAGCGGCGCGTGCAGTACGGCGTTGATTTCGTTGAAGGTCAGCCAGTACTTCACCCTGTCGCCGAAGCGCTCGAATAGGATGCGGGCGTAGCGCTCGTAGAAACCAATCATGTCGCGGTTGACCCATCCATCATAGGTCTTCGCCAGATGCAGAGGGGTCTCGTAGTGGCTGATGGTCACGAGGGGAGTCATGCCTCGTGCGATCGTCTCATTGATCAGCCGGTCGTAGTACTCCAGGCCCTGTTCATTGGGAGCGTCCTCGTCACCATTGGGGAAAATACGGCTCCAGGCGATCGAGAATCTGAAGACGTTGAACCCCATCTCTTCGAACAGAGCCAGATCGCTCGGGTAACGATTGTAGAAATCGATGCCGTTGAGTTTCAGGTTGTCCGGCGTGGGCTCGTCGGTGGGGGGATTCATCAAGCCTCTGGGCATGACATCTTGGATGGATGGCAGCTTCCCGTCGCTGAGGTAAGCGCCTTCGAGTTGGTTCGCGGCAACAGCGCCGCCCCAGAGGAATCCATCGGGGAATCCGGTTGTCATGTGTCTCTTCTTTCTCTCAATGTCCTGTTCGGTCAGCGCGTGACGACGAGTGCGGCGTCACCGGCAGCGATGTGATTGCCGCTTGTCGGCTGGACATCCTGTTGTGCAGCGGTATTGGTGACGAGGAGAATGGTGGTGGTCGAATACCCCGCTTTCTCGATGGTGGCGAGGTCGACCTCCGCCAGCACCTGCCCCTTCTCAACCCGATCACCCTTGGCGACCCGCGAGCTGAAACCCTCACCCTTCATATTCACTGTGTCGATTCCGACATGCACCAGCACTTCGACCCCGTCGTCGCTTCGGATGCCATAAGCATGGCCAGAACCCATGGCTACGACAACCTTTCCCGAAATGGGCGCGATCACTGTGCCATCTGAAGGTGCGATGCCCACTCCGGCTCCCATCTTGCCCGATGCGAACACCGGGTCAGCGACATCTGAGAGGGGAACGAGACTGCCGCTCATGGGTGCGCCAACCATCACTTCGGCGCCTGTTTGTACGCCGACGGGCGATGGAGCAGCAGTGTCGGCATCATCTGCCGTCTCAATGACGCCGGGGGTGTCCTTAACGCCGAAGAAGAACGTGAGAGTGAAGGAAACTGCGATCGAGAGTGCTACGCCGATGAAGAGGAGTGGCACATTTGCTGAACCGAGGTATGCGGGAATGCCTACCACAGATGGGAAGACGAAGGCCGTCGTGCCCCCGCCTGCCGCGCCGGCGAGGATACCGCCAATGGCGCCTCCGACAATGCCGAAGTACAAGGGCAGTCTGCGCGGCAGGTTCACCCCGTAGATCGCCGGTTCGGTGATTCCTGCGAGGAAGCCGGACAAGGCTGCCGGTCCGGCCAAGCGGCGGGTATCGGGATCCTTCGTGCGCACCGCCACAGCGAGGGTGGCGGCTGCTTGAGCCAGCACAGCGCACAACAGCGGGCCGGTCATAATCGAGAAGCCGTTGTCGGCCAATTGAAGGATGATGATCGGCACGAGGCCCCAGTGAAGACCGAATAGGACGAGAACCTGCCACAGTCCGCCAAGGAACGCTCCGGCAAGCCAGGGTGCCACCTCGAACATCCAGGTAACGCCCCCGGCAATCCCGTTCGACAGCATGGTGCTCAGCGGGCCGACGGTCAGCAGGACGAGAGGCACCATGACCACCATTGAGATCAGTGGAACCGTGAAATTCCGGATCGCCGCAGGCAAAACACGCTTGGTGAAACCTTCGAGGTAAGACTGCATCCACACCGCCACGATGATCGGGATCACAGAACTCGTGTAGTTCATCATCACCAGAGGTATCCCGAAGAAGGTGAGCGACTCCGTGGCAGATGCCATGTCGACGATGCTGGGATAGACGAGGGCGCCTCCGATCGTCACCGCAGTGAATGGGTTGGCCTTGAAGTAGTTGGCGGCGGTGAAGGCGAGGAGCATCGGCAGGAAGTAGATCAATGAATCGGAGGCTGCATTCAGTACTTCGTAGCCGGTGGTCGTATCATCCAACCATCCGAGTGTGACGAACAGAGTCAGAAAGGCCTTGAACAGACCTGCACCCGACAGCGGCCACAAGATCGGTTGCAGAATGCCGCTGACCAGCTTGATGAACCGATTGAGCACACTGCCTTTGGGGCCCTCATCTGCGGTATCGTCGGCGGTGCCGCCTCCGACTATCTGATTCACCCGTTCGGAATACCAATGGCACGTTGTCCCCGATGACCACCTGGAACTGTCCGCCGGCCTTCACGACCGTGATGACGCCGTCAGCTGCATTCACCGCATCGACGTCTACCTTGTCCTCATCACGCAGAATCATGCGCAAACGGGTTGCACAGTGAGTGACGGACCGGATGTTGTCCGTTCCTCCCACTCCGCCGACGATTTCGTCGGCGAGTTCGTCGTAGTCAACGGCCATGTTCGAATCCTCCTTGATCGAACTACTCCGGGCATAAAAAAGCCCGGGCCGCGGTACGCGACCCAGGTTTTGCCTCAACTCAGAGGGAGAGTAACAACCCTGTTGAAGTCAGTGACTCCAGTTACGATGCTAGAGGATCATCAGCGATCGACGCAAGGGTTCTTCGCGGATGCAACAGTACGGAAGGGTCTGTCCGAGCGGGGGAATCATGGAGCGCATCATCTTCGTTGACGTGGATGGCACCCTGGTGGATTATGACAATGTTCTGCCCTCCTCAGCGATCACGGCGATCCGTGCGGCACGTGACGCAGGTCATCAGGTCTTCCTCAGCACGGGGCGCAGCCGTGCCGAGATCTATCCCGAGATCTGGGACATCGGGATAGACGGCATGATCGGAGGCAACGGCTCCTATATCGAGCACGACGATCATGTGGTCTTTCATCAAACACTCAGCGGCGAACAATGCCGGGCAGTAGTCGACTGGCTCAATGAACGTGGCTGCGAATTTTACCTCGAAGCCAACTCCGGTCTATATGAGAGTCCGTCTTTTGAAACCGTGGGAGAGCCAGTCATACGTTCCTATGCCGCAGGCAAGGGAGAAGTTGGAGCCTCCATCCTGCGCGTGCGCGATGTATTCCCGGACATGATCTTCGGCGCCGACTTGGTACGCGACGATGTCAACAAGATCAGCTTCATCCTCAATTCCTTCGACGATCATCTCGAATCGGCGAAGACTTTCTCGGATCTCGCTGCGGGTACATGGGGTGGAAGGGGAGCGAGTGCTCTCTTCGGTGACTTAGGGCTGCCCGCGATCGACAAAGCACGGTCGGTCGACATCCTGCTCGACCATCTGGGAGCCGACCGGTCCGTTACCGTCGCGTTCGGAGATGCCCCTATTGACTTGCCCATGTTCGAAGCATGTTCGTACGCAGTCGCAATGGGGAATGCAAGTGACGAAGTCAAAGCGGTCGCTGACATGGTGACAGCAGACGTTGCGGACGACGGCCTAGCCAAGGCATTCGAGCAACTCGGGTTGACGATGTGACCGCACGACGTGGAGCCGGATGCTGGGAGGGATTCCTCCACAACCACGTGCTGTCCCTCATCCATCGCAGCCCCGGATGTGCGTGAATCTTCCACCTGCCCAATAGACTGAGCCGCATCAGCGTCCGCGGAGCCCGCGAGAACAACCTCAAGAACGCTGACGTTGACATCCCCAAATACAGATTCACCGTCGACCGGGGTCTACGGCTCAGCGAAGTCTTCCCCTCGTCCACGACACCATCGCCGCCGAGGCGACGCGTCAGCTCAATTCGACACACACACTGCCTTCGTCCAGGGCATCCTCAACTCCTCGCCCAGCCCCGACGTCGATTCCCTGTCCGGTCTGACCGTCTCGATCATCGTCGATCAGGAGCCCATAGGAGCCACTCCCCGCTCTACGGTGGGCGGGCGATGGGAGCCCCGAGCGGACTGAGGACGGACTTCTCAATCCCACTTCTCCTCAGCACGCCCCTCCTGCGCCCACAACACGTGGTAGACGCCGTCGGGATCGTCGACGCGGTGGTAGGTGTGAGACCCGAAGAAATCACGCTGGCCCTGAATGAGGGCGGCGGGTAGACGCTCGGCGCGCAACTGATCCACATAGGCCAGAGAGGACGCGAACGCGGGGATGGGAACGCCTGCGCGCGCCGCAGTCGCGACGACCTCGCGCCACGAGGGCAGTGCGGCCGACAGTGCCGAAGAGAACACCGGCGCCGCCAGGAGCGAGCCCAACTCCGGGTCAGCCTCGTAGGCCCGGGTGATGTCATCGAGGAAACGGGCTCGGATAATGCATCCACCGCGCCAAATCCGCGCCATCGCGCCCAAATCGATATCCCAGCCGTTGAGGTCGCTCGCGGCGGCGATCTCATGGAAGCCCTGCGCGTAGGCGGCGATCTTCGACCCGTAGAGCGCCTGCTTGACGGCATCAACGAATGCGCCCAGATCGGCGAGGGCGATGGGGGAGAGCCCTGGATCGATATCCGCTGAGCGCACCGCGTCTCTTTGCGCCGACGAGGACGACACGGCACGGGCGAAGGTTGCCTCAACGATCGCGGGAACTGCGACACCCAAGTCGAGGGCGGTCTGCGAGGTCCACGTGCCCGTGCCCTTCTGGCCCGCGGCATCCACGACGACATCGACGAAGGGCAGGCCCGTTGCGGGATCGACCCTGCGGAGCACCTCGGTCGTGATATCGATGAGGTAGGAGTCCAGCTCGGAATCCTTCCACGAGGCGAAGACCTCCGCGATCTCGGCGACGCCCAATCCCGCTGCGTGGCGCAACAGGTCATAGGCCTCGGCGATGAGCTGCATGTCAGCGTATTCGATGCCGTTGTGAACCATCTTCACGAAGTGGCCCGCGCCGTCGGGGCCGACGCGGGTGCAGCAGGGCACTGCGTCGACATGCGCGGAGATCGATTCGAGCATCGGGCCGAGCCGATCGTAGGAGGCCGCGGTTCCCCCCGGCATGATCGACGGGCCGAGCAGCGCCCCCTCTTCACCGCCGGACACGCCCATTCCGACGAAGTGGATGCCCCTCTCTCGCAGAGCCTCCTCGCGGCGCTGGGTATCGCGGTAGAAAGTATTCCCCGCGTCGACGATGATGTCGCCGGGGTCGAGCACAGGGGAGAGCTGATCGATGACGGCCTCGGTCGCCGACCCCGCCTGCACCATGATGATGACGACGCGGGGGGCGCGCAGCGATGCGACGAAGGATTCGAGGTCGTCGGCGGGCACGAAGGCGCCCTCGTCGCCGTGGGCGGCGATAAGGCGCTGCGTACGCGCGGGAGTGCGGTTGTACACGGCGACACAATGTCCGTGGCGTGCGAGATTGCGCGCCAGATTCGCCCCCATCACCCCCAGGCCGTAGACGCCGACGTCTGCCGTTGGAGGAGTCGAAGACGCGATGGTCATACTGAGTCATCCCTTCCTGGTCGCCCGCGCGGGCGGTGCGAAACCGCGAACCGGGCCAGCCTATCGCCGTCTCGCCGCTGAGGCCCCGCAAAGCGCGGCCCATCCCATGATTCGGGCCGATTCGGCGCGCCCGATCCTTCGTCGAGAGACAGCGGCGCAGCGCGCCTATAGTTGAGCCGATCCAGTGCGATGCTGTGACTCATCGAAGGAGGATTGGCGTGCATGAACCGATCGACCAGTTGAACGGCGCAACGACGGGCCGTACCGACTCGGCCAATCCGCTGTTGGATGCGCGTGACCTGCGCCTGCCGCGGATCGCAGACCCGTGCGTCCTCGTCATGTTCGGACTCACCGGCGACCTCGCCCGCAAGAAGCTCCTGCCCGCGATCTACGACCTCGCCAACCGGGGGCTGTTATCCCCCTCGTTCAGCCTCGTCGGAGTGGGCAGACGCGAGTGGAGAGACGACGACATGCGCGACTACGTGCGCCGAGCCGCGACGGCCGGGGCGAGGACCCCGTGGCGCGACTCCATTTGGGACCAACTTGCAGCGGGGATGCGCTTCGTCGAGTTCTCCTCCTTCACGGACGACTCCGCCTACGCGCGCCTCACCGACGTCGTATCCGCCATCGACCAGGTGCGGGGGACTCGCGGGAACCGTGCGTTCTACCTGTCGATCCCGCCGGGCTGGTTCCCCGCCGTCACCGAGCGGATCGCCGATTCGGGGCTCATCGAGAAGACGCCGGGCGCCTGGAGGCGCGTCATCATTGAGAAGCCCTTCGGTCACGACCGGAACTCCGCCCGCGAACTCGACGACCTCATCTCCAGGATCGTCGACCCCGACGACGTATTCCGCGTCGACCACTATCTGGGCAAAGAAACCGTCCAGAACATCCTCGCCCTGCGTTTTGCGAATACGATCCTCGAACCCGTGTGGAACCAGCGCTACGTCGACCATGTGCAGATCACCATGGCCGAGGACATCGGCATCGGAACGCGCGCCGGTTACTTCGACACGATCGGTGCCGCGCGCGATGTCATCCAGAACCATCTGCTCCAACTCCTCGCTCTCACCGCAATGGAAGAGCCGACCTCGATGGAGGCGAGCGCCGTGCGTTCGGAGAAGGAGAAGCTCCTCGCGGCGGTCCGCCTGGAGCGCTACGGCGTCCTCGATCTCGATGCGACGACGGCGCGGGGCCGCTACTCCAGCGGCTACCAGGGCGGGCGCCCCGTCCTCGGATACCTCGATGAGGAGGGCGTGCCCGCCGAGTCGACCACCGAGACCTTCGCGGCGCTGCGCTTGCAGATCGAGAACCGACGCTGGGCGGGAGTGCCCTTCTACCTGCGCGCGGGCAAGCGCCTGGCCAGGAGAGTCACCGAGGTCGCAGTCGTCTTCAAAAAACCGCCTTTCTTGCCCTACGATTCGGCGTCGACCTTCGACCTGGGGGCGAATGCCGTCGTTTTGCGCATCCAACCGCATGAGGGCATGACGGTGCGCCTCGCCTCGAAGGTGCCGGGCGCGCAGATGCAGTTGCGCGATGTATCAGTCGACTTCGGCTACGGGTCCTCCTTCAACGAGGAGTCGCCCGAGGCATACGAGCGGCTCATCCTCGATGCCCTCCTCGGTGACGCGCCGCTGTTCCCCCACCAGCGCGAGGTCGACCTGTCGTGGAGTATCCTCGACCCCGTCATCGCCCACTGGGAGGCCGCGGGTGCTCCCGAGGGATACCGGCCCGGTTCATGGGGCCCCGACTCCGCCCACGAGTTGCTCGCACGCGATGGACGCTCCTGGAGGCGGTCATGATCACCACACTGACGGACACGACCACTGACGAGGTGGCGGCGCGCCTCCTCGGCGACGAGAGCGTCTCTGGGGGTTCGCGCGTACTCACCCTCATCATCGACACCGACGCAGATGCCCTTGAGGAGGCGCTCACTGCGGCTCACGGGGCGAGCCGGGACCACCCGTGCCGCATCATCGCCGTCATCGCCGACCCGCGGGAGAACGGTGCAGCGGGCGGGGGAATGGACGCGCAGATCCGAACCGGTGGAGATACGGGTGCCGGAGAGACCCTCGTACTTCGCGCAACGGGCGAGGTCGCAGCCCACACCGACACCCTGGTCGTCCCCTTCATTCTCCCCGACATCCCCGTCGTCGCCTGGTGGCCGGCGATCCCCCCTTCGGTGCCCTCCTCCAGTCCCCTCGGGGCGCTCGCGGGCACGAGGATCACAAACACGCCCGCCCTGACCGACCCGGTTGGCGCGCTCGCCGCCCTGGCCCCGGGGATGCGCCACGGCGACATCGATCTGGCGTGGACGCGCATCACCCTGTGGCGGGCGATGATCGCCTCCGTTCTCAGCCCCTACGCGACGGGTGGAGCCATCGGACACATCACAGTCGCTGGTGAACCGGGCAATGCATCCCTCGCGCTCATGGCGCAATGGCTCGGCTCGCGCCTCGCTGTCCCCGTCGGCATCGTCGACTCCGATGGTTTCTCCGGGATCAGGGAGATCACCGTCGACGGCTCCTTCGGACGGATCATCATTGCGCGCCTCGATCAGGAGCGCGTGTCGATCACCGGTCCCGATGGGCAGGGGAGGAGGGTCGTCACGATGGCCCGGCGCGAACCTGTGACCACGCTCGACGAGGAACTGCGCCGCCTCAGCCCCGACCCCGTCTTCGAAGAGATACTCGCCCTATTCGCCGACTCCCACGGGTGCCCGACCTGCTTCGACGACGCGCAGTCGGAGGAATAATGACGGGCGGGGACACCGGGGTGCACGGCGAACAAGGCGCCGTCGAGGCGATCATCCGCGGCGCCCTCGCCGCGCCCGTCCCCGACGTGCGGGTCTATGTCGGCCTCGACGAGGCGGCGCGCGCCCTCGTCGCAGACACGCTCGACGCCCTCGCCGACGCTCTCGCGCAGCGCGGAGTCGCCCACCTGTGCCTCACCGGTGGAAGCGGGGGAGCAGCGGTCGCGCGTGCCCTCGTCGAGGCCCTGTGCGAGGGCGGGCCCACCATCGATACCCGCGCCGTGCATCTATGGTTCGGCGATGAAAGATTCGTCCCCACGGGCGACCTTGATCGCAACGACCTGCTTGTGAGCGGCCTCGCGTGCGCGGGGATCCCGGCAGAGCACATCCATGCGCTCGCGGGGCCTGACGAGGTGAAGAACGTGGAATCGGCGGCCCGTCTCTTTTCCCGTGAACTGGATGAGGAGGGCCCCGACGACGGGCGATTCGATGTCATCCACCTGGGAGTCGGGTCGGATGCGCATGTATGCTCACTCTTCCCCGGGCATCCGTCCGCGCTCGCAACCGATGAGCCGGTTGTCGCCGTCGAGGATTCGCCCAAGCCGCCGAGCACTCGGGTCTCCCTCAGCTTCACCGTCTTGCAGCGGGCGCGGCGCATTATGCTCGTCGCTGCGGGAGGGGCGAAGGCCGACGCCGTTCGAGCCGGGTTGGCAACGCCCGATCCCGTTACAGCGCCTGCGTCATGCGCGCGCGGGGAGCGCACCACTTGGTACGTCGACGCCGACGCCGCGGCCGAGTGGGGCGGCTGATCCGTCGTTGAGGGCGCGGGCAGCACTCCGGCGTCGGATAATGGATGTATTCCGTGATGATGCGGACGCCACCCCAGCCCAATGGAGGCCGACATGCCTGAAGTCCTTGCCTACGCCTGCGACGGTCCGATGACCGTTTTTCACAAGACGACGATCGAATTGCGCGAGCCCGGTCCGAGAGAAATCTATTTCAACGTCGCATACGCCGGTATCTGTCACTCCGACATCCACACCGCTCGCGAGGAATGGGGGCCCGCGAAGTTCCCGCTCATCCCCGGTCATGAGATCGTTGGCATCGTCGCGAAAGTCGGCGAGGGCGTCACGAAGTTCAAGGTCGGCGACAAGGTCGGCGTCGGCTGCATGACGAACTCCTGCCTCGAATGCGAGATGTGCCGCGCGGGATATGAACAGTTCTGTCAGGGCACTCCCGGCGGATTGGCCGGAACACTGTGGACCTACGGTGACGACGCGGACGGCAACCCCACCGCGGGCGGATACGCGCAGGGATTCACCGTTTCCGAGGATTTCGCGTGCTCCATCCCCGACGAGATCCCTTTCGATGCGGCTGCACCGCTGTTGTGCGCGGGGATCACGACCTATGCGCCCCTCAAGCGTTACGGCGCTGCGCCCGGCAAGAAGGTCGCGGTTGTTGGCATGGGGGGACTGGGCCACATGGCGGTTCAGATCGGAGCCGCAATGGGGGCGGAGGTCTCCGTGATCTCCCACGGCAGATCGAAAGAGGCCGACGCGAAGCGCTTCGGTGCGGCCCACTTCTACGCGACCAGCGAAGAGGGGACCCTGGAGTCACTGCGCAACACCTTCGATTTCATCATCTGCACCGTCGGAGCCGATAGCCTCGACTACGCGGGGCTCATTGCGACGCTCAAGCCGATGGGCGCCTTCGTTGACGTGGGCCTTCCCGAGGCGCCGACGACCCTGCATCTGTCCACCCTCGTGCTGGGACAGAAGTCCTTCGCCGGTTCGCAGATCGGCGGCATCGCTGAGACTCAGGAGATGCTGGACTTTTGTGCCGAGCACGGCATTGCGCCCCAGGTGGAGGTGATCTCCGGAGAAGAGATCTCGCGGGCGTACAACAATGTCGTCGACTCGAAGGTCCGCTACCGCTATGTCATTGACACGGCGACTTTCTGAGACGATGGCGTTTAAAGCCTGTTCTTGTTACCAACCAAAAGTTAGTATTTCTGTATGACAAATTCATGCCGTCCCGCAATGCACTACAACCGACTCGGAACCTCAGGACTGAAGATCTCCCAGCTGAGCTTCGGCTCATGGGTAACATTCGGAACGCAAGTCGACACCGGACTCGCGAAAGAGCAAATGGCCTGCGCCTTCGAGGCGGGCGTCAACTTCTTCGACAATGCCGAGGTCTATTCCGGCAGTGAATCCGAGACCATCATGGGTCGCGTCATCGCCGAACTCGGATGGAAGCGCTATGAGTACGTCATCTCGACGAAGCTCTACTGGGGCATCCACGAGGGCGTCGTCAATATGAAGAACACCCTCAATCGTAAGTACCTCATGCAGGCGATCGATGGATCGCTCGAGCGTCTCGGCCTCGACTTCGTCGACCTCGTCTATGCACACCGCCCCGACCCCGAGACCCCCATCGAGGAGACCGTGTATGCGATGAGTGACATGGTCGCCTCCGGTAAGGCCCTGTATTGGGGGACCTCGGAATGGTCAGCGGATGAGATCCGTGCCGCCTGGGAGATCGCGGACAAGCGCAACCTGCGCAAGCCCGTCGTCGAACAGCCTCAGTACAACCTCGTCCACCGCGATCGCGTCGAGAAGGAGTATTCGCGTCTCTACGAGGATCTTGGAATCGGCCTGACCACGTGGAGCCCGCTGGCCTCCGGCGTTCTGACCGGCAAGTACGTTGACGGCATCCCCGAAGGATCGCGCGCAGCACTCGACGGCTATGGCTTCATCAGGGACATGGCAACGGATGCACAGCTCATTGAGAAGGTACGGCGTTTCGTCGCCCTCGCCGACGAGGTCGAAGTCTCGCCCGCCACACTTGCGCTCGCATGGACGGCGTCGAATCCGAATGTGTCGTCGGTGATCCTGGGTGCCTCCTCCGTGCGCCAGCTGGAGGAGAACCTCGACGCCCTGGTCGCCCTCGAACGGCTGACGCCGGAGATCAAGGCGAGGGCGGAGGAGATCTTCGCCTGATAACGGGCGGGGATCGGCAGTGGTTTTCCCCATCTGTCAGTGCGGGTGGGGAACCACTGTGGGTGGTCGGGGTGACAGGATTTGAACCTGCGACATCCTGCTCCCAAAGCAGGCGCGCTACCAAGCTGCGCTACACCCCGTCGAGTGGTGCCGAGCGAACGGCGCCCTAGAATCATAGTGTCAGTGACACTCTGTTTCGCAAATCGGGTGAACTGTGGGTAGTATTCTTCCTGCACGCGCTAGCGCACTGCGGATGTAGCTCAATGGTAGAGCCTCTGCCTTCCAAGCAGATTACGCGGGTTCGATTCCCGTCATCCGCTCGAATGTGAAGTCCCAGGGCACCGTCCTGGGACTTCGTCGTGTGCGGTTTGCATCCTATTCGCTGAAAAGCACACAGTTTCTGGAAACCGTAACGAGTCGCACAGTACCCAACCCTGTGACCAGCGAATATGTGAGGGAAGATAAGGTGAGCGGGCAGTCGTGCCGGAAAACTGTGTGCATTTGCGCGGGTCTTTCACAGAGTTGTGCCGGGAAAAAGTCCGCGAGTTTCTCGCCGCCTTCTTCGGATCAACGAGCTTCGAGGACGCTCTGCGCAACGCCGTGTCCCCTAGGCGGCGACGCGGACGCCAGGGGCTGTTGCCCACCGTATGACCGTACTACGCGAACAAGCGGCATCGTCAACGGCATGCCGGTGCTCGGGCCGCTCTTGCCCTTCTTCCAGAGGATTTGCACGCCTTCGTCAATTGAGTGCGAAGCGGAGTTAATGGAGTGGGACTCGTATAGCAAGGGGCCGTCGCCCACTCGGGCGACGGCCCCTTCGCGATTCCGCTGTGTGAATCAGGCCAGCGGCTGGCCGTTCGCGTCAGTGGCGTAACGGCCCTTGCGCACCAGGATCTGGATGAAGGTGACGAGCACCCAGATGCCGAGGGCGAGGAGGACAAGCGTGCCGATTATCATCAGCGGGGACGGGGAGGCGCTCAAATTGCCAGCCACGATCGCGTTCACATACGCGGTGTAGCCGGGCACGTAGAGGATCATACCGACGGCCCACACGACCAGCTTGATGATGCCGACCTTCTTGTAGCCGAGGTAGAAGTCCGCTGCGCCGAATCCGCCGAGGAAGAAAGCAAGGACCGCAGCGACGGCCTTGGACTTCGCCGGGGTTCCCTGCGCGGGAGTGTTCATACTCATGACTGTGCCTTTCATATTGGAGATGGGCACTAGTATGCTTCCACAATCTTGGTGCGTAGTCCAAGTCGGACTGGTCGGCGGCGGCACCGGCGCGGCAATGGCGGGCGACGATGCAGTCGCCCGGAGCGTGCGACTCCTTGTCGATAACATTTCGACAACAATACCCCTTAGGGTATAAAATGGGACTGAAGTCCCGATAGGGTTGCTCCCACTTCCCGAATGACACAGCGGAAGCCTCAACGCCTGCCCGAAGGAGTGCATGCCATGAGCACACCCATCACACACGAATCCACATCAGTCGCGCCGGCAACGCGTGAAAAGACAGCTTCAGATGCGGAGAGGATCCGCAGAATCGTCGGCATCGTCGTCGGCCTCGGCCTCGCCGCGCTGGTCTTCTACTTCTTCCCCTCATCCGGCGTCGACCAGATTAACGAGGTCGGCATGGCCGCGGCCGATAAGGCCGGCAAAGACTTCACCCCCTACACCGACCTCGGCCTGCGCGTCGTCGCAGCCGCGGCCGTCCTCCTCGGAATCTGGTGGATGACCGAGGCCATCCCGCTCGCCGCCACGGCCCTGCTCCCCCTCGTCATCTTCCCGGCCTTCCAAGTCGCGACCTTCAAAGAAGTCGCCGCCCCCTATGCCTCTGACACGATCTACCTCTTCATGGGCGGTTTCATGCTCGCCCTTGCAATGCAGAAGTGGAACCTTCACAGGCGAATCGCCCTCGCCGTTGTCCTCTTCATCGGAACCAAACCCCGACAACTCATCCTCGGCTTCATGATCGCCACGGGTTTCTTGTCCATGTGGGTGTCGAACACCGCCACCGCTGTCGTCATGCTCCCCATCGGCATGTCCGTCCTAACACTCGTCTCCGGCCTCGTCGGCGGAATCGCCAGGATCAAGAAGTTCGCAACCGGACTCATGCTCGGCATCGCCTACGCCGCTTCCATCGGTTCGGTCGCGACCATCATCGGCACCCCGCCTAACGCTCTCCTCGTCGCCTACCTCGCAGAGAATCACGACATCAACATCGGTTTCGGACAATGGATGCTCATCGGTGTCCCGCTCGCCGTCGTCTTCATGGCATTCGCCTGGTGGCTGATGGTCTTCGTCCTGTTCAAGCCCGAAGTCGACGATATCCCCGGCGGTCGCGAACTCATCGGACAGCAGTGGAAAGAGCTCGGCCCCATGAGCCGCGGAGAGATTCTCGTCGGCGTCGTCTTCCTCATCGCTGCGCTGTCGTGGGTCTTCGTGCCGATCCTGCTCGACTTCACCGGCTCCGAACTCACAATCTCCGACTCGCTCATCGCAATGACCGCAGCGATCATTCTCTTCCTGCTCCCCGCGGGGACGCAGAAGGGCGTGCGACTGCTCGACTGGAGAACCGCGAACGAACTGCCCTGGGACGTGCTTCTCCTCTTCGGCGGCGGCCTGACGCTGTCCTCCATGTTCTCCAAGCTCGGCCTGTCCATCTGGATCGGCGAACAGGCGAAGTCCCTGGGCGCACTGCCGATCGTCCTCATCGTCGCCGCAGTCGCCGTCCTCATTATCTTCCTCACCGAACTCACATCGAACACCGCGACTGCGGCCGCATTCCTGCCGATCATGGGCGGCGTCGCCATCGGCATCGGCATTACCGGTGACAATCCGATGAACGTGCTCCTCCTCGTGATCCCCGTCGCCCTGTCGGCAACCTTCGCCTTCATGCTCCCCGTCGCGACCCCGCCGAATGCGGTTGCATACGGCTCGGGCTACATCCAGATGGGCGATATGGTCAAGACCGGCTTGTGGCTCAACCTCGTGGGCGTCGGACTCATCACCGCTGCGGTGCTCCTCATCGGCGTCCCCGTCTTCGGCATGACACTCTAGGAGATATGCACGATGCCTGCAGGGGACGAGGGCGAGCGTCGGCTGGACTGCAGGGCCCCTCAGCGCCGCGCGCCCTCGTCGATACCGGTGCCTCCCCTCGCGAGGATGTCGCGGATCGACACGGTGTCGCCCGCCTCGGCGGGGATCGCCGCAAGCCCCAACTCGCCCCCGAGCCGGCGCGCCAATGCCTCGAGGGAATCGGGCTCCCCGTGGATGCAGAACACCTGGATCGGGGGCGGCGTTAGCGCCGCCACCCAGTCCACGAGTTCCGAACCGTCGGCGTGGACGGAGAACTCCTCATCCCGGACGATCCTGGCCCGTACCGCCACCTCGGTGCCGTGCATCTTGAGCGAGGTCCTCCCGTCGACTAGTGAGCGCCCGCGCGTGCCGAGCGCCTGATACCCGGTGAGGACCACGCAATTGCGCTCGTCGGGCAACATCCTCTCCAGATGGTGGAGAACACGCCCACCGGTCGCCATGCCGGAAGCGGAGATGATGATCGCAGGCCGCGACAAGACATTAAGAGTCTTCGATTCCTCGATGCTGCGCATCTCGTGCAGATCGAGATGGTCGAGGCGAAGCCCAGCCGCGCCTTCGCACAACTCTTCTGCCTGGCCGCGCGCCCGATAAATGGATAGGGAAGCCAGAGCCATGGGGGAGTCGACGTACACCGGAATATCGGGGATCCGACCATCACGTACCATCTCGTCGAGGGCGAGGAGGACCACCTCGGTGCGGTCGACGGCAAACGCGGGGACGAGGATCTGGCCGCCTGCGTCGACCGTCGTGTTGATCGCCTCGACGAACGCCTCGTGGGCGGCGCCGGCGGGCACGGGATGCTCGCGGTCCCCATAGGTCGATTCGACGAGGACGATATCCGCGCCTTGCGGGATCTCCCGCGGGCGCAGCACCGGATGCGTGGTTCGTCCCAGATCCCCCGAGAACAGGATCGTGCCATCCGGGGTAGTCAAACGGATCGAACCGGAACCGAGGATGTGGCCCGCCCTCGTCCAGGTGGCGTCGCAGCCGTCCCCCAGGTCGAGAGGCCGGTCGAACTCGATCGTGCGGAACAGGGGAAGCGTCCGCTCGACGTCGCCGATGCGATAGAGGGGTTGCGGCTCGGCGTGGCGCGAGAATCCGTGGAGGCTCGCATAGTCAGCATCTCGCTCTTGCAAATAGGCCGAGTCGCGCAGAATGATCTCCGCGAGAGCGAGCGTCGCATCCGTGCCCCAGATCGCCCCCGAGAAGCCCTGCTTGACGAGGCGCGGCAGGTAGCCCGTGTGATCCATATGGGCGTGGGTGAGCAGGATGTCGCCGATCGAGGACGGCGGTACGGGGAACTCCGCCCAATTGGCGAGCCTCAGTTTCTTCACTCCCTGGAACATGCCCGCGTCGACGAGGATGCGCCGGTTGCCGGTGGGCGCCGCGACGTCGACAAGGTACTTCGATCCGGTAACGGTGCCCGCGCCGCCGAGGAAAGTAATCGTTGTAGAACCCATACCACCAGTGTGCGCTCCATCACCCTCGATTGTGAGAACGAAACGGGGAAAGGCGCGTGAATAGCGCACAGGGGAGTGTCATCCGCTGCATTTCGCGCCGAAAAGAGCACCCGGCGCAGACAGGGGAGGGCGCCTGACGTAAACTATCCGAGTTGTCATGCGCCCAGGCGGGCGCCCGAATATAGACATTGTGGAGTGCACGCACGTGAAGAGCACCGTTGAGACTCTCGAGCCCACGAAGGCTCGCCTGACCGTTGAAGTCCCCTACGAGGAACTTTCCTCTGAAATGGATAAGGCCTACAAGGACATCGCCAACCAGGTGTCCATCCCCGGCTTCCGCAAGGGACACGTGCCCGCGCGCATCATCGACCAGCGCTTCGGCCGCGCCGCCGTCATCGAGCAGGTCGTTAACGAGGTTCTGCCCGGTCACTACTCGGACGCCGTCGCCGAACACGAGCTGCGCCCCATGGCCCAGCCCGAGGTCGAGGTCACCGAGATCCCCAACGCCACCGGAGCCCCGGGCGGCAAGCTCGTCTTCACCGCCGAGGTCGCAGTCGTCCCGCCCTTCGAGGTGCCCGACTTCGATGAATCCACGGTCATCACTGTCGACTCGACCGAGGTCACCGACGAGGACGTCCAGGCAGAGCTCGACGAGCTGCGCGGACGCTTCGCGACTCTCAAGACCATCACCCGCAAGGCCAAGACTGGCGACTTCGCGACCATCGACATGGTCGCGACCATTGACGGCGAAGAGATCGACTCCGTCTCCGACGTGTCCTACGAGATCGGCTCGGGTAAGATGCTCGACGGTCAGGACAAGGCGCTTCGCGGCACCAAAGCGGGAGAGGAAGTTTCCTTCACCTCCACCCTCAAGGGCGGCGATCGCGAGGGTGAAGAGGCAGACGTCGTCATCACCGTGAAGAACGTCAAGGCCCGCGAACTGCCCAAGGCCGATGACGACTTCGCTCAGATGGTGTCCGAGTTCGACACCATCGACGAGCTCATGGACGACCTCCGCACCCAGGCGGGCTCCTCGAAGACGTCGCAGCAGGCCCTCCAGGCCCGCGACAATCTCGTCGCCCACCTCCTCGAGGTGATCGACATCGTCCTTCCCGAGTCCGTCGTCGAGCACGAGGTCTCCCACCGCGTCGACGAGGGCGCCAAACCGAAGGAGAAGAAGGAGGCCCGCGAGGCCGTTGAGAAGGAGCTGCGCACCGAACTCCTCTCCGAGGCGATCGCCAAGAAGCTCGATGTCCAGGTCTCCCAACAGGAGCTCATCGACTACGCGATCCAGATGTCGCAGAACTTCGGCGTTGATATCAATCAGCTTTTCTCCTCCAGCCAGCAGATGGCCAATGTCGTGGCCGACCTCGGGCGCTCCAAGGCCCTCATCGAGGCGCTGCGCAAGGTGAGCGTCAAGGACACCGACGGCAATGACGTCGACCTGTCCGCCTTCCTGGGCGACGTCCCGGCCGGCGAGGAGGAAGAGGCCACCACCGAGGAGTAACCCCAGTCGACCCCGATATGCGGGCCGACACCGGTGACGGTGTCGGCCTGCACTCGTCCCCGCTCCGATCGAAGCCGACCGACGAGGTGCGCCGACAGCGAAAAGAGGGCGCGCGGGCCGCGCCCAACGATCCACAAGCGGTAGCTTGGATGTCAGCAGGATCCGATAAGAGGATCCATCGAATAGAGGAGGAGCACGTGAGCGACGTGCACATGGCGGGAGGCGCCGATTCAACGATGGGCCTTTCCGACTCCGTCTACCAGCGACTCTTGAAAGAGCGCATCATTTGGCTCGGAGGCGAAGTGCGCGACGAGAACGCGAATGCGATCTGCGCGCAGATGCTTCTCCTGGCGGCTGAAGACCCCGACCGCGACATCTATTTGTACATCAACAGCCCCGGCGGCTCTGTCACAGCGGGTATGGCGATCTACGACACGATGCAGTACATCAAGCCCGATGTGGTCACCGTCGGGATGGGTCTTGCGGCCTCGATGGGGCAGTTCCTCCTCACCGCGGGCTCGCCCGGCAAGCGCTATATCACGCCGCACACTCGCGTCCTCCTCCACCAGCCCCTCGGTGGAGCGGGGGGTTCTGCAACCGAAATCCGCATCAATGCCGACCTCATCCTCAAGATGAAGAAGGAACTCGCGGAGATCACCGCCCAGCGCACCGGCAAGTCCGTCGAGCAGATCGAAGTGGATGCGGATCGCGACCACTGGTTCAGCGCGCGCGAGGCCCTCGAGTACGGTTTCGTCGACCGCGTCATCGAGACCCCGCAGGAGATCGGCCACCGCGTTGACGGAGGAGCGAACTGATGAGCACCACCCCGTATTTCGAGGGCATCGCCCGCACCATGCCGCAGTCTCGCTACGTCCTGCCGAGCTTCGAGGAGCGCACCGCCTACGGCTATAAGCGTCAAGACCCCTATGCCAAGCTTTTCGAGGATCGCATCGTCTTCCTCGGCGTCCAGGTCGATGACGCATCCGCCGATGATGTCATGGCGCAGCTCCTCGTCTTAGAGTCGCAGGACCCCGATTCCCTCATCACGATGTACATCAACAGTCCCGGCGGTTCCTTCACCGCTCTGACTGCGATCTACGACACGATGCAGTACATCAAGCCGCAGGTCCAGACCGTGTGCCTGGGGCAGGCCGCTTCCGCTGCCGCAGTGCTGCTCGCCGCAGGTTCGCCCGGCAAGCGCCTCGCGCTGCCCAACGCTCGTGTCCTCATCCACCAGCCCGCGATGGAAGGCGTACAGGGGCAGGCCTCCGATATTCAGATCGTTGCTGATGAGATCGATCGGATGCGCCTGTGGCTGGAGGAGACTCTCGCCACGCATTCGGGCACACCGGTTGAGCAGATTCGCCGCGATATTGAGCGCGACAAGATCCTCACCGCCGCTCAGGCGAAGGAATACGGTCTGATCGATCAGGTCCTCGCCTCCCGCAAGGGCGAGTAATACCGAGAATCGCTTTGGGGGGTCGCAGCATCCGATGATGCTGCGACCCCCCCAACACTTATTCGATTACGATTATGGGGGTGCTCAGTGTGGCGAATGGCGTCACATGGAGGCCTCAATTAGACTGGAACCGTGAAGCGTGTGCCCACCATCGTGGGCGCCCCGAAACAGTGGGAGGCCAGCCGTGGCTCGATTGACCGACGGAGCTGAACTACTCAAATGCTCCTTCTGCGGGAAGAGCCAGAAGCAGGTTCGCAAGCTCATCGGCGGTTCCGGTGTCTACATCTGCGACGAGTGCATTGAACTGTGCAACGAGATCATCGAAGAAGAACTCGGTGAAAAGTCCACTGAGACCTCCTCAACCCCCCTGCCCACGCCCCGCGAAGTCAAGGAGTTCCTCGATTCGTGGGTGATCGGCCAAGACAGAGCCAAACGCGCACTCTCTGTTGCCGTGTACAACCACTACAAACGGGTTCGCTCGCGCGAGGCCGGTAATGAGGAGGACATGCTCGGCACCAAGTCGAATATCCTCCTCCTGGGCCCAACGGGCACCGGAAAGACCCACCTTGCGCGCAGCCTCGCCAGGCTCTTGCACGTCCCCTTCGTGATCGTCGACGCGACTGCCCTCACAGAAGCCGGATACGTCGGCGAAGACGTTGAGAACATCCTCCTACGCCTCATCCAAGAGGCCGACGGCGACATCAAGAAGGCCGAAAAGGGCATCATCTACGTCGATGAGATCGACAAGATCGGCCGCAAGGCTGAGAACGCCTCCATCACCCGCGACGTCTCCGGCGAGGGCGTCCAGCAGGCCCTCCTGAAGATCATCGAGGGCACGGTCGCCTCGGTGCCCCCGCAGGGCGGGCGTAAACACCCCCACCAACAGTTCCTGGAGATCGACACCTCCGGGATCCTCTTCATCGCCGCCGGCGCCTTCGCGGGCATCGAGGATATCGTGAAGGGCCGCCTGGGGCGCCGCTCGACGGGCTTCGGCTCCGAGCTGAAGAGCACCTCGGAAATGGGCGACCTCTACGAGGCTGTGTCCGCCGAGGACCTGCACAAGTTCGGCATGATCCCCGAATTCATCGGCCGTCTGCCCATCCTGACCTCCACGAAGGAGCTGACGGAGGAGGACCTCGTCCGCGTCCTCACCGAGCCGTCGAACTCGCTCGTGCGCCAATACCAGCACCTCTTCGAGCTGGACGACATAGACCTGGAGTTCACGCACGAGGCGCTGCTCGCCATCGCCGCCCTCGCCAACGAGCGCAAGACCGGGGCGCGTGGCCTCTCCTCGATCATGGAACAGACCCTGTCGGACCTCATGTTCGAGCTTCCCAGCCGAGACGACGTCGCACGTGTCGTCATCACCCGCGAATACGTTGAGGGAACAGGGGAGCCTGAACTGTACGCGCAGCGAGGCGACGACATTCGCTCCGCCTGAGGGGCGGGGAAATATGAATGGGGGAGAAACCATGAGTGAGTCGGGGCGCGAAGCGAATCGCGTCAATCATGGGCCTGCGGATCCTGCCGGTCTTGACATCCCACCAGAGCTCGCCGCTGCGCGCCAAACGATTGACAATATCGATGCCGCCCTCGTCCATATCCTCGCTGAGCGTTTCCGCTGCACTCAGCGCGTCGGGCACATCAAGGCCCGACTGGACCTGCCTCCTGCCGATCCGGCCCGTGAGGCTCGCCAGGTTGAGCGCCTGCGCACCCTGGCAGCATCCTCCGGCCTCGATCCGGATTTCGCGGAGAAGTTCCTGGGCTTCATGGTCCGCGAGGTCATCCGCCACCACGAGGACATCAAGGCCGAGTACGACGAGGGGCCGCGTCTGTAGAGTCCTGCCTCATTAATTCGGCAGGCGATTCTCCTGCGTCGCGTTCAGGCGTCGACATCGGATCGGTGATATTCCGCGGTCTGCGGTCTACGGGATATGGGGAGATACGCTTGTGAGGCATTGCATGCGACTGTGGTGGCTGGCGATGAGGGGCGGTGGTGTCAGCCTTTTCTCTGCCTCTCGACTAGACTGTACGAGCTGAACACGTGGCGTTTCAGGATGGGGATTGATGGTCAATCTAGGTGATATAGCGAAGGCGACAGGGTACTCGAAGGCGACTGTGTCCCGTGTGCTCTCGGGGGATCCCAGCTTCACCGCGAAAGAATCGACCCGACATCGCGTCATTCAGGTGGCCAATGAGCTCGGCTACGCGCTGCGCACATCGCGCGCCGGCGTCCCTCAGACCATCGCGGTGCTAGAGAATTTCGACCCCACGAATGGACCCCAGGACTCCTATTTTTCCGACTTGCGTGAGGCACTGCGTGAGCGTGCGGTGGAGAACATGATGAGCCTGGCGTTCTTCCCGACAGTGGACGCGCTCATCGATGCTGCGGACGAGTTCTCTGGGTTTGTATCCATCGGTCCTGCACCAATCGCGCACGAGGATCTCGACCGTTTGTGCGAGGCGCTTGAGCACGGCGTGTTTATCGACATTAACCCTGCGCCGGCGCTCTTTCATTCTGTGCGCCCCGACCTGCAGCAGACGGTCATCGACGCGATCTACGCGCTGCGTGAACAGGGACGTCAGCGTATCGCCTTTATCGGCGGTGCCGGGCACATGATGGGCTCTCACGTCTTCGCGCAAGACCCGCGTACCATTGCCTTTAACGAGTGGGCGCGTCTTCTCGACATGCCCACCGATGGCTACGTGTACGCCTCCGGCCCCTTCACCGTGAAGAACGGCCGCAGTCAGGCCGAAGTGCTACTTGATGCGTGCACGGATGATCTGCCCGACGCGATCCTCGTGGCTGCAGATCCGTTGGCAGTCGGCGTCATCCAGGCGCTGGTGGCCCGTGGGGTGAGGATTCCCGACGAGGTCGCGGTCCTGTCGATCGATAATCTCGAAGTGTGTCAGTACACGGCTCCCACGCTCAGCTCCTACGCAATCGAGCGCTCCGAGCTGGCCGAGACCGCGCTCATGCTGCTCTCGGATGCGATCGTGGGCCGTTTCATGCACAAGCATCACGTTCTGCTGTCCACCCGCCTCGTTGTGCGACAGAGCTTCAATCCCACGCATGACGCCACCGCGTAGCGATCGCGCGCGAACGCATAAGCGGCGGCGGGGGAATTGCCTCACACCCGCCGCCGCTGAATGTCTCTTACATGAGAGACAATGTCACGTCCAGGACCTGCGTGTCGCTCGCAGCAATCTGGTACTCGTCGTGCACCGGCGAACCCCACGAATCGTCACCGCCGACACCCATCTGTCCAGTTAGTAGACGTAGGTAGGTCGCGGGCCGCTCGGAGGGCTCCGGCAGCTCCCACCAGTGTCGAGCGTTCTCGATTTGCGCGGAGGAGTAGGGCAGGAGCGAGACCCCGAGATCGCCGAGTGCCTGAATGCGCAGGCCGTGTCCGTCGTCGTCCGTTGCCTCGCACCAGCGGATGCCGGGGTGGAAGCCGCACTCCTGCGGCACCGCGTATGGGACCAGCCCTTCGGCTGCAGTCTGGGTCCACACGCCCAGGGTTGCTCCGGCGAGTCGGTCCGCGTAGGCCTCGACGGGGCCGAGGCCATAGAAACTCAGGCGGTCAATCGAGGAAGGTAGAGCCCACTCGAGGCCGAAACAGGGCATCGTCGGCAGGTTCTGGGCACCCGGGTAGGTTGCCGTCAGACGAATCGTGCCGTTGGTGCGAAGCTCGTAGCGCACAGGCACGGTGACATCTGCAATGCCCGCAAGACGGTAGTCGTAGGTGACGACGACGCCCTCTCCGGTCTCCTCGACTGTGGTGTTGACACACCGCGCGTAGGCTCCAGCCGTCGTCCAGCACGCGCGGTCGAAACCGTGCCCACAGCCGCGATCATTGTCTGTTAGTGGTCGGAAGGTCGTCAGCTTGGGCGGGAAGAGAACCATTGCCTTGTCGCCGCGACGCCACTGGACGATGCCACCCGCGGTACGCGACAGCAAAGCCTCGTTCTCGCCCTCACGCATACCAATGTTCCAACGGCCCACGGTGAATGCGGCGTGGCCAGTGGGAGTCGTGTCGGCCTGCTCGGGGTGGGAGAATACTGTCTGGCCCACGGAGACAATGTGCCCGGCCTCGCACCACGCGGTGTCGGAGGCGATGACAAGTGCTGCCTCCAACACGATCTCTCGTTTTGTGTCGGCCAGCAGCTCAAGCGGCCACTCCACGTTGACCGTGCTGCGCTCACGGGAGATGCCTGCGGCCGCGACCTCCTTCTCCCAGACAGCCGCGCCGTCAGCAAGGATTCGGGCGCGCACACACAGGTTGATAAGCGGCGCCGGGAGGACAACGGCATCGATCAGGATTCCGTCGATGCTCGGTGTGAGAGTGACGGGGGAGTAGAGCTGTTTGACCGCCATGGCTGAGGGCTTGGGTGTGCGGTCGGCGAATAGGATGCCATCACAGGAGAACTCCCAGTCACAAGGGCGATCCTCGAAATCGCCGCCGTAGGCCAGGAACTCACCGCCCGATCCGGCGGTCGGCTCATGGTAGAGAGCCTGATCGATGAAGTCCCAGATGAAGCCTCCGCCGTACTCGGGGTAACGCTCGAGGTCCGTGTACAGTTGCAAGCCCCCCACCGAGTTACCCATTGAGTGCATGTACTCGCACGACAGGTAGGGCTTTGCCGGCTCACAGCGCAGGTACTCCTCAATAGCGTCGGGATGGGCGTACATGCGTGACTCGATATCCGAGGCATCGTCGAACTCGCGATCCCATGTCACGCCCTCGTAGTGAACAGGACGGGCCTCGTCTAGCTCGTGACAGCGTCGGTACATGCTGCGGAACACCTCGCCGCCGTAGGACTCGTTACCCAGTGACCAGATGAGCACACTGGCGTGGTTGCGGTCCTGGCGCAGCATTGACTCGACGCGATCCACGCATGCGTTCTCCCACTCCATCTTCGATCCCGGGATGGCCGTCTCGGGTGTGGGAATATCGCCTGGTGTGCACCATGATCCGTGTGTCTCCAGGTTCGCCTCGTCGATGACGTACAGGCCGTATTCGTCACACAGATCGAGGAATCGCGTGTCGTTGGGGTAGTGGCTTGTGCGAATGGCGTTGATGTTGAGCTGTTTGCACAGTCGTACATCCGTGACCATGTCCTCCATCGACATCGTGCGGCCCGTGTATGGGCTGAACTCGTGGCGGTTGACTCCTCGGAAAATTAGGCGCTGGCCGTTGAGAATGAAGACAGAGTTGATGATCTCGAAGCGGCGGAAGCCCACACGCTGAGTCACGGTCTCGCGATCGTTTCCATCGGCGTCGTGAATAGTGAGGCTCAGCGTATACAGGGCCAGGTCCTCCGCCGTCCACGGGTGCACGCCGTCTAGTTCCCCACGAAGCGTGATGCTGGGAGCGTTTGCGGGCACGCTTTCGCTCCACACAACGGCGCCGCTCGAATCTGTGAGCTGGGCGCTCGCGGTGGCATCGGCCTTGGCTCCCTTGAGATCGATCATGACGTCGAGTATTCCCACGCCTGTTTCCGCGTCGTAGTCCGCGTTGGCTACCAGGTCAGCGACGTGGCAGGAAGGTAGAGCTACCAGTGAGACGGAGCGGAAAAGGCCATGGAAACGCCAGGAGTCCTGACCTTCCAGCCATGAGGCGCTGGAATGCTCGTAGCAGGCGACAATAATGTCGTGGTCCTGTGTGTGCGTCAGGGCTGATGTGATATCAAATTCGCTCGCCGTGTACCCGTCCTCGCAGTATCCGACGAAAGTGCCGTCTACCCAGACGTAGAGAGCCGTCGCAAAACCATCGAAGCGTAGGCGTGCGTGTCCTTTCTTGCTCAAAGACTCTTGGAGAGAATCGTGCAGGGCGAAGGTGCGCCGGTAGAGCGCAACTCGGCACTTCTCTGGGGCGTTGGGGGCCTGAGGGTTCTCGTGGCCGTCCCACGGCATCTGAATGTTGACGTACGCCGGAGGCCATAGCCCCTCAGCTTCGAGGGTTGAGGGAACGGGAAGGCTGTGTACTGCTTCCTGGTCGAATGTGGTGGTGGGGGATTCAAGAGCCACGCGCGAGCTTGACGTAAGTGCGACCTCCCAGGTTCCGTCAAGACTCTGTGTTGGGGCGTTCGTACGGTGTGTGCTGCGCGCGGGAAGTCGATTGACAGCAAAGGTCTGCGGATCGCTGAGCCATGCTGATGTGGGGGAGGAGATGGGCGTATGGAACATGGTGACCTTCCGGAAGTGCGACGTTGCGGTGGAGCGATCGTGCTCTGAGGTCAGAGTAGCCTGTTGATTACATGAATGCAATATGGTTACTAGTAGATGTTTCTGTGATCTAAGTATCGTTGACAGCTTCCGGTAAATACGTTACCTCTTGAGTGTCCAGGCAAGTGTTGCTTCAAAGGAGAGGGACAATGGCACACGAACAAGGAACGAACAAGAGCTGGGTGTCGCGAATCTGCTACGCGATCGGCAACCTCGGGCAGGCCGCGTATTACAACGCGCTGTCGACCTTCTTTGTCACCTACTACGCGGCGCAGACCCTGTTCCGTGACTACGAGGACTCCGAGGCCAAGGCGATGATTGCGATCATCACGGCTCTCGTCTTCATCATCAGGATTGTTGAGATCTTCATCGATCCGCTCCTGGGTAACCTCGTGGACAACACGAACTCGCGTTTTGGGCGCTTCAAGCCCTGGCAGGTCATCGGCGGTGTTGGATCCTCGATCCTACTCTTCGCGATCTTCACCGGACTCTTCGGCCTCGTCAACGTGAACAAGGGCGTGTTCATCGTCGTCTTCGTGATCGTCTTCGTGGTCCTCGACGTTTTGTACTCCCTACGTGACATCTCCTACTGGGGAATGATCCCCGCCCTGTCCTCGTCTTCGCAGGAACGTAGCGTGTACACCGCCCTCGGAACATTCACGGGTTCCATCGGCTACAACGGCGTCACCGCGATCGTTGTTCCGGTGGTTGGGTTCTTCGGTGCTCTTGCGGGAGCTGGTTCTGAGAGCCAGGAAGGTTGGACAGGCTTTGGTGCCGTCATCGCGATCCTCGGCATCGTCACCTGCCTGGCCGTCGCCTTTGGCACGCGTGAAGAGGAGAGCGTACTGCGTGACCCGTCCGACAAGTCCAACCCCCTTCAGGCTTTCCATGCGATCGGGCGCAATGATCAGCTGCTGTGGGTCTCCCTGTCCTACGTCCTGTACTCGATCGCGAACGTTGCAACGACAGGCTTCATGATCTACCTGTTCAAGTTCGTGCTTCAGAAGCCTGACATCTACTCGATCGTCGGTATCATCGCCTTCGTCATTGGCCTGGTGGTCACACCCCTGTATCCAGCGATCAATCGCCGCGTGCCGCGTCGCTACCTCTACCTCGGTGGCATGGTGCTCATGGCCAGCGCCTACATCCTGTTTATTCTCTTCCCGTCGAACCTGTTCGTCGTTTTCGTTGCCCTGGTTCTCTTCTACTTGCCCGCCACTTGCATCCAGATGACGGCGATCCTGACCATTACTGACTCGGTCGAATACGGCCAGTGGAAGACCGGCAAACGCAATGAGGCCGTCACCCTCTCGGTGCGCCCGATGCTCGATAAGATCGCCGGCGCCCTGTCAAACTCCATTGTCGGATTTGTCGCCATTGCGGCAGCTATGACCAACGACGTCGACCCTGCCCTGCTGACAACTGGAAACATTGAGACCTTCAAGACTGCGGCGTTCTATGCGCCCCTCGCGATCATCGTCCTGGCCTTCATCGTCTTCGCTCGCAAGGTTACCCTGACCGAGGTTAAGCACGGGGAGATCGTGTCTATCCTTGAGCAAAGCCTGGCGCGCTCCGAGGCTGCTGAAGACTGACCGAATAAGCGCCCAATAGGGAGGAGGATCGGGTGAGGGGCGGGGGATGTGCGAGCGTCCCTCGCCTCGTTTTGCGCTCCCAGGGTTGTCTGATGAAATTCTTCGCGCGCTCCCGGATAGTTTTCAGGTACCTTTCAGGGTTGTGATCTCTAATATATCCAGAACCACAGCCCAACAGTAGTCCACAAGGAGTTTTCGATGAAGAATCGCGCCCAGACGAGCGCCCTCGCCGTCATCGCCATCACCCTGGCAGCGGCCCTCAGCGCATGCGGCTCGACCGGCTCGACCGGCTCGTCCGCCTCCAGCGCTAAGAGCCCAAGCTCGGCGGCCAGGACAAAGCCCTGCGCGGCACCAAGGCCGATGACGTCGTCACCTTCGTCTCCACCCTCAAGGGCGGCGAACACGAGGGCGAAGAGGCCGATGTCACCATCACGGTGAAGAACGTCAAGGCCCGCGAACTGCCCAAGGCCGACGACGACTTCGCTCAGATGGTCTCCGAGTTCGACACGATGGACGAACTCATGGAAGACCTCAAGACCCAGGCCGCCTCCTCGAAGTCCTCCCAGCAGGCCCTCCAGGCTCGCGACAACCTCCTCGACCACCTGCTTGACAAGGTTGAGATCCTCCTGCCCGAATCGGTCGTTGAGCACGAGCTCAGCCACCGCCTTGGCGAGGACGCGAAGCCGAAGGAGAAGAAGGAGACCCGCGCGGCCATTGAGAAGGAGATGCGCTCCGAGCTCCTCTCCGAGGCGATCGCCAAGAAGCTCGACGTCCAGGTTTCACAGCAAGAGCTCATCGACTACGCGATCCAGATGTCGCAGAACTTCGGCGTTGACATCAACCAGCTCTTCTCCTCACCGCAGCAGATGTCGGCCGTCATCGCCGACCTCGGACGCGCGAAGGCCCTCATCGAGGTCCTGCGTCTCGTGAGCGTCAAGGACTCTGAAGGCAATGACGTTGACCTGTCCGCCTTCCTCGGTGACACTCCAGAGGAGGCTTTTGAAGCTGAGACGCTTGAGGAGACAAACGTCGAAGCCGCAGATGGGGAAGAGTCCTCCGTCGAGGAGTGAGGTTCTCAACTGTGAGAGTGTGGGCCGACATCCTTAGGTGATGTCGGCCCACACTCGTCACCTGGCCACTCGTCCTCGAGCTTCGGATGCGCCGACAGCGAAAAGAGGGCGCGCGGGCCGCGCCCAACGATCCACAAGCGGTAGCTTGGATGTCAGCAGGATCCGATAAGAGGATCCATCGAATAGAGGAGGAGCACGTGAGCGACGTGCACATGGCGGGAGGCGGCCCCGATTCAACGATGGGCCTTTCCGACTCCGTCTACCAGCGACTCTTGAAAGAGCGCATCATTTGGCTCGGAGGCGAAGTGCGCGACGAGAACGCGAATGCGATCTGCGCGCAGATGCTTCTCCTGGCGGCTGAAGACCCCGACCGCGACATCTATTTGTACATCAACAGCCCCGGCGGCTCTGTCACAGCGGGTATGGCGATCTACGACACGATGCAGTACATCAAGCCCGATGTGGTCACCGTCGGGATGGGTCTTGCGGCCTCGATGGGGCAGTTCCTCCTCACCGCGGGCTCGCCCGGCAAGCGCTATATCACGCCGCACACTCGCGTCCTCCTCCACCAGCCCCTCGGTGGAGCGGGGGGTTCTGCAACCGAAATCCGCATCAATGCCGACCTCATCCTCAAGATGAAGAAGGAACTCGCGGAGATCACCGCCCAGCGCACCGGCAAGTCCGTCGAGCAGATCGAAGTGGATGCGGATCGCGACCACTGGTTCAGCGCGCGCGAGGCCCTCGAGTACGGTTTCGTCGACCGCGTCATCGAGACCCCGCAGGAGATCGGCCACCGCGTTGACGGAGGAGCGAACTGATGAGCACCACCCCGTATTTCGAGGGCATCGCCCGCACCATGCCGCAGTCTCGCTACGTCCTGCCGAGCTTCGAGGAGCGCACCGCCTACGGCTATAAGCGTCAAGACCCCTATGCCAAGCTTTTCGAGGATCGCATCGTCTTCCTCGGCGTCCAGGTCGATGACGCATCCGCCGATGATGTCATGGCGCAGCTCCTCGTCTTAGAGTCGCAGGACCCCGATTCCCTCATCACGATGTACATCAACAGTCCCGGCGGTTCCTTCACCGCTCTGACTGCGATCTACGACACGATGCAGTACATCAAGCCGCAGGTCCAGACCGTGTGCCTGGGGCAGGCCGCTTCCGCTGCCGCAGTGCTGCTCGCCGCAGGTTCGCCCGGCAAGCGCCTCGCGCTGCCCAACGCTCGTGTCCTCATCCACCAGCCCGCGATGGAAGGCGTACAGGGGCAGGCCTCCGATATTCAGATCGTTGCTGATGAGATCGATCGGATGCGCCTGTGGCTGGAGGAGACTCTCGCCACGCATTCGGGCACACCGGTTGAGCAGATTCGCCGCGATATTGAGCGCGACAAGATCCTCACCGCCGCTCAGGCGAAGGAATACGGTCTGATCGATCAGGTCCTCGCCTCCCGCAAGGGCGAGTAAGCGCTTTTCTTCAGGAGTGGCTTGCGGTGTAAAGCCTGGGAGCTCCTCCTTATGATTCGGAAGGACTCGAGCAGCCTCGCATCACTGGTTTGGCATCAGCTTGTGGCGCTTGTTCGTCGATATCAGACGACAGATCACAGAAGAAGATAGAGGAACTGTGCTACGGATCGTGGTATCCCTTGCCACTGTGAATCTGTAGCCGGTGGCTTTATCTCGCTGGAGCCAAGACGGGCAGGTGTCTCTTCGGGAAGAATCGGCATCACCTTGATCCCAACGAGTACGGGCGAAAATAGTGAGCGGGATAGATGACTTCACCTGTGACGAGGGCGGGAAGAGAATGCGGGGTGGACTACCAGATCCTCTACCCGGAAGATTAGGGAGGGGTGTTGATCCTGAGTCCCCGACTGCGGCCACGCGTTCCGAGTCGCAGTCGCAGCGAGATGATCCGTGCTGGAACTTTCTTCAAGGTCTTGTTCGGGCTTGAGCGAGGTCTAGAGAACCGGTCGGTCATTGCTTCGCCTACGGCGTATCGCTTGGCCCAAGGTTTGACCGTGGGCTAAGCGCACCGGAATCGGGCGGCCACCTCGCAAATCAGCTAGCCCTCGTCAACGATGAGTTAAACGACACGAAGACAGGCTCTGAGAGTCAAGGCAGCCTAGGCGTGGGACACAAGAGAGCTTTCCTAGCTTGAGGGAACTGTCCCAAACAACCACCCAACCAGCAAGACCCTCCCCATACGCTCACACTTCCGGATCACACACGTTCAACCGACCTCCCCAATGAGTACGGCTAGACGGCTTTGGCCCAGACGCACTAAGGCAGACGGTTCTAGCTCGTTATGTGGGCCGCCCAGGTACTCCACGATCCGATGCCCCGTGTATCTTAGCCACGATCTGCACCGCTACAGCCTCTGAAGCGGTATTAACCTTGCGCAAATACGGGCTCACGCCCGCCACCTACCCCAGCCGTAGTGCCCCGAAACAGCCCCACCAAAAAAGCCAATCCAACGAAAACCAACCCCTAAATGCCGAAACCCACCACCACTTGTACAAGTCAGGGGGCAAACCATTCTCGCCAAGCGCGAGTGAATGGCAAAGTTAACCTGTTGCGGTCCCCATCCTCGCCTGAGCAGATCGGACAGAGTCTCGGATGAAATCGCTGAGCTACTGCCACTCGTACGATCATGATCATGATTCCAAATTTCGGCCTACGATCTGACGTGAATCTTCATTTGAAGAACGTGCATGGCAACTTCAAGTGCTCGTTTAATACTCGAAAGGTTGAGAAGCGCCTTGACACTTGGTGGAGGGCGAGGCTACCATGCCACACAGATTAGATAAGCTTTAGGAGTATCTAATCTGTAGGGCACGAGCTCGAAGGAGAGTCGTATGTTTCAATACCGAAAGATAGTTTTTCCCGTCGTTATGGCCCTGGGTGCAGCATTGTTATTGTCTGGCTGTGGGGCAAACGTGGGCTCGATGACCTGTCAAGAGTTTATTGATACGCCTTCAGCGGATCGTCTTACGGTTGAGCGGAAGCTTCTCAGTGAACATGACTTGAGAGTTCTTGATACCGAAAATCTCATTGGACTCACTTCTGCGCTGATTTCGTTTTGTGAAGATCCGAAGAATGGTGAGCGGCCAATCGACGAGGCGGTCGATTGGTCGTCTAATACTTGGTGAGTTCGGGAGTGTCACGTGAGTTCTGGCCTGTTTACAGTAATTCTCATTGTTTGCATGATCGGTGCGGGTTTTTGGTGGCTGTTTGGTGGGAGGCTGCTTGAGCATCTGATCGACCTTCTGTTTGATGGGATAAAGAATCTCTTTAATAGATATTGGGGGAAGTGATTAAGGTGGCTGACTTCGTCTATCTTCTGCCGCTTGTGATCTTTATAGGTCTTGGATTATGGCTTGTGCCAAAAGTTAATGGGGGGATTGATTCCGCTTTTAACTCGATCTTTCGAAAAGGGGAGAAGCTGAAGGCTGAGGAGCTAACTCAGAAGGCGCTGATCTTTCGGACAGAGCTTCCTTGGGCTAAAATTGACTCTGCAGTTAGGTTGGTTCTAAGTAAAGAAGAACCGCCGATAATGATCCGGGCAGGTTGGAGAATATCTGATTCGGACGGAGAGTCGCGGACTATTGCAATATCATTTGGGAACAATATTGTGAGCCAGTTTACTTCGTTGCTCTCTGTGCAAGAGTCCGATGGGGCTTCGTCGGTTCGCTATGAAGTGGTGTCGTACCTTGAGCGCAATGGTCTGCCTTCAGGGTTGAAGCAGATGGAATATCTTCGGGATCTTGTTAACAGTACGATATGTGGTATTGATTCAGCGGTCAAGGTTGAGGTAGTGGAGTCAAAATGAATTCAGTAGGGGTTCGAGCGATGCCGCAGGTTACATATCGTTTTATTTTATTGTTTTTGGTTCCCCTTCTTTTTCTGTCTGGCTGTGGATCTGAAAGGCAAAAATTTGACGAAGTTGGGCAATGGAAGGTGGTGAATGACGTTTCAGTTGGAATCTTGTCAAAAGGGTCGATCGTGTCTTTTGATGGTCGAAAGACGGCGATATTCAGTCCTTCCGATACATATGTTTTTTATGAAGAAGGTGGTCAGACCCATCTAGATTTGACCGGAGCTCTCGGTGGCAACATGCGTTTTCTCGTCACGAGAATTGATAACGATCACATGTCGCTCAAGAGTGCTGAACGTACTGTCGAGTTGGTTCGCATATTGTAAGTGGCTTTCTGGTACAGAGTGCGACAGTTTGGTGTCGGTTTTGAGTGATCGTCGCTGATGAGATCGATCGGATGCGCGTGTGGCTGGAGGAGACTCTCGCCACGCATTCGGGCACACCGGTTGAGCAGATTCGCCGCGATATCGAGCGCGATAAGATCCTCACCGCCGCGCAGGCGAAGGAATACGGCCTCATTGATCAGGTCCTCGCCTCCCGCAAGGGCGACTGATTCACAGACGCATGCGGGGCCGCGGATCTGAGTGCCACAAGTGACTGTGGTACTGGGACGCGTCCCCGATGATCTCGTTGTGATTACAGATTCTTCGCACTCGTGAACATCGAGGAACAGGCCCCGATGGTCATGAGGAACATGAACGGCAGCATCGCTATCAATGCACTCCGGCGCTCCGTACTTCGCATGGAAATACTGCCTCGTGATGAGAGTCGATATTCACACGAGCAGGACGTGGGGAATCGGGGAATGGAAGATTGTGAACCTGGTGTTCGTATCCGGTGTGCGCCTCGCAATCGGCGGAAGTGAAAACAAATCGATATACGGTACCAACATGCCGCTATTGTGCGGATGCGATAGGCGGTCCCCGACCGCCGAGAGTGCGCCAGCGCGCCGAATGGCGGCATATCGCGGCCTCAATTACGCTAATGAGCGAAGCGCGCGCCCTTGATCCCGGGACGCCCTGACACAGTGGGAGGCCTGCCGTGGCTCGACTGACCGACGGAGCCGAACTGCTCAAATGCTCATTCTGTGGCAAGAGCCAGAAGCAGGTTCGCAAGCTCATCGGCGGCTCCGGCGTATACATCTGCGACGAGTGCATCGAGTTGTGTAATGAGATCATCGAGGAGGAACTCGGGGACAAGCCCCAAGAGGCCTCTTCGACGCCCCTGCCCAAGCCCCGCGAGGTCAATGAGTTCCTCGATTCGTGGGTGATTGGGCAGGACAGGGCCAAGCGCGCCCTGTCGGTCGCCGTGTACAACCACTACAAGCGCGTCCGCTCACGCGAGGCGGGAAATGAAGAGGACATGCTCGGCACCAAGTCGAATATCCTCCTCTTGGGCCCCACGGGCACGGGCAAGACGCATCTCGCGCGCAGCCTCGCCCGCCTCCTGCACGTTCCCTTCGCGATTGTCGATGCAACTGCCCTCACCGAGGCGGGATACGTCGGCGAAGACGTCGAGAACATCCTCCTGCGTCTCATCCAAGAGGCCGATGGCGACATCAAGAAGGCCGAGCGCGGAATCATCTACGTCGACGAGATCGACAAGATCGGTCGCAAGGGGGAGAACGCCTCCATTACCCGTGATGTCTCCGGCGAGGGCGTCCAGCAGGCCCTCCTCAAAATCATTGAGGGAACGGTCGCCTCGGTGCCCCCGCAGGGCGGGCGCAAGCACCCCCACCAGCAGTTCCTCGAAATCGACACTTCCGGCATACTCTTCATCGCTGCAGGCGCATTCGCCGGCATTGAGGAGATTGTCAAGGCCCGGCTCGGCCAGCGCGCCACGGGTTTTGGGTCCGACCTGAAGTCGAAGGCCGAGATGGGTGACCTGTATGAGTCGATCACCCCTGAAGACCTCCATAAATTCGGCATGATCCCCGAGTTCATCGGTCGCCTCCCCGTCCTCACCTCCACGAAGGAGCTCACCGAGGAGGACCTCGTGCGGGTGTTGACGGAGCCGCAAAACTCCCTGGTCCGTCAATATCAGCACCTCTTCGAACTCGACGGGATCGACCTCGAGTTCACCCACGAGGCGCTGCTCGCCATAGCCGCCCGCGCTAATGAGCGCAAGACCGGGGCGCGCGGACTCTCCTCGATCATGGAGCAGACCCTGTCAGACCTCATGTTCGAACTGCCCAGCCGCGATGACGTCGCACGTGTCATCATTACTCGCGAGTACGTTGAGGGAACGGGTGAACCGGAGTTGTACGCGCAGCGCGCCGACGATATACGCACCGCCTGACGGTACGATGACACACCGAGTGGGGAGTAATCATGACTGAATTAACACGAGAGGTCAATCACGGCCCAGCAGATGCACCTGGTCTCAACATCCCCGCAGAACTCGTCGATGCGCGCGCAACGATCGATAATATCGACGCCGCCCTCATCCACCTCCTCGCGGAGAGGTTCCGCTGCACACAGCGCGTCGGGCACATCAAGGCCGGGCATGACCTTCCCCCCCGCCGATCCCGCCCGCGAAGCGCGCCAAGTCGCCCGGCTGCGCGCCCTCGCCGAACAGTCCGGCCTCGACCCCGATTTCGCGCAGAAGTTCCTCGCGTTCATGATCACCGAGGTGATCCGTCACCACGAGGACATCAAGGCCGAGTACGAGAGTGCTGGGTAGCGGTGCGCGCGGGTGATCTGCGCCTTGCCGATTTGTTACGGACTTGTGATGTGCGCTAGGAACAAAGTACTAGGCGCGAATGATTTTCTATATCTCGGTTGTCGGGTAAGGATTTTTCGGCTGGCTTGAGGCTTTCTCACAGGAAACGTCCAGAGAAGTTGCCTTGAATATCGAACTGCGAGCGAGATCCGCCGCACTGACACCTATTACATCCAAGGAGTCTTCACATGAAGAAACACCGACCCGGCCACATCCTCGTCGCAGTCGGCCTGGCACTCACCGTGGGCGTCCTCGGCGCCTGCTCGAACGGCACCTCGGGCGATAAGCCCTCCGCCAGCGCCTCCGGCACCGTCAAGTCCGCGGACGACGCGAACCTCGTCTTCGCCCAGTGCATGCGCGACAAGGGATTCGACGTGCCCGACACCGGCCTGACCGCCGACAACTTCAACGACACCTCCGACGCTTTCAACGACGCGGTCAACCAGTGCCAGCAGGAGATTGGCCCCGCGCTCGGCGAGGAGAACGACCTCACCAAGGATCCCGCCGCCCAGCAGCAACTCGTCAAGGGCGCCGAATGCCTACGCGACCTCGGCTATGACGTCGCGGACCCCGAGGTCGGCAAGGGCCTTAACGTGAAGGACATTCCCTCCGATGCTCTGCAGAAGTGCTTCAGCAATCAGGGGGCACAAACCAAATGACGGCGGAGTCGACAGACACGAAACCCGCGCGCAAGCGCCGCAAGGCCATTATCGGCACCTCCGTCGTCCTGGTCTTGGCCCTCGCGGGGGTCGCTACGGCGTACGCCCTCGGTCAACTGCCTGCCGGCAAGCAATCCGAGTCGGGAGAGAACGTCTTCACGGGAAGCACCGACGTGGTCACGCGCGGTACCCTTGAAGGGGAGACGACTGCGGTCGGGACGTTGCGTTACGCGGACCAGTACAAGTTCCGCGGCGTCTTCGAGGGGGTCATCACGAAGCTGCCCACGCCGGGTACGACCCTGCACCAGGGGGACATGATCCATCAGGTCGGTGACGAGCCCACCTATCTCATGCACGGCGATACCCCCGCGTGGCGCACCTTCGAGCCCGATATGAGCAATGGCGAGGACGTCACCCAGTTGGAGACCGCGCTCAAGGAGCTCGGGTACTTCACCGGTGAGCCGAACTCGCGCTACGACTGGCTCACGCGCGTCGCCATCCAGAAGTGGCAGAAGGACAACGATCTCGTCCAGAACGGTGTCCTGCCGCTGGGTCGCGTGGTCTTCGCGCCCGAGGATCTGCGGGTGGGCACGATGATTTCGCGCCTCGGGGGCCACGCGACGCCGGAGACCGATCTCTTCAACGTCTCCAGCACCCGCCAGGTCATCAGCGCCAACCTCAAGCTCGCCGATCAGAAACTGGGCGTGGTGGGCAACAACGTTAAGATCCGCCTGCCCGGCGGGGCGACGACCACGGGGACGATCTCCGCTGTGGAGCCCCCGACGGACAAATCGTCTGCGTCTGCGGGCGACCAGAAGAACTCAGGCTCAGCCTCGGATGCAGGGGCCGACAAGGAGCGCATCATCCCGATCACCGTGACGCCCGACGATCCGGAGGCGACAGAGAGTCTGCAGGAGGCCTCCGTGACTCTGGGACTCGTCAGCGACAAACGTGAGAACGTCCTGTCGGTGCCGCTGGGGGCCCTCATCGCCATCACACCCGACCAGTTCGGAGTCGAGGTGGTCGATGACGACAACACCACGCGGAAGGTGCCGGTGACAACCGGCCTATTCGCCGGGGATCGCGTCGAAGTATCCAGCGACGAACTGTCTGAGAATCAGCGCGTGGTGGTGCCCGACCGATGAGCCGAATCCTTTCACTGCACGACGTGCGCCGCACCTACGGCGAACCTCCCGTGGCAGCCTGCGCCGGGGTCAGTCTCGCCATCGAGCGGGGCGAGTTCGTCGCCATCGTCGGCCCATCGGGGTCGGGCAAGTCCACCTTGCTCAACCTCATCGGGACTCTCGACCGTCCGACCTCGGGCACTGTCGAGATCGACGGGATCGACGTATCGCGGCTCTCGGACCGCAAGCTGTCGGGTCTGCGTGCTCACCTCATCGGCTTCGTCTTCCAGCAGTTTCACCTCAGCGAGGGCATGACAGCGGTCGATAACGTCGCTGACGGCCTGCTCTACCTGGGGGTGCCGCGCGCCCAACGCCGCGAGAAGGCCGAGGCCGCCCTGGTGCGGGTCGGTCTGTCCCACCGCCTCCACCACAAGCCCCACCAGATGTCGGGCGGAGAACGTCAGCGCGTCGCCATCGCCCGCGCCGTCGTGGGAGATCCGCCGCTGTTGTTGGCCGATGAGCCCACGGGCAACCTCGACTCCGTGTCGGGGGCGTCCATCGTGGAGTTGCTCCACGAGCTCCACGAGCAGGGGACCACCATCGTCGTCATCACCCACGACAATGATCTCGCGTTGCAGCTGCCCCGCCAGATCGCCATCAAGGACGGGCGCATCGTCCACGACTCCGCCGCCAAGGAGGTCGCCCATGTCTGACAACTCCGCGCTTACGCACTCGAGGCTGCGCTGGTCCGACGTGGTGCGCCTGGGCGGAACGGGCATTCGCTCCCGTCCGACGCGCGCCATCCTCTCCGCCCTGGGAATCGCTATTGGAATCGCCGCCATGGTGGGCGTCATCGGCGTTTCTACCTCCAGTCAGGCGCAACTCGCCGAGCAGCTGCGGGCGCTGGGCACCAATATGCTCACCGCCCAGGCGGGCGACGACCTCACCGGGGCATCCACGAAGCTCCCCATCGACACGGTGGGACGGATCCGCCTCATCGACGGCGTCGAGAAGGCGACGTCCACCGCCACCTTGTCGGGCGTCTCGGTCTACCGCTCCCGCCTCTCCGACAAGAACGCGACGGGAGGCACCATCACCATGGCCGCCGAACAGTCCCTGCTTGACGTCGTCGCCGGCTCCATAGCCCGGGGCGCATGGCTCAACGACGCCACCGCCTCGTACCCCGCGGCGGTTCTGGGGGCCAAGGCTGCTCAGCGCCTCGGCGTCATCAATCCAGGCACCCAGGTATGGATCGGGGGCACCTCGTTCACGGTGGTCGGCATTCTCAACCCGGTGACGCTGGCACCCGAACTGGACAATTCCGCGCTGATCGGCGCGAGCATTGCGAAACAGCAGTTCAATTTCGACGGTAAGCCGACCACGGTCTACGAGCGCTCGACCGAGGACAGGGTCGAGGAGGTGCGCGCCCTGTTGGGGCCCACCCTCAATCCGAAGAATCCGACTTCGGTCAAGGTCTCGCGGCCCTCTGATGCCCTGGCGGCGAAGAACGCGGCTGATCAGACCTTTACAGCGCTGCTGGTGGGGGTGGGGTCGATTGCTCTGCTGGTCGGTGGCATCGGTGTGGCGAACACGATGATCATCTCGGTGCTCGAGAGGCGCAGGGAGATCGGCCTGCGGCGTTCCCTGGGAGCCATGCGCGGGCATATCCTCACTCAGTTCCTCGCTGAAGCGCTGCTGTTGGCATTCCTCGGCGGGGCCGCGGGGTGCGTGCTCGGCATCGGCGTGACGATCGGTATGAGCGCTGCGAATGGCTGGCCGTTCACTTTACCGTGGTACGTCGTGATCGCGGGCTTGACGGTCACGGTGGTCATCGGCGCCATCGCCGGGCTCTACCCGGCGGTCCGCGCTTCGCGCACGCCTCCCACCGCCGCGCTCAACTCTCAGTAGGAGGTCAGCCCGGAAAGAGCATCGAGCCCCTGGAAGGGCATCCACGCGAACAGGTGGGCCCGCCGACCACAAGGTCGGCGGGCCCACCTGCATGCTGTCCATTCCCCGGAGTGCGCCAAACCAGCCTTCGGACCCCGCAATTGGGGCTCAACTCGCAGGGGAACTCAGACTTGCAAAGGGGACTCAGGCCTCCACGGGCCCGCCGTAGAGCTCGTCAATGATGGGGGCGAGGCGCTGCACGGCCTCACTGCGTTTGACTTTCAAAGAGGGGGTAAGCATCCCATTCGCCTCGGTGAAGTCCGATGCGAGGACCGTGAACTTGCGGATCGATTCGGCGCGGGAAACATGAGCGTTCGCAGAGTCCACAGCCTTTTGCAAGGAGGCAAAAACTTCGACGTTCGTCCTCGCATCGGCAACACTCATAGGAGGCAGGCCGTGAGACTCCAACCACACGGGCAGCATTTCCGCATCAAGGGTGATGAGCGCCGACACGAAGGGACGCTGATCACCGACGACGAGGACCTGCGAAATCAAAGGATGAGAACGCATCGGGTTCTCCAAGAGGGCCGGGGCGACGTTCTTGCCCCCGGCGGTCACGATGATCTCTTTCGCACGGCCCGTGATCCGCACATAGCCGTCACGATCCAGGGAGCCCAAGTCTCCGGTCTTGAACCATCCGTCCTCGGTGAAGCAAGCAGCGCTCGCCTCAGGGGCGTTATTGTAGCCGTGGAAGACCGAGGGGCCTTTGAGGAGAATCTCGCCCTCGTCAGAGATCTTGAAGGACATGGGCGGCAGTGCGGGGCCCACGGTCCCGATTTTCGACAGGCTGGGGGTATTGACCGACACCGGCCCCACTGTTTCCGTCAGGCCGTAGCCCTCCAAGACGGGGATGCCCAGCCCCCGGTAGAAGTGACCGAGCCAGGTCGCCAGGGGAGCGCCGCCCGAGACGATGTAGTGCGCGTTGCCGCCGACGAGCTTCACAATGGTCTGATAGACCAGCTTGTCTGCCACAGCATGCTGGGCTCGCAGCGAACGCGAGGGCCCCTCGGCGGTGTCGAGGGCCTTGGAGTATTCGATCGCCACATGGGCCGCCCAGCGGAAGATCTTCTTCTTCGCGCCTTTCGAGGCTTTCGCGTCCGCCGAGTTGTAGATCTTCTCCAAGACGCGCGGCACCACCAGCAGGTAGGAGGGCTTGAAGGACGCGAGGTCGGGCAGCAGGTTCTTGATATTCGGAACATGGGCCAAGACCCCGTTCCCGCTGATTTGGAAAACCTGCAGGAAGCGCGCGAACACGTGCGCGAGGGGAAGGAAGAGCAAAAGACGCGAGTCCTTCCCCGCTGCGATCTCCGGCATCCACGCGTGGGCGTTGAGGCACAGGTTCGTGAAATTCTCGTGGGTGAGTACGGTGCCCTTGGGGGTGCCGGTTGTTCCTGAGGTATACACGATCGTGGCGATATCGTCTTTCCTCAGGGCATCGGTGCGTGCCGTGACTTCAGTGCGGGGAATGCCCGCGCCCTCTGCGATGAGGGTCTCGATCGCCTCGGAGTCGAGGGAGAGAACGGTGACGTGGTGACGTCCGATCCGCTCAGCGGCGGCGCGCACGATCTCCGCCATTGACACGGTCTCGGTGATGACCAGGTCGACGTCGGCGTCGGAGAGCACATGGGCGACTTGCTCGATTGAACTCGTTTCGTAGATGGGCACCGGGATCAGGCCCGCACTCCAGGATGCGAAGTCCAGGAGAGTCCACTCATAGCGGGTGCGGCTCATGATCGCGATTCTTTGGCCGGGCACCAATCCTCGTGCGATGAGCCCCGCGGCCACCTGCTGAACCTCCTCGTGAAAGTCACGGGCGCTGACCGGCCGCCATGCGTCGCCCATGCCCAACTTGCGCAGGATGAGGGGGCGGCGGGCGGAGCGCTGAACCCTCTGCTTGAGCAGGAAGGGGATCGTCGTCGACTCGTCGATGCGCACAAGGGTCGGCGCATGCCACTCGAGGGCGTTCGTCGCACCGGCCTCTGCAAAGGCGCCGTCGTGTGCGAGAGCCTCGTCGATGGGCTTCTCATCTACTGTCATCGGGACTCCTGTTCGGGCGTGCATCAACGTGACTGCATCCAGCCTAAACCATGTGCCGTGCGGGATAGAGGGAAGAAATGATGATGGGAAAGGAGGAGGGGGATGTTTCAGAGGGGCAGGAGCCGCCTCGCTCCTGCCACCACTACGGACAGCGTGATTGAGAGGCCGCACTGGGAAAGAGAGACTGTGGTGTCGTGGTGCGGAGGCGGACGGAAGGAGAGAAGAACGCAATTCGGCGGGGAATACGAGCGAAATGAACGTGCGTTCCCGCAAAATTGGACGATGTAGCTCGTTAGAGGAAGACGAAGCAGTGTGCACTCAACGGGCGGGCATCAGCCCGAAATGCCGGATAAGCGCACGACTTGAAGCGGCTCCGGAGGAAGCGCCGCTGGCAGAAGGCGATCGACTAGTTCTCCCGCTCTCCTCCGCGCTGGTAAGGCGCGATCTCTTGAGGTCGGCGCAAAGAGTGACCCGGCCCGTATGGTTGACTTTTCGTGTAGCCGTTCACTGTATGTCCTCTTGGAGATTTGCGGCGTGTCTGTTCGTCCGAATTAGAGACCTCTGAAGAGACATCGTCTTCTGTTGAGAAAAGATCGTAATCATCATCATCGATCTCCTCGTCATCTGACCATTCGGCGTCTTCATAATCAGAGGAATCAGATTCTGAATTTCTTCTGGAAAGAAGCAAAAGCGCTCCGGCAGCCAGCGCGAAGCCTGCGATGATCGCTTTCTTGTGTTCCATCCAAAAGCTCTGCACTCGATCGGAAAGACTGCCTGCAGAAGACCCATGTTGCTCGAGGGGAGGAGAAGACGAGGTGTCCTCGCTGCTGGGCTCACCTGGTGGTGTCTCATCCTGGAGTTCCGTTTGCTCGATATCAGAGGTATCAAGGTCTTCAGAGGATCCCTTCTCGTCATTTGTGGGTGGGTGTTCGGGAGTATTAGTCATGCTTATCAACCTGATGCAGAGTGATGGGTTGTTACCCCGGGAAAGAGAGTTTTGTTGTAGCGGCGCGGAGATGGATGGAGGGGGAGAGGAACACTATTCGGCGAGGGGCGTGCGGCGTTGGATGAAATCGTGGAAGCCGGGGACGGTGAAAGCGACTCTGCCGAGCTCGGGCGAGTAGATGAGACCCTTGGAGATGAGGGCGGCCCGGATGGGCCCGAGAGACTGCGCCTTCTTGCCGAGGCGCTCGGCGATCGCCGAGGTCGCCGATGAGTCAGGTCCGTCAATGGCCATCGCCGACAGATAATCTCGTTCCGATGCAGTGGCGCGATCCCAACGGGCGGGGAAGAAGCCCGAGTCGAGTTGCGCGAATCCAAGAAGAAGGGCGTTGCGGGCGTCGTGCGCGGTGAAGGGGGACCCCTCGGCGACCCTCCACATGGCGGAACCGAGTTCCTGGATGAAGTAGGGGTAGCCCTGGGATTCCTCGGCGAGGATCACCAGGGCCTCCTCCTCGAACTCTGCGTCCATGGCGTGTGCGGGACCGAGGAGTGCGGCACGGGTCTCCTCGGCGTTGAGGGAGTCGATGATGCGGACATTGAACATCCTCTCCGCGTAGGATTTCGTTTCTGCGAGGATCTTGGGAAGATTCGGCAGTCCCGCGCCAATGATGTAGAAAGGCAGTGCGCGCTGGCTGCACTCGTGTTGGCACGAGAGCAGAGCTGCAAGTAGACCGGGGTCGAGGTCTTGGAGTTCGTCGATGAAGAATGCGATTCCTTTGTTCTCGTCGCGGAGGACTTCGGCGGTGTCGATGACGGCGTCGAGCAGATCGAGTTCATAGTTGCTCGTCGACGCCCGACCGGGGTCCCGGGCGACGCCGAAGGACACATCGGTGAGCCCGAGGGAGATATTGAAAGACGTGATCGTGGCGAGCATCTGACGGACGCGTGATGTGGATGCCTGTGCGGATCGGGCGAAAGATGCGGCGTTCAATCCCTGGATGAGGATCTGGCGCGCGGCGGTGGCCCCCGCTGTTCCCGAACTGGCCTCGAACTTCACCGCAACCCAGTTCGCGTTCTCTGCCTCCTGAAGCATACGGTTGAGCAGTACCGTCTTGCCGACGCCGCGCAATCCGACAAGGAGAATCGGCTGATCGGGGCCAAGACTGCGGGAGCTTCGGGTGATGAGTGAAGAGAAGAGCTTAAGATCCTCGTTACGGCCGACCAGCTCAACGGGCGGGCGGCCAGATCCGGATGTAGGGATTTGATGACGCATCCTTGTACTGATTATAGCTTTGTATAGCCCTGTATAGGGTTTTGCTATACAGGGCTATACAAAGCTATACGGGCGAGGGTGCGAGTCGCGAGAGCTATGCGTGTTGGCGCGCCAATGACGTCACGTGGGCACCGGCGAATGCCGATGCCCACTAGTCGGGATCACAAGGATCAGGCTTTCTTCTTCGCCGGAGCTTCGCCGAGTTCGAAGGAGATGACGCGAGTCTCAACCTCACCATCCTCGGCCGTCTCGTAGGAGACAAGCTCGAAGGGCCCCTCGACTTTCGATGCGGCGCTGAGGTCCGCGAGAACCCCCTCGATCGCGACCTTCGAAGCCTCAGGCACCTCAAGGCTGACCGTGAGGAAAGGTGTACGCGGAGACACCTTCGCCTCTGACTTCACGCGGCGCAGTGCGATGAGCGCGGCAGAAGCGGCGCGCAGGACGGACTCATCGCCGCCCACGCCCTCAAGCCCCTCGGCAGCGGGCCACCCGGCGCGGTGGATCGAGCCGGTGCGGTACCAACTCCACACCTCCTCGGTGACATACGGCAGGTAGGGGGCAAGCAGTCGACACACATTGTCGATGACGAGGGCGAGAGCCGCACGGGCCGAGGCGGCCTGAGCCTCACTCCACGCGCCCTCGCGGTTGTAGGCCCTCTCCTTGACGAGCTCGAGGTAGTCGTCGCAGAACGTCCAGAAGAAGGACTCTGTGACCTCGAGCGCGCGCGAATGATCGTAGGCGGCCAGGGCCTCGGAGGCTGCGGCGATGACGCGGCGCAGCTCGGCGATGACGGAGCGGTCGAGGTCCTCGGTCACATGCGACGGATCGAGGTCGAGATCGGCGCCTTCGCCGCCCATGGTGAGGGCGAACTTCGAGGCGTTGAGGATTTTGATCGCGAGTCTGCGGCCGATCTTCATCTGCTGCTCGTCGAAGGTCGCATCCAGGCCGAGCCTGGCCGACGCCGCCCAATAGCGCACCGCATCCGACCCGTATTTGACGAGCAGATCCATGGGCGTGACGACATTGCCCTTCGACTTGCTCATCTTCTTGTGGTCGGGGTCGAGGATCCAGCCGGAGATCCCCGCGTGCTTCCACGGCAACTCCCCGAACTCGAGGTTTGCGCGCGCCACCGAGGAGAAGAGCCACGTGCGGATGATGTCCTGGCCCTGCGGGCGCAGGTCCATCGGGTAGGTGCGCGAGAAGAGGTCGTCATCGCTCAACCATCCGGACACGATCTGCGGGGACAGGGACGAGGTCGCCCACGTGTCCATGATATCGAGTTCGCCGACGAAACCGCCGGCGACGCCCCTCTGGTCGGGCGCATACCCGTCAGGGGTATCGGATGATGGATCTACAGGAAGTGCGTCTTCGCCGGGGGTGATGACCTGGGAGTAGTCGACCTCGCCGTTCTCATCGACCTCGTACCACAGCGGGAAGGGCACGCCGAAGAAGCGCTGGCGCGACACCAGCCAGTCGTTGTTCAGGCCCGTCACCCAGTTCTCATAGCGCACGCGCATGAAATCGGGATGGAACTCGAGTTCGCGGCCGCGTTCCACGAGTTCCGCATTCAGGTCCTGTCCGGAGGCGGGGTTCGTCCACGACTTGCCGCCATTGCGGATGTACCACTGGCGGGAGGTGACGATCTCCAGGGGCTTGTCGCCTTTTTCGTAGAAGTTCGTCTGGCGGACTGTCTTGAACGGCTCGCCGCGCATTTCGCCCGACGCCGCGAGGCGCTCGACGAGGGCTTGGCGCGCAGAGAAGGTCGTCTTGCCGGCGATCTCTTCGAAGGCGGCGACGCCCTCGGCAGAGGTGACCCACTCGGGGACCTCGGATTGGATGCGCCCGTCCTTGCGCAAAATGGCGCGCAGCGGAAGATTGAGGTCGCGCCACCAGTCGATATCGGTCGTGTCGCCGAAGGTGCAGCACATCGCGATGCCCGCGCCTTTGTCCATCTCCGCCTGCGGGTGGGCGAGGACCGGCACCTCGACCCCGAAGACCGGGGAGGAGACGGTCGTGCCGAAGAGCGGCTTGTAGCGCTCATCATCGGGGTGAGCGACGAGGGCGACGCACGCCGCGAGCAGCTCCGGGCGCGTCGTCTCGATGCACACGTCGACGCCGTCTTCGACGGGTGCGCCCGCGGCTGCGGCCCTCGCCGCCGCATCGGCGTCAGTGATGTGGAAGGCGAGGCGGTGATAGAAGCCGGGGTATTCGCGTGATTCCAGCTCAGCTTGGGCGACCGCGGTTTGGAAGGTCACGTCCCACAGGCCGGGCGCCTCGCTCTGATAGGCTTCACCGCGCTTGAGGTTGCGCAGGAATGCGGCCTGGGCGACCTTTCGGGCGCGCTCGCCGATGGTCTGGTAGTTCTGCTTCCAGTCGATCGACAAGCCGAGGTAGCGCCACAGCGCCTCGAACACGGCCTCGTCCTCGACGGTGAGGCGCTCGCACAATTCGACGAAGTTCTTGCGCGAAATGGGCTGCTGGTCCTTGGCCTTGATGGACTTGCCCTCTCCGCCTTCGTGTGGGGGAGTGAAGTCCTCGACATAGGGGAGTGTCGGGTCGACTCGCACGCCGTAATAGTTCTGCACGCGGCGCTCGGTCGGTAGACCGTTGTCGTCCCAGCCCATCGGGTAGAACACCGACTTGCCGGTCATGCGCTGGTAGCGGGCGATGACATCGGTATGCGTGTAGGAGAAGACGTGTCCAACGTGGAGGGAGCCGGATACCGTCGGCGGCGGAGTATCGATCGAGTAGACCTGTTCGCGCGTCGCGGTGCGGTCGAATGCGTAGGTGGATTCCGCCTCCCACTGGTCGCTCCACTTGGCTTCCAGGCCCTCCGCTCCGACGCGGTCGGGCACTGACGGTGCGGGAACTGATGTCGGGGTCTGGTCGGGACGTTCGCCCATATCCGTATTCTCCATCCGAGTCGTGGACACGTACCGTCTAAGCCTAGGGGGTGTGGGCCGGATGGGACCAATGCCTCCGCTGAAATCGACTGTTGTGCGGGTTACATGTGTGATCGGGGGCGTTGGTACCGGGAGACGTCGCCATGGACAGAAGTAGACATAATGTCTATACTTAATGTCTATGCCACTGATGCGATTTACCCGATTACCCGAACACAAGCAAGCCGCGCTGCTGGATGCTGCAGAAATGCGCCTTGCTCAGGCTGGGCATGCCCCTGTTTCATGGAATGAACTGCTTGAAGCCATGCAGTTGCCAAGGGCATCGGCCTACACCTACTTCGATGGCCGAGAAGACCTCGTTGACACCGTCATCCGGCGTGTCGCCGAGCGTGTCGGCACCTCATTAGGCCAATGGAAAACAGTCGAAACGGGGGACGAGCTATGGGCGCAGTGGGAATGTTCTGTTCGCAGAGTACTCGGTTTCCTGAGTGAGCACCCCTCTGCCGGTTCGATTTTACGAACCTACCTGATACCATCGCGGATTCCCATTGTACGGGGGTGGATCGTCGCCGCCTTCGACAATGCCCGCGCAGTTGGGATCGTCACTGATGACCTGCCGCGCGATCTTGTCGCTGACTCAACGCTCGCTCTGCTGGGAGTTCTCGATGCCTGGGTCATTGAGAAAATCGAATCCCAGAGCGAATACCCCGACTTCTCCACAGTACACACATTGATGTCGCGCCTTTGGGGGGCTCAGTGAAAACTGTCATATCCAATGTTCGCATGATCGATGGTACCGGACGCACTGCCCGAGACGGGATGACGGTGATCATCGAGGGGGGTCGTTTTACCCGCATCACTCCTTCCAGGGCGCCCATCCCCGGAGCCCGGTGCATCGACGGTACGGGAAAGGCCCTCATCCCGGGGCTTATCGACGCACACAAACACATCATGAATAACGGCGGCGATCACATGGCCGTCGGCCTCACCCCTCGGGGTGTTTTCGACAATCTCGTCACAATGATCAGAGGTGGAATAACGACGATCCTCGACCTGGGATCTGCCGATGTCATCCGTGTCTTACGACACGCCCCCGGTCCGAGACCAAGGATCCACACCGCTATCTCCATCGTTACTAACCCGGGTGGATACCCCGCCGAATACATGCCGCGGCGCTTCTACCGGATGGGAGCGGTACGCGAATGTCAGAGCCCGGCGCAAATACGCCGAGCCGTCCGTCGACTGGCACGGGTGGGAGTCTCCGCTATAAAAACCGCCATCGTATCGCGCACTTTTGATGGCAAGCCGGTGCGCGGATGGTCGGATGCCCAACTCAATATTCTCACTGACGAGGCCCACCGTCATGGACTGATGGTTTGTGCACACCTCACCTACGCAATCGACTACGCCCAGGCCGCCAGGTGCGGGGTCGATAGCGTGCATCATGCCGCCTTCGATGGCGTGATCACCGATCGGGCGGCTGATGGGCTGATCGAAGCGGGAGTCATTTTCGTGCCCACTTTGAGTCTGGCGAGTCTCTTGATCGAAGGCATGCACCACCGTTGGTGTGACGATCCCCAGTTCACCGCCGGACTACCGCCTGCGCTCGTGCACAATATGCGCGAGTTCACGACACACTATGAGCAGTGTCCGCCGGACAGGCCGGTTCCAGGCTTCTTCGTATCTCTTCCGAAGAAAGAATGGGATTCGGTACTGGAAAACCAACTGAGCAATGTTGCGAAGTACATCGAACGAGGCGGCACTATTGCTCTGGGTACGGATTCGGCGCTCGGGTTTTCGCTTCATGGCACGCCGGTACGGGAAATGGAGCTAATGGTTGAAGCGGGGCTCAATACCGTCCAGGCTGTTCAAGCTGCGGGGCAGAACGCTGCGCGGGTGTTTTCCCATAAGGAGAACATCGGTACCATTACACCGGGAGCCTTGGCCGATTGTCTCCTCGTACCCGCCGAAATCACCACATCAATGAGTCAGTTGGCTGATATTTCGACTGTAATCCAAGGGGGGAGAATCATCCGTTAAATGCAAGGTACGGTACTGTCAGCGGCGTCGAACCGGCGGAATCTTCGTCGTTACCTTGCACGGGCGGATATCTCCGCGTCTTTGGCGATCGCAGCGTCGACGGCCTTGACGAGCGAGGTCGACAGTCCGGCCTCCTGCGCGGCGAGCAGGCCGACGATCGTCGTCCCGCCGGGCGAACAGACCTGATCGATGAGTCCGGATGGGATGATGCCCCTGTCACGCGCGTCGAGAACGAGGTCGGCAGACCCTGCGAGCGCCTGCGCGGCGATCACCGTCGCCGCATCCTTGGCCAACCCGTGCTTGACTCCCGCACGGGCGAGGGACTCGATGATCTGGAAGATCCACGCGGGTGCGCAGCTGGCGAGGGCCTGGAACGCGGGGAACTCTTTTTCGCTCAGGCGCACGGTCCGCCCGACTGCGTTCATGAGGCGCTCGACCGCGCCGATCTGCTCCTCGGTGGCACCCGTCTGGCAGATCGCGCTCATCGACTGTCCGATCTGCGCGTTGACATTCGGCATAACCCGCAGCAGCGGCACGGCCGCGCCGAAATCCTCAAGGATTGCGTCCATGGTGCGTCCAGCGGCGAGCGACACAACGCACATGTCCTCGCGTTCACGGACGATATGGGCGATGGAGTTGATGACCTTCGGTTGAACATTCGGTTTGACGCCGAGGATGAGGATATCGACTTCGCGTGCGAGGGCGGTGTTCGAGCGGGCGGTCGACGCGCCGAGTTCAGCCGCCAAGGCCGGGGCGTGAACGCGGTTGAGGTCCGTGAAGATGAAGTCGTAGCCGTTCATCCCCGCTGCGACTGCGCCGCGGGCAATGGCGGCGACCATGGAGCCGGCTCCGATGAAACCGATGCGCATGGCGAACTCCTTCCAACGACTCGTGGTCTCATGGAGAACCTTAACGCCCTGCGGCGTGTCCGACGGCACTCGTCCGCCTGCACGTCCGCACATGGCGACCCTGAAGACACCGGGCAGTGACGCAAGATCAGCGCTTCCTGGTGCCGAAGATCGAGCGGGTGATCTCGCGGCCCGCCGTGCGCAGCATCGACCCGACGACGGACTCCATCTGGCGGGCGCGGCGCTCCGAGGCGCGCTGCTTCGCGGCCTCGTCCTTCTCGCGCTCACGTTCGAGGGCGCGCTGCGCCTTCTCCAACTCCCTGGCCTGGGCGACGCGTTCCTTTTCCAGGCGTTTCGCCTCCTCCGCGGCTTCCTTCTCCGCCTGTTTGCGCGCGGCCTCCTCTTCGGCGATGCGCTGCTTCTCCGCCTCGGCCTCTTCACGGCGGGCGATGAGCTTCTCCTCCGCGGACTCGGGGTTGACGGCGGTGCCGTACTTCGCCATAAGAGGAGACTGGGAGAGCAGAAGCGCCAGCGTTTGGGCGGACGCGGGGCCCATGACGGAGGCCGGCGCCCAGATCGCCGTCGGGGCGACCGGCGTGGGGCGGCCATTGGGGCCCAAGACAGTCACGATCGCTTGGCCGGTGCCCAGATTCGTGAGCACCTCGTCGAGTTGGAGCGGCGTATTGGGGAAGGTCTGAACCGTCGCTTTGAGCTTCTTATGATCGTCTGGGGTGGAGGCGCGCAGACCGTGCTGGATACGAGAACCCAGTTGAGCGAGAACATCGGCGGGGATGTCCTTGGGAGTCTGCGTGACGAAGACGACGCCGACGCCCTTGGAACGGATGAGGCGCACCGTTTGAACGACCTGTCGGACGAACTCCTTCGTCGCATCGGTGAAAAGCAGATGGGCCTCATCGAAGAAGAAGACGAGGCGCGGATGATCAACGTCGCCGACCTCGGGGAGGGTGGAGAACAAATCGGCGAGCAGCCACATGATGACCGCCGAGACGAGTCCGGGGCGCTGAGAGATATCGCCGACGCCGAGGAGGGAGATCATGCCCCGCCCGTCGTGGTGGGTGCGCATGAGGTCCTGGGTGTCGAAACCGGGATCGCCGAAGAACCGGTCGGCACCCTGGGATTCGAGGGCGGTGAGGGTCCTGAGGATCACGCCCGCCGTCGCCGTGCTCACCCCACCGATCGACGACAGCTCCGTTTTCCCGTCGTCGCTGGTGAGGTAGGAGATGACGGCGCGCAGGTCGGCGAGGTCGATGAGTTCGAGGCCATTCGAGTCGGCCCAGGTGAAGATGAGTTGGAGGGCCTGCTCCTGCGTAGTGTTGAGGTCGAGAGCGCGTGCGAGCAGGATCGGTCCGAAGTCCGAGATGCGAGCGCGGATCGGGGTCCCGTTGAACTGCTGGGTCGCCCCTCCCAGGGCGAGCAGGTCGACGGGGAACGAGGCCGGAGCCCAGTCCTGTCTGTTCGCACTGGTGCGGGCGAGGAGCTTCTCCGAGGAAGGGCCTGGTTCCGCCAGCCCCGTCAGGTCGCCCTTGACATCGCACAGGAGGACGGATGAACCTGCGGCGGACAGCCCCTCGACGAGGAGCTGAAGCGTGCGGGTCTTGCCCGTGCCTGTCGCACCCGCGACAAGGAGGTGGCGGTTGAACATCGACAGGGGGATCGCGGTCGTCACCCCGACGACGCGTTCATCGCCGTCGAGGAGCGTGCCAAGAGTGATGGCGGGGACCTCGTAGGAATAGGCGGCGCGGATCTCCTCGATGAAGGGAGAAGCGACAGGATCGGGCGCGGGTTCGCGTGCCGGGGCATCGGACGCCTCGGGCGCGGCGACTCCGGGGGCCGACTCCTCGGAGGAGTTGATAGGAGCAGGAGCATCGCCGGGGGCGCCGCCCGCCGTCGGGGCTGCGTCGCTCGGGGAAGGGGAAGCTGCGGCGAGTCGGGCTTCGAGGGCCTCCGCCTTGGCACGGGCCGCCTCGGCCTCAGCCGCCTTGGCCTGGGCCTGGGCTTCAGCGAGTTGGGCGCGCAGAGCGGCGATGTCGTCAGTCATGGTTGTCCTATTCGCGACGGTGGCCATCCTCCGAGGATGAGCACATGATATGGGTCGAGACTAGCGCGAAATGAGCCGATACGAGCGTCAATGGAGGTGCCTGAGCATGTCACGCCGTTCGTGCACAGCCCCGCGTGTGCACACTGCGCTGCCAGTTGCGCCCCTGTCCACAGCCGTACTCGACGAGGAGCACATCCATGGTTGCGCATCGTTAGCGTTTGCCTATGGATCCGATGACGCGCCTGAGGCTCACAAGACTCACTCGCGCCGTCTACCAGCCGGATCCTGCAAGCGGCGCACGCCCTGCCAGGTGCGTGAGATGGCTCCCATCGCCCGCTTCCGCCATAGCTCTCGTCATTGTCCTCGTGTGCGTTACCGGATTCGGGTTGGCGAGGTCGGGGGCATTCGAAGGGGAGGCGCCTCAATCGCCCTCGCCCACCGCACCGACGCAGGACGGGACAAGTGAACAAACGGACAGAATCGACACTGGTCCAGTGTCCCCTTCCCAACAGCGAGCACCAGTCGGCCTCGTCGTCTACGTCACAGGGCGGGTTGGACAGCCCGGAGTCGTCGAACTCGACGCCGGGGCGCGCGTCGGCGACGCCCTTGAGGCAGCTGGAGGGGCGCTCGACGACGCCGACCTCGACTCAATCAACCTCGCGAGGCGACTCGTTGACGGCGAGCACATTACGGTCACCGCAGTGGGGGAAGAGGCTCCCGCGCAGGGGACGACCGGGCGGGACAGCGGTGCTTCGTGTATCGATCTCAATAGTGCATCTGCAGCTGAACTTGAAGCACTCGACGGAGTGGGGCCCTCCCTCGCGAAGAAGATCGTCCAGTTCCGAGACGAATCGGGACCCATTGACAGCGTCGACGACCTCGGCGCGGTGTCGGGCATCGGGCCCGCCGTGATCGCAAAGATCCGAGCAGGAGCATGCCAATGACGATGCCACCACTCGTTTTAGGCGCAGCCGCGAGGGCTCCGCAGATGTCGGACTGGCGTCTGATCCCGTCGGCGTTCGCTGCTTGGACGTGCGCTCTTATCGCAACAGGGGTGTCGATCCCGCCGCCCGTGGTCGTCCTCGTCGTCATATCTTTCGTGCTCGGCGCGTCCGCTGCGCTGTGGTCAAGACAGCGCACCCGGCGCCCTCGGCCCCGCCACGCGCTGACGCCGGGCGGTTCCATCAGACTCGCCTTCGCGCTCGTCCTCATGAGCGCCGTGTGCGCACTCATCACTGGATCAGCGGCGCGCATCGCCCTCGCCCAATCCCCTCTCATCGAGGCAGCGTCGAAGAACCTGCTCATCAGCCTCGACCTGCGAGTGAGGGACGACCCTGCGCCCTTCGCTTCCTCCTTCACAGCGGGCGTCCGCCGCATCCCCTGCGATGTCATCTCCATGAGGCGAGGGCAGACACTCTACGACGAGAGAGCGCCGATCCGCGTGTTCGTCATCGGATCGGGGTGGGAGGACATCGCCCGCGGCGATATTGTCGCAGTGCGCGGCATTATCGACACGTCATTTCATGCGGAGCCCCCGTGGGCGGGAACCCTGCGGGTGGACGACCCCGTCCTCGTGGAACGCCCGGGAGGCTGGCGTGCCCTGGTGCGCACCACCCGCTCCCGCCTCGTTGACGTTGTCGCTCCCCTCGACGCTCAAGGGCGCGCGCTCGTCCCCGGAATGGCGATCGGCGACGACCGCGAACTCGACGACGACCTGGCCGACGCCATGCGAGTGACGTCCCTCACCCACCTGACGGCGGTATCGGGGTCGCATATGGCGATCCTCATTGGATCGGTGAGTCTCCTCGTCCCGGCGACCAAGAGGTGGCGCGGAGTCGCCATCATCGGGACCCTCATCGTCATTGTCGCCCTCGTCGGGCCGCAGGCCAGTGTCCTGCGCGCAGCGTCCACCGTCAGCTTCGGCGTCCTAGCTCTGATGACGGGGCGCGAGGGACAGGCGAAGGCCGCGCTGTCCGCTGTCGTCATCGCCACGGTCGTCGTCGACCCCTGGTCGGCCAGGGACTTCGGGTTCGCGCTTTCCGTTATCGCAACTTTTGCCGTCATCAGCCCCGCACGCGCCACCATCCGATGGTCGCGCGAACATATCCGCACCGACAGCCTTACCGGGCGGGCAGTCGATCGCATCATCGTCGCCACAGCCGTCCCCTTTTACTGCCAGCTCCTGTGCTCGCCGATCCTCATGCTCATGAACGCCCAGACGTCGCTCTATGCGGTCCTCGCCAATGTCATCGCGTCGCCCGCGATCGCCCCGGCGACCATTCTCGCCCTAGCGGCGACCCTACTGGCGCCGTGGGCTCCGGGCGCGGCATACGTCCTCGCGTCATGTGCCAGCACCTTCACCGCGTGGATCGCAGGAACTGCCCGCATCGTCGCGGAACTCCCCGGAGCGGATATCGCGACGCCGGGCGTCGTCGGGGCAGTGATGCTCATCGCTACGGGCGTCCTCGTAGTGGTCCGCGTCGCTGCGCACACGGTGCGCCGGGGTGACAACCCCCACGAAGACGGGGAATCGGGTCGACGCGGAGGCACAGAGGCCGTCACTTAGTGACACACTTGTGCATTGATAGCGCGTGCAGGTGAGGAGGGAACATGCCAGGACGCTCGTCACGGCCCCCACAACCCGCGCGGATCGAACTGGCGCCCCTCGTCCTCATCAAAGGACAAGAGGGCCTGCTCATCGACCGCGCCATTGCGCAACTGCGCCGCCAAGCCCTCGAATCCGACCCCCAGGTCGAGCGGACCCAATTATCGGCCGCCCACTATCAGTCGGGGGACCTAGCGGTACTCACATCCCCCTCGCTTTTCGGCGAAGCCCGACTGATTACGATCCACGACCTCGAGACCGCACCGGCCGCCTTCGTCGACGAGATGCTCGCCTACTTGGACGCGCCCGAACCTGACGTGTGGATCCTGCTCATCCACCCCGGCGGCAATGCGGCCGGGAAGAAGCTCACCGACGCGATCGCCAAAGCGGGCTACCCGGTGATCCCGGCCGCGAAAATCACGAAGGAATGGGAGAAGCTCGACCTCATCAAGACGCAGGTGCGCAATGCGAACCGGCGGATGGAAGCCCCCGCCATGCAGGCCGTCGTCGACGCCCTCGGCGACGATCTACGGGCGATGGTCGCTGCAGTCGACCAGCTCCTCGCCGATGTCGAGGGGAATATCAGCGTCGCCGACGTGCGCCGCTACTACGCGGGCAGGATTGAGGCCAAGGGATTCGACGTCGCCGACGCCGTGGTTTCGGGTGATACGGCGAAGGCGCTGACGCTCTTGCGCCACGCCCTCGCGACGGGGATCGCGGGCCCTGCGATCGTCGGCGCCATCGCGATGAAGATCCGAGTCCTCGCGAAAGTATCGGGGGCTCCCAACGCCTCCGCCGCCCAGCTGAGAATGGCGGACTGGCAGTTGAGGAACGCCCGCAAGGACCTCTCCGGGTGGTCTGATCGGGCGCTCGGACGGGCGATTGAGACTCTGGCGATCACCGACGAGGAGACGAAAGGAGCATCGAGGGATGCCGACTATGCCATGGAGAAGGCCGTCATCACGATCTGTTCCCTGCGTCGGCGCTGATCGCATGCCGGTGATGCGCTCGAGAGGAGAGGACTGAATGACAACCGTCAGGACACTGCTGCGCGCGCTGCGCGAATACACGAGAGCCGCCGTCGAGACGCCCCTGCTCATCACCGGTGAAGTGATCCTCGAGTGCGCTCTGCCCTTCGTCATGGCGATGCTCGTCGACTCGCTCTCCGATGCCGCTGGAATGGGGCCGATTCTGCGGATCGGCGCCGTCCTCGTCGTCATGGCGATGCTCTCCCTGCTCTTCGGAGTCCTCGCCGGCGCGCGGGCCGCGACCGCATCAGCGGGTTTCGCCCGTCACCTGCGCCAAGACCTGTTCTTCAAGGTTCAGGACTTCTCATTCGCGGATATCGACTCCTTCTCATCGGCGTCGCTCGTCACCCGCATGACAACTGACGTGACGAATGTGCAGAACGCCTTCCAGATGCTCATCCGCGTCGCGGTGAGGGTCCCCCTCATGGTGATCTTCTCCGTCGTCATGACCTTCACGATCAATCCGCGCATCGCCCTCATCTTCCTTGCAATGCTCCCCCTCCTGGCAGGCGCGCTCTTCGGGATCGTCTTCTACGTCTTCCCCGTGTTCAAGCGGATCTTCAAGAAATACGACGCCCTCAACAACTCCGTCCAGGAGAACATCGACGCCATTCGCGTCGTCAAGTCCTTCGTCGCTGAAGAGCACGAGAAACAGCGCTTCAGACGCGCCTCGGGGGATGTCGCACAGGACTTCACCTTCGCTGAGAAAGTCCTCGCGCTCAACAACCCGATCATGTCGTTCTTCATCTTCACCGCGATCATGCTCGTCAACGTCGTCGGTGCGCGCATCATCATCGTCACGAACGGAGCGGAGCTCACCACCGGACAGCTCTCCTCCCTCATGACCTACGGCATTCAGATCCTCGTCGCCATGATGATGCTCGCCTTCATCTTTGTCATGACGACCATGGCGGCAGAGTCCGCGAACCGCATCGGGGAGGTCCTCACCCATGAACCCACGCTCACCTCGCCCGTCGACGGGGTGAGCATCGTCGAGGACGGCTCCGTCGTCTTCGAGAACGTCTCATTCGCCTACTCTGCGGACGCCGAGACGAAGGCGCTAACGGATATCTCCCTGTCGATCGAGTCGGGTGAGAGGATCGGCATCGTGGGGGCGACGGGCTCTGCGAAGACGACGCTCATCCATCTCATCTCCCGCCTCTACGACGCCTCCGGGGGACGAGTCCTCGTCGGAGGGACGGATGTGCGCGACTACGATCTTCATGCCCTGCGATCTCAGATCGCCGTCGTCCTGCAGAAGAACGTCCTCTTCTCCGGGACGATCGCCGAGAACCTGCGCTGGGGCGATCCCGATGCGACGGATGAGGAGTTGCACGCCGCATGCGTCCTCGCGAACGCCGACGAATTCATCTCCCAATTCCCCGACGGCTACGACACGATGATCTCCCAGGGCGGCACGAATGTGTCGGGCGGTCAGAAGCAGCGCCTGTGCATCGCCAGGGCGATCCTCAAGAAGCCGAAGGTCCTCATCCTCGACGATTCAACATCCGCGGTCGACACCAAGACCGATGCGCGCATCCGCTCCGCGCTGCGATCCCGCATCCCCGGTACGACGACGATCATCATCGCCCAGAGGCTCTCCTCGGTGGAGGACGCCGATCAGATCGTCGTCCTCGACGACGGGCGCATTGCGGAACAGGGGACCCACGCGCAACTCATGGCCAACCACGGCCAGTATCGGCAGATCTACGACTCCCAGAACCGCTCACACGACGAGGTCGCATCATGACGCCGCACACTTCGGGAAGCTTCGCCAGACTCAACCGCTATCTCTTCGCGCGCTATCCGGTGCGCCTCATTATCGTCGCCGTGTGCATCGTCATCGGCTCAGCCGCGTCGACCGTGTCCATGGTGTTCCTCCAGCGGATCGTTGACGAGGTGATCACGCCCGGCATGACCGTCGGCTACGACGCGGTGTCGGTACTGCTGTGGCGTATCATCGCCATGATGGGCGTCGTCTACCTGCTCGGCGTCGTCGCGAACTTCGTGTATACGAGGATCATGGCGACGGTGACGCAGGGGACCCTCAAACACATGCGCGATGACATGTTCGACCGCATGCAGACGCTTCCGATCAAATATTTCGACACTCACGCCCACGGGTCGATTATGTCGACCTACACGAATGACACGGACGCGATCCGCCAACTCATCGGCCAGTCCCTGCCCACTCTCATCCAATCGGGTCTGACAATCGCGGCCCTCGTCGCCGTCATGCTGTATTTCAGTCTGTGGCTGACGATCCTCGTCGTCCTCTTCTCGATCCTCATGGTGATCGTCACCCGCAGGCTCGGCGGATTGTCCTCGACGTACATGGTCGCCCAGCAGAAGTCCCTCGCCGCCGAAGAGGGATTCATTGAGGAGATGATGGCGGGCCAGAAGGTCATTCAGACCTTCACCCACGAGGACCAGGCGAAAGAGGAATTCCTCGTCTTTAATCATGCGCTCTTCGCAGATGCAGAGAAAGCCAATCAATACGGCAATGTGCTCATGCCAGCGCTCGGCAATATGGGCAACCTGCTGTACGTCCTCGTCGCCGTCGTGGGAGGGGCACTGCTCGAACTGCGGGTGACGAACGTTGGTTTCGCAGGCATGTCCGTCATCACCGTCGGGATCATCGTCTCCTACCTCGGTATGGTGCGACAGCTGTCGCAGACGATCGGCCAGGCGTCCATGCAGGTCGCGCTCATCGCCATGGGCGTTGCGGGTGCGTCGCGCGTCTTCGAGCTTCTCGACCAGGAGGCTGAAACGGATTCGGGCTATGTCGGCCTCATCAACGCCCGTATCACTGACGAGGGCGTGGAGCCTGCCCAGGAGCATACCGGCGAGTGGGCGTGGCGCCACCCGCACAGCGCAGACGGCTCCGTCACCTACACGCCGCTGCAAGGCGAGATCATCTTCGAGAATGTGGACTTCTCCTACGACGGGGAGCACGACGTCCTGCACGACATCTCACTATGGGCAGAACCCGGCCAGAAAATCGCCTTCGTCGGTGCAACCGGTGCTGGAAAGACGACGATCACGAACCTCATCAACCGGTTCTACGATATCTCCTCGGGTAAGATCCGCTACGACGGCATTAACATTTCGAAGATCAACAAGGCGGATCTGCGCAGGTCCCTTGGCGTTGTCCTCCAAGACGTCCGCCTATTCACCGGCACTGTCATGGAGAACATCCGCTACGGGCGCCTCGATGCGACCGATGAGGAGTGCATCCGAGCCGCCGAACTCGCCAACGCCGATAGTTTCATCCGCAGACTCCCCCACGGTTACGACACGGTGCTCACGGGCGGCGGCACGAACCTGTCGCAGGGGCAGGCCCAGTTGCTGTCGATCGCCCGTGCCGCAGTCGCCGACCCGCCGGTCATGATCCTCGACGAGGCGACGAGTTCGATCGACACCCGTACGGAGGCCCTCGTGCAACAGGGGATGGACAACCTCATGAAGGGGCGCACCGTTTTCGTCATTGCACACCGACTGTCAACGGTGAGGAACTCCGATGCGATCATGGTCCTCGACCACGGGCGCATCATTGAGAGGGGCTCGCACGACGAACTGCTTCAGGCGCGGGGCGTCTACCATCAGCTGTACACCGGCGCCTTCGAACTCGAATAGGCGTCGGGACTGCGAAGACAACGAAGTGGGCCGCATCATTGGGGTGCGGCCCACAGTCGTCGACGAAAAAGTAGGTCAGCCGAGCTTGGAAACGCGGCGGGCGAGTTTGGACTTGCGGTTCGCGGCCTGGTTCTTGTGGATGATGCCCTTCGACACAGCCTTGTCGAGCTTGCGGGAAGCGACCCTGAGAGCCTCGACGGCTGCTTCCTTATCGCCGGCCTCAACGGCTTCGCGGGTCTTGCGAACCAGGGTTTTGAGCTCGGACTTGACGGACTGATTGCGCAGACGACGCTTCTCGTTGGTGCGGATGCGCTTCATCTGGGACTTGATATTTGCCACAGTAGGAAAACTCCTCGATTGACGTTCTGACAGGGTCGGTGAGGGCTGAGTCGGAACCGGGACTGGGACGTGGGGACATCCGTGAACGGTTCAGACCAGACCCCCTGCCCGACCAGGCCGGGAGTCCGACTGATAACACTACCAGGCTCCGTCCCACGGATTCACGCTCCTCCTGCGAATCGGCCCGTGAACACTGTCACGTTCAGGCTCGCGCGGACGGCGCAGGGCCGCGCACCGTGACGGCCGGGCCGCTCAGGCGTGCTCGCGCACCGCGTCGACGATCGTCTGCCAGGTGGACCTCGGAAGGATCGCTCCCTCGCGACGCACCTCCGCGGCTTCGACTGCGAGCGCGCGATTGACTCTCACCTCGGAGGGCCGCCCCTTCGGATCCCACGGCCCGGAACCGATATCGAGCCAATAGCGCCCCCAGTGCACCTCAGAAGCGGCATCACGATCGTGGTCCTTCGAGGTGAGTTGGACAACGTACAGGAGCGTCCCATCGCGTCCGAGGACGACGACGGGACGGTCCTTGCCCTGGGTGGCATCCTCTTCGAAGGGAACCCATGTCCACACGATTTCACCGGGGTCCGCGTTGCCGTCTGCGGAGGGGGCGTAGGACAGGTGGGACAGCGCCTCATCGATGCGGACCTCTCGGATCGTCCGAGTAGTGTCGGCTCCCCGACTGCACGAGGACGCCGACGAATGCGCCGATTGGGAGCGATCGGATGAGCGACGCGCTCGTGTAAGGGGCTTCTTCCCCGACTCCTCCAGGGCATCGACGAAAATGCGGCCAACGGTGCGCAGCAGCGACTCGGCTGAGAATGCCATGACGGTCCTTCCGCTCATGCGGGTTCGAGTTGAGTAGGCATCGCCGGTGCGTCGGCGCCCGGCGCGCGTGCGAGGCGGGATCACCGCTTCGTCCACACCCAGATCGTATCCACAGCCGCTCAGATCGGGCGGCAGTTATCCACAGGTTGTCGGCCCCCACTAGCGTTCGGACACGCGGGGAGGCGATGCTCTCGTTATCCGATTCGCAGCCCCAAGGAGGAGCAATGCCACCGCCGTCACAACCGCATCGCGCCCTACTCGAACGCGCCGTCCTCGCAGCACTCGAAGGGGACTACTCGGCGGCTTGCTCCAGCGCCCATACCGTCCTCGAATCCGGTGTCAGCGGCGAAGAGCGATTGAGCGTCTACCGGCTCCTCATCGACTGGAACCGCGCGATCGGCGACGCAGTGGAGTGCAAGAGGCTTGCATCGAGGGCCGTGAGGGAGGGCAGTGAGGATCTCGGGCAGACTCACGAGGCCGTCCTCGTCGCCCGTAACTCCGAGCTCTACTGGATGTGCATGGTCGGATACGACAGCGTCGCCAAGACCCGATTCGCATCCCTCATCAAAGACGTCAAAAAGACCCTCGGAGCGACATCCGACCTCATGTGGGCCGTGCGTGTGAACTCTGCGATGCCCGCGAAGCTGAGCGGCGACTTCAAACGTGCAGCGGCCATCTACCGAGAACTCGCCGCCGATATGGAGAAGGTCGTCGCACCGTCCGACATCGCTCTGCTGACGGTGAGAGACAATCTCGCTGAAGTGCTCGCCCTCGCCGACGACTTCGACGAGGCGAGGGGAGTCTATGCGGCGCTGCTCGACACCCTCGTCGCAGAATTCGGCGAGGAGGATTGGCGGTGCCTGAGGGTGCGCGGGGAGATCGCCGAAATCGACTACTACCGGCTCGGCTACGACCAAGTCCTCGACCAGTGGCTCGACCTTATCGCTGACTATGAGCGTGCGGGCGCACCCGGGAGCGAGAGAGCACTGCGCATGGTGTCCCTCCTCATTGCGGCCGCCATCGAAGCCGAGGACTTTCAGACGGCTAGGACTTGGCTCGCGCGACTCATCGCCGACCCTCCCTCCGAGCTCAACGAGCGCGATGTGGAGGAGCTGGAGGCGATGATGCGCGAATACGACGAGGGACTCGCACCAGCGGGGTGTGCGCGAACTGGCAGCGCGTGAAGTGGCATCCGCGCGGCGAACAATGGGACGATAGGTGCGCATATACCTGGAGGTTCACGTGCCTATCCCCACGCCGACGCAAGAAGCACTGATCCGTCCTGCTCACACCGAGCAGGACCGAATCCGCAACTTCTGCATCATTGCGCATATCGACCATGGAAAGTCGACGCTCGCCGACCGCATGCTTCAACTGACCGGCATCGTCGGACAGCGCGACATGCGCGACCAGTACCTCGACCGCATGGATATTGAGCGCGAGCGCGGCATCACCATCAAGTCGCAGGCAGTGCGCATGCCGTGGGCAGTCGGCGATGACGCCTACGCGCTCAACATGATCGACACCCCCGGACACGTCGACTTCACCTATGAAGTGTCGCGCTCCCTGGCCGCATGCGAGGGCGCGGTCCTGCTTGTCGACGCCGCGCAGGGCATTGAAGCTCAGACACTGGCCAATCTTTACCTCGCGATGGAGAACGACCTCGCGATCATCCCGGTGCTCAACAAGATCGATCTGCCCGGTGCCCAACCCGACAAATACGCCCACGAGGTCGCCCAACTCATCGGCTGTGATGAATCGGAGATCCTCAAAGTCTCCGGCAAGACCGGCGAGGGCGTACCCGAACTCCTCGACCGCATCGTCGAGGTCGTCCCCGCACCCGAGGGCCGACCCGACGCGCCGACTCGCGCAATGATCTTCGACTCCGTCTACGACACGTACCGGGGCGTTGTCACCTACGTGCGAGTCATTGACGGAGAACTGACAACCCGTCAGCGCGTCACTATGATGTCGACGGGCGCCACCCACGAGCTCCTCGAAATCGGCGTCATCTCCCCGGAGCCTACTCCCGCTGAGGGCATCGCAGCAGGCGAAGTCGGCTACCTCATCACCGGCGTCAAAGACGTGCGCCAATCCAGGGTTGGCGATACCGTGACCTCCGCGGTGCGCGGAGCAGACGAGCCCCTGTCGGGCTACCATGATCCGCGCCCCATGGTCTTCTCGGGCATCTACCCGGTCGACGGCTCCGACTTCCCGGATCTTCGCGACGCCCTCGAGCGCCTCCAACTCAACGACGCGGCCCTCACCTTCGAACCGGAGTCCTCCGCCGCGCTTGGCTTCGGCTTCCGCTGCGGCTTCCTCGGCCTGCTCCACCTCGAGATCATCCGCGAGCGCTTAGAGCGCGAATTCAACCTCGATCTCATTGCAACCGCCCCGAATGTCGTCTACGACGTCGTCACCGAGGACGGGACGGTGGTGCGCGTGGAGAACCCCTCGGCCTTCCCCGGGGGCAAGATCTCAGAAGTCCATGAGCCCGTCGTCCAGGCGACGATCCTCACGCCGACGGACTTCACTGGAACGGTGATGGAACTGTGTCAGGAGAGGCGCGGAACCATGAAGGGGATGGACTATCTGAGCGAGGAGCGGGTGGAACTGCACTACCTGCTGCCCCTGGCGGAGATCGTCTTCGACTTCTTCGACCAACTCAAGTCCCGCACCCGCGGCTACGCCTCCCTCGACTACCAGGAGTCGGGCGAGCAGGTGGCCGACCTCGTCAAGGTCGACATCCTCCTCAACGGCGACAGGGTCGATGCGTTCAGCGCGATCGTCCACAAGGACGGCGCCTACGCATACGGCCAGCGGATGACGAAGCGCCTCAAAGAACTCATCCCCCGTCAACAATTCGAGATCCCCGTCCAGGCGGCCGTCGGGGCGCGCGTCATCGCCCGCGAGACGATTAAGGCACTGCGCAAGGACATGCTCGCCAAGTGCTACGGCGGCGACATCACCCGTAAGCGCAAGCTCTTGGAGAAACAGAAAGAGGGTAAGAAGCGCATGAAATCCATCGGACGCGTTGACGTCCCCCAAGAGGCCTTCATTGCGGCACTCACCTCGGATGCGCCGACCGGGAAGAAATAATGATGGCGGATCGGCCGAGCCGGAAGTGTGTGGGGACATCCGCCGAGGGGGTGTACTACGCCCGGACGAAGTCCTTCATCCGCCGCAGTCGTGAACTCCCCGCGAACCTGCAGCGCACGTGGGAGCGTCACGGCGCCGACTACGTCGTCGAGGTCGAGCGGGGAATCGGGCGCACCACCGTTGCCGACTCCGTCCGCCTCGACGTATCCGCACTCTTCGGCCGCGCCGCGCCGCTGACGGTGGAGATCGGCTCGGGAACGGGGGAACAGATCGTCCACTCCGCCGCCGTCCACCCCGATCGCGACTACCTCGCTTTCGAAGTGTGGGTCCCCGGCATTGCGAAACTCATCTCGAAGGCCGTGGCAGCGGGGGTGGGTAACGTCCGCGTCATCGAGGTTGACGCCCAACAGGCGTTCCCCGTTGTCTTCGACGAAGCCGTGGCCGACGAGGTGTGGACCTTCTTCCCCGACCCGTGGCGCAAAGCCCGCCACCACAAGCGCCGCCTCGTTGCCCCGCCCTTCGCTCTCGACGTGGCGAGGGTTCTCGCAGACGGGGGAGTGTGGCGCCTGGCGACCGACTGGGATGACTACGCGTGGCAGATGCGTGACACCATCGAGGACTGCGATGTGTTGGCGAACCCCTACGAGGGCGAGCGCCCCGATCCCCAAGACCCGCAGCCCGACCGCGGGGGCTTCGCGCCGCGCTTCGCCGGACGAATCATCACGCATTTCGAGACCCGCGGCATCGACGCGGGCAGGCGCGCACACGATATCGTGGGCGTCCGCCTGCCCCGCGCCGAGCACGGGGCGGACGGGGAGTCGCGCAGTGTCCGATAGGCCGGTGGTCGCGCGAGAGGCAATGGGGCGGCGATGAGTCCCCGCCAGCCTGACGGCATTCCGTGGCCGCTCAACGGCGCGCTCGATCCGGGCCTCGTTGAAGCGGAGGAGGGCAGGCCGCTGAGCCTTTATCTGCACGTCCCCTTCTGCCGGGTACGATGCGGCTACTGCGACTTCAACACCTACACCGTCGGTTTCGGCCAGGGCGCCGAACCCGGCTCCTATGCGGCGTCGATTGCCCGCGAGGCCCGCTTGGCCGCAGAGGTTCTCGCCGACGCGGGTATGTCCCCGCGGTCCGCGAGCACCGTGTTCATCGGCGGCGGCACCCCGACGTTGCTCGATGCGCGCGAACTCGCCGACATGCTCAGGGCGTGCCGTGATGAGATCGGCATCGCTGAGGGCGCGGAGATCACCGTCGAGGCGAATCCCGATACCGTCGACGCCCGCTCCCTCGAAGTGCTCGCGGAGGCGGGAACAAGCCGCGTGTCCATCGGCATGCAATCCGCCGTCCCCCACGTCCTTGCCGCCCTCGACCGCACCCACACTCCCGCCAGCGTGCCCCGAGCCGTCGAGACCGCCGCATCGCTCGGCCTCGACACGTCGGTCGACCTCATCTATGGGACGCCGGGAGAGTCCCTCGCCGATTGGGAGACGTCCCTGACAGAGGCGATCGCCATGAATCCCGATCACATCAGCGCCTACGCCCTCGTCATCGAGGAGGGGACGAAAATGGGGGCGCAGGTCGCGAGAGGTGAGATCCCAACGCCCGACCCCGATGACGAAGCGGCGAAATACGAGCTCGCGGACCGGCTCCTGGCAGATGCGGGATACCGGTGGTACGAGATCTCGAACTTCGCCCGCGTCGAACCCGGCGAGGAGGACGAGGTCGGCACGCGGCTGGCTCACGCCTCTCGCCACAACCTCGCCTACTGGCGCGACTGGGACTGGTGGGGGATGGGGCCGGGCGCCCACTCCCACATCGGCCGCTACCGCTGGTGGAACGTCACGCACCCGGGCGCATACGCGGTTCGCCTATCCTCGGGCCGGTCGCCGGCCGTAAAGGGGGAGATCCTCGATGCGCCCACGCGCGCCCTCGAGAAGGTGATGCTCGCCGTGCGGACAGCTGAAGGGGCGCGCATTCAGGACGCTCTGGAGGCGCAGGCCGTCGCCCCCCTCATCGCCGAGAAGCTGATTGAGGGGAGTGCTGCGCTGAAGGGGAGGATAGTTCTCACACTTCACGGCAGGCTCCTCGCCGACGCGGTAACACGCCGACTGGCGGGATTCTGAACGGCATCGTTTCATCGCGCGAGGCCGCGACTCAGCACATAGGGTGAGGAGGGACAGGGCCGCAGTGCGGCCGCCATTCAACGTCTCATGGAGGCATCATGACTGTAGATCACGGACCCAATCCTTACGTCGTCGACATCGAGAAGGCGACGGTGGAGAACACGAACTATCGGACGACCCTGTGGACGGGGAAGAACCTGCAGCTCACCGTCATGTCGATCCAGCCCGGCCACGACATCGGCCTCGAGATCCACGATGACCACGACCAATTTCTTCGCATCGAATCGGGGCGCGGGCTCGTCCAGATGGGCCCCGCCAAGGATGATTTGTCCTTCGAGGTGGAGGCCGAGGACGATGATGCGATCTTCGTGCCCGCCGGGTCGTGGCACAATGTGACTGCCCTGGGCGATGAGCCCCTCAAGGTCTATTCCATTTACTCCCCGCCCGAGCACGCCCACTCCACGGTCCACGTCACCTACGAGGAAGCGATGGAGGCCGAGGCCGCCGAGCACGGTCACCACTGACAGGTTCTCCGCCACGGGGCCGCCCGGCGCGCGGGCGGCCCCGTGGCGTATCAGCGCCTAGGGTGAGGCCCGTGGCTTTTCAACCAGTGGATCCCTACGGCACCGATATCTTCAGCTTCGATCCCCATCGTGATGGTCCCGGGGCCCGCCGCCCCCGTTCGCGGGAGGTGCGCATAGCACCCGGTATGGTGCTCGAGGATGTGGCGACCGGGTGGGTCGGCGCCGTTATCCGCGTCGAGAAGTCCGGTGGCGTGCATCTCGTCGAACTCGAAGACCGATGGGGTAGGACCCGCTCATTCCCGCTCGGTGGCGGTTTCTGGCTCGAAGGACGACCGATCGTCGCGCTACCGCCCCTCGCCCGGGAAACGACCCCTGCCGCGATGACCACCCCGGGCGGTAGGGCGGTCACGAATTCGGGTTCCATCGCCGCCCCCAGAACCGGGGCGACAATTGCGAGGCAAAGCCGTATCTGGGTGGAGGGCCGCCACGACGCTCAACTCGTCGAGCACGTGTGGGGAGATGATCTCGCCCACGAGGGAGTTGTCGTTCAACTCCTCGACGGCATCGACAATCTCGAAGACGTACTGGAGGTTTTCGGACCGAACGAACGTGCACGGGCGGGCGTCCTCGTCGATCATCTCGTTTCCGAGTCGAAGGAGTCCCGCATCGCCGCCCGCGTTCACGAGCGCTGGGCGGGCAGCGTCCTCATCGTCGGCCACCCTTATGTCGACATCTGGCAGGCCGTTAAGCCGGCCCGCCTCGGGCTCGACTCCTGGCCCGATATCCGGCGGGGGATCGACATCAAGCGCGGCACTCTTGAGAGCCTGGGGTGGCCGCACGAGACCCGGGCCGATATCGCCAGGGGGTGGCGGAGGATTTTGTCGACGGTGCGCTCCTATAAGGATCTGGAGCCCGCACTTTTAGGCAGAGTCGAGGAGCTCATCGACTTCGTCACAGCGGAGGGAACCCGCTAGGAGAACCGTTGCCCAGCTTTAGGAGTAGTCTTGGCACTCAGGAACTATGAGTGCCAATATCGTGGCGCACAGGACGCGGGAGACGAAAGGGGGCGGCATGAGCGACGATCGTAGGCTCGACGTGCTGCGCGCCATCGTCACCGAATACGTCCACACGAGGGAACCCGTCGGCTCGAAGGTGATCGCCCAGTCCCACGGTCTCAAAGTCTCATCGGCGACGATCCGCAATGACATGGCCCTCCTCGAAGAGGCCGGACTCATCTACCAGCCGCACACCAGCGCCGGTCGCGTTCCCACGGACAAGGGCTACCGGGTGTTCGTCGACCGTCTTGCCTCGCTCAAGCCGATGAGTCCCGCCGAACGCCGCGCCGTCGAAGCGTTCCTCGAGCACAGTTCCGACCTCGACGATGTCGTCGCGCGGACCGTGCGCCTCCTCGCTCAGGTCACCCACCAGGTCGCCGTCGTCGAATACCCGACGCTCACCATTCAAACGCTGCGCCAGGTGGAACTCGTCGATATGGGGCCTACCCGTCTGCTCGTCATCGTCATCTCCAACCAGGGGCGCGTCGTCGAGCGCACCCTGGAATTCGGGGACGACTGTGCCCCCGATACGCTTCTCAGGCTGCGCGCCCTGCTCAATGAGCGCTTCAAGGATTCCACCGGCGACGATGTCGCTGACGCTCTCGACGAGGTCGTGCGCGCTTTCGGTGCCGATGAGCAGACGTTCGCCACCGCGGTCGTGCGCGCCCTCATCGATCTGCTCGCCTCGTCGGACGAGTCTCGCATCATCATGGCGGGCATGTCGAACCTCGCCAGGGGCGCCGTCGACTTCCGCGATATCGCTCCGGTCCTCGACGCCCTCGAGGAGCAGGTCGTCCTCATGAGGCTTTTCTCCGAACTTGAAGCCGATGACGATGTGTATGTCAGCATCGGTGCGGAGAATGCCCACGATGCCCTCACTGAGGCGTCCGTCGTTGCGGGCACCTACCGCGCTTCCCTGTCATCGGGCGACAGCCGTGCCCACCTCGGAGTCGTCGGACCGACGCGGATGGACTATGCGCGAACCATGTCATCGGTGCGCGCAGTCGCCGCGTACCTGTCGAGGTTCTTGAGCCGATGAGCCGCTTCGACACCCCCACTGGACGCGCCCGCACGACTGCGCGTCGCGCCCCACAGACCACCCCGATATCACGAAGGAACACAGACGAGTGAACGACTATTACGAGGTCCTAGGCGTCCCGCGCGACGCCTCTGCGGAAGACATTAAGAAGGCCTACCGCAAGAAGGCCCGTCAGCTGCACCCCGATTACGCGGGCCCCAAGTCCGAAGAGGCGTTCAAAGAGCTGTCCGTCGCTTACGAGACCCTGTCGGACCCCGAGAAGCGCAAGATGTACGACATCGGTGGTCCGGATGCGCTGCGCGGTGGGGGAGGCTCGCCCTTCGGGGGCGCGGGGGGATTCTCCGATATCTTCGATGCGATGTTCTCCGGATTCTCGGGTGCCTCCGCGGGACCCGTCCCCAGGAGCAGGCGCGGACAGGACCAGCTCATCGGTGTAGAGATCACCCTCGAAGAGGCGACCTTCGGCGCGAAGAAGACGGTGTCATTCGGCACCTACGTCGCCTGCGAATCCTGCCACGGGAGCATGTGCGAGCCCGGCACCTCTCCGGTCACCTGCTCGACCTGTGGGGGATCGGGCATCGTCACACGGATCCAGAGCACGATGTTCGGTCAGATGCAGACCCGCGGTGCCTGCTCCGCCTGCCAGGGCCACGGCACTATCATCGCGACGCCCTGCCATGAATGCGCGGGCCAGGGGCGAGTCCGCTCGCGGCGCTCCCTTACCATCGACATCCCTGCGGGCGCCGATGAGGGGACCCGCATCCGCGTGGGCGGCGAGGCCGAAGTCGGCCCTGGAGGCGGCCCGCGTGGCGACCTCTACTTGGAGATCAGCGAGAAGAAGCACCCGACATTCGACCGCCGCGGTGACGACCTGCACACATGGATCACGATCCCGATGACGACTGCGGCCCTCGGCACGGACTTCGAATTGTCGACCCTCGACGGGCTCAGAACGGTGTCCATCCCCGCGGGCACTCAGCCCAACGCCGATATCGTCCTCGAAGACCTCGGCGTCGGGCGCTTGCAGCGGACGGGGCGCGGAGACCTTCACGTCCACATTGACGTCGAGATTCCCAAGAAGCTCGACCCGCGTTCGAAGGAACTCCTCGAAGAACTTGCCAGACTGCGCAAGGAGACTCGCCTGGAGCCGCGCCGCCACGAGCAGCCCCAGTCAGTATTCGGCAAGCTCCGTGAGAAACTCGCAGGTCAATGACGCGACCCGTCTTCTCAGGCGATGATGCCCGCCCCGAACCCGCTGCGTGCGCGGTGGGGGGCGCGGTGCGACTGTCGGGCGACGAGGGGCGTCACGCCGCCGCCGTCCGCAGAATCGGCGCGGGGGAGAGCATCGACATCGTTGACGGCGAGGGCCTACGCCTCACCTGCAGCGTGCTCGCCTCGGATAAGACGGGCCTCGATCTTCGCGTGGACGCAGTGATGACGGAGGAGGAACCCCATCCCCGACTCACTCTCGTTCAGGCGCTCGCCAAGGGCGGACACGACGAGTCGGCGATCGACATGTGCACGCAGATCGGCGTCGACGAGGTGATCCCCTGGCAGTCCGATCGGGCGATCGTGCGCTGGAGCGGGCCGAAACGCGACAAGGGGGCGCTCAAGTGGCGCTCGACATGCCGTGCTGCCGCGAAGCAGGCGCGTCGAGCGCGCTGGCCGATTGTCGCAGAGCCGATGACGACGACGGGTCTGGCCCAGTGGGTGCGTGAACGTGTCGGTGCGGGCGATATCGTCCTCATCTGCCATGAGGAGGCGACTAAGGACGTGATGAGTCTGCTCAGCGCTGACGCCCACCGGTTTACGAGTGCGCGCGGCGTCGCAGTGCTCATCGGCCCCGAAGGGGGCATCAGCTCCGACGAGATCGAAGCGCTCACCGCGGCGGGCGCCGAACTCATCGTCCTGGGGACCAATATCCTGCGCTCGTCCACAGCGGGGGCCGTGGTCCTCGCCCTCATCGCCGGGGCGACCAGGCGCCTGTAGGACACGGCCGACTCAGGCGAGTTGCCCGTGGATTCTGAAGGTCATGGTGTGGGATTCTTCCGGTTCGAGCACGATGAGTCCAAGACCAGAGTTGAAGGCGTTCGGCGCGCAGGTCATCGGTTCGACTGCGACGCCCAAGCGATCGAGGCGCTCGGCTGAGAAGATCTGCAACCACGGCGCATCCGCCGACAGGTTGACACGGCTGTCCGACTGCGGATCGCGGATCGTCACCGTCCATTCGCCCTCGTCGATATCTGTGAAAGCGTGGTCGATGTGCTGGTCGCCGAGGATGCGGCCCTGCCGGTAGTCGTAGTCGAGCTCTTCGACGGGGCGCTTGGCGATCGGCGTCTGCCTCTCATCCGTCTCGAGGACGGATGCTGCGGGGACCGTCAGCTCGTAGGAGGCGTTCGGGGTTTCACCGAGAGTGAGATACGGGTGCGAGGCAACACCATAGGGTGCGGATTCGGAGCCGATATTCTTCGAGGTGATCGTCACCGTTAGGCCACGGGTCTCACTGAGCGCGTAGGTTACCCAGGACTCGAGCGCCCATGGGTACCCGGGGCGGGGGGCGATGAAGGTGCCCAGAGTCGTGGAGTCCGCGTCGGAGTGAACGACGCTCCAATCCACCCAGCTCATGAAGCCGTGGATTGCGGAGCCCGTCCTCGGTTCGGTGATGTCGAGCAGGTACTCGGTGCCGTTAAAAACGTAACGGGCATCGGCGATGCGGTTCGGCCACGGAACGAGTGTGACCCCCTGACACGCCTTCGCGATCGTGTCAGCGTCGTGGCCGAGGATGATATCCGTGTCGTTCAGCTTCAACGATGCCAGGGCGGCTCCCACGGTGACGACCCTCGCCTCGTAGCCCCCCGAGTTTAAAACGATTTCAGTACCGGATGCGCGTCGCTTGGCCAACGTTCCCCCTGGGTGCGTGAATGACGAATACTCTTCCAGTTTAGGGACTTCGGGGCGCTCGGGGCTTGCCGACACGGGGCAGTGCAGATGAGATGCCCAATGAGTGCGAGTAGCATCGGGTCAGTGCCCGCGATCCGGGCAATCCCTGAGCATTCGAAAGGACATTGCAACCACATGGCCGACTCGGTGATGAATCACGGCATCAGCGTCGAACAACTCGATTCCCTCCATGTCACTGCCCGCGATACTGCGGCCCTCATCGCGCGCAATGCGGTGACCGCCTCGGGAGTCGACGCCTCTGCCCTCGACCGGTCCAAGGTATGGGCGACGCCGACCGTCGTCTCGGACCGCCTCGACACATGGAAGGCGACCTCGCAGAAGAAGTCCGGCCGGTGCTGGCTGTTCTCCTCGCTCAACCTGCTGCGCAATACGACGCGCGAGAGGCTCGGCGTCAAAGACTTCGAGTTCTCGCAGAACTACGTGTTGTTCTGGGACAAACTCGAGCGTGCGAACTGGTTCCTCACCGACATGATCGCCTGCGCCGATCAGCCCCTCGACTCGCGCCTCATCCAATTCCTCATGGCGGATGTTCTCGGCGACGGCGGCCAGTGGGATATGGCTGTCTCCCTCTACATGAAGTACGGCCTCGTCCCCAAGGAGGCGATGCCCGAGACTGAGGCGTCGTCGAATACGAGCCGTATGAACACCCAACTTCAGGTTCTGCTGCGCCGCAGCGCCCTCGAACTGCGGGACATGGTCACTCGGGGCGCCCCCGCTGATGAGATCGAAGCGGCCAAGCGCGTCGTCGTGGAGAAGGTGTGGCGCATCCTCACCATCTGCCTCGGTGTTCCGCCGACCAGCTTCGACTGGCAGTGGCGCGACGACGACAATGAATTCCACCGCGATGGCGTCATGACTCCCCACGAGTTCTACGAGCAGTACTGCGGTGTCGACCTCACCGATTACGTCTGCCTCGTCGACGATCCTCGCAGCGCACACCCCAAGGGGGAGGCACTGACCGTGGATCATCTCGGCAATGTGGTCGACGGCCGCGAAATCCGCTACATCAACACCGACATGGCGACGATTAAGCGCATTGCCTCGCAGACGATCCGCGATGGCGAACCCGTGTGGTTCGGAGCGGATGTGTCGCAGCAGATGGATCGCGACTCGGGCCTCCTCGTCGACACCCTGCACGACTACTCGTCGCTCTTCGGCGTGGACCTGTCGACGACGAAGGAACAGCGCGTCACTACCGGCGAGTCTGCGATGAATCACGCGATGCTCTTCACCGGGGTCGATATTGCCGAGGACGGGTCGACCCGCCGGTGGAGAGTCGAGAATTCGTGGAGCGAAGAGCCCGGAGACAAGGGCTTCTTCACCATGGGCGACGAGTGGTTCACTCAGAATGTCTTCGAGGTCGTCGTGCATGCGTCGGTGCTGCCCGATGAGCTGCGCCCGGCGCTGACCTCCGAGCCCCGCCACCTGCCCGCGTGGGACCCCATGGGCACTCTCGCCTGATCGGCTGAATCATCGGCCGAGGGCGGGGCCGCGAGATCCCCATCATGGGAGGCGAGGACGACCCTCGTCCTCTACGGCTTTTGCCAAGGGAGGAAGGGGGCGCCATCGGCTACGCACGGATAGCGCCCGGAGCGGGCCGATGCGCACGGCGCGGCGCTGCCGGGAACCGTATACGGCGCTTCGAGGGCCCGGCTGAGCCGTTCGCGCCTCATCGGTGCCCTCGACGTGTGGCGCAGCGGGCTCGCATCCTTACCGCCTGAGCCCCGTCCGCTCCGATCAGTGGGGTAATGAGCGGATCGCCTCGATGAACGCCGTCGGCTGTTCGACGTGGATGTCGTGTCCGGAGTTGATGACCGTGCGAGTCGCGTGGGGAAGAAGCCTCATCACTCGATCGGAATCCTCATCCGTGTTCGCGGCGAAGAGGGTGCCGTCCTTGCCGTAGTGCGTTTTGGCCTTGAGGTAGACGCTCGGCGCCTGGATCGAGGCCAGCAGCTCATTCTGGTCGATCCCGGACATCCACGATCCCTCGTAGAAGGCTTCGCCGAATGCGAGATCGTAGGAGTCGATATGGTAGAGGGCCGCGATCAAGGAGGGCGGGACCCAATCGAGTTTGAGCGGCTCACCCGGGTGCGTCCGACGGCGCTCCTTCGTCCACTCGACGAGTCGGGACTGTAGGCCTGTGCCGAACAGGGATGTCAGGTAGGAATGGCCCATGTAGTACGCGGGGTAGTCCGTCTCCGCATTCTGTGCGCGGAAGTCGTGGATGACGTGGAATGCGTCCTTCCACACGAAGGTTCCCGCGCCTTCACGCATCTCCTCGGGCGTGACGGAGAAGAAAGGCGGGTCCTCGAGGACGACACCGGTAACGAGATCCGGGGCTCCGGCGGCGACGAGGGCCGCGAGGATCCCGCCCGAGGAATGACCCGAGACGAGGAGTGGTTCATCGATGACACTGCGGGTGAACCACAGGAGGTCATCGCCGATCCTGCGGCCCGTGTACAGCGTCGGATCGTGTGTGGAGTCGCCGTGCCCGTAGTAGTCGACGGCGAATACGCGGTGGTCTGCAGCGAGCTTGGGCAGGACCGCATAGTAGTCCTCCCAGGCCACCTGTTGGCCGTGCAGAAGCAGGAGAGCCGGACCGTTGTCTGGCCCCTCGGCGTAGTTGAGGATCGTGCCTTCGGGCGTTCTCGCCTGCTTCTCGACGAAGCCCGCGTCGCGGACCGCGTCCATGCGCCCGTCGTCGAAGTGGAGATTGTGATGTCGATAAATGCTCAGGCCAGCGCCTGCGACAATGACGAGGACGACGAGGATCGCGCCGCCAATGCGCAGGGAGCGTCGGCCTCGGCGAGGAGGAGTCTGGGCCCGTCCACTGCTTGTTCCGATTCGCACTGCCCTATCCTCCGATCCGTCCTATCCGATCCGTTGACGCCTTGAGAATATGCGAAGCATATCGCAGTCAGAGGCGCGTCGACACTGCCCGACGAGTTGCGTCCGGCGCTCTCCTCCGAGCCCTGTCGCCTGCCCGCATGGGATCCATGGAGACCCTCCCTGAGGCCCGCACGGGGCCCGGCTCAATCGGGCCGGAGTCCCGCGCTGCGGGCATCGACAGGCGGGGCGGCGCTTGTCGACGCCGGTCCCCTGCTCTTGATGAAGGTCGAGGCGAGCTGCTCAGAGCCCCGTGCAAGGATCGAGACGTCGGCTCCGACGAGGATGAAGTCAATGCCCTCATCACGATAAGCATTCGCCAAGACGGGATCGAAAGCGTTTATTCCAATAGGTGTTCCGGCGCGTCTGGCGGCCTCGATCGCACGTTTCACGTGTGCGACGACTGCTGGATGCCCTTGCCGACCGATGAGGCCCAAAGAGGCGGCAAGATCCGAGGGGCCGATGAAGACGCCGTCGACACCGGGCGTTGAAGCGATCTCGAATGCGTTTTCAACGGCTGCGGCTGTTTCGATCTGGCAGATGAGGTTCACGTGTTCGTCATTGGAACGCGTGAGATAGCCGTCGACACGGTTCCAACGCCCGGCGCGTGCGAGGGCGGAGCCGACACCGCGTATGCCCTCGGGCGGATAACGGGTCGCTGAGACGGCCTGTTCGGCCTCCCGGCGCGAATTGATCATGGGAACGAGAAGATTCTGTGCGCCCAGATCGAGATTCTGCTTGATGAGAATCGGATCGTTCCACGGGACACGGACCACCGGGGTGACCGGATAGGCGGCGATTGCTTGGAGTTGACGCTGAACCGACTCGAGGGATTGCGGCGCATGCTCGGAGTCGATGAGGAGCCAGTCGAGTCCGGAGCCTGCGCAGATCTCGGCGACTACAGGGGCGCCGGAGCATACCCACATGCCGACGAGAGGGTGCGCTCGTTGTGCGAGAAGAGTGCCGAATGTCTTCGGAAGAGTCAGGCGAATCGGCATGAAATCGTTCCCAGTTCCCCATAGTCGCAGATGACGCAGTCGCCCCGCTCCACCCGCATGGGACGGGTGAAGGAACCGGCAAGGATGATCTCGCCCGCACCGAGCCGCGCCCCTCCAGCTCGATGTGGGAGTTGAGGACCTCCAGGGCGGGCGTGACGTATTCGGTGGAGCGAAGGACATCGAAGAGTGTGCACCCCGGTCCTTTGAAAGGGGCATTGAGGACGAAGGCCAGTTCGACTTCGATGCGGACATTGATGAAGCGATCGAAGTCGATGGTGGAGCCGCTGTGGTAGACGGTGTCGTCGAACATCACACCGTAGTCGGGTTCAGTGATACCCGTAGCGGCCCGCATCGCCCTGGATGTCAGGCCGATCTTGCGTCCGATGAGGCGCCGCCCCCTCGATGCCTGTTGGTCGCGCGCGATCGAATCCATATCAGTCTGGTTGAGCATGATTTCATGCTGAGCTCTGGTGGTGGTTGCAATGGAGTCTTTGTGAAGGGGGTTCGTTGTGGCTGGTTTTGATTCGTCCAAGCCAAAGGCACCGCTGCGCAAGGAGATCGCATCCCTCATGCGTCAGGGACGCACTCGCAGACGTCCAGTTATGTACAGTCGTCAGGTGCGGCCGCGCTTCAAGGACCCCATGGTGATGATCAGCGAACGATCCGCCAGCGTGGAGGATCAGGCGATACCAGGGCACTGGGAAGGTGACTTGATTATCGGAGTCAAAGGCCAGTCTGCCGTCGGCACACTTGTGGAGCGCTCCACCCGCTACATGGTGCTGCTCCACCTGCCTAACGGACACACCGCCACCGATGTTCATGACGCCATCATCAACAAGCTTGCAGGTTTGCCCCACTCCTTGTGCCTGTTGCTGACCTGGGACCAGGGAAGTGAGTTGGCTCAGCATCGCACGATCGCCTCGGAACTAGGACTCGATATATTTTTGTGATCCGTACTCGCCCTGGCAGCGAGGCACGAACGAGAACATGAACGGGCTGCTGCGCTAATATATGCCCAAAGGCACCGACCTGTCACCCCTGACGGAAGCAGACCTCGACACCATCGCAAACCAACTCAACGACCAGCCCCGCAAAACGCTACACTGAGACACACCCAAGCAGTGCCTCAAACTGCTGCTCAGGGCATAAAACATGTTACAACCACCCCTAGAACCCACCCGTACGACGAGGGGGTGGGGGCGCGCTGTCGCCCCCACCCCCTCTCGCAGGCCTATTTGGCGAGCCTCTCGCGCAGGACGATGTCCATGATCCGCAGGTTCATGACGATGAACTTGCCGAACTGGAGCAGCTTGAACCTGCGGTGGCGGAGTGTCGCAGGCGTGGGCAGGGGGGCGCGGGCGATGCGCTCCTGCTGGGTGGGGTCGAGTTCCTCGATGGAGATTGAGCGGGGCATTGTTCCTCCTGACATGTTGACGACCGGGTCGGGTCACTCGGGGATGAGCGTCCAGCCGATGCGGCCTTTCGCTTTGTGGATGAACAGGTAATGGAGCATGAACTTTATCCAGTGCCCGAACAGGCCGATCTCTCCGCGAGTGTGATACGGGTGACGACCGGTCAACGGGTATTTCTTCTCGTCGGGGACGACCGGGTACATGATCATCGCCGCGGCAGAGCCCCGCATGAGGCTCGCGCCGGTCGACGCGACGCAGGAGGCGCCCATGGCGGCCATCGATGCGCGGCGCGCTGGACGGTTCCTGCCCGTAATGCGATCGACGATCGTCTCGGCGACGGTTCGGCCGATGGTGCCCGAGGGCTGTCCGGTGCGCGGCGGCGCCGGTGCGATCGGAGTGCCGTTCGGGCTCTTACGCGGTTTTGAAATCGGATGCGGCGGGGCGAAGGCGATCCCCGCGGCGAAGATGTTGTCGTATGTGGGGTTCTGGTAGGTGAGCGGCCAGTCCTGTGCGCTCCAGTCCTCGTAGTCGGCGACACCGTAGTTCGCATCCACCTTCATGAATCCGCTGGGTGCGAAGAGGACGGAGGTGATGTCCGAGCCGTCTTTCGCATAGGCTCTCATCTCCACGCCGGAGAATGGGGGCAAGAGCATGGCGAAGTCGAAGTCGAGCTGATGCTCGTGGCCGTCGAGCGTCTCATAGGTGAGCACGCCCTCGTCGACGCGCTTGACTGCTGCGCCGGAGATCGCCTTGACGCCGCGTTCGCGGAACAGGGACTCGGTCCACAGCTGGGACGTCGTCATGAAGCCGTTCTGTTTGAACCGCATGCCGCCGACGCCGAAATCGCCGAGTTCGAACTCGTTCGTCACATAGACGACCTCGCACTTGTCGCGCACACCCGCCTCGCGCAGTTCGAACTCCACGTTGAAGGCGTATTCGAAGGCGGCTCCCTGACAGGTGCAGGTGCCATGGCCGGTTCCGATGACGAGGCGCTGCTCCTTCCCCGATCGGGCGGCTTCAATGATCCTGGCGAGCTCCTTGGACGTCTGGTCGGCGTGGGCGGCGGTGCACACCGACAGGGAGTTCCCGCCGTCGGGGCCCAGGCCCGGCGTTGCGTCGAAATTGAGCTTCGGCCCGGTCGCATTGATGAGATAGTCGTAGCCGATGCGCTCGGTCTGCCCGGCGCGCTCGGGGGAGGTGTACTCCATTTCGACTAGGGGCGTCGGGTCGTCTGCGGTTCCCTCGGGGTAGAGGGCGACAGCCTTCGCCTGGTGGTAGAGGATCCCCTTCTTCTTATAGAGGGGGGCGAGTGGGAAGAGAACCCGGCTCTTGTCCATACGCCCGGTGCCGACCCAGATATTGGACGGGATCCAGTTCCACTGGGAATTCGGGGTGATGACGATCACGTCGTGTTGGGAGTTGAGCATTCGGCGCAGATGCATCGCCGCCGTATGTCCGGCGACTCCGGCGCCGAGAACAACCACTCGTGCCATGGGATGTGTACCTCGGTTCGCATTGGTGGATCACTGACTGCATTGTCGGTGTGAGGATACTGTACAACAGACTAAAGTCCTATGAGAACCCCGGTGAGGCACTCAACACGTCAATGAGTGATCGGCCAATGAGGGGGAGCGGATGTCCGTGGATCGAGTCGCGTAGAAGAGGGCCGCCGCACCCGCGCTGTCATTAAACGCGCCCTTGAATCGTGAGAGCGCGGGGCGCAGGAGCGGCGCGCATACCGGTATCAGTGGACTTCGAAGCCGAGGGAGCGGAAGTAGTCGCGAACCTCTTCAGTGGCCTCCGGCGTTGGGGGCTTCGTGTCCTCCAGCGCGTAGTAGAGGCCGAGGGAGTGCCACTTGTCGCGACCCATCTGGTGGAAGGGAAGAACCTCGACCCTGTCGATGACATTGCGCCACGGGGTGATGATCTCTCCGATCGCCTCGATATTCTCCTTCCCGTCGGTCAGGGCCGGGACGAGGACGAAGCGGATCCATACGCGAGTGTCGCCGCGTGCGGCAAGGCGGTTGCCGAAGTCGATCGTCGGCTGAAGCTCCCCGCCCGTCACCTTCGCGTATGTTTCCGGAAGGCCGGATTTGACGTCCAAGAGGACCAGATCGATGTCGTCAAGCATCGCGTCATCGCAGTTGACGCCTAGGAATCCCGAAGTGTCGAGGCAGGTGTGGACGCCCATCTCTTTCGCGCCGCGAAAGATGCGCCGACAGAACTCGGGCTGCATCATGGCCTCACCGCCGGAGATGGTGATCCCCCCACCGGATGCGCGGAAGATGCGGCGGTATCGGCGAATGCGTCCGAGGATCTCGTCGATGTCGACGGGGGCGCCGTTGCGCATGAGGAAGGTGTCGGGGTTGTGGCAGTACAGGCAGCGCAGACCGCACCCGTTGAGGAAGACGGTCAGGCGCGTGCCCGGTCCGTCGACGGCCGTAACGAGCTCCCAGGAGTGGACGGAGCCGAGGGTGCCCTCGTGCATACGGGCGAGGCGATCGCTCCGCTCGATGTCGGTGAGTTCGACGAGGCCCGCCGTGCCCTGGCCGATGGCGCGCGCAGCAGGCGCCTGGAAGTCCTGATCGCGCAGGCGCGAATCGTCATCGTGCGAACGTTGCCCGGTGGGAACGATGCTGGAGCCGTCTCCCAGCGGTGTGGGCGATGAGGGCAGTGTCATGATTCCTTGTCTGCTGAAAGGGGTGCATAAGCGTGGGGCGCAGGACCTGGTCCTGCGCCCCATCAAGTCACTCGTCTGAGTCGATGAGCGGGACTCAGGCTGAGTGGTGGAAGGTGCGGGAGAGCACGTCGAGCTGCTGCTCGCGGGTGAGCTTGACGAAGTTCACTGCGTAGCCGGAGACTCGAACCGTGAGGTTCGGGTACTTCTCGGGGTGCTCGATGGCATCCTCAAGGGTGGAGCGGTCGAGGACGTTGATGTTCGCGTGGTACAGGCCGTCGGAGGCACCGCGTTCTTCGCGGGCGGCCCTCATATCGGCGAGGCGCTCTTCGTAGGTCTTGGTGGCCATGTGTTTCTCCTTTGTGGGGGCCGGCTGGGCCGGTGGAGGGGCAGAGTTTCCGCCCCTCTGAACGGGTGGTGATTGATCAGTTCTGGAGTTGCGTCTCGCAGGAGTCGTCGGGGACGAATCCTGCGTCGAGGATGCCGACGAGGTTCGAGATCTGCTCGTCCTTCGTGCGGCCAAGTCCCGACGGGGTGATGGTGTTCGTCAGCGAGATGCCGTCGAGAGCGTCGTTGTAGTCGAGCTTGCCGACGGAGAGCATGGAGGCGACCATGCCGTGGGTATCGATGCCGTTCTCGGGGTTGGCGCCCGGTGCGAAGGGGGTGCCCGCCCTGTGGCCCGACGGGAAGCTGCCCGTCGCCTTGCCGTACACGACGTTCGAGGTGATCGTGAGGACCGACTGCGTCGGGATCGCGTCGCGGTACATCGGGATGGCGCGGATCTTCTCCATGATCGTGTGGACGATCGTGGCGGCGATGTCGTCGGCGCGGTCGTCGTCATTGCCGTAGGTCGGGAATTCGCCCTCGGTGATGTAGTCGACGACCAGGCCGGTCTCATCGCGCACGGGCGTCACCTTCGCGTACTTGATGGCCGCCAGTGAGTCGGCGACGATCGACAGTCCCGCGATGCCGCATCCCATGGTGCGGACGATCTCTGAGTCGTGCAGCGCCATCTCAATGGACTCGTAGGCGTAGCGATCGTGGCAGTAGTGGATGATGTTGAGAGCCTCGACGTAGGTGCCGACCACCCAGTCGAGCATGTCCTCGTACTTGGCCCAGACCTCGTCGAAGTCGAGCGGTCCGTCACCCGTGATTCCCTCGAAGCCCGCGACGATCTGCTTGCCGCTCATCTCGTCGCGGCCGCCGTTGATGGCGTAGAGGAGCGACTTGGCGGCGTTGACGCGGGCGCCGAAGAACTGCATCTGCTTGCCGACGCGCATCGGGGAGACGCAGCAGGCGATGGCGGCGTCGTCTCCCCAGTGCTCGCGGATCTGGCCGTCGGACTCGTACTGGATCGACGAGGTCTCGATCGAGATGGCGGCGCAGAACTCCTTGTAGCCCTTGGGCAGGTCCTCGTCCCAGAAGATCGTGATGTTCGGCTCCGGTGCGGGGCCCAGGTTGCGCAGGGTCTGAAGGAGTCGGAAGGAGGTTCTCGTGACGAGGGTGCGCCCGTCATCGCCGAAGCCGGCGTCCGACCAGGTGGCCCAGTAGGGGTCGCCCGAGAAGATCTGGTCGTAGTCGATGGTGCGTAAAAAGCGCGTGATGCGGAGCTTGATGACGAGTGCATCGATGATCTCCTGCGCGTCGGACTCGGTGATGAGACCCTTTTTCAGGTCGCGTTCGAAGTAGCAGTCGAAGAATCCCGACAGGCGCCCGATCGACATGGCCGCGCCGTCCTGGGACTTCACGGATGCGAGGTAGCCGAAGTAGGTCCACTGGACCGCCTCCTTGGCGGTGCGGGCGGGCCCGGAGATGTCGAATCCGTAGTCGGCCGCCATGGTTTTGAGTTTCGTGAGGGCCTTGATCTGTTCGGAGTGTTCTTCGCGGTAGCGGGCCCAGTGCTCGGAGAAGGGCTCATCCGCGTAGCGGTCCTTGGCTGCCTGTTTTTCAGCGATGAGAGCGTCGATGCCGTAGAGGGCGACGCGACGGTAATCGCCGATGATGCGGCCGCGACCGTATGCATCGGGAAGACCGGTGATGATGTGAGAGGAGCGGGCCGCGCGGATGCGGGGGGTGTAGATGTCGAAGACCGCGTCATTGTGGGTCTTGCGGTACTTCGTGAAGATCTTCTTGACCTCGGGGTCAACCTCTTTGCCGGCCTCCTTGAGGGCGGTCTCGACCATGCGCCATCCGCCGTTGGGCATCATGGCGCGCTTGAGCGGCGAATCCGTCTGCAGGCCGACGATCACATCATCGTCTTCGGAGATGAAGCCGGGCTTGAAGGCATCGATGTCGGCGGGGGTGTGGGTGTCGACGTCGAGGATGCGGACCCTGCGCTCCTCGGCCAGATACTTCTGCTCGAGGGTGTCCCAGACACGCAGGGTCTTGTCGGTCGGACCCGCGAGGAAGGAGGCGTCGCCCTCGTAAGGGGTGTAGTTGCGCTGAATGAAGTCGCGGACGTCGATGTCCTCGGTCCATGGGCCGAGGACGAAGCCTTCCCATGCGTCGCGGGTGGGGACGGTAGGAGCGGTCTGCTCTGTCGTCATCATTCCTCTTCTCGATTGCACCGCACTCCACTGTTGGGAATGCGTCTATGGATTCTTCTCCAACTCATGCCTGGTGGGCACCTGTATTCATTGTTGCTCTATCGGGGAGGGTTTTCCACACGGTGCCGACGAGCGTCCTATTACTGTTCTCACACATCCCCTTTCTGCTCGCCGTCGATCAATAAGTACTGGACCTAAAGTCCTATTTCTGTTGAAATTGTTGGGCGCGATCGCTAGGACCAATGGCGTGCGTCACGTGCGGAGCCGAGGGTGAAGAGGGTATGGGCGGCGACTGTCGCTAAACCTTCACCGACCACCTGGACGAGGGCGCCACAGATGATGAGCGAGCCGAATATTAACGGGTGCGGGTGGACCGCGGTGCCGAATGCCGGTGTCGGCGCCTATGCTCTATCGCACACGACGCCGGTGGGCGTCGCCCAGCCGTTCGACATGAAGGAGTAGTAGCCGTGGTCGAGTCACTGCCCACGCTGAAAGTTGGAGTCCTCGGGGCAGGAACCGTCGGTTCACAGGTCATTCGAATCCTCGGTGAGAAGGCCGATGATTTCGCCGCGCGTTCCGGAGCGCGCCTCGAGGTCGGCTCCGTCCTCGTGCGCGACGTCGATGCGCCCCGCGATGCGCCCATTGCACGCGAACTCCTCACGACGGACCCCGCAGCCGCCATCGACGGCTCCGACCTCGTCGTCGAACTCATCGGGGGGGTCGAACCGGCGCGCACCCTCGTTCTTCGCGCACTCACCCGCGGAATCAGCGTCGTCACCGGGAATAAGGCCCTCCTGGCAGCACACGGTCCCGAGCTCTACGCGGCGGCCGCCGAATCGGGTGCCGACCTCTACTACGAGGCTGCGGTCGCCGGCGCGGTCCCCGTCGTCTATGGCTTGCGCGAATCCCTCGCAGGGGACCGCATCACGAAGGTGATGGGCATCGTCAACGGCACGACGAACTTCATACTCGACTCCATGGCGACACGCGGGCTGAGTTACGAGGACGCCCTCGCCGAAGCGCAGGCGCGCGGATTCGCAGAAGCCGACCCCAGCGCCGATGTCAACGGCCTCGACGCGGCGGCCAAGTGCTCCATCCTCGCGTCCCTCGCATTCCACACCCGTGTCGGGATTGACGACGTCGAAGTCGAGGGCATCACCTCGATCACCTCCGAGGACATGGCTGAGGCGGCATTCTTCGGCTACGCCATTAAACTCCTCGCGATCGCCGAGCGCCGCGTCGGCGAGGACGGAATCGAAGGCGTCGCCATGCGAGTCCACCCCGCCCTCGTCCCCCTCGACAACCCCCTGGCCAGCGTCGACGGCGCCTCCAACGCGATCGTCGTCGAAGGCGAGGCCGCGGGGCGCCTCATGTTCTACGGACAGGGCGCTGGCGGCGCCCCCACAGCCTCGGCGGTCCTGTCGGATCTCGTCGCCGCCGCCCACCACCGGGCGTGGGGCGGGCACGCCCCACGCGAATCCGTCTACGCCCACCTGTCGATCCTCGACCCGGGAACGACGCTCACCCGCTACCAGATCCGCCTCCAGGTCGAGGACCGTCTCGGCGTGCTCTCCGACGTGTCGGGGATCTTCGCCCGTCACGGCGTCTCCATCCAATCCGTCCACCAGCGTGACGACAAGGAGCCCGGCGCCTGCGTCATCGTCGTCACGACGCACCTAGCGCGCGAGGCCGATCTGCGCGCTGTCGCCCGCGCCCTCGCCGTCTCCGACGCGGTGCGCGAAGTGACCTCCTCGATCCGAGTCGAAGGAGAGTGAGCGTGCGACTGCGCGATGACTTCGTCGCCGTCCGGGTCCCCGCGACGAGCGCGAACCTCGGCCCCGGCTTCGATTCCATGGGGCTCGCCCTCGACCTGTGGGACGAGGTGAGCGTCCATGCGACTGCAGGACCCTCCTCGGTCGTCATCGAGGGAGAAGGTGCGGACACTGTCGCGCCAGGGGAGTCCAACCTCATCATCCAGGCGCTCCGCCTCGCACTCGACCGGGTCGGCGCGCCCCAGGTGGGCGTGCGCATGCACTGCACGAATCGCATCCCCCATTCGCGGGGTATGGGCTCCTCGGCATCGGCGATCGTCGCCGGAATCGCCCTCGCCCGCGCTCTCATCGGCGACGAGGACGTCCTCGGCCCTGACGACATCCTCGCTCTGGGAACCGAGATGGAGGGCCACCCCGACAATGTCGCCCCCGCCGTCCTCGGCGGCGCAACCGTCGCCTGGTGTGAGGGGGAGCGCGCCGATGCGGTTAAACTGACGCCGCCCGAGGGGATCGCCCCCGTCATCTTCATCCCGGACTTCGAACTGCAGACCTCCACCGCGCGGTCGGCCCTGCCCGACCTCGTGCCCCACATCGACGCGCGCTACAACCTCGCGCGGTCGGCCCTTCTGTCGGCGCTGCTCTCAGGTGCGAGCGAATCCGTCGGCGGACGCTCCTTCCATGAACTGCTGATGGACGCGACGGGGGACCGGCTGCACCAGGAGCAGCGGAGAAGCGCGATGGAGCCCTCACTCGCCCTCGTCGACTGGTTGCGGGCGGGCGGAATGGCCGCCGCCGTGTCGGGCGCGGGCCCCGCCGTCATCTCCTTCGAAGCCGTCCCCGCGCAGGTCAGGCACGATGCGCAGGGCGCGGGCTGGACGGTGATGATGCTCGACGTCGCAGACCGCGGAGTGACGATCACCAGGGGGCGCCTCGCTAGTGCCGGGAGCCGCTCGTAACGAGGGTCGGCACTGCAGGCATCGTCGAGCGGCGCGAGTGTGATGTTTTACTCGCAATCACCGTATTCGTGCGAGATGATGCGCATCTGCTCGGGCGATTGCTATGCTTGCCCCAATGGTCCCCGTGACCGTGCCATTCAGGCATCGTTGCGCGCCGCTTCATCAACCGGGCGCGTATCCCCTCTCAAATTTTTTGGGGAATTGTCATATGCCCGTGCAGGGCAACTTTTCCAGTGAGGAACATTCGTGAGCAACGAACAAGCCGCCCCAGCATCCGCGACGGAGCTCAAGGGCATGAAGCTCGCCGAACTCCAGGCGCTCGCTTCCACTCGTGGCCTCAAAGGCACGTCGAAGATGCGCAAGTCCCAACTCATCGACGTCCTGTCCCAGTCGTCAGCAGACTCCGGGCCCGCAGCCGATGCACCCGCCGCCGTTGAAGCGCCCCGTACCACGCGCCGCCGCGCGGTGAGCGCCGAGGCCGCCGAACCCGCGCCGATGGTTATCGAATTACCCCAGCCCGTCGAGCGCGCAGACAAGGCCGCAGAACAGGCCCCCGAACCCGGCGCGGATGCGCCCGCTCAGGCGCCCCGCAAGTCGCGTCGCCGTCGCGCGGTGAGCGCCGAGGCCGCCGAACCCGCGCCGATGGTTATCGAATTACCCCAGCCCGTCGAGCGCGCAGACAAGGGCGCCGAGCCCCAGGCCGACGCCTCCGCGAAGACTCTCGATGCGATCGAACTACCCGATGGGGATGACGCTGAGGAGCGTTTGAAGGGGCGCCGCGATCGCAATGGGCGCCGTCGCGACCGCAATAATCGGCAAGACCGCTTCGATCGGAACAATCGTCGCGACCGCAACCGTGCTGAGCGCGACGATCAGGTCCGCGAAGACGACCAGTTCGCCCCGATTGCGGGCATTCTCGATATCCAGGACAACCACGCATTCGTGCGCACCTCCGGATACCTCCCAGGCCCCAATGACGTGTACGTGACCCTCGGCAATGTCCGCCGCTGGGGCCTGCGTGGCGGCGACGCCGTTGCGGGCGCCGTGCGCCAGCCCCGCGAGGGCGAGCGCCAGCGCCAGAAGTACAACGCCCTCGTTCGCGTCGACTCCATCAACGGGATGAGCATCGAAGAGGCGCAGGCGCGCCGCGAATTCGGCAAGCTCACGCCGCTGTACCCGACCGAGCAGCTGCGCATGGAGACCTCCGCGAAGGCCTACACGCCGCGCGTCATCGACCTCGTCGCCCCCGTCGGAAAGGGCCAGCGCGGCCTCATCGTCTCCCCGCCCAAGGCGGGCAAGACCATGGTGATCCAACAGATCGCCAAGGCCATCGAACTCAACAACCCCGAGGTCCACCTCATGGTCGTCCTCGTTGATGAGCGCCCAGAAGAAGTCACCGACATGCGCTCCATCGTCAAGGGAGAGGTCATTGCCTCCACCTTCGACCGCCCCGCCTCAGACCACACGATCGTCGCCGAACTCGCCATCGAGCGCGCCAAGCGGCTTGTCGAACTCGGCCAAGACGTTGTCGTGCTCCTCGACTCCCTTACTCGCCTGTCGCGCGCCTACAACCTCGCGGCACCCGCGTCGGGCCGGATCCTCTCCGGCGGCGTTGATGCCTCGGCTCTGTACCCTCCGAAGAAGTTCTTCGGCGCTGCCCGCAACCTCAAAGAGGGCGGCTCCCTCACGATTATTGCCTCCGCGCTGGTCGAGACCGGATCGAAGATGGACGAAGTGATCTTCGAGGAGTTCAAGGGCACCGGCAATATGGAACTGCGCCTGTCCCGCCAGCTCGCCGATCGTCGAATCTTCCCCGCCATCGATGTCAATGCATCGGGCACCCGCCGTGAGGAGATGCTCTTCAACCCCGAAGAACTGCGGATCATGTGGAAGCTCCGTCGCGTCCTGGGGACCCTTGAGCAGCAGTCGGCGCTCGAACTCATCCTTGAGAAGCTCAAGGAAACCCAGTCGAACGCCGAATTCCTCATGCTCGTTCAGAAGACCACTCCGAGCGTCGACTGACCGTCGCCGGGCGCCGGGGTGCCTGAAAGGTCGCGCGTCTCACGCTCGAAGAGGGCCGTGCGCGTGGACCGCGGGCGCCAAGAACTGGCACAATGGCCGAATCGGCCATCGGTTCACCGGTTCGCCGCCGTCGACTTCGGTCGGACGGGAGGGGAGCGATCCGCCAGATGCGGAAAGACCCGCGAATCCGGACCCGGGGCACCAACGAATCCAGGAGAACATCATGAAGAAGGACATCCACCCCACCTACGTGGATACCCTCGTCACCTGCACCTGCGGGAACAGCTTCCACACCCGTTCCACCATCGCCTCCGGCGAGATGCGCGTGGACGTGTGCTCGGCCTGCCACCCGTTCTACACGGGCAAGCAGAAGATTCTCGACACCGGCGGTCGCGTCGCCCGTTTCGAGGCCCGCTACGGCAAGCGAGTCCGCCCCTCCAAGTGAGGCGGCGCCTCGCGCAGTAGTTCTCGTGGCGCCGGTGATCTCGTATCACCGGCGCCGCCGTGCATTCTAACGGCGGCTCCGTCCAGTCGACAGATGAAAAGAGACCCCTGATGGCAGCACATGATGGAACGGATGGCGCGCTTGCGGCCCTCGACCCGCTCTTGGCCGAATACGACGAGGTGGAAGCGCAGATGTCCGCGCCCGAGACCCTCGCCGATCCAAGACTCATGCGCACAGTGGGGCGCCGCTTTGCCGAACTCGGACGCATCCGCGCCGCAGCTGACCGCCTCATCGCTGCACGCGACGACCTTGAGGCCGCTCATGAACTCGCGGCGGAGGACGCGTCCTTCGCCGCTGAGATCCCCGACCTCCAAGCCCTCTATGACGGCGCATACGAGGAACTGGTGACGATCCTCGCGCCGCGCGACCCGGAGGACGCCCTCGACGCGATCCTCGAGATCAAGGCGGGGGAGGGCGGAGAAGAATCCGCGCTCTTCGCCTCCGACCTCGCCCGCATGTACTCCCGCTTCGCCGAGACCAAGGGCTGGTCCGTCACCGAGATGTCGTCGACCCACTCCGATCTGGGGGGCTACAAGGACATCACCCTCGCCATCCGTGCTAGGGGAGTCCCCGCCCCCGACGAGGGCGTGTGGGCCCATCTCAAGTACGAGGGCGGGGTCCACCGGGTCCAGCGCATTCCCGTCACCGAATCGCAGGGGCGCATCCACACGAGCGCCGTCGGAGTCTTCGTCATGCCGGAAATCGACAACGAGGACGAGATCGTCATCGATCCGAATGATTTGCGCATCGACGTGTATCGCTCCTCCGGTCCGGGAGGCCAGTCCGTCAACACCACGGATTCCGCCGTCCGCATCACCCACCTGCCGTCCGGGATCGTCGTCTCCATGCAGAACGAGAAGTCCCAACTGCAGAACAAGGAGGCGGCGCTGCGCATCCTCGCCTCGCGCCTGGCCGCCGAGGCCCGGGCGAAGAGGGAGGCAGAGGCATCGGCCCAGCGCCTCTCCCAGGTCCGTACCGTCGACCGCTCTGAGCGCATCCGGACCTACAACTTTCCTGAGAATCGCATCACCGATCACAGGACCGGTTATAAGGCCCATAACCTCGACCGCGTCCTCGAAGGGGAACTCTCGCCGATCATCGCCTCTCTGCGCGACGTCGACGGGGCGGAGAGGCTTGCGCAGGCGGCGGCACAGTGACGCCATCCAGCGGTCGGCCCCGTGGTGGGGCGGGAGCCCCGCCAGTCGGAGACGACCCCGTACTCCCCTGTGAGCCCGCGCCGGGTGCTCCGGTGAGCGGCCTGCTCGCGTGGGCGAGATCGCGCCTGGCAGGGCTCGAAGCCTCCAACGCGGCGAATGAGGCTCGCGAACTGCTCGAATGGGCATGCGATGCGGCGAGCACCTGGCAGATCCGCGAGCCCGTCGACGAGGACGCCCGCCGTCGCTTCATCGACGCCGTCCTCGCTCGCGAAGCCCATACGCCGCTGCACATCCTCACCTCGCGCATGTACTTCCGCACACTCACCCTCCATGCGCGCCGGGGGGTGTTCGCCTGTCGCCCTGAGACTGAAGTCGTCGCAGGCATTGCCATCGAAGAGGCCCTGCGCCTTTCGCGCACCGGAGGGCGCCCCCGCGTCGTCGACCTGTGCACCGGTTCGGGGGCGATCGCATGCGCCATTGCGGTGGAGGTTCCCGAATCGATCGTTGACGCCGTTGAGATCGACGAGAGCGCGGTCGCGCTCGCCGAGCTCAATGCGCGGACCCTGACGCTGGGGAATATGCGGGTCGTGCATGCCGATGCCACTGCTCGCGACACCCTCTTCGACCTCGATGCCCGCGTCGACATCGTCGTCTCGAACCCGCCCTACATTCCCCAGTCGGAGGCGCCGACCCAGGTGGAGGCGATGAAGGACCCCGCGCGGGCGCTCTACGGCGGGGGAGTCGATGGCATGGACATTCCCCGCAGAATCATTGAGCGCGCCTGCAGGCTTCTGCGCAGGGGGGGGCTGCTCGTCGTCGAGCATTCGCCCAGTCAATCCGCGCTCATGCGCGAGGCTGCCGCTGATGCCGGTTTCGTGGAGGTCTCGACAGGGGCGGACCTGGCCGGATACGACCGGATGCTCCTTGCTCGCACCCCCTGACCCCGCGAAATCATTACCGAAGCTGCCTCGAGGTCATGACCTCCAGTGGTGAAAATGCGCGATGACGAGCCTCGGCATGACAGTGGGGAGCCCCATGGCACAACAGGGGGAGTCTCGCGCCCACCTGCACCCCGCGCGGAATCGGGCCGCATGAGGGAAACTGGATGTGGGGCCGCTCGCACGGGGGCGTGCAGAGGAGGCGGATGATCCGCCCTCGTATCTGGCTCCGAAGAATTCGTCGTGTACCTCCAGGAGGAAGGCTCATGCGCGCCACCTACATGATCGCCCCGGGCAAAGTCGAGGTCCGGGACGTCGACAAGCCCGTCGTCATCGACTCCACCGATGCCGTTCTCCAAGTCGCCGCAGCCTGCATTTGCGGCTCCGACCTGTGGCCCTACCGCGGTGTCACACAGGTTGACAACCAGCCCATGGGTCACGAATACGTCGGGACCATCGTTGAACTGGGTGAGGCCGTCGAAGGACTGGAAATCGGAGACTTCGTCGTTGGATCCTTCTGCCTGTCCGATAACACCTGCGAGATCTGCGCCTCAGGTTACCCGTCGCGCTGCACGACCGCAGCTGAGAGCAGTCCCTTCATCAGCGGCGCCCAAGCTCAGTACCTGCGAGTGCCATTCGCCGACGGAACCCTGGTGAAGGTCCCCGGCGGACGCCCCGAGGATCCTGATGTCCTGGCCTCGCTGCTCGCCGCATCCGACGTCCTAGGCACCGGTTGGTTCGGCGCAGTGGCCGCCGAGGCAGGTCCGGGCAAGACCGTCGTCGTGGTTGGCGATGGCGCGGTGGGCCTGTCCGCAGTGCTGGCCGCGCGCGAGCTCGGCGCTGAGCGCATGATCGCCATGTCGCGCAACCCACAGCGTCAGGCCATCGCCCGTGAATTCGGTGCCACCGACATCGTCGAGGAACGCGGCGAGGCCGGTGTGGCGCGCATCCGCGAGATGACCGGGGGACTGGGCGCCCACAGCGTGGTCGAAGCGGTCGGCTTGCAGGAGTCGATGCTGCAGGCCATCGGGTGCTGCAGGCCCGGCGGACACGTCGGCTTCGTGGGAGTCGCTCACGAGGTCGAGATCCCCGGTATGGTGCTGTTCGGGGCCGAGGTCCACCTCTTTGGCGGCCCGGCACCCGTGCGCTCGTACCTGCCGGACCTGATTGAGCGGATCCTGTCCGGGCGGATCAACCCCGGACGAGTCTTCGACATGAAGATCCCATTAGAGAAGGCCCCCGAAGGATACGTCGCAATGGACGAGCGCCGCGCGATCAAGGTCCTGTTGGAGATGTGAGGTTTGGTCGGAGTGCTATTGGCCAGGGTGGCGGGATTTGAGCCCACGACATCTTCGTCGCGAGCGAAGCGCGCGACCACCATGGAGCACTCGTGAGAGCGAGCGTGGATGTAGCTCAATGGTGGGCCCCTGCCTTCCAAGCAGAGGATGTGCGTTCGATTCCCATCATCCGCTCCAATGAACGAACAATCTCGTGAGATCGGCCCCAACCTGGGAGAAGTCGGAGTGGGGCGGTTTTCTCATGCCTGGTTCATGGATGGGGGTGCAGTGACTCTGTAGGCCTAGCCGGATGCGATCGGATGCTCGTCACCAGGCGTGCGACAATACGGGAGTGAACCCTCGCTTCTTCGACTGCCGGACGGCCTGGGAGAGTGGTGACCTGGCTGACGCGGCCGCCCTCGTGACAGCAGGGGCCGTCATTGTGCTGCCCACCGACACCGTCTACGGCATCGGCACCGCTGCGTCGGAACCGGCTGCCGTCGGCGCACTTCTCGCCACGAAGGGGCGAGGCCGCCAGATGCCGCCCCCCGTGCTCGTCGCCTCGGCGGGGGCGATCGACGAGTTATGCGTCGGCGCCGCCGATGTCGCGCACCGCTTGGCACGAGCCCACTGGCCCGGGGGACTCACCCTCATCCTCGATGCGCGGCCCGGCCTCGGGTGGGACCTGGGAGACACGGGCGGAACGATCGCACTGCGCATGCCCGACCATCCGCGCACTCTCGAACTGCTCGAAGCTGCGGGGCCGATGGCTGTGACCAGCGCGAATCTCACCGGACAAGCGCCTGCGACCAGCGTCGACGAGGCTCACGCCGCCTTCTTGGACGCTATCGACGCCTACATTGACGCGGGTCCGACACCGGGGGCGACGCCCTCGACAATCATCGACCTCGCCCACGGCGCGCCACGAGTGATCCGACTGGGAGTCCTATCCTTAGATCAGGTGTGCGTATCCGCCGGATGCGACATCGCATCACTCGACTGACGGCTCAAGGACACGCTCGGCGCTATGAAGGTCTACATCCTCCTCATGCTCATCGCGATGGGAGTCACCACTGTGCTGACCCCCATCGTTCGCTGGGCGTGCCTGGTGTGGGGGATCGTGCCCGAGGTGAGAGCCCGAGACATCAAGAAGGCCCCGGTCCCCAGGCTCGGCGGCATCGCCATGACGATCGCACTCATCGTGACCCTGCTCGTGGCGAGCAGGATCCCCTATATGGCCCCCCTGTACACGACCTCCGTACCGTGGGCGGTCATGGGTGCTGCAGCGGCGATGAGCCTGCTCGGAGTGATTGACGACGTCATCGAATTGGACTGGGTCACGAAGATGTCGGGGCAGGTGCTCATCGCCGGTCTCATGGCATTCGCGGGCGTCCAACTCGTCACCTTCCCCATCTTCGGGATCACCATCGGCTCGTCGAGGCTCTCACTCATCGTCACGGTCTTCCTCGTCGTCGGCATCGTCAATGCCGTCAACTTCATCGACGGGCTCGACGGCCTCGCCGCGGGGATCATCGCCATCGGCGCCGCGTCCTTCTTCGGATACTCCTACCTGCTCAGCCGCATCATGGGTGCCGCATCCTATGCAACGACTGCCTCCCTCATCGTGGTGGCGCTCGTCGGCGTGTGCCTCGGGTTCCTCTACTTCAACTTCCACCCGTCGTCGATCATGATGGGTGGAGGGGCTGAGACCCTTGGCCTCGTGCTGGCGGCGGCGGCCATCATCGTCACCGGCCAGGTCGACCCATCCGTCCTCGGGCGCCAGCAGCTATTCGTCGGATTCATGCCCATCGTCTTGCCCCTGTCGGTGATGTTCATGCCGATCCTCAATCTCGTCACCGCTTCGACGAGGCGACTGCTGCGCGGCAAGAGTCCGTTCCGCGCGGATAGGACCTCGCACTTCCACGATCGCCTTATCGCGCGCGGACACTCCCACAGGGGCGTCGTCGCCCTCTTGTGGCTGTGGACCGCAGTCATCTGCATCCCGGCAGTGCTCCTGCTGATCGTCGACTGGCAGACGGTGGCGATGGTGACAACTCCGTTCATCCTCGGCGCGCTGTATCTGACGGCGCAGGAGTTCCCCACGGGAATGCATCGCGCACGACCGGGAAAGGAGTCCCCGCATGAGTGACACGGCGGTTGTTGAGGCGCATGAGGATCCATTGCGACGAGCCTCCGCGCGCTTGGGACGACTCCTCGGAATCATTGGCATCGTCCTCGTCATCGGGGAGTGCGCGTGGGCGTCGCGCGTGCCCGTGTCTGTGACACTGCTCTCCATCATGCTCACCATCACAGTATTGAGTGTCCAATGGTGGTGCCTGAATCGGGCGATCCGCTCCGAATCCAAGCGGATGGTGTGGGTGCTCGCCTCATATCCCGCCCGCATCATGCTCTTCGTCATTCTGCTCTATGCGCCGCATCTTGCGGGCATGGATGTCCGCCCTGCTGCGATTGCCGCTGTCGCGACCATATCCGCCTCGATGATCTGCGAAGTCGCAGTCCTGGCAAACATGCGCCAGTTCACTGTTGAAGCGCCCGGCTCTGCGACATGATCGGGTGTATCGGACGCCCTGCACCGCGCTGAACAATAGCGCTGGTACTGCTACCATTGCAGAGTTGCTTGAAAAGGCACTCTGACCGTCCGCCAACGCAGCCCGAGACGCCCAGGAGGATACGCTGTCCACGCAAACACCGTCGTCGTCGGGACGAGGACGCAGCACGAAGCCCTTGTGGTACTGGATCCTTCTCGTCACCCTTATCGTCATCATCGCCGCAACGGCAGTCCCGGCCTTCACACAGCATCCGCATCAGCCCGAACTTGAAGACTTCTTCCCATCGGCCATTTTCGGCGAGGGTACGTTCTTCGAGTTCAACCGGCTCACCCTCGCCCGGGTGATCATGGGCGCACTCGTCTGCCTCATCCTCGTCACCGTCGCGCGCAAGCCGAAACTCGTTCCCGGGCGGGGTCAAATGGCCGTCGAATTCCTCGCCGACTTCGTCCGCACGAATGTCGCCCTTGAGATGCTTGGCCCCACGAACGGACGCAAATACGCCGGTTTCATCGGTTTCTCCTTCTTCTCCGTTCTCTCGATGAACCTTGCGGGCGTCATCCCCGGCATCAACATCGCTGCATCATCGGTCGTCGCAGTTCCAATGGTTTTCGCGATCATCTCCTACGTCACCTTCATCAGTGCGGGTATCAGGGCGCAGGGCGTCGGCCGCTTCTTCGCGTCCCAGCTATTCCCCCCGGGACTGCCGAAGCCGATGTACGTGCTCATCACGCCGATCGAGTTCCTCTCGACCTTCATCGTGCGCCCCGTGACCCTCACCCTGCGACTCCTCGCCAACATGATCGCAGGCCACCTCCTCCTGGGAATGACGTACTTCGGGACGGCAATGCTGCTCCACACCCTGTCTGCGATATCAGCCGCATCAACGCTGACGGGCGCCGCGATGCTCCTCATGACCCTCTTCGAAGTCTTCGTCGCCTTCCTCCAAGCCTACATCTTCACCATCCTGTCCGCCGTCTACATCAAGTTGGCCGTCGAGGCTCACTGAGCACCGACGAAATCCCACGCCCCAGGGCGTTCAACCAGAAGGAAATACACCATGGCAACCGCTGCATTCGCCTACATCGGCTACGGCCTGGCCACCCTCGGCCCCGCCCTCGGCATCGGCATCCTCGTCGGCAAGACCCAGGAATCGACCGCCCGCCAGCCGGAGGTCGCAGGCCGCCTCTTCACCAATATGGTGATCGGTGCGGGCATGGTCGAGGCTCTCGGTCTTATCGGATTCGTCCTTCCGCTCATCGTCAGGTGACGACGATGCGCCAGGTTTTCGCAGCGAGCGAGGAAGCAGTCGGCGGACTCGCCGTCGTCTTGCCCCCGCTCTACGAGATCTTCTGGGCGGCGCTCGTTCTCCTCGTTGTGCTTCTCCTCATCGGACGCTTCGCCCTGCCGCGCCTCTACGCCACCATGGATGAGCGCCAGGCGAGAATCGCCGACGGACTCGCGGCAGCGGATAAGGCGAAGGAAGAGCGCGCTGCGGCCGCTCGGGAGCGCGAGGACATCCTGCGCGCTGCCAATGCCGACGCGCACTCGATCCGCGAAAAGGCGACAGAAGAGGCCGCGGGAATCATCGCCGCCGCGCGCACCGAGGCACAGTCCGAGGCCGCCCGCATCCTCGACGTCGCACAGAGGCAGATCCTCGCCGAGAAGCAGGCGGCACAGATCTCACTGCGCGCCGATGTGGGTCTCCTCGCCACGGAACTCGCCGAGAAGATCGTTGGCGAGCACCTCGCCGATACCGCCCTCACCAGTCGCGTCGTCGATCGATTCCTCGACGATCTCGAGGCCGATACGGCCAGGGCGAGTGAGGTCGGCACTCGATGACAGTCGTCTCAAGGATCGGATCCGTCCCGTATACGTCGAATCTGGATGACGCCCTCGCATTGGTCGACACTGACGCGATGCGCGTGGCGGAGGACTTCTTCGGATTGTCCGACATCGTCAAAGGCGATGTCCGCTTGTCTCGCGCGTTGACAGACCCTGCGCGCAGTGGCGACGACAAGGAGAAACTGGCTCGAGACGCCTTCGGTTCCAGCGTGACCGAGGCGTGCATGACCGTGCTCGTCGCGATCGTGCGCGACCACTGGTCGAAACCCGAGGCACTCCATGATGCTCTCGAAGTTCTCGGGATCCTTTCGGTCCTCACCGACGCCCACCGGGCATCCCGACTCCTCGAGGTCGAGGCTGAGCTCTTCGAGGTTCGCCACTTCCTCGCTGGACAGCGCGAGCTGCGCCTACGATTGTCGGATCTGGGGACGGGAACATCCCACGAGCGCGGCGACCTCGCAACGCGTCTCTTCTCCCAGCACCTGACGGGGTGGACGATGCGGTTGCTCAGGCGCGCGGTCGGACGCTCACGCCACGGGCGCCTGCTCGTGAATCTGCGCCGATTCGCCGAGTGGGCTGCGCGTATGCAGAACAAGCTGCTCGTCACCGTCGAGAGCGCCGTTGAGATGAACGCCGAACAGGCGGCGCGCCTTCGCGCCCTCCTCGAAAGACGATTCAACGCAGACATCTCCCTCGCGATCTCCGTCGACACCTCGGTCGTCGGCGGATTCCGCCTGAGGGCGGACACTACCTCCATCGATGCATCACTCGCCACCAGGATCGCCGATATGCGGCGGGTCTTGGCGAGCTGACCACCACTCACTCACATAGAAGGAATGCTCATGGCTGACCTGTCAATCAGTCCCGAGGAGATCCGCGGAGCACTGGACTCCTTCATGGAGTCCTACCGCCCCTCCGAGGTCGCCTCCGAAGAGGTCGGCCACGTCACAGTGACCGCCGATGGCATCGCCCATGTCGAGGGCTTGCCCGGCACGATGGCGAACGAACTCCTGCGATTCGCCGATGGCACTCTCGGCCTGGCGATGAACCTCGATCAGCGCGAGATCGGCGCCGTTATCCTGGGCGATTACGGCACCATTGAAGAGGGGCAGGTCGTCCACCGCACAGGAGAGGTCCTCTCCGTCCCGGTCGGCGACGGGTATCTCGGTCGCACGGTCGACCCCCTGGGCCGCCCGATTGACGGCCTCGGTGAGATCACAGACATTGATGGTCGTCGCGCCCTCGAATTGCAGGCCCCGGGCGTCATGATGCGTAAGTCCGTGCACGAGCCGCTCGAAACGGGCCTCAAGGCGATCGATTCGATGATCCCCGTAGGGCGGGGACAGCGCCAGCTCATCATCGGCGACCGCAAGACCGGCAAGACGACGATCGCCCTCGACACGATCCTCAACCAGAAGGCGAACTGGGAGTCGGGTGACCCCAAGAAGCAGGTCCGCTGCATTTACGTCGCCATCGGCCAGAAGGGCTCGACGATCGCCTCCGTGCGCTCGACCCTCGAAGACGCGGGCGCCATGAAGTACACGACCATCGTCGCCTCCCCGGCATCCGACCCCGCGGGTTACAAGTACATGGCCCCCTACACAGGCTCAGCCATCGGTCAGCACTGGATGTACCAGGGCAAGCACGTTCTCATCGTTTTCGACGATCTGTCGAAGCAGGCAGAGGCCTACCGCGCGGTGTCGCTGCTGTTGCGCCGCCCGCCCGGGCGCGAGGCCTACCCCGGTGACGTCTTCTACCTGCACTCGCGCCTCCTCGAGCGCTGTGCGAAACTCTCGGATGAACTGGGCGGCGGCTCCATGACGGGCCTGCCCATCATTGAGACGAAAGCGAATGACGTCTCAGCGTACATCCCGACGAATGTCATCTCCATCACCGATGGTCAGATCTTCTTGCAGTCAGATCTGTTCAACTCGAACCAGCGACCCGCTGTCGATGTTGGCATCTCCGTGTCCCGCGTCGGCGGCGACGCGCAGGTCAAGGCGATGAAGAAGGTTGCTGGCACCTTGAAGCTCACTCTTGCCCAGTATCGCTCAATGGCGGCATTCGCCATGTTCGCCTCCGACCTCGATGCGGCGACCCGTCAGCAGCTCACCCGCGGTGAAAGGCTCATGGAGCTGCTCAAACAGCCGCAGTCATCGCCGTATCCGACCGCTGATCAGGTGGCGTCGATCTGGACGGGCACGAACGGATACCTCGACGACATCGACGTTGCGGACGTTCTCCCATTCGAGCACTCCCTCCTCGATCATCTCCACGCCAACTCGGATGTGCTGGAGACGATCGCGACAACGGGGCTGCTCGAGCCGGAGACCGAGGACGAGTTGCGCAAGCAGGTCGAGGCCTTCCACGATCAGTGGATCAGCGCAGGGCGCGGGGCCACCGATCTTGACGATGAAGAAGTGACCGCCCAGCAGACCCGCGAGGAGATCACTCGCGTTCGCGTAACCGGCGAGAAGGCTTGATTCATGGGCGGGCAGCAGAGGATCTACAAGCAACGGATCGCCTCGACGCGCACGCTGGCCAAGGTCTTCCGCGCGATGGAGATGATTGCAGCGTCCCGTATCGGCCAGGCCAGACGAGCCGCCAATGAGCTCGGCCCCTACGAGAAGGCACTCACCCAGGCCGTCGCAGCGGTTGCGGTACACACCGACCTTGACCATCCGCTGACTCGGGAGCGCTTCGACACCCACCGAGTCGCCGTGCTCGTCATCGCCTCCGACCGCGGCATGGCCGGAGCCTATGCGGCGACGATCCTGCGCGAGTCGGAACGGCTTATTGAGCGTCTCAAGGCGGAGGGCAAGGAATCTGTCGTCTACACCTTCGGGCGTCGGGCGAGATCGTACTTCGCGTTCCGCGGTGTACAGATCGAACAGTCCTGGGAAGGTGAATCGGATAGCCCCACGGTGGAGACGACTCGCCTCATCGCGACCGAATTGCTCGAGCGCTTCATGGACCGCGGCAGGGTCACGGGCGTGTCCGAGGTCCACCTTGTCTACACGCGCTTCGTCACCGTCATGAGCCAGGTGCCCGAGGTTCGCCAGATGCTGCCCCTCACTGTCGTTGACGCCCCCGAGGGGGATGTCGAGCGCTCCGGTGAGCGCGGTTTCGCTGATGACCCGGATGCGGCGTTCCCCGAATACCAGTTCATTCCGTCGCCCGAGGCTGTCCTCGATGCGTTGCTCCCGCTGTACGTGGAGTCGCGCATCCACAACGTCCTCCTGCAGTCGGCGGCTTCCGAACTGGCATCGCGCCAGCGCGCGATGCACACGGCGACCGACAATGCGGAAGACCTCATCACCAAGTACACGCGCCTGGCCAATTCGGCCCGCCAGGCGGAGATTACCCAGGAGATCACTGAGATCGTGGGCGGGGCCGACGCTTTGGTCGCGGGGTGACCCATGGACACGGAGAAGAACACAATGACCCAGGAAGAAAAGGCTGCGGAAGGCCGCGTCGCACGAGTCGTCGGACCCGTTGTGGACGTCGAGTTCCCTCCGGATCGCATCCCTCCGCTGTACAACGCTCTCAAGGTCGATGTGGCCTTGAAAGGGCAGGGCGAGGGGGAGGAGTCCTTCACGATGACGCTCGAGGTCGCCCAGCACCTCGGCGACAACCTCGTGCGTACCATCGCCCTCAAGCCGACTGACGGCCTGGTCCGCGGTGCGGCGGTCACCGATACGGGTGCGCCGATCTCGGTGCCCGTCGGCGACATCACCAAGGGACACGTTTTCAACGTCACCGGCGAGCCCCTCAACCTCAAAGAGGGTGAGACCCTCGAGATCACCGAGCGCTGGCCGATCCACCGCCAGCCCCCGGCATTCGACCAGCTCGAAGCCCGCACGAAGATGTTCGAGACGGGCATCAAGGTCATCGACCTGCTCACTCCCTACGTCCAGGGCGGCAAGATCGGCCTCTTCGGAGGTGCCGGCGTCGGCAAGACAGTCCTCATCCAGGAGATGATCCAACGAGTCGCACAGGACCACGGTGGCGTCTCCGTCTTCGCGGGCGTCGGGGAGCGCACTCGTGAGGGCAATGACCTCATCCACGAGATGGAGGAGGCGGGGGTCTTCGACAAGACGGCGCTCGTCTTCGGACAGATGGATGAGCCGCCGGGCACGAGGCTCCGCATCGCGCTGACGGGGCTGACCATGGCCGAGTATTTCCGTGATGTCCAGCACCAGGACGTGCTGCTGTTCATCGACAATATCTTCCGCTTCACACAGGCGGGCTCGGAAGTGTCGACATTGCTGGGCCGCATGCCCTCCGCCGTGGGCTATCAGCCGAACCTTGCGGACGAGATGGGCCAACTTCAAGAGCGCATCACCTCCGCAGGCGGACACTCGATCACCTCGCTCCAGGCGATCTACGTCCCCGCCGACGACTACACGGACCCGGCTCCTGCGACGACTTTCGCCCATCTCGATGCGACGACCGAGCTCTCCCGGGAGATCGCCTCCAAAGGCATCTATCCCGCCGTGGATCCGCTCGTGTCGACCTCGCGAATCCTCGACCCGGCGCTGGTGGGCAGGGAGCACTACGATGTGGCGACCCATGTCAAGGCGATCCTTCAGAAGAACAAGGAGCTCCAGGACATCATCGCGATCCTCGGCGTGGACGAGCTCTCCGAAGAGGATAAGGTGACGGTGTCCAGAGCCCGCCGCATCGAGCAGTTCCTCTCGCAGAACACGTACATGGCGGAGAAGTTCACGGGCGTTCCCGGCTCCACGGTGCCGCTGATGGAGACGATCGAAGCTTTCAAACGCATCGCAGAGGGGCACTACGACAAGGCTCCTGAGCAGGCGTTCTACAACATCGGTGGTATCGACGACCTGGAGCGCAAGTGGCATGAGCTCGAAAAGGACGCGTGATGAGCGGCAGCGTCCTCCAGATTGAGATCGTGTCCCGCGAGGGCAGACTCTGGCACGGAACGGCGTCAGCGGTGCAGATCCCCGTCGTTGACGGCCAACTGGGCATCCTCCCCGGACGCCAGCCGCTTTTGGCGATGCTCAAGGCGGGAATCGTTACCGTAGCGACGCCATCGGGAGTCGAGAGCTTCACAATCGAAGGCGGATTCGCATCAATGGACTCGAATTTTGTGACCGTCGTCGCCGATCACGGTACTGTTTCCTGATAGAGGAGCCCCCGTCCGGAGCATCCGGGCGGGGGCTGCGCTATTACGAGCGTTCGGAGGTCGATCATGAGTCCACTATGGGCTGGTGCGCTGTGGGTTCTGGGGATGGTGCTCGTCGTCGCCCTGGTGATCCTGGCATATATCAATGTCCGTGCGCGCCGACTCGACGGCCAGCTCGGGGCGTTCCGCTGTTGGTCCCGTCCCGATAGACAATCCGGGTGGACCTCCGGCATAGGCCTGTTCGGCGTCGAGACGCTCAGTTGGTTCCCACTCGTCGGTCTGTCTCATAGGCCCGTGTACACCCTCGCCCGTCGCGGTCTCGAGATCTCCTCTCCGATTGATCACTCCTCGGACGGCTCACTGGTCGAAGTCCGACTCAAGAGGGAGGACAAGCGCTATGAGATGGCGGTGACCCGCCACACCTACAACGCCCTCGTCTCGTGGGTGGAGTCGGGGCCTCCGGCGATGCACCGCTAGATCCTGCTAGGCTGCGCCCGTGAGAGTCATCATCGCCACGTGCACCGTCGACTATTCCGGTCGCCTCTCCGCCCACCTCGATCCCGCAAAGCGGGTCATTATGCTCAAGGGGGACGGATCCGTCCTCATCCACTCCGATGGGGGCTCCTACAAGCCGCTCAACTGGATGAATGCGCCGTGCACCGTCACCTCCGAAGTCATCGACGAGGGCGAGGAGGCCGACGGCGTTACCGAAGTGTGGACCGTTCAGGCGGATAAGAGCGATGACAGGCTCGTTATCCGCCTTCACGACATCGTCTCCGATGTCGTCGAGGACCTTGGAGTGGACCCCGGCCTAGTCAAGGACGGCGTCGAGACGCATCTTCAAGAACTCCTCGCCGAGCAGGTCCCCCAGATCTTCGGCGAAGGTTGGAAGCTGGTGCGCCGCGAGTACCCCACTCCGATCGGCCCAGTCGATCTCATGGTGCGCAACCCCGAGGGGGGCAGCGTCGCGATCGAAGTTAAGCGCAGAGGAGGCATTGACGGCGTCGAGCAACTCACCCGGTACGTGTCGCTGCTGTCGCGCGATCCCCTCCTGGGTGAAGTATCGGGAGTATTCGCGGCTCAGGAAATCTCCAAGCAGGCGCGTACTCTCGCCGAGGACCGCGGGATTTCGTGTCTCGTCCTCGATTACGATGCGATGCGCGGTTTCGATGACCCTGAATCGAGGCTGTTCTGAGGCCGCTGCTCAACGAGATGATGGGGAGTCTGAGATGACGGAGGCTCGTCATTGACGAGGCAGGGCGCTGCGCCCTCGAACTCATCGTCGTGCGCGGCCCCCTTACCAGAGCCGACCTCATCGATGCGTGAGAGGAGCGGGGGCTCATGAGGAGCGGGTCCGCGTCTCCGACGAGCAGCGCGATGAGCGACTCCTTCGCCGCTTCACGGTGGAAGCACCATCTGGTGATGATGCTCCACTTCAACGGCATCCTCGCCCAAGGGCCGCGCGGCGGCTGGGCCGAGCGCGAGGTGGCCCGAATACTCGCACGATTGAGCGAGTAGGAGGGGACTTTTCCCGGCCGCACCAATTTGTCTGACAACAGTGGCACAATGAGGTTATGAGTACTTTTGCGCGTCGCGGACGTCTTGTCCTGGAATCCTCCATCATTGAAGACGGCGTTGTCGTCATCGACTCCGATCGCATCACCCACGTGATTGATGTCGAAGCCCCCGCCACCGACGACGAACGCTCGATCGTCGAGTCCACCGAGCCCACGGGGGTGACGATTCTGCCCGGCCTCGTCGATGTTCACTGCCACGGCGGAGGCGGAGAGTCCTTCCCCAACGCCCGCACCCCCGAGCAGGCGTTCGTCGCCGTCATGGAACACCGTCGCCACGGCACGACCTCCCTCGTCGCCTCGCTCGTCACAGCCGACGCGGACACGCTCAAGGCGCGAGCCGCCACCCTCACCGAACTCGCCAAGCGGGGCGAGATCATCGGCACACACTTCGAGGGCCCCTTCGTGTCGCATGAGCGCTGCGGTGCTCAGGACCCCGAGTTCATCATCGACCCCGACCCGGAGCTCACCGCCGAACTTATCGATATCTGCGACTCCACCGCCGTGTCCATGACTATCGCACCCGAACGGCCGAAGGCCTGGGGCGAGGGCTCCGTCGCCGAGGTCCTCATCAGGGGAGGGGCGCTCCCATCCTGGGGCCACACTGACGCGGGCGCAGAGCCCGCCAGGGCGGCCCTCGAGTTCTCGCGCGCCATGTTCGACCGGGTCGACGGGCCGCGCAGTCCGCATGCAACGATCACCCACCTCTTCAACGGCATGAGGCCGCTGCACCACCGCGATACTGGCCCGATTGCCGAATTCCTCTCTGATGCCGCCCGTGGCGGAGTCATCGCCGAAATGATCTGCGACGGCATTCACCTCGCACCCTCGCTGGTCCGCGACGTCTACGAGATGCTCGGGCGTGACGCCTGTGTCTTCGTCACCGACGCGATGGCGGCAGCGGGCATGGCCGATGGTGACTACCAGCTCGGCCCGCAGGCCGTCTCCGTGCGCGACGGGATTGCGCGGCTCACCGGCCAGGACACGATCGCCGGGGGTACTGCGCACCTGCTCGACTGCGTGCGCGTCGCCGTGACCCGCGGCGGTATCCCCCTCGTCGACGCGGTCTTCATGGCCTCGGCTCAGGGGGCGCGCATCATCGGTGATCCTTCAATCGGCAGACTCGCCGTGGACGGGAGGGCCGACCTCGTCGAGGTCGATGACGAGCTGCGGCCGCTGGGCGTATGGCGCAAGGGCGAAGCGGTGCGCTGATGGGAAGACGCAGCTCGAAGCGCCCCTGGTCGGGGCCTCACCGCGAGCTCGACATGAGTGCCCTCGCATCCATGCCGCGCTCCGAGCGCGGTCCCGACGGTTCGACGTACCAGGTGCGGCGTTTGAGATCGGCTGAGAAGGAATACACCTGCCCGGGGTGTCTGCGCCCCATCCCGACGGGCAGCCCGCATGTTGTCGCCTGGCCCGACGAGAGTGCATTCGGAATGCCTCAGGGGGTGGAGGCGCGGCGGCATTGGCACTCGGAATGCTGGAGGCGAGGACTGCGCCCCTCCTGAGGCTCCGAAGACGCTGCCGAAGCGCCCGGAGTGGATGCGATTTGTCACGAGCCCACAAATTAACGCGCTCATGAGGCTGTTTCCCCGTATCGTTAAACGGATAGTGACATCGCGCCGTCAAGGAGAGAACTCGCGTGGAACGCCTCAAGCAGTATTCTGCCGCCGCGGTCGCTGCGGTATTGGCACTGATCTTCCTGGTCGTCGCCGTGCTGGCATTCACGGTGTTCAAGCCCGCTCAGGAGCTGTCATCTTCCGTGAATCCGGACCAGTCGCTCGTCATGACCCGTGATGGGGTTCTGCCGCTCGTCAGCTCTGAAGTGACGGTGAATGCGACCTCCGCATCGGGCGCGAAGGTGACGCTTGCAGTGGGAACGCCCGGCGACGTCATCGGATGGATCGGCGCGGACCCTTACACCGAGATCGTTGGATTGACGTCCGACCGCAGCGTCCTCAAGGTGGAAGAGCACGCGGGCACAGTGCGAGTGGACGCCCAATCGGGTGCCCAATCGGGTGCTCAATCGGGCGAGCAGGACTCGGCTCCCGTATCCGATCCCGAGGCGGCCCGAATCGTCTCCGAGGTCACCGCCTCCGATATGTGGCTCGACTCCGCTGAGGGAACCGGTTCGGCCTCCCTGTCCCTAAGGGGCATCTCTTCGGGCCGCTCCTTGATCGTCGCCTCCGCAGCAGGATCGGGAGACTTGACACTGACGCTGACCTGGCCGATGCAGCGCACGAATACTCTCGCGATTGTCACGGTGCTCCTCGCTGTCGTCTCCGCCCTGCTCGCAGTGGTTCTATTCCTGTCACGGCGTCAGATTCTGCGCCACCGCGCCGAGCGCGCCCGCAAGATCGCCGAGCGCAAGGGCGCCGACGCCACCGACACCCAGACGATCGACACGATGAAGATCGCTGAACTCGTCGAGGCGCAGCGAGACGAGGAGTCGAGCAACGACTCCGCCGACGAAGAGGCGGTCGAGCCGGAGGACGAGACTCCCGAACGCGTCCGCACGGAAGACGTCTCATCCGACTTCCCGGTTGATGAGGCATCCGACGGCAACGACTCCGCATCCGACGATGAGCCCGTCGACGCGTGCGAGGATGACGCGCCGGCTGATGAAGACTCACAAGACACCGACCGCGAGGACTCTCGCGCCGACGAAGAAGACCATCAGGATGTCCCTGCAGACGATGCTGATGGTTCGGGAACCGATGATGGTGCAGAAGGCGACGAAGAGGCGATACCCCAGGTGAGCGGCCGCCACGGAGAATACATGGGGACCGAGGACGAAGACCCGCCCCAGAAGGTTCCCACTGATACGGGCATCATCGACCTAGGCGCGGTCCGCCCCGGAGCATCCCTCCCGAGTCGACGGGCGCTCCGCGAAGCGCGCGAGCGCGGAGAGCAGACACTCATCGTCGACGGTCGCGAATTCGACACCGGTCTCATCCCCGTGGTGTCGGTGGACGCTTCGCCCGCCGAGGCTCAACAGGCGCCAGACGGAAAAGAAGAGGATACTCACGAGCAGACCGAGCAGCCGGAGAGCCGCGCGCAGACGAGCGCATGGACGTCAATCATGTCTGGCTGGTTGAAGAAGCGCGACTGAAAGGACGAGTTGTGAAACGACACCTCGGAATCGCCGCCCTCGCCCTCGTACCCCTCGTGGGCCTGTCCGCCTGCTCCAATGGCGAACTCGTCGCGACGGATGCCCTCGGAGCACAATCGGCTCAAGACCCCAACCTCGACTCCCAACGGATCGAGGAGGTCCTCCAATCCACGCAAGCGGCCCTCGATGAGGCGGACGCTGCCTTTGACTCGTCGATCCTCAACGGCCGCGTCACCCAGGGAGCCGCGCGCGTGCGCGCCGCCCAGTACGCGTATGCGAAGGCGTCGGGGGAGACTCTCGCCCCCCTGGATCTGACCGCCGAGCACATCGCAGTGACGAATTCGCAGTCGTGGCCGCGTGCCATCCTCAACATCCGACAGTCCAGCGGCTCGGGCCTTCCGGTCGTCCAGGTGTTCGTCCAAGACGATGCGCGCTCCTCCTACTCCCTGACCAATTGGTGCCGCATGCTTGGCGGCACCTCCGTCACCATCCCCTCCATCGACGAGGGCTCGGCCTATGTGTCGGATGATTCCACGGGCTTCGTCATGACGCCGAAAGAAGCTCTGCAGGAGTACGTCGACATGCTCAACGCGAGCCTCGCCTCGAATGAGCGCTTCGCCACGGACGAGTTCACGACGAACTACCTCGATACCGTGTCGACGCTGTCGACGAACCTGGAAGCAGCCGGTTCCATTACTGCTGAGGCCGCCGTCAGCGAGTATCCAATCTCAGGTGTCGTCGTTCAGGACGGCTCGGCCCTCGTCGCTGCGAACTTCACGTACACCCTCACTTATTCAAGGACGGTCGCGGGTTCCACGATGAGGCTCGGCGGCCAGACCGCTACCCTCAACGAGGGGAGGGAGGACACCGTGAAAGGGACCGCCGTCGCCACCTACGTGGCGACCGTCCTCATCTCGATCCCCTCGATGACCCAGGGCGGAGTCGCCCGAATCGTCGGAGCCGATCGCAATATCGAATCCATTACCCTCGACGACTCGACGAATCCCGACAGAAACTGAATGGTGCGCGATGCGCGCACAGGAAGAAGGAGACGCAGTGACCACTGGCGAACCGCAGATGATGGCCGCCGACTCCCGAGGAGCAGTCGATCTGACCGCGCACGGGGCCGATGCCCCCTCGATGAAATCCGAAGAACCGGCGCCCACGGGGCTCAACCTGCCGCTCGTCGTCGTAGGGACGGAGGAGAACTTCCACTCCGTCATGACGACATCGCAATCCCTGCCCGTCGTCATCGTCATGTGGTCGGGACGCTCACTCGAGTCCAAACCCCTCGTCGGCGCCGTCGAGGAACTGGCCCGCGATTACGGGGGAGCATTCCAGGTCGTCACCATTGACGTCGATGCGGCCCCGCAGATCGTCCAGGCCTTCCAAATTCAAGGAGTTCCCGCAGTCGTCGCCCTCATCGGCGGGCGTCCGCTGCCGCTGTTCCAGGGGAGCGCCGCAAAAGACCAGATCAAGCAGATTATCGATCAGGTGCTGGAGGCTGCCCGATCAATGGGCGTCACAGGGCGCATCGCAGTGACGGCCGAACAGACTCAAGCGCCGACGCCGCCCGAACATGAGGCCCCGCTCGCCTGCGAGGCCGACGGCGATATCGAGGGCGCAATCACCGCATGGACGAAGGTCATCGACCTCAATCCCCGCGATGAGGCTGCGAAGTCCCACCTAGCCCGCCTGCGCCTCGCCGCCCGAGCCAGCGCCGACGACCAGTCTGACCCCGCAGCAGTCGCAGACGCGCTCTTCGAGCGCGGACAGCACACGCAGGCTTTTACGATCCTCCTCGACATCATCCGGGACGCGACAACGCCCGAAGAGCGCGATAGCGCGCGTCTGCGCCTCCTCGACCTGTTCCGTGTCGCAGGCAATACCCCTGACGTCATGAAAGCGCGTATGGTCCTGTCGACGCTCGTCCTCGTCTGAGAACCTCCCCGGGTCTCAGGAACGGGAGAGGATCGATTTGATGCCCTGAACGGGGATGTCGATCCATGCGGGACGATTGCGGGCCTCGTAGACGGCCTCGTAGAGGGCCTTGTCGAGTTCGAGCGCCCCGATGAGTACCTCTCGTCTGTTCTGCGCCTGAGCATCGGCCCCACTCGCGCGGACGTATCCGTCGAGGAACGCCTCCCTCATGTCATCGCGCCAACGCGGATCCGTTGCCCTGCCAACCGCGGCGGCGTAGTCGAAGGAGCGGAGCATCCCCGCGACATCGCGCATCGGCTGATCCGGCATGGACCGCTCCGCGAGCGGGCGCAGCGGCTCCCCTTCGAAGTCGAGGACGAACCACTTCGCCTCGTCGACGGGTACGCCCAGCTCGTGGAGAACCTGGCCGAGGTGATAGTCACCGTGGATCCTCGTCGCATCGTCGAGACGGTCGAGTGCTTCGAGCCGGGTGTACAGCGCCTCCGCCGAGGCGCGCAGGCCGGGCACTGCGGATTCGAGGAACGCGAGTTCAGCGAACGCCCATTGTGCGCGTTCGCGCAGCGCTTGGGCGAGCACACCGGGAGCGGGGGGTGTGGAGGAGCCGAGCGCGCGGGCGAGGTGATGGTGCATCTGGGCGGTCGTCGTGCCCAGGGAGTGGGCGAGGAAGCGGGAGCGTTCGCGTACGGCGCCCCCCGAACCGTCATCGTTTGAGCCGAGGCGGCAGAATAGTTCGAAACCGTCATCCGCTTCGGGGATGAATGTACAGGCGACCGCCGAGTCCGCTTCAACGTTCCCTCCCGTAGCGGGGTCGGCCCATGTGAGCGTCGACCAGGCGACGGGGGTGCGCACACAGTCCCATCCGTCGGCCGCCAGGGCTGCGGAGATCTCCACATCGGGGTTGCGTCCTGGAGCGAGGACGCGGAAGAGTTTGACGACGAGGTCGGGCACCCCTGAATCCGCTGCGGCCGTCATGACGACATTCGTATTCGACTGCTCCCCGGTCATGACCCGCCCATCGGGGGCTCGCTCGATGATCGCGCGCACCCCCTCGTCTCCTATGACGGTTCCCGCATCGAGTGCGCGCGTCGCCCACGCCCTCCAAAAAAACGGATGGTGCGGACCGTCGACGAGGGCGGGGCCGTCGGGCATGCAGAAGCCGTGCGAGCCCTCGGTTTCCCCCTCGACCGCGAAGGAGTCGAGGGCGTCGGGGGCCTCAAGGACGAGGGGGACATGAATGAGGACGGGCGCGGCGAGTGGATCGTCGCCGCGACGCGCCGCGATGAGGAGGTCGCGCACGCGCGGGGAGTAATTCAGGGAGGCGGTGATCGCTAATGCGCCCACCTTTGGTGCGGCGTCGCCCTTGAGGGGGAACCAGCGGCGTTCGACGAGCCACGGCTGCAGGGCGGAGAGGAGTGCCTCATCGTCGGGCCACAGGAACTCTGGGGACGGGTGGGGTGTTGGCGATGTCATAGGGCCTCACGATCGAAACGGGCGCTGGGGCCGGTGGCAATCGTCGCCACCGGCCCCGCTGTCATTGATGGGTCTCAGTTCTCCTGAGACTTCGGTGCAAGCCACAGCGCGCCGAGCGGCGGCACGCGCAGTTCAACCGAGTAGGGGCGCCCGTTCCAGGGGATCTCCTCGGCGATGACCCCGAAGGGATTGGTGACGCCGGAACCGCCGAACTCTTCGGCATCGGTATTGAGGATCTCCGTCCACTCGCCGCCGAAGGGAAGACCGACGCGGTAGCCCTCGTGGGGGTTGCCCGCGAAGTTAGCGACGCAGGCGACGACGGGCTGGCCATCGCCGGTGCGCGCCCCCTTGCGCAGGTATGAAATGAGGTTGTGGTCTCCGTCGGAAGCGTCGATCCACTCGAAACCGGTGTAGTCGTCGTCCCAGAAGGCGCCGTGCGTCGTGTAGATCCGGTTGAGCTCTGCGACGAGTTTCTGGACTCCGGCGTGCCCCTCGAATTGGGTGATCCACCAATCGAGGGAGTAAGATTCGTTCCACTCTTGGCGCTGACCGATCTCCTGGCCCATGAAGATCAGCTGCTTGCCCGGATGCGACCACTGGTAGGCGTAGAGGACCCTCAGGCCTGCGAATCGCTGCCAGTCGTCGCCGGGCATCTTCTCAACGAGCGACTGCTTGCCGTGGACGACCTCGTCATGGGAGAGAGGCAGGACGTAGTTCTCGGAGAAGGCGTAAACGAGGGAGAAGGTGAGTTCCCCATGGTGCCAACGCCTGTTCACCGGGTCTTCGGCGAGGTAGCGCAGGGTGTCGTTCATCCATCCCATGTTCCACTTCATTCCGAATCCGAGGCCGCCTCCCGAGGTCGGCGCGGTGACGCCCGGCCATGCCGTTGACTCTTCAGCGATCATGACGATGCCGGGGTGGCGCCGATAGGCGGTCGCGTTGGCCTCTTGGATGAACTCGATGGCCTCAAGGTGTTCGCGCCCACCGTACTGGTTGGGGCGCCACTGGCCGTCTTTGCGTGAATAGTCGAGATAGAGCATCGAGGCGACTGCGTCGACGCGCAGACCGTCGATGTGGAAGTCCTCGAGCCAGTACAGGGCGTTGGCGACGAGGAAGTTGCGCACCTCGCGGCGCCCGAAATTGAAGACGTAGGTACCCCAGTCGGGGTGCTCTCCGCGCAGCGGATCCGGATCCTCGTACAGGGGAGTTCCGTCAAAGCGGGCGAGTGCCCATTCATCCCTCGGGAAGTGGGCGGGGACCCAGTCGAGGATGACGCCAATACCGGCCTTATGGAACTCGTCAACGAGGTAGCGGAAGTCGTCGGGGGTGCCGAAGCGCGATGTGGGAGCGTAGTACGACGTCACCTGGTAGCCCCATGAGCCGCCGAAGGGATGTTCGGCCAACGGCATGAACTCAACGTGAGTGAATCCCATCTCTTTGACGTAGGGGACGAGTTCATCGGCGAGGCCGCGGTATCCCAGGCCCTGCTTCCACGATCCCGCGTGAACCTCGTAGATAGACATCGGGCCGGAGTGGACATTGCGCTGGGCGCGCGACTTCATCCACTCGTCGTCGGTCCACTCGTGGAAGTAGTCGGTGACGACGGAGGCCGTCGCCGGAGGGATCTCCGTGGCGCGGGCGAGTGGATCGGCCTTTTGCATCCAATTGCCGCCGGGGCCCTGGATCTCGAACTTGTAGCGGGTACCGACACCGATGCCGGGGATGAAGATCTCCCAGACGCCGGAGGAGCCCAGGGAGCGCATCGCGGTGCCCGAGCCGTCCCAGAAGTTGAAGTCGCCGACCACGCGCACGGCACGGGCATTGGGAGCCCACACGGCGAAGGCGACGCCATCGACATCGCCCATTTCGCCGCTGTAGTGCGTGACATGAGCGCCCAGTACCTTCCACAGATCCTCGTGGCGGCCCTCGGAGATGAGATAGGTGTCCATCTCTCCGAGAGTCGGCAGGTAGTGGTACGGGTCGTCAAGGACCGTGATCTGGTCGCCGTAGGTGACGCGAACCCGGTAATCGGGAATCTCATCGATGGGCAGTACGACGACCCACACACCCGCCCTTTCGTGTACTGCGGGGTACGACGCGGCAGAGGTCACGACGTCGACGGCATCGGCGAGGTGGTGCACTGTCCGAATGGTGACTCCGCTGTCCCCGAGGTGTGCTCCGAGGATCGAGTGGGGAGCGTAATAAGTTCCGTTGCCAATCGCGTCGAGGACTCCGTCGTCGACCGGAATTGGGCTCATGTCCGTATCCATAGGTGTAATTCTCCCACAGTTGGCGCCCGATGTGTGAGCCGTGCGACATTTCGGTCGGCAGCGGTCAGCGCACCGGGCGCATCGGTGTTCAATTGCGGTGGTTCGTCCAGGGCTCGACGCTGGTGGCGGGTTCAACCGAGAAGACGTGCCCGAGTCTGGTGACGGGCGACAACTCCACCCAGTTGCTCGTACCCCATGTGTAGGTCCTGCCGTCGAGTTCGTCAACGACGCGGATGTGCCCGCCGGGTGTTTCCACTCCCAACTCCCCAAGATTGAGTTCAACGGTGCCATTGACCCCGTCATGGGGGTTGAGAGAAATCACGCAGATGACAGTATCGGTTTGTCCGGACTCGGTGAAGCGGCCGGACATCTGTCGGGAAAAGCACACGATCTCGGGATGTGAGGTCGGGTGGATCCTGATCTGGTGAAGCTGTTGCAATGCGGGGTGCTTCGCGCGAGCCGCATTGAGGAGGGTGAGAAGGCGGGAGATGCCTAGGTGCTCCGCGTCGGCCCACTTGCGTGGGCGGAACTCGTACTTCTCGTTGTCGTTCTGCTCTTCGAATCCGGGGCGCTGAATGTTCTCAACGAATTCACACCCCGAGTAGATGCCCCATGTGGGCGAGCCGAGGGCTGCGAGCATGGCGCGGATCGCGAAGATTGCGGTGCCGCCCGTCGTCATCTGGGGGGTCAAGATGTCGTGCGTGGCCGGCCAGAACGTCGGGCGCATGAGGTGCGGCGTCTGAGTGGAGACCTCGGAGAAGTACTCTTCGATCTCCTGTTTGGTTCTGCGCCACGCGAAGTAGGTGTAGGACTGGTCGAATCCCGCCATACCGAGGGTGCGCATCATCGCGGGGCGGGTGAAGGCCTCGGCGAGGAAGAGGATATCGGGGTGGCAGGCGCGTACATCTGCGATGATCTCCTGCCAGAAGCGCACGGGCTTCGTGTGGGGGTTGTCGACGCGGAAGAAGGTGACGCCGTGGGTGATCCACACTTCGATGACATCGCGGATGGCCCGGTAGATCCCCTCGTAATCGTTGTCGAAGTTGAGGGGGTAGATGTCCTGGTACTTCTTCGGGGGGTTCTCCGCATAGGCGATGGTGCCGTCCGCGCGGGTCGTGAACCATTCGGGGTGCTCGCTCACCCACGGGTGGTCGGGGGAGCACTGCAGCGCGAGATCGAGGGCGACTTCCATGCCGAGCTCATGGGCGCGGGCCACGAATGCGTCGAAGTCGTCGAAGGTCCCCAGATCGGGGTGGATCGCGTCGTGTCCGCCCTCGTCGGAGCCGATGCCATAGGGCGACCCCGGATCTCCGGGTTCGGCGACGAGCGTGTTGTTCTTGCCCTTGCGGTTCGTCGTTCCGATCGGGTGGATCGGCGTGAGATAGACGACGTCGAAGCCCATGTCGGCGATGCGGTCGAGATCGCGGGCGGCCGCATTCAATGTGCCCGACACCCAGGTACCGTCGGGGCGCTGGAATGCCCCGGCGGAGCGGGGGAAGATCTCGTACCAGGAGCCGACGAGGGCGCGCGAGCGGGCGACCTCGAGCGGATAGGAATGCGACGCCCCGATGAGGTCGCGCAACGGGTTGGCGCGGAAGTAGGCGCGAACCCTCGAGGAGATGCCCGCCGAGAGGCGCTGCTGGGGGGAGCGGCTGGTATCGCGCAAATGAGTGGCAGCGTCGGCGAGGATGACGGCGTCCCGGGGGTCGGCCGCTTGTTGGGTAGGATTGCAGAGCGCCTCTCCTGCGATCGCCCTCTCCATGAGGCGCGCGCCCTCTTCCAGCATGAGTTCGACATCAACACGGGCGTCGATCTTGATGGTCGCGTCGTGGCGCCACGTGGCGTACGGGTCGGACCAGGAGTCGACGCGGAATGACCACGCCCCCGGCTCATTCGGCATCACCCACGCCTCATAGCGGTCGAGGCCGGGCGCGATGTCGACCATCGGGGTGCGAGAGAACTCGGTTCCATCCGGCGCGATGAGCACGGCCTCGGCGGCGAAGGCATCATGTCCCTCGCGGAACACCGTGGCGCGAATGGGCAGGGGCTCATTCTGCGTCGCCTTTGCTGCGAGTCTGCCGTTCTCAATGACTGGGAACAGTTCAATAACAGGGATCCGGGGCAGAAGAATGTCGCTCACGTCACTAAGACTACCCATGGAAGCGATCGAATGCTCGGCCCATGGAGAATCTGAGCGGGCCTTGCGCGTGTTGCGGAAATCATGAACGCCCGTTCACCCCGATGCGGATATCAGACGTTCACGCCGAAGAGATGGCCGACGATGAAGGTCAGGGCCATGGCGGCACTGCCCCCGACAAGCAGGCGGATGATCGCGGGCCTCCTGGGTGCCTCGCCGAGGACAGCACTGATCCAACCGGTCAATGCCAATGCGACGAGGACGGCGACCGCAGTCGCGCCGATGCGCAGGTGTGCGGGGAAAGCCAACATGGTGAGAAGGGGGAGCAGGGAACCTGCGATGAATGCGAGGAATGAGCTCCCCGCCGCCGCCCACGGATTCGTCAGGTCGTCGGGATCGATATTGTGCTCGGTGCGAAGGTGTGCATCGAGGGCGTCATGGGCACTGAGATCCTTGGCGACGAGGGCCGCGGCCTCAGCAGACAGACCGCGCTTCGTCCACATGTCGGCGAGCTTGCGCTCCTGCCCCTCGGGATCGGAGACGAGCAGGGCGCTTTGATCGGCGACGAGTTGGCGCTCCGTGTCGCGCTGGGTGGACACTGATACGTATTCTCCGACGGACATCGACAGCGCTGCTGAAACGATTCCGGCGACTCCGGCGATCGCGATGGCAGTGGTATTCGCCGGATTCGCGGCCGCGACGCCGACGAGGAGGCCCGAGATGGAGACGATGCCGTCATTGGCGCCGAGCACTGCTGCGCGCAACCAGTTGAGCCGCCCCGCAAGTGAGCGCTGCTTGGCGGGTTGATCGCCGTGAGACCGTGTGAGGAATGCGCTCGCATTCGGGCGCGTGAGTGTCATCATTGGGCAACAATATCCGCATGATTCAGCGGATTCCACGAAGGAATGGCATCCCTGTCGCTGCTGCGGGGACCCTCCGTTTTCGGATGTTGTCATACAAGACTTCGGGGGTTCTCACCGCAGTGAGGACCCCCGAAAACCGTATCCGCGGTCCGCTCAATAGTTCATTTGCATGGCGGTGCGCACCTCGGCGAGCGTCTCATCCGCTTGGGCGTTCGCCCGCTCATTGCCCGCGTGAAGCACGGACAACAAGTAGCCCTCATCAGCGATGAGTTCGGTGCGCCGGACGCGCATCGGTGCGAGCATCTCGTTGAGAGACTCGGTCACCCGCATCTTGAGCGTCCCCGCCCCCTTGTCACCGATCTGCTCGGCGATGACCTCGGGCGCTTCACCGGAGGCGAGGGAGGCCAGCATGAGGAGGTTCGCGACCTCGGGGCGAGTCACCGGGTCGTAGGTGATGACGCGGTCAGCGTCGGTCTTCGCCTTCTTGAGGATCTTCGCCGTCTCATCCGCGCTCATGCCGAGTTCGATGGTATTGCCCCGCGACTTCGACATCTTCGTCCCATCCGTTCCGAGAAGAAGCGGGACTTCGGATAGGAGGGCCTCGGGACGGCGGAAGACGGGGCGCTCGGGCGTCGCGCGCCCGTAGCGCTTATCGAAGCGCTGGGCGATGAGCCGCGCCTGTTCGAGGTGGGGGAGCTGATCCTGGCCGACGGGGACGATATTCGCCTTGCAGAATAAGATGTCGGCCGCCTGGTGGACGGGGTAAGTGAGCATCAGGCCGGTCATGGCGCGTCCCTGGGTGGCTTCCAACTCGGCCTTCACCGTCGGATTGCGATGCAGTTCGGACTCGGTGACGAGTGAGAGGAACGGCAGCATGAGTTGGTTGAGGGCGGGGACCGATGAGTGGTTGAAGATGACAGAGCGCTCGGGATCGATGCCCGCCGCGATGTAGTCGGCGATGAGTGCGAGCACCCGCTCTTTGATGGGGCCGACGCCGTCGCGGTCCGTGATCACCTGGTAGTCGGCGATGAGGACCCATGTCTCGACGCCCCGGTCCTGCAGGAGCACGCGGTTGCGCAGCGTCCCGAAGTAGTGGCCGAGGTGGAGGTGGCCGGTCGGGCGGTCGCCTGTGAGGATCCTGAACTGGGACGGATCCTGGTCGATCGCGAGATCGATCTGCGCCGAGCGCTCCTTCGAACGGGCGAGCGACGCATCCGACGTCGAATTGGCGAGAGCATCTTCACTGGAAGTCATGCCCCGGATTCTATCGTGGAGCCCGGGGGCGCTCGAATCCGTCCGTGCAGGCGCAGCCCCTGGTCAGAGGTTGGGGCTCGGAGCCACGTCGGTGAGGAGGACGAGAACAGACAAGGGCCCGACCTCGATGCTCGTACCGTGTGGCACCAGTTCAAGTCCGACGCTCAGATCCTTCGGATCCGTACCCTCGGGAATACCTTCGCCCAGAGAGTTCCACGCGGTGTTGACCGCCAGCAGCCAGTCGAGCTCATGGCCGACGGGGGGCGTGACCTCTTGAACGTCAAGGGTTCCGTTGATGATGACGAGGGCGTCACGGTCGTTCCATCTGAGGCCCGAGCGCAGCATCTGGAAGACTCGGTTCTCCGTCTTCGACCACGCATCTGAAGGCATGGGGGAACCGTTGGCGCAGTACCACGTCAGATCGGGGATCGAGTCGCCCCCGTGCGGCTGACCCGAGGCGTAGACATCGGGGCGCAGCACCGGATGCGCCTTGCGCAGCGCGATGAGCCACTTCGTGAACTCGATCTGGTCGCGCTGAGAGCGCGTGAGATTCCAATCGACCCACGAAATAGGGGAGTCCTGGCAGTAGGCGTTGTTATTGCCGTACTGGGTGCGGGCGAACTCGTCGCCGCCCAAGAGCATCGGCGTGCCGACGGAGATGAACATCGTCGTCAGGAGGTTGCGCCGAGTCTTGCGACGCTTGACGAAGATCTCCTCGTTGCCCTCCGTGCCCGACTGGAGCTCAGTGTCATCCTCCTCGGTGCGCGCCAAGGAGGCGACCGACCCCTCAATGCCATGGTTCCACGAACGATTGTCGTCGGAGCCGTCCCGGTTGCTCTCGAGGTTCGCCCAATTGTGCTTGAAATCGAAGGACGTGAGATCAGCGAGGGTGAAGCCGTCGTGCGCAGTGATGAAGTTGATGGACGCCCTCGGGCCGCGGCCAAGGCCCGTGTGGTGGTCGTAGACGTCACGCGAACCCGCCAGACGAGTCGCCAGATCATTCGGCCCCTCGGCGTGCCCGCCCTCGTCGAGGGCGCGCGCATCAGAGAGCCAGAATCCCCGCAGGGCACCGCGGTAGCGGTCGTTCCACTCGGAGAAGGGGAAAGGGAAGTTGCCAGTCTGCCAGCCCCCCGGCCCGATGTCCCACGGTTCGGCGATGAGTTTCACCGTCCCCAGGTCCGGGTCAGTCGCCATTGCCATGAGGAGCGGGTGCATGGGGGAGTAGCCGGTGGAGAAGCGTCCGAGCGTGGCCGCGAGGTCGAAGCGGAACCCGTCAACGCCCATCGTCTGCGACCAGTAGCGCAAGGAGTCGAGGATCATCGCCATAGTCTGAGGATGATCGACGTTCATCGTGTTGCCGCAGCCCGTGTCATCGATCATCTGGGTCGGTCGTGAGGGCGTGTGGCGGTAGTACAGGTCGGAGTCGAGTCCGCGCCACGACAGCGACGGACCGGCATCCCCGCCCTCGCAGGTGTGGTTGTACACGACGTCGAGGATGACTTCGATACCCGCCTGGTGAAGGAGCGATACCATTCCGCGGAACTCGTCGACGACCGCCTGAGCCCCCTGGGCCTGGGCCGACTTCGACGCGTAGGACGGTTCGGGGGAGAAGAAGGACAGGGTGGAATAACCCCAGTAGTTCGTCAAGCCCCTCTCAGTGAGGAAGGGCTCCTCGCACTTGGCGTGGATGGGGAGCAATTCGACGGAGGTGATCCCGAGGTTTTTGAGGTAGTGGATGCACGCCGGGTGGGCGAGTCCCGCATAGGTCCCCTGCAGGTCCTCGGGAACGCCCGGCATATTCTTCGTGAAGCCCTTGACGTGGATCTCATAGATCACCGTTTGTTCCCAGGGGATCCGCGGTTTGGGAGCGATGGGGAAACCATTCGACACGACGACTGACACGGGCACGTGTCCGCGCGAATCCAGAGGGGAGCGCTTGAGAGGGTAGGAGATCGGGTAGAGGTCCTCATCAACTTCGTGAGCGTAAACGGCGGGTGAGATATCGACTTCGCCCTCGATGCCGCGCCCGTAGGGGTCGAGGAGAAAATGAGCCGGATTGTGGAAGAAACCGGCGTCGGGATCCCACGGGCCGTCAACCCTGAATCCATAGCGGGTTCCCCTGCCGTAGCCGTGGATATGACCGTGCCAGATTCCGGCATTCGAACTCATGAGGCGGTAGCGGGTCTCGGTGCCATCGACTCCGATGATGCAGAAGTCGACACTCGTGGCGCTGCGCGCGATGACGGAGACATCGAGACCACCATCTCGGATGGTGACGCCGTAGCGTCCGGGAACCGGATGCGGATCTGTGACAGTGACTACAGTGGTGCGGCGATCGTAAGCATTGTCGCGGGTCATCGCACTGCGCCTCCACTATCAATCGAACACTCGTCTGACAAGCTGATCCCCACATTATGCGCTGAAGGTCCAGTATGTGCGAAAACACAGTGTTTTGGTGTGGGAATGACCATGTGTTCCGTCCGTGACGGCGGTATGTGAACACCGGTATGGCACGCTTGAGCCATGAGAATTGTGGTATGCGTGAAGCACGTTCCGGACGCGCAGTCCGAACGTCGATTCGAAGACGGCCGTCTCGTGCGCGGCGAGGACGACGTCCTCAACGAACTCGACGAGAACGCCGTCGAAGCGGCTGTACAACTCGTCGAAGAGCACGGCGGCGAGGTCATCGCCCTCACCATGGGTCCCGAGGACGCCGAAGACGCAGTCTTCTCAGCGCTCCAAAAAGGCGCTGATCGCGGTCTTCTCATCACCGACGAGCGCCTAGTCGGCGCTGACGCCGGAGTAACGGCACTGGTCCTCGCAGCCGCCATTCAGATGCTTGCAGAAGAAGAACCCATCGACATGGTGATCACCGGCATGGCGTCCCTCGACTCCATGACCTCCCTGCTCCCCGCGGCGCTCGCGACGCGCCTGCACATGCCCCTGCTCGGCCTAGCCCACGGGCTCAGGGTCGACACCGCGGCGCACACCGCCACGATCGAGCGCAACGCCGACGGATACGACGATGTCCTCATGGCGCCGCTGCCCGCCGTCATCTCGGTCACCGACCAGCTCAACGAGCCGCGCTACCCGGCCTTCGCCGCGATGAAGGCCGCGCGCAAGAAGCCGCTCGACACGTGGGGCCTCGACGAGGTCGAGGGAACTGAATGCGGCTCCCTCATCGCCGAACACCCCAGCCTCATCACCGTGATCGAGGCGAATGAAGTGACGCGCGACGGGGCGGGAACGATCATTCCGGATTCTGGAGACGCCGGCAAGCGCCTGGCCGCCTACCTCCTGGAAGTGGTGAAGTGACAATGACGGATACGACCAACGCCCCCCTCCTCGTCCTCGTCGACCATTCGGGCTCCGATGCCGACGGGTGGACCCTCACCCCCGCATCCGCGCAGATCCTCACACTCGCGCGCACCCTCTCCACGGCGCCCGTCACTGCGATCTCATTGACCGGTGCCCCCGACCTCGACGCGCTTGCCCGCTTCGGTGCGGCAACGGTCCTCACCCCGGCGCTACCCGACGCAGCCCCACGGGTCAGTGCCGTCGTCGCCGATGCCGTCGCCGCGTGCCTGGACACCGACTCCTTCAGAGCGCTCCTCATCGTTTCAACCTACCGCGGCCGCGAGGTCGCCTCGCGCATCGCGACCCTCACGGACTCCGGCGTCGTGGCGGACGCAGTCTGCGTGGAGATTGTCGACGGAACAGTCGTGGCGACTACCACCGCGCTCGCGGGCACATGGTCGACGCGCATCCGCGTCCAGGGCCGACTCCCCGTCATCACCGTGCGCCCGGGCAGTGTCGATGAGGCCAATGCCGCTTCTATTGCGGCGCCCCGAGTACAGTCCGTCGCCGTCTGCCCCTCCGCGGAGGCGGCCGCAGTCGCCGTCGTCTCGTCATCGGCACTGGACTCCGATGGGCGCGTCCCCCTCACCGATGCGTCGACTGTCGTCGTCGCGGGCAGGGGAGTCGGCGGCGATATGGCGATCGCCGAACAACTCGCCGATGCCTTCGATGCAGCCGTGGGCGCGACTCGCGTCGTCTGCGATGAAGGGTGGGCGACGCGTTCGCTTCAGATCGGGCAGACCGGTGTATCCGTCTCGCCGAATGTCTACATCGGGCTGGGCGTGTCCGGCGCGATCCACCACACCGTCGGCATGCAGTCGGCCCAGCATATCGTCGCCGTCTGCGATGACCCGGATGCCCCGATTTTTGAGATCGCGGACTTCGGCGTCGTCGGGGATATCTTCGAGGTCGTTCCCGCGGCCCTCGAGGCGATTGCGGAAGCGCGCGCCTGACAGTGGCCCATTACCTCGATCACGCTGCGACCACGCCGATTCTGCCCGTCTCCCTCGAGGCGTGGACGCGCGCGCAGCGCGACCTGATGGACCAGCCCGGCAACCCGGCGGCTCTGCACTCGGGCGGCAGGAGGGCGCGCCTCATGCTTGAGGATGCTCGTGAAAGAGTGGCTGCGGCGCTGGGGGCGCAGCGCGCCGAAGTCGTCTTCACCTCCGGTGCTACCGAGTCCAACGCCCTCGCAATCGCAGGGGGTGCGCGCGCCATCCGCTCCCTCGATGCGTCGCGCAAACGGGTCCTCCTCTCGGGGATCGAGCACGACTCTGTCGCGGAGCAGTCCTCGACCCTCGCCCGCGAGGGCTTCTCCGTTGATGCGCTTCCCGTCGGCTCCGACGGGGTGGCGGTCATCGACACTGACCGGCTTGCGCAGATGTCGGACGTCCTCGCCCTCGCATCCTGCGTCCTCGTCAGCTCCGAAGTCGGAACGGTCCAACCGGTCGAGCGCCTCGTCAGCGCACTCGGAAGCGGAGGACAGCGTCCGCCCGAGCGCCCTCTCGTCCACACCGACGCCGCACAGGGGATCGGACTCCTCGACGTCTCCTTCGCTGGCCTCGGCGTCGACCTCATGTCGGTCGGTGGACACAAAATCGGAGCCCCCGTCGGCACGGGGGTCATATGCGCGAAGCGGGGAATTCCGCTGGAGACGGACCGTCCCGGCGGCGGACACGAGCGGGGCCTGCGGTCGGGGACACCCGATGCCGCAGGAGCCTGCGCCCTCGCCGCGGCCCTCGAGGCGGCAGTCGCCGGGCGCGACCAGTGGCGCCGCCGTGCGAGCGCCCTGCGCACCAGGCTCGCCCAGGGGCTGCCCCCGTCAGCCCGCCTCACCGTCGATCAGTCGGCGAGTGTCGCGTCGATCATCCACGTGTCGATCCCCACCCGCCATCCCGAGACCGTGCTCATGGCGATGGATGCGGCAGACGTCCTCGTGTCCGTCGGCTCGGCCTGCCATGCGGGCGTGACGAGGCCGTCGAAGGCGCTCCTCGCGATGGGCGCGTCCGAGGAGCAGGCCCTCGGAGTCCTGCGCGTCTCCACGGGCCCGGATACGACCGACGAGGACGTCGACGCCTTCCTTGAGGCTCTGCCGCGTGCGATCGAGGCGGGATGCGCCCTCGACGCCCTCGACGACACCCGGGCGAGGACCTGACACGACGCTCGCATTAGACCACCTGCCCCACCCACCCCAGAGGGAGACCATGAGAGTCCTCGCCGCACTGTCCGGCGGAGTCGATTCCGCCGTTGCCGCAGCCAAGGCCGTTGAAGCCGGACACGATGTCGTCGGAGTCCATATGGCGTTGTCGACGCAGCCACAGGAGTGCCGCATCGGCTCGCGGGGCTGCTGCTCCGTCGAGGATGCGGGCGATGCGGCGCGCGCCGCGCAGATCATGGGGATCCCGTTCTACGTGTGGGATCTCGCCGAACAGTTCGAGGCCACCGTCATCGACGACTTTATCTCCCGGTACAAGCTCGGACACACCCCCAATCCGTGCGTGCGCTGCAATGAGTTCGTGAAGTTCCGCGAACTCGCCGAACGTGCGAGGGCCCTGGGCTTCGACGCCGTGTGCACCGGCCACTACGCTGCGATCGTCGACGGGTCGGCCGGTCCCGAATTGCATCGCGCTGCGGATGCGGCGAAGGACCAGTCCTATGTGCTAGCAGTGATCGGGCGCGAGGAACTCTCCCGGATCCTCCTGCCGTTGGGAAATGCGGCCTCCAAGGAGTGGGTCAGGGCGGAGGCCGACAGGCTCGGGCTCGGGGTATCGAATAAGCCCGACTCCTACGACATCTGCTTCATCCCCGACGGGGACACGCAGGGATTCCTGCGCGCACACCTGGGCTCGGCGGAGGGGGAGATCGTCACCCCCGACGGCGAGGTGCTGGGAACGCATAAGGGGTACTGGAATTACACCGTCGGCCAGAGGAAGGGTCTCAACATCAACCGGCCCGCCCCCGATGGGAGGCCCCGCTACGTGCTGGAGACGCGCCCGGAGTCGAATCAGGTCGTCGTCGGCGCATTGGAGTTGCTGAGCGTCACGCGGATCGACTGTACGGACACGGTGTGGCTCGCCCCTGACGATGATGGACAGGATCCGGCGGATCTATTCGTCCAGGTGAGGGCTCATGGCGAAGCCGCCCCCGTCGCTTCGCTCAACCGCAGCGGGGGTTCGGACGGCGACGAGGGCGGGGTGCGCCCACAGCTGACAGCGCGTCTGGCGGAGCCGATCCGCGGGGTCGCTGCAGGCCAATCCCTCGTCGTGTACAGGGGCAGCCGAGTCCTCGGACAGGGGACCATCACCGGGTCCACGAGGGCGTAGAAGCACTGGCGGACACGATTCGTTCCCGCACGGGTGGCGGGGCGATTGAACCGCGGGCGCAGTCTGGCTTTTTTACCCCGGGCTGCCGATACCCGTAAACTGGACGGTACGCGCGAGTGGCGGAATTGGCAGACGCGCTGGATTTAGGTTCCAGTGTCTTTGACGTGTGGGTTCGAGTCCCATCTCGCGCACTCAGACACCGGTCGGCAGCACCATCGCCGCGGTGCCGATTCCCGAAGGCCCCGGGAATGATCGGTTCGACGGGTTCGAACCGATCCTGTTCGACTTCGCCGAGGGGGCGGGACTTCTACACGGTGCGGCGAGCAGGTCGGAAATCCATGAGGTTCATTGAGATGGGCCCGATCAGTGTCGGGCGTGGGAGCACAAAAGAGACCCCTCGTGCAGCGACTGCACGGGTCGGTGTTGTTGTTATCACTGTCAGTCGAGTCCGAGGTCTCGGCGGAGCCTCGCGACATGACCGGTCGCCTTGACGTTGTACTGCGCTAGGCGCACCACCCGATCCGGGCCGATAACCACAGTTGAGCGGATGATCCCGACGTAGGTCTTCCCGTAGTTCTTCTTCTCTCCCCAGGCGCCCCAGGCCTGAAGGATCTCGTGGTCGGGATCGGAGACCAGAGGGAAGCTCAGCGATTCCTTGACGGCGAAGTGCTCGAGTGCCGCCATCGAGTCGGCGCTGACGCCGACGACCGCGTAGCCGCTTGAGGAGAGGGAGGACAAAGAGTCCCGGAAATCGCAGGCCTCCTTCGTGCATCCGGGGGTCGACGCCTTCGGGTAAAAGTAGACGATGACGCCTCGGGCGGAATCTGCTGCGAGGTCAGACAGGGTGATGGTCCCGTGAGTGGATTGGACTGTGAAATCGGGGGCGAGCGTTCCGGGTTCGAGTTGGGTCATGCGACCAGTGTAGGAATCGCGCGGGTGTGGTGTCGCGCGAGGAGTCGGGTGATTTGCAGCGAGGGGGACCGTTGAGCGCCTTCTCCGCAGCCTCAAGTCTCTCGCGCTCCTGTCATTCGGGGGCCTCGACGTCCTCGCACACTGCCGACCCACCACCATCACCAACGCCATTGAGGAGGTGACCGAACTTCTCACCCCTACTGCCTAGCCGAAGGAACCGCTACACCACTCCACTGGACGTGACCTCGACGTGGGTGCGTCGAGGGGACTTGAACCCTCAACCCGTTGAAACGCGCACAGTGTACCCATGAGACTTCCCGCGCCTACCGATAGGTTCTGAATATTCGCAGGGGTGGGAACTGTATAATTCGTCTTTGGTTTCTTGGAACTGTGTGCGTTTTGGCGGGTACGACATGAAAACGATATGAACCGGACACGCAATGAAGTCCCAGAACAATGTCCTGGGACTTCACGGAGTGCGTCATGGGGGACTTGAACCCTCAACCCGCTGATTAAGAGTCAGCTGCTCTGCCAATTGAGCTAATGACGCGGGACTCCGTGGCGAGATCGTCGCCGTGGAGCTGTGCGTCATGGGGGACTTGAACCCTCAACCCGCTGATTAAGAGTCAGCTGCTCTGCCAATTGAGCTAATGACGCGGGGGTCGTAACGACCGGAAGACAACTCTAGCTCCACGGGGATGGACAATGCAAAGACACCGGGTGAGAATACGGACACATTCGCTGGGGGCTGTGCTCGGAGCACTCGCACTATGAGGGCTGAATGTTCCCGCACGTGCTCCCGCTGCGGCACTACAGTTGGATGCAGCACCGGCGCTAGGCGCGCAACAATGAACGGCAGAGACATGGAGCCGAGGAGGAGCAGGTGACGATTCAAACCGCGCAAGCCCGCCACTCCGCAGTCACAGAGGACTATCTCAAAGCGATCTGGAGTGCCAGCGAGCATGCGCAGCGCGAGTCCTCAGAACCATCGGACTCCACGGCCCCCGACGCGGGGCTGACCGTCAATGAACTCGCCGCGCGCATGGGCGTCGTCGCATCAACTGCCTCGGAGAATGTCCAACGCCTCAAGGCCCAGGGACTCGTCACTCACGAGCCCTATCGCAAAGTCCACCTCACCGCCCAGGGCAGGGCCGTGGCACTGGGGATGATCCGCCGACACCGCCTCCTTGAGACGTATCTGCACGACAAGCTGGACTTCACGTGGGACGAGGTGCATGAGGAGGCGGAGATCCTCGAACACGCCGTCTCAGACCGACTGCTCCGCCACCTCGACAAGGCCCTCGGGCACCCGGCGCGCGACCCGCACGGCGATCCGATCCCCGGTGAGGACGGTTCAATCCGCACTCCCGAGATGATCCTGCTCACGCGCCTCGACGAGGGCTCGCGCGCGGTCGTCGCGCGCATCAGCGACGACGATCCCCAGGCACTGCGCGAACTTGAAGAGGCGGGCATCCGGCTCGACGTGTGGGTGTCCATTGCAGGGGAAGGCGATGGTGGTGCGCGCCGCGTCCTCGTCAGCCCGACTGACGCCACGGCGCTCGGCGAATCCGACGGGGACGGCACCGTCGTGGAACTCGACGCGGCACGCGCCGCCCTCGTCTCGGTTGCGCTCATCGGCGAGGAGTAGCCCCGCGCCCGATTGATGAGGCGACGCGGACAGTCGACGTCAGCGCTGGGCGGCTGAGCCCATGTCAGCAGGCACGTGAACGCTGTGCCCCGCTGCGAGCAGAGCGTCGCGGAGGAGGGTCATCGCCTCATCGAGGTCGGCGTCGGAGGCGGGCGAGGCAGCGGAGAGCAGCACATCGGCCTCGGTCCGCAGGGGGATGACGTGCAGGTGAGTGTGCGGCACCTCGAAGCCGGCGATGACCAGGCCCGCCCGGGGAACACCGAATGCGTGCTCCTGGGCGCTGCCGATCACACGCGCCACCTTCATGAGATGCGCGGCCACATCGCTGGGGGCATCCGTCCACTTGGCGTACGGCTCGCGCGGGACGACGAGGACGTGCCCGGGAGAGGTCGGCTCAATAGTGGCGAAGGCGACGCAGATGTCGTCGGCCCACACGAAGCGCCCGGCCCACTGCCCGGAAATGATCTTCTCGAATACTGTGCTCATAGGGTCATTGTCCCCCTTGCGGCTGCGCCGGGCGCGCGAATCGAGCGAGTCGAGTCGCCCACAGGCCGCCCATCTGAAGGCGAGGTATCGGCGGAGTTGACTATGAGCGCCCTCCCACTGGGCGCCGCAGCAATGATTCCACCCCATGGTCTACCCTTGGTGTGGCCGCATATGTCGAGAATTACTAGGGGAGTGCCCTGATGAGCCAGACTCCGGGAACGGAACCCGCATTTCGGTACACGGCGAAGCTCGCCGGCGACATCGAGACTGCATGGCAGGATCGCTGGGATGAACGCGGAACCTTCAACGCCGACAATCCGACGGGGGAATTCGCTGGTCCCCTTGCGGTGCTCAATCCGTTCTTCCTGCTCGATATGTTCCCCTACCCCTCGGGCAAGGGCCTCCACGTCGGCCATCCCCTCGGCTACATCGCAACCGACACCGTCGCCCGCTTCCGGCGGATGAAGGGCGATAACGTCCTCTACACGATGGGCTACGACGCCTTCGGTCTGCCCGCCGAGCAGTACGCTGTGCAAACAGGCCGGCACCCGCGCATCACGACCGAGCAGAACATCGCGAATATGCGCCGTCAGCTGCGCCGCCTCGGCCTGTCCCACGACCGCCGCCGCTCCCTGGCAACGACCGACACCGAGTATATTCACTGGACCCAGTGGATCTTCCTGCAGATCTTCAACTCCTGGTTCGACCCCGACGCGAGCGCCCCCGACGGCTCGCAGGGCGCCGCACGTCCGATCCGCGAACTCGAGGAGAAGCTCGCCGCCGGCGTGATCGGCGTGCCCGACGGGCGCGACTGGACGGACCTGGATCGCGTGGAGCGCGCGAAGGTCGTCGACTCCTTCCGCCTCGCCTACGTCTCGGAGGCCCCCGTCAACTGGTGCCCGGGATTGGGCACCGTCCTCGCCAATGAGGAGGTCACCGCAGACGGCCGCTCCGAACGCGGCAACTACCCGGTGTTCACCCGCAACCTGCGCCAGTGGATGATGCGCATCACCGCCTACGGCAAGCGCCTCTTAGACGACCTCGACACCATCGACTGGCCCGAGAAGGTGCGCACCATGCAGCGCAACTGGATCGGACGGAGCGAGGGCGCCACTGTCCGCTTCGACGTTCCCGGCGCCGCCCTCGCAGGAGCCTCGGCGACGAGCCTCGATGTCTACACCACGCGCCCCGACACCCTCTTCGGGGCGACCTTCATGGTCGTCGCCCCCGAACACCCGATCCTGGGCGGCACCTCCGCCTCCGATGCCGACGATCAGCAGGCCCTCACCGTTCCCTCCGCCTGGCCCGAGGGTACCAAGCCCGAGTGGACGGGCGGGGCTGCGACGCCGGCCGAAGCAGTCGCCTCCTACCGCGCCCAAGCGGCGGCCAAGACGGAGGCGGAGCGCATCGACGAGGAGCGCACGAAGACCGGCGTCTTCACCGGCCTCTTCGGCATCAATCCGGTCAACGGTCATCGGGTCCCCGTCTTCGTCGCCGACTACGTCCTGTGGGGCTACGGGACGGGAGCGATCATGGCCGTCCCCGCGCACGACGACCGCGACTGGGAATTCGCCCGCGCCTACGCTCTCGACATCATCCGCACCATCGGCCCCGCCGACGACCCTTACAGTCACGATCTCGACGCATCCGCCTACACCGGCGACGGGGTCGCAGTGGACTCCGCCAACGACGAGGTGAGCCTCGACGGCCTGGCGAAGGACGAGGCGAAGGCCGTGATGATCGACTGGCTCGAATCAAAGGGATTGGGCCGCGGCACCATCACCTACCGCCTGCGCGACTGGCTGTTCTCGCGTCAGCGATACTGGGGCGAGCCCTTCCCGATCGTCTGGGACGAGGAAGGGCTGCCCCACGCGCTGCCCGAAGACCAACTGCCCGTGGAATTGCCGGAGGTGTCGGACTATTCGCCCCGCACCTTCGATCCCGAAGACGCTGAAACCGCTCCGGAGGCACCGCTGGGACGCGCCGAGGAATGGGTGAATGTCACCCTCGACCTGGGTGACGGTCCCCGCAGCTATCGTCGCGAGACGAATACGATGCCGCAGTGGGCGGGCTCGTGCTGGTACGAGATGCGCTACACGGACCCGACGAACCCCGATGCTCTGGCCGCTGCTGAGAACCTCGAGTACTGGATGGGGCCACGCGAGGGCAAGCCGACCGGCGGCACCGACCTGTACGTCGGCGGCGTCGAACATGCGGTCCTTCACCTGCTGTACTCGCGTTTCTGGCAGAAAGTCCTTTTCGACCTCGGGCACGTCCCCGACGCCGAGCCCTACCACACACTCTTCAACCAGGGCTACGTCCAGGCCTACGCCTTCACGGACGCTCGCGGACAATACGTCCCAGCTGACGCAGTCGAAGGGGACGAGACCACCGGGTTCACCTACGAGGGCGGCGCCGTCACCCGTGAATACGGCAAGATGGGCAAGTCCTTGAAGAACATCGTCACCCCGGATGAGATGTACGAGGCGTACGGCGCCGACGTGTTCCGCGTCTACGAGATGAGCATGGGGCCCCTCGATGTGTCCCGCCCGTGGGAGACGCGCGCCGTCGTCGGGTCGCAGCGTTTCTTGCAGCGCCTGTGGCGCAACGCCCTCGATGAAGAGACCGGCGAGGTCACTGTCGTTGACGACGCCGCCGACCTGGAGACGAAGCGACTGCTCGCGCGCACGATCGCCGACGTGACCGTCGAGTATGAGAATATGCGCATCAACACGGCGATCGCGAAACTCATCGTGCTCAACAACCACCTCACGCAATTGGGGTCCGTGCCGCGCGAGGCGATTGAAGCGCTCATCCTCATGGTCTCCCCGGTCGCCCCGCATATCGCAGAGGAGTTGTGGATGCGCCTCGGCCACGACGAGTCACTCGCGCGCGAACCTTTCCCCGTCGTCGAGGACGAGTCGCTGCTCGTCGAGAAGACCGTCACCGCCATCGTCCAGGTCAACGGCAAGGTCCGCGCCCGCCTAGAGGTGGCGTCCTCGGTATCCGAGGATGATCTGCGCGAACAGGCACTCGCCCAGGGCCCCATCCTCAAGGCCCTCGATGGGCGTGAGCCTCTCAAGGTCATCGTCCGTGCACCCGCGCTGGTGAACGTTGTCGTTCCGAAGTGACGTGCGCGCCGTGATGGATGCGCCCGCCTTTGCGGTGTGCACCGCCGGAGACGAACCGGGGAACAGGGGAGTGGAACATGCCCGAAGGTGATGCGATTCGGCGACTCGCCGGGACGTTCGACGAACTCTTCGTTGGAGAGTCTGTCGAGGCCTCTTCGCCGCAGGGACGATTCGCCCAATCGGCGGCGCGCCTGGATGGGCTGCTCCTAGAGAGGGTGCGTGTCCGTGGCAAACACATGTTCATCGGCTTCGTCGACCCTGCGAATGCGGGCTCGTGGCCCGACCAGTGGGTCCACATCCACCTCGGTTTGTACGGGTGGTGGAGATTCAACGGGGACGAGACCCTCCTCGACGAGGGACATGGGGTCGCCCGCCGCATCGCCTCCGTTCCCCGCGGCGAGTGGGACGGCCACTTAGAGACGCGCTGGGGTGAGGGATACGGCCAAGCGGAGGCGGGCGCATGGGAGCCCCCCGAGCCGGTCGGCCAAGTCCGGCTGCGCCTCGTCAACGATCATGCGGTGGCCGACCTCGTCGGGCCGAACCGCTGCGAGCTCATCACGGATGAGCAGCGCGACGCCGTGGAGGCCAGGCTCGGACCCGATCCTCTCGACGAGGGGGCGCGCGACGATGCCGAGGCTGCCCAGCGCTTCGCAGAGGTCGCTCACGCGAAGAAGCGCGCCATCGGGGAGATCGTCATGGATCAATCCATCATTGCGGGAGTGGGGAATATCTACCGTGCCGATGCGCTTTTCCTCGCCGGGATCTCCCCCTACCGCAAGGGGGTGAATGTCTCCGTCAAGCGACTGCGGGCGCTGTGGGTATTGATCTGCGACCTCATGAATCGTGGGCTTGCTGCCGGACGGCTCGAGACGATGGACCCCGACGAGGCGCCGACACCGCCGATCGAGGGCGACGAGGAAGCGTCGCGCTGGTACGTCTACCATCGCACGGGGCGGCCCTGCCTGCGCTGCGGCACGCCCATCCGCGAGTCGCTCATGCAGACGCGGCGCCTGTTCTGGTGCCCGACCTGCCAGAGGTAGTCCGGGCACACGTCAGCCCGTGCGCGCCATCTCCGCACGGGTGGGTCGTTCCCTTGAGAGCCGAGCGGCCTCAGTTGACGTCTTCGAAGCCGAGGACGTTGTACAGCTCGGCGGCGCCATCATGGCGACTATCGATGCGCAATGTGAGGGAATCGAATCCCCATTGCCTGCACCGGCCGGCAACCTCGGAAATGAGGGCGGTGGCGATACCGTGACGGCGATACTCGGGGTCGACGACGAGGTCGACGACGAACGGGCCGTCAGGGGCATCATCCCAGGGTGACTCGCGGACGACGAGGATCGCACCGACGAGGGTGCCGCCGTCCCAAGCACCGACGAATGAGTCTTCGGTAGTGGGGCCGAATGCGCCCTCGAAAACCATGCGGAGTTCCTCCGAGGTCTCGATGACGTCCTCGGGGGTGAGCGGACGCCCATAAGCCTCAAGGGTGAGGACCGCGAGCGTGGGAATATCGTAACGGGTGAGCGTTGCGATCTCGACCCCCGCGGGGCGTTCGACATCGGCCAACGCATCCAACTGTGTCTGAAGTGTGCGCTGTTCCATACCCCCAGCATAGGTGGAGCCGCGCTCAGGCCACGGCATTCCCCGAGGAGGCATGACAAAGGTGCCCCCGACGGCCGCTTCACCGACTTCATTCGTTCGAATAGTGCGGAAAAGGCCTCGCCACGCGCTCAATCAGGGGATACTGAAAAGCGTGGGTCATTTTGCGCGTCACGTTGCTCGGCGCCGGGATCACACAGCGGCTGTCAGATATAGAGCTCCGGCTCATCGAGGAAGAACGACGGGTCGACGATGAGATCCCGATCGGCGGTATCGCGCTCCGGCTTGGGAAGCAGACGCGCGGGCACGCCGATGGCGACCCGGCCGCAGGGCACGTCTTTCGTGACCACCGCATTCGCGCCGATCTTGACCCCGTCCCCAATGGTGATCGGGCCGAGGACTTTCGCGCCCGCGCCGATCATCACATGGTTGCCGACAGTGGGATGCCGCTTGCCCGGAGACATCGACACGCCTCCGAGGGTGACTCCGTGGAAGATGACGACGTCCTCACCGACTTCAGTGGTGGCACCGATGACGACTCCTGTCGCATGGTCGATGAACACACGACGGCCGATCTCGGCTGCGGGATGGATATCGACGCCGGTGACGGAGCGGGACAGCGAAGAGAGGATGCGCGCGGGCAGGTTCGCGCCCCGACGCCACAGAGCGTGGGATACGCGGTGCACCCACAGGGCGTGCACGCCGGGATAGGTGAGGGCCACTTCAACCGTCGAGGTCGCCGCCGGATCGCGTTTGCATGCGGTCTGAAGGTCTTCCTTGAGGAGAGACAGAGCACGACGCGGATTGATTGGCATGAGTGGTCCTTGTTGGTCCGATGAGGGCGAACAGGTCGAGTCTATCGGGCGTCGGCGTCTCGTGCTCGTCCCATCCGATCCTTCATCGGTGCAGGTCGACGGCGAGGACGGCAGAGCGCGCCCCTGGCGGATACGAGCGGGCCGGGAATGCTAAGTCCCCGACCCACTGCGCCTGCCGATCAGTCCTTGAGATGTTCGAAGAGGGCAGTCGACAGGTAGCGCTCACCGGTGTCGGGGAGCAGGGTGACAATTTTCTTTCCAGCGAACTCTTGGCGGGCGGCGACTTGCGCGGTGCCCGCGAGGGCGGCGCCCGAGGAGATGCCCACGAGGAGGCCCTCTTCAGCTGCGGCTCGACGCGAGAAGGCGAGGGCGGTGGCTGTGTCGACGGAGATCACCTCGTCGACGATGGACGCGTCATAGGTGTCGGGGAGGAAATTCGGCATGAGCCCCTGAATACCGTGGGGTGCGGGAGCACCGCCGGTGAGCAGCGGTGACTCGGCCGGTTGGACGGCGATGATACGCACATCGGGGTTGTAGCGCTTGAGCACGGTGCCGACCCCGGAGATGGTGCCTCCGGTGCCCACTCCCGCGACGAAGACATCGACGTTACCGTCCGTATCCGCCCAGATCTCCTCGCCGGTGGCTCCGATGTGGGCCGCCGGATTCGCAGGATTGGTGAATTGGGAGGCGATGATCGCGCCGGGGCGCTGGTCGCGGATGCGCTCGGCCTCGGCGACTGCTGCGGCGACGCCGCCCTTGGGGTCGGTGAGCACGAGTTCGGCACCGAATGAGCGGACGATGATGCGCCGCTCGACGCTCATGGATGCGGGCATGACGATGACGACCCTATAGCCGCGTGCAGCGCCGACCATGGCGAGGGCGATCCCGGTATTCCCCGAGGTCGCTTCGATGATGGTGCCGCCGGGGGAGAGCTCGCCCGACGCCTCGGCGGCGTCGATGATGGAACGGGCGATACGGTCCTTGACGGATGACGCGGGGTTGAAGGCTTCGACTTTGGCGACGACATCAACGCCCGGGCCGGTCACCGTGTTGAGTCGGATGAGGGGGGTATTGCCGATGAGGTCTGCGACGCTGGAAGCGATGCGGGACATGGTTTCTCCTGATGAGTGGGGGTGCGGATTGAAGGTATAGGGGCGCACGGGGGCGCGGGTGGAAGAGCGGACTGGATGCCGCACAGGGCGAATGACGACGCGCAGAGGCGTCCAAGCGGTCATTCGCCCGATGTACACGGACACGGGCGCACTGAAGCGGCGCACATGGGCAGTGCGCTAAGAAGAACAAGGCTGTCAGTGGTTGTCACGGCATCCACTCTAGGGGTGCGGAGCAGCTCCGTCTATTTGAATAGTGTATTTTCCTGAAATGTGGAATTGTGAAACACCGCTCGTGATCTCGGCAAGCAGTGTGTCAAAATCTGAACGATCACCTTCGGGTACGCCGATGCGCAGTGTCAGATCAGCGCCCCACCGAGCGTCGAAGACGTGCGCCCCCGCACGCCGCAGCTCTGCCTCCACCCTGCCTGCGAGCGCCAGATCGACACTCGTTTCGAGAACATCGAGGTCGATGAGGTGCGCTCTCGGCGCGAGGGCGAGAGCCTGGGACACGGACGAGGAATAGGCTCGCACCAGGCCGCCGCCGCCGAGCAGAATCCCCCCGAAGTAGCGGGTGACGACCGCAGTCACATTCCACACGCCCGCTTGGCGGAGCGCTTCAAGCATTGGCGTCCCCGCAGTCCCCGCAGGTTCGCCGTCGTCGCTGGAGTGCTGGACCGGGGACATATCGGGGATGCGGATGAGGAAGGCAGAGCAATTGTGTCGGGCCTGTGGATTCGCTCCCTTTACCTCATCGATGAGGGTGCGGGCCTGTGCAGGAGAATCCGTTCTGGCGAGAGTCGTGATGAACCGGGACCGTTTGATCTCGATCTCGTTCTCAATGCGCGTTCCGGCCGCGATTGTGTCAATGGCTGCCATGGCGACTCCCGAAAGAAAAGGAATATGCACCACGAGTATGCCCGACGAAGCGCTCCGAATCCGCATTGTAGACAGTATGCGGCGCGCCGATGAGTGGTAGTGGGAGGCTTCGTGTTCAGTCCTCGCCGAACCAGTCGTCGAGACCGTCGGCTGCGCCGATCCATGCGAGGGCATCCGCCATCTCACTATCCGTCATGAGTAGGCGCCCGAACGCCTCGGCGATCTCCTTTCGGTCCTCATCGGAACCGACGCCGGTCACAATGAGATGGGTGAAGGCCCCATCCTCCCACTCACCTGCCCGTCCAATAGATGCACCGCCGCTCGATACCTCCCAGGTGCCGACCATTGTCGGACGGGACGGCACCCAGAAACAGCCTCGGGCACAAATGCCCTGTGGTGCGAGTTCGTGCGCATGGCGGGCCAGGCGGTGCGGGTGGAATGGCTTGTCGGAATGCAAATCGAGCGTCCATACACCGTGTGTGCTCGGTCCTCCCCATGCCTGGGTGGAGGCGGGGTGGATGCGCTCAATGGCGGCCTCGGGGTCGTGTCCGGCGCTGAATAGTATTTCGGAGGTGAGTTGATCGAGATGGGCGACCATGAGGGTGTCGAGTGGTCGAAGGCGCTCGATGAGTTCAGTCCCGACCGTGTCGCAACCCAGAGCGCACACGATGTCGGCGTACTCGACTGAGTTCATGAGGATCTCCCCGGTGCATCGATCATCGTTGTCGAAGAGTGCGCATCCCACATCCACTAGCGGTACGTGCTCGAACATGTCGCGCGCAGCGCAGTCCGCATCAGTGATATGCACTGCGCTCGTCACCGTCATCCCGACCAATGGGCCGTCGGGGAGTGTGAGGTTGACCAGGGCGGGTACGGTCGACATGAGTTCGGCACCAATGGGAAGGGCGAGCAGGAGCGTAGGGATGTCCGATTCGCCGAGCTCTTCGAGTAATGGGGTGATCCCCTCGCGTAGGGAGCAGGTCATGCATGAGTGGGCGAGGGGGACTCGCCGAGACAACGTCTCTTCGAAGCCGTCGAAGAGTCGCATGGACATTCCGCCCTCGTCGATGTCGACCATGAGGATCGGGCACATGTCTGCGAGGGCGAGTGTTGTGGCCGAGCGCATCATTGGTGATGACGCGGAGAGTGGGCAAATGCGCATGACGAAGCTTCCTCACAATGGTGTCGCATGAATTGCATGAGAATCGTTCTCAATAGTATAACTATGTTCCGCAAGGTGCGAACGCACAGGAATTACGAAGGACCCGCCATGAGTAGACACTGCCAAGTACTCGGTACGACCCCTGGCTTCGGCAACTCGGTCTCCCACTCGCATCGTAAGACCCGCAGGCGCTGGAATGTCAACGTCCAGACGAAGCGCTATTGGGTGCCGTCACTGGGGCGCCACATCGCGATCACCGTCTCCGCCAGGGGCATCAAGACCATCGACAAACTCGGCATTGAGACGGTCGTCGCAGATATGCGCGCCAGAGGGGAGACGTTCTAATGGCAGCCAAGAGCAAAAACCTGCGCCCGATCATCACCCTCCAATCGAGTGCCGACACTGGGTATCGCTACGTCATCACCAAGAACCGTCGCAACAATCCTGACCGGATGCGTATCCGCACATACGACCCCATCGTTCGCACACACGTTGAATTCGTGGAGATCCGTTGATATGGCGAAGAAATCCAAAATCGCGCGCAATAAGCAAAGAGCCGCAATCGTTGCCAAGTATGCACAGCGCCGTGCCGAACTGAAAAAGGCCTGCGTCGATGTGAATCTCAGTCCGGTGGAGCGCGACGTCGCAATGGCGGCGCTTCACGCCCTCCCCCGAGATGCCTCGCCGACCCGCGTGCGGGGACGTGGTGCAAGCGATGGGAGGCCCCGCGGCTACCTGCGCAAGTTCGGACTCTCGCGTGTTCAATTCCGTCAGATGGCGCTGCGCGGGGAACTTCCCGGAGTGACCAAGTCCTCCTGGTGACCCGACCAGCAACCGACAGTTAGATAGTCGAACCGTGAAACCTGGAATCCATCCCTACTACCGCCCGATCATCTTCCGTGACAGGGCTGCGAACTTCGCGTTCCTCACCAAGTCCACGATGACATCCTCTCGGACGATCGAATGGGAGGATGGGAACACCTACCCGGTGGCCGACGTGGAGATCTCGTCGGCCTCCCACCCGTTCTGGACCGGGAGGTCGCGTCTCATTGACACCGCTGGGCGGGTTGAGAAGTTCCGCGCCCGCTATGGCGAGCGCTATGCGGGGCGCCGTGAAAGAGAGCAGTGATGAAAGTCCGAGCGTCATTGAGATCCCTCGCCAAACAGCCGGGCTCGAAAGTCGTGCGCAGAAAAGGGAGCTTGTACGTCATCAACAAGAAGAATCCACGTCTCAAGGCCCGGCAGGGCTGAGTGGGTGGGAGCGCGTGGCGATGCCATTGCTGTAACGAGGATCGCAGTCGCACCCCCGCTCTGAGATTTAGGCATATGCGGCCCGCATGCTACTATTTTCGGGTTGCCGTCAGTGGGAAAAGGCCGGTCGGGTCCTTCTCGCGGCGCCGAGCGTCGGACGGCGACTGCGAAGAATCGCAGTCACCATCCCGACCATACGACTACACAGATAGAGAGGGGAGGCGCGATCATGGCAGTTCCGAAGCGGAAGATGTCTCGTGCGAACACCCGCACTCGCCGCAGCACATGGAAGGCCGATCTTACCGAGCTCAACACCGTTAAGGTTGCCGGCCGTGAGATCCGTGTCCCGCGTCGCCTGGCGAAGGCGTACAAGAACGGTCTGCTGGATGTCGAGGCCTGACCTCGAATCTGCAGAGGGCCCGGTGCATCTGTACCGGGCCCTTTCTCTACCCGCCCAGGGACGGAAGCCTACGATGGACGTGCTCGTAGCGACTGATCGAAGGAGATCGTCATGAAGGTTCTCATCGCCCGTTTCACTGCCCGCCCCGGATGCGCCGACGAAGTCGCAGACATGATCGTCGACCTCGCCCAGAATGTGCACACTGAAGCGGGCAATGTCGTCTTCGAGCCGTATCGCGACGCCGATGATCCGAATCGCTTCATCGTCATTGAGAAGTACCTCGACGAGGACGCCTTCCACGTGCACCTCGCCATGCCCTACGGCAAACCCTTCAATGATCGGCTCAATGAGCTCATCGAAGAGCCGTATTCCCAGCTCACCTTCCTCAAGGCCGTCGAGTAGCCCGGGCAGCGTCGACTCCATCGGCGCCCATCGCATTCACCCGTTCTTTGAGGGAAGTTTCCGCTTGCAGCGTATTACAGGTACCTGTATCTTAAGAGTGTTCAATTCATACAGCTGCCTGTAGAAGGTGCTGTGAGACGAGGAGACATCATGGACGCCATGCGAATACAGTGCCGCGAGCGGCTCCGCCGCTACGGATGGCTCATGCGCCGCAATCGTGCGAACGCGCGAGCCGGTCACGGACGCTTCGCCGATCCGACAAGGGGGCAGGGGCGCGTCCTCGCCGCCCTGCAACTGTCGAGCCCGATCCCGACCCGCGATCTCGCATTCCTGCTCGGAATGCGTCAACAATCCCTCAACGAACTCATCGTCAAGCTCGAAGCCGATGGATATATCACCCGCGCCCCGTCCCTGAGCGACAAGCGCGTTATGGAGGTGCACCTCACCGACGAGGGCGCCGCTGTGCAGGTGGGTGTCGGAGTCGGAGGCATAGATCCGCTTCAGGGCCTCTCAGATGATCGGGTTGCCTCGCTCATGGCGATCCTCGACACCATGATCGCCACCCTTGAAGAGGGCCTCGGCATCAACGAGGACGAAGCCGTCGATGAGTGGAAGCGAGGAGCCCGCGGGCGCATCGATGGTGAAAGGCTCGATCAGATGATCCTCATGCGCGAACGGGGTTTCGGCTTCGAGGGGCGCGGCCACGGCAGAAGACATGGATGCGCAGATGGCGCTGTCCGCGGTCACTGCGATGGCCGCGGACAGCGCCGCGAGAGTGACAACGACTGATCCTGAGATTACAGGTTCGAGTCGGTGCGCCTCCCCGGGGGAAGAGAGCGTCTGCGCCACCCTCGGCAAGTACTCCGAGCGTGATCGGCGATGCCCCGCTTATGGGACTGTCGCCCGGGCCCTTCAATCAGTGAGGGACTGAAGCTGTGGTGAGCCGCATCCGCTTTGGGGGTCGACGCGAACGCCGGGTAGGCTTGTATCCGGCGTCCGCGCCGTGCCTCCGTAGCTCAATGGATAGAGCAAGGGCCTTCTAATCCCGAGGTTGCAGGTTCGAGTCCTGTCGGGGGCGCCGAATACGGGCGGAGCCGTCTTCGAAAAAGAGAGCGGTCCCGCCCGTGTATTTCGGCGATAGCATCGGCGGGCGCTTATGCGGAGCGGGATATCCTCCAGCGCTCGACATGATACTGATCGTCCCAGAACTCGCGGTAGGTGCCCTGTGTTTCGTAAAGCTCCTCATGGGTGCCGATAGCCTCGACTTGGCCATTGCGCAGGACGACGATGCGATCGGCTCGTCGGATCGTTGAGAGTCGGTGGGCGATGACGAGGACGGTGCGTCCCCGCGACAAGTCGGCGAGCGCCGACGTCACCGACGCCTCGTTGACGCCGTCTAAGGCGCTCGTCGCCTCATCGAGTAGAAGGATCGGAGAATCCTTCAAGAATGCCCTGGCGATGGCGACTCGTTGCCGCTCACCGCCCGACAGTGCGCATCCGCCCTCGCCGACACGCGTGTCCCACCCGTCGGGGAGCCTGTCGATCACCTCCGTGAGGCCGGCTCTCTTCGCCGCGAGTGCCACATCGTCATCGGTGGCGTCGGTGCGTCCGATGCGCACATTCTCCTCAATGGTCGTATCGAAGAGATACACGTCCTGGAAGACCATCGACACGCGGTCCATGAGATCTGCCACCCTCATGTTCCGCACATCAACCCCTCCAATGCTGATCGACCCGGTGTCGACGTCCCAGAAGCGCGCGATAAGGCGCAGGAGGGTTGACTTGCCCGACCCGGACGGCCCTACGAGCGCCGTGACTGAGTGCGCCGGCAACTCCAGGTCGATCCCGGTGACGACGGGGACGCCCGGCGTGTAGGAGAAGGACGCATTGTCGAGGGCGACGGTGAAAGGCGCATCGGGCCTCTTCGCATGGGAGTCGACGGGTTCGGGGAGCGCGTCGGTGCCGACGATCGCGCTAATATCGTCGAGGGCCACCTGCGACTGATGGAGTGGGTCGACATAGAAGGCGAGCATGCCGATGGGCTCGGCGAATCGGACCGCCATGAGGGCGAGGGCGATGAAGACCGTTGGCTCGAGGGCTCCGCCGAGCATTTCAAAGGCGCCAATGCCGAGCGCGAGGATGAGTCCGCCTTCGACGCCCGCATGGAAGAGGGAAGCAGCCGGGCCCTTCGACAATTCTGCTCGAGTCGTCGTCTCGTGCTCGTGGTCGAGTGCACTGCTCAGCGGCTCCCAGCCGCCCTGAAGGGAATCAGTCGCCCGCAGGACTGGCTGGAGTCTGGCGAATTCGAGGATCCTCGAGCTGAGCGTCTGCATCGTCTCCTCTTCGGCGATGTGTGCGCGCACGACGGTGCGCCGCAGCATCCTCAGGGCGACGATGCAGATGGGGATCGAGAGAGCCATCGCGGCTGCCATTCTCCAGTCGTAGAGGAGGGCAGCCACAGCGATGGTCACGGCGGAGCCGCCCATGGATGCGAGTTTTGGGATGACGATGGACGGCAGATGGGACAGGGTGGAGATACTCGTCGAGGTCGCCGTCGCCACCCTGCCCGTCGTCGTCGCATCGAACCATCCCAGCGGCAGCTCTTGGACGCGCGAGCCCACCGTGCGGATGAGAGAGCCGCACACGTCGAATGCGGCGACGCGGAAAGCGATGATCGAGCCGATCATCGACAGGATCATTGCTGCCGCCACGGCGATGAGGACGGTGGCGAGCCATAGCGGATCGGTACTGCCCGTTGTGAGGAAGGATGAGAGGAATGGGACGAGGAGGGCGAGTGCGGCGCCCTGGAAGACTCCGGAGAGCGTGTGCGCGGTGATGATCGTTCTCATCGGCCCGGGATTATCGATGAGTGAGAAGAGGGTCTTGATCATTGTTGCGCCTCCCAGAGTCGGGCGTAGGTGCCTCTGCGTGCCAAGAGCTCGGCGTGGGTGCCGGTTTCACTGATCCGCCCGGAATCGAGTACCAGGATCTGGTCGGCGTCGACGATAGTGGCGAGTCGGTGTGCGATGACGATTGTGGTTCGACCGTTGGAGAGGGCTCCGAGGGCCTCTTGTATGCGCCGTTCGGAATGAGGATCGGCTTGAGCGGTCGCCTCGTCGAGGAGGAGAACCCTCGAATCGGCGAGGAATGCGCGCGCAAGTGCGATGCGCTGGGCCTCACCGCCGGAGAAGCAGGCGCCTTCGGTGCCGATGACGGAGTCGTAACCATCGGGCAGTTCCATGATGCGGTCGTGGATGCGCGCTGACTTGGCCGCCTCGACGATTTCTGCATCGGTGGCCCCGGGTTTGCCGAGGCGGATATTCTCGGCGACGGTATCGGTGAGAAGCCCGCCGTCTTGAAGGATAATGGCGAGCTGTGAGAGCAGGTCCGACGTCGATAGGTCGCGGATGGGAACGCCGGACAAGAGGATCCTCCCCTCGCTCACATCCCAGAAGCGGGCGATGAGCTTGACGAGAGTCGATTTGCCTGAGCCTGAGGGTCCGACGACAGCGGTGACCGAACCGGCGGGGAACGATACTGAGATGCGGCTGAGCGCATCGGGCCCGTCCTCGTGGTAGTGGAAGGAGACGTCCTCGAAGACGATATCGGCGGGCGCACTGGGATCGAGGAGTGCGGGGGCGCTGTTCTCGGGGAGCACGTCTTGTGAGAGGAGGACGCCGATTCTGGTCGCTGCATCCTGTCCCTGACTGATGAGATGGGCGAGGGGGACCACGTTGTCGAGTCCGGAGGGCAGTGCGATGCCGACGAGGAGGAAGGGGACGATGAGGATCGGTTCGATGACTCCGAGGGATGCGAGGAGCCAACCACCGAGGATGACGGGGGCGAGCATCCCGGCGGGGGAGATGAGGACCATGAGGATCGCCATTGGCCTGCCCGGTCCCTTCATCCACTCGTAGGAGGCGGTCGTGTACCGGTCGAGGGCGTTAGAGAAGCGTTGGAAGAGACTGCCGGACGTGCCGAAGGCCTTGACTGTGGCGATGCCGTCGACCATTTCGACCGTGGACGAGGCGAGGTCCTTCTCCGCTTCGGTGAATTCGTCGATCCCGGACGCCGGATTGAACATCATCGCGACGATGAAAGCCACGAGGGAGAGGCACACCCATCCGACGATGACGAGGGCATAGGGCCACGACAAGATGAAGAGGTAGATGGAGCCGAGGAGCAGCGTGCCGATGGCAGTGCCGAGGTCGGTACCGAGATGCGCGATGATCGTGTGGATCTTCGTCACGTCCTGCGCGATGATGGTGCGGACACGGCCGGAGGACTCTGAGACGAACCACCCCAGCGGCAGGCGGGATACGTGGCGGGCGATGCGCTCTCGTAAGTCGTGGCGGAATCGGTGTTCAACGATATGTGCGTATCCGGTTGAGCCCGTCCCGAGGAGGTGGGCGGCTGCGAAACCAACGAGGATCATCGCGAGCCAGAACCACGTCTGGGGCGCGGTGAGACTCCGATCAAGGGCTCCGGCGGCGAGCCTCGTCACGGCGATCGGCGACAGGAGCATGAATCCCGCTGAAGCGACCCCGCAGGCGAAGACCATCAGGAGCGCCGGATAGACGGGTCTGAGTAGCGTGGACAGTGTAATAGTCGGTTTCATGGTGCTCACGAACGATTGGGGGTCAGGGCGAAGCCACTGTCCCAGATGGAGTGGATGAGGAGTGCGGCGACGATGAAGGCGGCGACCAGCAGCGCCGTGTCGCGACGCCGCCATGAGAAGTCTGTGGACTCGGTCCGCGTGTTGAATGCTCCGAAACCGCGCGCGTCCATCGACATCGATACCCTCTCGGCGTGGCGGACGGCAGCTGCAACGAGGGGGAGCATGGAACGCATCCACCGAATGGGCCATTCGAGGATCGGCATGTCGAGGCTGGAACCGCGCAACATATGTGCTTCGAGGATCGAACGCTGTTCTCTTCGCAGCGCGTGGACGAATCCGAGGGCGGCGATGCCTGCCTGATCGATTCGATTCGGCATCGCGAGATGGATGACAAAGGCCCTCACCGTGTCCTCCGGGTCCGACAATAGCCCCGCTACGAGCAGCAGCATGAGGATCGCTCCGATACGGGAAGTGATGTTGAGCGCCGTATTCCACTGATCAGACTCGAATAACGGCAGTCGGGCGAGCGGGGCGGCCTCGTCGAAGACGGGCGCCCCAGGTGTCGAGGAGGCGAAGCCGAACGTGAGCACGGACAGGAAAACAGCGACGGCGAGGACACTGATGGAGCCGCGGCGTGGCTGAATGATGATGAGCAGCACCGCCGCCACCGCACACACGAGTACAGCGGGATGCCACGACAGCGACAGCCCCACGATCGCGATGAACGGAAGTACGGCGATGAGGGGCGCGAGGGGATCGAAGCGGAGCCTGCCCGATAAACCCGGCTGAATCGGGGGCGGCGGCGGAAGGGGAATAGTCATTGATGGACTCCACTCATGACGGGGACATCGGCCCATGAGATCCACTGCGGAATGCGTGCGTCGGCCTCGCGCGCCCTCGCTGCGATGATGGCCAGGGGTGTCGGTACCAGACCCGCCCGCTCGAGAAGAGCGTTATCGGATAAGACGGCGCGTGCGGGCCCGTCTGCGATGACGGATCCCGCGTCGAGGACGACGACCCGATCGGCGTGTGCAGCCGCCACATCGAGATCGTGGGTCGCGAAGAGAACGGCGCCGCCCCGATCCGCGAAGGCCCGTATATGCTCCATGAGGGCGATGACGCTGCTCTCGTCCTGTCCGAAGGTCGGTTCGTCGAGGAGAACCGCGTCGCGGGGAATCGTGAGTGCCGCCGCGACGCTGAGGCGGCGCTTCTGCCCTCCTGACAGGGTGAAGGGATTGTGGTCGGCGAATGCTTCCAGGCCATAGTCGACGAGCAGACGTTCGACCGTCGCTGAGACGTCCGGAGCGGGGTAGCGTGCCAGTCGCATCGAGTGGGCGAGCTCGTCGCGCACGCTCGCCGTGACGAACTGGTGCTCGGGGTTCTGAGTGACCAGCGTGCACGCCGAGCGGATACGTCGCCTCATGAGCCAACCGGTCGCCGCCCGTCCGTTCACCCTGATCGTTCCGGATCGAGGGGCCTCCAGTCCGACAAGCGTTCGCAGCAGAGTAGACTTGCCCGCTCCATTCACCCCGAGCAGGGCGACCATCTCCCCTGAGAACAGCGACAGATCGACGCCGCGCAGGACCGGCCTCTTCGAACGATCGACGCACAGTTTGTCGGCCTCGAGCGCTGCGGGCAGTGAATCCGCGCGCGACGGCGGCCCTCCGGTGAGGGAGGCGTCCCCGGCTGTCGGTGCGGGTAAGGATGGTGCGAGCCGTGCGAGCAGGGCCGTCGTCTCATCGGGGGTGAGGGGAGGAGGAGCGGAACCGAGGCGCTGACCGAGTCGGACAGACACCGGGATGCGGATTCCCGCCTCAACGAGGGCATCCGCGTATTCGGAGAAGACCTGTCGGGGTGAGCCGTCGGCGATGATAGAGCCCGTCGCGTCGAGTGCGACGACCCGGTCGATGCGATGTGCAAGATAGTCGAGATTATGTTCGATGACGAGCAGCGTCATCGCCTCATCGGTGATGCGTGTGAGTGCTTCGTGGAAGTCCCTGGCGGCCGTCGGATCGAGGTTCGCCGTCGGCTCATCGAGAATGAGGAGGCTGGGGCGCACGGCGAGCGCTCCTGCCAGGACAACCCGTTGGCGCTGACCGCCGGACAGGGTCCATGGGTCGCGCGCAGCGAGGTCGTCAATGCCGAGTAATCGCAGCGCGTCGGCGGCGCGCTCATCGATTTCCTTCCGATCGATGCAGAGATTCTCGAGGGCGTAACAGACTTCGTCCCAAACGCTGCGCGTCACGATCTGAGAGTCCGGATCCTGCATGACGAGGCCGACGCGCTGGGCGAGCGGAGCGATATCCGCATCGGCGACCTCGGTTCCCGCGACGAGAATGGACCCCGAATAGTCGGAGGGGATCGAGTGGGGGACGAGGCCGTTGAGAGTGAGTGTGAGCGTCGATTTGCCGCATCCGGACGGGCCGATGAGAACAGTCTGTGAGCCCTTGAGAAGATCCAGGTCGACGGGCGTTGCAGGCGTCCACGCGCCGGTGGCGTGATAGTGGACTCGCACGCCGCGTAAGCGGGCAATCGGATGGTCGGCACCCGCCTGCGCGGTGCGTGCTCCGCCCTTCGATCGGGCATTGTCCCCCGCGCGGACGTTTTTTCCCTTCGGGTGATTCTGGATCACCTGGCCACTCCGACGCCGGAGCGTATGAGGGAGCGGCGCAAGAGGATGCACAGTGCGAGTGTCGCATAGCAGGAGATGATCGCGAAGACGATGCCGAGGATGTACTCGCTTCGGTTCTGGGAGACGGAGTAGGCAACACCGTACATGGCGGAGTTGAAGCCGGCGAATACGGTTGCACCGAGTCCGTAACTCCACCATGTCCACTTCTTGTACAGGAATAGGGCGAGGGGGATCTCGAGGAGGGCGGCGCCGATGAGATTGCCGATGATGGCGCTGGGACCCAGCGGCGTTGTGAAGGTGGAGATAATGCCGATGAGAAGACCCGCGATGAGGAATGCCCCCGGCTTGGGGACGAAGAGTCCCGGTAGGAGGTAGGCGATGTACCAGGCACCCATGGTGGCGCACATGATAAGGATCGCCTTGGGGGTGGTCGCGAAGACGGGGGTGAGGATCGACAGCGGGACTACGAAGAGTGCGCCGACGACGCTGAGTGCGGCAATAGTCATGAGGTTCCGCGTTCCCAGTGCCGAGTCACGCAATCCTGTGCGCTTCGAGGTGCGGATCTGGTCTGCAATATCGGACATGGCGCTCCTTCGATGCGACGAACTGATGAAAATCCATCCTATTCATAACAGCTAAGGGCAGCCTTCGTAAAGAGCGGTTAGCGGAATTTAATTATGGGTGTGCTGAGTGGTGGGGCGTTCCGGGTCGATATGCGCGTGGCACGGTCGACTGAGCGGCACCGTCGATTGAACTGACGAGCCTTCGAGGCGGTGAAGCGGTGGGGAGGACGGCATGTGCAGTGCAGGGGCGGCATCCCAGCGACTGGTTGACCCGAAGCGGCGTAATCAATGGGGGTGTTGTAGGTCACAGACTCGGCGAAAACGCGCAGCCTCGATGGATGAGGGAAACTGTGTGCGTTGCGATAGGACAGGAGGTTCATGAGTCGATTATGGGGAAGCAGACGTCGGTCACCCATGTCGACGGATCGGGGTTCTGTGCCGGGCTCACCCGGTAGATGTTGAACATCGGGCCGACGCTCAAGCCATTCGCCGCGATGTGGGTGCCCACTGCGGCGGTGACTTCGGGCATGCCCTCGTAACTGCCCTGCAGCGTTGCGACTACGACCTCGCACGGGGGAATGATGCGGCACTCGAGGGGAGCGACGGGCGTGAACGAGGACGGAACCTGGAGCCATACTTCGACATCGACATCGACATCGGATTCCCGATACTCCTATGCCCTCTCCATGGTCGGGCATGCCGACGCCGCTCGCAGCCATGAGCGGGCCGATCTCCTGCCATAGGACGCCCTCGTCGCCGTAGGATGCGAGGACTCTGCGCAATGAAGCGACGATCATTTCGGGCATGTGAATCTGGCGGACGTCGATATCCATGGTGGACTCCTGAAGGTAGGTGTTGATCTGCTGGAATACGTGTCGTCTGGACTCCAGGCGAGCAAAATCGGACTCAAGGCGCTCCCCATGAGCCGACAGGATGAGGCGCAGGCGCTCGGGATCCTCACGATTCGCCATGACTTGAGCGATCTCATTGACCCCGAGTCCGGCATCGCGAAGCCTCACGATCCAGTGGGCGTCGGTGAGCTGGGTCGGTGAATAGTAGCGGTGGCCGGTGAAAGGATCGATGCGGGCAGGCTCCAACACCCGTCGTTCCTGATAGTGACGGAGCATCCTCACGCTGATCGCCGTCAGTCTGGAGAACAATCCGATGTGCAACAGTTGGTTGTCATTGTCCATGAGTCCATCAGACATCCTGACACCGTGTCAGATGCACGCTTCGGGCTCGATTCATCTCGAGTGGCGTACTGCGTCGAACGTCGAAGGGATGGCGAGCGCCCCCGTGTGACATGAGTCCGGGATCTGGGACGTCGTTTGACCGGCGCCGTCGCTCCTGGCACGCTGTGTGCCATGACGAACTTTGCTTGCGAGATGCTCGGCCAGCGCTTCATGCTGCGCGCCGACATGCGCGGGCGAATGTGTATGTGATTGACCATCCCCCTGTCAATCACTGCCGCCACTCATCAAGCCCCGACGGACCCACATCTGAAGTGGAGCGGGCGAGCGGCACCGAAGAAATCGGATACAACCATGACTCTCGTCAATGCCCCCACCTCGTCCTCCGTTCGTAACATCGACGAAGCGCCGCAGACCACCTTCGAGGAATTCCTCGATATCCTCGCCGGTCTGCGCCTTGCATCCGCCCACGTCGACATCGACATCGACCGCGGACACGTCGTCGTCAAGGGCAACCGCATCGAGCTGTGCGGCAAGGAGTACGAACTCCTCGCGCACCTCGTCCTCAATGCCGACCGCGCCGTTACGCGCGACGAGCTCTTCACCACCGTGTGGAGCGGATCCGAACTCAACGCGCAGTCGCGCACCGTTGATGCCCACATCCGTCGACTGCGCAAGAAGCTGGACTCGGCAGCCGACCTCATCACGACGATCCGCGGCGAAGGATATCGTTTCAATACGGCTCCCGGCGTTCGAGTCAACGCGACGCGCGCCCACGCCCTCGCCGCCTGACTCCCGGGTGCGAACCCGCGCTATCAAAGGCAACCAGTCACGCATGATCTACCACGTGCCGAGTGGTGCATTTGGATGACCGCTGAGCAGTACTTTTCCACTGAATCAGCAGCGCGAGCGGAGTGCCCTCAGATCATGAAGCGGAAGATCTCTGAATCAGCCTGAAGCTCCTCGACATGCAGCGGCGAGTCCTCCATACGGCGCCTCAGCCCCGTGATGTCCTCCTTCGCTACGATATCGATTCCGACGAGTGCCGGCCCGGACTCCCGGTTGTTCTTCTTCGTGTATTCGAAGTGAACGATGTCATCGGCGGGGCCGAGCACATCCTCGAGGAACATGCGCAGCGCACCCGGCTGCTGCGGGAAGGTGACGAGGAAGTAGTGGCGCAACCCCTCGTGGCGAAGCGAGCGCTCCATGACTTCCGCGTAGCGCGTGAGGTCGTTATTGCCTCCCGACACGACTGTCACGATCGCGCCGTCCTCGCGGCCCAGAAGGGCACGGCGCTGCTCGGGGGAGGCGAGAAGAGTGTGGACCGCCGTCGACGCCAAAGCGCCAGCGGGCTCGGCGATGACGCCGTCAGATTGATAGAGCTCGAGCATTTCCGTGCATACCGCCCCCTCCGGGACGACGACGACATCATCGACGTAGGCCATCGCAGCATCGAAGGCGAGTGAACCGGCCCGCCCCACAGCAGTGCCATCGACGAAAGGATCGACACGATCGAGGTCTACCGGCATCCCCGCGTCAAGAGCCGCGCGCATCGACGGGGCACCCTCGGGCTCTACGCCGATGACCGCCACCCCCGGGCGCACCGCATGCAGCCATGTCGCAATCCCCGCAATCAGACCGCCGCCCCCGACCGGAACGAGAACGGCCGCCGTATCATCGGGCATCTGATCGACGAGTTCGACTCCGATCGTCCCCTGTCCGGCGATCGTCGTCGCATCGTCATAGGGGTGGACGTAGATGCGGCCCGTTACCCGCGCCGCCTCCTGGGCGAGTGCATTCGCCTTGTCGAAGGTCCCATCGACAATGACCTGCTCCACCCAGTCGCCGCCGATGACCCTGATCCGCTTCCGCTTCTGCGACGGGGTGTTACTCGGAAGATAAATGGTGCCGTGAACGCCCAGGTGCGCGCACGCATAAGCGACTCCCTGAGCGTGATTACCCGCCGAAGCGCACACCACGCCGCGCTCGCGTTCAGCGGGCGACAGCACGCTCATCCGCGCATAGGCGCCGCGGACCTTGAAGGAGCGGCACTTCTGAGTGTCCTCGCGCTTGAGCAGCACCGGCACTCCTGCCTCGTCGCTGAGACGCTCCGAGCGGGACAGGGGAGTGCTGCGAACGACCCCGCGCAGAACCTTCGCAGCCTTCTCGACGTCCGCAGGAGTGGCGCCCGCTCGGATGCTGTCGCTCATGGCTATCTCCTTCGCGTTGGCGGTAAGGTATCACGCGGATGAGAGCGGTCCTGTCCGCGCATTCACAGATGTGCAGTCTATCGACGAGGACGTCCCCGCGCTCCGCCATGATCACAGGGCGACGGGGTGCCCGCCGGACGACGCGCCGATCCGACGCCCTAAGATGGGTGCCGTGACTAAGAAACTCAAAGACCCACTCGTGTGGATGGACTGCGAAATGACCGGCCTCGACGTGGTCGAGGACGCCCTCGTAGAGGTCGCCGTCGTCATCACGGACGCAGACCTCACCATTGTCGACCCCGGTATTGACATCCTCATCACACCTCCACAGTCCGCACTCGACCATATGAACGACTTCGTGCGCAATATGCACACCACATCGGGCCTCCTCAATGACCTCACGGATGGTCTGCCTCTCGAAGAGGCGACGACGCGGGTCCTCGACTACATCACCAAATTCGTGCCCACCAAAGGAGACGCCCTGCTCGCCGGGAACTCTATCGGCACCGACAAGATGTTCCTCGAAGCCTATATGCCCAGCGTCATCGACCACCTTCACTATCGCGTCGTCGATGTCTCCTCCATCAAGGAGCTCGCCAAGCGGTGGCATCGCAAGGCATTCGACGGCGCCCCGGTCAAGCACGGCGGGCACCGGGCGCTCGCGGATATCCGCGAGTCCATTCAAGAACTCGAGTACTACCGCCGCGTCCTCTTCCCAACTGAGCCCGTCACTGCGGCTCAGGCGAAGAAGGCCGCCGCGGAGGCACTGGCGCTGGGCATTACCACCGACGCTTGACACCGCCCCAAGCGCGGGTCGCTGCATGCACAACGCGCGTGCATTCACAGGGAGCCTCAATGGGCGACACCATCCACAAGGGGGCGCAGGCGCGGTGGACCGCCATCGTTCGGCGGACAAGAGTGGCCGTATCGACACGATTCGGACACTTCCCGGAGGACCCAATGAACGACACGACCATCACGCTGCGCGGCAATGTCGGTTCCGACATTTCCACGACGAAGACCGCCGGCGGCCACTTCGCCATCCGATTCCGACTCGCCGTCAACCAGTGGTTCGTTTCGAATGACGGGGTCCTCACTGAGGGGCGCACCCGTTGGTACACGATCCGCGCGTGGGACCGGCTCGCTGAGAATGCCATTCGCTCCATCATCAAGGGAGAGCCCGTTATTGTGGTGGGCCGTTCGACGCTGGACCAATGGGTCGACCGCGGAGGAAAACAGCATGTGGAACTCGTTGTGACCGCGCAGTCCATCGGCCACGACCTCACTCTCGGGCGCTCGACCTTCACGAAGGTCCGCCGTCCGCAGGGACAACAGGCCCCCGATCAATGGAGCGTTCCGCCCAATGATGCAGAGCAGGCGACGGACGACGAGGGCGCCGACCAGGTGCCGACCGCTGATGCGGAGGAGTCTGAGCCCCAGGCGGGCACCGAGGCGGGCTGCGACGCTGCCCCCGCCGTCTACTCGGGACTCGAAGTGGTTAGTGACGAGGAGCGCTCGCAGTCCTCTCATCGAGCGCCCATCGCCCACGAGCGGGACGAGGGACCGCTCGTGAGCGAATCAGATAACGAGGGCGACGCGGCCGCAGCAGCATTGAGCGAGGCCCGACCGCTCGCATTCGCTTATTGAGTCCGACGGAGGCATTCAACGTGGCCACGCCCACGCCGCTGCGCCTTAGCGCGGTGCGCCGAATGGTGGGGGCGTGGCCTAGCATGGAGTCACTGGGCGGCAACGGATGTCGCACCCGCATACGTTGGATGGAGAACAGTGGCTGAGTACATCTACCAGATGATCAAGGCTCGTAAAGCGCATGGGGACAAGGTGATCCTCGATGACGTCAGCATGTCATTCTTCCCGGGCGCCAAGATCGGCATGGTCGGCCCCAATGGCGCCGGCAAGTCGTCGATCCTGAAGATCATGGCCGGTTTGGATGAGCCGAGCAACGGCGAAGCGCGTCTGACCCCCGGATACACCGTCGGCATCCTCGAGCAGGAGCCTATGCTCGACGAGTCGCTCACCGTCATTGAGAATGTGCGCCTCGGTGCGGCCGAAATCTTTTCCAAGCTCGCGCGCTTCAATGAGATCTCTGAGGAGATGGCGAATCCGGACGCCGATTTCGATTCCCTCATGGATGAGATGGGCACACTACAAGATGCCCTCGACGCCGCGAACGCCTGGGACATCGATTCCCAGCTGGAGCAGGCGATGGATGCTCTGCGCTGCCCTCCCGCCGACCAGTCGGTCAGCGTTCTCTCCGGCGGCGAGCGTCGCCGGGTCGCACTGTGCCGCCTGCTCATCGAGGCCCCGGACTTGCTCCTGCTCGACGAGCCCACGAACCACTTGGACGCCGAGTCCGTCCTGTGGCTGGAGAAGCACCTGTCGACCTACCCGGGCGCCGTCATCGCCGTTACCCACGACCGCTACTTCCTCGATCACGTCGCCGGCTGGATCGCCGAAGTTGACCGCGGGCATCTGTACCCCTACGAGGGCAATTACTCGACCTATCTCGAGACGAAGGAGAAGCGCCTCGAGGTCCAGGGGCACAAGGACGCCAAGCTCGCCAAGCGCCTCAAGGAAGAGCTCGAATGGGTCCGGTCGAATCCGAAGGGCCGTCAGGCCAAGTCGAAGGCCCGTCTCGAGCGTTACGAGGAGATGGCCGCTGAGGCGGAGCGCACGCGCAAGCTCGATTTCGAAGAGATCCAGATCCCGCCGGGCCCGCGCCTGGGGTCCGTGGTCCTCGAAGCATCGGGACTCAAGAAGGGCTTCGGGGATCGTCCCCTCATCAATGGCCTGTCCTTCTCGCTGCCTCGCAACGGCATTGTCGGCATCATCGGTCCCAATGGCGTCGGCAAGACGACCCTGTTCAAGACGATCGTCGGCCTTGACTCCCTTGACGAGGGCGAGCTCACTATCGGTGAGACGGTGAAGATCTCTTACGTCGATCAGAATCGTGTGGGCATCGACCCGGATAAGTCCCTGTGGGAGGTCGTCTCCGATGGACTGGACTTCATTCAGGTCGGCAATGTGGAGATGCCGTCGCGCGCCTATGTGTCCGCTTTCGGTTTCAAGGGCCCGGATCAACAAAAGCCCGCGGGCGTCCTGTCCGGCGGCGAGCGCAACCGTCTCAACCTGGCCCTGACCCTCAAGCAGGGCGGCAATCTGCTGCTCCTCGATGAGCCGACGAACGACTTGGATGTCGAGACGCTCGGCTCCCTGGAGAATGCTCTGCTTCAGTTCCCCGGATGCGCCGTCGTGATCACCCATGATCGGTGGTTCCTCGATCGCGTCGCCACGCACATTCTCGCGTGGGAGGGCACCGAGGAGGATCCTGCGAAGTGGTACTGGTTCGAGGGCAACTTCGAGTCTTATGAGAAGAACAAGATCGAGCGACTCGGCGCCGACGCCGCCACCCCCCACCGAGTCACCCACCGAAAGCTCACGCGCGACTGAACCGAGTCGCCGAAGCGCGTGCGGTTCGAGCGCGAGGTGATGGAAGCGCGCCGTAGGGCGTGGTCCCGAATACGCGCGACTGAACCGAGTCGCCGAAGCGCGTGCGGTTCGAGCGCGAGGTGATGGAAGCGCGCCGTAGGGCGGCCGACAGCATGTCGGCCGCCCTGTCGGCATCTGCGGTTATGCGGGTGAGACGCGCAGTTCTCCAGTCCCCGGATCGACTCCGAATCCCCAGCGTCCTGAGCCGTGCTGGCCCTGACCGGGAATACGCAGCATCCCCTGTTGCTCCGCTTCAGCGACGAGCGAACCGGATCGGGTGAAGACCCTCGTCCTCGCGAGCGTCCTCCCATTGTTGACGTTCGTACATTCGCCGTCGAAGAGCAGCCATTCGTTGATGTCGACATCGCGATGGAACCACATGGCGTGGTCGAGGGATGCAGCTGACATTCCAGGTGTCATCCACGACAGGCCGGTGACCCTCATCGCGGGTTCAAACATCACCTGGTCGATGATGTAGGCGAGGAGCGCTCGGTGGACGTCTTGGCTCGCCTCTCGGGGCACATCGGCCCGGGGCTTCATCCACAACTGCTGTCGGTTCCCCCTCGATGGGTCGGGACTCGTATACAGCGATTGCTGGACGTGGCGGACATCGAAGGCGGTCGTCTTGCCGAGGAAACGGCCGACGGGGTGATCCATGGCGCGGAAGATCTCGAGTGCGGAGTCGAGATCTTCGGGTTGGACGATGCTCGGGGCTTGCGGAGCGAAGGCGAGACCGCCCTCGGGCCCCTGATAGGACGCGAGGAGTGCGAGGATTTCCTTGCCCTCCTGACTGCAGATGACGCGCCTGGAGGAGAATGAGCGTCCGTCGCGGATCCTCTCGACTTGGAGGACGAAGGGGAGCTCTGGGTCTCCTCCGCGCAGGAAGTATGCGTGGAAGGAGTGGGGGAGGCGCTCGTGGGTCGCGGCGGTGTCCTCCATCGTCGCCGCTGCCGCGAGGAGGGCTTGGGCGATGACTTGGCCGCCGTAGACCCTGCGGACCTGGGGAAGGGAATGACCGACGAAGATATCATCGCCCGCATCTTCAAGGCACAGGATGCGCAGGACTGATGCCACAGGCTCAGTGGAAATCAGGGGGACGGATACGGGAGCGGTCATGCCACTATTGTTCACCACCGCGTTGGAATCGTCGTGGCATGCGTTGCCCGGCACGTCTGTCATCGTTAGACTGTGGCCCGGATCGCATGAGACGGGAAGGGGATTCGTGATGGATGCGGCTCGCGCGCTCGTAGAGGCGCTCGGGGGCGGTGACAATATCGTCGGCATCGAGCCGTGCTCGCTGCGAATCCGCGTCGAGGTTGTCAGCCAGCTCCCCGTTCGCGAGGACGATCTGCGCATTCCCTGCGTCCTTGCCGTCCTTCGCTCAGGTCCGGTCGTCCAAATCATCGCAGGCGCGGATTCCGATGAGATCGCGGGCAAGATGAAGGAGATCATCGGCGGGGACGAGCCGTGAAAGACGCACCATTGAGGAGTGATGACGTGACGAACTGCACGGACATCTCAATGTCATCTTCTTCTCTTCGCTCCTAAGATGGGAGATCAACACGAAATCAATCGAAGGAGCAGGATTCGTGGATTCGAGTGCCCCCGCAGCTGATGATCTGGATAAGTTGCGCCTCCTCGCGGACCGCAACGGAGTGGGAACATTCCTGTGGGACTGGTACGGCAATAAGAAGGATGTCGGGGCGCGTTCACTGCTCGCCGTCCTCGAATCGCTCGGCCTTCCCGTCACCCAGGACGCCACCGTCGCCGATGTTGATAACGCCCTGCGCGTGACCGAGGATCGAATCTGGCGCCGCACACTCCCCGCGACGCTCATCGCGCGCGAGGGGAGTCGTCGCGACTTCCCGGTCCATGTGCCCGACGGGTCCTGGGTGCGCGTCACGTGGATTCTTGAAGATGGCACCACCGGCGAATGCCCTCAACTCGAGAACTGGGATCCCGCGCGCAATATCGACGGAAAGTGGATCGGCCGTGCGACCTTTGAAATCCCTGCGCACCTGCCTCTCGGCTATCACCGCGTTGTCGCGACCCTCGAAGGCGGCTTCGTCCACTCAACGACACTGATCGTTGTCCCCGATACTCTGACGAACACCCCGCTCAGCGATTCCAAGCGCCGATGGGGCGTCGCCGTGCAGTTGTACTCCACCCGCTCGCAGTCCTCCTGGGGTATCGGAGACGCCGAGGACCTCGCGAATCTCGCGGCTATCTGCGCCGATAAGGGAGCGGACTTCCTCCTCATCAATCCGATCCATGCGTCCTCTCCGGTCGCACCGATGGAGAACTCGCCGTACTTGCCGGTCTCCCGGCGCTGGATCAATCCCGTGTACATCAGGCCGGAGGCGATTACCGAATTCTCGAGCGCACCCGCCGAAACTCAGCGCGCTGTCGAAGAACTGCGCCTCGCCGCGGCGGCGCCGCATGCCGAGACCCTCGTCGATCGTGATCGGACGTGGGAGGCGAAGCGCAAGGCCCTCGAACTCATCTTCGCCCTGCCGCGCTGCTACCACAGGGAATCTCAGTTCCATCACTTCATGGACATGGGCGGTGATGATCTGCGTAACTTCGCGCTGTGGTGCGCCCTCGCAGAAGTGAATGAGAGCATTATCTTCCCCGAGGAATTCGCGACGCTCACGAAGCCGACTGCTGACCGTATGCGGCTCGAATTGGCGGATCGCATCGAGTTCTGGCAGTGGTGCCAGTGGATCGCCTCCGAGCAGATGAGGCGCGTCCACAGGATCTCCAAGGCGGTGGGTATGGACATCGGCATCATGGCGGACCTCGCCGTCGGAGTCCACTCGAGGGGATCCGAGACGTGGACGAATCGCGATGTCTTCGCCCCCCGCATGACGGTCGGGGCACCTCCGGACATGTATTCGCAGCAGGGACAGGATTGGTCGGAGCCGCCGTGGTCGCCGAGGGCGCTCGCCGAATCGGGGTATGCGCCGATTCGCGAAATGGTTCGCGCAGCCCTGACCAACTCCGGGGCAATCCGCATTGACCACATCCTCGGACTGTTCCGTCTGTGGTGGATCCCCTCGGGGATGGGGGCGCGCAATGGCACCTACGTCTATTACGACCATGAGGCGATGGTCGGCGTTGTCCTCTTGGAGGCACAGCGCGCGGGCGCCGTTGTTATCGGTGAGGATCTCGGTACGGTCGAGCCCTGGGTCCGCGACTATCTGCGCGACCGCGGCATCCTCGGAACATCGATCCTGTGGTTCGAAAAAGACTCTGGCGGTTGGCCGCTTCATCCGGGGAACTACCGGCGCGCCTGCCTCGCCGCAGTCAACACGCACGACCTGCCGCCCACGGCCGGATACCTCGCCGGCATTCAGACGACATTGCGCGCTGAACTCGGACTGCTCGTCGAGGACGTCGCCGATGTTCGCGCTCAGGACCGGTTGGAACTGGAGCAGATGACGGCGCGTCTGCGTGAATACGGCCTCGTCTCTTCCCCGGAGCCGAGCGAGCGCGAACTCATCGAGGCGTTTCACGAATACGTTGCCAAAACGCCATCCCAACTGGTAGTCGCCTCACTCGTCGACGCGGTGGGGGATAGGCGCCCGCAAAATTTGCCGGGGACCGACCAGGAGTATCCGAACTGGCGCGTACCGCTGTGCGACTCGGATGGCGAGGAGGTCCTCATAGAGGATCTGCCGACCAATGAGCGTCTCATGTCGCTTTTCTCCCGTATTGACGCGCAGATGCGTGATTGAGTCTGTACCCGCCTGTCGCTGCGGCGGATCCCCAGTCCGCGTCAGAGCGCGGGTCCTCCGGAGTCATCGGTAATGATGATTTCAGCAATGGGGGTGCGGGCCTTCACGGTGGTTCCCAGGTCCTCAAGCATGCGGATCGACACACCCGCGGGGATGAGGACGATGATTGGTACGACGACGGAGTGATCACTGGCGCGCGCGGGGCCCAGGTCCCAGCCGATGAGCGGATCGCAGGCTTTGACCGGAGCGGACTTGTCCGCGTAACGGGTGAATCCCGCCCCCTTCAATTCCACCGTGTCGATGCCCAGGTGGACGAGGAGCGGAATGGACTCCTCGGAGTGCAGGACGAAGGCATGGGGATGGATGGTGACGATGGAGCCGCCCACCGGCGCACACACATCGAGGCGGGTGGCATCGTCGGCGGGGGCGAGTGCGAGCCCGGGGCCGACGAGTTCTTCGGCGAAGACTGGATCGGGGACATCGCTCAGTGCGATGAGCGTCCCATCGATCGGCGCGTGAAGCGTCAGGGGCACTTCAGCGCCTCAATGGCATCGACGATGCTCTCCGTTTCCGGGCCCATGACGACTTGGACGGTGTTGGACACGACGATCACGCCAAAGGCGCCCGCCTGCCGCAGTGCCGCCTCATCAACGGCGTCACTATCAGTGACATCGACACGGATTCGGGTGATGCATGCTTCGAGGGCGGTGATGTTGTCCCACCCGCCAAGCGCCTCAAGAATGGATTCTGCCTGGTTCATCGGATCCTCCTAAAAGACCGCCGCAGTAGGATGTGCGTCACATTCAAGGATAACGCCTAACCTGCCTATTCGCTTTCATGCCGTGAAGTAGGACACGGTGCATTCCGCGATATGGGAGAACTCGCGGCAACGGGGCGCCCGGATCGGATAGCGGCGGAGGGCGGCGTCAGCCGGACCAGGCCGAGTTCGCGGAGCGCCATTGCGAAGCCGTTCTGCGTGATCGGGGCGGTCACCATATCCGACGCAGCTTTCACGCCCGGTGTCGCATTCCCCATCGCAACGCCCACTCCTGCGACTTTCAACGCCTCGATATCATTGTCGGAATCTCCAAGGGCGATCGTCTGTTCGATGTCGAAGCCTAGGTGATCGGTGATGAGGCGCAGCGCGGTCCCCTTCGTTGCGTCTGCCCTAGTGATCTCGATATTGAGGTCGATCCCATTGTCGACGGAGCCGCGCACCATGGTGAGTCCAGCGGGAAGCGCCTCTTCGATCTCCTCGAAGCGCGCCGATCCGGCGGGGAGGTACGCGGTGCACTTCGATGACGAATCGGGCAGACCGGGGCGGAAGAACGGGCTGATCAACTGGATGTAGATGCTCCACTCCCTCGCGAAGCCGCTGTCCGCCGCGGAGAAGTAGTCGACGAAGGTGTCGCAGGGGTGTATCGCGTCGGGCCCCTGCCAAATCCACGTGCCGTCGCGATCAGCGAGAATGTGTGTCACTTCCTGGATCGCACCGGCCCCGATCCGCAGATCGCAGAGCAGATCATCGCCCACCTGGACATGTGCGCCCGCGCCGGTGATGACCCCGTTGAAACCGATGTCGTACAGATACGGGTAGAGCTCGGGCAGGGATCGTCCGGTGCAGATGAACACCTGATGGCCCCTCGCTTGAGCCTCTCGTACAGCGTTGAGGGCGGATGCGGGAATGGTCTGATCATGACTGATGAGCGTTCCGTCGAGGTCGGTGAAGATCAGGCGGGGATCAGACATTGATGCTCCATCGGTGGCGGCAGGCACTGGGCGCGCTGCAGGGGTCGGGTTCTATCGGTCGGTGCAAACAGCGTCCTCTCCACTGTAGAGCTTTCGCATTGTGGATGCAGTGCACCATGAAGCGCAGCACTCGACGAGGGTGCGGACACGGGTTGGTCACGGTCGTGTAACGGGGTGACAGTTTGTCCGTTGAAATCGACAGATCATGTTGGCGCGGGGGACTGGGGGTGCGGGAGTGAATAGTGTCGGTGGTGTCGGTCGGCCACGTTGGTGTGTCGGCGCGATCCTTGCACAGATGTCGATGTTGATCTGCAATTTTGAGGAGAATGCGATGAGGAATTCTCGTGGTGTGAGTGCGGTGGCCGCCGTTGGTGTGCTTGCTTTTTCGCTTGCGGGGTGCTCAGCCACCCAGACCGCGTCCGGTGGGAACACCGGCAAGTCCTTCACCAGTGCTGAGAAGACGGATGGGAAAACGACCTTCACTCAGGTTCTGAATCCTAACGGCGGACAGACCCTGTCCTATTCCGTCGAGGGCGGGATGGGGATTGTTGAGGTTCAAGATGGCGGTTACACGTACGCCTTCAAGGACCTCAATGATAACGGGGAGCTGGATCCTGCTGAGGACTGGCGTCTGAGTGCCGCGGAGCGCGCGGCTGATTATGTGTCTGGCCTGACGAAGGAGCAGATGTCGGGCCTGATGCTGTTCTCGTCCCACGAGCGTGCTCCCGGCGATGGTTTGACAGATGATCAGAAGACGTATCTGTCGACGTCGTTCCTGCGCAATGTTCTCAATGCCGGCCCGTCGGATACGAAGCAGAATGTTCAGTGGGTCAATGAGATGCAGGCGTATGTAGAGACCCTGGCGTCGGCCGAGACTCCGTATATCCCTGTCAACTACTCCTCGGATCCACGTTCTGATGCGTCGAATACGGGTCTGTTCACTGAGGCCGGCAGTATCTCGAAGTGGCCGAGTTCGCTTGGTTTGGCGGCGACGTTCTCGCCCGAAACTGTTCTTCAGTTCGGTCGGATGGCGTCGTCGGAGTACAAGGCCCTTGGCATTTCCACCGCCCTGTCCCCCCAGATCGACCTGGCGACGGAGCCGCGCTGGCTGCGCGTGTCGGGGACGTTCGGCGAGGACGCCGCCATGGCCGGCGAGATGGCGAAGGCGTATGTCGATGGTTTCCAGGGAACCTTCGACGAGGAGGGGGCGAATACGGGGTGGGGCGACCAGTCCGTGAATGCGATGATCAAGCACTGGCCGGGTGACGGCGCGGGCGAGGGCGGCCGCGAATCGCACACCAATGCGGGCAAGTATGAAGTCATGGTCGGTGGGAACTCCGCCGAGCATCGGTCCGTGTTCCAGAAGGCACTCGACTCGGCGGCGGTCATGACCTCCTACTCCATCACACTCGATGCCGAGGGCAACCCCGTCTACACGGATCGCAAGGGCTCCTCCTACGATGTGGGAAAGCTTGCAGAGCTGCGCGTCGAGAACGGCTTCGACGGTGTCGTCTGCTCCGACTGGGGGATCACCAATGCGACGACGGATCCTGGTGTCAGGATCGCGACCGGCTGGGGCATCGCCGATCTGACGAAGGAGGAGCGCCACTACGCTGTTATCAAAGGCGGCACTGATATGTTCGGCGGCAATAATGACGGTGCACCGGTTTTGGCCGCGTATGACATGTGGCAGGCTGACTACGAGGCCGGTGTGAATGACATCGATGCGCAGACTCGTTGGCGCCAGTCCGCTCAACGCGTCCTCACCATGGAGTTCAATGCTGATGCGTTCGACAACCCCTACCTCGAGCTCGGGGCTTCTGAGGCGACCGTCGGTTCGCCGGAGAAGGTGGATGCGGGTATCGAGGCTCAGCTCAACTCCATTGTCGCGCTGAAGAATGACGGCGTCATCACCCTTGATGAGAAGGCCGACTTCTCTGACAAGACCGTCTACGTCCCCCACAGCTACGATCTGGGATGGCCGAGCCTGTTCGGCGATGCGGAGATTTCAGAAGGATCCTCCATCGATGAGGACGTTCTAGCGAAATACTTCAAGGAGGTTATCACCGATGAGGTGACCGAGAACGAGGACGGCACCTTCACCTACACCGCTCCGGACCTGTCCACTGCGGACATCGTCCTCGTCGGCCTCAACTCGCCCAACAACGGCGGTTCCTTCTCGAACTCGGGATGGAACAAGGAACAGGGCACGTGGTACCCGCTGTCCCTGCAATACCGCCCCTACACCGCCGATGGTGCGAATGTCCGTCAGACCTCCATCTCCGGCGACATCCTGTCCGATGGTGCCAAGGAGAACCGATCCTACTACGGCCAGACCTCGAAGGTGAGTAACGAGGCCGACCTCGACGCACTCCAGCGCGCGAGTGCCGCAGTCGCGGCGAGCGGTAAGGATATTCCACTTATCACGCTCATCCGCGCGAAGAACCCGGTGATTCCCGCGGAATTTGAAGCCCAGTCCGATGCGATCATCGTCGGGTTCGGCACTGCTGATGAGGCGCTCGTCCGGATTGCCCTGGGCATGCACGAGTCCAACGGTCGTCTGCCGATCCAGTTCCCCACAGACATGGATACGGTCGAGGCCAACAAGGAAGACGTCGCCAAGGACGTCACCCCCTATACCGACTCGAAGGGCAACACCTACGACTACGGCTTCGGCCTCCACCTCGATGGAACAGTCATCACCGACTGACCCAATGGCTCATTGAGCCCCGGGGTGGGCTCGTCGGTGACGAGCCCACCCCACACCACCCAGACGGATCCCGTCCGTCATGAAAGGACACCACTCGTGAAGACATCAATCCTGCGCATCGGCCTCGCCGCAATACTCGCCGTCGCCCTCGGCGCCGGTCTGGGAGCCTGCTCCTCCGACTCCTCCTCTTCCAGCGCCACCACCCAGGGCGCTCCCGCTGAAGCGGCAGACGGAGAGGATGCGGAGACCAAGGCCGACCTGGAGCTCGCACGTCAGACCATTCTCGACACCCTCGCCGAGAACCCCGACCTCGACCAGATCTACCTCGCATCCGACGTGAAGAAGCCGACCGAGAAGTACGGCATGCTCGTCGTACCCTACGCCTACTCAGAGGCAACCGAGAAGCTCACCACCTCGATCGTAAAGATCGAGCCCGGCCCGAAGTTCGTCATCGGAGCCGTCGCCGCCGAATCCCAGAAGACCTGGGAAATCGATCAGGACGGCAATATCACCGAAGCGACCAAGTGATCTCGATTTCTGAGTGTTGACCCCGGCCGTCGTCCGAGTCCCATGCGATTCGGACGACGGAGGAGCCGCAGCCGTTCAACGGTGCGGGCGGGTCTATCGCCCACATACGGCTTGCAACAGTCGACCCGCACAACATCTGAGCTGAAGGAGGAAACGTGGCTAGTACAAAAAAAGCTCCGATGACGAATAAGAAGTACATGGCGATCTGGATCCCCGTCCTTGCCGTCGTCCTCATCCTCGTCGTCGTCGCCAACATTGCAATCGGTATTTTCGATAAATGGATCGGATCCCAAATCGGGTCCGGAACCTATACGGTGTCGAACTCTCCCGAGGGCGAGACCTGGGACACCGACTACTACACTGCCGACTACGGCGGCATTGACGACCTCAATGCCGCTGCATTCGAACTCATCGAACAGATTGAAGCCGAGGGCATCGTCCTGGCGAAGAACGAGGGCGAGGCCCTGCCCCTGACGACGGGCGCCAAAGTTACTATGCTCGGACGCTCGGCCGCCGAACCGATCTACGGCGGCTCCGGTTCCGGTTCCGTCGACACGACCACTGCGGTTGATGCGCGCGCAGGCCTCGAGAACGCCGGCTTCGAGATCAATGACACCGTCTACCAGACCATTAAGTCCTACGCCGCTGAGAACGAACGCGCCATCATTGAAATGGACAGCCCCGCCACATCGACCTACTACATCGGTGAACTCCCCGTCAGCCAGTATGAAGCTGTCGAATCCTCCTTCGCAGACTACAGTGACGCCGCACTCGTCTTCATCGGCCGCGGTGGCGGTGAAGGCGGTGACCTCGCTCAATCCATGGAGGGATGGGACGACAACTACACCGACGGCCAGCACCAGCTCGAACTCAACAAGGACGAGCAGGATCTGATCGCCTTGGCGAAGAAGAATTTCGACACCGTCATTGTCGTCGTCAATTCATCGACCACAATGGAACTCGGCACACTCCACAACGATGCCGATATCGATTCGATTCTGCTCATCGGCTCTCCCGGTCTGTCCGGATTCAACGCCGTCGGTCGGGTCATCGTCGGCCAGGTCAACCCCTCCGGTCGCACCACCGATATCTGGGCCGCCGACTTCACAAAGGACCCGACCTTCGTCAACTTCGGCGACTACAAGTACGACGACCTTGACGCCACGTACACCGCCTCGGCTCTTGCGACCGCAGCCTCTAATGCCACAGTGACGAAGGACGCCCCCTTCGTCAACTACCAGGAGGGCATCTACATCGGCTACCGCTACTACGAGACGGCAGCCGTGGAAGGCTATATCAACTACGATCAGGCAGTCGTCTTCCCCTTCGGATACGGCCTGAGCTACTCCAATTTCTCTCAGAGGGTCGTATCCCAGAACTTCGGCGATATCGATGGTGAAATCACCGTTGACGTCGAGGTGACCAACAACGGCACTACAACCGGCAAGGACGTCGTGGAGCTCTACTACTCCGCCCCCTACACCAAGGGAGGCATCGAGAAGTCTGCCGTCGTCCTCGGGGCATTCGCCAAGACCGGCGACCTCGCTCCCGGCGCCTCACAGACCCTGACCCTCGCCTTCAAGGTTGAGGACATGGCGTCCTACGACTACAAGGACGAGAAGGCGTACGTCCTTGAAGCCGGCGATTACACGATCACCGTTCAGTCGGACTCCCACACCGTCGCCGAGGGCACGGAGCCTATGATTTATACGGTCGCCGACACCATCGTCTACGACGAGAAGAACCCCCGTTCGACCGACGCCGTTGCCGCGACGAACCAGTTTGACGACGTCTCCGGCGAGTTCACCGACGACGCTTCGCAGACGGACAAGATCCGCAACATGTCGCGCGCCGACTTCGAGGGGACCTTCCCGACATCGCCGCTGGGCACCGATCTCATGCACGCGTCCGACGCGGCGAGGGCCGGATTCGCCGAATACGATGTCAAGGCCGCTGCGGCGGCTTCTGACGCTGAGATGCCTGCAACCGGTAAGACCTCGAGTCTGACGCTCATCGACCTGCGCGGGCTGTCCTATGACGATCCGAAGTGGGATGAACTGCTTGACTCCCTCACCGTTGATCAGATGACGAATATGCTCCTCAACGGCGCATACAACTCTGCGGCAATCGAATCCATCGCGAAGCCCGCAGTCGTCGACCTCGACGGTCCCGCCGGATTCTCCTCCTTCATTAACCAGTCCGTGAACGGCCCGGCCTACCCGTCGGAGTTCACCATCGCGCAGACGTGGAATGTGGACCTCGCCAAGGCCATGGGCGCCATGGTCGGCAACGAGTCCCTGCTCAAGCAGGTTTCCGGATGGTACGCACCCGCGATGAACCTGCACCGCAGCCCCTTCGCTGGCCGCAACTTCGAGTACTACTCGGAGGATCCATACCTGTCGGGCGAGATGGCCGCAGCCGTCTCACAAGGCGCCATCGAGAAGGGCCTGTACACGACGCTCAAGCACTTCGCCCTCAACGACCAGGAAACGAATCGCGTCAATAACGGCGTCGCATCCTGGGCGAATGAGCAGGCGATCCGCGAACTCTACCTCAAGCCCTTCGAGCTCGCCGTGAAGAACGTGTCGACCGAGATCATCTACATCTGCGATGACCATGGCAACACATCGACCACCGAAATCGGCGGCCTTGCAGTGATGAGTTCCTTCAACCGCATCGGTGCGACCTGGGCGGGCGGGTCGAAGCCCCTTATGACGAATGTTCTGCGCAACGAGTGGTCGTTCACGGGCTTCGCCATCACGGACTTCAACCTGTACAACTACATGAACCCGAACCAGGGCATTGATGCCGGCACGGACCTCACGCTGTCCTTCGCTCCGTCGAAGAGCTACTCGGATACGAAGTCCGCGCACGCCGTGTCAAATATCCGCAATGCCACGAAGAACATCTTGTACTCGGTGGCGAACTCCAATGCGATGAACGGCCTGGCACCGGGTGCAACAGTCACCTACACGCCTCCAATGTGGAAGTACATCCAGTACGGCGTCTCCGCGCTGTTGATCCTTCTCGTCGCAGGCGGAGCATTCGCAGTGGCGCGCCGTGTCAAGCGCACCAACGCCGCTCGGACAACAGTCGAGTGATGACTGGGACGAGTGAGTGACTCACCTTCGGGCGGCGCCCCTGCGCAGGGCGCCGCCCGAAGACAAAACATCAAGAAAAAACGACAAGCCATGCATTGTCGGTCGAAATCCACGCCGAACAACGCGTTTGATAAGAACAACGGTTGGTCGACGATGCCGACCGATCCCAATGCAACGGCGCTCACGAAGGGACAACGACGTGGCCTCCATCGATGCACACGATCTCACGCTGCTGGAAGCAGCCTCCTTACTGTCAGGGTCGAGTGAATGGGACTCGCGCCCCCTGCCCGGACGCTCCATCCCCTCCTTCGTCATGTCGGATGGACCCCACGGCGTGCGCCGTCAGCTCGGCACCGGCGACCACCTCGGCATTGCCGCCTCTGAGCCCGCCACCTGCTTCCCGACCGCCGCTACCGTTGCGAACTCGTGGGATCCCGAACTCGCCGAGCAGATGGGCGCCGCACTGGGGCAAGAGGCCCGCGCCCTTGGCGTCGACGTCCTCCTCGGCCCCGGCCTCAATATCAAGCGCTCCCCGCTGTGCGGACGCAACTTCGAGTACTACTCCGAAGACCCGGTTCTTGCTGGGCGCATGGCCGCCGGCCTCGTCCGCGGCATCCAATCAGAGGGCGTGTCCGCATGCCCCAAGCACTTCGCAGTGAACTCCCAGGAACTGCGCCGCATGTCATCCGACTCCATCATTGATGAACGGACAATGCGCGAAATCTACCTGACGGCCTTCGAAATCGTCGTCCGCGAAGCGAAGCCCCGCACCCTCATGTCCTCCTACAACCTCATCAACGGCGTCTACGCCCACGAGAACCACCACCTGCTCACCGAGATCCTCCGCGACGAGTGGGGATTCGACGGCATGGTCGTATCCGATTGGGGAGGCTCCAACACTGCAGTGGGAGCCGCGAAGGCAGGCGGAAGCCTTGAAATGCCAGCCCCCGGGCTGTGCGGCACCCGCGCCATTGTCGCGGCCGTCGAATCCGGCGAACTCGGCGCCGAAGACGTGTACGCCCGTGCTCAGGAAGTCATCAACATCGCGGTTGCGGCCCCGTCCAATGGTGAACTGCCCGCTCTCGAGGCCGACGCCCACCACGCACTCGCGCGCCGCGTGGCAGAAGAATCCATCGTACTCATGCGCAATGAGAATGCGACCCTCCCACTCGCTCCCTCCACGAAAGTTGCCGTTATCGGGGATATGGCGAAAACCCCCCGCTACCAGGGATCCGGATCCTCCCAGGTGAATCCGATTACGCTCGAAACAACCCTCGACGTCATCTCCGACTTCCCGCTCGACGTCGTCGGCTACGCCCAGGGCTACGACCGTCAAGGCGCCAAGAACGACGCCCTCGCCGCTGAAGCGGTGACGCTCGCCGCCCGGGCCGACATTATCCTCGCCTACATCGGGCTCGATGAACTCTCCGAATCCGAGGGCCTCGACCGCTCGCATATGCGCCTCCCGCAGGTCCAGATCGACCTTATCGATGCCCTCGAAGCAGTCGGAACCCCGATCGTGGTCGTCCTGTCCACGGGTTCCTCCGTCGAAACCCCCTGGGCGGAGAAGACGGCGGCCATCATCCACCAGTCCCTGTCCGGACAGGCCGGTGCGAGTGCGGCCCTCAAGGTGCTCACCGGAGAAGTGAACCCGTCGGGACGCCTCAATGAGACCTACCCGATTCGCTACGAGGACACTCCCACATCGGGCTGGTACCCCGCGACGCAGCAGCTGTCCCACTACAAGGAGGGCCCCTTCGTCGGATACCGCTACTTCACGACGACGAAGACGCCCGTGGCCTATCCCTTCGGATTCGGAATGTCCTACTCGACCTTCGAATACTCGAATCTGGTCGTCAACGCCGAGGGAGCCCACTTCATCCTCACGAACACATCCGACAGGGCGGGAGCCGAGGTCGCTCAACTCTATGTGTCGACCCCCGAAAGCGCCTGGGGACCGGTGCGCCAGCTCAAGGGATTTACGAAGGTCCGCCTTGAACCCGGAGCGTCGGCTCGAGTCGTCATCCCCTTCGACGACTACACCTTCCGTCACTTCGACACGGCCTCGAACACATGGGTGCGCACAGCGGGAGAGTGGACGGTATCCATAGGGCGTAATGCCGATGAGATGGTCGAATCCGCCCCCTTCCGGGTCGAGGGCATCGAGCCCTCCGCTCCGTCGGCTCTCGGCCACTACCTCACCGGCGAAGTCGACCTCGCCACCGATGAAGAGTTCGAAGCGCTTCTTGGACACCCCATCCCCCGACAGATGACGAAGAACGTCCTCGATGCATCGGATCCACTGTCCTCCATGGAGCACGCGAAGTCCGCCCTCGCCCGTTTGGGCGCGAAGATGTTGTTCAAGCAGAAGGAGAAGGCGGATGCGACGGGCGAGCCCGACCTCAATGTCCTCTTCGTTCTCAATATGCCGTTCCGCGCCATGGCGAAGATGACGCAGGGAGCCGTGTCCGATCAGATGGTCGATGGAATCGTCGACATCGTCAATGGTCACTTCTTCCGCGGCGTCGGTGCCACCGTCGGCGGTTTCTTCTCCAATCGCACGGCGAACGCTCGAACGCAGCGCGATATCGACGCCGCCTCGACCGCAGCCGAGTAATCCCATCCCACACAACTGTCAGGAAGAACAACTATGGACACATTGAAGAACTGGTGGAAGAACTTCGCCGAGAAGCACGAGACCGCCTCACAGTTCATCGTCTTCTTCATCCTCTCTAACGGTGTGACGGTCCTTCAACTAGTGCTCATGCCGGTATTCAAATGGATCTTCTCCTTCACATCGCTACAGGGAACCCCCTTCCAATTCTTACCGGTCGGCAACTCCGGGGGTGAGACCGTCTACCTCTTCGACTACGCAGCGGGAGCGATCCAGGCTGACGGTTCCGGCGGCGGCCTGTCATACTTCCTCGCCGTTGAGATCACCCTCCTCATCGCCCAAGTCATCAACTTCTTCGCACAGCGCAACATCACCTTCAAGTCAAACTCGTCGGTATGGCGCGCGGCATTCTGGTACGCCCTCGCCTACGTCATCATCACGATCGTCGCAGCTGCGCTCCAGGTCATATACAAAGAGCCGATCTACTCGTGGTGCAAGGGCGCCATGGGTGCTGGAACGGGTGAGACCGTCGCCGATATCATCACGATGATCATCAATTCGGCGATCTCCTTCTGGGTGTTCTTCCCCATCTTCAAGCTCATCTTCACGCAGGCCCCCGAGACGGAGGAGGCCACTGCTTGAGGCCATCTGAGCGGGGCGGTTCGGACATTTCTGAGTCGCCTCCTATCCTTAGATGATGCGCCCCGAGGACGCCCCGATACGACCCGGGTCTTGATTGAAACAGGAAGACACTATGCCCGAGCAACAGCCGCTACTCTCCGTCATCGTCCCCTCTTACAACTCCGAGTCCTATCTCGATCGTGCGATGACCTCCCTCGTTGACTACCGTGACGAGGTCGAAGTGCTCATCATCAATGACGGATCGACGGACTCAACGGCCGAGCTCGCAGATCGTTGGGCGGCGCAGTACCCGACATGCGTGCGCGCCATCCACCAGGAGAACAAGGGGCACGGCGGGGCCGTCAACACGGGCGTCGGAGCGGCGACAGGCACTCATATCCGAGTCGTCGACTCCGACGATTGGGTGGACCGCTCGGCCATGAACCACGTGCTCGACGTCCTGCGCGCCGAGCGTGAGGCGGGCCGTGAACTCGATCTGCTCGTCACGAACTACGTCTACGAGAAGCAGGGCAAGGCCCACAAAGCGGTCGTCCGATTCCGCAATGTCCTTCCCACGGGCCGCACCATCGGCTGGGACGAGGTTCGCCGCTGCCGCTACAACCAGTACCTCATGATGCATGCGTTGACGATGCGCACCGACCTCGTGAGACAGTCGGGGCTCAACCTGCCCGAACATACTTTCTACGTCGACTTCCTCTATGCCCACACGCCCTTCCCCCTGATCCGCACAATCCGATACCTCGACGTCGATCTGTACCGGTACCTCATCGGCCGCGACGACCAGTCCGTCAATGAGAAAGTGATGATCTCGAGACTCGACCAGCTCATGACGGTCAATCGGGCGATGGTCGACGCCATCCCCGCTCAGGGGAGCGTGCCGGAGAACCTGTACCGCTACATGATCCACTTCCTGCGGATCAACTGCGTCGTGTGCACCATCATGGCGCAACTGTCGGGAACGCCCGAGCATCTCGCTATGAAGGATCGCCTCTGGGAGGATCTGGAGAGAGCGAACCCCGAGGCTGCGGCTCATGTCACACACGACCTCCTCGGCAGGGTCATCCGCATGCGCAGCCGTACCTTGCTGCGTGCGGGCTACGCCATCGCGCGTTCCGTCGTGGGCTTCAATTGACCGGTCTCTTCGCGTCATTGCCGACGGGCGTCGTATTGGGCAGGAGCACCGTGAGCGTGAACCACTGCCCATCCGTGCTCGTCGTCACCTCGCCGCCGTACTTCTTCGCTGTCCATCGGATCGACTTGACGCCGAAACCGTGACGCGCCCGATCGGGCTTGCGCGTCAATAGATTGCCCGCTGCGTCTATGGACAACGCGCCCTGATACCAGTTCTCCACGCGAATCACGACCATCTCGCCCATCTGGTGGAGAGCGACTTTAATGATGCGGCGTGAACGGTCGGCGACTTTCTGAGAGGCCTCGATTGCATTGTCGAGGGCATTCCCGAAGAGGGTGGCGATGTCCATCGAGCTCATCGCCGACAGGAGCTTGCCGTCGGCGACGGCGGTGAATTCGATATCTGAGGCGATACAGACCGACGCCTTCGAGCGCAGGATCACGTCGAGGACGGGATTGCCGGAGTGGAATTGCGTTCCCAAGTCGGAAATGGAGCGCTCGAGCTCCTCGAAGGTCGCATCCCGGGACTCGGGGTCTATCTCTGAGCGCAGCAGCACGAACTGATGCTTGAGGTCGTGGTGCGCGCGGCCGATCGCCTCGAAGTCCGCTTTCGACTGGAGGTACTGATTGTGCTGCGCATCGAGCATCGCGTGGATCGATGTGAGTTCCGCGGTGGTGCGCATTTGGATGATGCGCTCGTTCTGAGCGTAGAGGGCGGCCAGGCCGCACAGGTCGACGAGGGTCCGGATGTAGAAGATCTCCGGACCCAGGCGACCGGAGAAGGGAGTCGACGTGGACACGAAGGACAGGTTCGACATGGAGAAGGTGACGACGGTGATGAAGAAACCGATCCATAGGTCCGACTTGTCGAGGGCGAGAGGCTCATCGTGGGTGATATTGCGCCTCTCGAGCAGTGCCCACACAGTCAGGAGCAGCGCGAAGGAGCATAGCATGATCGTGAGCATGGGGAATGAATAGATGTCGTGTCGGGAGGTGAAGAACACGGACAGCTGCCACTGCAGCGATGCGATGAATTCGGCGAGGATGAACGCCCTGAAGGTGAGATGCCAGGTGGACACGAGGTCCAGTCGCGACAGCAGGTGGATGGAGGCCGCCATGAGGCAGAAGGCGCCGAGCATCCCCGGAATCCACAATCCCACGGGCAGAGCATCCGCCAAGAATTGAAAGGCAATGAGGGCTGCGAGGGACGCGGGCGCGATGAGCGCAGTCCGTGAAAAGAGCTTCGCCCTCGTGATGAGGAAGACGTAGGTGATGCACGCACCCCATTCGGCGATCCCAGTGTAGAGGCGCGGAATATCGGGGAGCGGCTCGTCCATCAGCGGATCCCGCCCGCGTAGGTGGCAAGGGCGGTCATGAAGAGCTTCTTACGAGGCCGGGAGATCCTCAGATCCATGCCACCGGTCATGATGCACGACTGATCGCGCACCCCCTGCACATGCGCGAGGTTGACGAGGTAGCAGGAGTTCGAACGGAAGAAGTCGTGTCCGTCGAGCTGGGCCTCCATGTCCTTGAGGGTCCCGGAAATCGAGTAGGCGCCATCAACCGTGTGGATCTCGAGACGGTGCTTGACGGATTCCACGTAGACGACGTCCTCGATGGATAAGCGGATGACGTCGGTGCCGGACTGGATGATGAGGGAGGAGTTCTTGCGCTTGCGGACGGTCGCGATGGCGCGGGTGAGTTCCTGCTCGAAGGCGAACCAGGGGAGGGGCTTGAGCAGGTAGGAGGTCGCGTCGACCTCGTACCCTTTGATGGCGAATTGGGGGGAGGAGGTGATGAAGACGAGGACGACCTGCTCATCGATGGAACGGATGTGCTTCGCCGCACTCATGCCGTCGACGTCGGGCATCTGGATGTCGAGGAGGATGATGTCGAAGCGGGGCCGGTAGTTCCGCACGATTTGCGAGCCGTCTTCGAAGACCGATACGTCGAAGGACTCGTCGTGCTCTGATTCATACCTGGTGAGGTAGTCAAGGATGAGTTTGCGACTGATAGCGTCGTCTTCAACAATGCCCACGCGGATCATGGATCCCCCTCGCTTCGGCTTCACGGTCAATCGCGATGCGACTCCCAGTGTATGCGAGGACAACGTTTTCACATGCTATAGCCGTTCTTGAGACGGTCGTAATGAGGCGAAAGGCTTACTCCGTAATGAGTCGCATGCCCTATTTCCATGAGAGCGCTGCCGCGTAGGATGGGGGAATTGTCACCGCAAGGAGAGGACTCGCAGTGGATCTCATCGTCGTCGGCTCAGGCTTTTTCGGATTGACCGTTGCGCGCCAGGCTGCAGAAGAATTCGGCATGGGCGTGACCGTCATCGAACGGCGCGACCACATCGGCGGCAACGCATGGTCGTCCATCGATCCCGACACGGGGGTCGAGGTCCACCGGTACGGCACCCACCTGTTCCACACCTCTAATGAGCGCGTGTGGGATTACGTCAACCGCTTCACCTCTTTCAACTCCTACCAGCATCGTGTCTACGCGAACTACCGTGGTGAGATCTATCCGCTGCCGATCAACCTCGGTACCATCAACCAGTTCTTCCGTGCCGCCTACTCGCCCGACGAAGCGCGCGCCCTCGTCGCCGAACAGGCTGCCGAGCTGGGCGGCAAAGAGCCCGCCAATCTCGAAGAGAAGGCGATCAGTCTCATTGGGCGCCCCCTCTATGAGGCGTTCATCAAGGGCTACACGGCGAAGCAGTGGCAGACTGACCCGACGCTGCTCGACCCTGCGATCATCTCCCGCCTGCCCGTGCGCCTCACCTACGACAACCGCTACTTCCGCGACACCTACGAGGGGCTTCCCATTGACGGCTACGGCGCCTGGCTCGAGCGTCTCGCCGACCACCCGAGGATCGAGGTGCACACCGGCCTCGACTTCTTCGACGACTCCCACGAGTTCTCCAAGTCGAGGACCGTCGGCCAGATCGGCGTCGTCTACACGGGCGCGGTGGACCGCTACTTCGGATACGAGGCGGGCCGCCTCAAGTGGCGCACCCTCGATTTCGAAACGAAAGTCGTGGAAACCCCCGACTACCAGGGTTGCTCCGTCATGAATTACTCCGACGAGGACGTGCCTTTCACCCGGATCCACGAATTCGCGCACCTCCATCCCGAGAGGGAGCGGCCCGGTGCGACGAACACCGTCATCATGCGCGAGTTCTCGCGATTCGCGACGGGCGACGACGAGCCCTACTACCCGGTGTCGGATCCCTCGGACCGCGAAATGCTCGCCGCATACCGCCAACTCGCGCAGGCGGAGGACAAGGTCCTCTTCGGAGGGCGCCTCGGATCGTACAAGTATCTCGATATGCACATGGCGATCGCCTCCGCCCTCAATCGAGCCGACGAGGTCGTCTCCACCTGGTGACCCACGAGGGCCGGGCTTCGAACGCGCCACCCGTGCCCGCGTGGATCCCGGTACTCTGCCCGCGTGGGCACCATTATCTGGAGAATCTGCGCGATCGGCATCGTCATTGCGATCGGATGGACGGTAAGACGCTCGGGCGTCGTCGCCGCCGGGTCGGGCATCGGATACGCCCTCGTCTCGATCATGACGACCGTCGTTCGCAACCCCATGGTCATCGCCGCAACGATCGCCTGCCCCATCGGAATCGCGCTCGATATGACGCCGAACTCATGACTGTCATGATCATGGCGGGCCTGTCGACCGCCTAGAATGCGCTCATCGCGGCGACGAGGGCGGGCAGCGGGATCCGCATCGCGTAGGGGACGGTTCTCGTCACGACGCTCGCATCACTGCTGTTGACGGTGGCCACCGCGTGGATCTTCCATGTCGTGTTGGGGCTCTGATCGGCGCGCTGTCTACGGTATGGACGGTCATTTGACATCCATTACCAGCCGATTACCCTGGGTGCGATTCCTGAGAAGGAGAAATCCCATGTCAACACTCACTGCAACGACCGAGCATCCCGGACGTTCCGATACATGGACCGGCCAGACGGGTTTCCTGCTCGCCGCGATCGGTTCTGCCATCGGTCTGGGAAATATCTGGCGCTTCCCCGGAGTCGCTTACTCTAACGGCGGCGGCGCCTTCCTCGTCCCGTACCTCGTCGCCATCCTCTTCGTGGGCATCCCCATGCTGTGGCTCGACTATGCACTGGGCCATAAATTCCGCGGGTCACCGCCGTGGGCGTTGCGGCGCCTCAAAGCCGGAGGCGAGTTCATCGGCTGGCTCCAAGTGTTCGTCTGCTTCGTCATCCTCATCTACTATGCCGCAGTCATCGCCTGGGGAGCGCAATACACCATCTTCTCAGTGAATCAGGTGTGGGGTTCAGACCCCATGGCCTTCTTCGTCTCCGACTTCCTCAAAACGGTCGACTCTGACACCTTCTCGTGGACGCCGGTCCTCGCAGTAATGATCCCCCTCGCCCTCATCTGGCTGTTCGTCCTTCTCATCATTGGGCGCGGCCTGTCGAAAGGTGTTGAAGCGGCGAACAAAGTCTTCCTGCCCCTGCTCGTCATCCTCTTCGTCATCATGGTCGTCCGAGCTATTTTCCTTGACGGAGCCGTCGACGGGCTCAACGCCTTCTTCACACCCCAGTGGAGTGCACTCGCCGACCCGAAGGTCTGGCTCGCCGCCTTCTCACAGGTCTTCTACTCGCTGTCCGTCGGTTTCGGTATCATGCTGACCTACGCATCCTATCTCAAACCGAAGACGAATCTCACGGGAACCGCACTCGTCGCAGGGTTCGCAAACTCCTCCTTTGAGATTCTTGCCGGTATCGGCGTCTTCTCGGCCCTCGGCTTCATGGCACACACTCAGGGCGTTGCCGTTGCAGATCTCGATGGCCTCACCGGTCCGATCCTCTCTTTCGTCACCTTCCCCCAGATCGTGTCGATGATGCCGGGCGGGTCGCTTTTCGGCGTCCTCTTCTTCGCTTCCCTTGTCCTCGCAGGGATCACATCGCTGCTCTCTCTCCTCCAAGTCGTCTCCGGCGGCCTGCAGGACAAGTTCGGTTTGAGTCCCGTCATGGCCGCCCTCGCTTTTGGTATTCCTGCAATGGTTTTGTCGCTGTCCCTGTTCGGAACCCGCTCGGGCCTGAACAATCTGGACATCATTGACAACTTCATCAATAACATCGGCGTCGTGTCGACGGCCGTGCTCATGGCGATCCTCGCAGGGCTGTACGCCCCGCGTTTGAAAGGGCTGCGAAACCATCTCAATGCCGTGTCCTCGGTGAAGGTGCCGCGCGCGTGGGACATCCTCATTGGCGTCGTCATCCCCGCGGTTCTCATTTTCATGCTGTTCTCCGCAGTCGTCGGATACATCACCGATGGTTACGGTGGTTTCAAGACGAGTTTCGTTGTCATCCTCGGCTGGGGCTCTGTCGCCTTCGCTATCATCGCATCGATCGTGTTCACCCTCATCCCGTGGCGCCATCATGCGGTATCGGCTGAGACTGTTGCCGCGATCATCGGCGATGACGCGAGTCCGGCATCTGATGCGCTCGACGCATCGACTGGAGTTGTGGAAGGAGAATACCGATGAGTGCAGCAGCCGTTGTGATGATGCTCGTGACGATCCTGCTCATCTGGGGCGGCCTGGTCGCCTCGGTCGTCCTCTTGAAGGTGCTGACAGTCCCCGGCGATGATGAGGACGCAGTTCCGGCTCCTCGCGTCGCAGACTCGCAAGAGTAGGATGCGCCGCCCCCGCGCATTTCGTGGCGTCAGGGGCGTGCGCCCCCTACGCCCCTGGTCGCCCAGAAGACGACTGCGGATGCGGCCGCGACATTGAGGGAGTCGACTCCACCGGACATGGGGATCTTCACGACCGCGTCGCACTCATGCACGGTCCTGCGATGCAGGCCATGGCCCTCGGTCCCCATGACGAAGGCGACTGCTGAGTCGGGCGAGGAGCACACCGGGGAGTTGACGAAGTCGTCGAGGCTGATGGAGTCATCCGATAGGGCGAGTGCAGTGACGATGAATCCCGCATCGTGCAGATCGTCGATCGCGGGCCAATAGGGGAGTCTCGTCCACGGCACTTGGAAGACGGTGCCCATGGAGACCCTCACGGAGCGTCGGTACAGGGGATCGGCACAGCTCGGTGTGACGAGGACGGCATCAACGCCGAGGGCGGCGGCGGAGCGGAACACTGCGCCGACATTCGTGTGATCGACGAGGTCCTCAAGGATGACAACCCTGCGCGCGGGGGCGCCGTCTCGCGCCGTCGCGAGCAGGTCGGCGAGCGCGGGCAATTCGGGGCGCTGCATCGCCGCTAACGCACCCCGGTGGAGATGGAAGCCGGTGATCTCTTGAAGCAGGGCCTCATTTGCGACAAAGATCGGCACATCAGCGCCATCCGCGGCGCCCGTCGACTCTTCAATGAGTGGAGCCAAGCCCTCCAGCCAGCGGGGAGCCATGAGGAAGGAGCGCGGACGGTGACCGATCTGGAGGGCGCGCATGATGACATTCGTGGATTCGGCCATGTAAAGGCCCCGCTCGGGTTCGAAAGCGGATCTCAGGGCGACGTCTTTGAGGGACGTGTAGTCCGCGAGGCGGGGATCGGAGGATAGATCCGACGTCTCAAGGGGGATGATCATGAGCGGATCCGTGCAAGAGCCCGATTGACGTGCCCCGGCCAGGAGGGGCCCTCAAAGACGAAAGCCGTGAACGCCTCCACCAAGTCTGCGCCCGCGTCGAGCATCCGCAGGGCGTCGTCCTCGGTGAAGACTCCGCCCGCTCCGATGAGGATCTGATCATCGTCGAGATGGTCGGCGACGAGTCGAACCACCTCAAGGGCCCGGGATGCCAGAGGCGCACCGGACACTCCGCCCTCGCCGAGCTCGTGGGCGATCGTCGTATTCGTCGCGACTATGCCTGCCAGGCGGAGCTCCTTCGTCAATTCGACGATCTCAATGATCTCCTCGTCGTCGAGATCCGGTGCGATCTTCACGAATAGTGGGATCTGCCGGTCGACGGCATCCTCGCATCCGCGCCGGGCGGCCTCCAGGATGGGGCGAAGGTGTTCGACCGATTGCAGGTCCCGAAGCCCGGGGGTATTCGGAGAGGAGACATTGACGACGACGAAATCGACCCACGGCGCGAGCGTACGCGCACAGTACTCGTAGTCTCCGGCGGCGTCCGCTTGTGGCGTCGTCTTATTCTTTCCGATATTCGTTCCGACGATCGCGCAGCGCCCCGCCTTCGACCGCCGCAGCTTCTCGAGGCGCTGAGCCGCCGCATCCGCGCCCTCGTTGTTGAACCCCATGCGGTTGCGCAGGCCCCGCGCTTCCATGAGCCGCCACAGGCGGGGCCGCTCATTGCCCGGCTGGGGGCGGGGCGTGATCGTTCCGACTTCGACGAAGCCGAAGCCGAGGGCGGTGAGTCCGAGCACCGCCTGAGCGTCTTTGTCCATCCCGGCTGCGAGGCCGAGTTTGCCGGTCACGAGCCGATTGCCGAGGAAGACCTGGCGGCGCTGGGCCAGTTCATGAGTCGGAATGGCATCGAGATGGCCGATCGTGGCGCGCATGAGGCCGCGGGACAGCGGGCAACGCCCGGCGGCGCTAATGGCCCCAAGCCCGACGTGATGAGCCACCTCCGGATCCGAGTAGTGGATGAGGTGCGTGAACAACCAGGAGTACGCTGCGCGGATCATGCTTCAAGAGTAGGCGCTCTAGTCCCACCAGAGCCACCATGCCAGGTCATCTGCATGTGTGGGCACTGCGATGATCTCGTCCGGCATTGCCCGTGCGCCTCTCAGAGGCAGCCCTTCTTTGAGGCGCGGCCACGCCAAATGTGCAACGGGCCCGTGGAGGCACGGAGCGGGCAGGCCATCTTGCGCGGGGATGAAACACCCGTCGATGCTCAGTCGCTCATCCCAGCGGGGACTTTTGACGATATAACCGGACAACAGGACGCCCGGCCGCTTGATGGCGAGTGTCAGCAGTTCGGCAACAGTCGGCCCGTTGTTCTGTCGATCCGCCAAGTTCCCCCGCGGCAGGATCTCAACGAGCGCTGCGGCCTCGTCGGCGCCGACCCCCTCGAATCTCGCGAAGTCATCGGCGAAGGACGGGGCGCACAGGCACGGGGCAATGAGGGAGGAGACTCCGCAGTCGTCGATCCACCCGGCGGGGCCGTACAGGCCCGGGGAGGAGGCGAGGGGGAGTGGTATGGCAGTGGACACGGCTTTTCCTTTCGACGCCTCCACTCCATCACCGGACCCTGCGGGTCGAGAACCCCGGGAGTGCGTTCCTGTGGATGCCCGCCGCACGCGGCCCGATCCTGTGAATGGGCAAGTATGGTGATAATGAACCGCAAGCGTCGTCGACTCGCACCGATCGGGCGCACGCCGTCTCACGCAGATGGGGGCCGCGCGAACTCGACCCCTCATCTAATGCGCCTGTATGTCGTGCGCTACTTCTTCGCCACTTTCGCCCCTGGGAACTCGCCGCGCTTGACCTGCGGCTTCGGGCTGCGCCAGCGCCTTGCCATGATCATCCGCGAATAGCAGTAGTACCAGGTGCCCTTGATGATCTCCTCATTGGGGAAGCGCTCGCGGATGCGGCGTTTGAGACGCTGCCACACGATGACGCCCTCGACGATGGAGATCCCGAACAGGGAGTAGAGGGCGAGAGTTACGCAGATCGTCGCATATGCGGACAGAGTCGACTGAGACGGGTCGAAGAGGGAGGCCGCCATCATCGCAACGAGGAAGAGGATCATGAGGGGGAGGAGGAACTCCGAGAATGACCAGCGCGCATCCACCCAGTCGCGCACATAGCGGCGCACCTTGCCCTTGTCGCGCAGCGGCAGGTAGCGCTCATCCCCGGTTTCGAGGGCGTGCTGCTCGCGCTGGAACTGCGCATCCCTTTTCGCACGTGCCTGCCTCTTCGCCTCTTTGCGATCTGCTGGCACGAGCGGGCGGGCATTACGCGCCTCGGCCTCCTTGCGTGTCGGCGTGGGGCGGCCCTTCTTGCCAGAGGCCGACGGCTGCGTGTCGTTGTTAGACACCTGGGATCTCCTCATGTCTGCGCGTGAGTCGGATTATCACCTTAGGCTAGCCGATGCGATCGCCGCCACCGGCGTTCGTCCACTACTCTGGCCCCATGTCCGTTCGTGAAACATCATCCCCATCCGCCCAGACACTGATCGCCAGACTCGATGAGTCCTTCGAATCACTCGTCGAAGAGCTTGCAGCCCTCGTCGCGATCCCCTCGGTGTCCTCCGACCCCGAACACGCCTCCGACCTCGACCGTTCCGCCCAACACGTCCGCTCGTCCTTCGAGGCCCTGGGACTGGATGCGGAGATCCTTCAGACCACCACTGACGACGGACTCATCGGCAAGCCCGCGATCGTGGCCCGCTCCAGGCGCATTGACGGGGCGCGCACCGTTCTTCTCTACGCCCACCACGACGTGCAGCCGGTCGGCGAGGCGGGGCGCTGGACATCCGATCCCTTCACCGCGACGATTCGCGGAGAGAGGATCTACGGGCGCGGCACTTCCGACGACGGCGCAGGAATCGTCGTCCACCTCGGTGCCCTGTCGATCCTCGGCGAGGACCTTCCCGTCAATGTCGTCGTCTTCATCGAGGGCGAAGAGGAGTTGGGCTCGCCGTCCTTCACGGCCTTTCTCGACGCGTACAGGGAGAGGCTGCGCGCGGATGTCATCGTCGTCGCCGACTCCGACAATTGGAAGGTCGGCGAGCCCGCCGTCACCTCCTCGCTTCGGGGCAACTGCGTCGCCACCGTTGACGTCATCATCGCGGACCATGCGGTCCACTCCGGGATGTTCGGCGGCCCCATCCTCGATTCAGTCACCGCTGCGGCCATGTTGATCTCCTCCATGTACGACGCCAATGGAGACCTCGCCATCGAAGGCTTGGGCGGCGACTCCACTGCGGATGTCGACTGGCCCGAAGAGGAGTTCAGGGCGGCGGCCGGACTCGTTGATGGCGTCGAACTCATCGGGACGGGAGACCTCGCCGCGCGGGTGTGGACGAAGCCCTCCGTCACGGTCATCGGTTTCGACGCGCGGCCAGTCGCCGAGGCCTCCAATACGATCAGCCCCCGCACTCGTTTCAAGCTGTCGCTTCGCACAGCGCCCGGGACGGACCCGCGTGAGTCGATGGATGCACTCGTGGCGTTCCTCGAATCGCACGCCCCCTTCGGCGCCCGCGTGATCGTGACTCCCGACGAGTACGGGCCCGGATATCGTGCGGATATGGACTCGCCCGTGACCGCTCTCGTCCACGAAGTCCTCAGCGAAGCCTGGGGCCGTCCGTCCGTTAATATCGGAGTCGGCGGCTCCATCCCCTTCATCTCCGACTTCCAACGATTCTTCCCCGACGCGCAGGTCGTTGTTACGGGAGTCGAGGATCCGATGACGAATGCGCATTCTGAAGATGAGTCGCAGTCGCTGACGGACCTTCGCGCCGCCATTCTCGCTGAGGCCCTCCTGTTGACGCGAGTCGCGCGGCTGTGACGCGAAGAGTCGCCATCCTCGGGCACTGGGAGTCGGCGGGCGGCGACCCGATCTGTCCGACCCGCGCCCTCGCTCGCATCGCACAGGGATTTACAGAGGCACGGCCCCACTGGGCTGCGGATATCATCCCCTTCGGGGTGGGGTCGGCCTTCGTGGAGGCGATGAATCAAGCGCCGGGGCACTCGTGGGCGCCGATCAGCGTGGAGCGCTCCGAGGATTCCACTGCGAGAGCCGGGCGGGAGGCGAAAGAAGCCCTCGATGCGGGCCTGACCCCTCTCGTCGAGGGCGGCCACTTGGACGATCCGGACTGCGGATTCGGATTCATCAACGCCTTCACCCCAGCGCCCCTGGGCGCTTCTCCCACGGTCGATGAACTCACCACGGCCCTCGAAGCGGTGCGTCGAGCGTTCACGGGGCGCGACGTCATTTGCGCGGCGTCGACCAGGCGCCCGCTCCTGGGAATGACCTCGGTCCTCGCTGTCGACCCCGATCTTGGGGCGCGTATGGGAACGGATAGGGATCGGCTCGCCGTGCTCGCGCGCTCACTAACGGTAAGAACCCGGGGCCTCCCTCTGGCGCCGGACCCCACCCGAAGCCGTGAGTCGAATAACTGGGGGAGAATCGACGGTTCGGGAGCCGCGGGGGGAGTGGGGGCTATCATCGCTGCCGCAGGAGGACGGATCATCCCCACCGGGCACTTCCTGCGCGCCGCGCTTGATCTCGACGCGCGCCTCGACGGCGCCGACCTCGTTATCGTCGCCGAGCCCCGTCTGCACTCGCCCGCCCTGGCTGATGCGCTCCTCGACGCCATAACGAGTGCTGCCGCCGATCTGGCTCTTCCCGTCGTCGCCGTAGGGGAGGAGTCCTCCCTGTCCGCCCACGAGCTCGCCGAATGGGGGATGCACGGACAGTTCGTCACCGGCACTGATATCCCGCTCGACGAGGCCGGGGCAAGGGTCGCCAAAACATGGGCGATATAGCCGAAACACAGCGTTCCTGATTGTTTCCTCGGTCTCATCTGCCGTGTCCGCTGTGGCCAGGATCGGCGAGTGGACGTAGGCTGACTACCCGTAACACGACTGTTTCATATCAATGAATGGAGCATCATGTCTGACGTTGACATCGAAGCGCCCACCCACGAGGTTCTGCTCACCGACGTCGCAGCTGCGAAGGTGAAGAGCCTGCTCGAACAGGAGGGCCGTGACGACCTGCGTCTGCGCATCGCCGTCCAGCCCGGCGGTTGTTCGGGTCTCATCTATCAGCTCTACTTTGATGACCGCATCCTTGACGGAGACGCCCTGCGCGACTTCGACGGCGTCGAGGTCGTCGTCGACCGCATGAGCGTCCCCTACCTCAATGGCGCCACCATCGACTTCGCGGATTCCATCGAGCGTCAGGGTTTCACTATCGACAATCCGAACGCCAAGAACACCTGTGCGTGTGGAGAGTCCTTCCACTGAGCCTATGAAGATCACATTGCGCACTGCCGCCGCAGTCATCGCCCTGTCCATGACCGTCACACTGGGGTCCTGCTCATCGACTGACCCCTCCCAATCCAGCGGGGCGCAGTCCCAGTCGCAGTCCTCGGCGTCCGCCCCCGAGGTCGATCGCTCTGGGAACGGGAACTTCCCCGAGGCCACCGGAGGGTTCGGCGATGACCCGGAGATCTCAGCGGGCAGCGGAGACACCCCTGAGAAGATCTTGGTCAAGACCCTCGTCAAGGGCTCGGGAGGCGAGATCCGAGCCGGCGACACCATCGCCGTCAATTACGAGTTGGCGCTGTGGGACGGCACGAAGATCGAGTCCTCATTCGAAAACGGTTCACCGTTGGTGACGCCTCTGGCGAATCTCATCCCCGGATGGACCCACGGGCTCGCCACCCAGCACGTGGGCGATCGGCTCATGCTCGTCATCCCCGCGCAATACGGCTACGGGGACAAGACGTCGGGCTCAATCCCCGCCGGGTCGACACTTGTCTTCGTCATCGACATCCTCAACTCCTCCAGCGCCGTCACCGTTGATGAGGAGCTCATGGGGCGGGGCGCCCCCACCGGTGAGTCCCTGCCCGATGGGATCACCGTCACCGGAGATCCCGGCACAGAGCCGACCATCGCATTCGCAGACGGCGTCGCCATCCCCGATGCGGATTCGCAGACCACGCTCATCACGGGCGCGGGCGCGCAAGCGCAATCCGGAGACTACATCGTCTATCAGGGGGTTGGAGCCCCCATCGGCGACGCATCGAAGGCCGTGTCGACATGGTCCGCTGAATCGCCGCAGGTGATCGCTGCAGATGCGCAGAACCTGGTCGGGACGACAGTCGGCTCGAGAGTCGCATTCATCCTCGGCACTCAATCGCAGCAGTCGGGATCCGCCTCCTCGGCGTCGCCGACGCTCATCGTCGTCGACGTCATCGGCATCATGAAGCTCGACGGCTCACAGGGCTGACGACGCACACTACGACTCGAGGGCGCTCCCCCGCACCGGCGGACCGCCCTCGAGTGCGTACGCGCGTACAATGGACCCGGTTCCAGTCCGATGGATCGTCGGTATCCGCATCACAGGAGGACATAACAGTGAGCGAATCATCTGCCCGCATCCTCGTCTTCAGCGGTGACGCCGCCAAGCGGCGGGCCGTTATCAAAGGCGTCGGCGTGCGCGCCTCCAAGAATTCCCCCACCATCGAGTGGTCCGAGGCGGCCACCCCCTTTGGGGCGAGGGAACTCGTGGAGAATACCGATTTCGCGCTCCTCATCCTCGATGCGGAGACCACAAAAGAGGGCGGCATGTCGCTCGCGCACGAGTTGGCGAACACGATCGACACTGTCCCCCCGATCGTCTTCCTCACCGCCCGTCAGCAGGACGACTGGTTGGCAACCTGGGCAGGAGGGGCTGCGGCGATTCCAGATCCCCTCGACCCCCTCACCCTTCAGGAGACGGTCGCGGACCTTCTGACGTCGGGGCGCTGAGACTGTGCATAAGGGCAGACGCACGGTGCCCGCCCTTATCGCTGCCCGAGCACCGCTCCTCGTTGATGAGGGCCAAGGCGAGGAGCACTTGCCACGTCGTATAGGCGTCCGATAGGGCGCGGTGCGCGTGGGGCTGGGCGATCTCGAAGTAATCGGCGAGGGTGGCGAGACGGTGGTTCGCAATGCGCGGTCTCGGCAGGAGAACGCGCGACAGGGCGAGGGTGTCGATGATGCCGACATTAGGGAATGGCCGGTTGCAGGCCAGTGCCGCCCTCGTGAGGAAGCCCATGTCGAAGGGCGCGTTATGAGCGACAAGTGTGGGGGCGGGGCCGTCCTCATCGATGCGGGACCAGTCGATGAAACGCGGGAAGACGACATCGATCGGGTCGGCGTCGGCGACCATCTCAGTCGTGATGCCCGTGAGTTCGGTGATGCGCCGGGGGATGGGGAGAGTCGGGTTCACCATCGAGTGGAATTCGTCGGCGATCCTCCCACTCATGACCAGCAGCGCCCCGATCTCGGTGATCGCAGAATCGGCCCCCAGACCCGTGGTTTCCACGTCGATGATGACGAAATCTGAATCGAGCAGTGAGGACAGGGTCGCTCGAGTGCTCACCTGTGCGCGAGCGGGCGCACGAGTGTCCGGACCTGGATGCCCGCTATCGCGGCTAACGGGCATCGGGGCAGACTTAGGCATAGAGTTGATTCTAATTCGTGAACTCGTCCTCTTTCCCCAAGGAGGGACCATGGCGTTCTACCAGGCACTCAAGGCTACGGGAGGCCCGATCCTCAAAGCGGCGTACAAGCCGTGGATCCGCGGCAAGGCGAATATCCCCGCCAAGGGTCCCGCCATTCTTGCCTCGAATCACAATGCCGTATGGGATTCCGTATTTCTGCCCATGATGCTCGACCGGGAAGTCGTCTTCATGGGGAAGGCCGACTACTTCACGGGGACTGGCGTCAAGGGCTGGGTGACGAAAGAATTCATGCGCGCAGTCGGTACCATCCCCGTCGACCGCTCCGGGGGGCGTGCTTCCGAGGGCGCACTCAAAGCAGGACTCAAGCGCCTGGGAGAGGGCGAGCTCTTCGGCATCTACCCCGAGGGGACCCGCTCCCCGGATGGACGCTTGTATCGTGGCAAGACGGGGGTCGCCAGGCTCGCGCTGTTGTCGGGAGCGCCCGTCATCCCCGTCGCAATGATCGGCACCCATACCGCCCAGCCCATCGGTCAGAAGATCCCATCGCGCACGAATATCGGGATGGTCATCGGCGAGCCCCTCGACTTCAGCCGCTACAAGGGCCTCCACAAGGACCGCTTCGTGTTGCGGGCCATCACCGACGAGATCATGTACAACCTCATGCTGTTGTCCGGGCAGGAGTATGTCGACCTCTACGCGGCGGATGTCAAGGCGAAGCTCGCTGCCGAGGGCAATTTCGACGGCCCCGTGCCGACCAATGGAAGGGCCGCACCGGGCGGCCGCACAGCCCCCGTCGTCGACGTGCCCCAGCGTCCCGATGATCAGCCGCCCGTCCCCCTCACCGAGGAGGAACTGCGCTTCATCGACCCATCGGCGTGACCCATCCCATGGGACGGGCGCCCTCTCGCCCGAACGTCATCTGACGCTAAGATGAGCACGTTGCGTGCGCGCCGTCCGGCCGCACGAAATATTGGTTGAAAGGTGTCATCCATGTCGGTTCGCCGCGTCGCTCTGCTCACCGCCGGCGGTTTCGCCCCGTGCCTCTCCTCCGCTGTCGGAGGCCTCATCGAGCGCTACAACGAGATCGATCCCTCTGTTGAGATCATCGCCTACCAGAACGGCTACCACGGCCTGCTCACCGGTAACTACGTCGTCGTCGACGAAGAGGCCCGCACGCACGCAGCCGTCCTCCACCGCTACGGCGGTTCCCCGATCGGGAACTCCCGCGTGAAGCTCACCAATGCGAAGAACCTCGTCGAGCGAGGCCTCGTCGCCGAGGGCGAGGACCCCCTTGAGAAGGCTGCCGAGCAGCTCCGCAAGGACGGCGTCGACGTGCTCCACACCATCGGTGGTGACGATACGAACACCACCGCCGCCGACCTGGCCGCCTACCTCGAAGAGCACGACTACCACCTCACCGTTGTCGGCCTTCCCAAGACCATCGATAACGACGTCATCCCGATCCGCCAGTCCCTCGGCGCATGGACCGCCGCCGAAGAAGTCTCCGAGTACGCTCAGAACATCATCGGCGAGCACCGCTCCAACCCCCGCATGCTCATCATCCATGAGATCATGGGCCGCCATTGCGGTTGGCTCACCGCCGCGGGCTCAAAGGAATACCACGAATGGCTTAAGACCCAGCAGTGGGTCCCCTCCATCGGATTGTCGAAGGAGCGCTGGGACATCCACGCCGTGTTCCTGCCCGAAATGGCCCTCGACATCGATGCCGAGGCCAAACGCCTCAAGGCGATCATGGATGAGCAGGGCAATGTCAACATCTTCTTGTCCGAGGGCGCCGGCGTTCCCGAGATCATCGCCGAGATGGAGGCCGCGGGCGTCGAGGTCCAGCGCGACCCCTTCGGCCATGTCAAGCTCGATACGATCAACCCCGGCCAGTGGTTCGCGAAGCAGTTCGCCTCGAAGATCGAGGCCGAGAAGGTCATGGTTCAAAAGTCCGGCTATTTCTCGCGCTCCTCGCGCGCGAATGCCGACGATCTGCGCCTCATCAAGTCGATGACCGACCTCGCCGTTGAATGCGCCCTCAAGGGAGAGTCCGGCGTCATTGGACACGACGAGGAGAACGGCGACCGCCTCTGTGCCATCGCCTTCCCGCGCATCGCCGGGGGCAAGCCCTTCGACATCACGCAGGAGTGGTTCACCGACATGATGGCCGAGATCGGCCAGAGCGTGAAGCCTGCTGCCAATTGAATCTCCCCGTTCAGCCGGGTCGCGGCGCCAGCAGATTCTCATCGGATCCGCGGCGCCGCGACCCGGAACAACTGTGGTCCCCCGAGGGCGGTGCTGAAGCCCCCTGGGACTCCTGGCGCTCCCGCGAAGCACTTCAGCAGCCGCAGTACCCCGACGAGGACGCTCTCGTCGACGTGACCGCACAGCTGCGCAAACAACCGCCCCTCGTCTTCGCGGGCGAGGTCGACGACCTGCGGGCATGGATGGGCGCGGCAGGTCGGGGCGAAGCATTCATCCTCACCGGCGGTGACTGTGCGGAGACATTCGCGGAGGCGACTGCGGACCACCTGCGCCTGAAGATCCAGACGATCCTTCAGATGGCGGTCGTCCTCACCTATGGCGCGTCGCTGCCCGTCGTGAAAATCGGAAGGATCGCCGGCCAGTATGCGAAGCCGCGGTCCTCCGACCTGGAGACGCGGGACGGGGTGACGCTCCCGTCCTATCGGGGCGACGCCGTGAACTCTTTCGAATTCACCGAAGAGGCTCGCACCCCCGACCCGATGCGCCTCATGGAGACGTACCATCACGCATCGTCGACGCTCAACCTCATCCGCGCCTTCACGAAGGGCGGGTATGCGGACCTGCGGCTCGTGCACCATTGGAACCGCGGATTCACCTCGAATCCCGCCTATGCGCGTTATGAGTCCCTCGCCGAGGAGATCCACCGCGCCGTTAAGTTCATGGCCGCCGCTGGCGCCGACTTCGATTCGCTGCGCGAGGTGGACCTGTATTCAGCGCACGAGGCGCTGCTGCTCGAATATGAGTCGGCGATGACGCGCATCGACTCGCGCACGAGTCTTCCCTACGACACCTCAGGCCACTTCCTGTGGATCGGGGAGCGCACCCGTGACCTCGACGGCGCCCATATCGAACTTCTGGCGCGCGTGCGAAACCCCGTCGGAGTCAAACTCGGCCCCACCACCTCGGTCGAGCAGATGCTCGGCCTCATTGAGCGCCTCAACCCCGATGGTGAGGGGGGTCGCCTGACTTTCATCACCCGCATGGGTGCCGACCGCGTCACGGATACCCTTATCCCGCTGCTTGAAGCGTCGAAGGCCGATGGGCGGCCCGTCACGTGGGTCACCGACCCCATGCATGGCAACACGATCACCTCTTCGACGGGCTACAAGACGCGCCGCTTCGAGACGATCATGGATGAGGTGCGCGGCTTCTTCGAGTCGCACAACGAGGTCGGGACGGTGCCCGGCGGGATTCACGTCGAGCTGACAGGCGATGACGTTACGGAAGTAGTCGGAGGGTCGCTCCACCTCGACGATGAGTCACTCGAGTCGCGGTATGAGACTCTCGTCGATCCGAGGCTCAATCATCAGCAGTCCCTCGAAATGGCGTTCCAGGTCGCCGAATACCTCAGGCGCGACGCCTGATCGCTCACCCGTACAGCCCCCGCCCGATAATGATGGTCGGCTGTACGGATCAATGGATCACACGACGTAGAGAGTGATGATCGACCCCTTCCTCGCTGATGAACCTGCTTCGGGATCCGTGTAGCGCGCCGTCCCGAAGACCCCTCCGAGGACGCGCGCCACCCGCACCTCGAAACCGGTGGATTCCAGGATCGATGTCGCCTCCGACTCCGACTTGCCCGTCACATCGGGGACCTGCACCATCTCAGGTCCCTTCGACACGGTGTAGGTGACCTCGTCGCCCTTGTGGAGGACCGTATCGGCGGCCGTCTCCTGGGAGATGACCGAGCCCGCGGCGATGGAATCCGAAAACGCCTCAGTCGGCTTGGCGATGAGGCCGAGGGCCTCGATCGCCGCGCGCGCCCTCTCCGCCGTCATCTCCGACAGGTCGGGCGCCTTCAAGGGCTCGCGCCCCTTCGACACGACGATGTCGACGCGAGTGTCATGGGGGACCGACTCGTCGGCGTCGATCGACTGGGAGATGACGAGCCCCTCTCCGACCTCTTCCGAGTATTCGGTGCTCGTCGTCCCTATGGCGAGTTTCTCCGCCGTCAGCACTCGCACCGCCTCGTCCTTGGCCATGCCCACCAGTGAGGGTACGGTGCGCATGTCGACGCCGAGGGAGACGATGAGGCGCACGTCGGCATCCCGGTGGACGAGTTCGCCCCCTGCGGGATCCGTCTCGATCACCACCCCCTTGGCAACGGTGTCCGAGAAGTCCTCTTCGATGAGGACTTCCAGGCCCATCGCCTTGAGGTCGGATTCCACGGCATTGGCGGAGCGCCCGGTGGTCTGCGGCATGGTGAGGTAGGAGCCCGGTCCGTATGCGTTCCACCACCAGTACGCGGATAGGCCGCCCGCGATGAGGAGCAGCGCGATGAGGGCGAGTATCTTGCCGACTTTGGATTTCGTCTTGGAGGGGTGCTCCATCGGCGCGGGGACGTGGCCCGATGCGTGGACGATGGTTTCAGAGGTGGCGGGGATGCGCGCGGGAAGTGCGGTTGTGGCGCCGCGGGAGTTCCATGCGACGGTCTGGGTTCCAGACTCCTGGGGTTCGACCTCGGCGCGCATGGCGCCCACATCCGCGGGGATCGCTGCAATGACCCTCGCCACGAGGTCGAGAGCGTGATCGGCGTCCTGGGGGCGCTCATCGGGGTTGCGCGCGGCGAGGGAGGCGATGAGGTCGTCGACCTCGCGGGGGATCCACGGTTCAGATTCGGAGGGCAGGGGGATCGAATCGTTGACGTGGTGCTGGGCGATCTGCAGGGCATTCTCACTCTCCCAGGGGACGTGGCCCGTGAGCATCTCGTAGGCCATGATACCGACCGCGTACAGGTCGGTCCGCGCGTCGATTCCACCCGATGAGGCGACTTCCGGCGCTATATAGGCGATGGTGCCGAGCATGGTCCCGGTCGTCGACATCGACACTTCGGATGCTGCGCGGGCCAGGCCGAAGTCGGTGACCCTCACCGGGGGGTCTGCGGGAACGAGGACGTTCTCGGGTTTGATATCACGGTGGACTACACCGACGCGGTGCGCTGCACGCAGGGCGTCGAGGACATCGCGGGTGTAACGAAGGCTCTGTTCGAGTGTGAAGGCGCCCTGTCGGCGCAACAGTGTGCGCAGGTTGGGACCGTCGACGAGCTCCATGACGAGGAATCCCTGACCGTGGACGACTCCCTGATCGAAGACGGAGACGACGCCGGGGTGGAGGATACGAGCGGCTGAGCGCGCCTCGCGGCGGAAACGCTGCACGAAGTCCGCGGACTCTGCGAGGTGGGGGTGCATGAGTTTGAGGGCGACTGGACGCTCGAGGCGCTCGTCGTGGGCGACGTACACGGTCGCCATCCCGCCTCGGGCGAGGCGGCGTTCGATCCGGTAGCGCGAATCTACGACGAGCCCGATCATGGGGTCGATCGGCTGGAAAGCGGGAGCCGATTCATCCGCATCCGGGGCATCGGGCAGCGGCGGAAGAGCCGATAGGGGAACGGTCTGCCGCGTTGAGATCTCATCGCCTGTCGGCTCTAAGTCGTGTTCTGCCACGTCTGGGATTGTAGGGGAGGGGAGTGCCGCGGGCGCGTCTGGCACTCGGCGCGCCCGCGGCTCCGGCGGCGCTCTCCCGCTCGATCGCACATCGGCAGTGGTTTAGGCTGACTCCATGACTGTTTTCCCCGAGACCTACTCCGTCGAAGAGGCGGCGCGCCTCTTGGGCGTTGACCCCCGTCGGATCAAGCAGCTGATCCGAGATCGTATCCTCTTCACTATGCCCGCTGAATCGGGAGGAGGAATCCCTCGGGAGATACTCGTCAAGGGCGAGAACGGGTGGGAGCCCCTGGTGAACCTGCAGGGCACCCTCACGCTGCTCGCCGACGACGGGTACTCGCCGGAGGAAGCGGCTCATTGGCTGTACACGATGCAGGACGAGTTGGAGGAGACGCCGATGGAGGCTCTGCTCAAGGGGCGACACCACCGGGTCAACGCCATCGCCTCCGCCCTCGCGTTCTGAATCCCGCGCACCGGTCGCGAATCGTCGCGGCTAAGCGGAGCGCGCGGTAATGATGGCGGCGAGTTCGCCGAGCAGCTCGCGGTGCTCCTCGGTGAAGGGATGGTGCTCCATGGCTGCGGTTCCCTCATTGACGAGGGAATCGATGAGCCCTTCATGGGCGGCTCGGCCGCGTTGGTCAATGACGTCGGTCGCGTCGGCGATATCGGGCCCGCCGACCGAGGCACCCATGAGGACGCGGGCGAGGAGTGTGCGTTCGTCCTCGTCGGCGCGTTTCCACGTGAGAGCGAGAAGGACCGTGCGCTTGCCCTCACGCAGGTCGTCCCCGGCTGGCTTTCCCGTGGTCTCCGGATCGCCGAAGACTCCGAGGTCGTCGTCGCGCAACTGGAAGGCGATTCCCCACGGCGTGAGCACCTCGGACAGGGATGCGAGAAGCTCGTCCTCCCCTCCCGCTGCGATCGCCCCGAGCAGTGCCGGGTAGACGATCGAATAATGCGCGGATTTGTGGACGATGACCTTCATCGCATCGTCGGCCCTCAAGGAATCGGGGTCATCGGCATCGAGGGGGAGATGCTCCGCTCGCACATCGAGGTACTGACCGAGGGCGACCTCAGCGTGCATCATCGTGTAGCGGTCGAGAAGCCGTGTCGCGGTTAGCGCGTCGAGTGCCGCGCATTGGCGGCCCATCGCGTATTCGGCGGCGGAGAAGAGCATGTCACCGACGAGGACGGCCCCTGCAGCGCCGAAATTCGTTGAGGACCCGATCCAACCGTGGTCCCGGTGGATGCCGGTGAGCCGGACGTGGGGGGTGGGGGCGCCTCGGCGCGTCAGTGCATGATCGATGAGGTCATCATGGGCGAGTGCACTGGCCTGGTAGAGTTCAAGCGCCGCCGCAAGGTCGGCGACGGGCGCCTCCTCCACAGCGTAGCCGCCCGCCAGGCTCGCCCCGACGTGGGCGAGCAGGCCCCTGAAGCGCTTGCCCGAACGGGTCGCGCGGATGCACGTGTCGATGAAGTCGTCGCAACCGATCGACGGGTCGAGCCTGCGGACCAGGGAGGCGAGGGCGTCATCGGTGGCCGCATCGATACGGGGGCGCAGTACGGTGAGCCTCTCCTTGAGATCAGTCATGTGCCCCAGCCTAGGGGTACGGGGCGACCATGTGGCGACTCTCACCGCGCGAGTGGGCCGTGAAGGTGACATGAGCCACCTGCTCGGTGATGGGCCTGGGTTCTTCGTCGGGAAAACTGGGCGGACTCGACTATAATTGTTCGCAGTGCGTGCCAAGCGTCCGGCGCTCGGTCTATTGTTCCCGTCTTCTGAGAAAGGCACAGGTGTGGTTGCATCAAGCACTGCCAAAGGTTCATCCCGTAGGAAGAAGACAGTAGAGGCCGATGCATCAGCCGAGGTCGTTGAAGCCGCCAGGCCCGCCCGCAAGAGGGCTGCGTCGCGCAAGAAGACAGCCGTAAAGGAAAGGGCCGCACAGACGACTACGGGTGTCGATGCCGCTGAGGAGACGTCCGCCGCTCCGCGTCGCACGAAGAAGAAGGACGCTGCAGCGGAGCCCGCCGAACCCGTGAAGAAGAAGCCGGCTCGAAAGAAGCGGACGGCGAAGGCCTCGAAGGCAGCGGAAGTGGCTCCCGCAGAGGACGCCATCGAGCCGACTGACGAGCAGGATGCCCCCGACGAGGACATCGAGCCCACGGACGAGGACATCACGCAGAGCGAAGAGGTCGAAGCCGCTGAGGAAGAGAACGACTCCGGCGAGGAGGAGTCCGAAGAAGAGGCCGACGAGGCGAAGAACGCTGCGGCTCTGCGCGAGCGCACCTCCGCCGGGATCCAAGTCAAGGGCGGCTTCGTCGTCTCCGATTCCGATGAGACGGACGAGCCCGTCCAACAAGTCACCGTTGCCGGTGCGACAGCTGACCCGGTCAAGGACTACCTCAAGCAGATCGGCAAGGTATCGCTGCTGAACGCCGAGCAGGAGGTCGACCTCGCCCGTCGCATTGAGGCCGGACTCTACGCCGAGTACAAGCTCAAGAACGAAGCCGAGACGATGACCTCCAAGGAGCGTCGCGAACTGCACTTCCTCGCTCAGGACGGCCAGCAGGCGAAGAACCACCTCCTCGAGGCCAACCTGCGACTCGTCGTCTCTCTCGCCAAGCGCTACACGGGCCGGGGAATGCAGTTCCTCGACCTCATCCAAGAGGGCAACCTCGGCCTCATCCGCGCGGTTGAGAAGTTCGACTACACGAAGGGTTACAAGTTCTCCACCTACGCGACGTGGTGGATCCGCCAGGCGATCACCCGCGCCATGGCCGACCAGGCCCGCACCATCCGCATCCCCGTGCATATGGTCGAGGTCATCAATAAACTCGCCCGCGTCCAACGGCAGATGCTGCAGGACCTCGGGCGCGAGCCCACCCCGGAGGAGCTTGCCAAGGAGCTCGATATGACCGCGGAGAAGGTCGTCGAGGTCCAGAAGTACGGGCGCGAGCCGATTTCCTTGCACACGCCGCTGGGCGAGGACGGCGACTCCGAGTTCGGCGACCTCATCGAGGATTCCGAAGCGATCGTCCCCGCGGACGCGGTCTCCTTCACACTGCTGCAGGAGCAGCTCCACCACGTGCTCGACACCCTGTCCGAGCGCGAGGCGGGCGTCGTGTCGATGCGCTTCGGCCTGGGGGACGGCCAGCCCAAAACCCTCGACGAGATCGGCAAGGTGTATGGCGTCACCCGTGAGCGGATCCGTCAGATCGAGTCGAAGACCATGTCGAAGCTGCGCCACCCCTCGCGGTCCCAGGTGCTGCGCGACTATCTCGACTAAGTCTGTCCGACATCTCTCACGATATGGGCAACGCACTGGGCGCTGCTAGCGGATCGATGCACGAGGATGGACGATAGACACATGGTCGAGGGATTCGCAGTCATGTTCTTCCTACTGATCGTCATCGTCCTCTTGGCGATCGGCGTCATCGTCGTGCTCGCACTCATGCGCAGGCCCGCACAGGCATGGCAGACCCACCTGCGCGAGCAGAACGAGCAACTCACCGCGCCACAGCCGACGGATGGGGAACCCGAGGTCAGCCCCACTGAGGCCTCCCTCGAGACTCTCATGAGTGAAGCCACGACGACCATGTCCGCCTACTTCGATGCGGACCGCCTGCCGGGCGTCGATCGCATTGAAATCGTCACCGACAAGATCGAAGCCCTCCAAGACAAGCGCGCCTCATCATCGGAGAGGCAATGAGGCCGGTGTGACGAGCCGCTCCGGCTCTCGCTGGCATCGCAATGCGTCCATGGGGGATGATGAACCCCATGGACGCATTCGTTTCCCTCTTCTCAGACCCGCTCGTACTGGCGGCATCGATCGTCGTTCTCCTCGCCCTCGTTGCGGCAGTCGTGTGGGCAGTGCACAGGTCGAAGACGCCCTCGGCCCCCACCCCCACGGCCATGCCATCCGCGCCCGTCGAGGCCGCGCCCGACGCTGCGGAAGACCTTGAGCCGACCAGTGCGGGCCCCGCCGACGAGCCCGCCGAATCCATCGAGGAGCCCGAAGAACCAACCGGCGAATCGGTCGAAGAGGCTGAGGCGCCCGCCGGACCCGTCGAAGAAGGCGCCCCCGAAGAACCCTCCCGAGACGTCCCCGAATCACTGCCGTCGCGCATGCGGCGCCTCAGGTCGCGCCTTGCGGGCTCCGGAGCCCTTGGCCGCGCCATTGTCCGAGTCCTGTCGCGCGGCGACCTCGAAGCCGCGGACTGGGAGGAGATCGAGGACTCCCTCCTCATCGCCGACCTCGGACTCGACGCCACCGACACCCTCATGGAGTCGCTGAAGAATCGAGTCGCCATCGAGGGCACACGCGATGGCGCGAAAATCCGTGAGCTCCTTGCTGACGAGCTCCTTGCCCTCGTCGACGAGTCGATGGACCGCTCGCTCCACCTCGACCCCCACGAGGAGAATGGGCGCCGCCTACCGGCGACCGTCCTCATGGTCGGTGTCAACGGTACCGGCAAGACGACCACGGTCGGCAAGCTCGCCCGCGTCCTCGTCGCGCAGGATAAGACTGTCCTGCTCGGCGCGGCGGACACGTTCCGCGCCGCCGCAGCCGATCAGCTGTGCACGTGGGGCGAAAGGGTCGGCGTCGATGTCGTCCGATCCGAGCGCGAGGGCGCGGATCCCGCGTCGGTCGCATTCGACGCTGTGCGCGAGGGCGCTGAGCGCGGCGTTGACGTCGTCCTCGTCGACACCGCCGGCAGGCTCCAGACGAAGTCCACTCTCATGGACGAGCTCGGCAAGGTCAAGCGCGTCATGGAGAAGCAGGCGTCGGTCGATGAGGTTCTCCTCGTCCTCGACGCCACCACTGGCCAGAACGGCCTCAAGCAGGCGGAGGTTTTCGCCGAGGTCGCCGGTGTGACGGGCATCGTACTGACGAAACTCGACGGTTCGGCCAAGGGCGGGATCGTCGTGTCCGTGCAGCGCGCACTCAAAGTCCCCGTGAAGTTCGTCGGCTTGGGCGAAGGCCCCGATGACCTCGCGCCCTTCGACCCCGCTGGTTTCGTCGACGCCATCGTCAACGCCTGATCGCTCCGGGCCGCTCACACAGGGGAGGTCGATCCTGCGATAGGCTGGTGACAGTCCCCAGGGGCGCGCCCCTCATCCACACACCACGGGAGTCCTCAGTGTTCGGGAATCTATCCGATCGGTTGACCCAGTCCTTCAAGCAGCTTCGCAGCCGCGGCGTCCTGACAGAATCCGATGTCGACCAGACGATCTCCGAGATCCGTCGCGCCCTCATTGACGCCGACGTTGCGCTGCCCGTGGTCCGCCAGTTCACGAACGAGGTCCGTGAGAAGGCCTACGGAGCCGCCCGCTCGAAGGCGCTCAATCCCGGCCAGCAGGTCATCCGCATCGTCCACGACGAGCTCGTCGAGATCCTCGGCGGCCAGACCCGTGAACTCCACTTCGCGGACCGCGGACCCACGGTGTTCATGCTCGCGGGCCTCCAAGGCGCCGGTAAGACGACGCTGGCCGGGAAACTCGGCAAGTGGTTGCGCGAAGAGGGCAAGACCGTTCTGCTCGTGGCGTCGGACCTCCAGCGCCCCAATGCTGTCCAACAGCTGCAGGTCGTTGCACAGAGGGCGGGCGTCCAGGTGTGGGCGCCCGAGCCCGGCAATGGTATCGGAGACCCGGTTGCGGTGGCGCGTTCGGGCCTCGCGCGCGCCATCGAGACCGGCACGAATGTGGTCATCGTCGATACCGCCGGGCGCCTCGGCATCGACGAGGAGATGATGACGCAGGCGAGGAACATCCGCGACGCCGTCAACCCCCACGAAGTGATGTTCGTCCTCGACGCCATGGTCGGTCAGGACGCGGTGAGCACCTCAACGGCATTCCGCGACGGAGTCGGCTTCACCGGTGTCGTGTTGTCCAAACTCGACGGCGATGCGCGCGGCGGTGCCGCGCTGTCGGTGCGCGGCGTGACGGGCGCACCCATTCTCTTCGCCTCCACCGGTGAGGGCGTTGACGACTTCGAGCGCTTCCACGCCGACCGGATGGCGGGCCGGATCCTCGACATGGGAGACGTCCTCACACTCATCGAACAGGCCGAAAAGCGTCTCGACGCCGAAGAGGCGGAGAAGATGGCCGCCAAGGTCATGTCCGGTGAACTCACGCTGGCCGACTTCCTCTCCCAACTCCAGCAGGTCAAGAAACTCGGCTCGATGAAGAAGATGCTCGGGATGATTCCGGGGGCTGCGCAGATGCGCGAGCAGATCGAGAACTTCGACGAGCGGGAAGTGGATCGAGTCGAAGCGATCGTCCGCTCCATGACCCCCGCCGAGCGCGAAGACGTGTCCATCCTCAACGGCTCGCGCCGCATGCGCATTGCGAAGGGATCGGGAACGACCGTCGCTGAGGTCAACGGACTCGTCAAACGCTTCGAAGCGGCGAAGACGATGATGGGGCAGATGGGCCAAATGGGCGGCATGCCCGGGATGGGGGCCCTCCCCGGTCAGGGAGGTCGCGCAAAGCAGAAGGCGAACGCCCGCAAGGCACAGTCCGACCGCAGGAAGATGAAGAAGGCCGGCAAATCGGGTAATCCTGCGAAGAGGCGCCAACAGGAACTCGAAGCCCTCCTTCCCCCCGAGCAGCGCAAGGGGACAGCGCCCGGATCCGCCTTTTCAGCCGAGCCCGCCGCCTCTGCGGCACGCCCCACCATGGATGACCTGCCCGACGACATCAAGCGCATGCTCGGCGGCATGAGGTGATCTTCACCGGCCGCCTGTTGTGGGCCGAAGCCCCCGATGCCGACTCGTCATGGGTGGAGGGCGCGTGGCGCATCGACGAGGGGATCATCCGCCGCGCAAACGGAAATGAAACGGCTGATATGTCGGGTTACGCGATCCCGGGCCTCGCCGATTCTCATGCGCATATCGCGATCGGAGCTGACGGCCCGGTCGATCGTGCCCAACAGGAGCGCCACCTGCTGGCACAGCGCCGCACCGGCGTCCTTGCGTTGCGCGACTGCGGATCGCCGCTGGACACATCATGGGCGGATCAGCGCGACGACCTCCCGCGCGTCGTGAGGTCGGGCGCCCATATCGCCCGCCCCATGCGCTACCTGCGAGGACTGCCCGTCGAGGTGGAGGATCCGCGCGACCTCCCGGACGAGGTCGCGCGCCAAGCGGAGGATTCGAATGGGTGGGTGAAACTCGTCGGAGACTGGATCGACCGCTCGAAGGGCGCCGACTCCGACCTCGATCCGCTGTGGCCCGGAGAGGCTCTCACGGATGCGGTCGCAGCGGCTCACGAGGCCGGGGCGCGCGTCGCCGTGCACGCCTTCGGACACGGCGTCATCGACTCGCTCCTCGAGGCGGGAGTCGACGACATCGAACACGGGACGGGGATGGATGAGGATCAGGCGCTCGAGGCCGCACGCCGGGGCATCATCGTGACCCCCACTGCACTGCAGGCGGAACTCTTCTCCGGATTCGCCGCACAGGCCGGGCGCAAGTACCCCGCGTATGCGTCGACGATGATGCGCATGTACGAGGGGCGACGCGAGCATTTCGCAATGCTGCGCGATGCGGGCGTCACCCTCGTCATGGGCACCGACTCGGGAGGCTATCAAGCACACGGGACGATGGGCTCAGAACTCGCCCTGTGGTCGCAGCTCGGAGTGCCCGCCTCTGAGATCATCGATATCGCCACATGGCGCACCCGCCGCGCCCTCGACCTGCCCTCCCTCTTCGAAGGGGCGCCCGCCGATCTCCTCATCTACTGGGAGGATCCCCGGGGCGATGCGTCGCTCATCGCCTCGCCTTCCCGGATCATCCTCGCGGGACGCGAAACAGGCAGCGTCGACGTTTCGTGACCGATTCCACGGGCATCGTCGCGGGATAGTTCACGATGAATTGGGGAGGACTCGTCGTTTCATGGCAGAATGTATGGCTGTACCCGGTCATTCGAGGACCCTCTCGCCTCCCATGGTCGTGTCCCGGAGCAATCGCAGACCCGTGTTCCCACCGGTGATGCCTGCGCTCCACACCGTTGAGAATCAGGAGTGACCACTCAAGTGGCAGTTCGTATCCGTTTGAAGCGCGTGGGCAAGACCCATGCCGCCGCCTACCGCGTCGTCGTCGTCGATTCGCGCAAGAAGCGCGATGGTCGCGTCATTGAGGAACTGGGCATCTACGATCCCCAGCCGAACCCCTCGGTTATCCGTATCGACTCCGAGCGCGCACTGTACTGGCTCGGCGTGGGGGCCCAGCCCTCCGACCCGGTCCGTAACCTTCTCGTGCTGACCGGCGACATCGCCAAGTTCCACGGCAAGAAGGACGCGGTGTCCCGCGTCGAGGTGTCCGAGGCCGACAAGGCTGTGCAGGCCGCTGAGGCGGTGAAGGCCGCTGAGGCTGAGGCCGAGAAGTCCAAGGCGAGCCAGGCAGCGGCCAAGGCCGAGGCGAAGGCCGTTGCTGAGGCGAAGGCTGCTGAAGAAGCCGTCGAACCCGCAGCCGACGGGGCCGACGAGGAAGCCTGATCATGCTCGCAGATGCGCTCGAACACTTGGTCGGCGGCATTGTGGACCACCCGGAGGACGTGTCGGTGACGGCGCGTTCACTCCGCAGGGGACGGCTTCTCGAGGTCCGGGTCAACCCCGATGACCTCGGTCGCGTCATCGGACGCAATGGCCGCACCGCTAGATCGCTGCGCACCGTCATGGGCGCCTTGTCCACGCGGGGTCCGGTTCGCATCGACGTCGTCGACACCGACCGCGAATAAGACCGTGTAGACGGACGCGCAGGGGGCCCGGGCATCCGGGCCCCCTGCGCACGTCACAGCGCCGTATGCGCCAATGCGGCGCCTGTGGTGAAATGGGCGCGACACGTCGAGGAGGCACACGAATGAAGATGACGGCCGGAATCATCGGACCCGCGCATGGCTTGCGAGGCGAAGTGATCGTGGATATCCGATCCGATGATCCGGACGTCTGGAGTCCGGGCAGCGCCATTGAAGCCGATACCCGGCCCCCTCGAGAATTGACCGTGAGCAGAACACGCGTCCACAAAGACAGGGTCTTCGTCTCCTTTTGCGAAGTAACGACGCGTGAAGAGGCGGAGGCGCTTCGCGGCGCCGCCCTGCTTGTTGACGCGCACGATGAGCATGACGCCTGGTACCCGCATCAACTTGATGGATGCATGGCCGTCACCGTCTCGGGAGAAACTCTGGGGACGGTTGTAGGGCTCCGATTCGGCGCCGCACAGGACCTCCTCGTCGTGTCGACCGACCGCGGTAGGGTCCTCGTGCCATTCGTGTACGCCCTCGTCCCTGACGTCGATGTCGACGCCGGCACCGTGACCATCGACGCACCCCCGGGACTTTTCGACGATTCCTACATCGATGCGGACGACCGTGGGGAAGAGCAATGAGGATCGACCTCGTCTCCATATTCCCCGCATACTTCCAGCCTCTTGAACTGTCCCTCCTCGGCAAGGCGCACGACGTCGGCCTCGTTGACGTCCATATTCACGACTTGCGGGACTGGACCCACGACCGCCACCGCACCGTCGACGACACGCCCTACGGCGGCGGCGCCGGAATGGTGATGAAGCCCGATATTTGGGGCGCCGCCCTCGACGAGATCCTTGCAGCTGATATCGGGTTGCAAGGCGAGCGTGTCCTCGCGATCCCCACCCCCTCGGGCGTTCCACTCACCCAGGCGATCGCGGAGGATCTCGCCAGGGAGTCGGACCATCTCGTCATCGCCTGTGGGCGCTACGAGGGCATCGATCAGCGGGTGGCGGACCATTATCGAAACCGCGGCATCCGCGTTCTCGAATATTCCATCGGCGATTACGTCCTCAATGGGGGAGAGGCGGCGGCCCTCGTGCTCGTCGAAGCGGTGAGCCGACTCCTCGACGGTTTCATGGGCAACCCCGACTCCCTCGCGGAAGAATCCCACTCCGACGGGCTCCTCGAGTACCCGGCCTACACCAGGCCCCGCTCCTGGCGCGGCCACGACGTTCCGGACGTGCTGCTCGGGGGCAATCACAAGGAGATCGAGCGCTGGCGGCGCAACCGCTCCCTCGAGCGAACCGCGGCCCGCAGGCCCGACCTCGTCGCCGCCCTGAAGCACGACCGGCTCGATATGGCCGATCGGGAGGCTCTCGTCAGGTGCGGATGGATCCTCACCGACACTGGTGCGAGCCGCATCGATATCCGCCCGGCGAGGATCGACGATGCCCCCGCGCTCGCCGAACTCGCCGCGAGGACCTTCCCCGACGCCTGCCCCGACTGCATCGACCCCGAGGCGATCGCCGCCTTCATCGCTGAAGAACTCAGCGTCGAGGCCTTCACCCGCTATATCGGAGATCCCGCCGGATGCCGCGTGCTCGTCGCCGGAATCGCGGGTCGGCTCGGGGGATACACCCTCACCCTCGTCTCAGGCGCCGACCTGCCCGAGGACATGATCCGCCTGCGCTCGATCGACGAGAACGCAGCGTACCTGTCGAAGTGCTACGCGGACTCGCACTGGCGGGGGAGCGGATTGGCGGGCGCGCTCCTCGAGGCGGCCGTCGAGGACGCTCAGGCGGCCACGGATGCGGCGCAGATCGTCCTGGGAACGCATATCTCCAATACGCGGGCGCAGCGCTTCTACAAGCGGCACGGTTTCAAAAGGGGGGGGCAGCGGCACTTCCAGGTTGGCGGGGTCGACAATGTCGATGTCGTCCTCGTGCGCAAATTCACCGTCGATTGAGCGGACGATCCCCCCAACGGGCTTGGTGGCAGAGCCCGATTATGGGACACTGGGGCGTTGATGCCGCTGGGCGGAACCTGCCGCAGGGGGACGCCGGAGGGCGGCATCGCAGTCAACCCGCAGGCGCTGCCTGCCGAATGAGACGCGACTGACCTGCGGCGGGTGCGTCAAGGAGTAACCATGCAGAAGATGGACGCAGTCGACGCTGCTTCCCTTCGTACTGACATCCCGGCGTTCCGCGCCGGCGACACCGTCAAGGTGCACGTGAAGGTCATCGAGGGCAGCCACTCCCGTATCCAGGTTTTCCAGGGCGTCGTCATCGCCCGCCGCGGACATGGCGTGTCGGAGACATTCACCGTCCGCAAGGTGTCCTTCGGCGTCGGCGTGGAGCGCACCTTCCCGCTGCATGCTCCGACCATCGACCGCATCGAGATTGTCACCAAGGGTGACGTCCGTCGTGCCAAGCTCTACTACTTGCGTAAGCTGCACGGCAAGGCTGCGAAGATCAAGGAGTACCGTTCCAGCAAGGCTGAGTGACACTCCCGGCATGACCGAAGTGAGCCCGGTACCCCAGGCGCCGGGCTCACTTTCAATGAAGGCCCTCTGGAGAGGATGAACGGAGAGACCATGGCCGACTCGGGATCAGCTCCCGCGCATGCGCGATCCATCGGTCCTACGCACCTGCCGTCGAGGCGCGACGGCGAAGCGGACGCACCGCAAGGGCTGTGGGGTTGGTTCAAGGAGCTGGCACTCATCATCGTCATCGCCCTCATCATCTCCTCGCTTCTGCGCGCCTTCATCGTCCAGGTCTTCTGGATCCCCTCCCCGTCGATGCACGACACTCTCGTCGAGAAGGACAAGATCGCGGTATCTAGGATCCACGCTTTGACGGGTGACATCCAACGCGGCGATGTCGTCGTCTTCCACGACGATCTCGGGTGGCTCTCCTCCTCTGCGACCCAATCGTCGAACCCCCTTGCCAAAGCCGGGGAATTCCTCGGCGTCGTCCCGGCGGGCGGTGAACAGACCCTCGTCAAGCGCGTCATCGGCGTCGGCGGCGACCGCGTCGAATGCTGCACCGCAGACGGGCGCCTGACGGTCAACGACACCCCAATCACAGAGACCTATCTCGCGGCGGGACAGGTGCCCTCCACCATCTCCTTCTCCGCCACCGTCCCCGAGGGCTTCTTGTGGGTGATGGGCGACAATCGCGGGAATTCCGCGGACTCGCGTTACCACATGGGAGAGGGAGAGACCCCCTATGTGTCCGTCGATTCCGTCGTCGGAACGGTGGCGGCGGTGATCCTCCCCGTCAACAGATTCCGGTTCGGCATATCCGCGCCCGACGTATTCGCATCGGTTCCGAACCCGTGACACCGGTCGCGACTCGGGAGAGGGAACTCGAACTGGTGCGCACCCACGGCATCGTCGCCGGCATGGACGAGGTGGGGCGCGGCGCCCTCGCCGGCCCCGTCGCAGTCGGCGTATGCATAGTTTCGGGCGGCGAGGGCGACCCTCCTCAAGGCCTCACCGATTCGAAAGCCCTGACTGTGAAGAAGCGAGAGGCCCTGTATCCGCTGGTCGAGCAGTGGGGCATGGACTGTACGGTCGGCTATTCGAGCGCGGAGGAAATCGACCGCTGGGGGATCACCGCGGCCCTGCGGCTGGCGGGCATGCGTGCCCTGGGGAGCGTGATTGAGCGGGGGATCCGTCCCGGCGTCGTCCTCCTCGACGGAACGTACGACTGGCTCACCCCTCCTGACGACCTCTTCGCCGCCTTCGACGGCCCCGAGGCTCCCCAGATCCCCGCATTAGAAGTCGTCACCCAGGTGAAGGCGGACGCCTCCTGCTCGGTAGTCGCGGCAGCATCAGTGCGGGCGAAAGTGGAGCGCGATGCCTTCATGGCATCGCTCAACGACCCGGGCTACGGATGGGCGTCGAATAAGGGATACTCGTCACCCGCCCATATCGACGCCCTGCACCGACTCGGCCCGAGTCGGTGGCACAGGCGCTCGTGGCGCCTGCCCTAGCAGTGGCGCGCCGCGCCGAGCGCATGCCGAAATCCGTGCGACCGTGCATGATGTCCCTGTGAGTGACGATATCGAAAGCTACGAGAACACACTGGAGTTGGAGCTGTTCCGCGAGTACCGGGATGTCATCGGGCTCTTCACGTACGTTGTGGAGACCGAGAGGCGTTTCTACCTGTGTAATCAAGTCGATGTGCAGGCCAGACCCGTCGGCGGTGATGTCTTCTTCGAGTTGACGCTGACGGATGCATGGGTGTGGGACATCTACCGCTCCTCGCGCTTCGTCAGGTCCGTGCGCGTCATCACCTACAAGGACGTCAACGTCGAGGAGCTGTCCAAGCCGGAACTCAATATTCCCTGACGCGCGTCGTCCACAGTCGCTAGCGCCCCCGTGATCCATCCACAGATCACGGGGGAGGCACTGTTGCACGGGGACGACAACAGCGACCCTGGGGCCATGCACGCAACACGTCACCGCGCAATGCTCGGTCGCTCCGGCGAATATACTGCCGCCCGCATCCTGGAAGAACACGGGTTGCGCATCATCGATCAGAACTGGCGCAATGGCAGACACGGTGAGATCGATCTGGTCGCGACCGATGGGTGCACCGCCATCATCGTCGAAGTGAGGACCCGCACCGGCGTCTTCCACGGAACACCCCTCGAATCCATCGACCCCGTCAAGGTCGCGAAGCTGCGTCGACTCGCGGGCGCATGGTGCGCGGCACACCCGCTCGGCTTGCGGCCGCGACTCGATGCCATCACGATCCTCGCGCCCGCCAGGGTGCGAGAGCCACTCGCCCGGGCCGCTGATCCCCTGGACCTGCGCACGATGGGAGCGAGCGTCGACTGGACGAAGGCGATCTCATGACGCAATCGCGCCTGGCGGCCACATCAGGCATCGCCCTCGTCGGATTGGACGGGCACATCGTCACGGTGGAGACCCATGTCGGACGCGGCCTCGTATCCCTTACCCTCGTCGGACTGCCCGACGCATCGCTGCGAGAATCGAAGGACCGGGTGCGTTCCGCCGTCCAGGCATGCGGCCTCGAGGTCCTCGACTCTCGCATCACCGTCAACCTGTCACCCGCAGGACTGCCGAAATCAGGTTCGGGCTTCGATCTCGCCATCGCACTGTCCCTGCTCGTCGCATCCGGGGCTATCCCCGCTCAGCCCCTCGAGGCGACAGTCCTCATCTCCGAACTCGGGCTCGACGGCGGATTACGCGCCGTGCGCGGAGTACTGCCTGCAGTCGCAGCTGCGAGAAGGCTCGGCATGCGCCGAGCGATCGTCGCCTCCGCGAGCGAGGACGAGGCGCGCCTCGTCACCGGGATTGACGTCCTCGGCTTCGACCACCTCGCCGATGTCGTCGAATGGGCGGGCGGACGCGCCCGGCGCCCGGCGCCTCTGATGGCTCAGTCCCCGCCGCATTCCGAGAAGGCGCCTGTCGGTGCAGCCCCGCACTACGCTCACGACCTCGCCGACGTGCGCGGCCAGAGGGAGGCGATCGAGGCACTCGAAGTGGCGGCAGCTGGCGGCCACCACCTGTTCCTCATCGGTGAACCCGGATCGGGCAAGACGATGCTCGCCTCCCGGATGCCGACGATCCTACCGCCCCTGGATGACGAGACCGCGCTGACTGCCAGCGCCCTTCACTCAATCGCGGGGATGCTGCCCGACAAGGGCGGCCTGCTGCGCACCCCGCCCTTCCAGGCGCCGCACCACTCGATTACCGCGCCCGCGCTCATCGGGGGAGGCAATGGCATTGCGACTCCGGGGGCCGTGTCTCTCGCACACGGCGGAGTGCTCTTCCTCGACGAGGCCGCCGAGTTCTCACCGAGCGTTCTCGACTCCTTGCGCCAGCCCCTTGAAGAGGGGTGGATATACATCCACCGCTCCCGCGCGCACGCTGCCTATCCCGCCCGCTTCCAACTCCTCCTCGCATCGAATCCATGTCCGTGCGGGGCGATGGGCGGATATGCGGCATGTCGCTGCTCGTCGATTCAGAAGAGGCGCTACATGTCCCGCCTATCGGGCCCCCTCCTCGATCGCATCGACATCACCGTCGCCGTGAAGACCCCCAGTCGCGCATTGACGCGCTCGGAAGCGACCATCACCTCTGCGCAGGTCCGCGACAGGGTTGCAGAGGCTCGGGCCCGTCAGTGCCGCCGCCTCTCCGGAAGTGGGTGGACGCTCAACGCCGAACTCCCTGGACCGTGGATCCGCGCGCAGTCCGGAATCGATGCGGGACTCGTCGAAAGAATCGACTCCGCAGTGGAGGCGCATGTCCTCACCATGCGCGGAGCCGACAGAGTCCTGCGACTCATGTGGACCCTCGCCGACCTCGCCGGTCGGGCCGCTCCCGACGGTGAGGACCTCGCGCGAGCACTCGCCCTGCGAACAGGAGGACCCCATGCTCAGATCGGCGCGTAACGCCCGCGAGGCTGCGATGTGGTGGGCGGCGGTGATCGAGCCTGAAGACGTCCACCAGGTCGCGATCCGAGAAGCACTGGGTGACGACGAGGCGTGCCGGTGGGCACTCGCACCATCGCCCGGCCCGCTGCCCGATTCCTTGGGCGGTCGCGAGCGCGGATGGGATGCCGCGTGGGAGCGCTGGCATCCGCGCGCCACAGCCGTCGACATCGATGAACTCATCGCCCTCACCGAGCAGATCGGAGCCCGCTTCATCATTCCCGCCGATCCCGAGTGGCCCGATGAATTGCGCCTGCTCGCAGCCCACGAGCCGGTGGGACTGTGGCTCCTCGGGACCATGCCCACCCGCCGGGGCATCTCCCTCGTCGGAGCACGGGCGTGCACCCCGTCGGGTGCGAGGATCGCTTTCGACATGGGTGCCGAACTTGCCCAATCGGGAGTCCCCATCATCTCGGGCGGAGCCTTCGGCATCGATATCGCCGCCCATCGGGGCGCACTCGCGGCGGGAGGGAGCACTCTTGCCATCATGGCGGGAGGACTCGCCCACCTGTATCCGGCCAGTCATGACGAGGAGTTCCACAGGATCATCGAGGCCGGGGGAGCACTCATCTCAGAATTACCGCCGTTGTGGAGGCCAGCGAAATGGCGCTTCCTCGGGCGCAACCGAATCATTGCAGCACTGGGCCATGCGAGCATCGTCGTTGAGGCGGGCATGAGATCCGGAGCCCTGGCGACGGCCAGACGCGCCTTCGACGTATCCCGACCGGTCGGAGCAGTCCCCGGGCCCGTCCACTCGGCGGCATCAGCGGGATGCCACGACCTCATCCGCAATGGGGCCACACTGATCCGAGACAGTCGTGACGCATTCGAACTGATCCGCAGTGGGTTCATCCCCGATGAGGAGACGCTCTTCGGCGCGCCCCATGAGGAGGACACCGGCGTCGCGGCCCTCGATCCTCTCATGCGACGAGTATGGGAGGCGATGCCCAAGTCCAGGGGGACGGGCCTGGACCGCATCACTCGTGCATCCGGGATGGGCCGACGCGACTGCCTCATCGCCCTGGGGCAGCTCGAACTGCTCGGACACGTCAGAGCGGACCCTGACGGATGGAGGCGGGCGCACTGACTACGATGAGGCCATGTCTCAACGCGCGCCACTTGCCGAGTGGGTGAACTCGCTCCGGCACCTCAGAAGGCTGTCCGATCACACCGTGCGCGCCTACCGCGCAGATGTGCGCTCCTGTTTCGCCTTCCTCGAACTCGATGACGATGCCGAGGCCGCCCGGATCCGCACAGCGCTGACGACCAGGCGCATCAGGCTGTGGCTCGGACACCAGGCGAATAATGGGGCGTCGCGATCCACACTGTCACGCCGCACCGCGTCCATCCGGAGTTTTTGCGCATGGGCGCTCGAACATGGGGTCCTTGCGCACGATCCCGCACTCACCCTCGTTTCAGCGCATGCGGACCAGCGTCTGCCGCGTGTGCTGGCTGCGGATGATGCCGAGACCCTCATGGAATACGCGAGGGCATCGTGCACGCCGGACTCGCCGGTCACGATCCGCGACTGGGCGATCCTAGAGACGATCTACGCAACGGGAATCCGAGTATCGGAATTATGCGGGCTCGATCTGGACTCGGTGGACCACTCGGCGATGACGCTGCGCGTCCTCGGCAAGGGCGATAAAGAACGGGTCGTGCCATTTACCCGCATCTGCGGTCAGGCGATCAACCAATGGGCGGAGATCGGACGCCCTGCCTTCATCTCCGACCCGGGACTGCGCGCGCTCTTCCTGGGGGAGAAGGGCGCCAGGATCGACCCGAAGATCGTGCGATCAATGATCCACCGGATGACTGCGCGCGCCGGAGTCCCTGATATGGCGCCCCACGCGCTGCGTCACACCGCAGCGACGCACATGCTCCTGGGAGGCGCGGATCTGCGCAGCGTCCAGGAAATGCTCGGACACGCATCCTTGCAGACGACTCAGCGCTACACCCACGTGGATGCGCGCAGACTTTCCGCGGTCTACCTCCAGGCCCATCCGAGGGCGTAACGCGGCTGCATGCCTCACACGCTGTCCCAGGGTTTGAGGACGGTCCGCCCGATGAGCATCCGAAGAGGGTCGACATAGTCCGCCCGGCTTCGCTTGACCCCCCAGTGGAGAGAGCCGGGGGAGTGGCCCTCAACGACGATGCCGATCGGGTCTCCCTCGGCGAGGGTATCGCCGACGCGGACGAGGGGCTCGACGGGTTCGAATGCCGAGCGGAGGGAGCCGTGGTCAATGGCGACGACTCCCCGGTCGACGATCTGTCCCGCTACGACCACCCGACCGTCTGCGGGTGCGCGCACGATCGTTCCGGTATCGACATCGAGGTCGACGCCGCGATGCCCGGGCATCCAGTCGCGGATGGGGGGATCGAAGGGGCGGGCGACGGCGACTGGATACTCCGTCGGCCACGACCATCTGCGCTGCGTTGACGAGTCGCCCAACGCGGGCTCGGCACCCGTAAGCGCTAGGACGGTGAGGGCTGGTACGAGGATTATAAGCAGACGGGGGAGGGCCATGGGGTCAAGCGTGCTCCAACGGTGCTCGGAGCGCCTCCTCCTATGAGCCGGGCTGTGGACGGGACGGGTGCGGGGCGCGGGCTGTGGACGGGACGGGCGATGAGGGTCACAGCCGTGGCTTTTCGGCTGCGTTTATCCGATGGTCTAAACTACTTGTGCGCATGCTGTGCATGTGACTTCGCGTGCCATTTCGCGTCGGGCGCCGACCCGGGCGGGCGCGATTGCCACGGTCCCTGCGGGGAGGCGATCGGTCATGGCACTAGGGCTCACCCGGAACCGCCGGGACTGAGCATGAACCGAAACCGGGGGCGCCGCCCCCCAGATCCCGCCTCGAGCGGGGGAAGGACGATGTAATGGCAGTCGTCACTATGCGTCAACTCCTCGAGTCCGGTGTGCATTTCGGCCACCAGACCCGCCGTTGGAACCCGAAGATGAAGCGCTTCATCCTCACTGAGCGCAATGGCATTTACATCATCGATCTCCAGCAGACCATCGCCGATATCGATATCGCTTACGACTTCGTGAAGCAGACCGTCGCCCACGGCGGCTCCATCCTCTTCGTCGGAACGAAGAAGCAGGCTCAGGAAGCGGTTGCCGAACAGGCACTGCGAGTCGGAATGCCCTACGTCAACCACCGTTGGCTCGGCGGTATGCTCACCAACTTCTCGACCGTCGCCAAGCGCCTCCAACGCCTCAAGGAGCTCGAACAGGTCGACTTCACCGATGTCGCCGCCTCCGGCCACACCAAAAAGGAACTGCTCATGATGAGTCGCGAGAAGGACAAGCTCTCGCGCACTCTCGGCGGCATCCGCGACATGGCCAAGGTCCCCTCCGCACTGTGGGTCGTCGACCCGAAGAAGGAGCACCTCGCGGTCTCCGAGGCCCGCAAGCTCAACATTCCGATCGTTGCGATCCTCGACACGAATGCCGACCCGGATGAGGTCGACTACCGCATCCCGGGCAATGACGACGCCATCCGCGCAGTCGCGCTGCTCACCCGCGTCATGGCCGACGCCGTTGCCGACGGCTTGCTCGCCCGCTCCGAGACTCGCAAATCCCAGGATTCCTCCGAGACCGTCGCCGAGCCCCTGGCCGAGTGGGAGCGCGAACTCCTCGAGGGCGAGACCCCTGCGGCTGAGGCTGCCCCCGCGGCTGAAGAGGCCGCAGAAGCGCCCGCCGCTGAAGAAGCACCCGCACAGGACTGACCACAACACCCCAGAGAGGAAAGACATCAATGGCGAATTTCACCGCTGCTGACGTCAAGGCGCTGCGCGAGCAGACCGGCGCCGGAATGATGGACGTGAAGAAGGCTCTCACTGAGGCCGACGGCGACGTTGAGAAGGCCCTCGAGATCATCCGTCTCAAGGGCTTGAAGTCTCTGTCCAAGCGCGAGGGCCGCCAGGCGTCTGCCGGTCTCATCGCCGCTCAATGCGAGAACGGCGTGGGCGTTCTCGTCGAGGTGAACTCCGAGACCGACTTCGTGGCCAAGAACCAGAAGTTCATCGACTTCGCCAACGAGGTCCTCGCCTCCGCGGTCGCTTCCAAGGCTGCGGACGTCGAGTCCCTCCTCGCGGCCCCCATGGGCGATGAGACGGTTCAGGACAAGCTCAACGGCATGGCCGCGATCATCGGCGAGAAGCTTGAGATCCGCCGCGTTGTCCGCGTTGAGGGCGAGAACGTCGATCTCTACCTGCATCAGACCAGCCCCGATCTGCCCCCGCAGGTCGGCGTGTTCGTCGTGACCGACGCCGCCGGGGCAGAGGTCGCGCACGATATCGCGATGCACGTCGCCGCCTACATGCCGACGTACCTCGATCGTGATCACGTCCCCGCCGACGTCCTCGACAAGGAGCGCGCAACGCTCGAGAAGATCACCCTCGAAGAGGGCAAGCCCGAGCACATCGTTCCGAAGATCGTCGCCGGGCGCCTCGAGGCTTATTACAAGGACAACTGCCTTGTCGACCAGGCCTTTGCGCGCGATCCGCAGAAGACCGTCGGCCAGGTGCTCGCATCCGCGGGTGCGACGGTGACCGAATTCGTTCGCGTCCACGTCGGAGCCTGAGCCCGGTGATGGCCCCGCCCGCCTGGGCGGGGCCATCACACTGTCCGCCCCATTCCACGCCTCCATAGGAGATCCTCCCAATGACTCAACCACGTCGTGTTCTTCTCAAACTTTCCGGAGAAGCCTTCGGAGGCGGCTCCGTCGGCCTCGACCCGACCGTCGTGCGCGACATCGCGCAGCAGATCGCCACCGCAGTGAACGGGGGAGTTCAGGTCGCCGTCGTCGTCGGCGGCGGTAACTTCTTCCGCGGCGCGCAACTCGCCTCGGCGGGCATGGACCGCTCTCGCGCCGACTACATGGGCATGCTCGGCACTGTCATGAACGCGCTCGCCCTGCAAGACTTCATCGAGCAGTCGTGCGTTGCAGCGCGCGTTCAGTCCGCGATCACCATGACGCAGGTCGCCGAGCCGTACATCCCGCTGCGGGCCATCCGCCACCTCGACAAGGGGCGCGTCGTCATCTTCGGCGCCGGCGCTGGAATGCCCTTCTTCTCCACCGACACCGTGTCCGCCCAGCGCGCTCTCGAGACTCACTGCGATGAACTTCTCGTCGCCAAGAACGGCGTGGACGGCGTGTACGATTCCGACCCGCGGACGAATCCCGAGGCGAAGCGCCTCGACTTCGTCACCTACTCCGATGCGCTCGCACGCGAACTCAAGGTCGTCGATGCGACGGCGCTGGCCCTGTGCCGCGATAATGGACTCACCACGCGAATCTTCGGAATGTCGGAGCCCGGCAATGTGACCGCTGCACTCATGGGCGAGAGAATCGGTACTCTTGTCACGACAGAAGACTGACCAGTAAAGGAGCTTCAGTGATAGACGAGATTCTCCTCGAAGCAGAGGACAAGATGGATCGCGCAGTGGATTCTGCGCGAAACGAATTCGCCAATATCCGCACCGGTCGCGTGAACTCTGCGATGTTCAACCAGCTTCTCGTGGACTACTACGGGGCGCCGACTCCGATGCAGCAACTCGCCTCCTTCCAGATCCCTGAAGCGCGCACAGTCCTCATCTCGCCCTTCGACCGAACGGCGACCGCTGAGATCCTGCGGACTCTGCGCGAATCAGACCTGGGCGTCAACCCCACCGACGACGGAAACGTCATCCGTGTCGTCCTGCCCGCCCTCACCGAGGAGCGTCGCCGCGACTACGTCAAGCAGGCAAAGACGAAGGCCGAAGAGGGGCGCGTCTCGGTTCGCAGCATTCGCCGCAAGGCGAAGGAGAGCCTCGATCGTCTCAAGAAGGACGGCGAGGTCGGCGAGGACGAGGTCGATCGCGCAGAGAAGTCTCTAGAATCGGTGACGAAGAGCCACGTCGACCAGATCGACAAGATGCTCGCAACGAAGGAAAGCGAACTGCTGACCCTGTGACGACGATGGATTCCTCCTCTCAGCGCTTGCGCAGGGTCTTCCATCCGGGTCCGACCCGCGAGGGGGAGCCCCTCGCCGCGACGGGGCGTGCGGGGCGCAATCTTCCCGCTGCGGTGGCGACGGCGGTGGTCCTCGTGGTTGGCGTCGGCCTCCCGCTCTTCTTCTACAGGCCCGCCTTCGTGGCGGTCGTCATCATCCTCATGTGGGGTGCCCTGTGGGAGCTCGCCGGAGCCTTCGCCAGGCTCGGCTCCCGTCTCACTCTCGCTCCGCTCTACGTCGGAGCGGCGGGCATGGCGACATGCGCGTGGACTCTCGGTCCCGAAGCGCTTCTCTTCGCGCTCTACGCGACCGTGTTCGCTGCGATCTCGTGGAAGATCCTCGATGCGGAACCCAAGGGGCGGGTACACGATGTCGTGGCTTCGGTCTTCGCGGCGCTCTACGTGCCCTTCCTCGGTTCCTTCATCGTTCTCATCGCTCACGACTTCGCTTCGCCATGGGTCCTTCTTACCTATATCGCTCTCGTCGTCGCTTCCGACACCGGCGGCTGGGCGGCGGGAGTCCTCTTCGGGAAGCATCCGATGGCGCCGCGACTGTCGCCGAAGAAGTCATGGGAGGGCTTTTCGGGTTCCCTCATCGCAGCCCTGACAGTGGGCGTTGGAGCATTCATGCTTCTCGACACCCACTGGGCGTGGGGACTGGTCGCAGGCATCGGCACATGCATTGTCGGCACGCTCGGAGATTTGACGGAGTCGCTCATCAAGCGTGAAGCGGGTCTCAAAGACATGTCTCAGATCTTGCCCGGGCATGGGGGACTCCTCGACCGCGTCGACGCCCTCGTCATGGTGGCGCCCCTCATGTACATGATCTTCTCGTGGTCAGTGAGTGGGGGAAGATGAGCAACACGCATGACAAGCGCGAGGTCCGACCGACGGACCAGCCGCCCGAGGGCGCTGCCTCGCCGGACGCCGTACCGGTCCTGTCCTTCGCGCCCAAGCGCAAGGGTAAGCCCCTCGCCCACCTCGCCGATCTCGATGCGGCGGGGCGCAAGCAGGTGCTGCGCGACGCGGGGTTCTCCGCATTCCGCGCCGATCAGCTCTCCCGTCATTACTTCGAGCGCTTCACGGCGGATCCATCGCAGATGAGCAATATTCCCCGGGCGATGCACGACCAGATCCGCACGGCGCTGCTTCCCGACCTCGTCGAGGAGGTCGTCGCCCAGCGCGCCGACGGCGGACTGACGATCAAACACCTGTGGCAACTCTTCGACGGCGCGCGCGTCGAGTCGGTCCTCATGCGTTATCCGGAGCGGACGACGTTGTGCATCTCATCCCAGGCGGGGTGCGGCATGGCGTGTCCCTTCTGCGCGACCGGTCAGATGGGTCTCACGCGCAACCTGTCGACCGCTGAGATCGTTGACCAGGTCCGTCACGCGCAGGCCGCATGTCGTGACGGTGCCCTCAACGGCCCCACCCGCCTGTCGAATGTCGTCTTCATGGGCATGGGCGAGCCGTTGGCGAACTACCGGGCGGTCGTCAATGCGCTGCACCGCATCATCGATCCCCCGCCCGAAGGTTTCGGGCTATCCGCCCGCAATGTCACCGTGTCAACGGTCGGCCTGGTTCCGGCGATCGACAAGCTCGCCGCTGAGGGGCTCCCGGTGACTCTCGCCGTGTCGCTCCATGCGCCCGATGATGATCTTCGCGACGAACTGATCCCGATCAACTCGCGATGGAAGGTGGGTGCACTCCTCGATGCTGCGCGGCGCTACTTCGTGGCGACGGGCAGGCGCGTGTCGATCGAATACGCGCTCATCAAGGACATGAACGATCAGGAGTACCGCGCCCGCATGCTCGCCGACGAACTCAATAGGCGCGGGCACGGGTGGGCGCATGTCAATCCGATTCCGCTCAATCCGACGCCCGGAACGATATGGACTGCCTCCACACGGCGCGCACAAGATGTTTTTGTCGCGACGCTGCGCAACAATGGATTATCGACAACTATCCGCGATACTCGCGGATCCGACATCGATGGAGCCTGTGGTCAGCTGGCCACGGTCGTCCGCGATGGACATGCCACAACGACAACTTTGACGCAGGAGACTCGATGAGTGACGCTTTCCCGAAGGTGGGCTTCTTCAAGCACGGCTACACCCCGGACCGTGTCGACACCTTCTTCGACGATGCCCGTCGCGCCTACGAGGGGGGCGTTCCGGCTGAACAGTTCTCAGCTCAGCAAGTGCGTCAGGCGACTTTCCCGCTCAAACGGGGCGGCTACCGCATCGACGCCGTCGACGCTGCGATGAACAGGCTCGAAGCGGCATTCGTGCAGCGCGATCGCGCCGATCACGTCGCAGTCAATGGCGAGGCCGCGTGGCTCGAGCGAGTCGCGGATCGTGCGACCACGCTCTATGACCGCCTCCTGCGTCCCCGAGGTAGTCGATTCGCCCACCCCGACTCCGGACGCGGCTACGAAGCGACGGCCGTCGACGACCTCCTCGACCGTCTCGCCGCATACTTCGACGAGGGCAGCCCCCTGCGCGTCGATGACGTGCGGCTCGCCATCTTCAAACCCGCCCGCGGGAAGAAGGCCTACGCCGAGGGGCCCGTCGACGCCTACCTGGGTCGCGCCGTCGAGATCCTCCTCGCAGTCGAGTGAGCGCCTCCATGGCAGCTTCCGCACCCACGCCGGTCGTCATCCTCGGGTCCACGGGCTCCATCGGTACCCAGGCGCTCAACGTCATCAGCGCGCACCCCGAACAATTCGAGGTCCGCGCACTCGCAGCCGGGGGCGCCCACATCGATCTTCTGGCCCGCCAGATCATCGACTACAATCCCGAGGCCGTCGCGATCGCGAGAACGAATGCGGACGCCCTCGTCGAAGTGCTCGGCGCACTCGCCCCCGCACACCCCATGCCCCAGATCCTCACGGGTGCTAATGCGGCTGCACAGGTCGCACTCCTCGCCCCCGAGGGGGTCGTCCTCAACGGCATCACCGGGGGAGTGGGGCTCGCCCCCACACTTGCGGCTCTGTCATCGGGTGCGACACTCGCTCTCGCCAATAAGGAGTCCCTCGTCGTGGGCGGCCACCTCGTGCAAGGAGCGACCGTCCGCCCTGGTCAGATCGTCCCCGTCGACTCCGAGCACTCGGCCATCGCCCAAGCGCTCGCCTCCGGCGTCCATGAGGCGGGTCTGACTTCTCCCGTGGTCACCGGCCGCTCCGAGGTCGCCGACCTCGTTCTGACGGCCTCCGGAGGACCCTTCCGGGGGAAGAGTCGTGCCGAACTCGCCGATGTCACACCTGCTCAAGCGCTCGCCCATCCGACGTGGGATATGGGGCCGGTGGTCACCATCAACTCCTCCACTCTCGTCAACAAGGGATTGGAGTTGATCGAGGCTCACCTGCTCTTCGATGTCGCTCCAGAACACGTCCTCACGACGGTGCACCCCCAGTCGATCGTTCATTCCATGGTGACGTGGATCGACGGGGCGACGACACTGCAGGCCTCGCCCCCCGATATGCGGCTGCCGATCGCCCTGGGGCTGACATGGCCGCGCAGACTCGCCCATGTGGAGGAGCCCCTGTCGTGGCAGACGGCGCAGTCGTGGACCTTCGAGCCGATCGATGACGAGACCTTCCCCGCCGTCGCCCTCGCACGGCGAGCGGTGGCCGCCTCAGCGACGCACCCGGCGGTGATGAACGCCGCGAATGAGGTGCTCGTCGACGCCTTCGTCCGAGCAGATCTCAGCTGGCTCGGCATTGTCGATACCCTGCGCGGCATCGTCGAGGATCATGATGGGATCGCAGAGCCCGATCTTGAGGACATCATGGGCGTAGAGGAATGGGCACGCGACGAGGCGAGGGCGCGGATTCTGCGTACGACGGTGCACTGATGGGTTCGGGTTGGGGAATTCTCGTCATCGTCGTCGGTCTCGTCGCCTCGATCGGGCTGCACGAAATCGGTCATCTCATACCGGCGAAGCGTTTCGGCGCCCTCGTGCCCGAATATGCGATCGGATTCGGACCGACACTGGTCAAAAAGCGGATCGGGGAGACGACCTACGCCTTCAAGCTCCTTCCACTCGGCGGGTTCGTGCGGATTCTTGGAATGTTTGCGCCCGCGCGCGCCGGAACGCGCCTGACGAATCGGAGGGGGCGCATCACGCTCGCCGAGGAGGCGCGCAGGACTTCCTCGGAGGAACTCCCCGAAGGCTCCGAGCACCGCGCTTTCTACAGGCTCGCTTGGTGGAAGAAGCTCATCGTCATGATGGGGGGACCAGCGATGAATCTCGCACTGTCCTTCCTCCTCATCTCGTCCGCGCTCGTCGGCATCGGGGTCGCCTCTCCCTCCCTTACCCTGTCGGCGGTCTCGGAAACGGTGCAGACCCCTGCGGGTGAGGTCGCGTCCCCGGCGGCGGAGTCGGGCATCATGGCCGGGGATACGATCATCGCTGTCAACGGCGCCCCGGTCGCCGAATGGTCCGAATTCCCCGGGCTCGTCGCTGACTCCGCGGGCGCGCCCATCGTTATCGAGGTCGAACGCGGGGGAGTCACCCACTCCCATTCCCTCTCCGCGGTGAGAAATACCAATGATTCCTGGGTGATCGGCGTGGCGGCGGGCGTCGAATACGCTCCCGCCTCGTGGGGCGCCACCTGGGATGTCTTCACTGCGATGTTCACCGGCACGGCGTCGGCGATCGTCCGACTGCCCGTTGCAGTCTGGGATGTGGGCGTCTCCCTGGTAACGGGAGCCCCCCGCGACGTCAACGGCATCATGTCGGTCGTCGGCGTGGGCCGCATTGCGGGCGAGGCTACCCAGGAGGCGTCTGCGGGCGGTACTGCGAATTGGCGCGGCACCATCGCCTTCCTCCTGTCGCTATTGGCATCGCTCAATATGGCGCTGTGCGTGTTCAATCTCATTCCGCTGCCCCCGCTCGACGGCGGGCACATCGTGGGAGCGGCCTGGGAGGGGATGCGGCGCGGGTGGGCACGCCTTCGTTCGCTCTCCGATCCGGGTCCGGCCGATACCGCTCGCCTCGTTCCACTGACATGGGCAGTGGGCGCCCTGCTCCTCATTATGAGCGCCTTCCTTGTTGTCGCGGATATTGTTCGCCCCCTCACCCTGATGTAGAGGAGGGGGCATAACGATTTGTTCTCCACCCGGACGCGGGTGCGTCCGGGGATCAGAGGAGGAGCCGGGCGAGACCGGTTCCGACTAGACAGCCGACGCCGACGCAGATCAGTCCGGGGATGATGAAGGAGTGGTTGATGATGTACTTGCCGATGTGCGTGGTCCCCGTTCGGTCGAAGCCGATGGCCGCGAGGTCTGAGGGGTAGGTCGGCAGGACGAAATATCCGTAGGCGGCCGACGCAAAACCAACCATGGTCACCGGATCGACGCCGATCGCCAAACCGATCGGAGCCATTGCTGCGATCGCCGCCCCTTGCGAGTTGACGAGTTTCGATACGAGGAACAGCGCAATGGCGTAGGTCCACGAGTAAGATTCAACCATGCCTGATAGCGTCTCCTTCAGGCCATCGACGTGGGCGCCGAAGTAGGTCTCACTCATCCAAGCGACGCCGAACACGGACACCAGGGCGACCATGCCCGCGCTGAAGACATTCATTTTCGGCACTTTTTTGGTCGGAACCTTGCAGATGATGAGGATGAGGGCTCCGGCAACGAGCATGAGCATCTGGATGACAAGGTTCATCGACAGGCGCGAGGCCTCTCCGTTGTCGCCGAGGATCAGCGGACGGAGCTGCTCGAAGGCGCCCATGAGGACGACGACGCCGATGGTCGTGAAGAAGATACCAGTCGCGATGTACGCGCTGCGCGGGAACACCCTGTCAAGCAGTGTCGCATCATCACCGCCCTGGTAGATGTAGCTGCGCTGCTCAGGGTCGGCGAGCTTCGCCTGGAACAGTGGATCTTTATCGAGGTCCTTTCCACGGCGCAGGCTCCACAGAGCAGCGGCGAGAACGCCGCACAGGGTTGCGGGAATGGAAACCTGAAGAACTTGCGGGATCGAAATCGCAGTCCCTCCCGTCGACTCTGCGTGCTCGGAAAGGACCGACACGAGGGTGACGGTGGCGACGGAAACGGGCGACGCCATGATGCCGACCTGGGCGGAGACCGAGGAGACGGCCATGGGCCGCTCGGGGCGGATGTTCTTCGACAGAGCAATGTCTTCAATGATCGGGAACATCGTGTAGACGACGTGACCGGTGCCGCAAAGCATCGTGAGGGTTCATGTCGTCAACGGCGCGAGGAGGGTGATGCGCGAAGGGTGTTTGCGCAGGATCCTTTCCGCGAAGCGCATGAGGACGTCGAGGCCGCCCGCTGCTTGGAGGATCGACGCGCAGGAGATGACCGCAAGGATTGTGAGCATCACCGAAACCGGCGGGCTCCCAGGGGACAGACGGAAGAGGAAGACGAGTATGACGAGGCCGAACCCGGAGATGACGCCGAGTCCGAGGCCGCCATAGCGCGTACCGAGGACGAGACATGCCAGGACGACCAGAAGCTGTATCCACACCATGAGGGTGCCTTTCACTCAGGGGGTGATGCGTGGAGGCACGGTGATCGTAAACGTTGCTAACGGCATCGTCGGCACAGCTTCTGGGTCACAATTCAATAATGTTTTTCTATTATGTTGTGACCTGCGCAACAATGATTCGGCATCCGTTTCATCGGATGTCAAGCGGCGACTTCATTATGAGATGACCATCGATGGGCATCCTCGAGCGCTCCTCAATAAAGTGATGTCAGCGTTGTGTTATGCAATCGGCGCGGTGGTGTCACGGCGGTCCGGCGTCATCTTTCGGTACTGCCGTATCGATCCGTTGATCGGGGCCGGGTTGGGGCGGCGAATGGTCGAATCGTCGCTTTGCCGCCGCTGGTGCGGCCCTCACCAGCGGTGGTGGATGTACTCGCGCACCTTCGAGTCGTACAGGTCTGAAAGCGCCCCGGTGAGCTCGGGGGACAGGGGATCCACATCCGCTGCTCGCGCGTTGGAAAGGACCTGCTCGCCATTGCGCGCGCCCGGGATGACCGTCGTTACTCCGGGGGCGTCGAGAATCCACCGCAATGCGATCTGCGTGGGTGAGGCGCCCTCGGGCCCGAGGCTCTCGCACAGTGCGACGAACTCCTGGGCGACGTCGACTCCCAGATCGTAGGGAACGCCGGAGAAGGTCTCTCCGATGTCGAAGGCGGAACCGTCGCGGTTATATGTGCGGTGGTCTTGAGCGGAGAAAACAGTGTTGTGGCGGTATCTGCCCGACAATAGTCCGGAGGCGAGGGGTACGCGGGCGATGATGCCCACTCCCTGTTCGAATGCCCGAGGGAGCACCTCTTCGAGAGGCTTGGGGCGCAGGACGTTGATGATGATCTGAATCGTCTGGGCTCCGTGGTCCATCGCGATGAGTGCCTGCTTGCATGTCTCCACTGACGCTCCGAAGGCGCGGATTCTGGAGGCGTCGACCATTTCGCGCAGGATGTCCCACGTTGCGGGGTTGGCGAGGACTTCGGTGGGCGGGCAATGCAGTTGAACGAGGTCGAGCATCTCGACGCCGAGGTTCGCCCGGGATCGGTCGTTCCAGGCGAGCATGGCCTCTCGGGTGTAGTTCTCGGGCCTCTGGTCGACTCGACGCCCCATCTTCGTAGCGATGAAGGGGCGCTGCTTATCATCCATGTTCGCGCAATAGCCTCCGATGAGGGTCTCGGATCGCCCGTCGCCGTAGACGTCGGCGGTGTCGACGAAGTTGATGCCGACACTCAGCGCCGTATCGAGTACCTGTGTGGCCTGTTCGGTGCTGACATTGCCCCAGTCGGTTCCTAACTGCCAGGTGCCGATTCCGATGACCGAGGTTGAATGACCGGTTGATCCCAAGGTGCGGTGTTCCACGATTCTCCTTCGAATTGGCGGGTGCTCAGTGGAGCTACACAATTGTTTTGTAGCTATTCTATATCGGTGGCGTGTGCCACTCAGGACGCTCTCAGCTGAAGATCACCACGACCGGATGCGACTTGTGGGCAATAATGAAACAGTGAATGAGATCCCCTTGGGCATGCCCACTGTGAAGGCGTCCGTCTTCCCTCGTAAGCAGACCCGCCAGATCATGGTCGGACGGCTCCCCGTCGGCGGTGATGCTCCGGTGTCGGTCCAATCGATGACGACGACCAAGACCCACGACATCGGTGCGACGCTCCAGCAGATCGCGGAACTGACTGCAGCGGGATGCGACATCGTTCGCGTCGCCTGTCCGACCGACAAGGACGCCGAGGCCCTCTCGATCATTGCGAAGCAGTCGCGTATCCCGGTCATTGCCGACATCCATTTCAATCCGAAGTATGTGTTCCAAGCGATCGAGGCCGGATGCGGCGCGGTGAGGGTTAACCCCGGCAATATCCGAAAATTCGATGACCAGGTGAAGGAGATCTGTAAGGCGGCCTCCGATGCGGGGGTCTCTTTGCGCATCGGAGTCAACGCAGGATCACTGGATCCGCGCCTGCTGAAGAAATACGGGCGAGCGACCCCCGAGGCACTCGTCGAATCGGCCGTCTGGGAGGCCTCTCTCTTCGAGGAGAATGACTTCCACGATTTCAAGATCTCCGTCAAACACCATGACGTCCTCACCATGGTGGAGGCTTACCGCCAGCTCTGCGAACACGGCGACTGGCCGCTCCACCTGGGCGTGACCGAAGCGGGACCTGCATTTCAGGGGACGATCAAGTCGGTATCGGCATTCTCGATCCTGCTCGCCGAGGGAATCGGTGACACGATCAGGGTCTCTCTGTCAGCGCCTCCCGTCGAAGAGGTCAAGGTCGGCACTAAGCTTCTCGAATACATGGGACTGAGGGAGCGCACCCTCGAAATCGTGTCGTGCCCGTCATGCGGACGCGCCCAAGTCGATGTGTGGACCCTTGCCGAGAGTGTCACCGAGGGTCTCAAGGATCTCACGGTCCCGTTGCGCGTCGCCGTCATGGGATGCGTCGTCAACGGTCCCGGGGAGGCTCGCGAGGCCGACCTCGGTGTCGCCTCGGGCAATGGTAAGGGACAGATCTTCATCCAGGGCAAGGTTGTCGAGACCGTTCCCGAGGATCAGATCGTCGAAACCCTCATCCGTCGCGCCAATATCCTCGCCGAGGAAATGGGCTTGGCAGCGGGGGAGGGCTCCGTTGAGGTGATCCCCGTCACTGCTGGCCCGAGCCGCTGAGAGGGGCATCGATTATGCGCATTCGTTGTGCCGCTGCACTCTCAGCGAGCGCGTTGGCGGTTGCCGTTTGGGCGACCGGGTTCCCCAAGCGCATCGGGTTGACGGCGTCTGAAGCCGCAGTCTCCCTTCCCGGCGACCTTATCATCGCTGCAGCGGATGTCGTCGTCGACCGCGGAATCCGCATCGACGCCGACGCCCGGACCGTGTGGTCCGTCCTCGTGGGCGCATTCGAAGACGACGAAGCTTCGCGGGTGATCGCCCGCGAAGAGGAGGAGGCGCTCATTTTGGCGGTGCCCACCCCCGGTCTCGAGGACGAGGACGATCTGCCCGGCACCTGCGTGTTCGCGCTCCTGCCGCTGACAAATGGGCGAACGCTGCTCCACCTGCGCGAACGGCACCAGTCCTGCGAGCCCGATGCGCCAAAAGCCGCTCTGTGGACGGGGCTCGCGCTCGAATCCGTGACCGCAATGATGCTGCTGCATGACATCAAGAAGGCGGCGGAACTCGCATCCTAGTGGGCGAGCGACTCGACGGGCATAAAGGATCGTCCCTAACGGCGAGGACGGCGGCCGCATCGCTACACTGACCGGGGCGGCAATCGGCGCTCATAACGGCGCACCATGTGAAGGAGGGCGGTTCATGGCTCAATGGGGCGGAGTCGCCATGCTGGTCCTCACCGGGCTCGGCATCCTCCTCACGTGGCTGTGGATCTGGGCGGGTTTGTCCCCGCGTATGCGCCGGATCAGCGCAGAGCGGCTCTATCCGCTGGCGGATCGCCCGACGATCGGGCAGCTCCAGGCGATCATCTGGCCGATCGTCCCCCTCGTTGGCCTCGCATGGATCGCCACGGGCGCCCTCGTAGCCAGGACCATCATCGGCAGAGGCGCCTCCTATGAAGCGTCTACGGTGATCGCCCTATTCATTGCGATCGCGCTGGTCGCACTGTGGTGCGCCTTCGATGAGCCGATGCCGCAGTGGGCGTACCCGGGGTGGATGACCCGCCGATTCTACGAGCACCATCCGGACAGGATCGACTCCGAGCTGCCTGCACCGTGCGCCAGACGGATGGCTAACGCCGTGGGCGCACAGCGGCGATCGCGCTGACGCCCAGGGCCTGCGGGCGAAGTGGCCCCGTATCGCCCCGGTGCACTAATCTGGAACGGTGCTGAGAAACCTATCCTCTTTCTTCCTGCGCACATTGCGCGAAGACCCCGCCGATGCCGAGGTCGATTCCCACAGGCTCCTCGTCCGCGCCGGATACATCAGGCGCACCGCTCCGGGCATCTACACATGGCTGCCCCTCGGCCTGAGGGTCCTGCGCAGGATTGAAAACATCGTCCGCGAGGAGATGGACCGCATGGGTGCGCAGGAAGTTCTCTTCCCCGCTCTGCTCCCCGCAGACCCCTATAAGGCGACGAACCGCTGGGATGAATACGGTCCCACATTGTTCAAGCTGGAGGATCGCAAGTCCGGGGACTATCTCCTCGCGCCGACGCATGAGGAGATGTTCACCCTCCTCGTCAAGGACATGTACTCCTCGTACAAGGATCTTCCGACGACGCTTTATCAGATCCAGACGAAGTACCGCGACGAGGCCAGACCCCGCGCCGGCGTCATCCGCGGCCGTGAATTCGTCATGAAGGACGCCTACAGCTTCGACCTCACTGACGAGGGACTCGACGCGTCCTACCTCCAAGAGCGCGCCGCCTACCAGCGCATCTTCACCCGCCTCGGCCTCGACTACGTCATCGTGTCCGCGAAGTCGGGACCGATGGGGGGGTCACGCTCCGAAGAATTCCTCCACCCCAGCCCGATCGGCGAGGACACCTTTGTGCGTTCGCCGGGGGGGTATGCGGCCAATGCGGAGGCGGTGACGACCCCTGTTCCCGATCTGGTCACCGCCTCGGGGACAAGACCCGCGCGCGTGGTCCCCACCCCCGACTGCCCGACGATCGACACGCTCGTCGAACTCGTCAACGCCGAGTATCCCCGCGAGGATCGGCCCTGGACAGCAGCAGACACCCTCAAGAACGTCGTGGTCGCGCTCACGCACCCCGATGGCACCCGCGAGTTGCTCATCGTCGGTATCCCCGGCGATCGAGATGTTGACATGAAGCGCCTCGAAGCCTCCGTCGCCCCCGCCGAGGTCGAAATGGCGAGCGACGCGGATTTCGAGGAGCATCCTGAACTCGTCCGCGGCTACATCGGTCCGACGGCTATCGGCCCGAACTCCCCGAATCGCACGGTTGATGAGAACGGCGACTCGGTCGGCTCGGTCCGTTACCTCGTCGATCCGCGCATCGTCGATGGCACGGCCTGGGTGACGGGCGCGAACAAGGATCGTCACCACGTCCTCGATCTCGTCATGGGACGAGACTTCACCGCCGACGGCACCATCGAGGCGGCTGAGGTGCGCGAGGGTGATCCCGCCCCCGACGGCTCGGGCCCCCTCCACCTGGAACGGGGCATCGAAGTAGGCCACATCTTCGCCCTCGGACGCAAGTATGCGAAGGCCCTCGGACTGACGGTCCTCGATGAGAATGGAAAGTCCCAGGTCGTCACCATGGGCTCCTACGGCATCGGCATTTCCCGGGTCCTCGCGGCCATAGCCGAGTCAACATGCGATGACAAGGGTCTTGCGTGGCCGGCACAGGTCGCGCCCTTCGACGTTCACGTCTTGGCAACGGGCAAGGGCGATGACGTCTTCGATGCGGCGCGCGAAATCGCCGAACACCTCGATGCCGCGGGCTTGGACGTCCTCTTCGACGATCGGCGCAAGGTATCCGCGGGGGTGAAATTCGCCGACTGCGAACTCGTCGGCATCCCCCTCGGGCTCGTCGTCGGGCGCGGCCTAGCCGACGGAAACGTGGAGATCCGCGAACGAGTCGGCGGGCAGCGACGCGACGTTCGCGTTGACGAGGCCGTCCATCAGATCATGGACGCCCACCGGCGACTGATGGAAGGCAAGTGACAATGACGATTCGCGATATTCGAATCATTGGCGATCCGATTCTTCGCACCCCGTGCGACCCGATCACCACGATTGACGCATCGGTGAAGGCCCTCGTCGAGGATCTCGTCGAGGGCGTCGACATGGAGGGGCGTGCGGGACTCGCCGCCAACCAGATCGGCGTCGGATTGCGGGCGTTCTCCTGGAATATCGACGGGGAGATCGGCTACATCCTCAACCCGAGAATCGTTGAGGTGAGCGACGACGAGTACCAGGACGGCGATGAGGGATGTTTGTCGGTCCCCGACCTGTGGTACCCGACGAAGCGCGCCTGGTACGCCCGCGTCGAGGGCATCGACCTCGACGGGAAGAAGAAGATCATCGAGGGCGAAGAACTCATGGCCCGATGCCTTCAGCACGAATGCGATCACCTCGACGGTTTCATCTACATCGACCGCCTCGATCGCGCCACCCGCAAGAAGGCGTTGCGCGATATCCGCAATTCGAGTTTCTGAGCCTTTCAAGAGGCCGCTGAACCCGGCCTGATCTCCCCGGATCCACGGATGATGAGCCGGGTGGGGATATCGATGTGATGTGATATCGGTTCCTCGCTGTCTAACAAGGAGAACAACTGCCGGGCGACGGTGCGGCCGATCAGCGTCGGGTCTTGGCGGATCACGGTCAGCGGGGGATCGAGCAGCTCCGCCAGGGGGATGTCGTCGAATCCGACGAGGGCGATGTCGTGCTGGCGGTGTGCGGCGTGAAGGGCTCGAAGAGCACCGATCGTGAGCATATTCTGCGAACTGAAAACAGCAGTCGGTACATTCGGTGAATCGAAGAGCGCGGTGATGGCCTCTTCAGCCGCCCGGGTCGTCGAACCCACTTCAATGACGGGGCAGTCGGTGGCGGCGATACCGGCATCGGCGAGCGCGTCGAGGAATCCGAGGTAGCGCTGTGCGGCCGTCGGGATGGATGAGCGCTCCATGAGGAAGGCGATGCGGCGGTGGCCGTGGGAGATGAGGTGCGCGGTGCCGCGCCGGGCGCCCTCGCGGTTATCGCTCGTGACGGAATGCGCCTTGTCGTATGAGGGCTTGCGGTCGACGAAGACCGTGGGGATCTCCATTGTGGAGACGGCCGCTTGATGGGTGATGGCATCCGTCGTCGTCGCGAGGATGATCCCATCGACGTGGCGGGCGCGAAGATCGCGCAGCACAGCCACTTCACGCTCGGGATCCTCATCGAGGCTTGCTGCGAGGACGACGATGCCCCGGCGCCGAGCCTCGTCTTCAACGCCGCGCTGCATCTCGCCGGCGAAGGGATTGTCAACGCTCGAGACGAGGACGGCGATAGTTCTTGTCCGCCCGTCGGCCCGCCTCAGTGAGCCTGCTCGCATATCGGGGTGGTAATCGAGTGCCTCGATGGCAGCCCACACCCGCTCTGCCGTTGACGCGGAAACATTGGGTTCGGCGTTGATGACGCGGGAAACGGTCTTGATACCAACACGGGCGAGCGTGGCGACCTCTCGCATCGTCACCCGGGAAGCACCGTGCCGTCGCAGTGATCGGGTGCCAGAGGGCGGCGGCTCAGGTCCGGGATGTGAGTCGGTCGCCATTGTTACCAGTCCGATATCTGTCGGGAGTTGATTCATCGTCATCTGGAGCATAATCTTAACAACAGGTTGACAACGTTGTCAGTTGATGAGTGTTTCGCTCATTCAATCGATTACGACAGTCGTTGCAGACTACAGAGCCGTACGGACAAGCCCTCGTCAACCATGCCGTGCGGGCGTGAGCTCATTGCACACAGAAAGGGGACAGCATGGGAAGTGAAGACCTGCGCCTGCGGATGCGCTCCGTAACGAAGACCTTCCCGGGCGTCACAGCTCTCGATCAAGTGGACTTCGACCTTCGTCCGGGCGAGGTGCACGCAATCGTCGGTGAGAACGGCGCCGGAAAGTCCACTCTGATCAAGATCATGACCGGGATGTACACGGATTTCGACGGAATCTATGAATTCAATGGAGTCAACGCCGATTTCCACTCGATCAGGGACGCCCAGAACAAGGGCATCTCGATCGTTCACCAGGAACTCAATATGATGGCGGACCTCACGGTCGCCCAGAACATCTTCATCGGACGCGAAGGGGACGGCCTCGTCATTTCCGATACCGAACTCAACGAGAGGGCGCAAGCGCTCATCGACGAGTTTGACATCGGTGTCAAAGCGACCGATCAGCTCCGCGAGCTCACCGTCGGCAAGACGCAGCTGGTGGAGATCGCCCGCGCGATGTCCTTCCCGGCGACGACGGTGCTTATCCTCGATGAGCCCACCGCAGCCCTCTCGGAGACCGAGTCGGTCGAACTCCTCAACAAGATCCGCGTCATGCGCGATGCCGGGGTCGCGATCGTCTACATCTCCCACCGCATGCACGAAGTGATGGACGTATCCGACAGAATCACCGTGTTCCGCGATGGCACGCACGTCGGGACCCGCGACACCGCAGCATGCACCGTCGACGACATAATCGAGATGATGGTGGGGCGCGCGGTCGTCAATGCGAAGAAGGAGACATCGACGGTGTCCGCCAACGCGCCCGTCGTCCTCGAAGCGACCGGTCTCAACTCGACGCGCGTGCACGACGTGTCCTTCACCCTCAAGAAAGGTGAGATCCTCGGCTTTGCGGGTCTCGTCGGCGCCGGGCGCACCGAGACGATGGAGATCCTTTTCGGTGCCGACCCGGCGTCGAGCGGATCGATCACCGTCAATGGACGATCCATGTGCTTCTCCCATCCCAGGGACGCCGTCAACGCCGGTATCGCCTACCTCTCCGAGGATCGCAAGCGCTATGGGCTCGTCACCAATCTGACGATCCAGGACAACATCGAATTGCCCTCCTACGATCTGCTCTCCCGGGCAATGGTCGTCAAGGACAAGGAGAGCTCCTCACAGGCGAAGCGCTTCGTCGACCTGCTCAGGATCAAAACCCCCTCGATCCGCCAGCGCGTGCGCAATCTGTCCGGTGGGAACCAGCAGAAGGTCGTCCTCGCGAAGTGGCTGCTGCGCGACATGGATATCCTCATCTTCGACGAGCCGACCCGCGGCATCGACATCGGTGCTCGCGCTGAGATCTATGCGCTCATGAACTCCTTGGTCGACGAGGGCAAGTCGATCATCCTCGTATCCAGCGACCTCGACGAGGTGCTTCACCTGTCAGATCGGATCCTCGTCATGTGCGAGGGCCGCAAGACGGGCGAACTCGACATCGCCGACGCCACTCCAGTCCGCATCATGGCTCTCGCCACTGCTCAAGAAAAGAAGGAAGACTGATGGTCAAGAAGAATCTGTCGCTCCCATCCCTATCAGGCCCGGCCATGCAACAGGTCATGGCGCTCGTCGCCCTGGTGATCCTCTACGCGTTCTTCGCGGTCTTCGGCAATCGATTCGCCACTGCCGACACCTTCGTCTCCATCCTCGACTCCTCGTACTACATCGGCTTCCTCGCCATCGGAATGACCTTCGTCATCATCACCGCAGGAATCGATCTGTCATCGGGCACAGTCATGGTCGGAGCGGCACTCGTCGGTGGTGTCGCCTACAACGTCTGGCATTTGCCAATCGCCGTTTCACTGTTGATCGTCCTGCTCGTCGGAGTGCTCTTCGGCGTCGGCAACGGCATCCTCGTCGGATACCTCCACCTGCCGCCATTCATCGCGACCCTCGGCATGCAATTCGTCTCCCTCGGTCTGTGCGCAGTCGTCGCCAATGTCCAGACTCAGACCTACCCCGCCCTCGGTAGCCCCGACGGTTGGTTCAAGCAGGTCATCTACAAGTCCCACTCCCTGCCCGTCGGAGTCTTGTGGCTAGCGGCCTTCTTCGCCATGGCGTGGTTCCTCCTCAAGAGGACGAAACTCGGGCGCTATACCTACGCCATCGGCTCGAATGAAGAGGCCGTCGAACTCTCGGGCGTTGTCGTCAAGCACTGGAAGTTCTGGGTGTACGTCATCAACGGCTTCTTCTGCGGTCTGGCAGGCGTCATCTACGCGGCGACCTTCTCCTCGATCACCCCGCAGACCGGTAATGGTCAAGAGATGTACGCGATTGCGGCCTGCGTCATCGGCGGCACATCTCTCGCAGGCGGAATCGGTTCCCTGTGGGGCACCCTCATCGGCGTCTTCGTTATCTCCGTCCTCAAGACGGGCTTGCTCTCCATGGGGCTGCCCGTCCAATGGCAACAGGTTCTTATCGGCGTCGTCGTGGTCCTCGCCGTCCTCCTCGACGTCGTCCGCACACGCAGCCGTCGCGGCTGACACCCCCAATGAAAGGAACTCCCATGAAACATCGAATCCTCGCAGCGGTATGCGCGCTCAGCGTCGCATCCACCCTCGCGGCGTGCGCCGACGGATCGGGTTCTGATTCCACCGCCTCCTCCGGAGGCGCCCAGCAGGTCATCATTATCTCGAAGTCGTATCAGAACCAGTTCTACCAGGCAGCGTTCAAGGGCGCCCAAGCCGCTGCCGATGAATTGGGCGTCGAACTGACGACGAATGGACCGGACGCCGAGTCCAATGTCTCCCAGCAGGTCGAACAACTCGCCGCGGCCGTCAACCAGCGCCCCTCCGCAATCGCCCTCGCGGCGAGCCAGCCCGACGCGGTCCAAGATGCCCTCGCCAAGGCGAAGAAGTCGGGCATCCCTATCATCGGCTTCGACTCGGGCGTCCCCGGAGACGCATCCGGCGCTGTCGTCGCAACGGCGACGACCGACAACCACGCGGCCGGGGCGAATGTCGCCAAGAACCTCATCGCCAACGATGATGTGAAGAAGGCCCTCGCTGCGGGAACCGCCGAGAAGCCCGCCGTTATCGGCGTCCTCGCCCAGGACTCGACCTCGGGCTCCATCGTGCAGCGCGTCGACGGATTCGTCGAGGAGGCCGTCGCACAGGTTGAGGCCATTGATGGCATGGCTGGAACAGTCGATGTCTCCGGTCAACAGAATTGGACGAACCCCTCCGCCAATCCGGCGAAGGTGAAGATCGTCGTGACCGTGCCCCCGACCACGTCGCAGGCCGACATCCAGAGCGCGGCGAATTCGATCTTCGCCACCGATGGCCTCGTCGCTCTCTTCGCCGCGAACCAGGACGCGGTTAATGGCGTCATCTCCGCGACCAATGATGCGACAGACCTTGACCGCATCAGCGGCAAGTACAAGAACATCTTCGTCGTCGGCTTCGATGCCGGCTCATCCCAGAAGGCAGCCGTGAAGTCCGGTGCGTTCCTCGGTTCCGTGTCCCAGGATCCGTACCAGATGGGCTACCAGGCGGTCGTCCTCGCTGTCGCCGCTTCCAAGGGCGAGCCCGTCGCCGATGTCGACACCGGTTCGGTGTGGTACGACTCGTCGAATATCGACGATGAAGACGTCGCTGTGCTCCTCTACGACTGAGTCGATCATGGATGCTTCCACCCGGCAGGTGCGCATGGACCATGTGGCTCTTGTCGTAGAGTCGCTCGACAGGGTCGGCATGGGCGATCACCGGATTCAATACCTCGGTTCCGGCACCGCCTCAGACTCGAACTCATCGAGTATCTGCCGAGGCGGGAGCCTCGGCAGATGGTCGACGCATCGGGATGGCCACACCGTCTGGGACGTGGCGGACCTCTCGCCGGTCGCCGCCAGAGTCGAATCCCTCGAGGGCCCGATCATGGCGGGAACCGACGCGGGCGCTGAGGCTCGGATTCCATTCGGCCCCCATCCGTGACCCAGATGGAATCCAAGTCGAACTCATCCAACGAGTCTGAAAGGCAAATGCGCATTGCGGGGCGTCCGGCTGGTCCGAGCGCCCCGCACCCGTGTATCGCCTGCGACTCGCATCGCACCCCGCGTGGAAAAACACATCGAAATGAGGCACACTAGGAGTGTGACACCGTGATTCACTGTGCCGTGGTTGAGAGGACGTAGGGGAAGACGCTCCTCACCAGCAACCGGAGGTCACATTGAGAGGGACATACACCCGCGGTGTACTTTTCGTGCACTCGACAACACCCGCACTGTGCCCGCATATTGAATGGGCGGTCGGCACCGCCCTCGGGCAAGAGGTCCACCTGCAGTGGACCAGCCAGGATGCGGCGCCCGGGACCGTGCGCTGCGAATTCTCGTGGGTCGGCCCGACCGACTCGGGCGCGCGCCTCGCCTCCGCATTGCGCGGCTGGGAGCACCTGCGTTACGAGGTCACGGAAGAGGCGACCGCCTCCACTGACGGCGGGCGCTGGTCGCACACCCCCTCCCTCGGAATCTTCCACTCGCAGATGGACACCATTGGCAATGTCGTCGTTCCCGAAGACAGGATCCGAGGCGCCCTTGAACGCTCCGCGACGCTCGAAGAACTGCGAGACGCCCTCGACCTCGCGCTCGGACAGGCGTGGGACGACGAACTCGAGCCCTTCCGCCACGCGGGTGCGGGAGCTCCCGTGCGCTGGCTCAACAACCGCGTGGGCTGAACTCATGGGAACCATCGCCGAACTCCTCGGGTATTCGCTCAGCGAATCCGATGCCTCCCCCGAACCCTCGAGCGAGCCCGGCGGCGCAGCAGGGTCCGAAGGGGAGGCGCCTTCGGATCCGCAGAGCAGGGATGGTCGGGAGACGGCGATGAGCGCCGTCTTGGAGGAAACTGATCTCGATCCCGACCGGGCGCGGGCGGAGCTCCTGCTCACCGATGACTTGGATCTCGACACGCTGAGCCTGTATGCGATCGTCGCGAGGATCGAACACGATCTGTCGATCTCCATCCCGGATGAGACGATCGGTGCGTGGCGCTCACTCGGAGATCTCCTCGACGGAGTCGACGCAGCAGCGCGATAACGGTTCCACAGTCCGATCTGTCCGCTCGAATGTGACGCAGAGCATTCCCTCACCCCATAGCCTGGAGGGGGAGGTGAAGCATGGCGGATAATGTTCTCGCTCAGGTTCCACGGCACCGAGTCCTGGTCCCCACGTGGGTGGCGAAAGCCATCATGGCGGCAACGGGACTCATCATGATGCTCTTCGCGCTCGTCCACATGATCGGCAATCTCAAGATCTTCACCGATCCCGAGGCGATGGATGCCTACGCCGCGTGGCTCCGACAGATCCTCGTTCCCCTCGTTCCCTACGAGGGCGTCCTGTGGATCATCCGCATCATCCTGTTGCTCACCGTCATGCTCCACGTGGCCTGCGCCCTGATCCTGTGGCGGAGGAACCGCGCAACGCGCACCCCCGGAATGCGCCGCAGTGGGAGGCGGATGTGGACGGCGACCCTCATGATGCCGACTGGAATCGTCATCGTCATCTGGCTCATCATCCACCTCCTCGACCTCACCATCGGCGCGCTCGTCGCATCATCGACATTCGCCCATCCCGATCCCGCGTTCCACGCGGTCGCCAATGTCCTCGCTTCGCTGTCGCGCCCGTCGATGGCCACTGCCTATCTCTTCGCGCTGACGGCGCTCGGCGTCCATCTCGCTCACGGGATCCCCGTCGCCATTAAAGATCTCGGCGCCTCATCACCGGCATCCGCGACTTGGGCGAGGCTCATCGGGTTTATCATCGCCGTCGTCATCGTCGCAGGAGATGGCGCCGTTGTCATCTATTCGCTCATCACCGGGGGTGCACCATGATCGGAGAAGCTCATCCGGTGGGAGCCGGACAGTCGAATGGACGGATCTGCGAGGGCGAGGCGCTCCTTGCCGGGCAGCCCGAGGTTGGGGCGCCGGACATGTGGAACCACTATATTGCCAATGCGCGGCTCGTGTCGCCCGCGAACCGGCGCAAACTGAAGGTTCTCATCGTCGGCTGCGGACTGGCGGGAGCGGGCGCAGCGGTATCGCTGGCGGAACTCGGTTACGACGTCGAGGTCCTCAGTTACCACGACACCCCCCGGCGCGCCCACTCCGTCGCAGCCCAAGGAGGTATCAATGCCGCCAGGGCCAAGGGCGTCGACTCGGACGCGCTCGCCCGATTCGTACGCGACACCGTCAAGGGCGGCGATTTCAGGGCCAGGGAATCCGAGGCGTGGAGACTCGGTCAGGAATCGGCCCGCGTCATCGACCATATGAATGCCCTCGGCGTCCCCTTCGCCCGTGAATACGGGGGAGCCCTGTCAACCCGCTCATTCGGTGGCGTCCAGGTGTCGCGCACCTACTACTCGCGCGGACAAACCGGCCAACAACTCCAAGTCGCCGCCTCGTCTGCGCTCATGCGCTACGTTGCCCAGGGGCGCATCCGATTGACGATCCGCCACGATATGCTCGACCTTGTCGTCACCGACGGACGGGCCTCGGCAGTCATCGCGCGCAACCAGGTCACCGGGGCATTGAGCGTCCACCGCGCTCACGCGATCGTCCTGGCCACCGGCGGCTACGGGAACATCTTCTTCCACTCGACGCTTGCGAAGAACTCCAACGCCTCTGCCATATGGCGCGCACACCGCCGCGGCGCCGCCTTCGCCTCGCCGTCGCTCATCCAATTCCATCCAACCGCTCTGCCGGTCTCGTCTTCCTGGCAGTCGAAGACGACCCTCATGTCGGAGTCCCTGCGTAATGATGGAAGAATCTGGGTTCCCCTCACGCCCGGCGATCCTCGCCCCGCCAATGACATCCCGGAGGAGGATCGCGACTACTACCTCGAGCGCCGCTACCCGGCATTTGGGAATCTCACCCCCCGCGATATCGCCTCGCGCGCCGCATTCGACCAGATCACCCGTGGCAACGGCGTGGGGCCCGGTTCCAATTCGGTGTATCTGGACTTCCGCGATGCCCTCGCCAGACTCGGACGGCCCGCCATTGCCGAACGTTATGGGAACCTATTCGAGATGTACCGGGATGCGACGGGGGAGGACCCCTACGCCGAGCCGATGAGGATCGCACCGGGAGCCCATTTCACCATGGGCGGTCTGTGGGTCGACTATGGACTCCAATCGACCATCCCGGGGCTCTTCGTCGCCGGCGAGGCGAATGCCGCCTATCACGGGGCCAATCGCCTCGGTGCGAACTCCCTGCTCGCCGCATGCGTCGACGGCAATTTCACGATCCCCGTCACCGTGTCCGACTACCTTGCCACCCGGCTCGGCTCCGCCCTCGTCGACGACTCCGATGCGACGGTGCAGGGCGGCATGACGGATGTGCGCGAGCGGATCGACGGATTGATCAGCGGTGTCGGCTCACTGCCCGCCCGCTCCGTCCACCGCGAACTCGGCCGCATCATGTACGCCGGATGCGGTGTCGTCAGGAACTCCGATTCCCTCATTCGCGCGATGACGGACATCGCCACGCTGAGGCGCACATTCCACGACGAGGTCGGTGTCACCGGCGGGGTCGGCGAATTCAACCCCGACCTCGTGGAGGCGCTGAGAATCGCAGACTACCTCGAGCTCGCCGAACTCATGTGCAACGACGCCCTCAACCGGCGTGAATCCTGCGGCGCGCACTTCAGGAGCGAATACGCCACTGACGAGGGCGAAGCCCAGCGCCGCGACGACGAATGGCAGTGTGTGTCGGCGTGGACCACCACCGGCTGGGACGATGAGACAGGCCCGTCGTTCACACATCACAGAGAAGACCTCGAGTATCGAAGCGTCGATGTCGCGACGAGGAGCTACCGATGAATCTCACCGTGAAAGTCTGGCGGCAGGAGAACGCGCAGGCTCAAGGCCGATTCGAATCCTACGAGCTGGCGGGCTGCGATCCGCGGATGAGTGTCCTGGAGCTCCTCGACCACCTCAATGGCGTCCTCGTCGCCGGTGCCCGCCCGCCAGTCGCCTTCGAATCGGATTGCAGGGAGGGGATCTGCGGCGCCTGCGGCCTCATGGTCGACGGTCGCCCCCACGGGTGGCGCGACAATCTCCCGGCGTGTCACCAGCGGATCGGGGAGCGCGATGGTGCGACCATCACGCTCGAACCCCTCAGATCCGGCCTCTATCCCATTGTCAAGGACCTCGTCGTTGACCGCTCTGTGCTCGACGAGATCACCTTGGCGGGCGGTTTCGCCTCCATTGCGACGGGGCGCGCCCCCGACGCCGATGCCCTTCCCGTCGCCCATGATGATGCGGAACTTGCCCTCGACTGGGCGTCCTGCATCGGCTGCGGCGCATGTGTCGCAGCCTGTCCCAATGGGTCGGCCGCTCTCTACGCGGGTGCCCGGATCGCCCACCTCGCCGCGCTGCCCACGACATCTTTGGAGAGGGGCAGGCGCGCGCGCTCCATCGCCGCAGTCCTCGATGAATTCTTCGGATCATGCACCGGGTACGGCGCCTGTGTCGACGTGTGCCCCGCGGGCCTCGATATCGGTCTCACCGGCTATGTGGCGCGCGAACGCTGGGGCGCGCTCATGCATCCCCGGCGCCGCTGAGGCGACCGACTCGCACGCGGATTACGGGGACGGCATGCGAGTCCAGTGATCCTTGCATTGCGGGCGTATCCACCTCGACACAGGAGGAAGCGTCATGACGACGGCCTACCGAATCGAAGAAGACCTCCGGGCCCCAGGTCCGTTCCGCTCGAGGCCCAGTGGGGGAGCCACGCGTTGCGCGCTTCGGAGAACTATCGGATCTTCTGCAATGACCTGCGCCTCCTCGCATCGGGGCCGAGGGCGGGGCCGGGCGAGATTCGCCTGCCCGAACGCGCGGCGGGCTCATTGAACATGCCGACGAAGGTGAATCCCGTGATCCCCGAGGTCGTCAACCGGGTGTGTTTCAAAGTGATCGACAATGACGTCGCACTGACATTCGCCGCAAAGGCGGGTCAATTGCAGTTCAATGTCATGGAGCCGGTCATTGGTCAGACCATGTTCGAGTCGTGCGCGCATCGGATCTTCCCGATTGCATCCACCGATACAATGAGTGCGCATGAGAGGAGCCGTAAGTGGCGAAACTGTACTTCCGCTACGGGGCGATGAACTCCGGGAAATCCACTGCACTGCTGCAGGCGGCCTATAACTACGAGGAGCGCGGCCAAAGGGTTCTCGTCGCCAAGCCCATGATCGACGCCAAGGGGGACTCGCTCGTCGTGTCGCGCTTGGGAGTATCGCGGGAGGCGGATGTCAGGATCGGGCCCGACACGGACGTCTATGCGCTCATGGAATCCCTTGTCGATAGCGCGGACGCTGCGGCGCCGATCGCATGTCTGCTCGTCGATGAGGCCCAGTTCCTCAGCGAGGCTCAAATCGACGACCTCCTCCACGTGACGGTGGCATTGTCGATCCCGGTCATCGCCTATGGCATCCGAACCGACTTCCAGACCCTGTCATTCCCGGGCTCTCGCCGTCTGCTGGAAATCGCGCATTCTCTGGAGGAACTCAAGACGATTTGCAGATGCGGGCGCAAGGCGATGTTCAACGGGCGCAAAACGGGCGGAAAATTCGTCTTCGACGGGGAGCAGGTCGCCATCGACGGGATCGAGGTCACCTACGAATCCATGTGTCCTGCATGCTATCTCGCAGCCGGGGGCAGCCTGCCGTACCGCGGGGCGCGAGACACCCGAGTCGTCTGATTCGCGTTGGCGCTCCACCAGTCGCAGTGAGCGCTGAGACGCGAGAACCGTCCTCCTCGGCGCGGTCGACACGGGCGGTTGCCCGGCAGGGCAGGCATCAGTGCTGCGCGTGTTGCTCGGCTGCGCCGATCGTGGCGTTGAACAGGTCGTACTTCGCGATCGCCTGGGCGACGGCGCTGCGGTCCACCTGACCATGGTCGGCGAGTGCCGCGAGCGTCTTGACGACGAGCGACTCGGCGTCGATGTGGAAGTAGCGGCGAGCCGCACGGCGGGTGTCGGAGATGCCGAAACCATCGGCGCCGAGGACGCGGTAGTCCCCGGGCACCCACTGGCGCACGAGATCCTGGGTGAGGGTGTCGAAGTCCGAGGTCGCGATGAAGGGGCCCTGAGAACCGGCGAGCTTGCTCGTCAAGTACGCGGTGCGCGACTCCTCGTCAGGGTGGAGGAGGTTGTGCTCGTCGGCTTCGAGGCCGTCGCGGCGCAGCTCGTTCCACGAGGTGACCGACCAGACGGCGGCGTCGACTCCCCAATCCTCAGCGAGGAGGCGCTTGGCCTCCATAGCCCACGGAACCCCCACGCCAGACGCCATGAGCTGGGCCCTTGGCCCCTCGCCCCGGTGATCGGCGACCTTGTAAATGCCCTTGAGCAGTCCTTCGACGTCGAGGTTCTCCGGTTCGGCGGGCTGGTGGATCGGCTCGTTGTACACGGTGAGGTAGTACATGACATTCGGGTCGCGGCCGTCGCCCTCTCCGTACATGCGCGTGAGGCCGTCCTCCATGATGTAGCGGATCTCGTAGGCGTATGCGGGATCGTAGATGACGAAGGCGCGGTTGGTGGAGGCGAGAACGGGGGAGTTGCCGTCCATGTGCTGGAGCCCCTCACCCGCGAGGGTTGTGCGGCCCGCAGTCGCACCGATGACGAATCCGCGCGCGAGTTGATCACCGGCCGCCCAGAACTGATCGCCCGTGCGTTGGAATCCGAACATCGAGTAGAAGATGTAGATCGGAACCATCGGAAGATCATGTGTCGAATAGGCGGTGCCGACGACCTGGAAGGCTGCGGCCGACCCCGCCTCGGTGATGCCGGTATGCAGGACCTGGCCCTGCTCAGACTCCTTGTAGGACAGCATCATGTCCGCATCCACAGCCGTATAGTTCTGGCCGTGGGTGTTGAAGATCTTTGAGGAGGGGAAGATCGCATCTAGGCCGAATGTGCGCGCCTCATCCGGAATGATCGGCACGAAGTAGCGTCCCACCTGCTTATCCTTGAACAGGTCCTTGAGAAGGCGCACGAGAGCCATGGTCGTCGCCACTTCGAGCGGTCCCGACCCCTTCGACAGACCCTCGAAGGGCTTCGAGGGCAGGGGCGGCAGGGTCGGGTTGCGATCCGCGCGCCGCTCGGGCACCCAGCCTCCGAGCTTCTCGCGGCGCTCCTTCATGTACAGCAGCGCGGGATCGTCGTCCGCGGGCTTGTAGTAGGGCGGCATATATGGGTCGCGCTCGAGTTCCTCATCCGTGATGGGGATCTGAAGACGATCGCGCAACTGCTTGGCGTCCTCGAGGGTGAGCTTCTTCATCTGGTGGGTCGCATTGCGTCCGGCGAAGTGCGATCCCAGGATGTACCCCTTGATGGTGTGGGCGAGGATGACGGTCGGCTGGCCCGTGTGCTCCATCGCGGCCTTGTAGGCGGCGTAGACTTTGCGGTAGTCGTGCCCGCCGCGCTGAAGCGCCCAGATCTGCTCATCGGTCCAATTCTCGACCATCGCCTTCGTACGCGGATCGCGGCCGAAGAAGTGCTCGCGCACATAGGCGCCGTCATTGGCTTTGAAGGTCTGGTAGTCGCCATCGAGGGTGTCATTCATCAGGTGAACGAGGGCGTTATCCTTGTCGGATGCGAGGAGCTGATCCCAGCCCCTGCCCCAGATGACTTTGATGACGTTCCAGCCCGCGCCCTTGAAGAAGGCCTCGAGCTCCTGGATGATCTTGCCATTGCCCCGCACGGGGCCGTCGAGGCGCTGCAGATTGCAGTTGATGACGAAGGTTAGATTGTCGAGCCCCTGCTGTGCGGCGAGCTGGAGCATGCCGCGCGATTCGGGCTCGTCCATCTCACCATCGCCGATGAACGCCCAGGTGTGCTGCTCAGAGGTGTCCTTGATGCCGCGCAGGTGGAGGTAGCGGTCGAACCAGGCCTGGTAGATAGCCTCTGCCGGACCGAGCCCCAAAGACACCGTCGGGTACTCCCAGAAGTCGGGGAGCTGACGCGGGTGGGGGTAGGAGGGTAGTCCGTATTCAGTGGAGGCCTGCTGGCGGAACCCGTCCATCTGCTCTTCGCTCAGGCGCCCCTCGAGGAAGGCACGGGCGTAGGGGCCGGGGGAGGCATGTCCCTGGAAGAAAACGTGGTCGCCGCCGCCGGGGTGGTCCTTACCTCGGAAGAAGTGGTTGAGGCCGACCTCGTAGAGGGTGGCGACGGAGGCGTAGGAGGAGATATGGCCGCCGACTTTGACCTCGGAGCGCTGCGCCCTGGTGACCTGGACGGCGGCGTTCCAGCGGATCCAGCGGCGGTACTGCCGCTCCATCGCCTCGTCGCCGGGGAAGTAGGGCTCCTTGTCGACGGGGATGGTGTTGATGTACGGAGTCGTGTATTCCTGGGGGAGTTGGACGCCCTCGTGGCGGGCTTTATCGAGCATATGGAGGAGAATGTAGCGGGCGCGCGGTCCGCCCTTCTCATTGATGAGACCGGACAGGGACTCGACCCATTCGGCGGTCTCCTCGGGATCGTTGTCGGGGACCTGGCTGAGCAGGCCGTTGACGACGGGATGGCTGTCGTTCATGTGACTCACGGATACCCTCTTGTTCTTGATGGAGCTGCGCTGGCACAGCATCGTGCGGATGAAGACTATTCTTCCCCGTTTTTGTCGACCACGCGACTGGATGTAGGACTTCTGGCCCATGAGAAGCGCCTCATTTGTCTGTCAGGTCGCAGTGGACATGATGTCGGCACGTGTTCTCACGAGAGTGCACATAGTGCGGACCGATGGTGACGAGAGCGTCGAGTGCCCTACGATGAACGCTGTGTTGATTCAAATAGTGCACCGTGCACTGACCACGGAAGGCGGTTGTGCGTCGTGGCGGTGAGCCTCGGATTCAAGCCGGGACAGATTGTCCAAGAGTTCTATGTCGACGACGATGCCGATCGGGATCTTCGCCGCACAGTAGAAGAGGAGACGGGAGAGGCGATCGTTGACGTCGACTACGGCGATGTCGTTGACGGTGCCATCGTGTGGTGGCGCAGTGATGATGCCGACGACGGGGATCTCGCGGATCTCCTCGTTGACGCCCTGTCGAATCTCGATGATGGTGGCCTCATCTGGGTCCTCATCCCTAAACCGAATCGTCCGGGCGCAGTGGATGTCGCCGATGTCGAGGATGCGGCGCGCGTCGCAGGCCTGCATTCGACCTCTGCCGCTTCAGTCGGCGCCGAATGGGCGGGCATTCGCTTGACTGCGAGGCCGAGGGGCCGCTGAGCGTCCTGCGGATGTGCGCGAACACATCACGGTCACTTATGCTGTCCCACGTGCCGCCGCCGCTTGGGGCCCGTAGCTCAGCTGGTTAGAGCACTGCGTTTACACCGCAGGTGTCATCGGTTCGAATCCGGTCGGGCCCACAGATTGGTTCCGGGGGCTGAGCGCATGATCGCTCAGCCCCCGGAACCATGTGTGTATCAGATGCTGGAAGCCTTACTGCTCCGAGTCGGAGCCGTGGACCATGAGGTAGTCGAATGCTGATAGTGCAGCCGTCGCACCCGAGCCCATAGCGATGAGGATCTGCTTATAGGGTGTCGAAGCGCAGTCGCCGGCGGCGAAGAGCCCATCGATCGAGGTAGCCCCCTCGCTATCGGTGACGATTTCGCCGCTCGGATTGCAGATGCCGTGCTCGGCCAGCCAGTGCGTATTCGGCACGAGGCCGATCTGAACGAAGACCCCGGACAGGGGGAGCACCGAGCGGACGCCCGTGTTCCGATCCTCGATGGCGAGTCCATTGACGCGTTTGCCGTCCCCTTCGACCGCGACGACTCGAGTCGAAGTCATGATGGAGACATTCGCCAGCCGCTTGGCAGATTCGACAAGAATTTCGTCGGCTTTGAGGGAGTCGAGGAACTCTACGACGGTGACGCGAGAGGCGACGGCGGCAAGGTCGATCGCCGCCTCGATGCCCGAGTTCCCACCGCCGACGACTGCGACATCGCGACCCGCGAAGAGCGGGCCGTCGCAGTGCGGGCAGAAGGTCACGCCCTTATTGAGGTACTCCTGCTCTCCGGGCACATTCATCCGTCGATACTGCGCGCCGGAAGCGATGATGACGCTGCGCGATTGCAGGCTCCCGCCGTCCACCTGCACGGTGAACAGGCCTCGGGGACTTGTCGGTGGCGCGAGGGAGAGGGCTGTGCGCCCGGTTATGAGATCGACCTCGTGGCGGCGCACGTGATCCTCGAGCTTCGCGGCGAGCTCGGATCCGCCGACGGCGGGTAGGGAGGTGACGTTCTCAATGCTCGCCGAATCGAGGACTTGTCCGCCGACGCGATCGGCGACGATCCCCGTGCGCAGCGCCTTGCGCGCGGAATAGATCGCCGAGGTGGCCCCGGCGGGTCCCGCACCGATGATGAGGACATCGAAGGGGGCTGTGTCCTCCAGGGGCGCAGTGGTGTCCCCATTATGCGACGCGAGGAGGGAGAGGATATCGACGATGTCCATCCTGCCGTGTCCGAATTCTTCACCGTCCTTGTAGACCGCGGGGACTGCGAGGATCTGACGGTCGAGGATCTCGGATTCGAAGGCCCCGCCTTCGACGGCCGTGTGGCGGATGAGCGGGTTGATGATGCTCATCGTATTGAGGGCCTGGACGACCGTCGGGCAGTTCTGGCAGGTCATGGACATGTAGGTGACGAAGTCGCCGCCATCGAGCGCCTTGATGGCGGCAATGGTGGCAGCATCGACCTTGGGTTCGTGCCCCCCGACTTGGACGAGTGCGAGGACGAGGGAGGAGAACTCGTGGCCCATCGGCAGCCCCGCGAAGCGAACGCTGATATCGGTGCCGGGTCTACGGATCGCGAATGACGGCGTCCTCTCGTCCACTTCTTCGACGACGGTGATGCGATCGGACTGCGCGGCGATCTCATCGAGGAGTTCGCCCACGCGGTGCGACAGGGGAGCGTCGTCGAGTGATGCGGCGAGTTCGATCGGCTCACGGACGAGGACGAGATAGTGGGCGAGTTGCTCCGTTGCTGCAGTATCGAGCATGGGAAGTCCTCAAATCTTCCCGACGAGGTCGAATGACGGGGTCAGGGTGTCCTCGCCCTCCTCCCACTTCGCGGGGCACACTTCGCCGGGGTGGGAACGCACGTACTGCGCGGCCTTCACCTTGCGGATGAGTTCGACGGCGTTCCTGCCGATCCCCTCGGGGGTCGTTTCGATGTACTGGATGATCCCGTCGGGATCAATGAGGAAGGTGGAGCGGTCGGCGAGCCCGGAGGCGGGGCGCATGGTGTCGAAGTTCGAGGTGATGACTCCATTGACGTCGCCGAGCATAGGGTAGGTGATGGTCCCTACTTCGGGGGAGGCGTCGTGCCATGCCTTGTGGACGAAATGGGAGTCGCGGGACACGGAGTAGACCTCGACGCCGAGGGAACGCAATTCGGGGTAGATCTTCTCAAGGTCGGCGAGTTCTGTCGGGCAGACGAAGGAGAAGTCTGCGGGGTAGAAGAAGACGATGCTCCAGCGCCCCAGGAGGTCGTGCTCGCTGACCTCGACGAATGCGCCGTTGTGGAAGGCGGTCGTTGTGAAGGGGAGGATCTGGGTACTGATGAGTGACATATCAACAACCTTTCAATCTCTGAAGTAGCGAGGTGGTTCGTACGCTATAACAGAGACGGATGTGCTGCAATATTTGAGCGATCAGGCTGATCGGCCGGGAAGGCGCCGACAGTATTCGACGCGATCTGCGCGGATCGGCACCGCTCGGACAAGTCAGTCGTTCTGTGCGGTGGTGGGATCTTCACCGGCGACGAGACGGCCCGACGAACCGGAGCCGAGGGTCTCAAGGGCGAGGCGCCCCACGAGCTGCTGATTCGTCGATGTCCGCTGCGATCGGGCCCCGGAGATGAAACTGAAGAACCAGTGGACGAGAGTACCAATCTGGCTCTTGAAACCGACGATGTACAACAAATGGAGGAAGCACCACGCCGCCCAGGCCGCAAAACCGGTGAATCGGAGCCGCCCCATTGCAACAACCGCTTTGAATCGGGCGATCGTCGCCATGGACCCTTTGTCGACGTAGGAGAACGAGGGGTTCTTCGGCGTGCGCCCCGCGAGTCGGTCCTTGATCACCCGGGCGGCGAAGCGCGCCGACTGGATGGCCCCCTGGGCGACTCCGGGAACGCCGGGCACGCTCATCATGTCACCGAGGACGAAGATCTCGGGATGACCCGGCACGGTGAGATCGTCATCGACGATGACACGGCCCGCGCGATCGAGTTCGGCTCCCGCTGTGTCGCGCAGTACCGTACCGAGTTCACTCGCCTGGACACCCGCGGCCCAGACTTTGCACGTCGACACGATCGTCTCGGTAGAGCCGTCTGCATAGGTGAGCGTGACCGTATCGTGGTCGAGATCGGTGACGACGGCATTCATCCTCATCTCGACGCCGAGACCTTCGAGTTCTGTGCGAGTCTTGCGCCCCAACTCTTCGCCGAATGTGGGAAGGGGGTGTGCCGCACCATCGACGAGGATCACTCGCGCCGCCGTGGGGTCGATGGATCGGAACTCGTCGCGCAGCGTATGCGAGGCGAGTTCTCTGATCTGGCCCGCCATTTCAACACCGGTGGGGCCCGCACCGACGACGACGAATGTGAGGAGGCGCTCGACCTTACCGGGCTCCGTCGCGATCTCGGCCTTCTCGAAGGAGTCGAAGATGCGCGCGCGCAATTCGAGGGCGTCGTCAATGGTCTTCATGCCGGGCGCGAAAACTGCGAAATGGTCATTGCCGAAGTACGACTGACCCGCCCCGGCTGCGAGGATCAGTGTGTCGTAAGGGGTTTGCTTCGTCTCGTTGTGATTGCGCCAGCGGACGATCCTCTGCTCGACGTCAATGTCCTCGACGAGCGCCTGAAGGACGCGGATATTCCGCTGCTTCTTGAGGATCTCCCGAGTTGTCGGTGCGATGTCGCCTTCGGAGAGGATGCCGGTTGCGACCTGGTAGAGGAGGGGTTGGAAGAGGTGATGACTGGTCCTCGCCAGGAGCGTGATATCGGCGTCCTCGCCCTTGAGCTCCTTCGCGGCTGTGAGCCCGGCAAAACCTGAACCGATGATAACGACGCGGTGCACTGTGAAACCCCTTCTTCAATTACGGCACGCACACATTATCAAAATCGCGTCGATAGTGGGAGATCCCGTCACTTATTCAATCGTGCGGTCCTTCGCTCACGGCGCTCGCATCCCCTTTTCGCCCATGGCAGTCCGGCACGATACGAGGAGCGCGCCTGGCGACCGGATGATGCAAGGGGGAAGGTCGCAGATACTGTGTGATTGTCACGAGGCCGAATCCGGCGCTCATCAGGTCATGCAATGCGCGGATCACTCCATTCTCGACACTGCGGATCCAGGTGCAGGTCAATGGGCTGTTTGAGCACAACGACGGGGTAGACGACTACTTGACCGGGTCCGTGCCAGGTTGCCGAACCCGCGCGATCAACGTGGATTGTCTCGTCGTAGAGGCGGCGCTGAAGCGCATCCGCCTCCATGTAGTCCGTTGGATCAGAGCCAATGAGATTGACGACCTGCATCCGGATCATGAGGACGAATGTGCGCTGCGGCCGACAACAGGCAGATGAAGCCGTCTGAACGGATATGCTGAACACCGGTGTCGGCATCCGGGCACCGTGCGAAGTGGGAACCGGGCGTCGAAGTCTCTACCATTGCGACACAGCAGCGGAATCATCACTGGCCGACTCAGGAGGGTTCGTCATGAAAGCGTCGTATCTCGATCAGCTCAATCTGCTCACGCTCCAGGGACTCGACAAGAAGGAGTCCTCCCTGCTCCACCGGCGCAACACACACCCGGCGCATACGAGGGTCAATGAACTTGCGGGTCGCGCGGACGACCTGCAGCGGGCTTCCATCACGCAGTCAGCGGTGATCGCGGATATCGAACGCGAAATCGCGAGGATCTCCCACGAGATCGAACTCGTCGAGGCGCGCCGCAAGCGACAGCAGGACCGTCTCGACCAGAACCAGGTGCCATTGCGCGACATTTCGCCGATGGAGCACGAGATCGCACAAATGGAGCAGCGCATCCGCAAGCTTGAAGAGGATCAACTCTCCGCCGAGGAACAGCACGAGGCCGCCTCTCATGCCCGCACCGCCATGGTGACCGAGGCGAAGGCGATCGCCGCCGACGTCGAGGCGACGAAAGCGGCGTTCGCCGAGGACGTTAAAGAGCTCGACGAGCAACTCAGAGCGGTCATCGCCCAGCGCAAGGAATTGGTGTCCGCCCTGCCCGACGACCTCGTCGCCGAATATGAGAGGGCGAAGAAGAACATGGGCGCCCTCGCAGTCGTCGAAGTGCGCAATGGCGTCGGCATGGGGGGCGCGGCTGACCTGTCGCCCCTCGAACTCGACCAGATTCGGCGCACGCCTGACGATGAGCTCTATTGGACGGAGGACACCGGGCAGATCGTCGTGCGCACGACCGGTGCCTGATCGCCGAGCACCGGCCGAACGTCGGTACAACCCGTCTGCGAAGAGCGTGCTTCAGCGGGTCACGATGGTGAGGGCGGACTGCGACCCCCGGCGTCAGTCGGCTTCTTCCCGCAGTCTTCGACTCGGAGGGAGGCAAATGAACAGAGGGGCACTGCAGCGGTCCGCTATAATCGTTCGCGCGGATGAGTCGGTCGGGCGGCCGCGCGGGCTTCGGCTCTCGAGGAACGTCCGGGCTCCACAGGGCAGGGTGATGGCTAACGGCCACCCGGGGCGACCCGAGGGACAGTGCCACAGAAAACAAACCGCCGTGCAAGCGGTAAGGGTGAAAAGGCGGGGTAAGAGCCCACCAGTGGTGCGGGTGACCGCATCAGCTAGGTAAACCCCACCCGGAGCAAGATCGAGCAGCAGGCAGTGGATGGCCCGTCCCATGCCTGCGGGTAGGTCGCTTGAGGCCAGCGGTAACGCTGGTCCTAGATGGATGGCCGCCACTGCGCGCATGCGCAGGACAGAACCCGGCGTACAGACCGACTCATCCGCGTCCGCCATCGCGGGCGCGCTCCGTCTCACAGATTCGCGATCTCGAGGTCGGCCTCGACATCGGTATCCATGTCCCAGATCCGAGAGTAGAAGGCGAGCTCGGACTGCCAGGCGTCGCGAATCGTCTCAGCCCTGCGGAATCCGTGCCCCTCGCCCTCGTACATCTTCATTGCCACGACGCTGCCGCCGCCCTTAAGGGCATCGAACATGACGTGCGCCTGCGAGGGCGGCACGACCTTATCGTCCGTGCCCTGAAGGATCAGCAGAGGCGCGTGAATCCGATCGATGTGGGTGATCGGCGAGCGCTCGACCCACACCTCATCGTCGGGGTTGGAGGAGCCGAGCAGTCGGAAGGGATAGCGCGACTCGAACTTGTGCGTCTCGGCTGCGAGCATTCGAAGATCGGCGATTCCATAGAACGAGGCGCCCGCGGTGAACACATCGGAGCTGACGAGGGCGGCGAGCACCGTGAACCCGCCGGAGGAGCCGCCGCGGATCGAAATGCGCTTCGGATCGACTAGGCCCCGCTCAATAAGGCTGAGCGCACCATCGGCGCAGTCGTTGACGTCCATGATGCCCCAGTTGCCGTTGAGACGCTCGCGATAGGCGCGCCCGAATCCCGTCGACCCGCGGTAGTTGACGTCGAGCACTGCAAAACCCCTACTGGTCCAGTACTGCAGCGGGATCTTCAGCCCCGGACGTGCAGCAGATGTCGGTCCGCCGTGGACATTGACGATGAGCGGCGGCAGCGAGCCCTCGGGCGCCTGATAGTCGGGGTTCTTCGGCGGATAGTAGAAGCCGTAGGACTTCTCGCCGTCGTGTGTCGGCCAGGAAATGATCTGAGCGGGGGAGAGCAGCGCCGGATCCATCTGAGCCTCGGAGGAGGGGCGAACGACCGACGTCGAGCCGTTCCTGACTTCGACGATCGCGGGCGTATGGGTCGCAGAATCGGCGAGAAAGACGACGCGCTCGTCGCTGGACGCGACATTGCCGATCGGCCACCATCCGGTCGCCCACTCCTCGGTCAAGCCGTTGTCGAGGCGGACCGTGCCGATATGCCACGTCAGATCATCGACCCACGAACAGATGAGGTGCTCGTGATTGAAGTTGTCGAAGGAATGGAGGCCCAGCTGCCAATGCGGGTGGGAGAACGCCTGGGTGCCCGGGTGCAGGGCGCGGGTGCGCAGGCGAGTCGTCCACGCGTCCGCATCTTCGCCCTCGCGCCACGCGAAGCCCTCGGTGCGGAAAAGATTCGCCCAACCGTTGGAGTCATCAACGTGAACGAGGTCGCCCGTGAGGGTCCAGCGCGGCTCATAGACGCAGACGTCCTCTTCGTCAACGACGATCTTCGACACGGAGATATTGCCCTCGAAGTCGAGGGCTCCGACGTGCAGAGCTGAGCGGGTCCACGGCATTTCCGGATGGTTCCAGGTGATCCACGCGAGTTTCGTCCCATCGGGGGACAGACACGGGTCGACGACGAAGTCCGTCCCCTCGAAGAGGGTGATGATCGCGGCGTCATTGCGCGCGGCCGAGCCGTCGAGGGGGATTGCGACAAGGGTGTTGATGGGCTCGCCCTCGCCCGAATGATCCTCGCGGACGGCGTAGACCAGTTGGCGGACCTCGTCGATCTCAAAGTCCCCGAAGCGCGACTTCGATAGCGTCGTCAACGGGGTGACGGTTTTCGTCGAGTCATTGAGGTCGAAGCGGTAGACGCGCGAGTCGAATCCATCGGAGAACACGATGAATCCGTCCGCCACGGCGTATGCGCGGCCGCCGTATTCGTGGACGCGGGTGCGGACATCGGGCAGGCGCGCGCCGTCGATGAGGGGGAGGACTTCGGAGGTGACGCCCGAGCCCGAGCGGCGCAGCAGCGTGCCGCGCCCATTCTCCTTGGGGTGGCCCTCCACCCAGTAGGTGTCCGGACCGTCGATGCGCACCTGTGAGAGTGTGACCGATCGTGCAGTGAAGGACTCACCAGTGATTGAGGATTTCCACTCGCCATACGGTGCAACGGTCACAGACATCAGTGCCTCCTGAGTACAACGCGCCGTGTGGCGCACGACGCCCATCCTAGTCCGATGCGGTTGCCAGGATGGGCTCCTCGTCCACCACTTCGAGTACTCGAGCAACTAGAATCGGCCTCATGCATCAATCTGATGACGGTTCCTCGCTCCTCGGGCGAGTGCACGATCCATCGGATCTTCGCGGCTTCACCCCGGCGGAACTGGTCGACCTTGCCCGCGAGGTCCGAGGCTTCCTCATCTCCTCGGTGTCCAAGACCGGCGGACACCTGGGCCCCAATCTCGGCGTCGTCGAATTGACGATCGCTGTCCACAGGGTCTTCTCCTCCCCGGAGGACACGGTCCTCTTCGACACCGGTCACCAGTCCTATGTCCACAAACTCCTCACGGGTCGTCAGGACTTCTCCCGGCTACGCCAAGCGGGCGGATTATCCGGATACCCCAGCCGGGCCGAATCGATCCACGACGTCATCGAGAGCTCCCACGCCTCCTCATCGCTTGCCTGGGCCGACGGCATATCCCGTATCAAGCGCCGCAATGGCGACGACACGTGGACTATCGCCATCATCGGCGACGGGGCACTCACAGGGGGCATGGCCTGGGAGGCGCTCAACAGGATCGCCGCGTCGAAGGACCGACGGGTCCTCATCATCGTCAACGACAACGGCCGCTCCTATGCGCCGACCATCGGCGGCCTCGCCCATCACCTCGACGCACTGAGGACCTCTGAGGGCTATGAGCGAGCCCTCGCCTGGGGCAAGCGAAGACTCCTCGCCCTCGGCGAACCGGGCCGTACCGCATATGACGCCCTGCACGGGCTCAAGACGGGACTCAAGGATGCCCTCGTCCCACAGGCGATGTTCGAAGAGCTCGGCTTCAAGTACCTCGGCCCCGTCGACGGGCACGACATCATCGCCCTGGAGACTGCACTGTCCAGAGCGGCCTGCCTCCATGAGCCCGTCCTCATTCACGCCATCACCGAGAAAGGCCGCGGATACACCCCCGCTGAGGAGGACCTCGCGGATCGTTTCCACGCTGTCGGTCAGATCCACCCCGAAACGGGTCTTCCCGTTGCACCCGCGCGCTTCGGATGGACCAGCGTCTTCGCCGACGAGATCGTCTCGCTCGCACGGCACGACGAGTCGATCATCGGCGTGACCGCAGCGATGATGGCCCCGGTGGGACTGGGGCCGATGAAGAAGGAATTCCCCGACCGAGTCGTCGATGTCGGCATCGCTGAACAAGAGGCCCTCGCATCGGCCGCCGGAATGGCCTACCAGGGCGCCCACCCGGTCGTCGCCCTCTATGCGACATTCCTCAACAGGGCTTTCGATCAGCTCCTTATGGATGTTGCCCTCCACAAGGCCGGTGTCACCGTGGTCCTCGACCGTGCCGGTATTACCGGCGCCGACGGGGCGTCGCACAATGGAGTGTGGGATATTGCGATGTGCTCCATCATCCCGGGTCTGTACATGGCGGCGCCCCGCGACGAACAGACCCTGCGCACACAGCTGCGCGAAGCGATTGCGATGCATGACCGCCCGACGGTGCTGCGCTATCGGAAGGGATCGATGCCCGATCCGATACCGGCACTGAGGACCGAGGCGGGGATCGACATCCTCACTGAACCCGATCGCGACCCCGATGCCCTGATCGTGGCGGCGGGGGCCCTCGTGCCGCAGGCGCTGGCAGCGGCCGAGATCCTCACCGACAAGGGGATTGCGACGATGGTCGTCGACCCGGGGTGGATCCTGCCCGCCCCTTCCGGACTCGTCTCATTCGCCGACGGGGTGCCTCTCGTCGTCACCGTCGAAGACGGAATCGTCAATGGCGGCTTCGGATGGGCTGTTCGCGACCTTCTCTCCGAAGTGGATACGAGGGTCGTCACCCTTGGCATCCCGAGGCGATTCCTCGAGCATGATGAGCGCGAACCGATTCTGTCCGAATGCGGGCTCGATGCCGAGAGCATCGCTCAATCCATCGCAGAGCGGCTTTCCTGAACATTCCCGGCGGGGCTTCGACCCCGGGCCGACAGGTGCTCGTCCCTAGACGCCGAGGGCGTCGCAGATCGGATCGAGACACAGATCCATCTGCCAATCCCTCGCCCCCTGAGTGAACATCCTTTCCTCGACCTCGTCGCCCGAGGGGCGCGTCGGATCGAGCGGCGCCCAGGCGATGTAGCGCTGGATTCGGGGTTCGAGGACGACCTCGGGGGCGATGGAGAGTCTCTGACCGATACCCGCGACCGCAGAGCGGACGAGGGCGAGGCGCCCGGCGGCGTCCTCGTCGATCCGCGACCAGTTGCGAGCATCGGGAACGGCACCGGGGGCGAGACGCCTGCGAGTGGGCGGCAGCTCATCCTCGGACGCGGTCAGGGCGCGCGACAATGCGCGCATCCACTCATCGGTGAATTGGCGCGCGACGGGGGAGCGGAATTCCCCGATGGCGAGGAGCGCCCGCCGATTGCGGGGAGGCTGAAGGGCTGCGCGGATGAGCGCCGAGTTGCGCACGAGCCGCCCGGGGGCGAGGTCGATGCGCTGGGCAATCGACTCGCGGGCCTCCCACAGCGCCTTGAGGACCCCTAATTCCCTGTGAGTCTTCAGCTTGCCGACGCCGGGCAGGCTCCTCCACCGGTCCTCCTTAGGGGCGGGGTCGGGGTGGGCGAGGACATAGGCGCACTCTTCGACCATCCATTCCCAGCGGCCGAGGTCGTAGAGCCGGGTGGACAAGCGCCGGTAGAGCTCGGTGAGCAACTCCACGTCGAGCGCCGCATAGCGCAGCCAATCGCCAGGAAGCGGCCTGACCGACCAGTCGGATGCCTGATGGTCCTTCACGAGGCCGAGCCCGAGGACCTGCTCGCACACGGCGGCGAGGCCGAACTTGTCCATTCCCACGAGGCGGGCCGCGATCTCAGTGTCGAAAAGAGTCGTCGGCGTCAGGCCGACGAAGCGGAGGTTGGGCAGATCCTGTGCGGCGTCGTGGAGCAGCCAGACATCCGACACACCGGGATTGAGGGGGCTCAGATCCGGAAGGGCGATCGGGTCGAAGAGGAAGGTGCCCGCGCCCTCTTTACGGATCTGAATGAGGTAGGGGTCATTCCCATAGCGGAAGCCCTGCGCGCGCTCGACATCGAGCGCCACGGGAGTATTCGCGGACTCGAGCGCACGCGCAGCAGACTCGAGCAGCCCGGGCGTGTCAATGATCGAGGGGACGCCCTCGCGCGGCTCGGCCATGAGTTCGGGTGACTCGGTGTCTCCCACGGGCAGGCCGTCTCTATTCGCGATGCGCACGCCTCAGACTCCCTCAAGGAAACGGGCCGTGTGAATCCCGCAGGTTCGGCACATGAGTTCCGACCAGGCCGATAGGTGGTCGGACAGGTACTCATCGGAGGGCGTCCATGAGGCGCGCAACTCCACATTGAGCGTCGACCCCCTGAGGATGAGCCCGCCGAAGGATTGTGACAGTTCCCGCGTCACCGTGCCGGTGAGGTCGTGGAATGAGGCCCCCTGGTCGATGAGGCAATCATGCGCCCACGCCCATAGTGCCTCAGACAGGAGGGGATCGTTCCCCATATCCGCGTCGATCTGAGAGCGCAGCTGTGCGACGAGTCTAAAGGCGCCATTCCATCCGGCTTGTCCATCGGGGTCGTGGAGAACGACGAATCGGCCCGTTGCCAGCGGCTGATCGAAATCCTCTTGGAATGTTCTCATGGCGAGTGCGGCCGTGAACGGCGCCAGCCTGCGCGGGGGCGGAACCTCTTCATACTCGATATGCGGGTGGTTCGCTCCGTCTCGCAGGCTGAGCAGTGCCGTGACGAAGGCTTTGGGAGGTGCTTGCTCATCCACGACTGCAAGACTAAGCGGCGATAGAATGGGGAACCGGTTGCCGCGCCGCTGAGCGGGAGATCCTTTTACCCCCGGTTCACACCGGACGCGTCCGTGTGCGCCGCGAATGACCGATTCAATGCAGATATACGACAAAAACTGCAGCTCATCGAGCAATCGCAGATGAATCACGAATGGCCTGTGTGATACGACTTACGGCGACACCGATTTCCCATTTCGTCTCAAAGCCTGTTAAAGTTCTTCTCGTTCACAGCGTCCCCCGGGATGTTGGCGACACGCGGATGTGGCTCAGTTGGTAGAGCATCACCTTGCCAAGGTGAGGGTCGCGGGTTCGAGTCCCGTCATCCGCTCGGGCGATTGGCGCAGCGGTAGCGCGCTTCCCTGACACGGAAGAGGTCACTGGTTCGAACCCAGTATCGCCCACGGTCGTTCCGAGAATCTCGGATGCGATGGGCAGCACCTGATCGCAGATGCGATCTTCGCGGATGTGGCTCAGTTGGTAGAGCATCACCTTGCCAAGGTGAGGGTCGCGGGTTCGAGTCCCGTCATCCGCTCGGTTGCCTCTCAATATAACCCACTCGATTTCGGTGGGGACATGGTGGGTTGGCCGAGAGGCGAGGCAGCGGCCTGCAAAGCCGTATACACGGGTTCGAATCCCGTACCCACCTCGGGCGATTGGCGCAGGGGTAGCGCGCTTCCTTCACACGGAAGAGGTCACTGGTTCGATCCCAGTATCGCCCACCATCAACCCGAGTCGTTAGACTCGGGTTTTGTGTCATCTCCATCAGGTTCCACCGTATCGGGGGGATATGGACGGTCCGCCGACTCTTTCAGGCTAGGGTCGATCCCGGATCCCTCCTCACTACGACAGGCGGTCAGCGATGCATCAGAACCACCCCACGATCCTCCCCGTCATCCTCGGAGGGGATTTCGGCGCCTATGGCATCGGCAGATCGTTCAGCGAGGCATTCGGGTGCCGCTGTCTGTGCGTATCGAATCGGCCAACAGTATCGATCACGCGATCGAACTTCTTCGACGTCCACCGCATTGAGCCCTCCGCCTCGGACGAGTCCCTCCTTGCGGCGCTTCTCGGCATCGGAGCCTCCCACCCGGACCATCGCCTTATCCTCATGGCGAATCACGACCTCCACTCCTCCTTCGTCGCGCGCAATATCAGCGCATTGCGCGAGTATTATGCAGTGCCCTTTCCCTCGATCGAGGTCATCGAACGCCTCACCGACAAGGCCTCATTCGGCGCAGCATGCCAAAGCCTCGGCATCGACACGCCCCGCTCGGTCCTCGTCGACATGTCCGGTGTAGACGATGCGGCATGGAGCGCCCCCGACATCCCCTTCGACTTCCCCGTCGTCGCGAAGGCAGCGCGAGGCGACGCTTATGACCTTTTGACCTTCGAGGGCAAGCGCAAGATCTGGTTCATCGAGACACCTGCCGAACTCGAGGGCATGTGGAGGACCCTCACCGATGCCGGATTCCGCGACACCTTCCTTGTCCAGGAACTCATTCCCGGCGACAACACGCATATGCGCTCCATCACCGCCTATGTGGACTCCCATGGAGAGGTGACCCTCATCGGATCGGCGCGCGTCCTCCTCGAAGACCACGCTCCGACAATGATCGGCAACCCCGTTTCCATGATCACCGAAGAGTTCCCTTCTCTGTGGGACAAGGCAGAGGCCCTTCTCACGAGCGCGCAGTACCGAGGATTTGCGAACTTCGATGTGAAGATCGATCCGCGCGATGGACGCGCCGTCTTCTTCGAGGTGAACCCGAGGATCGGGCGGAACAACTGGTACATGACTGCGGCGGGGGCGAACCCGATGATCGCCATGGTCGCCGATCTCATCGACTCCGAGCGCATTGAACAGATGAGGATGACTGACGAAATCCTGTATTCAATGGTTCCCGATCCGCTTCTCCTCCGCTATGTTCGAGATGACACCCTCAAGAGCCACGTTCGTGAACTCATCTCGGACGGCAAGCGCTTCGATCCCCTCCTCAATCCCGCAGAGAAGGACCTGCGGCGCAACCTGATCGTCCGCCTGCAAAAGCTCAATCACTATCGCAAGTTCGCACGCTTCTACCCCGAACCGACCGATCGTTCGTTCTGAGAGGACTCCTACTGATGCCGACCACGTCGTTGAAGGACATGACGCCCGATGAGATGCGACGGGCGACATCGGGATGCGGGGGCCTCCCGATCGAACAGAGCGAGGCATGGCAGGCTTTCGCGGCCTCGCAGGGCAACGAGTGCTGGGGGCGCTTCGGGTGGTACGAGGGCGACAAATGCGTGGCGGTGATCGCCCTCTACGAACATCGAATCCGCGCCTGGAAATATCTGTGGGCCAAGTCGGGTCCCGTGTGGATCCGAGAGGTCACCCCCGACCGTGAGGCCGCGTTCAGGAAGGACCTCGTTAAGGTTGTCCGCACCCGGGACTCGGCTGTTTCATTCGTTCGTCTCCATGCGTGGTATTCCGCGTCCGATCTGTGCGATGTCTTGCAGACCATCACCTATGACCGCACCGTCGTCATCGACTGTGCCAAGGGCAGGCGCGACGCGATCCTCGAGTCGATGCCGACCAATGGCAGGCGCGCGGTGCGCCGAGCGGTGAAGAAGTGCGGCGAGAGCGGCGTTGAGATCGCCGAAGAAACGGGTCTGAGCACTGACGACTTCGCCGAGCACTACGCGGTCATGTGCGAGACCGCTGAGCGTGACGGCTTCCGCCCCCACCCGAGATACGTGTACACGGATCTGCTGGACAAACTCGGCCCCGATCATGCCAGGCTCTTCACCGCCCGCGACTGCGAGGGTGAACTGTTGTGCTGGGACCTCGTCCTCGTCAACGGAAAAGTGTCTCAGGCCGAATACGGGGCATCATCGGCGCGCGCCCGCTCCCTGGGCGCCCCAGTACTTCTCGATTTTGAGACCGCAGCGATCCTCGGAGCCGAGGGGATCGGGGGGATGGACCTTCGCGGAGCCCATTCGCCGCGCGTGCCGGAGCTGTTCTCCGTCGGCAAGTACAAGCTCTCCTTCGCCCAGCGCTACACGGATATCGCCGGAGCCTGGGATCTGCCGATCAAGCGCTCGCAGTACTCTCTCATGCGCAGGCTCATGCGGATCAAGCGCTCCATGAGGGGCCGCGACGCCGGGCCGTCCGAGCAGAACTGACCGCGAGTCACAACCCTGGGGCTGACACGGGTAGACTCGTTGAGTCCGCTCATCAACGAATAAGGAGTAGCCGTGTCCAGCATCGACCTCGTCATCGACGGAGCGCATCAGACCGTAGAGGTCGGCACTACGGGCACGACCTGGTACGAGGATCGCCGCGATGTCATCGCGATCCTTGTCGACGGTACCGCGCGTGACCTGTCGAGCGAATTGAGCGCCGACACCGAGGTCGAGGCGATCACGCTGGAATCACAGGAGGGGCTCGAGATCCTGCGCCATTCGACGACGCACGTCCTCGCCCAGGCCGTCCAGGACATGTTCCCCGATGTGAACCTCGGCATCGGCCCGTTCATCACCGATGGCTTCTACTACGATTTCGGCAATATTGACGCGGTTACCCCCGAGCTGCTGCGCGAGCTCGAGAAGCGCATGAGGCGCATCATCAAGGAGGGCCAGCGCTTCGTCCGCCGCGAGGTCGGCGAGGACGAGGCCCACGCCGAGCTGGCCGACCAGCCCTACAAACTTGAGCTGGTCACCACGAAAGGCAAAGGCGCCGAGGGCGCGTCCGTGGAGGTCGGGGGCGCGACCCTCACCATGTACGACAACGTGCGCCGCGACGGCTCCGTCGCCTGGAAGGACCTGTGCCGCGGGCCGCATCTGCCCTCCACGCGCCTCATCGGCAACGGCTTCGCCCTCACCAAGTCGTCGGCCGCCTACTGGAAGGGTGATCAGAACGGCGACCAGCTCCAGCGCGTCTACGGGACCGCGTGGGCCTCGAAGGACGACCTTGCCGCCTACCAGGAGCGCATCAAAGAGGCGGAGCGGCGCGACCATCGCCGTCTCGGCGCCGAGCTCGACCTGTTCAGCTTCCCCGAGGAAATCGGCCCGGGCCTGCCCGTCTTTCACCCCAAGGGCGGCGTCCTCAAACGCGTCATGGAGGACTACGTGCGCGAGGCGCACATCGCCAACGGCTTCCAGTACGTGGGCACGCCCCACATCTCCAAGGAGGAGCTGTTCCACACCTCCGGCCACCTGCCTTACTACGCGGACGGCATGTTCCCCCCGATGGACGACGAGGGCCAGGCCTACTACCTCAAGGCCATGAATTGCCCGATGCACAACCTCATCTACCGCGCCCGCGGGAGGTCCTACAGGGAACTGCCCCTGCGCCTCTTCGAATTCGGCACGGTCTACCGCAACGAGAAGTCCGGCGTGCTCCAGGGCCTCACCCGCGTGCGCTCCATCACCCAGGACGACTCGCACAGCTACGTCATGCCCGAGCAGGCCGAGGACGAGATCAAGCACCTGCTCACCTTCGTGCTGCGCCTGCTGAAGGACTTCGGGCTCACCGATTTCTACTTGGAGCTGTCCACGCGCGACACCGACGGCAAGAAGAAGGACAAGTTTATCGGCACCGACGAGCAGTGGGAGGAGGCCACCGCGATTCTGGAGCGCTGCGCCGCCGACACTGGGCTCCGGTGCACGGCCGACCCGGGGGGCGCTGCGTTCTACGGGCCGAAGATCTCTATCCAGGCAAAGGACGCCATCGGGCGCACGTGGCAGATGTCCACCATCCAGTACGACTTCAACCAGCCGCACCGCTTCGGCCTGGAGTTCACCGCCCCCGACGGCACGCGCCGCGAACCCGTCATGATCCACTCGGCGAAGTTCGGATCCATCGAGCGCTTCATCGGCGTGCTCACCGAGCACTACGCGGGCGCTTTCCCCGCGTGGCTCGCCCCCGTCCAGGTGCGATTGATCCCCGTTGCTGAGGCATTCGACGGCTACGTGAAAGACGTTGCCGCGAAGCTGCGCGAACGCGGGGTACGGGTTGAAACCGATCTCTCCGATGACCGTTTCGGTAAGAAGATTCGCAACGCCTCCAAGGACAAGGTTCCCTTCACGCTTATCGCGGGCGGCGAGGACGTGGAGGCCGGAGCCGTGTCCTTCCGTCTGCGCGACGGGTCGCAACACAATGGAATCGTCGTTGATCGTGCGGTCGAGCTGATTGACGCCCACATCAGGGGGCGCCACAACGGCGACCACATCGACGGCCTCGACCAGGCGTGAGACACATGAACAGCGACGCTAACACCGACAGTGGCGGAACGTCAGGTATCCCCTTTCCGACCGAGGACGCCCGCGGCCTCGCGGGTGTCCCCGACGCTTTCGGAAGATTCTGGACCCCCTATCGGATGGCGTACATCAACGGAGAGGGCAAGCCGGACGAGTCGAACGGTGCCGACTGCCCCTTCTGCGCCGCACCGTCGCGCAGTGACGAAGATGCCCTCATCGTCTACCGTGGGAGCACCTGCTACGTCCTGATGAATCTGTTCCCCTACAACTCCGGGCACCTTCTCGTGTGCCCGTACCGGCATGTTTCGGACTACACCGATCTCACCGATGCCGAACGCATCGAACTCGGTGAACTCACTGCGACCGCGATGCGGGTGGAACGCGGGGTCTCGGGGCCACAGGGATTCAATCTCGGAATGAACCAGGGCGAAGTCTCCGGAGCGGGGATCGCGGCCCACCTCCACCAGCACATCGTTCCCCGGTGGCTCGGGGACGCGAATTTCCTGCCCATCATCGCCCGTACGAAGGCGGTACCGCAGCTGCTCTCCGAGGGGCGCCGTCTGCTCGCCGATGCATGGCCGAAGGAGGCGTGAATGCTCGGAAATCACGGTCGTTCCATTACGAAGGCGATTTTCACCCCGCCGGCGAGGCTCCTCGCGCGCATGGGGGTCACCCCGAATATGGTGACGGTCGTAGGGACCGTCGTCTCCATCGCGATCGCTGTGATTGCGCTGCCGCTCGGCTACGTATGGCAGGGAGCAATCGCTCTGGGAGTCGTGCTCTTCTGCGACTCGGTGGACGGGACCCTTGCGCGGATGACGACCGGGGGCACGCCATTCGGGGCGTTCCTCGATTCGACTCTGGACAGGCTCGCCGATGGTGCGGTATTCGCCGCCCTGACCGCGTGGGTGATTACCGGTTTGCCTTTCTCGCCGTGGCGCACGGTCGCCATGACGGCCGGACTCGCCGCCATCGTCGGCGCCGGAGCCGTCCCCTATGCGAGAGCGCGCGCCGAGTCGATCGGGGTAGTGGCGAAACTCGGGATCGCGGAGAGGACGGATCGTCTACTCATCGGCCTCGTCGCGGCGGCCGTCACCGACTTCGGGTGGGGGGACTGGTGGGTGGCGATCGGCCTCAGCTGGGTCGCTCTCGCCTCCTTCATCACCGTCGTTCAGCGGATCTGGTTCACCGCACGGGAATTGAAAGCGCGCAATTGACTATTCGCGCCGCCCGCCGGGCGCGCGTCGGCACATGAGGAGGGATGACCAATGGGGGAGAGGACACTCGACTGGGGAGGACCCGGTGAGCAGTACCGCCTCGATAGAATCCGCCGAACAGGGGAGGTCGCTCACCAGGTGGAGCCGCCAGCACCCGGTCGCGGAGCACCGGTGTGGAATGTTCCCCCCGCTTTGAGGACCCTCCCGTGGTTCGAAGTCGTCGCCACAGGAATCGGCGTCATCTGTATCGTCGCCGCCGTTGGTGCCTATATCGTCTCCGAGGGCGTGTACTCGACGACCCTCGTCGGCCTACTTGCATCCCTGCCGCTCCTGCTCGTCCTCATCGTCCTGGCGTATATCGACCGCTGGGAGCCCGAACCGTGGTGGACGAAGGCCATCGCCTTCGTGTGGGGCGGGGGAGTGGCGATCCTCGTCGCCTCCATCATCAATTCGGCGCTACTGCTCAACGCCTCTCTCGTTCTCGGAGACGAGACGGAGGCCACGCGCTTTACCGCGGTCGTCATCGCACCACTGGCGGAGGAGACTTTCAAGGCAGCGGGCGTGCTGCTCATCGTTGCGGTGCGCCGCACCACCATTCACTCGCTACTCGACGGCATCATCTACGCGGGCTACTCGGGAGCGGGCTTCGCCTTCATCGAGAACATGCAGTACTTTCTTGAGGCGAATGCGCAGGGCACATCGGTGCTGACGGTGACGGTGGTTCTGCGTGGAATCTTTTCGCCCTTCGTCCACCCGATGGCGACTTCCTTCACCGGCCTCGCCCTCGCGTGGGCGGTCGTGCGCACGAACTCGCAGGTGCGCCGGGTCGTTGTGATCCTCGCGGGATGGGTGGCGGCTGTTGCGTGCCACTCCCTGTGGAACTACTTCGGCTCGCTGGGGAACGCCCTCGCGTGGCTGTCCAGCTATATCCTCTACGAGGTGCCCCTCTTCGCGATCTGGATGTTCGTGCTGTTGAGGATGGCGTCAAAGGAGGCGCTGTCGATCCGAGAAGGCCTCGTCCCCTATGTGCGCACCGGATGGATCTTGCCCGCCGAGGTCGCGATGGTGACGGAGAAGGGCAGGAGGAAGGCGGCTCTCAAGTGGGCACGTGCGGGAGGCAAGGACGCGACGCGGGCGATGCGTTCCTTCTTGCGCGCCCTCGCCGCCCTCGGCCTCGATCAGCTCACCCAGGAGAAGATCGGCGCCCATCCGGCGCGCGTCGCCGAGGACCGTCGCCTCCTCCTCGAATCCGCCGAACACCGTACAACCTTCCTCACCCGGACGTCGCTCGCGCAGTCGTCGGAGAGGAGAGCCGGGCGATGAGCGCCCCGGACCTGGACTGGCCGCTCGACGAGGACGGTTTCCCTCATCGCGAGGCTGCCCGAGTCGTCCTCTTCGACGAGAAGGGCCGTATCTTGCTTGCACGCGGTCACGACCGTGATGAGCCGGATCGTCACTGGTGGTTCACGATCGGCGGCGGCATGATAACGGGGGAGAGCCCCAGAGAAGCGGCTGTTCGAGAGCTCTGGGAGGAGACCGCGATCCGCGTGGATGCGCTCGACCTCATCGGCCCGGTGCTCCACCGCAGCGCCACCTTCGACTTCTTGAGAGTGACAGCCAAGCAGGACGAGTGGTTCTTCATCGGGCACACGACTGTTCACGCGACCAATGACGAGGGGTGGACGGACCTCGAAAGGGACGTCATCGATGAGCAGCGGTGGTGGGGCCTCGACGATCTGGCCGCCTTGGCGCCCCGTGTCGAACTCTACCCGCGCGGTCTCGCCGACTTTGCGAGATCGTGGTGGAGCGGCTGGGATGGGACGATGCTGAGAATCACCGAGACGTCGGGGAAGCGAGCCCGAGTGGCTCGATGAGCAGATCGAGCCGGGGGGTGTCGAGTCTGAACTCGACTTGTTCGCGCACGGCCGGTTTCGCGCAGAATGCGATGCCAATCCCTGCGGTCTTGAGCATAGGGATGTCATTCGCACCGTCGCCGACGGCAGCCGTCTCAGCGAGGGAGATTCCACATTCTGCCGCCCAGGAGCGAAGTTTCGCGACTTTCGCCTCGGCGGTGACTATCTTGCCGAGGACCCTGCCGGTGAGGATTCCATCGGCCACTTCGAGCCGATTGGCGAACCAGAAGTCGATTCCCATTCGCTCGCACAGCGGTGCGACGACTTCTTCGAATCCTCCGGAGACGACTCCGAAGCGCCCGCCGACGGCGTGAACCGCATCGATGAACGTCTGAGCGCCAGGAGTCGGGTGGATCTGGCTGAGTACTTCGGCGAAAACCGAGTCGGCGACACCTGCGAGGGTCGCCACGCGTTCACGCAGCGACTGGGCGAAGTCGATCTCGCCGTTCATGGCGCGCGCAGTAATCGCAGCGACTTCATCGCGGGCACCGGCGTGCTCGGCGAGTTCTTCGATGACCTCTTCGCGAATGAGCGTCGAATCGACATCCGTGACGATGAGCCGCGGCGCAAGACGATCGCCGGGGCGACCGAAGTCGATGACTCCGCCGCCGCCGGTGGACCCTCGTCTCACTTGGTGACGACCGTGCCCTTGGATACGACGGTGATGCCGGACTCGGTCACCGTGTAGCCGCGTTCCCGGTCGCGTTCGAGGTCGACGCCCACGCTGGCGCCCTCTTCGATGACGACACCCTTATCGAGGATCGCCTTTGAGACGACGGCGTGCCGCCCGATGCGGCAGTCGTGCATGAGCACAGAGTCGTTGACCTCCGCCCAGGAGTGGACGTAGCTATTAGGGGACACGATCGAGTGCGTGACCTTTCCGCCGGAGATGATGACGCCGGGGGAGACGAAGGAGTCAACGGCGTGGCCAAAACGCGAATTCGGAGCACCGTAGACGAACTTCGCGGGCGGAAGCGCCCCGTCGATCATGGTCATTGTCGGCCACTCGCGGTTGTACAAGTTGAACACCGGGTGAACGGAGATGAGATCCATATTCGCGTCGTAGTAGGCGTCGAGCGTGCCGACGTCGCGCCAGTAGTTGCGATCGCGGTCGGTCGACCCCGGGACGTCATTGTCTTGGAAGTCATAGACGCCGCATTCGCCCCGCTCGACGAACCACGGGATGATATTGCCGCCCATGTCGTGTTTGGAGTCGGGATTCTCGGCGTCCTCGCGCAGCGCGGCCACTAGGTCCTTCGTCGTGAAGACGTAGTTGCCCATCGACGCGAGCACCTTCGTCGGATCATTCGCCAGACCTTTGGCATTAGCGGGCTTCTCGAGGAACTCCTTGATGACGCCGCCATCGGAGTCAATGACGCCGAGGGCGGACGCGAGTTCGATCGGCTGGCGGATTCCTGCGACTGTTGCGGGGAGCCCAGAGTCGATGTGATGCTGGACCATCTGAGAGAAGTCCATGCGGTAAATGTTGTCCGCGCCGATGATGACGATGTAGTCGGGGCGCTCATCGTCAACGATGTTGAGCGACTGGTAGATCGCGTCAGCGCTGCCGAGGTACCAGTGCGGGCCGCGGCGCTGCTGCGCGGGCACGGGAGCGATGAAGTTGCCGAGCAGTGGCGACGTGTACCACGTCTTCGTCACGTGACGGTCGAGGGAATGCGACTTGTACTGGGTGAGGACGACGATCTTGAGGTAGCCGGAGTTCACGATATTCGACAGCGCGAAGTCGATGAGGCGGAAGTGACCGCCGAAGGGAACAGCCGGTTTTGCGCGGTCCGTTGTCAGCGGCATGAGCCGCTTGCCTTCGCCGCCTGCAAGAACGATCGCAAGAACGTGATTTTTCGCCATGAACACAGCGTATGTTCAACGTACGTCATTGCGCAGGAATATCTCACGGTGTGTCGCCCATCACACGCGAGGTGCAAAGTATGCGATGATAGAGAATCGGTATGCGCCGTGATGCCGATCATGGCGCGACAGTCTTATCCCGACCATCCCACACTCGTTCGAAAGGGCCGACGATGCGTGTCGATCTGCTTACCCGTGAATATCCGCCCCACGTCTACGGAGGCGCCGGGGTACACGTCCTCGAACTGGCGAAAGTCCTTCGCCCGCGCATCGACGACCTGCGCGTTCAAGCATTCGACGGTCCGCGCCTTCCCGGCGAGCCCGGCGCCGACCCCGGGGTCGTGGGGCACGCGGAGTTGAGCGAACTCGCTGACGCCAACGCCGCATTGCGCACGCTCGGAGTCGACCTGCTCATCGCCGACGCCACGGAGGGGACGGACCTCGTCCACTCCCACACCTGGTACGCGAACTTCGCCGGACACCTGTCCTCACTGCTTCACGATGTTCCTCATGTCATCTCCGCCCACTCCCTCGAACCCCTGCGCCCCTGGAAAGCAGAGCAGCTCGGCGGCGGGTACCGCCTCTCCTCCTATGTCGAGAAGACCGCTTATGAGAATGCTGCAGCGATCGTCGCCGTATCGAATGGCATGCGCGAGGACATCCTGCGCTGCTATCCGGCAGTCGACCCCAATCGCGTGAAGGTCATCCATAACGGCATCGACCTCGCCAAGTGGCGCTGCCCCGAGGGCGATGCGGAGCGCGAGCGCCAGGTCCGTGTTCTCGCCGATCATGGGATCGACCCGGACAAGAGGACCGTTGTCTTCGTCGGACGCATCACCCGTCAGAAGGGCCTTCCGCACTTCCTGCGCGCCGCGCGACTCCTGCCCGATGACGTTCAGATCGTGCTATGCGCAGGAGCCCCCGACACCCCGCAGATCGCCGCCGAAGTGGACTCCCTCGTTGCCGACCTCAAGGCGACGCGCGAGGGCGTCGTCCTCATCACGGAGATGCTTCCCCAGCCCGAGGTCGCGGCCATCCTCGACGCAGCGGACGTGTTCATCACGCCGTCGGTGTACGAACCACTCGGCATCGTCAACCTCGAAGCGATGGCTCTCGGGCTACCCGTCGTCGGCACCGCAACCGGCGGCATCCCCGATGTCATTGTCGACGGCGAGACGGGCTACCTCATCCCGATCGAGCAGAAGCAGGACGGAACGGGCACCCCCCTCGATCCGGCGGCGTTCCAGGAGGCGATGGCCGATAGGCTTATCCGCGTCCTCGACGACCCCGCCAAAGCGAAGGAGATGGGGCGCGCCGGCCTCGCCCGTGCACGCGATCACTTCTCGTGGGACGCCATCGGTGAGAAGACCGCGCAGCTGTATCGCACCCTCGTGTGACGCGTTGGCGGGCGTGTGGTCGGGGTCATGGGTACTCTTGACCCCATGACCTCCGTCCTCGCTCTCACCGATGCCTCAGTCGTCCGCCGCGGTCGGCGGATCCTCGACGATGTGTCCTGGCAGACTCGGCGCGCAGAACACTGGGTGATCCTCGGTCCCAATGGAGCGGGGAAGACGACACTGGTGCGCGCAGCGGCGGGCCGCATCGGCCTCGTCTCCGGCACCGCCCTCTTGGACGGTGAGGACCTCGGGCAGTGCGATCCGGCCGAGTCGCGGACCCGCATCGGTTTCGTCTCCCACTCCGTGCGCCCGTTCATCCGCGGGCGCGTCAGCGCGCGCGAACTCGTCCTCGCTGGAGCATGGGGCGTCAACATGCGCACTTCTGAGAAGATCGACGAAGTCGACGAACAGCGCGCATCAGATCTGCTGACCGCCTTCGGAGTCGATTCCGTCGCCGAACAGGAGTTCTCGACCCTGTCCGAGGGCGAGGAGCAGCGCGTCCTCTTGGCCCGTGCCCTCATGACGGATCCCGAAGTCCTCATCCTCGACGAGCCGACCGCAGGACTCGACCTGGGCGCGAGGGAGATGCTCGTCGGCGCTCTCGAGGAGATCATCACGGGCGCCAGGGCGCCCCAGTTCATCCTCGTCACGCATCAGATCGAAGAGATCCCCTCGGGAATGACGCACGCAGCACTCATGGCCTCCGGGCGTATCAGGGCCGCGGGCCCCATTGACGAGGTAATCACCGGCGCGAATCTGTCGGACGCCTATGGGCTCGAACTCGAGGCCGAATGCTCCGACGGGCGCTGGCGGGCACATGGGGCGCCCCCTCGATAGAACTCCGGAACAGGACAATGACATGAATGCACTCTGGTGGCTCGCCGCAGCCGTCGTTTTCGGCATCATCGAGGTCGCGACCGTCGACCTTGTCTTCCTCATGTTTGCACTCGGGGCCCTCAGTGCCAGTGCGGTGAGCCTCCTCCATCCGGGGCTACCCATCGAAGTCGGCGTCTTTGCGATCGCCTCGTGCCTGCTGCTGCTCCTGCTCCGCCCGTGGCTCAAGACCCACCTGCGGCGCTCGACCCCCGGCATTGCGACCAATGCGCAGGGGCTCGTCGGCAAACACGCAGAAGTCGTTGAAACGGTAACCTCCGCGGATGGCAGGGTCCGCCTCGATGGCGAGATCTGGTCGGCTCGGACCGCCGGCTCGATCATCGCGCCGGGCGGGCGCGTCGTCGTCGAGAAGATCGAGGGCGCTACCGCCATCGTCGCGCCATTCACACCGTGACGCCCCATACAGTTCACACAGATTGGATCACACGATGCTTATCGATGTCTCAGGTGCGATCGGACTCATCGTCCTCGTACTCTTCGTTCTATTTATTGTCATCACCCTGGCGAGGGCGGTTCAGATTGTCCCTCAGCCGCGTGCACTCGTCATCGAGCGCCTCGGCAAGTTCCACTCGGTCATGTACGGCGGCCTCCACTTCATCGTCCCCTTCATCGATCGCATTGCCAGCCGCGTCGACCTGCGCGAACAGGTGACGAGCTTCCCTCCCCAGCCCGTCATCACCGCCGACAACGTCGTCGTCTCCATCGACTCCGTCATCTACTACCAGGTGACCGACCCGATGCATGCGACATACGAGATCGCCAACTTCATCCAGGCCATCGAGCAGCTCACAGTGACGACCCTGCGGAACGTCATCGGCTCCCTCGACCTCGAGCAGACCCTGACGAGTCGCGACTCCATTAACACTCAGCTGCGCGGCGTCCTCGACGAGGCGACCGGCAGGTGGGGGATCCGCGTCAACCGCGTCGAACTCAAGGCCATCGACCCGCCGCCCTCGATCCAGCAGGCGATGGAGCAGCAGCTGCGCGCCGAGCGCGACAAGCGCGCCGCGATCCTCAACGCCGAAGGCGTTCGCCAATCGCAGATCCTCCAGGCGGAGGGCGAGAAACAGTCGGCGATCCTACGGGCCGAGGGACAGGCGCAGGCGGCGATCACCCGCGCCAGGGGCGAGGCCGAAGCAATCCAAACGGTCTTCACCTCCATCCACGAGGGGGATCCCACCCCCGACCTCTTGAGCTACCAGTACCTGCAGATGCTCCCGCAGATCGCGCAGGGCAACGCATCGAAGGTGTGGGTCGTCCCCACCGAGCTCACGGCGGCGCTCGACGCCGTCGCCAAGGGGTTCGCCCCACGATCCGAATAGTTCGCAGACTCGGGCGCCCGCCCGCCGGTACGGCGGCGGGCATCCGGCGCGCATGCGGTGACGACTGACGAGGATGGTTACGACATGGATGTCCAACAGGAGAAAGTACTCAGGGAAGTCGCACAGCGTGACATCCGTTTCATTCGGCTGTGGTTCACCGATGTAGCGGGAGTCCTCAAATCCGTCGCCATCGATCCTGGTGAACTCGAAGACGCCTTCAACGAGGGCATCGGCTTCGACGGCTCCGCCATTGAAGGGCTGACCCGCGTTTTCGAATCCGATATGCTGCTGCGCCCCGACGCCTCCACATTCCAGCTCCTGCCGTGGAGGGGCAGCGGCGAGGCGGTCGGCAGAATGTTCTGCGACGTCCTCACCCCCGATGGCCAGCAAGCGCACTCGGATCCTCGCGGCGTCCTCGAAAGGGTCGTCGAGAAGGCCCGATCAATGGGCTTCACCGTCATGGTGCACCCCGAGATCGAGTTCTACATCCTCAAACAACCCGTCGGCATCGACCGCATGATCCCCGTCGACAACGCCGGGTATTTCGACCACGTCGCCCGCGGTCACTCCAACGACTTTCGGCGCAAAGCCGTGCAGATGCTCGAAGACATGGGCATCGCCGTCGAATTCTCCCACCACGAGGGCGGCCCCGGGCAGAACGAGATCGACCTGCGCGCCGTCGACGCGGTCAGCGCAGCGGACAATATCATGACGACGCGCACCGTCATCGAAGAGGTCGCCCTACGCGAGGACCTCGCGGCGATCTTCATGCCCAAGCCCTTCATCGACCACCCCGGTTCGGGCATGCACACGCATATCTCCCTCTTCGAGGGCGACGAGAACGCCTTCTACGATCCCTCGGGCGAATACCAGCTCTCCGCCACCGGGCGGCACTTCATCGCAGGAGTCCTCGAACACGCCTGCGAGATCACTGCAGTCACCAACCAGCACGTCAACTCCTACAAGCGCCTGTGGGGAGGGGGAGAGGCCCCCTCATTCGTGTGCTGGGGCCACAACAACCGCTCTGCGCTCATCCGCGTCCCCTTGTATAAGCCGGATAAGCAGCGCGCCGCGAGGATCGAGTACCGCGCCCTCGACCCTGCCGCGAACCCCTATCTCGCACTTGCCGTCCTCATCGCCGCGGGCCTCGACGGCATCGACAGGCGCATGGAGTTGATGCCCGAGGCGGAGGACAATGTCTGGGACCTCACCGACCGCGAGCGCCAGGTCTTGGGAATCCACGCCCTTCCGAGTTCACTGTCGATGGCCGTGCGCCTCATGAGGGAATCGGAGTTGGTCGCCGAGGCACTCGGCGAGGAGGTCTTCGACTACGTGGTGCGCAACAAGGAGAACGAGTGGCATGAGTACCGTCGCCAGATCACTCCACAGGAGATCCGTCAGTTCCTCAAGGTCTACTGATGGAGATCAGCTCTAAAGACCTGCGCGGACGGGGTTTCATGGATGGAGCGCGCAGCGCACAGCTCCTCGCCGCACTGCCGGGGGAGGCCGCGCAATGGCTGCCCGTCCTGGAGCGCAGTGCGAATCCCGATCAGGCGACGCTCCAAGCGAGTCGGCTCTACGAAGCAGACCCTTCCATCATCGACGAGGCGGTGCGGCGCGGCGGTGACAGGCTGACGCGTCTCATCGCCGTTTTCGGCGCTTCCGCATGGTGGGGCGACTACCTCGTCGCGCGTCCCGAATGCGCTCGGGACGTGTGGGAAGAACCGGGGCGGGCGCGCGATGAACTGCTCGCATCCGTCGGCGCGGATCCCGATTCTGCGCTGCCCTGTGCTAGCGATAGGGCCAATGGCGACGACCTGCGCCTCGCCTATCGGCGTATTCTCCTCGATATCATCGCCGACGATGCGACCTGTGACGATCCGGTTGCCGTTGTGCCCGATGTGGCGCGCCGACTCGCCGACCTTGCCGATGCGGCCCTCGAAGCGGCGCTTGCGCTCGCCAGGCGTGATGTCGACCCGACGGGCCGGGTGAGGTTCGCCGTCATCGCCATGGGAAAGGCGGGGGGAAGGGAGCTCAACTACATCTCCGACGTTGACGTCGTGTACGTCGTCGAACCCACTGAGAGCGTCGATGAGAGGGACGCCGTCGAAATCGGGTCGCGCTTGGGGGCCATGCTCGCGCAGGCGTGCTCGGGGGCGGGAGCCGAGCAGCCGCTGTGGGCCGTGGATGCGAATCTTCGCCCCGAGGGACGCAATGGCGTGCTTGTGCGTACCCTCGACTCCTTCGTCGCCTACTGGGACAAATGGGCGCAGACTTGGGAGTTCCAGGCTCTCCTCAAAGCGCGCCACTGTGCGGGCGACGCAGCGTTGGGCTCCTCATTCGAACATGTCGCAAGCCGCTACGTGTGGAGCGCCGCAGGCCGCGAGGGCTTCGTCGACAATGCGAGGGCGATGCGCCGCCGCGTCGAAGAGGCGATCCCCCATAAGGAGGCGGACCGCGAGATCAAGCTCGGACGCGGGGGCCTGAGGGACGTCGAGTTCACCGTCCAACTCCTCCAGCTCGTACACGGCAGGACGGACGAGTCCCTCCGCCTCACCTCCACCGTCGACGCGATCGGGGCTCTCAGTGCGGGCGGATACGTGGCGCGCGCCGATGCCGCCGAACTCACCGACTGCTACTGCTTCTTGCGCACGGTGGAGCACCGCGCTCAGATGACGCGGATGCGGCGCACTCACCTCGTGCCGACCTCCGACGACGAATTGCGCGTCATGGGCAGGTCGATCGCCCCGGGGCACTTCTCAACCGCAGACGACCTCGTGACGGAATTGACGAGGGTGAGGGGGCGGGTGCGCGAACTCCACGAGGACATGTTCTACCGGCCGATCGTCGCTGCGACAGCGGGCCTGTCCGCGCACGCCGCGGCCCTCGACGACGAGGGCGCCCGGGCGCGCCTGCGCGCCATCGGCTATATCGACCCCAATGGGGCGCTCGCACATATCGCATCTCTCACGCAGGGGACCTCGCGCAGAGCGAAGATCCAGCGCCACCTGCTCCCCGTGTTCATCTCATGGCTGGCGGACGGCGCCGACCCGGATATGGGCCTGCTCAACTTCCGCGCGCTGTCGGAGCAGATCGGAGATTCCCACTGGTATCTCGCCCTGCTGAGGGACTCCGGTGTGGCCGCCTCCAGGCTGTGCTCGATGCTCCCGAACTCACGGTGGGTGGTAGACGCCCTATCGAATCGGCCCGAGGCTATTGCTTGGCTCGACTCCGATGCCGAACTCGAACAGAGGAGCCGCGAGCGGCTCCGCACAGAGGTCGCCTCCCTCGTCGGGCGGCACACGGACTCCGACGGCGCCGCCAGCCGCGTGAGGGCGGTGCGCTCGCGCGAAATGCTCCGCAGCGCTCTATCCGACCTGCTCTGTCACGTCGGCGCCACCGCGACCGCACTGTCCGACGCATGCGATGCCGCACTCGAGGGCGCCCTGCTCATCGCTGCGCGGGAGGACCGCTTGACATGGGGCGCCGACCGGGCCGAGGTCGGCCTCATCGCAATGGGGCGATACGGGGGGCGCGAAACCTCCTACGCCTCCGATGCGGATGTCATGGCCGTCCACCGCGCCTGCAATGGGGCGAGCGAGGCCGAGGCACAAGAGTCGGCGACGACGATCATCAACCGCGTCAGGGCACTCATGGGCTCGATGACGACACAGATGAGTCTCGCCGTCGACCTCGGCCTGCGCCCGGAGGGGCGATCGGGCCCGATTTCGAGGACGGTCGTCTCCTACGAGGACTATTACACGAAGTGGGCATCCGCCTGGGAACGCCAGGCACTCCTACGAGCACGCCCCGCAGCCGGCCCTGCGGACTTGACCGATGCCCTCATGGGGGTCATCGAGGCGAAATGCTACGCAACAGAGCTGAGCGGCGACGAACTCAAAGACATACGCCTGCTCAAGGCCCGCATGGAAACCGAGCGCCTTCCCAGGGGCGCCGAACCCGCGCGTCACGTCAAACTCGGCCCCGGCGGACTCACTGACGTCGAATGGGTCGTGCAACTGCTGCAACTCGCACATGGGCGCGAGAATCCGTCACTGCGCACCCCCTCAACCTCTATTGCGTGCGAGCGCCTCGTCGGCGCGGGCATCCTCTCTGAGGATGACGCCCGCATCCTCATGGACTCATGGACTCTCGCATCGAGGATCCGCGCGGCGAATGTCCTGGCGACGGGGCGGACATCGGGTGCCAAACTGGACTCAGTGCCACGAGTCGGCCGCGACCTCATCCCCCTCGCCCGTATCCTCGGCTACCCCGCAGGTGGTGAGGTGCAGCTGGAAGAGGACTGGATGAGGGCCGCCCGCAAGTCGAGGGCCGTCATGGATCGCCTGTTCTGGCAGTAGGAGGGGAATGGCATGAGGATCGTGCTCGTCAGACACGGACAGACTGTGTCGAATGTACTCGGTGCCCTCGATACGGTGCGCCCGGGCGCACCACTGAGCGCCGTGGGGTTCTCACAGGCCGAACACCTGGCCAGGAGATGGGAGGACGAGGTCGCGCCCCCGCCCAGCGTCCTGGCAGTGTCCCCGCTGACGAGGACGAAGCAGACCTGCCGGCCGCTATGCGACAGGTACTCGCTGACGCCTCTGGTCCGCCGGGGGATCCGGGAGCTTCGATGCGGCGATATCGAGATGAACTTCGACGCCGTAGCGGAGCGCCGATACGTGGAGGTGACGGGCGCCTGGTCCCACGGCCGCCTCGAGCGGCGCATGGAGGGAGCGGAGAATGGGAGGGAGGCGCTGGCCCGCGCTCTGCCGGTGGTCGCCGAGGTCGCTGCCCTCACGCGCGTGCACGATGATGACGCTGTGGGGGTGCTCGTCATTCACGGGGCGCTCACAAGGCTCCTCGCCGCGACCCTCGCGGACAATATTTCAGGCTCCCTCGTTATGACCCACTTCATGAGGAACACGGGCACCGTCGTACTCGACTGGCCCACCGATCTGGACGTTGAAGGAGTGGATGGCCTCGTCGGTGCCCTTCACGCGCTGACCTGGAACGATCGGCCCGTGGACTCATGGCCTATGCCCCGCGACTCCGGACGAGGCGCGGCTACGATCGCCCGTTGATCGGGTGCACCTCGTAGGGGAAACCCCGGTACTCCATGTACTTCACGAGGGCGTTCTCGTGCTCGCCGCACGCCAGCCACGTCTTCGAATCGCTCCACGGGATCTTCGGATTCGACCACGTGATGATCAGGCGTGCCGGGCGGCGGCAGTCGCGCGCCTGACAGACGCCTTCTTCACGCCCCGGTGACAATGCCATGGTTCTCCTCCAAACCGGGAGTAGTCTCAGCGCTATGACTGTACGCACTCTCGTCCTCGTCCGCCACGGCGACGCCTCCTCCTTCTCGCTGCGCGATGAACAGCGCCGCCTGTCCGCCGCCGGACGCGCTCAAGCGAACCGCCTCGGAGCCTTGATCGCACAAGAGGCCGCGCACTTCTCCTGCGCCGTCGTCTCATCGGCCATGCGCGCGCGTCAGACCTTTAATGAGATCAACGCATCGGTGTCCGTGAAGAAGGGATGGGTCGACGAGGCTCTGTACTACGCCGATGTCGACGAAGTCCTCGACATCGTGCGGACAATGAGCGGGGACGCCGTCCTCATCGTCGGACACGAGCCGACGATCTCGCACACGGGGCGGGAACTGGCCTGCGAGGAGGATGCGAAGGAGCTGCACGGCGGAGTGGCTACGGGGACCGCCCTCGTGTGCCGTTTCGATGGCGAGTGGGAGGAGATCCCCTCCAAGGGGTGCCGAATGAGCGTCATCCACGCGCCCGTGTCCTACGCGTAATGGGCGTCACTGCGCCCCATGCCGAATGAGGCATCGGACCCGTCGGCCGCTACACTGGGTCCGTATTCAGAACCACTGTTGAAGGAGAACTGATGTCGGGACACTCCAAGTGGGCGACCACCAAGCATAAGAAGGCCGCCATCGACGCCAAGCGCGGCAAGCTGTTCGCGCGCCTCATCAAGAACATCGAGGTCGCGGCGCGCACAGGAGGCGGCGACCCCGCCGGCAACCCGACACTGTTCGACGCCATCCAGAAGGCGAAGAAGAATTCCGTCCCCGCCGACAACATCACGCGCGCCGTCAAGCGCGGCTCCGGCGCTGAAGCCGGGGGTGCGAACTACGAGACCATCATGTATGAGGGTTACGGCCCTGCGGGCGTCGCCTTCTATGTCGAATGCCTCACCGATAACCGCAACCGCGCGGCCTCGGATGTGCGGCTCGCTTTCACCCGTTCCGGCGGCTCCATGGCCGATCCCGGGTCGGTCGCCTTCCTCTTCTCGCGCCGCGGCATCATCGAAGTGCCCGCAGCAGACGGTGTCGACGAGGACTCGATCATGGAGGCGGTGCTCGAGGCGGGCGCCGAAGAGGTCATCGACACCGGAGACGGCTTCATCATCGAATCGGACCCCTCGGATCTCATCGAGGTCCGCAAGGCACTCCAAGAAGCAGGCATCGACTACGACTCTGCGGAAGTGCAGTTCGTCGCCTCCACGGATGTCGAACTCGAACTCGATAGCGTCCTCAAGGTCAATAAGCTCATTGATGCGCTCGACGAGTCCGACGACGTGCAGAACATCTTCCACAATATGACGATGTCCGACGAGGTCCGCGTGCAGCTCGAAGAAGAAGAGTGAGACTCGGCCCTGCCTGCGCGGGCGCTGCTCTCACTGGTGCCTGAGGAGGACTGACGCATGCGCGTCATGGGGATCGACCCCGGTATCACGAGGTGCGGTCTTGGCGTCGTTGATGTGGATGCCACCCGCAAGGCGACGCTCGTCCACGTGAGCGTCGCCCGTTCGAATAAGGATCTCGCGACGCATTTCCGCCTGCGGGCCATCGCCGACGCCATCGACGATGTGATTGCGGCCTATCAGCCCGACGTCGTCGCCATCGAAAGGGTCTTTGCCCAGGAGAACCTCCAATCGGTCACGACGACGATGCAGGTGATGGGCGCGGCGATGACCTGCGTCGCGAGAGCGGGGCTGCCGATGGCGGTCCACACCCCCTCGGAGGTGAAATCGGCGGTATCGGGGAATGGCACTGCGGGTAAGGCCCAGGTCCAGGCGATGGTCGCGAGGATCCTCGGCCTCGCGCATGCCCCCACGCCGGCGGATGCTGCCGACGCCCTTGCGATTGCGATCTGCCATGCGTGGCGAGGGACCGGCCTGCTCGGTGCGGGCGACGACTCCCGGGTCACCGTGTCACTGTCCGGGCGCTTGACGTCGCGCGGGGAGATGACGAGCGCGCAGAGGGCATGGGCTGAAGCCGCTGCCGCGCAACGCCGTACCGGCGCAGTCGATCCGCGCCTGCGAGACGGTTAGGATCGTACAGGTGTTCGCCTGCGGGCGTGTGAAAGGGAGACAATGATCGCACAACTCACCGGACGGGTCGTCTCACGCGGGCTCGACTCGATCGTCCTGTCAGTCCACGGCCTCGGCTTCGCCGTGCGAGTCACCCCCGTATTCGCCCAATCGATCGACGTCTCCGACGACGTCACCGTTCACACGTCTCTCATTGTCAGAGAGGACTCCCTCACACTCATGGGATTCGCCCACCCGGACGAGCGCGACACCTTTGAAACGCTCCAGACGGTGTCGGGAATCGGGCCGAGGATCGCCCTCGCGGCACTAGCGGTCCTCACCCCGGACGATCTTCGGCGCGCCATCCGTGACCAGGACCTCGCCGCACTGCAGCGCATCCCCGGAGTAGGCAAGAAGTCTGCCCAGAGGATGGCGCTCGAGATCGGGGATAAGCTCGGACAACCCGCAAGCCTCGACCCCGTCGCGCCGCCCATCACCGGTGAAGTCGAAACCGAGGTGAAGGCGGCTCTCATCTCCCTGGGCTGGAGCGAATCACAGGCATCCGATGCAATCGAGACGCTGGGCGGACAGGGACTGGGTGCCTCCGACCTACTGCGTGCCGCCCTCGTGAAGCTGGGGGGACACCGTGGTTGACGGATCAAACGCAAACGAGACCCGCATCGTGGCGCCCGACGCGGGCGAACTCGAGCGTGCCGCCGAAGCGGCTTTGCGGCCCAAGCGCCTCGCGGAGTTCGTCGGCCAGCACGTCGTGCGCAATCAGCTGCAACTCGTCCTCGACGCTGCCAGGGGCAGAGGAGTCCCCTCGGATCATGTGCTGCTCGCAGGCCCGCCGGGACTCGGCAAGACGACTCTCGCCATGATCATCGCCCAAGAAATGGGCTCGTCCCTGCGGCTCACCTCGGGACCCGCGATCCAGCATGCCGGCGACCTCGCCGCGATCCTGTCCGGCCTTCAAGAGGGCGACATCCTCTTCATTGATGAGATTCACCGCCTTGCGCGCACCGCCGAGGAAATGCTCTACCTGGCGATGGAGGACTTCCGCGTCGATGTCGTCGTCGGAAAGGGGCCCGGTGCGACATCGATTCCTCTCACCCTGCCGCCTTTCACCGTTGTCGGGGCGACGACTCGTTCGGGGCTCCTTCCCGCCCCGCTGCGCGACCGCTTCGGTTTCACCGCGCACCTCGACTTCTACACGACCGAGGAACTCGAATCCGTCGTCACACGATCTGCGGACCTTCTGGGGGCACCGCTGGACGCTCGTGCCGCCCGCGAGATCGCTTCACGCTCGCGCGGCACACCCCGTATTGCGAATCGTCTGCTCAGGCGTGTCGTCGACTATGCCCAGGTGCGGGGGGATGGGCGGCTCACCCTTGATGCCGCGCGCAGTGCTCTCGAACTCTTCGAAGTGGATCGCGTCGGGCTCGACAGGCTCGACCGTGCAGTCCTCGAAGCGGTCTGTCTGCGCTTCGCCGGAGGCCCCGTCGGTCTGACGACCCTGTCCGTAACTGTCGGAGAAGAGGCCGAGACCGTGGAGACCGTGGCCGAGCCTTTCCTCGTGCGCGAGGGATTCCTAATGAGGACGAACCGGGGCAGGGCCGCGACGTCGAAGGCCTGGAAACACCTCGGCCTCACTCCGCCCGCAGAGTCAACGCTGTTTTCGTGATTCGCAACGGCGATAATCGCCAATTGCCGTTCGCGGCATTACACTAGCCCGGGGTGCGCCATCCGCGCGCTTGACTATCTAAGAAAGAGGCATCTGTGGCCGACTTCCTCTCCAAGTACAGTATGTACATACTCCTTGCGCTGCTTCTCATCGCAATGATGGTGTTCTCGAGCCGCAACCGTCGGCGCATGGTCGAACAGCAGGCTCAGCGCGAACGCGATATGGCGGAGCAGATGGTTCCGGGTGCATGGGTGAAGACTGCGGTCGGCTTCTGGGGTCGTTTCGTCGATCAGGACGGGGATGTCATTGTCCTCCAGACCCAGGACGGTACCGAGATGTACTGGGACCGCGCGATGATCCGCGAGGTCGGAGTCGAACCGCCCTTCGCCGCTGACGAGCCGGAGGCGCTTGACGACGCTGTCGCAGATGAGCCAGTCCTCGGACTCGATTCAGCCACTTCGCCGGTCCAAACCGACGACGACAAGAACTGACCCCGCAACGCGGGCCTGGGAGTACTACCGTGTCTACTCGTAAGCGCCGACCAGTGCGCTCACTCGTCACCCTCATCGTTGCGATGATCGCGGGCGCGTTCGCCCTCGTCATCGGGAACGCGGCGAGGGGCGTTCCGCTCGTCCCCTCACTCGCCCTCGATCTTCAGGGCGGCACCCAGCTGATCCTCACGCCGACGTCCACCGAAGAAGGTGACCGCGCGATTACCGAGGACGATATCGATGAGGCGATTTCGATCATCCGCAATCGTATTGACGCTTCCGGTGTTGCCGAGTCTGAGATCACATCAATGGGGTCTGAGAATATCGTCGTATCGATCCCGGGGACTCCTTCCCAGGAGACCCTTGACCTCATCCGATCATCGTCCCAGATGAACTTCCGACCCGTCCTGCGGATCGGAGCGGCCGTCAAAACGGCGAAGGCTGCCGATTCCACCGCTGCGACATCCCCCGATGCGCAGTCGGGTGATGCGGCGCAGTCCTCGGCCGATGAATCGCAGTCCGGGAAGGTCGTGTCGACTGCAGTCGACACAGCGACGGCGACGAGTCTCGCCGACGTCAACCGGGATGGCACCATCTCCGATGAGCCCGCTTCGACGCCGGAAAACGCCTCGGACCTCGCGTGGGTGACCGAGAAGGCGCTCGTCGACTTCTACACCCTTGACTGCACTACCGGGACGAGTCGCCAAGAGGGAGCCCCCGATAAGCCATACGCCGCGTGCGACCAGTCCGGTCAGATCAAGTACCTCCTCGGCCCGGTCACCGTTCCCGGTTCGAATCTCGACTCGGCAGTCGGCGCGCAGGTCACAAATTCGACGGGGCAGACAACGGGACAGTGGGGCGTCGATCTGCAGTTCGACGCGGAGGGCACGACGGCCTTCGCGGAATCGTCCACCATCCTCTTCGGCTTCCAGAAAAAGGATGCGCAGGGCTCCTCCTTCTACAACACTCCCGACCGCAACCACTTCGCTGTGGTCCTCGACGGAACCGTGATCACCGCTCCTGCGATGAATGCCATCATTTCCAATGGCAGAGCACAGATCACCGGGAACTTCACCGCCACATCGGCGACGGCGCTCGCCAACCAGTTGAACTTCGGCTCCCTGCCCCTCAACTTCGAGGTCGAGTCGGAGCAGCAGATCTCCGCAACCCTCGGCTCTGACCACCTCGAGAAGGGCCTGTGGGCGGGCATCATCGGCCTCATCCTGGTGATTTTCTACCTCATCTGGCAGTACAGGGGCCTTGCGATCATCTCCGCCGGTTCACTGGTCATCGCCTCCGCCCTCACCTATCTCGTCATCGCGCTCTTATCGTGGGGCGTCGGATATCGACTCTCCCTCGCAGGCGTGGCGGGCCTCATCATGGCAGTCGGCGTCACGACGGACTCCTTCATCGTGTACTTCGAGAGGATCCGCGATGAAGTCCGTGACGGGCGTCCGCTGCAGGCCGCCGTCGATGAGGGGTGGGATCGAGCCAAGCGCACGATCGTCGTCTCCGATGCCGTCAATCTCGTTGCAGCGGTCGTGCTCTACCTGCTTGCCGTCGGTGGAGTCCAGGGCTTCGCCTTCACTCTCGGTGTGACCACCGTGATCGACCTCGTCGTCATCTTCCTCTTCACCCATCCGATGATGGAGCTGCTCATTCGCACCCGGTTCTTCGGCGACGGCCACAGGCTCTCTGGCCTCGACGCCGAGCACCTCGGTGCCCGCTCCGGTCTGGTCTACGCCGGTCGCGGACGAGTCACCACCCCGACTCAGCGCACAGCGCGGATGTCTGATGATCAGCCCATGTCCATCGCACAGCGGCGGCGCGCCGAACGCCTCGCCGTACAAGATGCTGACTCGAATGTCGACGCATCCGTGTCCGAGCAGGAAGGGGAGGAGCGATGATGAGCTTCGCCCAGTGGGGCAACGCCCTGTACTCCGGTGATAAATCCTATCCGGTCGTTCCCAAGCGCCGACTCTTCGTCGGTATCGCCGCCGGGGTCATCGCCCTGGGATTCCTTCTCGTCGCCGTCATCGGGCTTAACCGATCAATCGAGTTCACCGGCGGCGCACAATTCGATGTGACGAACGTGTCCGATCAGTCCGAGTCGCTCGCTAGTGACATAGTGACGGGTACCGGAGTCGTCTCGTCTGCGAAGGTCACGAAGGTCGGCACGAACGGCGTCCGCATTCAGACCGAGTCCGTGGACTCGGCCCAAGCCGGTCAGATCCGCGGCGCCCTGGCGAGCGGCTATGGCGTCGACTCTGCGGATGTGCAGTCCTCGTCGATCGGCCCGTCGTGGGGCGCCGCAGTCACGTCGAAGGCCGCGCAGTCGCTGGTGATCTTCATGGTCCTCGTCGCACTCCTCATGACGATCTACTTCCGATCGTGGACAATGGCGGCTGCGGCGTTGCTGTCACTCCTTCACGACATCGCCGTGACCATCGGCGTCTTCGCGATTACCCAGGTGGAAGTCTCTCCGGCAACCGTTATCGGCTTCCTGACGATCCTCGGTTACTCGCTCTACGACACGGTCGTCGTTTTCGATAAGGTGCGTGAGCTGACCGCCGATGTGTACGACCAAAAGCACTACACCTTCGCCGAATACGTGAATCTCGCCGTGAATCAGACGATGGTCCGTTCGATCAATACCTCCGTCGTCGCCCTCCTGCCGGTCGGCTCGATTCTCATTATCGGCTCAGTGCTGCTCGGAACGGGCACCCTCACCGATATCTCACTCGCCCTCTTCATCGGCATGATCGCGGGCACCTACTCGTCGATCTTCATCGCCTCGCCGCTTCTCGTCATGTTTCAAGAGCGCATGCGCCGCACGAGGGAGCACGATGAGATCGTCATGAAGTCGCGCACGGTGACTGATGGCGAAGCCGTGGTCGTCCAACCGGTGAAGGTCGCTCCGGTGACGCCGGGGCGCAGACTCGACAACTCCATGCAGCCCAAGAGGAAGAAGGCTCAACGATGAGCGGTGAACTCGGCGCCGACGTTGCCGAACTCGTATCGGAAAACCTCGGACTCATCCCGGATTTCCCCGAACCCGGGGTGCTGTTCCGCGATATCACCCCGCTGATCGCAAATGGCCCAGTCTTCAAGAAACTCATTGAGATCCTCGCGGAGCGATACCGCGGAACGGTCGACGCCGTCGCGGGCCTCGAATCGCGCGGCTTCATCCTCGGAGCGCCCCTGGCCACAGAGCTCGGCATCGGGATGCTGACGATCCGCAAGGCGGGCAAGCTGCCCGGGCATGTCATCGGCGTCGACTATGCGCTCGAATACGGCACCGCCCGTATGGAGATCCGCCCCGAGTCCGTCGCCCCGGGATCACGAATCCTCGTCATCGATGATGTTCTCGCCACCGGGGGCACGGCATCGGCATCCGTCGAACTGTTGTCGCGCTGTGGAGCCGAAGTCACCGCCGTTTCCGTCCTCCTCGAGCTCGAGGGGCTCAATGGTCGCGCAGTGCTCGCTGACAGGGGTATTAAGGTCGAGTCCGCGCTTCTCGTCTGACGGGGCATCCTCATGTATCGCCTCTCACAGATGCGTATCATGGAGGAATGACAGACCAACCGAATTCCAAGGCTTCGAAGCCCGCGGCGAGTTCCTTCGTGCGCTCCGGCCTCGTGTGGTTCGGCGCGCGCTCACGACCGACGATCCCCGAGATCGAGCCGCTCGTGCGGGCGCTGCGCGCTAACCATCCCAAAGCGGATGTCTCTGTCATCGAACGCGCCTACAGGACCGCTGAACTGCACCACCGTGGACAGATCCGCAAGTCCGGGGAGCCCTATATCACCCACCCCGTTGCAGTCGCGACGATCCTCGCCGAAATGGGCATGACGACCCCGACCCTCGTCGCAGCGCTCCTCCATGACACCGTCGAGGACACCGACTACACGGTCGGACAACTTACAAGCGACTACGGCGACGCGATCGCCCAGCTGGTTGACGGCGTGACCAAACTCGACAAGGTCCACTACGGCGCCGCAGCGCAGTCGGAGACTCTGCGTAAGATGCTCGTCGCCATGAGCCGCGACATCCGAGTCCTGCTCATCAAACTCGCCGACCGGCTCCATAACGCGCGGACCTGGCGCTTCGTCTCCGCCGCTTCGGCGAAGAACAAGGCCCAAGAGACCCTCGAGATCTATGCGCCCCTCGCTCACCGCCTCGGGATGAATATGGTGAAATGGGAGCTCGAAGAACTGGCCTTCAAAACGCTCTACCCTGATATCTACGACGAGATCGACCGCCTCGTCGCCGAGCGCGCCCCTCAAAGGGACCTCTATCTGCGCGATGTTATCGGGCAGATCGAAGAGGATCTGCGCCGCTCGGGCACCAAGGGCACGGTGAGCGGGCGCCCGAAGAACCACTACTCGATCTATCAGAAGATGATCGTGCGGGGCAAGGCATTCGATGAGATCTTCGATCTGGTCGCGGTGCGCGTCCTCGTCGAGTCGGTGAAGGACTGCTATGCGGTGCTGGGGGCGCTGCACGGACGGTGGAATCCGATTCCGGGCCGCTTCAAGGACTATATCGCGATGCCGAAGTTCAACTTCTACCAGTCGCTGCACACCACTGTCGTCGGCCCGGGCGGTAAGCCGGTCGAGATCCAGATCCGCACCTACGACATGCACGAGCGCGCTGAGCACGGCGTCGCCGCCCACTGGAAGTACAAGCAGAACCCGAATGCGACAAGCATCGAAGCGGATCGGATGAGCTCCGACGAGCAGGCGAACTGGCTGCGCGCCCTCGTCGAGATGGAGCGAGAGACGGGCGACCCCGAGGAATTCCTCGACTCCCTGCGGTACGAGATCGCCGGCGACGAGGTCTACGTCTTCACCCCCAAGGGCGAGGTCGTCGTCCTCCCGGCGCGCGCCACCCCCGTGGACTTCGCCTACGCGGTCCACACCGAGGTCGGACACCACACCGTCGGCGCGAAGATCAATGGTCGTCTCGTCTCCCTCGATACGAGGCTCGAATCCGGTGAAACAGTCGAAGTCGTCACCTCCAAATCCGACAAGGCGGGGCCGTCGCGCGACTGGCTCGCATTCGTCGCCTCACCGCGCGCACGCTCGAAGATCAAGGCGTGGTTCTCCAAGGAAAGGCGCGAAGAGGCGGTCGAAGACGGCAAAGAGGCCCTCGCCAAAGCGATGCGCAAGCAGAACCTGCCCCTGCAACGACTCATGAACCACGAGACGATCCTGTCGGTGGCGACATCCCTCGGCTACTCGGATGTCACCTCCCTATACGCGGCAGTGGGGGAGAACCACGTCTCCGCGCTCAATGTGGTGTCCAAGCTCGTTGAGAATCTCGGGGGCGGCGACGGTACTGAGGAGACACTCTCCGAGGGCGTCACCCCCGGTTCGGTGCGCCATCGCACCCACGTCGGTGCGGAGGCTAGCATCACGGTGTCCGGCATGGATTCGAACGACATCTGGATCAAACTCGCGAAGTGTTGCACTCCCGTGCCGGGCGATGATGTTGTCGGCTTCATCACCCGCGGTCAATGGGTCTCCGTTCACCTCGCAACCTGCCACAATGCGGTGCGCCTCAAGGAACTGCAACCGGAGCGCTTCATCGGAGTCGCATGGACCGAGGGCGCTGCCGGACAGGTCTTCCGAGTACAGATCCAGGTGAAGGCGCTCGACCGTGCGGGGCTGCTCTCCGACCTCACGCGCGTCATCTCCGACTACCGCGTCAATATCTTGTCCGCTTCAACGAATATTGCGAATGATCAAGTGTCGATCTCCCGCTTCAGCTTCGAAATGGCGGATATGGGGCATCTCAATGCGATTCTGTCCGCCCTTCGGCGCGTTGACGGCGTGTTCGAGGCGGTCCGCTTGTCGGGACAGAAGACGAAGACGTGACGTGACACAGTCTCAATTCACAGTCAATGTGCGAACCGGGTTTATCGGAACGCCCCGCACCCCGTAGACTGGCGGAGGTGCGCCACGGCGGCCACCAGCGCCACAACTGCGTGGAGCACTTCCATGCACGGGCCCAGTGCCCTCGTCCCCTGTAAAGGAATACCGTGACCACGACTCCCACTGCCCAGGTCAACACGCCCGAACCCGAAGAGACGGCCGTCAAGGAGTCGACTCTCGCTGAGGAGTCGACCACGGAGGCGCCAGCCTCTCAGATGATCCCCGCGCACCCCTTCGCCCGCATTGATGAGGCGGGAACGGTGTATGTTCGTGACGGAGATGAGGAGCGGATCATCGGCGGATACCCGGAAGGAATCCCCGCGGATCCCTTCGCCCTGTACGAGCGTCGTTTCGCCGATCTTGAGGCGACGATCAAGCTCTTCGAGGACCGGCTCGCCCAACTCGCCCCCAAGGACATCGATCAGACGCTCACCACCATCCGCGAAGCCCTCGTCGAGCCGAGTGCCATTGGCGATCTCGTCGCGCTGCGCGCCCGCGTCGATGCGGTGAGCGTTCGCGCAGAGGAACGCAAGGAACAGGCCCGGCAAGAGCGTCAGGCCGCCCGGGCCCAGGCGCTCGTCGACCGCACCAGCGTCGTGGAACGCGCTGAGGAGATCGTCGCCCAGCCCGTGGAGCAGACCCACTGGAAGCATTCGGGCCAAATGTTGCGCGACCTCCTTGACGAGTGGAAGGCACTTCAGCGCAAGGGGCCGCGTCTCGACAAAACGACGGAAGACGAACTGTGGAAGCGCTTTTCCACGGCCCGCACCCAATTCGACCGTCATCGCCGCCAGTACTTCTCCGCGCTCGACCAGGCCCAGTCCGAGGCTAAGCGCATCAAAGAGGCTCTCATCGCCGAGGCCGAGGCGCTGCAGACCTCCACGGAATGGGGGCAGACCTCGGCGGCGTACCGCGAACTCATGAACCGCTGGAAGGTCGCTCCGCGTGCCTCCCGCAAGGAGGACGATGCCCTGTGGGCGCGCTTCCGCGCCGCCCAACAGGTCTTCTTCGATGCGCGCCGCGCCAAGGACGAGGCCACCGACTCTCAATACCGTGAGAATCTCGCCGCCAAGGAGAAGCTCCTCATGGAAGCGGAAGCGATTCTGCCGATCAAGAATCTCGATGCCGCCAAGACGGCGTTGCGCTCCATCCAGGACCGTTGGGATGAGATCGGGCGGGTTCCCTCTTCCGACCTTCGCCGCATCGACTCGCGCCTGAGCGCCGTAGAGTCCGCGATCCGCGACGCCGAGGAGAAGGAGTGGCGCAGGACCAACCCTGAGACGCGGGCACGCGCCGAGGGGATGCTCGGCCAGCTCGAGAGCCAGGTCGACGCCCTTGAAGCGGATCTTGCGGCTGCTCAGGCGGCGGGCGACGCGAAGAAGGCATCGAGCATCGCAGAGGTGCTGGAGACGAAGAAGACCTGGCTCGACCAGATCCGATCCACTATCGAGTGATATGCGGATCCACGTCATCCCTTCGTCGTTCTACGCGGCGAACTGTGTCGTCATCATCGCCCAGGACTCCGAGCGCGCCCTCGTCGTCGACCCCTCGGCCGGGATCAATGATCGAATCCGGTCGATCCTCGACGACGAGGGGGCGAACGTGGCCGGTGTCCTTGCGACGCACGGACACCCCGACCACGTGTGGGAGTGCGCCGAAGTCGCGTCCTGGGCGCTCGATGCTCCGGCGCCGACGTGGATCCCCGGCCCCGACCGCTACCGCATGGACGACCCGGCGGCTCATCTGCCGATCCCCATGCCCCCCGGACTGCCCGCGTGGCGCAGGCCAGACGACCTTCGGAACTTCCCGACGGGCTCGGTCGAAATCGTCGACGGAGTGTGGCTCAAGATGATCCCCGCTCCCGGCCACACCGAGGGCTCCGCAGTGTTCATCGGACACTGCGACATCAACGTCATCTCCGGCACCGAGGTCCTCGTGCACTCGAAGATCCCCGTCCCGTGGGCTCTGAGCGCGGATGTCCTCTTCGCGGGCTCCGTTGGGCGCACCGATCTGCCCGGCGGCGATGAGGTGCAGATGCGTCACTCCCTGCGCACCCTGTCCCACGCCCTCGACCCCGCCACGCTGCTCATCCCCGGCCACGGTCCGCTGACGACTCTCACCCAGGAGATCGAGACGAATCCCTATCTCACACGCGCACGCGCCCTGGGCTGAGGCCCCAAGCAGGGGCATTGGAGCGAGCCGGAGTCGAATGAGGCCACCGGGCGTGGAACAATAGGCCCATGCCACGCACTTCTCTTTCCGGATTCCCCGAATGGCTCCCCGACGGTCGCATCATCGAGCAGGCCGTCCTCGATCATCTGCGTCGAGTATTCGAGCTCCACGGGTTCTGCGGAATCGAAACGCGGGCCGTGGAGACCCTCGAACAGCTCGAAGCGAAGGGGGAGACCTCCAAAGAGGTGTACGTCCTCGACCGCCTCCAAGCGATGAGGGATGCGCAGGCGGGGCGCCGCACCGGAAAAGAGCGCGCAATGGGCCTGCATTTCGATCTCACCGTCCCCTTCGCGCGCTATGTCGTCGAGAACTCCAATGACCTCGACTTCCCGTTCAAGCGCTACCAGATGCAGAAGGTGTGGCGAGGGGAGCGTCCGCAAGAGGGGCGATTCCGCGAGTTCTGCCAGGCTGATATCGACGTCGTCGGCAATGGAGAACTGCCTTTCCACTACGAGGTTGACCTCCCCCTCATCATGGCGGAGGCACTCAACACCCTGCCGATCCCGCCCGTCCGTATCCTCGTCAACAACCGCAAAGTCGTCCAAGGGGTGTGTGAGTCCCTCGGCGTTCACGACGTGGAGGCGGCGTTGCGCGGCCTCGACAAGCTCGACAAGATCGGCCCCGACGGTGTCGTCGACGAACTGGCCGCCTCCGGGATCATGGGGGAGCAGATCGCCACGCTGCTCGACATGGCGCAGATCCGTTCCAGTGACCCTGCCGTCATCCGAAGCGGTATCGCTTCCCTCGGCGTCAGTGGCGACCTGCTCGACTCGGGTGTCGATGAGCTGTGCGCGCTCATCGAGATCGCGAATCGGCGGATGCCCGGCGCTGTTATCGCCGACCTCAAGATTGCCCGCGGACTCGACTACTACACGGGCTCCGTCTACGAGTCCGTCATCGAGGGGCACGAGGATCTCGGCTCGATCTGCTCGGGCGGCAGATATGACTCTCTCGCGAAGGACGGCAAGCGCACCTATCCGGGAGTCGGCCTGTCCATCGGGGTGTCCCGCCTCGTGTCCCGCATGATTTCCGCCCCCATGGTGCGCGCCACCCGCAAGGTCCCCACTGCCGTCCTCGTCGCCGTCGTCGACGAAGCCGAGCGTGAACGCTCCGAACAGATCGCTTCTGAGCTGCGCTCGCGCGGCATTTGCACCGATGTCGCACCCAGCGCCGCGAAATTCGGCAAGCAGATCAAATACGCGGATAAGCGCGGCATTCCCTTCGTCTGGTTCCCCGGAACGGGCGAAGAAACGGACACCGTCAAGGACATCCGATCCGGAGAACAGGTCGAGGCCGATGCGTCCGCGTGGGAGCCCCCCGCCGATGATCGCGCGCCCCGAGTCGAAGCGGTGAGCTGATATGGGTCGCGGGGGATTGGACGAACTGCGCCGCACGGTCGGCGACGCCTCCTTCACCCTGCCCACCTCCTCGGCGTCGCGCGCGCTCGCGCAGCGCGACCGGATCCTTCGCCGTCTCGACGACTTCATCCGCCCCCGGGTCGACTCCATTGATGCGCCCCTCGTGGGCGTGGTGGGCGGCTCGACCGGTTCGGGAAAATCGACGATCATCAATTCCCTCGTCGGCTCCACCGTGTCCGCCTCGTCTGCGGTGCGCCCCACGACCCGGCGTCCGCTGCTCGTCCACCACCCAGACGAGGGCGAATGGTTCTCCTCCGACCGCATCATGCCCCGTCTGACGCGGATCGACGCCGCATCCGGCATCGTCGAGTCGAGCACCCAGATCGCGCTGTTGGCCTGCGAGCGGCTTCCCCGCGGCCTCGCCCTCGTCGATTCGCCCGATATCGATTCGGTGTCGGATGCGAACCGCCTGATGTCGCGCGAACTGCTCGATGCGGCGGACCTGTGGGTCTTCGTGACGACCGCCGCCCGATACGCCGACGCCGTCGCCTGGGATCTGCTCGAACAGGCCGCAGAATCGGGGATCACCGTCGCAGTGGTCCTCAATAGGATCCCCCCAGGGGCTACTCCGACCGTTGAGGGGGATTTGAGGAGACTCCTCAATGACAGGGGATTGCAATCGGCGCAGGTGTTCAGCGTCGACGAGCAGGAACTGTCGGAGGGCCTCCTGCCGCCCGCCGCACTCGCCGGGCTCACCGGCTGGTACGAGGCCATTGTCGCCGACGCGAACAGCCGACACGAGGTCGCTCGCAGGGCCCTGACGGGGGCCATCGCGGATGTCGCCGCGAGCGCCCTCGACTGCGCAGACGCCCTCGACGAGGCGGGAGCCGCCCGCATGTGGGCGCTCGACGCAGCCCGCGCACAGATCGACCACTCCGTGCAGCGTTTCGAGGAGGCCACCGGAGACGGATCACTGCTGCGCGGCGAGGTCCTCGCCCGTTGGCAGGAGGTCGTCGGCGCCGCGGACTTCACGCGGAGCCTATCGCGCGGATTCGCTTCGCTGAGGGACAGGTTCTCCGCGTGGATCCGGGGCAGGCCCGCGCCGATCGCCCCCGTGGAGGATGCGATCGAAGCGGGCGTGGCGACTCTTATCCACGTTGAACTTGTGTCTGTGCGGCGCGGTGTGGAGGAGCAGTGGGCGACGGCGGTCCCAACGCGCGACCTCATCGGCGGCGTTGAACGCCTCAGCGAGGAGGAGGCGCGAACAACGAGCCTCATCCTGACCCGCGAGTGGCAGCGCGCCCTCCTCGAATTGGTGAGGACGCAGGGCTCGTCGCGCCGCTCAATGGCGAGGATTGCCGCGATCGGCGTGAATGTCATTGCGGTTGCGCTCATCATCGTCCTCTTCGCGTCCACCGGAGGGCTCACCGGCGGCGAAGTCGGCGTCGCCGGAGCGTCCGCCGTCGTCGCTCAGAAACTCTTGGAGACTATCTTCGGAGACCAAGCGGTGAGGACCATGACCAAGGCGGCGCACGACGATCTCATCCATCGTCTCGTCCATGCCGAGGAGGAGGCGCTGGAGCCGCTGCGCCATGCGCTGCCCGAGGCCCCCTCCTCCGATGCTCTGCGCGTCGCCGTCGAGGAGGTGAGGAGTCAATGGCTCAACCGATGAGCGTGACACACAGGGTCGACGCCATCGCCGAGGCGATGGACCTGCTCGGCGATGAGGCACCGGAAGAACTCAGCGACGATGTCGCCCGTTGCCTGGCCATCGCCTCCGAGAGGAACATCATCGACCCGGACGCCGTCCTCGTCGCGCTTGTGGGGGCTACAGGGTCGGGCAAATCCTCACTTTTCAACGCCCTCATCGGCGAGGACGCCGCTGCGGTGTCCGTCGTCCGGCCGACGACATCGGCCCCCATGGCGGCGACGTCGGCCTCCCACGATGCTTCGGCATTGCTCGAATGGCTCAGCATTACCGAGTGTGTCCGCATTGGCGATGATCGTTTCCTCTCCGACGGGGTCGTCCTCATCGACGTCCCCGATATCGACTCCTATGCGCACGACAATCATGAGGAGGCGCGCCGCCTCACTGAGCGCGTCGACCTCGTCATCTGGGTCGTCGACCCGCAGAAGTACGCCGACGACGTCATCCACTCGCAGTGGATCCGCTCCTCGGGCAACGCCCGCGGCGCCAGCGTCGTCGTCCTCAACCAGACGGACCTGCTCGACGACGCCGCCCGCGAATCGGTGACCAGGCATCTCGGTCAGCTCGTGCGAGACGACGGGCTCGCCGAGGCGCCGATCGTCATGGCGTCGACCGTCACCGGTGAGGGCATCGCCTCCTTGGCGGACCTCGTGTCGGTGGTCTCCCGGCAGGTCAAGGCGCAATACCTTCGCATCCACGCCGCCCTCGACAGCGCCTGCCACTCGATCCGCAGCTCCATCGGCCTCGACTCACATCTGCCGTCCTTCCAATCGGAGGGGCTGACGGGGGCTTTGACTGCGGCAGTGTCGGATGCAGCGGGCATCGATGCAATCGGGGCCGACGTCGCCGCATCGTATCGCCACCGGTGCCACCGGGCAACGGGGTGGAAGCCAGTCGCATGGGCCTCCACATTGAGGGCGGATCCCCTGTCCATACGGCATCTGGGACGTGGGGCGACACGTGATGGCGCCTCCGTGCCCACACATTCCGCCCTTGACGCTGCGGGCAGAGCGCGGGTGATGACGGCGATGCGCCGCGTATCGGATGAGATCTGCCGGGGCAGGCCCGCCCCATGGTCGCGCTCGTTGAATGCGCTCGCCTCTCAGTCGGCGGCGCTCCTTCCCGACGCCGTCGACCATCTCATTGCGAGGGCGCCGATCACCGTGGAAAAGGAACCCGGGTGGTGGCGGTGGGCGTCGCACGCGCAGTGGATCGCCTGGCTCGTTACAGCCGCGAGCGCCCTGTGGCTCACTGCAGTGTGGGCGTTGAAGGAGTTCCTCCTCATCGTGGTCGATCTTCCCCTGTGGCGCGGCATTCCCATCCCGTCGTTTCTGCTCCTGGGAGGCGTCCTCGCGACGGTACTCATCGCCGGGACGAGCGCCCTCGCCTCCAGGGCGGGTGCGCGGCGCGCCAAGAGGCGCGCTTTGAATGCGATCAGAAAGAGGCTCGCTGAGGAGATCCACCACGAGGCGACGGAGCCGTTGGAGGCGGAGGACGATCGTCAGCGCCGGATCGTCGCCGCGCTGGAGCGGGCGTCCCGCTGAGGGACGGCACCCTCGTCCGGGGCGCCCGGGTGAGGGATTTCACCGGGGGCGCCGCGTTCGAACGGATCGGATGCTTGTAGGCTTATTGGGCGATGAGGCGCGCCTTCCGATTGTGATGGGCACCGGTAGCGGTGAGTGTTGTGGAAAGTGGAGCCGCGCCGAAGGCCCCCGAGCGGCCCGGCCAGGTGACCACCAGGCTTCGAGATGATCCTCTGCCCGATAAGGATGATTGTGCCCGACAACCCGGACTTCATGCCCGACAATTTTGATGACTCTTTCCCCGTGGACGCTCAGATCCACGACGATCCTGTGAACGCCGACTCGGATCCGGCGGTCGAGGACGCCACCGCAGTCGATGCCCCCGATGTGTTCGAGGATGACGACTCTAAAATCGATAACGCAGACGCCGACGACATCGATTCGCAGGACGACGCAGACGAGGACGACTCCGTGACCTTCGAGGACCTCGGACTCCCCGAGGAGATCCTCCAGGCCGTCACCCTCATGGGGTTCGTCACCCCCACTCCGATCCAGGCCGAGGCCATCCCGGCTCTGCTCGAGCTGCGCGACGTCGTCGGCATCGCGCAGACGGGCACCGGCAAGACAGCAGCATTCGGCTTGCCGATGCTGTCGATCGTGGATGCCGATGAGAAGGAGGTGCAGGCCCTCGTCCTCGCTCCGACGCGCGAACTCGCCATGCAATCCGCTCAGGCGATCGAGGACTTCGCCTCGAGGACCCGGGGCCTCGACGTCGTCCCGGTGTACGGCGGCTCGCCCTACGGGCCCCAGATCTCCGCACTCAAGCGGGGAGCACAGGTCGTCGTCGGCACTCCGGGACGCATCATCGACCTCATCGACAGGGGGGCGCTGGATCTGTCCCAGGTGCGCATGCTCGTCCTCGACGAGGCGGATGAGATGCTGCGCATGGGATTCGCCGAAGCGGTGGAGACCATCACCGAGTCGGTCCCTGACGAGCGCCTTACCGCGCTCTTTTCCGCGACCATGCCCGCTCCCATTGAGCGCATCGCGAACACCCATTTGACGAACCCTGTGAAGATCGCCGTCTCCGAGGAGTCTTCGACGGTCGACACGATTCACCAGACCTACGCTGTCGTCCCCTATAAGCATAAGATCGGCGCACTCTCCCGAGTCCTCGCGACCCGCGCGCAGCACATCGCGCAGGGCCAGGAGGATGCAGATGCCGCGATCGTCTTCGTGAGGACCCGAGCCGACGTCGAAGAGATCTCCTTGGAAATGTCTGCGCGCGGTTTCCGCGCCGCCGGCATCTCCGGAGACGTCGCCCAGTCCGAGCGCGAGCGAATGGTGGAGCGGATGCGCACCGGCACGCTCGACGTCCTCGTCGCCACCGATGTCGCCGCTCGCGGCCTCGACGTCGAGAGGATCTCACTGGTCGTCAACTTCGACGTTCCCAGGGAGCCCGAAGCCTATGTCCATCGCATCGGACGTACCGGCCGAGCGGGACGCGAGGGCCGCTCCCTCACCTTCTTCACTCCGCGCGAGCAGGGGCGCCTGCGTCGCATTGAGCGGCTCACCGGCACGCCGATGGAAGAGATCCAGATCCCCTCTCCCGCAGCCGTCTCCGAGTTCCGGGCGTGCCGTATTCTCGAGGGATTGGGAGAAAGGATCGAACGGGGCAGACTCGACTTGTACAAGGGCCTCCTCGAGGAGGCGCAGAACAAGGGTACAGTCGACATCGTCGACATTGCGGCTGCTCTCATGGCGAATGCCGTCGGCGATGAGGGGCCCTCACCCCGCGTCGAGAAGAATCGTCGCGGTTCGGGCAAGATCCGCCGCGAGGAGGAGGTCGACGAGGCCGGCGAGTTCGTGAGCGCCTCCTTCGAGGGCGGACGCGACAAGGACCGACCGCTCAAGGGTGGTAGGGACGGCTCGCGGCGCCGCGGAAGCGGGCGCCCCATGGGGGCCGGGACCCGCTACCGCATCGAGGTCGGCAAGAAGGACCGTGTCAGGCCCGGTTCCATCGTTGGCGCCATTGCGGGCGAAGGCGGGATCAATGGCCGCGATATCGGCAATATCGAGATCTACCCGACCTTCTCGCTCGTCGACATCACGGCGGATCTGTCGGATGCGCAGCTGTCGAAGATCGCCAAGGGGTACGTGTCGGGGCGGGCCATGCGGATCAGGGTCGATGAGGGGCCCGGCAAGGGCCGCAGCGATGGCTTCGATCGGGCTGAGCGCTTCGACCGTTCCGACAGGCCCTCGAGTGATCGGCAGGAGCGCGAGTACGCGTGGCGATACGAGGACCGGGACCGTTTCGATCGGGATGACCGCCGAGAGCGCGGCTTCAAGGGGCGCGATTCGCGCAGCCTGAGAGGTCAGCGCTTCGAACGCGATGATCGCGGTCAGCGCGGGGGCCGTTCCTTCGGGAAGCACCACTACCGCTGAACGATGAGGGCGCGGCCGCCGGGGAGTCCCCGGCGGCCGCGCTTCGTCGTCAGTGCGGGTCTCGCAAGGCCGATCCTCATGGCGGCGACGAGGGGTGTCGAATCCTCGATTCCGTTTTCATCAGGAGGACGCGGCATCCGCGATCCGCATCGCGGAAATGATCGAGAGGACTGAAACGAGCAACGCGATGAGCGGGGCGGGGGCGTAGGACAGGTCGCCCGTGACGCCGATGAAGGTCCATGCGGACAGCGCGATGGAGACGACGGCGAGTTCGACGGCACTCCCTGCGGAGTCTGCGACTTGGAGCCAGCTCGACACCTTCCCGTGCTCTTCGGGCCTTGACAGTCCGAGGGTGAGGACCGACAGGGTGGAGTGCATCATCCCGGTTCCCGCTCCGCAGCAGAACCATCCGACGAGTGCGGGCCATACGGGCCAGTCGGCGTTGACGAGGCCGACAACGGGGATGAGTCCCGCAGTGAGCAGGATGACACCGATGACGGGCAGGCGCATCCGCGCGTTCCCGTCGCGGACTCGGGATTGCAGTGTTGCGCCGAATGCCCACGACACGGTCCCCACCGTGACGGCCAGGGACGCCGAGTCGGCATGCCAGTGGTGGACGCGCTGAAGGACGAGGGGGATGAAGGCGCTGGCCCCCGCCTGGGCTCCCATGGCGAAGAGGCGAGTCATGATCGCGGAGGGGACGCCGCGGCGCAGGGTGAAGGCCCCCTTGGGCATCAGTCGGGGCAGCGCCCAGCCGGTCAGAACAAGGCCCGCGAGGGTAAGCGCGATGAGCCGCCATTGGCCGAGGGCGCCTGCAAGTTGAAGGAGCAGGACACCCGATCCGCAGACGAGGGCGAGTATTGCCAGGCGCGACAGCTGCGCGGGCTGTCGAGCCCGATCCGATGCGAGTCTCCTCAACACTGAGACGAGGGGGAGCGTCGCGATCGCGGCGAGGAGGGGGACGGCCCAGAACACGGGGCGCCACCCCACATGTGTCGCAGCGTATCCGGCGATGGCGGGACCGATGAGTGAGGGGAGCACCCAGGCCAGTGAGAAGGCGGCGAAGAAGGAGGGTCGGTGCTCGGGCGGGGCGACTGATCCGATGAAGACATAGAGGGGAACGATGATGAGGCCGCCGCCGATCCCTTGGATGAGGCGTCCCACGACGAATATCCAGATCTGTGGGGCGAAGCCGGAGACGAGCAGCCCGACGGTGAAGAAGGACAGGCCCACGAGGAGGACCTTCGCGGGGCCCCGCGAGTCGGCGAGGGCGCCCGCGATGACTGTCGCCGCGAGTTGGGCCGCCATGGAGGAGCCGGAGGCGACGGAGAACCACTGTTCGGCGTCGAGATCCTCCACCACATTCGGCATGATCGTCGTTGTCGCTAGGCCCTCGAAAGCGGCGAGGGTGATGAGCATGACGGAGCCGATGAGCAGTGAAATCTCCAGTGGTTTCCACGGTGGGGAAGCGGGGCGGGAGTCTGTCACCGGGGAATCTTCTCACCCCGATTGCGAAGAGACCAACAAGTGGGCGTAAACTCACCATGCCGCCGCCCGTCTCGCGGATGGTACTGATGAAAGGAATAGACGTGCTTCGCACCCACCACATCGCCGAGCTCGGCGTCGAGGTTATCGGACAGACCGTGACACTGACCGGATGGGTCGATCGACGGCGCGATCACGGGGGAGTCGCCTTCGTCGACCTGCGCGACGCCTCGGGCATCGCCCAGATCGTCGTCCGCGATGAGTCCGTTGCCCACGAACTGCGCTCCGAATTCGTCCTCAAGGTGACCGGCGAGGTCTGCGCCCGCCCCGAGGGCAATGAGAATCCGAATCTGCCGACCGGCGCGATCGAGGTGATGGGGGACGATATCGAGATCCTCAACCCCTGCGCGCCTCTTCCTTTCCAGGTGTCGTCCCACGCTGAGGATTCGGGGAATGTCGGCGAGGAGACGAGGCTCAAGTACCGCTACCTCGATCTTCGCCGCGAGCCCGAACAGTACGCCCTGCGCTTGCGCTCCAAGGTGTCGCGGGCAGCGCGAGACACCCTCTACGAGCACGATTTCGTCGAGATCGAGACTCCGACGCTGACCCGCTCGACCCCCGAGGGCGCCCGCGACTTCATCGTCCCGGCGCGACTGTCGCCAGGATCGTGGTACGCGCTTCCCCAGTCCCCGCAGCTGTTCAAGCAGATGCTCATGGTCGCGGGCATGGAGCGCTACTTCCAGATCGCGCGCTGTTACCGCGATGAGGACTTCCGTGCGGACCGCCAGCCCGAGTTCACCCAGCTCGACATTGAGATGAGCTTCGTCGACCAGGATGACGTCATCAAGGTCGCCGAGGATGTCATGACGGCCGTGTGGAAGCTCATCGGTTACGATCTGCCGACGCCCCTGCCGCGTATGACGTACAAGGACGCGATGGAGCGCTACGGCTCGGATAAGCCGGATCTGCGTTTCGGCCTCGAGCTGACCGACCTCACCGAGTACTTCGCCAATACGACGTTCCGCGTCTTTCAGGCGCCCTATGTCGGCGCCGTCGTCATGCCCGGGGGAGGCTCCCAGCCCAGGCGCACCTTCGACAAGTGGCAGGAGTGGGCCAGGGCCCGCGGAGCCAAGGGGCTGGCTTATGTGACGATCAGTGAGGACGGGACCCTGGGCGGTCCCGTCGCGAAGAACATCACCGAAGCGGAGCGCGAGGGTCTTGCCGCTGCGACCGGGGCCAACCCCGGCGACTGCATCTTCTTCGGAGCGGGGGAGGCGACCGCCGTCCGCGAACTCCTGGGTGCTGCGCGCCTCGAGATCGGCAAGCGCTGTGATCTCATTGACCCTGATGCGTGGGCATTCACGTGGGTCGTTGACGCGCCCCTGTTCAAGCCGACGGGAATCGCGGAGGCGGAGGGCGATGTCGCTCTCGGGCACAGCGCCTGGACCGCCGTGCACCACGCCTTCACATCGCCCAAGCCCGAATGGTTGGACTCCTTCGACAAGGATCCCGCGAACGCCCTCGCCTACGCCTATGACATCGTCTGCAACGGCAATGAGATCGGCGGCGGATCGATTCGTATCCACCGCCGCGATGTGCAGAACCGGGTTTTCAATGTCATGGGCATTGGCGATGAGGAGGCGCGGGAGCAGTTCGGCTTCCTCCTCGACGCCTTCCAATTCGGTGCGCCGCCCCACGGCGGTATTGCTTTCGGCTGGGACCGCATTGTGGCGCTGTTGACGAAGGCGGAGTCGATCCGCGATGTCATCGCGTTCCCGAAGTCGGGCGGCGGCTACGATCCGCTCACCGATGCTCCCGCTCCGATTACGCCGCTGCAGCGCAAGGAGGCGGGTGTCGACGCGACCCCGAAGAAGCGGGGCGAAGAGGCATCCGCCGACGAGAGCGCATCATGATCGATCGGGGGTGTCACTGTCATCAGTGATGACCGTGGTCCTCAAGGGGCGGTGGAAGGGATTCCGCCGCCCCTCGGTGCGTCTTCTGGAGACATCTGCGCGAGAGTTTGGAATATGCCTAATATTGGACTATTCCATTGTTATGATGCCTCTATGGCATCGTCGATGACGCGGAACTCCTTCTGGATACTCACCGTCCTCGCCCAGGGGCGCAGGCACGGCTACGACATCATGCGCGACGTTGAAGCTCTGTCGAAGGGACGCGCCGTCATGAAGACAACGACTCTGTACGCAGCCCTCGAACGCCTCGAGAAGACCGGCCTCATCGCCGCCGATGGGGAGGAGATCGTCGCCGGGCGCGCCCGGCGCTACTACCGACTCACCGACGAGGGCGGGGCCACCCTTGAAGAGGCGGTGGAAGAACTCGACGAACTCACCAGTGCAGCGCGCGACTCCCTCGCAGCGTTGAAGAGGACGATCCGACCGGTCCTCAGCCCCCGGCCATGGACTGCTGATCGCGTCAATCGGACGCTGTGCGTCGCATGGATCGCGGCAGACGTGAAAGGAGAACTCGCATGATCGACGAGAAGGCCTTCGAACGCCTGCTCCGCTACTACCCGAAGCAGTGGCGCGATGACTTCGCGGAGGTCTTCATCGCCACGGCTCTCGACGATGCGCGCGCACGGGGACTCAAGCGGCCCGACGGGCGCTTGCGACTGTCGGCCGTGGCCAACGGCCTGGGCATGAGGTTGACGCTCAGGGCGGCGATGATCCTCTCCGGCCTCGCCATCCCGCTGGCCTACCTCTATCAGGGGATGTACACCTCCTTCTTGTTCTACACCCTGGGGATACGGGACATGATGGAGACCGCCCCGTACAAGGCGATCGTGGATGGCGCCGAATTATTCGTCGGCAACTTCCTCCTGCCTGTGCTCGTGATGATCGCAGCGGTGTGTCTCATTGCCGGAAAGTCCGCTATTACTCCGCCCCGCGCATTGGCAGTAGCGGCAACCTTCAGTGTCGCGGCGCTCATCAGTTCGATCATGAGAGCGATGTGGATCATCGCAGCAAGAAACGGTGAGGAGCCCCCTGCTCCGGCATTGAAGGAGGCCGCCGACGCACTGTGGTGGGTGTTCATCCTCATCGCCGTGTGTGCCGTCGTGCTCGTCGTCGATCAACTCCTCGAAGCGAGAGTCCCGATCACTCCTGTGCGATGGGCCCTTGCACTCCTCATCGGACTGCCATTCGGATTCATGGCTGCGGCCCTGTCCGAAATACCCTTCGCATCGCTCGTCTTCGCCATCCCCATTTTTCTCGTCTCGGTGATGCTTCGGCTACGCCAATGGGCGGGCGCATCCGCGCCGGACAGCGCTGTGAGCATCACGGGCGTGCGCAGAGTCCGCGTCCCGATGAACGCACGGATCGCGGTCACGCTCCTCGCCCTCATTGGCCTGGTCATGGCCTCGTTGGAGATGTCCTTCGGATTCTTGCCGGGGATCGTCGACCTCGTCGCCGAGGTGACGGGGAAAGACTCGCATCCGGGGGCTCTGCTCTCCATCTCCTACAACGACTGGGCCGTGATCTCCGTGTTCCCCATGCTCATCGCGTGGGGGATCTGCGAATCGGCTCATCGGAAGGGGGCGCGCCTGCACATCTGGGGCCCCATCGTCTTGCTCATGCTCTCTTGGGCGATGGTCACCGCGATGATGGTCTCCGCCTTCAACTCGAGCCAGTGGGTCCAGTGGCTCTACGATGTGCTCCGCCCGGTGACGGGGGATCCGAAGGGATTCGGGGCGATCATGCTGTGTTTCGTCCCCGCCTCAACGGCGGCCGTCGTGTGGCTCGTCGACCGCCACGTTCCCGCGATCGCGTGGATGCGCCTGCTCGCTGCGATCGCGGTCGCGACGGGCTGGTACTTCCTGTCGTTCTTCGTCGTGATGGGGACGCCCTTCTTCTTCAGCCCGGCGCTGTGCATCATCGTGGTCATCAGAGTGTGGACCACGCGCAGGCGCATTCGTGTGAGCGAGGGGACGGAGCACCATTCGCCCGCGTCGGGTCAGTGAACTACGGCACAATGGAGCCATGTCGTATGTAGAGATGCACCCCGTGAACCCGCAGACCCGATTCGTGACGAGGGCCGTCGACACGCTCAAGAGCGGTGGGGTCATCGCCCTGCCCACCGACTCCGGTTACGCCATCGCCTGCACCCTAGGGAACAAGCAGGGGATGGACATCATCCGTCAGGTGCGCAGGCTCGATGACAAGCACAATTTCTCCCTCCTGTGCCACTCCTTTGCTCAACTCGGAGAGCTCGTCATCGTCGACAATTCGCAATTCCGGACGATCAAGGCCCTCACACCCGGCCCCTATACTTTCATCCTGCCCGGCACGAAGGAAGTGCCGCGCATGACCCTCAACAAGAAGAAGCACACCGTCGGAGTGCGGATCCCCGACCACGTCATCACGCAGGCGATCGTCGCGAGTCTCGCAGAACCACTGCTGTGCTCGACCCTGATTCTTCCGGGCGAAGAGGATCCCCTCATTGACGGTTTCGAGGTCGACGATCGGATAGGTGCGCTCATCGACCTCGTCGTCGTCGGCCCCGTCGGAGTCGCCGGTGCGACAACCGTCATCGACTTCACCGAGCGCCCCGCAGTCGTTGCGCGAAAGGGCGCGGGAGACACCTCCCTCTTCGAATGAGAGTGCCCGCAGGGCGCGGCCCCTTGAGAAACTGTTAGTCTGTGTGACGTCAGCAATTCAACGATCCACATGGGGTCTCACACGCGGGGGGAGGAAACCAGTGCGTACTCGGCTAGCGCAGCGCCATCGGAACCGGGGCGCCGTCCTCTTAAGGCGCACTCTTGTCGCGCTCATCGCCGGTGCCGCTTCGCTGACATGCATCGCCCCCGCCCATGCCGAGGCCACGACGGGTGGAACGCCCGACGATCCGCGCATTATCGGTTCGGATCGGACGATGCTCACCGCCCACGGCCCCTGCACGGGAGCAGGGGAGGGGGCGCATGTGATCGTCATCCTCGACGAGGGCGATGCCGAGCCGCGCAACCGGGAAACTCCACCCGTCAATGTCGACGGATACCAGGTGTCTCAATGGACGAGCGATGTCGTTGAGGCGGACGCCTATGAAGTCGCGATTGACATTCCCAATGGCAAGAACACCCGCAATGGCGCATCCTGGGAGCCCGGGACCGACCACAGCCTCACCATTGTCGGCATCGATGCATTCGGTCAAGTCATCGCCAACTGCAAGACGACCTGGTACATCCGGATCGAGGGGCTATTCGATACCGATTCCGCCCAATCGGCGCCGCCAGTCGAACCGGTCCAACCCATCGAGCCCATTGAATCCGAAGCGGAAAAGACGATGTCGGTGCAGACGGGCTCGAGCCCCGCCCCTCCCCCCGTGCCGAACAGCGGACCCGCAGCCAATGGCGACAGGGGTGCAGCTGCCGCCCCCCTCCCGGTCCAAGACGGAGACAGTCGACGCCATGAGGCGCACGGGATAGGTAGTTAGGCAGTTGCAATTCCTTTCAATAATTTGCCGGACAAGCCCCCGCCACGGTTTCCGCCTCTCTTTTCTCCGGCAGCATCAGATGTGTTAAAGGGCCGGGGCGCCCCTGATCGAGCAAGTCATAGGTCCCCGCGCGCGATCATCGTCCCAGGCCCCGCCAGCACCGACCGAGCCCACGAATGAGCCGACGGCCGCGGACCCGGCCGATATCGGGGAAAAAGAGGAGGAAGAGTCCGCAGCGACGTCGCCCCCGGCATCGTCGCCCCCTCTTCAGGCCTCGGAGTCCGGTTCGAAGCTCCTGTCCGTTCACAGCCTTGAAGAGGCGTCCGTCGGCGGGCAGGGAACCGTATCTGCCGTCAATTCCGTCCTCATCGGGACCGCCGGCCTGCTCATGGTCGTCGGCCTCGGCGTCATTGCGCACGTCCTGTCCTTCCTGCCCGGTTCCAGACCGTAACCCTCATGGATCTCTTCGATTCGTCATCGCTCGACGACGACGGCTCCATCGCCTACAGCGCAGACGCTCCACTCGCCGTGCGGATGCGGCCGCGCGCTCTCGACGAGGTCGTCGGCCAGGACCATCTGCTGTCCGAGGGATCCCCCCTGCGCCGCCTCCTCGAACCATCGGCGCCCCGCGCCCCTAAGGTCGCCTCCGTCATCTTGTGGGGGCCGCCGGGAACCGGGAAGACCACACTCGCCTACCTGGTCGCCAGAGCATCGGGCAGGCACTTCGAAGAACTATCCGCAGTATCCTCCGGAGTCAACGACATCCGTGATGTCGTGGCGAGCGCGAAGCGGCGGACTGCGGCCTCGGGAGAGGACACCATCCTCTTCGTCGACGAGGTGCACCGATTCTCGAAGTCTCAGCAGGACGCCTTGCTGCCCGCAGTGGAGAACCAGTGGGTGACTCTCGTCGCCGCGACGACGGAGAACCCGTCCTTCTCCGTCATCTCGCCGCTGCTGTCCCGCTCGCTGCTGGTGACCCTCGCCCCCCTGAACCCCGAGGCGATCTCGCAATTACTGACGCGCGCACTCGAGGACGAGCGCGGACTGGGCGGGCGATTCGGCCTCGACGACGATGCGCGAGAGGGGATCCTCCGGCTGGCGGGCTCCGACGCCAGGAAGTCCCTCACGCTTCTCGAGGCGGCCGCAGGCGCCGCCCTCGACACCTCCTCGGAGGAGATCACAGCCTCCCACGTGGAATCGGCGGCGAACCGCGCGCTGGTCAGATGGGACCGCGATCAGCACTACGACATCGCATCCGCCTTCATCAAATCCATGAGGGGCTCCGATGTCGACGCCTCACTGCACTACCTCGCGCGGATGATCGAAGCGGGGGAGGACCCGCGTTTCATCGCCCGGCGCGTCATGATTGCCGCCGCAGAAGAAATCGGCATGGCTGCGCCGGAAATCCTCGGAGTCACTGTCTCCGCCGCCCAAGCAGTCGCCCTCATCGGGATGCCGGAGGCGCGGATCATCCTCGCCGAGGCGGTCGTCGCCGTCGCCACCGCACCCAAGTCGAATGCCGTCTACGCGGGCATCGACGCGGCCATCGCGGATCTGCGGGCGGGAAAAGGGGGGCCCGTCCCCGCGCACCTGCGCGACTCGCACTATGCGGGAGCAGAGCGCCTCGGTCACGGCACCGACTACATCTACGCCCACGACGAACCCCACCATGTCGCGGCGCAACAATACCTGCCCGACGACCTCGTGTCGACGGCCTACTACCAGCCGACTGAGAACGGGCATGAGGCGCTCATCACGAAGAGGCTCGCCGCGATCAGAGAACTGCTCCGCGTGCGCTAAACTTGCAGGGTTGCCCCAACGGCATCTGGGGGTCTTAGCCGAAGGAACATCCGTTCTGGGAGTCGACCCCGTGGCTGTGCGCCCGCGCAGCTCACGACACGAGAAACTAGAAAGAAGAGGAAATGGCTCAGAACCGTTCCCGCAAGCAGGTGCGCGAGTCCCGCGCCCTTGGCATCGCCCTCACCCCGAAGGCCGTCCGTTACTTCGAGAAGCGCCCCTACGGCCCCGGTGAGCACGGACGCTCGCGTCGTCGCCAGGAATCCGACTACGCCGTGCGTCTCAAGGAGAAGCAGCGTCTGCGCGCCCAGTACGGCATCCGCGAATCGCAGTTGCGCCGCACCTTCGAAGAGGCGCGCCGCACCGTCGGCCTGACCGGTGAGAATCTCGTCGAGCTCCTCGAGATGCGTCTCGACGCCCTCGTCCTGCGCGCAGGCTTCGCCCGCACCATCCAGCAGGCCCGCCAGGTCGTGGTCCACCGTCACATCCTCGTCGACGGCAAGATCGTCGACCGCCCGTCCTTCCGCGTCAAGCCCGGCCAGACCATCCAAGTCAAGCCGAAGTCGCAGACCACTGTTCCCTTCGAGATCGCCGCGCAGGGCATCCACCGCGATGTTCTGCCCGCCGTGCCCGATTACCTCGATGTCGAGCTCGAGCGCCTCAAGGCGACGCTCGTGCGCCGTCCCAAGCGCGCTGAGGTCCCCGTGACCTGTGACGTCCAGATGGTCGTCGAGCACTACTCGCGCTGATCGCGTCATCGCGGACCCCGGGAATCACGTTATTCCCGGGGTCCAGCTGTTTCTCCTCCCTATGGCGCGGACTCGATGTGCTTAGCGCCCCAGATGCCTACTACCATGAGGACCCATGCGCACTTCTGAGATTCGTCAACGCTGGTTGGACTACTTCGAGTCCAAGGACCATCATATTGCCCCGTCGGTGTCTCTCATCTCCCCAGACCCGTCGATCCTGTTCACCGTCGCGGGAATGGTGCCCTTCATCCCCTACATCCTCGGCGCCGAGCCCGCACCGTGGCCGCGCGCGGCATCCGTTCAGAAGTGCATTCGCACCAACGATATCGACAATGTTGGCAAGACGACCCGCCACGGCACGTTCTTCCAAATGAACGGTAACTTCTCCTTCGGCGATTACTTCAAAGAGGGTGCCATCGACTACGCCTGGGAACTGCTGACGACGCCCCAGAAGGACGGCGGCTACGGTCTGGACGGCGATCGCCTGTGGATGACCATCTGGGAGAAGGACGAGGTCGCCTGGAATCACCTCACCCGCGTGATCGGCGTCGATGAAAGTCACGTTCAGCAGCTCCCCTTCGAGGAGATCTCCTGGTCGACGGGCCAGCCCGGCCCCGCCGGCGCATGCTGCGAAATCCACTACGACCGCGGTCCGCTCTACGGCCCCGACGGGGGGCCGATCATCGATGTCGCGGGCGACCGCTTTCTCGAGATCTGGAATCTCGTCTTCGACGAATTCGTGCGCGGAGAAGGAGAGGGCCACGACTTCGAACTCGTCGGTACCCTCGACCAGACCGCAATCGACACCGGAGCCGGCTTGGAGCGCCTCGCGTTCATCATGCAGGACAAGCCGAATATGTACGAAATCGACGAGGTCTTCCCCGTCATCGCCGCAGCACAGGAACTCTCCACAAAGACCTACGGGCTCGGCGCCGCGGGGCCTTCGGCGGGCGCCGCGTGGGAGAACGACGTGCGCATGAGGGTCATCGCTGACCATGTCCGCTCCTCCCTCATGCTCATCGGTGACGGAGTGCGCCCCGGGAACGACGGCCGTGGCTACGTGCTGCGCCGCCTCATCCGACGCGCGGTGCGCTCCATGCGCCTGCTCGGAGTCGATGAGGCGACGATGCCGGTCCTGCTGACGGCGTCGAAGGACTCGATGAAACTGTCCTACCCCGAACTTGAGGAGAACTGGGCGACCATCTCCGAGGTCGCCTACGCCGAAGAAGAGGCATTCAGGCGCACCCTGACTGCGGGCACGACGATCCTCGACACCGCTGTCGCCGAGGCGAAGTCCCTCGGCACTCCGCTTCTGTCCGGAGACTCGGCCTTCGCCCTGCACGACACCTACGGATTCCCGATCGACCTCACCCTCGAGATGGCGGCCGAACTGGGTGTCGCCGTGGACGAGGAGCGCTTCCGCGCGCTCATGAATGAGCAGAAGGAGCGCGCCCGCGCCGATGCACGCGCCAAGAAGACCGGTCACACCGATGTCCGCATCTTCCACGACATCGAGAAGTCGATGGGCGGTCCCTCCGCCTTCCTCGGATACACGGAGAGCGCCGCCGAGGCGACCGTGACGGGCATCCTCGTTGATAGCGACTCAGTCCCCGCCGTCAGCGCTCCCGCAGAGGTGGAGATCATCCTCGATCGCACTCCCTTCTACGCGGAGATGGGCGGTCAGCTCGCCGACCACGGCACCATCCGCATGGCCGACGGCGGCGTCGTCGAAGTCCACGACGTCCAAGCCCCCATCAAGGGGCTGTTCGTCCACAGGGGGACTCTCACCGAAGGCGCTGTGACCCTCGGATCGAAGGCGTGGGCACAGATCGACACGGCGCGCCGCCACGCTATCGCTCGCGCCCACACAGCAACCCACATGGTGTATGCGGGCCTGAGGCGCGTCGTCTCCGAGAACGCGGACCAGGCGGGCAGTGAGAACTCGCCCTCACGTCTGCGCTTCGACTTCCGCCACTCGTCGGCGCTCGCGCCGACACAGATCGGCGACATCGAAGAACTCGTCAATACAACGCTCGCAGAGGATCTCCCGGTCCGCACAGACATCATGCCCCTGGACGAGGCGCGCGCCGCAGGCGCGATCGCCCTCTTCGGTGAGAAGTACGGGGCCGACGTGCGGGTCGTCACCATCGGCGACGACTTCGATAAGGAACTGTGCGGCGGCACCCACGTGCCCTCCACCGGACACATCGGCCGCATCGCCGTTCTCGGCGAGGGGTCGATCGGTTCCGGCATCCGGCGCATCGATGCACTCGTCGCCGACAGCGCCTACGAGTTCCAGGCCAAGGAGCACGCCCTCGTCTCCCAGTTGTCCACGATGCTGGGCGGCCGGGCGGACGAACTCCCCTCGCGCGTCGAGTCCCTCATGACGCGCTTGCGCGAGTCGGAAAAGGAACTGGAGAAGATCCGCATGAACCAGGCACTCGCCCAGGCGGGTGAGCTTGCCGCTGGTGCGCACCGCATAGGCCCCGCTCTCCTCGTCCACGCAGCGGTCGGCGTCATGCCCTCAGCGGACGCACTTCGGGCTCTCGCTATTGAAGTGCGCGACCGTCTCGGCGATGAGCAGCCCGCAGCGGTCGCTCTCATCGGTCTCGTCAACTCCAAGCCGCAGGTCGTCGCGGTGACGAATGAATCGGGACGGGCCCATGCCCTCAAGGCGGGAGCACTCGTCAGGATCCTCGCCCAACGCCTCGGAGGAGGCGGCGGCGGTCGCGATGACATCGCCCAGGGTGGCGGCACGAAGCCCGAGAACATCGACGAGGCCCTCGAAGCGATTCGCGAGGAGATCCAGAACCTGTGACGCTGCGTAAAGGTGTGCGTCTCGGCGTCGACGTCGGGACCGTCAGAGTCGGCGTCGCCCGCTGCGACCCGGACGGGATCCTCACCATACCGGTGGAGACGCTCAGGCGCGCCGACGACGGGTCCGACGTTGATCGGCTCGCACAGATCATCGACGAGCATCAGGCGATCGAAGTGATCGTCGGACTGCCCCGTCATCTGCGCGGGGGAGAAGGCATCTCTGCGAAGGGCGCGCGCCGTTATGCCCGCAGAATCAAGAACTTGCGGCCCAGTGTACGCGTCGCCCTCGTCGATGAGCGGCTAAGCTCGAACCAGGCGCATCAGCGCCTGCGCGAATCCGGTGTTCCGGAGTGGGAACACCGCCGGGTCATCGATCAGGTCGCCGCACAGATCATTCTCGAACAAGCGCTTGAAGAGGAACGCGTGAGCGGTCGGGGACCGGGCGTCGAACTCACCAACGACGGGAAAGGACAGTCGTGACAACTCCTCCAACGCCGCGACCTCCCTTCAAGTCTCGCCGTGAAATCCACGGATCCGGGGCGAGGCGACAAGCGAAGGCGTCCAAGCAAACATCTTCCCGCACACCCGAGCCTGCGCCGAGCCGTACCCCCGAGGCGACTCCGAGCCGCCCTAGGCCAACGCCTGCACGTGCTGTCGCGCAGGCCCCCGCCCGTCCGCACGGGCGGATGCCCGAGACCACCGGCGTGCGGTCGCGCCGACTCGAACACGAAAGGCGCCTCGCGAAGCGGCGCAGGCGCAACCGCCGCATCCGCTCCTTCATCATCCTCGTCCTCGTCCTAGCGCTTCTGGGGGGCGCGGGGTGGTTCGCCGTCCGACAACTCACCGGCTCCCAGACGGCCATGTCGCAGGCCGACGACTACTCGGGCCCGGGCTCCGGCGTCGTGGAGGTTACCATTGATGTCGGCGAGTCAGGAATATCGATGGGCGAGAAACTCGTCGATGCGGGCGTCGTCAAGTCCGTCGATGCCTTCGCACGGGCCTTCAATGCGAATAAGGCCGCGATGTCGATTCGCCCGGGCACCTACACCCTCAAGAAGGAGATGAGCGCGTCGGAGGCCGTCGCCGCACTCCTCGACGAGGCAAATAGGTCGGATAACACCGTCACGGTCACCCCCGGGCAGACGGTCGCGCAGATCGTCAAGCGCATCACCTCAGTCACCGAGTTCTCCACTGCTGAAGTCGAGGCCGCCCTCGCCGACACGGCATCGATCGGATTGCCCGACGAGGCCGGGGGCAATGCCGAGGGATGGCTGTATCCGGGCGCCTACGAAGTGTCCTCCACCGACACGCCGACTACGCTGTTCGCGCGGATGATCGCCGGGACCATCGACGAATTCGAGAGGCTCGGCGTCGCCGAGGGCGCCAGGCAGACGGTCCTCATCAAGGCGTCGATCCTTGAGCGGGAAGTCAATATCGACCGGTATCTGCCGATGGTCGCCCGCGTCATTGAGAACCGTCTCGCAAATGACCAGGCGGAGACGCGCGGCCTGCTCCAAATGGATTCGACCGTCCTGTACGGAGTGGGCAAGACCGGCGGCATCCCGACGGAAGCCGAACTCCTCGACGAGAACCCGTACAACACGTACCTGCACAAGGGGCTCCCGCCGACTCCGATCGCTCAGCCCGCCATCGAAGCGGTTCAAGCGGTCCTCGCCCCGTCGGACGGCCCGTGGCTCTACTACGTGACCGTCAATCTGGATACGGGTGAAACCGTGTTCGCGACGACATTGGCCGAGCATGAGGCGAATGTGGCGACCTTCAAGCACTACTGCGACGCGAACCCGGGGAAGTGCTGATCGATGCCGTGGGCGGCGGTCATCGGCTCACCCATCGACCATTCCCTCTCACCGATCCTCCACGAGGCGGCATGGAGGTCGCTCGGGCTCGACTCCACGTGGACCTATTCGCGCATCGAGGTCGATGAATCCTCCCTTGCCGGATTCGTTGGCGGCCTCGACGCGCACTGCGTCGGACTGTCGGTGACGATGCCCTGCAAACGGGCGATCATCGGTCTGCTCGACACGGTCGATCCCCTTGCCGGGGCGGTCGGAGCCGTCAATACGGTGATCCCCGGCGCCGGAGTGCTCTCCGGGTTCAATACGGATGTCCACGGGATCGTTACGGCCATTGCGAACGCCAGGTCGGCCCGGGGGCTCTCAGAGCCCCACTCCGCCCTCATCCTCGGATCGGGTGCCACCACATCATCATCCCTCGCCGCCCTGGCGACCCTCGGCATCACGAGGACGACTGTCGCCGCCCGCCGCTTCGCAGTCGTCGTCTCCGCCGCGGCCCGTCTCGGCACAATGATCGACCAGATCATGTGGTCCGATCAGGATACGGTGGTCCGCGCCGCGGGCGCGGCGGATATCGTCATCTCGACGCTGCCGCGCGGAGTCGCCGACGAACTCGCCGACCGTCTGACGGTGCGCGAGGACCAGACCCTCCTCGACGTCGTCTACTCCCCGCGACTCACGGGCCTCGTGCGCGCCTGGAGCGAGGGCGGGGGCTGTGTGGCGAACGGCCTCGACATGCTCGTCTACCAGGCTGCTCAGCAGGTGCTCCTCATGACGGGGCGCACCCCGAGCGTTGAGGCGATGAGCCGCGCGGTTGAGGACTTGCGATGATCAACGACCAACGGCTCCTCGTGATCGTGTCGAATGACCTGTCGCTCATCGTGAGCCTCGTGACATGGTTCTCTATCATGGTGTGGCTGAGGCGCTCCGGATGGAGGATGCAGCGGCGCTACTTCGTCGACGCGACTCTGACGCCGTTGCGACGTACTCCGATCGTCTGGGCAGCGGGCCTCATCGGGTTGCTCACTCTTGTCGTGTCCATCCAGCGCCCGGCGTCCCCGGCGATCGTCGCCGTCGCGATGATCGGCTGCATCAGCGCCTATATCGATGCGCGCACGCACCGCCTCCCGAATGCCTACACTGCGGCGATGGCCGTCGGCGTGGGGGTCGGGGTGGCGACAGCTGCCCTGACCGCCGAGTCCCTCATCGATCTGGGGGCGTCGGTGCTGGCGGGGATCGCAGTGTGGTTCATCCCCATGTGGCTGTTGTCGCGAGTGCCGGGCGGCGTGGGCTACGGGGATGTGAAGATCTCGCCCGTTCTCGGCGCCATGCTCGGCTGCGTCAGCATCGAGGCCGCAGTCTTCGGTTTCATCGTCTCCTTCATTGCGGCGGGCCTGGGCGCCCTCGCGCAGGTCGTTGTCGGTTCGGCCGGAACTCGGACTCGTATGCCGATGGGCCCCTGGCTCATCAGTGGGGCGCTCGCCGCGCACATCTTGTGGGGCATCATCCCTGATTGGACGGGCGCGCCCGCTGTGTGAACGCATTTTGCCCAGGTGAGCCATCTTTGGCACGATTCGTGCTGTGACTCTTGATCCATTGATCGCCGCTCGCCTCAAGCGCGACGCGTCCGGTCTCGTCGCCGCCGTCATCCAGCAGTTCGACACGCGGGAAGTCCTCATGGTCGGTTGGATGGATGACGAGGCGCTTCACCGCACTCTTACCACGGGGCGCGTCACTTTCTGGTCGCGTTCGCGAGGGGAGTACTGGCGTAAGGGTGATACATCGGGTCATGCGCAGTACGTCAAGGCTGTGTCCCTCGATTGCGACGGGGACGCGCTCCTGGTTGAGGTCGACCAGGTGGGCGCCGCATGCCACACCGGTAAGCGCACCTGCTTCGACGAGGGCGGCCCCCTCGAAGCGGTCGTGGGATCGCGGCAGGCGGATACCACGCGCTAGTTACCGAGTAATGCTTCAGTATTCTTACGATTGGAATATGATGAGGCACTCACCGGAAAAGTGATCGGACTAACATTTAGAGCGTGAAGCTCTCGACAGCAAGGAGGCATCGATGAGCGTTCTCGACGACATCATCGCGGGCGTCCTTGAGGATGTGAGGGCAAGGGAGTGCGACATCCCCCTCGCGGACATGAAAATGATGGCGCTCGCAGCCCCCGATTCTCGCGATTTCATCGCCGCCATGAAATCCCGCCAGGGCGCCGTGTCCATCATCCCCGAGATCAAGCGAGCCGCTCCGATGAGGGGACGCCTCGCTCAGATCGACGACCCCGCCGGACTCGCGTCCATCTACGAGGCCGGGGGAGCGAGTGCTATCTCGGTGTTCACCGAGCGCCGCTACTTCGGAGGGTCCCTCGCGGACCTCGACGCGGTGCGGACGGCTGTCGAGGTGCCGCTGCTGCAAAAGGACTTCATCGTCACGCCCTATCAGATCCACGAGGCCCGAGCGCACGGCGCAGACGTCGTGCTTCTCATCGTCGCTGCGCTGGAACAGCCCGCCCTCGTCTCACTCCTTGAGCGCGTCCATTCGCTCGGCATGGACGCCCTCGTCGAAGTGCATTCGCGCTACGAGGCGCTGCTCGCCCTCGAAGCCGGCGCCCACATGATCGGCGTCAACGCTTGGAACCTCAAGACGATGGAACTCAACCGCGACACCGTCGACCAAGTCATCGACATCATCCCCGACGACGTCGTCGCCGTCGCGGAATCGGGGGTGCGCACCGCCCACGACGTCTTCGAGTATGCGAAGGCGGGCGCCGATGCCGTCGTCTCCGGCGAGGCTCTGGTCACTTCAACCTCTCCTGCGGATTGCCTGGCGGATATGGTGGCGGCGGGCTCCCATCCGGCGCTGCTCACGGACCGCAGGGCGCGGGTGCGCCAAGCGCATCACGATCACTAGGGATGCGCCTGCTCATGCGGCTCGTGGGCTCGCTGCGTATGCTGTGCCTGACCCTGTCAGTCCGCATGGCGTCGCAATCATGCCGCACATGCCGATCCACAACCAGTAATGGCTCCGCATGCAGAGCCGATGGAGTTCTTACATGATCGCTGCCTCGCTTCCATCCCCCTCCCAAGGCGTGTGGTACATCGGCCCTGTTCCACTGCGCGCGTACGGGATCGTCATCGTCATCGGCATGATCATCGCCGTGTGGTGGACGTCGAAGCGTTACGGACGCAGGGGCGGCAATCCCGAGCTCCTCTACGACGTGGCCCTGTGGGCGATCCCCTTCGGCATCATCGGGGCACGCATCTACCACGTCGTCACCTCCCCGGACTCGTATTTCGGTGAGGGGGGGGACCCTCTGCTCGCCCTTCAGATCTGGAAGGGAGGCCTGGGCATCTGGGGCGGTGTCGCGATGGGAGCGGTCGGCGCATGGATCGCCGTTCAACGCGCCGGAATGCGCATGGGGCCGGTCGCCGACTCCCTCGCCCCCGCGCTGCTCGTCGCCCAGGCGATCGGCAGGTGGGGCAATTGGTTCAACCAGGAGCTCTTCGGCTCGCCGACGACTCTGCCCTGGGGTCTTCAAATCGACGACGCCCACCTTCCGGCGGGCTACGCGTCGGGAACGCTCTTCCATCCGACATTCCTCTACGAGTGCCTGTGGAATCTCGCCATGGCGGCCCTCATCGTGTGGGCGGATCGTTCCTTTTGCTTCAAGTCGGGGCAGGTGTTCTCCCTCTACCTCATGGCCTACCCCCTGGGGCGCTGCTGGATCGAGATGATGCGCATCGACACTGCCCACAGTTTCTTCGGCATCCGCCTCAATGTGTGGACGTCACTGGCGGTCTTTATCGTCGGCCTCATCGCGTTCATCGTCGCGGGGCGCCTGGGACGCTCGACGGCGCTGGAGGGGGCGGAGAGGCTCACGCTCTCCTCGGAATCCGACGAGGCCGGAGGCGCAACGGCGGCGTCTTCACCCACCGACGAGGGTGGGGGCGTACACGCTGACGGCGCCCGGGAAGCCGGTGACGGCGCAGCAGGGGTCGATCATGTCACTCCTGCGGAGCGAATGGGTTGAACGGCCCGGTCGACACGGTAGACTGGGCGCATGCGCCGAGCGAAAATCGTCTGCACCATTGGTCCCGCAACTGATTCTTCCGAGCAGATCCAAGCACTGGTCGATGCCGGAATGGATGTTGCCCGTATCAACCGTTCCCACGGCACGGCTGAAGAACACGAGGCGGTCATTGAAAAGGTCCGCAAGGCTTCGGCGACCTCTGGTCGCGCGGTGGCGATCCTCGTCGACCTGCAGGGTCCGAAGATCCGCCTCGAGAGCTTCGCCGACGGACCCCAGCCCCTCGAAGTGGGCGACACCTTCACCATCACGACGCGCGACGTCCCCGGCACGAGGGAACTCGTCGGCACCACTTTCAAGGGCCTGCCCGGCGACTGCGCCCCCGGCGACCGCCTTCTCATCGATGATGGGAATGTCGCGGTCCGCGTCGTCGAGGTCAGCGACACGGATGTCGTGACCCGCGTTGAGGTCCCGGGCGTCGTTTCCGATCACAAGGGCCTCAACCTTCCGGGTGTCGCCGTGTCGGTGCCCGCACTATCCGAGAAGGACAAGGACGACCTGCGCTGGGCGTTGGCTCAGAATGCCGACTTCATTGCCCTGTCCTTCGTCCGCTCCGCCGACGACGTCCACGACGTCCACGACATCATGGACGACTTCGGACACCGGATCCCCGTCATCGCGAAGATCGAGAAGCCGCAGGCGGTTGAAGCTCTCACCGAGATCGTCGATGCATTCGACGGGATCATGGTGGCGCGCGGCGACCTCGGCGTCGAGATGCCCCTCGAGTCGGTGCCCCTCGTTCAAAAGCGTGCCATCGAACTCGCGCGCCGCGCCTCCAAACCGGTCATCGTGGCGACCCAGGTCATGGATTCGATGATCAAGAATCCGCGTCCGACTCGCGCCGAGGCATCCGACTGCGCGAATGCGATCCTCGACGGCGCCGACGCGGTCATGCTTTCGGGAGAGACCTCCGTGGGGGCCTTCCCGATTGAAGCGGTCCGCACCATGGCCCGCATCATCGAGTCCACCGAGGAGAACGGCGGCGAGATGATCGCCTCCCTCACCGGTTTCTACGTCAACGATCGCGGCGCTGTCATCTGCGAGGCCGCCGCTTCCATGGCGGAGCACCTCGATGCGCGCTACCTGGTCACCTTCACGCAGTCCGGCCAGTCCGCGCAGAAGATGTCGCGCCTTCGCAGGCCCATCCCCATGCTCGCCTTCACCCCGTTGGAATCGACGCGCCGCAGGCTCGCCCTCACCTGGGGTATCCAGACCTACCGCGTGCCCGAGGTGCGCCACACGGACGACATGGTGTGGCAAGTCGATCAGGTCATGCAGTCGTCGAACCTGGCTGAGATCGGCGACCAGCTCGTCATCATCGCCGGCATGCCGCCGGGGACGACCGGCTCGTCGAATATGCTCCGGATCCACGAAGTCGGCGACGAGGTCGACTACACCATCGGAGGAAGCGAGCGCTGATCCCCTGCATTCGGGTGCCGGTCCCACATGGGGGCGGCACCCGCTCTATGTGACGAGTGTGTGCCACTGCATGCGTCTTCGACGTGCGCAATCGTGGATCGCGAGTAAACTCTTCACGGTACGACGGTAGTTTTATCGTTGACGACTGCGCAGTGATGCCGCAGTACACAGACATACGCATCTCGAACGGTTGCCTGCACGACCAGCGTGCATACCGGACGGCAGTGGAAGAGAATGATGGAGTGAGAAATGAATACGAATACTCGGACCGTGTCGGTCCATTCGACGCTGTTCGACCGCCAGGCGAACAATCTGGACGTTGATCAGCTGTCCGCAGCAGTCAGGCCGTGGTTCGACGATCTGTCGGACACCTCGATCGCAGAAGCGATCGACCGCCTCGCGGTCCCCGAATGCAGGGGAGCGGCAGCCGATTACCTCGGGCTCGAACTGATCCCCGTCGCATGACGGACGGATGATACAAGAGTGGCGCTGAGATCATCTCAGCGCCACTCTTCTTCGTCTTCTGTCTCAGGCCTCGACCTGATTGATGACAGCGTCGGCGACTTCGCGCATCGACAGGCGCCGGTCCATCGACGTCTTCTGAATCCAGCGGAAGGCCTCGGGCTCAGTCATCCCCATGTTCTTCATGAGCAGCCCCTTGGCGCGATCCACTCGCTTGCGCGTGTCGAAACGATCACTGAGGTCAGCGATCTCCTCTTCGAGGGACTCGATCTCTTGATGGCGCGACAGGGCGATCTCAACAGCGGGGATGAGGTCGGCGGAGGAGAAGGGCTTGACGACATACGCCATGGCGCCCGCATCGCGCGCCCGTTCGACGAGCTCCGTCTGGCTGAACGCGGTAAGCATGACGATCGCGCAGGACAGTTCGTGAAGGATCTTCTCCGCTGCGGTGATGCCATCCATCTTCGGCATCTTGACATCCATGACGCACAGATCGGGTTCCAACTCGAGGGCGAGTTGGACCGCCTCTTCCCCGTCGGCGGCTTCGCCGACGACGTTGAAGCCTGCAGCGGTTAGCGTTTCAACGATATCCAGGCGAATGAGTCCCTCGTCCTCGGCGACGAGCACTCGGCGGGGCTCATTCTGATTCTCAGACGTCATTTCCTTCATCCTCAGTTTGGCGGGTGCAGCGTCACTATCATAAGGTTGTCGTGCCTAATGGCGTAGCCCCGATAGCCCAACTGGCAGAGGCGGTCGGCTCAAACCCGGCTTGTTGTGGGTTCGAATCCCACTCGGGGTACTGTATCAATGTGGCGCCCGCATGTGCGGCTCTTCGCTGCACATGTTAAAAAATGTTCAGGCGGACGTGGGAATGCACCCCGCCCCCGATGCGTTATCGCCGCTCGGTGTTGCAAGGATCGCATTCGTGACCCTGGCGCTCGCCACCAGGCGCCCCTCATCGGTGCGAACTTCCACGATGTGCACAGTCGACGACCTGCCCAAATGCACAGCCTGCGCCCTCGCCCGCACCGTGCCGCCCGACACCGCGGACAGGTGGGAGATCGACAGTTCAGTCCCGACGGCGACGCATGAGTCTGCGCGTCTGCGGGCGTGAAGAAGGGCCGCGAATGAGGCGGCCGTCTCCACGAGTGCGGCGCTCGCGCCCCCGTGGAGGAGCCTGGCGGTCTGCCCATTGCCCTCGACGGGCATCTCGATGACGGTCAGCTCGGCGGTGTGTTCGACGACCCTCATGTGCATTCGCTCCATGAGGGTGCCCGACCAGTCGGCGGGGAATCGGTCGGAGTCGGCTGGCCGATTGGGAGTGGTATTCGGTAGGACGGAGTGGCTCATGGGCTCTAGGGTGTCATGTGTGACCGATACTTTGCTGATCATCGACGGACATTCCATGGCTTTCCGCGCCTTCTACGCCCTGCCCGCGGACAAGTTCGTGACGAGTACCGGACAGTGCACGAACGCCGTCTACGGCTTCGTCTCGATGCTGGTCCGCCTCCTCGACAAGGAACAGCCGACCCATATCGCAGTGGCCTTCGACGTGTCCCGCCATTCCTTCCGCACCGAGGAATACCCCGAATACAAGGGAACGAGGGATGAAACCCCCGCCGAGTTCATCGGTCAAGTTGAACTCATCAGCCAAGTCCTCGATGCGATGGGCATCGTGTCGCTGCGCAAAGAAGGGTACGAGGCCGATGACATCCTCGCGACTCTGGCGCATCGCGGCGCGGATGCGGGGATGCGCGTCCTCGTTGTGTCTGGGGACCGCGACACCTTCCAAACGGTGACTGATGACGTCACAGTCCTCTACCCCGGGCAGGGGCCGGGGGATCTGCGGGAGATGACTCCCGCATCGGTCGAGGACAAGTACGGGGTTCCCCCGCACCGTTACCCAGAGATCGCGGCACTCGTAGGGGAGACGTCGGATAACCTGCCGGGAGTGCCGGGCGTGGGCCCGAAGACCGCCGCCCAGTGGATCAACCGCTTCGATGGCTTGGAGAACCTCCTCGAGCATGCGGACGAAATCGGCGGCAAGCGCGGCGAGGCGCTGCGCGAGCACATCGAGGATGTCCGCCGCAATCGACGCCTCAACCACCTGCTCACCGACCTCGACGTTGAGGTCGCCCTCTCCGACCTGTTACGCGGGGCGACCGACACCGAAGTCCTCTACTCGCTCTTCGATGTCCTCGAATTTGGGGGCCTTCGGCAACGAGTCATGGCCGTCGCCGAAGCGGTCGACACGAACAGCGCGGCCGACGCCGTCGAGATGGGCGACCTCGACGTCACCGTCGCCGATGGGAGCACCGACATCGCCGCCTGGGCCGCGGGCCATGAGGGGCGGTGGAGCCTGTGGGCCGATGGATCGGGTGCACCCGCGCGGGGCAGGATCGACCTGCTCGCCCTCGCACGGGGAGCGGCGGTACTCGTCGTGGATCCGGTGGCGCTCAGCGTCGACCAGGAGCACCAGGTGCGCGCATTGCTCGCCTCACTCTCCGATCATGTCGTCCACGACGCGAAGGCCCTCACCCACGCCTGCATCGGACAGGGATGGGAATTGGCGGCGCCCTCCTACGACGTGCAGCTCGCCGCTTACCTCGTCCGCCCCGACGCGAAGGGGTTCACCGCTGCGGACCTGCTCAGCCGCTACCTCGGCGTCGCCGTTGACGACTCCGACGACTCCGGTGATGCTCTCTTCGAGATGGGCGCCGACGGGCCGACGAAAATAGTCCTGCGCGCCGCTGCGATCGCGCGGGCGCTCCCCGAATTGGCGCGCGTCCTCGACGAGCAGCTCACCGCATCATCCGCGAAGAACCTGCTCACCGATGTCGAACTGCCGGTGTCGCGGCTGCTCGCCCGAATGGAGGACATCGGCATTGCGATCGACCGCGCCGACCTCGAAGCGCAGTCGGCGAACTTCGGCAAAGAGGTCGACGCCGCCCGACAGGCCGCTTTCGAGGTCCTGGGGCATGAGGTGAATTTGTCGAGCCCGAAGCAACTCCAGCAGGTCCTCTTCGATGAACTAGGGCTTCCCAAGACGAAGCGCACGAAGACCGGGTACACGACGAATGCGGAGGCGCTGCTCGACCTGCGCTCACGGCTCGTGCGAGATGCGGGCCCCGGGTTCTTCTTCCTCGATCACCTGCTCAACCACCGCGATCGCATCAAGCTCAAGCAAATGGTCGACACGCTCATCTCGGCGATCAGCCCCGATGGGCGGATCCACTCCACCTTCTCCCAAGTCGTCGCCGCGACCGGTCGACTCGCCTCCTTTGACCCGAATCTGCAGAACATCCCCGCTCGCACTCCCGACGGGCTGCGAATCCGTCAGGCCTTCATCCCGGGTCCCGGGTACGAGTCCCTCATGAGCGCAGACTATTCGCAGATCGAGATGCGCATCATGGCGCACCTGTCCAAAGACGAGGGTCTCATCGCTGCCTTCGCAGGCGGGGAGGACCTGCACAAGACGATGGCGTCAATGGTCTTCGACACCCCCGTGTCACAGGTCAGTGCCGAGCAGCGCTCCCGCATCAAGGCGACCTCATACGGGCTCGCCTACGGGCTGTCCTCCTATGGGCTGGCCCAGCAGCTGCGCATCGGGGTCCCCGAGGCGTCGGCATTGAGGGAACGCTATTTCGAGCGCTTCGCCGGAGTGCGCGACTACCTCGCCTCGCTCGTCGAGCAGGCCAGGCGAGACGGCTTCACCCAGACGATGTTCCACCGGCGCCGCTACCTGCCCGATCTCAACTCCGACAACCGCCAGCGCCGGGAGATGGCCGAGCGTGCGGCCCTCAACGCCCCGATTCAGGGCAGCGCCGCCGACATCATCAAGATCGCGATGGTCGACGTGGCCCGCGCATTGGACGAGGAGGGCCTGGCGTCGCGGATCCTCCTTCAGATCCACGACGAACTCCTGCTCGAAATAGCGCCGGGGGAGCGCGACGCGGTGGAGGAGATCGTGAGGACGCAGATGGCGTCGCCCGTGGATATGGCGATCGACTTGGAGGTCGCCGTCGGAGTGGGGGAGAACTGGATGGCCGCCGCGCACTGACCCGCGCACCGTCCTCGTCCAAGCGACGGACACCACGTTTTAGGGCGCGGACCGTGTTTTCCCAGACGTGCCGGGGCTGATAGGCTTAACGGCGGATTGTGCGGGATCAGTGCGCTTTGGCGCCTCCGCCCACTCCGACAACTGTCAACCTACTATCCAGTCCGTCTCGGAGACACAACTACATGACCACCAACACGCCGCAGGTCGCGGTCAACGACATCGGTTCCACCGAGGACCTGCTTGCCGCCATCGACGAAACCATCAAGTACTTCAACGATGGCGACATCGTCGAGGGCACTGTCGTCAAGGTCGACCACGATGAGGTCCTCCTCGACATCGGCTACAAGACTGAGGGCGTGATCCTCTCTCGCGAGCTCTCCATCAAGCACGACGTCAACCCTGACGATGTCGTCGCAGTGGGCGACAAGATTGAGGCCCTGGTTCTTCAGAAGGAGGACAAGGAAGGCCGTCTGCTCCTGTCGAAGAAGCGCGCCCAGTACGAGCGCGCCTGGGGCCAGATCGAAAAGGTCAAGGAAGAAGAGGGCGTCGTCACCGGCACTGTCATCGAGGTCGTCAAGGGCGGCCTCATCATCGACATCGGCCTGCGCGGCTTCCTGCCCGCATCCCTCGTCGAGATGCGCCGCGTCCGCGACCTCCAGCCCTATATCGGCCGCGAACTCGAGGCGAAGATCATCGAGCTCGACAAGAACCGCAACAACGTGGTCCTGTCGCGCCGCGCATGGCTCGAGCAGACCCAGTCCGAGGTTCGCACGAACTTCCTGCACACCCTGGGCAAGGGTCAGGTCCGCACCGGCAATGTCTCCTCGATCGTCAACTTCGGCGCATTCGTCGACCTGGGCGGCGTGGATGGCCTCGTGCACGTCTCCGAACTGTCCTGGAAGCACATCGATCACCCCTCCGAGGTTGTCGAGGTCGGTCAGGAAGTCACCGTCGAGGTTCTCGACGTCGACATGGATCGTGAGCGCGTCTCCCTGTCCCTCAAGGCCACCCAGGAAGATCCGTGGCAGGCATTCGCCCGCACCCACGCCATCGGCCAGGTTGTGCCCGGCAAGGTCACCAAGCTCGTCCCCTTCGGCGCATTCGTGCGCGTCGAGGATGGCATCGAGGGCCTCGTCCACATCTCCGAGCTGGCTCAGCGCCACGTCGAGCTGCCCGACCAGGTCGTCAAGGTCGGCGATGACGCCTTCGTGAAGGTCATCGACATCGACCTCGAGCGCCGCCGCATCTCCTTGTCGCTCAAGCAGGCGAACGAGGGCGTCGACCCGTCGTCCGAAGAGTTCGATCCGTCGCTGTATGGCATGGCCGCGGAGTACGACGAGGACGGCAACTACAAGTACCCCGAGGGCTTCGATCCGGAGACTCAGGAGTGGATGGAGGGCTTCGAAGCTCAGCGCGAAGCGTGGGAGGCCCAGTACGCAGAGGCTCAGGCCCGCTGGGAGGCCCACAAGGCGCAGGTCGTCAAGGCCGCCGAAGAGGACGCCGAGGCCGCCCCGACTGTCGAGGAGCAGGCTTCCTACTCCACCCCGGTCGACAGCGCCGGTACCCTCGCCTCCGACGAGGCCCTCGCCGCACTGCGCGAGAAGCTGACGAATAGCAACTGAAGCTGACAGTGGTTCGCCGCTGAAGGTTGGGGCGCCCTGCAGACATCTGCAGGGCGCCCCGCTGTGTACTCCGGTGCATTACCCTCGTCAGGGTGAATGGTGATGAAATCGTGAGCGCAACCGAGCGGATCGAATGCGGAGGCGCATCGGCTGAACTCGTGCGGCCGATCGGTCGGATTGAGGGGCGTGCGCTTCGCGTCGGCCTGACCGGGGGGATCGGCTCGGGCAAATCGACGGTGGCACAGGCGCTGCGTGATGCGGGAGCGATCCTCGCCGATGCGGATGTCATTGCCCGTGAGGTCGTCGAGCCTGGCGGCGTGGGGCTGACGGCCCTCGTCGACGCATTCGGAGATTCGATTCTGACTGCTTCGGGCGACGTCGACCGGGGTCGCCTCGCCGCTCTGGTTTTCGCCGATGATGATGCGAGGCGCACGCTTGAGTCGATCGCCCACCCGCTCATCGCCGCCAAAGCGGAGGAGATCCTCGCGAGTGCTCCTGCGGACGGCCTGGCCGTCTACGATGTTCCGCTCCTCGTCGAGGCGGGGCTCGCAGACCAATTCGATGCAGTCATCATTGTGGATGCGCCCATTGACGTGCGGCTCGAGCGCCTCAAGGGTCGCGGCATGAGCCGACAGGACGCATTGGCGAGAATCAACGCGCAGGCCAGCAATGAGCAGCGGCGAGCCGTTTGCACTATCTGGATCATGAACACCGGAAGCATCGACGAGTGTCGACGCCTCGTCGCGATGCTTGTTACTACGTGGTTGACACCGGCGTCTGCGCAGCATCAGGCGCATGGTGAATGAGCTCCCGGGCCCTCATGTGCAGATTGCTGCTGATCTTGCGGAACGCATGCGCTCCACTTACAACGGAGACACTGCGTTGCCCCGAGTCGTCGTTCTCGAGGGTGCCTCGGGCGTTGGAAAGACGCGGATGATTCAAGAGGTGTACGAACGAGTCCGTCGCGGCGATTCGCAGTGGCCGCCAATACGGGACCCCGCTCGGATCGCGAGCGGGGTCAGCGCACACTGGTGCGAACCCAGGATCTGAAATCTCCCCGTAGAGGACGCGGATGGTCCGGGTAACGGTCTAACAGTTCACGAACCAGCGGTGCGGTGCGCTCCTGCAGGGCGTGGTCGTAGGTGACTCGGACAACGACATACCCGCGTTCCATCAAGCGCAGATCCCGTTCCCTGTCGGTGTGCCACTGGGAGAGGTCCGCATGCTGTTGCCCATCCGTCTCCACAACCAGCCACCCGGCCACGAGCATATCCACCTCGCCGACGCTGTCGATGAGGACGGCAGTCTCAACCTCTATGCCCGCATCTTCAAGTTGCAGTCGGACCACGGTCTCCAACGGTGAGCGAACCCCGGTTCGGGATCTGCGAAGTGCTTCACGAACCTTCGGCAGAAACGGCCCGCCGCCGGGAATGACGATGCCGTCGAGTGGCATCAGATTCTTGTGACGGACATGGTCCAGAGCTGCGACGGCTCCCAGACGCGACTCGTGGCGTACGAGGTGATTGACAGTCGTGCGCACAGACGCCAGCCACGGGCAGTCCGGATCTGCGAACAGTGGGAAGCGCTCGCGATGGACGACTACTCCGGAGGAGCGCGCCGCGGTGGGAGGGCGACCGTGTGTATGAGGTACCGCGAGGTCAATGGCGGCAGGGGCATCGATGAGCGGGAGGTTGTGACGCGCGGCGGCATATCGACCGGTGAGCAGGGCACCGGACAATGCCGCGATCCTGTCCGGTCCCTCGGCAAGAGGAGAGACGAGCAATCCCTGCTTTTGGTGAACTCCACGCTTTCGGCAGTACGACCGGACATTGGGGAAGAGCGCTTCCAACTCCGACAGGCGTGCGATGCCGTGATGGTGGTGCAGGTATTCCTCGAGGTCCATGGATTCTGAGATAGTCGATTGCCTCCGGGGTTTCAATCACGAAAAACGAACCTGTGGATTGGCGCATACGGCAGCCGCTCGGCTGTGGATGGTGCTTGACGGTCATCTGGCGCGAAGGGTACTCGGGCACAACGTCGAGACTGCACACACTCACGTACATCTGCATTATGCGCGACTCGTGCCGATTCCATCGTTCTCGCACGTCAAGTCATGTTGCCGCCCGTACCCTTCGTCGCGAACGATGACAGCGGAGGAGTAGTGTGTGTGCAGTTGAGACGGACGCCTCGAACACCTGTGCGGTTCCGCGCTGTCGGAGCGGACATGGTCGACTACCGTTGAGAGCGTGAGTGAGCGACCAGTCCTGCGTCAAGAGAACCCCTTCGAGGTCATCTCCGAATACACGCCATCTGGCGACCAGCCCACCGCCATCAAGGAACTGGCGGAGAGACTGCGCAATGGCGAACAGGACATCGTCCTCCTGGGCGCCACCGGCACCGGCAAGTCCGCGACGACCGCGTGGCTCATTGAAGAAGTTCAGCGCCCCGCGCTCGTCATCGAGCCGAATAAGACGCTCGCCGCACAGCTCGCTGCAGAGTTCCGCGAACTGCTGCCCAATAACGCAGTCGAGTACTTCGTGTCCTACTACGACTACTACCAGCCCGAGGCGTACATTCCCCAGACGGACACCTACATCGAGAAAGACTCATCTATCAACGACGAAGTCGAGCGCCTGCGCCACAGCGCGACGAACAACCTGCTCACCCGCCGCGATACAGTCGTCGTCGCCTCCGTTTCCTGCATCTACGGCCTGGGCACTCCGGAGGAATACGTCGCGCGGATGGTGGAACTTGAACGCGGCATGATGATCGACCGGGACACCCTGCTGCGCTCGTTTATCAACATGCAATACGTCCGAAACGACCTCGCCTTCACCCGGGGTACCTTCCGCGTACGCGGGGACACTATCGAAATCATCCCCGTCTATGAGGAACTCGCGATCCGCATCGAGATGTTCGGCGACGAGATCGAATCCCTCTCCGTGCTCCACCCCCTCACCGGAGACGTCATCAACGACGTCGACCACGTCTACCTCTTCCCTGCCTCCCACTACGTCGCGGGGGAGGAGCGCATGAAACGCGCACTCGCATCAATCGAAGAGGAACTCGCCGAAAGGCTCGCCTGGTTCGAATCCCAGGGCAAACTCCTCGAAGCCCAGCGACTGCGCATGCGCACCACTTACGACCTCGAAATGCTCCGCGAGATCGGCTCATGCGCGGGCGTGGAGAACTACTCGCGCCACATCGACGGACGAGGCCCGGGCACGCCCCCGCACACCCTCCTCGACTACTTCGCCGACGACTTCCTGCTCATCATCGACGAATCCCATGTGACGGTCCCGCAGATCGGCGCCATGTTCGAGGGCGACATGTCGCGCAAGCGGACCCTCGTCGACCATGGCTTCCGCCTCCCCTCGGCGATGGACAACCGTCCCCTCAAGTGGGACGAATTCATTGAGAGGATCGGGCAGACCGTGTACCTGTCCGCCACTCCCGGCGACTACGAGCTTTCCCGCTCCGACGGGGTCGTCGAACAGATCATCCGCCCCACCGGCCTCGTCGACCCGAAGATCGTCGTCAAACCGACCCTCGGTCAAGTCGATGACCTCCTCGAACAGATACAGACACGGGTCGCAGCCAGCGAGAGGGTCCTCGTGACGACCCTGACGAAGAAGATGGCGGAAGACCTCACGACCTACCTCGCAGAAAGGGGAGTGCGCGTCGAATACCTGCACTCCGATGTTGACACGCTGCGGCGCGTGGAGTTGCTGCGCGAACTGCGCCAGGGGGCATTCGATGTCCTCGTCGGCATCAATCTACTGCGCGAGGGCCTCGACTTGCCCGAAGTGTCCCTCGTGTCCATCCTCGACGCCGACAAAGAAGGGTTCTTGCGCTCGACCCGCTCCCTCATCCAGACGATTGGGCGCGCAGCGCGCAATGTGTCGGGAGAGGTTCACATGTACGCCGACACGATCACCGACTCCATGCAGGCGGCGATCAGCGAAACCCAGCGGCGTAGGGAACTGCAGATCGCCTTCAACACCGAGCACGGCATCGACCCGACGCCGTTGCGCAAGAAGATCGCAGACGTCACCGACATGCTGGCGCGCGAACAGATCGACACACAGTCCCTCCTCGAGGGCGGATACCGCCGTGAGGCGTCCTGCTCCTCCAGGCAGGCGGCTCGAAGCGGGCGCGAACTCGGAGCACAGGCCGAGGCCGACCTCGCCATCCTCATCGAGGACCTCTCTGCGCAGATGACGGCGGCGGCCGCCGATCTGCAATTTGAACTTGCGGCGCGTCTGAGAGACGAGATCTCCGACCTCAAAAAAGAGCTGCGGCAGATGAGGGCGGCCCATTGACGGAGTGCCGAGGCGGAGAATCCGCCTTCTCAGAAGGCGGTGTCATGGGACATCGCAGTGCATTGCCGTCTAGAATGGGTGTCGAGGGGAGTAATCCCGCAAAGCGCTGATTCGTCACCACGGCGTTGAGAACCATCGCTCGGATCAGCCGCCCTACGGGTGGGAAGAGACCTCGCTTTGTTGCGCTACCTCAGAGAGGCTCCCTTCCGTGCATGTTCACGCCCTCGGCTGGTTCGGTCTGGCCGTCGCAATCCTCGCGCTCATCACCATCGACATCGTCGGCCACGTCCGCAAACCCCATGCGCCGAGTCTCAAAGAGGCGATGAAATGGTCGATCGGTTACATCCTCCTCGGCCTCGCATTCGGCCTCATCATTTGGATCGTGTACGGCGGCCAGTACGCCGGTGAATACTATGCCGGATTCTTGACGGAGAAGGCCCTGTCCCTCGACAACCTTTTCGTCTTCATCATCATCATGACCTCGTTCAGGGTCCCCAGGAGCTTCCAGCAGAAGGCGCTGCTGTCGGGCATCATTATCGCCCTCGTCCTGCGCCTCGTGTTCATCCTCGTCGGCGCCGCACTCATCGAGCGCTTCAGCGCGGTATTCTTCATCTTCGGCGCATGGCTGTTGTGGACCGCATTTTCCCAGGCGAGAGAGGGAATGGCGGATGATGAGCCCGACGATGGGGAGTACCACGAGAACGCCTTCGTGCGGATGGTGCGCCGCGCCTTCCCCGTCACCGATGGCTTCATGGGGCAGAAGTTCTTGCACCGCCACGGCGGCCGCACCTACCTCACGCCGATGCTTCTCGTGGTCTTCGCCCTGGGGACGGCGGACCTTATGTTCGCCTTCGACTCGATCCCCGCGATCTTCGGCCTCACCCGCGAGCCCTACCTGGTGTTCGCGTCGAACGCCTTCGCGCTGCTGGGGCTTCGCCAGCTCTACTTCCTCATCGACGGGCTTCTCGAAAGGCTCGTCTACCTGCACTACGGTCTCGCGGCGATCCTGGCGTTCATTGGCGCCAAACTCATCTTCCATGCGATGCACGAGAATACCCTGCCCTTCCTCAACGGCGGTGAGGGGTATCACTGGGCTCCTGAGATCGGGATCGCTCCATCGCTTGCGTTCATTCTCATTACCATTACGCTGACGGTGGTGGCTTCGCTGCTCAAGTCGCGTTCGCTTCAAGCAGGTGAGACGGGGACAGACACTGCCGCCTCATAATCCGACCGGAAGCCGCTTTGGAGTGATGTGACAACGACGACCACCGACATGATGACGGGTCTGAGCAAACGCGAGGTTGCTGAGCGAGTCGCGAAAGGGCAGACGAACGAAATCGCGCAACGGACATCTCGGTCTTTGGCCTCGATCATCCGGACGAATGTCTTCACCCTCTTCAATGGGATCCTCATCAGTGCCGCCCTCATCGTTCTCGTCGTCGGGCACATTCAGGATGTGGTCTTCGGCGGTGTCATGATCATCAATGCCATCATCGGCATTGTCTCGGAGATCCGCGCCAAGCGGACCCTCGATGCACTTGCGATCGTCGACGCACCGACCGCTACCGTCATACGCGACGGACTGGCGGACGAGATCCCCACCGACGGCGTTGTCCTTGACGACGTCCTCCGTCTCACGCTGGGAACGCAGATCTGCGTCGACGGCATCATCCTCGACAGCTTGGGCCTCGAAGTTGACGAGTCCCTGCTCACGGGCGAATCGAAGCCCGTGAAGAAGAAGGAAGGCGACCAGGTTCTCGCGGGGACCTCCGTCGTCGCGGGGAGCGCACTCATCCGCGCGACTCGAGTCGGAGGGGACTCCTACGCGCAGGACATCGCGCACCGGGCGCGCCAATTCATCCGCACGACCTCCCAGATCCAGCAGAGCATCAACTCCGTGCTCCGGGTCGTGTCCTTCCTGCTCGTGCCCGTCGTCATCGTCACCTTCTGGTCCCAGACGAGGATCGTCGCCGACGGCTCCGACGCCTCCTGGCAATCCGCCATCGTCGTGTCCGTCGCCAGCGTCGTCGGAATGATCCCGCAGGGCCTCGTCCTGCTCACCTCGATGAACTTCGCGATCGGATCGGCGACCCTGGCGCGCCGCGGAGTCCTCATCCAAGAACTGCCCGCAGTCGAGGTGCTCGCCCGCGTCGACTGCCTCTGCGTCGACAAGACGGGCACGCTCACCACCGGCGGCATCCGCGTGCGCACCATCCTCGTCGAGGATGAGGCGGATCGCGGGCGCATTCTCGCGGCGCTCGGCGCGCTGAGCGAGGACAGGACGAATGCGACCGCCCAGGCGATCTGGGACCACTGCGAAGAGCGCGCGGTTGCGCCGGAGCCGACGTGGACGATTCCCTTCTCCTCGGCCCGCAAGTGGTCGGCCTGCGGAACGGGCACGAGTGCGTGGATCCTCGGCGCCCCCGAGATCGTGCGCCAGAACTCGGAGGAGTCGCCCCTCATGAGCAGTGTCGACGAATACGCATCCCTGGGAAACAGGGTCGTCGCCCTCGCCATGGCCTCAATGGACGAGGACGCGCAGGAACTGCCGGAGGAGCGCTCACTCGCCGCCCTCGTCGTCCTCGAAGAGGACCTGCGCTCCGACGCCGCTGAAACCCTCCAATACTTCCGCGCGCAGGGCGTTCACGTGCGCGTCATCTCCGGCGACAACCCAGTCACGGTGAGGGCCCTCGCCGCGCAGGTCGGTTTGCGCGCTCCCGACGGGGGAACACCCAGGGTCTGCGATGCGAGGACGCTGCCCGCAGACACCCTCTCCGACGAATTCCAAGCGATGGTTGAGGACAGCGACGTATTCGGGCGCGTCACACCCGAGCAGAAGCGCGCAATGGTGGAGGCCCTCCAAGCCAAGGGGCATTGCGTCGCAATGACCGGAGACGGCGTCAATGACGCGCTCGCTCTCAAAGACGCTGACCTGGGTATCGCCATGGGCAATGGGGCTCAGGCGACGAAGGCCGTGGCGCAGGTCGTCCTCGTCGATTCGCGCTTCTCCGTTCTACCCGGCGTCGTCGCCGAAGGGCGCCGCATCATTGCGAATATGGAACGGGTGTCCGCGCTCTTCCTCGCGAAGACGACCTATGCGGCGATCCTCGTCATCGCGTGCGCCATCATGGCGTGGAAGTATCCGTTCCTGCCGCGCCACTTCACCTACATCGACGTCTTCACCATCGGCGTCCCCGCGTTCTTCCTGGCGCTCGCCCCGAATGCGCGCCGCTACGTGCCCGGATTCTTACGCCGGACCCTCTCCCTGGCGGTGCCCTCGGGTGCGATTCTCGCCTTCTCCGCGATCCTGTCGTACCGGCTCGTCGGCGGGGAGTCGACGATCGGGAGTACGGCGGCGACGCTCACACTGATGATCGGCGCCGTGTGGCTGCTGTCGATTACCGCGAGGCCCTTCAAAGCGTGGAAGCTCGCATTGCTGGTGACCATGGTCGCCCTCGCGATCGCAGGGATCGCGTTTGGCGTCACGCGCACCTTCTTCGCGCTGGAGTGGCCGTCGAATGGCCAGTGGCTCATCGTTGTCGCCATCGGCGCGACGGCAGGGATGCTCATCGAGTTCTCGCATCGCATCTACTATGCGCGGATGCACGCCAAAGCGCAGAGCGTGGGCGAATCCGCAGACTGAGCGGGGCAACCGCCCTGCCGGGCTCAGAAGCTCCTGATGACGGGGTTCCAGGCGCGGATCGTCCGCTTGAGGATGACACCCGCCTCGAAGAACGGATCCTTGTCGAGGGCGGCCGCCGCCGAGGCCCCATTCGCCGCCTCAACGAGGAGGAGAGCGCCGTCGCCCTCGAGCGGACCGGAGGCGATGATAACGCCCTGGTCCTTCAATGAGGCGAGGAACTCCCGGTGCACCGGGCGCACCTCGGCGATCGTGTCGCTCTGAGCGGTGTCGTAGTCGTAATTCACTGCGAAGTAAGCCATGCATCCACACTATTCCTTCGGCGGCGCCGCCGAAGCGGAACCGATCAAGCGGCTCATCAGGTGGGAGCGATGCGAGTACTCACACTTGCTCCGAAATGGAACACCTGTACGACGAATAGTCGACGACGCGGGTAGGATCGAGGGGTGCACGACTCATTGATCATCTCAGGCGCCCGCGAGCACAATCTCAAGGATGTCCGTCTCGAACTGCCGCGCGACTCCATGATCGTCTTCACCGGCCTCTCCGGCTCCGGGAAGTCCTCACTCGCCTTCGACACGATCTTCGCCGAAGGACAGCGCCGCTACGTCGAATCCCTGTCGTCATACGCGCGCCAATTCCTTGGACAGATGGATAAGCCCGACGTCGACTTCATCGAGGGCCTGTCGCCGGCCGTGTCCATCGACCAGAAATCGACGTCGCGCAACCCCCGATCGACCGTCGGCACCATCACCGAGATCCACGACTACCTGCGACTGCTCTACGCGCGCGCCGGGACCGCCCACTGCCCGCAGTGCGGCGCTCAGATCCAAGCCCAAACGGCGCAGCAGATCGTCGACCGCATCCGCTCCATGCCCGAGGGTACGAGGTTCCAGATCCTGTCCCCGGTGATCCGCGGGCGCAAGGGCGAGTATCAGGATCTCATCGAAGAGCTCAAGACCTCCGGCTATACGAGGGCCGTCATCGATGGGGAACTCGTCCGCCTCGATTCTGCACCGAAGCTGGAAAAGAAACTGCGGCACACGATCGAAGTGGTCATCGACCGCCTCGTCGTGCGCGCCGGAATGCGCCAACGACTCGCCGACTCCGTCGAAACCGCTTTGCGACTATCCGATGGTCTCATCATCGTCGACAATGTTGATCTGCCCGATGATGACTCGGAGCGCCGCAGGCGCTACTCGGAGAAGCGCTCCTGTCCCAATGACCACGTCCTCGCACTCGAAGAGATCGAACCTCGGACCTTCTCCTTCAACGCCCCCTACGGCGCCTGCCCCGAATGCACGGGCCTCGGCTCCAAGCTCGAAGTCGACCCCGAACTGCTCGTCCCCGACGAGGAACTGAGCCTGTCCGAGGGCGCAGTAATCCCGTGGAACTCGAACTTCAAGTACCACTCCCGGTTGCTCGCCTCACTGGGCAAAGAACTCGGCTTTGCGATGAATACGCCGTGGAAGGACCTTCCTGAAGAGGCGCGCCACGCGATTCTCTTCGGTAAGGACTACAAGGTCGAGGTCAAGTTCCGCAACCGCTGGGGCAGGGAGCGCTCCTATACGACCGGCTTCGAGGGGGTCGTCGCCTACATCGAGCGCAAGAGGGAGGAGACCGAGTCGGAGTGGGTGACCGACAAGATGACCTCCTATATGCGTGAGATCCCGTGTCCCGCATGCCGCGGCGCCCGACTGCGCCCGGAAGTCCTCGCCGTAACGATCGGGGGACTGTCCATCGCAGAGTTCTCCGACCTGGCGATCACAGACGCGCGCAGCCGACTGCGCGGCATCGATCTCGATGTGCGGGCGAAGGCCATTGCGGCGCCGATCCTCCAAGAGATCCATGCACGCCTCGACTTCCTCGTCGACGTCGGACTCGGATACCTCACCCTGTCGCGCGGTGCGGGAACCCTGTCGGGCGGGGAGGCTCAGCGCATCCGCCTGGCCACGCAGATCGGCTCCGGCCTCGTCGGCGTCCTCTACGTCCTCGACGAGCCCTCCATAGGCCTTCACCAGCGGGATAACCGCAAACTCATTGAGACCCTCAAGAGGCTGCGAGACCTCGGCAATACCCTCATCGTCGTCGAACATGACGAGGAGACGATGGAGGCGGCCGACTGGATCGTCGACATCGGACCGGGAGCGGGGGAGACCGGCGGCTGGGTCGTCCACTCGGGCCCCCTCGCCGATCTGCTGAAGAACACGAAGTCCATCACCGGCGACTACCTGTCGGGTCGCAGGTCGATCCAGATCCCCACAACCCGTCGACCCGTCGACCCCGACAGGCGCCTGACCGTCAAGGGTGCGCGCGAACACAATCTGCGCGATGTGACGGTCGACTTCCCCCTCGGCTGCTTCGTGGCCGTCACCGGTGTCTCGGGTTCAGGCAAGTCGACCCTCGTCAACTCGATCCTCTACCGGACCCTCGCCTCCCGGCTTAACGGCGCCAGGCTTGTGCCCGGGCGCCACCGCTCGGTTTCCGGCCTCGACACCCTCGACAAGGTCGTCCACGTCGACCAGTCGCCGATCGGGCGAACACCGCGCTCGAATCCCGCGACCTACACCGGCGTGTGGGACGCGATCCGCCAGCTCTTCTCCCAAACGCCCGAGGCGAAGATGCGCGGCTATGGGCCCGGCCGCTTCTCCTTCAATGTGAAGGGCGGCAGGTGCGAGTCCTGCCGCGGCGACGGCACCTTGAAGATCGAGATGAACTTCCTGCCCGACGTGTACGTGCCCTGCGAAGTGTGCCATGGCGCTCGCTACAACCGCGAGACCCTGGAGATCCTGTACAAGGGCAAGTCCGTCGCCGACATTCTCGACATGCCGGTCGTCGAGGCCGCCGAGTTCTTCGCGTCGATTTCAAGGATCGCCCGCCACCTCAACACCCTTGTTGAAGTCGGGCTCGGATACGTGAGACTCGGGCAGGCAGCGACAACCTTGTCGGGCGGCGAGGCGCAGCGCGTCAAACTCGCCTCAGAACTGCAGCGCAGGTCGAAGGGCAAGACCGTCTACGTCCTCGACGAGCCGACGACGGGTCTGCATTCGGAGGACATCCGCAAGCTCCTCATGGTGCTCCAATCCCTCGTCGACAAGGGAAACTCCGTCATCGTCATCGAGCACAACCTCGACGTCATCAAGTCCGCGGATTGGATCATCGACATGGGGCCCGAGGGCGGTGCGAGAGGTGGCCTCGTTGTCGCCGAGGGCACCCCCGAGCAGGTCGCCGAGGCCGAGGGCTCCTACACCGGGCAGTTCCTCAAAAGCGTCCTCGCCAAGAGGCAGAAGGCCGCGAACAGCAGGTAGTGTCCGTAATGGACGATCAGGGAGGTCGATTCCCCATATTCGCAGGTAGAGGATGCCTTCGGGATGTGCCTAGGCCTTCTTCTCCGTCGTCCGCAGGTGGATTTCGTCGACATTCATCGAGGCGGGCATGTCGAGGGCGAGGCGAATACTGCGCGCCACGTCGGCCGGGGCCATGTGCAGGCTCGGGTCATAGGCCGCGCCCGTGGCGGCGGTGAGTTCGCGCTGCATATCCGTGTCGATGCGCCCCGGGTGGACGGACACGACGCGCACGTCGCCCCGTTCGGATTCGCGCAGACAATCGGTCAATGCCTTGAGCGCCCATTTCGACACGGTGTAGGCCGCGTCCTGCGGATAGATGCGCACTCCCGCCCCGGAATTGATCATCACGACCGTCCCGTTGTTCGCCCGCAGACGGGGCAGGAGTCGTGTCGTCAGGTCGGCGACCGCGATGACATTCGTCGACAGCATCGTCTCCCAGTGGGTACGACTCGTCGCCGCCAGTGGCAGGCGCTTGGACATGCCCGCGTTGTTGACGAGGACGCTGAGGCGCCTCAGATGAGGCTCCGCCTCCTTGATGGCGCGGCCAACAGCCGCAGGATCGGTCAGATCCGCGACGAAGGGAGAGGCCGAGGGGAGTTCGGCGACGCGCCGGGCCACAGCCCCGGCATCACGGCCCCCGATGAGCACATGATGATCGTGCGCGAGGGCGTCGGCGATCGCAGAGCCCAGACCGCGAGTGGCTCCGGTGACGAGGGCGACAGGCAGTTCCCCGCTCATGCGCCTTCGCCCTGCGTCGTCCCGTCGGCGTAGAGGGCGTCAACCTCGTGCGCGTAGTCCCGCAGCACCGCGCGCCGCTTGAGCTTGAGCGACGGCGTCAAATACCCGTTCTCCACGGTGAACTCCGCATTGACAATGCGGTAGCGGCGGATCGACTCCGCCCTCGACACCGTGCGGTTCGCCTTCGCGATCGCCCTCTCAAGGGACTGGCGGACGATGGGCAACTCCGCCGCAGCAGCGGGGTCGACCCGCTCCACTCCTTTGGAGGCGAGCCAGATCGGAAGCATCTCCGCATCGAGGGTGATGAGCGCACCGATGTAGGGGCGCTGATCGCCGACGACGATGACGGTTGAAATGAGCGGGTGGGTCTGCAGCGAGTCCTCGAGAACCTCCGGGGAGACGTTCTTACCGCCTGCGGTGACGATGAGTTCCTTCTTGCGGCCGGTGATCCTCAGATGCCCGGTCTCATCAACGGCGCCGAGGTCCCCGGAGTGGAACCAGCCGTCGGCGAAAGCAGCGGCGGTTTCTTCGGGCAGATTGTGGTACCCCTTCGTCACGCACACACCTTTGAGCAGGATCTCCCCGTCGTCTCCGATGCGAACGGTATTACCGGGCCAGGGGAAGCCGACGGAGTCCGGCGGGAAGTCGCTGGGCCATTCGACGGTGATCGGGCCGGTCGTCTCCGACAGGCCGTAGCCCTGCAGGAGGGTCAGTCCGAGCCCCCGGTAGAAGTGCGCAAGATCCGCCGCGAGCGGCGCGCCGCCGCAGATGATCGTGTGAAGGTTCGGGCCGAGCGCAGCCTTCACCTTGCGCAGGGCGATCACGTCGGCGACGCGCATCCTCATGTTCAGCGCGAGGGACGGCCCGGGGGAGCCGGTCTGCGAGGGATCGGGAATGGCGGAAGTGTCCATCGCAGGAGTGCCGACCCGCGAGGAGCGCTCGATCGGGGGCGGAGCGGCGTATGCGGTCGCACGGGACATGTCGCGCGCCTGCGCGGTCGCCCAGGAGAACACGGTCCCCTTGAATCCGCGCCCGGCCTTCGTCGTCGCCGCGTTGTAGACCTTCTCGAGGACGCGGGGCACGACGAGCAGCATCGTCGGCTTGAAAGTTGCGATATCGGAGAGGAGGTTGCGGGTATCGGGGGCGAAAGCGACGCGTCCCTGGCCCGACAGCAGCGCGTACATGACGAAGCGCGCGAGGGAGTGGGCGACGGGTAGGAACAGTAGTGACCGCGACTTAGGGCTGTTGATGAGGCCGGGCAGGAAGTCGAATGCCTGGATGAGGGATTCGATGAAGTTCCCGTGCGTGAGTTCGATGCCCTTCGGCATGCCGGTTGTGCCGGAGGTGTAGATGATGGTGGCGACGTCGTCGAGTGCTCGAAGGTCGCGACGGGCCTCGACTTCGCTGGGGTCGATGGAACGCGCGGCTGCGGCGATCTCTCTTTCCGCACCCTTGTCGAGGGAGAGGATGCGCCGGACGCGGTCGGTGGCGACCGACTTGACGAGGTCGGCCTGCTGGGATGTTGCGGTGATGACGATCGTCACATCGGAGTCGGTGAGGATGTGAGCGATCTGAGCTGCTGAGTCGGTCTCGTAGATGGGGATGGTGACGGCGCCGCAGGTGAGGGCGGCGAGGTCGATGAGCGCCCACTCGTAGGACGTCGGAGCGAGGATCGCGATGTGGTCCCCGGCTTTGACGCCGAGGCCGATGAGGCCGCGCGCCGTGTCATCAATGTGGGCGGCGAAGGCGTTGATCGTCATGGGCGTCCACTCGCCGACGGCATTGCGCCGTTCAATGGCGATCTGTCCGGGGTACTCGCGCGCACGGCGGTGGATCATCTTCGGCAGATTCCACGAGGGATCGGCCTCGCGCGTCGCGGTGTTTTCCCAGGTGCGCGAATCGAGTTGGACCAGGCTCATTTCTTCTTCCCGCCTTCGGCGTACAGGGCGTCGATCTCGTGCGCGTAGTCGCGGATGACTGCCGATCTGCGCAGTTTCATCGACGGCGTCAGGTAACCATTCTCCACCGTGAAGGTTGCATCGATGATGCGGAAGCGCCGAATGGACTCGGCCCTCGACACGGCCTTATTCGCCTTCGCAATCGCCCGCTCGAGGGATTCGCGCACTTGGGGCATCTGTGCCGCGCGGTGAACATCGACCACGGGCAGGCCATGCTTCGCCAGCCACGTCGGCAGCATATCGGAGTCGAGGGTGAAAAGGGCGCCGATGTAGGGGCGAGCCTCTCCGACGACGATGACATTGGCGAGGAGGGGATGCGTGACGAGCGCGTCTTCGAGGACCTCCGGGGAGACGTTCTTGCCGCCTGCGGTGACGATGAGTTCCTTTTTGCGGCCGGTGATGGTAATGCCGTGGCGGCGGTCAACCCGTCCGAGGTCGCCGGTGTGGAACCATTCCGAGGTGAGTACTCGCGCCGTCTCGTCGGGAAGGTTGTGGTAGCCCTTCATCACGGACACGCCCTTGATGAGGATCTCTCCGTCTTTCGCGATTTTCACGCGGTTGCCGGGAAGGACCGGTCCGACGTATCCGCTCGTTCGATCCGACGGCAGCTGGACGGCGATGGGGCCGGTCGTCTCCGACAGGCCGTAGCCCTGGAGCAGGGTGATTCCCGCGCCGGAATAGAACTGGGCGAGGTCGGTGGCCAGGGGCGCGCCGCCGGAGACGATGTATTGAAGATTCGGCCCGAGGATTTGGCGGATCTTCTTCAATACGAGGGTGTCGGCGATCGAGTGGCGCAGCCGCAGGAAGGGCGACGGCCCGAGGAGCCCCTCACCGGCGGCGGAATAGCGTCTGGCCTGCTTGGCCGACCAGGAGAACATCTTCCCCCTGACGCCGGTGCCCGCCTTCGCCGAGGCCGCGTTGTAGACCTTCTCCAGGACGCGCGGTACGACGAGCAGGATGGAGGGTTTGAAGGCTTGGATATCGGGCAGGAGGTTCTTGATATCGGGGGAGAAGCCGACGACCCCGTGCCCCGACAGCACCAGGTGCATGACGAAGCGCGCGAGGACGTGGGCGACGGGCAGGAACAGCAGCAGGCGCGTCGAGTCAGAATCAATGACGTCTCCGAGCACCTGGCGCAGTGCCTTCGCCGTCCCCACGAAGTTCTCATGGGTGAGCATGACGCCCTTGGGGATTCCCGTCGTGCCGGAGGTGTAGATGATGGTGGCAACGTCGTGGGGGCTGAGGACGCTGCGGCGGGCGTCGACCTTATCGATGGTGATGGAACGCGCGGCGGCGGCCACGTGCCTCATCGCGCCACGGTCGAAGGAATCGATCGCTCTGACCGACGGCGTGCGCACGGTGTCAACGAGGTCGGCCTGCTGGCTCGTCTGCGTGAACACAAAGGTAACATTCGCATCGGTGAGGATGTGGCGGATCTGCGCTGCAGAATCGGATTCATAGATGGGGACGGTGATCGCTCCGATCGATAGGAGGCCGAGGTCGAGGAGCATCCACTCATACGAGGTCGATGCGAGGATCGCGACGCAGTCGCCCGGCCGGATGCCGAGGCCGATGAGGCCGCGAGCCGTATCGTCTACCTGGGTCTGCAATGCACCCGCTGTGACGGGAATGGTGGCGCCGACGGGGGAGCGTTGTTCAACGGCAACTTGGTCGGGGCGGTCGAGTGCCCTGTCGCGCAGGAGTGAAGGGATGATGTCGGCGTCCGTGAGAGCGAAGCGCGCCTTCACCGTATATGAGCCGTCACGAAGCTTTTTCATGGGTCCTCCGCTTCACAAGAATCCGCAGTAGTTCAAGACTTTGAGCACTGGTGCTGAGTCTAGCGACTCGGCGCCGTCCGCGAGGCGATGGCGGCGCTGAGGAGCCGACTGCGCGCAGTATCACTTCCCATTGTGCACCGCGCAGCATCACTTACAAGTCGTAGTACATCTGGAATTCGTACGGGTGCGGATACATGCGCATGGGAGCGACCTCGTTCGTCTCCTTGTAGTCGATCCACGTGTCGATGAGATCCTGGGTGAAGACATCGCCCTCGGTGAGGAACTCATGGTCGTCGCGCAGTGCATCGAGTGCCGCCTCCAACGACGAGGGGAGTTTCGCAATGTCGAGGTACTCTGCGGGCGGCAACTCGTAGAGGTCCTTGTCGATCGGCGCGGCGGGCTCGATGCGGCGCTTAATGCCGTCGAGGCCGGCCATGAGGCACGCGGAGAAAGACAAGTAGGGATTCGCCGAGGGATCGGGGACCCGGTATTCGATGCGCTTGGCCTTCGGGGATGTGCCCGTAACGGGAATGCGGATGCAGGCCGAACGGTTGCGCGCCGAATAGACGAGGTTGATCGGGGCTTCGAAGCCGGGGACGAGGCGCCGGAAGGAGTTCACGGACGGGTTCGTGAACGCCAAGAGGGCGGGGGCGTGCTCGAGAAGGCCTCCGATGAACCAGCGCGCCAGATCGGACAGGGAGCCGTAGCCGCGTTCGTCGTAGAAGAGAGGTTCTCCGTTCTTCCACAGCGACAGGTGCGTGTGCATGCCCGATCCGTTGTCCCCGAAGAGGGGTTTGGGCATGAATGTTGCCGAATGGTCGAATTCGAGGGCAGTGTTTTTGATGACGTACTTGAACTTCATCATGTCGTCCGCTGCTCTTTGCAGGGATGCGAAGCGGTAGTTGATCTCCTGCTGGCCGCCGGAGCCAACCTCGTGATGGGCGCGCTCGATCTGCAATCCGACGGCGATGCACTTGCGGACCATCTCGTCGCGGACATCCGCGTACTGGTCAGCGGGGGAGACGGGGAAGTAGCCGCCTTTGAGGGGCACCTTGTAACCGGGGTTGCCGCCGTCCTCGGTGCGCCCCGTGTTCCAGTAGGCCTCGGGGGAGTCGACGGCGTAGAAGGTCGACTGCGGGGTCACCTGGTAGCGGATGTCGTTGAAGAGATAGAACTCGGCTTCGGCACCGATGAAGCAGTCGTCGGCGATGCCGGTGGAGCGCAGATAGGCCTCTGCCTTCGCTGCGACCTGGCGGGGGTCTCGGGAGAAAGGCTCATCCGTGAAGGGATCGACGATTGAGAAGTTGACGACGAGGGTCTTGGCGGCGCGGAAGGGGTCGACGAATGCGGAGCCGATATCCGGGATGAGCTTCATATCGGATTCGTGGATCGCTGTGAAGCCCCGGATCGATGAGCCATCGAACATCAGTCCATTGTCGAGGGCGTCGCGGACGAACTCTGCGGCAGGAATCGTGAAATGCTGTTGAACACCGGGAACGTCGCAGAAGCGGACATCGATGAAGTCGATGTTCTCCTTGTCGATGAATTCAGCGACTTCGGTGGGACAGGTGAACATGGGCGTCCTTCCATCACGCGCGGTGACTTGCTGATACTCAGCAAAGACTTCATCAAATGAATGTCAAATAAATGGTAAAGCACTAGGGGGATCGACGAGCGACGCGTCCGAATTACGGCTCCTTCGATGCAACCATAGCGGGACTAGCGTCTGATCTCGTGGTTATCACCGACCGTTCTGAGCGCGCCCCACACCCGTTGATACGACCGGCGTGGCAATGCCCCGTAGACTGGCCGCGTGGCAGATCCGGCGACGTATAGACCCCCGACGAGCGACATTCCGACCTCGCCGGGCGTGTACCGCTTCATGGACGACCGCGACCGCGTCATCTACGTCGGCAAGGCGAAGAATCTGCGCAATCGTCTCACCAACTACTTCCAAGACCTCGCGAATCTGCACCCGCGCACGCAGCAGATGGTGACGACCGCCTGTCGCGTCCAATGGACCGTCGTCAACACCGAAGTCGAGGCGCTCGCCCTCGAATTCACATGGATCAAAGAGTTCAACCCGCGATTCAATGTTATGTTCAAGGACGACAAGTCCTACCCCTATCTCGCGGTGACGATGAACGAGCGTGTCCCCCGCGTGCAGATGACACGCCGCGCCAGACGCTCCGGAGTGCGCTACTTCGGCCCCTACACGCAGGTCTGGGCTATTAAAGAGACCATTGATCTGCTGTCGCGCGTCTACCCCGTGCGCACCTGCGCGCCAGCCGTGTTCAACCGAGCCCAGGCACAGCATCGCCCCTGCCTACTCGCCCACATCGACAAGTGTTCCGCCCCCTGCGTGGGTCGTATCAGCGAGGAGGCGCACTTCGCCCTCGCCCAGTCGCTCTGCGACTTCATGGAGGGAAAGACCGGGCCGATCATCCGCGATCTCAAAGCGCAGATGAAGCAGGCTGCCCTCGACCTCGACTTCGAAACCGCAGCCGAATTGCGCGACGATATCCGTGCCCTCGAAACGGTCCTCGAACGCAATGTCGTCGTCCTCGACGACGGTACCGACGCGGATGTCTTCGCTCTCGTCGCCGATGAACTCGACGCAGCCGTTCACGTATTCCATGTGCGCGGAGGGCGCATCCGTGGAACCAGGGGCTGGGTTATCGACCGGGCGGATGATGCCGATGAGCAGACCCTCATGGCGCGCCTGCTCGAACAGGTCTACTCGATGATCCCCCGCACCCCAGAGGGCGCAGTCGGGACCCCTCGCGCCGAAGCGCGCTCCGTCGACGATGTCACCCACACGCCGACCTCTGCCGTACCCCGCGACATCCTCGTCTCCGTGCTCCCCACGGACCATTCGACCTTCGAAGCATGGTTGTCGGGACTGCGGGGCGCCTCCGTCACCATCCGCGTCCCCCAGCGCGGCGCGAAAGCCCACCTGCTCGACACGGTCCGCGAGAACGCGAGTCAGGCGCTCACCCTTCATCAGACGAAACGGGCGGGCGACCTCACGCAACGATCCGCAGCGCTGGAGGAACTCGCCGAATACCTCGGCCTTGACTCGGCGCCGCTGCGCATCGAATGCTTCGACATCTCGCACACCATGGGCACCGACCAAGTCGCCTCCATGGTCGTTTTCGAGGACGGGGCGCCACGCAAGAGCGCCTACCGCACATTCACCATCCGCGGCGCTGACGGCAATGGAGCTGCCGATGACACCGCCGCAATGGATGAGGTCCTCACGCGCCGCTTCACCCGCCTCCTCGCCGAGGAGAGGGGAATCGAGGGCGAGGACGAGGAGGGGATCGCCTACGAGGCTGGCCCCACGGACTCGACCGGTCGGCCCCGGCGATTCTCTTATCGGCCCGACCTTGTGGTCGTTGACGGGGGACTCGCTCAAGTCGGTGCCGCTCGGCGCGCCCTCGATGAAGTCGGCGTCGACATCCCCGTCATCGGACTCGCCAAACGGCTCGAAGAAGTGTGGGTCCCCGGAGACGAGTTCCCCCTCATCCTGCCGCGCACATCCGCAGCTCTCTACCTCCTGCAGTATCTGCGTGATGAGTCGCACCGATTCGCCATTACGAAGCACCGCTCGAAGCGGGGGAAGCGTCACACGCGCTCCGTCCTCGATGGGATCCCGGGGCTGGGCCCCGCGCGCCAAAAGGCGCTGCTGCGCCGCTTCGGCTCCGTCAAGCGCATCCGGGAGGCGACATGGGAGCGGATCTGCGAGGTCGATGGCATCGGCCCGACCCTCGCCCGCACCATCGCCGCAGCCCTGGGGGACTTGGGGGAGCACCAGAGCAGCGCCGATGCGCCCCGCGATCCTCATGAGAGTGCCCCTACGCGCTAGGCTGATCCGTAGTTGTGGAGAACGAAACTGGAGACCGCCATGAGTGATCCCTCGACTTTCAAGATCCCGACCCGCGTCCTCATGCTGGGCTCGGGCGAACTCGGCAAAGAGGTCGTGATCAGCCTTCAGCGCCTCGGCTGCCACGTCATCGCAGTCGACTCCTACTGTGGGGCGCCGGCAATGCAGGTCGCCGACGACTACCGGTTCATCGACATGACGGATGGGCCCGCTCTCGCGGCTCTCCTCGAGTCCGTCGACGTCGACCTCGTGGTCCCCGAGATCGAGGCGATCGCCACCGATGAACTCCTGCGCTTCGAGGGGCGGGGCGGGGCGCGTATCGTGCCCAATGCATTCGCCGTGAAGTCGACGATGGATCGCCAAGCGATCCGCGCCCTTGCCGCCGGACTGGACGGGGTCGCGACATCGAAGTTCCGCTTCGCTTCCAGTGCCGAGGAGCTGCGCGAGGCTTTCGAGCACACGGGTCTGCCCGCATTCATCAAGCCGACAATGTCCTCGTCGGGACATGGCCAGTCCCGCGTCTGCACCGTTGACGAGGCCGACGAGGCGTGGCGAGTGGCCGGCGAGGGCGCGCGCTCACACACGGGGCGGGTCATCGTTGAAGAAGAGATCCGCTTCGACTGCGAGATCACCCTGCTGACGATCCGCTCCTGGGACGAGGACCTCAACACGGCGGTGACCTCCTTCTGCGCACCTATCGGCCACCGGCAGGTGGACGGTGACTATGTGGAATCCTGGCAGCCCGCTGCTATCTCCCCCCGCGCGCTTGAGCGGTGTCAGGAGATGGCGCTCCTCGTCACCGATGCCCTCGCCGATGGGGGAGCATCCCCGGCTCTGGGCATCTTCGGGGTGGAGTTCTTCATCCGTGGGGATGACGCTTGGTTCTCCGAGTTATCGCCCCGCCCCCATGACACGGGCATGGTGACGATGGTGACGCAGCACCAGTCGGAATTCGAGCTGCATGCGCGAGCGATCCTCGGACTCCCGATCGATCCCGCGCTCTCGTCGCCGGGCGCCTCTGCGGTCATCACGTCGACCGGTGTGTGCGCCGATCCCCGCTATGAGGGGGTGGGCCGCGCGCTGCGAGTGGCCGATGACGTGCGTATCTTCGGCAAACCGGTGACGAGGGCGGGGCGTCGGCTCGGCGTCGTCCTGGCGCGCGGGGCGGTCGCGGATGAGGCGCGCGAGCGTGCGAGCGCCGGGGCGGCGTGCGTGACGATCCGCGATGTGCAATCCGTCTGCGGGTGAGGACGCCGAGTTAATGGCATCCTTAGATGCATGACCGACGAAGAACCCAGCGATCCGTCCACCAGAACCGTTCCCGAGGGGATACCGCTTCTGGACGCCCAGCACACCGAGCCGTCTCCGCAGGCGAATGAAGTCCTCATCATCACCGGAGCCTCGGGGGCGGGGCGCACGGGTGCTGCGCGCGCCCTCGAAGATCTCGACTGGTACGTCGTCGATAATCTGCCGCCGTCGATGATCCCCGCCCTCGTGGGCATGATGACGCCCGACGGCGGGGGAGTGCACCGCCTCGCCGTCGTCGTCGACGTCCGTGCGAGGACCTTCTTCCAGGACCTGTCGCAGACCCTCGAACAGCTCAAGGCGATGGGCGCCCTGTTCCGGGTGATCTTCCTCGAAGCAGACACTCAGACCCTCGTGCGCCGCTACGAGTCGAATCGGCGCCCCCACCCGATGCAGGGGAGCGGAACGCTGCTCGACGGGATCGAAGCCGAGGAGAGGCTCCTCGCACCCGTGCGCCGCGTGGCCGACGAGATCATCGATACGACGACGATGAGCGTCCACGATCTTACGCGTCATATTCGCGATGTCATCGCCGGCGAGGGCGACCGCCCCCTGCAGATCACCGTCGAATCCTTCGGCTTCAAATACGGGTTGCCCCTCGACGCGGACCATGTCCTCGATGTCCGCTTCCTCAAGAACCCGTATTGGGTGGATGAACTGCGTCACTTGACGGGACGGGACAAGCCGGTTGCGGACTATGTGCTTGATCAGTCGGGGGCGCGCGAATTCGCGCTCGGCTATGCTGACCTCCTCGCCCCAATGCTTAAGGGCTACCTCGTCGAGCTCAAGCCGTTCGCAACGATCGCCATCGGGTGTACGGGGGGGAAGCACCGATCGGTGGCGTGCACCGAACTCATCGCAGAGCGTCTGCGAGACAGGGGCTACTCGGTTCGAGTGGTCCACCGCGACCTGGGGAGGGAATGATGACATACCTCGATGCTGCCGGTTGGGCGCAGCGAGGAGAATCCGGTCAGACGGTTGTCGCACTCGGCGGCGGCCACGGTCTGTCCGCCACTCTCAGAGCACTCAGACACATCACGCGTTCTCTCACCGCAGTGGTCACCGTTGCCGATGACGGCGGCTCGTCGGGGCGTTTGCGCTCCGAAATGGACATCCTTCCCCCCGGCGATCTTCGGATGGCGCTCGCGAGCCTGTGTGAGGAAAGCGAATGGGGTTTGACGTGGCGCGATCTGCTGCAACACCGCTTCACGACAACGGGCACGATGAATGGCCACGCCCTGGGCAACCTCCTCATCTCCGGCCTGTGGCAGTTGCTCGACGACCCCGTGGAGGGGCTCGACTGGGTGGCCAGGCTCCTCGGGGCGACCGGCCGGGTCCTGCCCATGGCGTCCGTGCCACTCGAAATCGAGGCGGACCTCAACGACGAGGGACGCGAGTACACGGTCGTCGGCCAGTCGAAGGTCGCCGTCGCGCCGGGCACCGTTACCGATGTGCGCTTGCATCCCGAGGCGCCCGCCGTGCCCCGTCAAGTGCCCGAGGCCATTTCCGAGGCCGAATGGGTGGTGCTCGGCCCGGGCTCGTGGTTCACGTCGGTGATCCCGCACCTGCTGGTCCCCGATATTCACCGGGCCCTCGTCACCACTGACGCGCACCGCGCCCTTATCCTCAACTTGTCGCGCCAACGCGGCGAGACCGACAAGATGACGACTGCCGACCACGTGAGAGTGCTCCACCAGTACGCTCCGGACTTCAAACTCGACGTCGTCATCGCCGACCCGACGGCCACCGACGATATCGACGACCTCATCGTCGCTAGTGAGGCCGTCGGCGCGCGCGTCCTGCTGCGCCAGGTGAGGACGGGGGACGGACAGCCCCACCACGACCCGCTGCGACTCGCGGCCGCCCTGCGCGACGCCTTCGACGGCTTCCTCGGAGAAGTCGGCAAGACCGAAGCCTGGTTGTGACCGGGCAGTAAAGGACGTTTCTTCGTGTCACTGACGTCAGATCTGAAGGATGAACTCGCCCGCACGCCGGTGACGAGCCAATCGGCGACCGCCGCAGAAGTTGCCGCGATCCTGCGCTTCGCAGGCGGACTGCACCTCGTCTCGGGCCGCATTCTCATCGAGGCCGAACTCGACTCGCCCGTGGCGGCCAGACGACTCAGAGCCTTCCTCAAGGCCTTGTACAACGCCGACTCCACGGTTGTCGTCGTGTCAGGCGGATCCTTGCGCCGCGGCAAGCGCTTCGTCGTCCGCGTCGTCCACCGCGCCGACGAACTCGCGCGCCTCACCGGCCTCGTCGATTCTCTGCGCCGCCCCGTCAGGGGCCTTCCTGCGACCCTCGTCGCCTCCGGCGTTGAGGAGGCCGCTGCGATCTGGCGAGGGGCCTTTCTCGCGAGGGGCTCCCTCATGGAGCCGGGGCGCTCCGCGTCCCTCGAGGTGACCTGCCCGGGTCCGGAGGTCGCCCTCGCCATGGTCGGATGTGCACGAAAACTCGGTTCGTCTGCACGTTCAAAGGAGGTGCGTGGGGCCGACCGCGTGTCCGTGCGCGACTCGGAGGCGATCGGCATCCTCATCGGCGCCATGGGGGCGACGCGCACTCACGAGACGTGGCAGGAGCGGCGAGTGCGCCGCGAGGCCAGGGGAAGCGCCAATCGCCTCGCGAACTTCGACGATGCGAATCTGCGCCGCTCCGCACGCGCCGCTGTCGCCGCGGGGGCACGAGTCGAACGGGCTTTCGAGATCCTCGGCGACGACGTGCCCGCCCACCTCTACGAGGCGGGACAACTGCGCCTCACCTATAAGCAGGCGTCGCTGGAGGAGCTCGGCAAGCACACGGATCCGCCGCTGACGAAGGATGCCGTCGCAGGGCGGATCCGCCGCCTGCTCGCAATGGCGGATAAGGCGGCGCATGAGCGGGGGATCGCGGACACTGAGGCTGCGCTCACCCTCGACATGCTCGATGAGGACTAAAGTCCGCCCCTTGTGTCAAACGAGAGACTCCCCACCGGGGGTTGTGTAACTTGGCTAGTGCTCAAGCGCCCACTGGGTGTAAATTGGGCAGTGCTGGAAACCGCAGAGACCTGCGGGCCGGGTTCGCAGTCCGCGAGCACGGTTGCAAAGTGAATCCGTGCCCGCGACTGGGCACGAGCAGGAGGACAATAGTGACCACCCGCGTTGGCATCAACGGCTTCGGCCGCATCGGCCGTAACTTCTTCCGCGCTGCACTCGAGCAGGGTGCGGACATCGAGATCGTCGCAGTGAACGACCTCACCGACACCAAGACCCTCGCCCACCTTTTCAAGTACGACTCGATCCTGGGCCGTTTCTCCGGAGAGGTCGCCTACGACGAGGAGTCCATCATCGTTAACGGCAAGGCGATTAAGGTCCTCGCTCAGCGCAACCCTGCCGATCTTCCGTGGGGCGAGCTCGGCGTCGAGGTCGTCGTCGAGTCCACCGGCTTCTTCACCGATGGCGAGAAGGCGAAGGCCCACCTCGATGCCGGCGCCAAGAAGGTCGTCATCTCCGCTCCCGCGAAGAATGTCGACGGCACTTTCGTCATGGGCGTCAACGAGGCCGACTACGACAGCGAGACCATGAACATCGTGTCGAACGCCTCCTGCACCACCAACTGCCTCGCGCCGCTCGCCAAGGTCCTCCACGAGAACTTCGGCATCGTCAACGGCATCATGACGACCATCCACTCCTACACCGGCGACCAGCGCGTCCTCGACGCCCCGCACAAGGACCTCCGCCGCGCCCGCGCCGCCGCTCTCAACATGATCCCGACCAAGACCGGCGCCGCGCAGGCCGTCGCCCTGGTCCTCCCCGAGCTCAAGGGTAAGTTCGACGGCCTCGCCGTCCGCGTTCCCACCCCGACCGGCTCCCTCACCGACCTCACCTTCAAGGCTGAGAAGGAGGTCTCCGTCGAGGCCGTCAACGCCGCCGTCAAGGCTGCTGCTGAGGGGGAGCTCAAAGGAATCCTCGCGTACACCGAGGACCCGATCGTGTCGACTGACATCGTGTCCGATCCGCACTCCTCGATCTTCGATTCCTCCGAGACCAAGGTCATCGGCGACCTCGTGAAGGTCCTGTCCTGGTACGACAACGAGTGGGGCTACTCCAACCGTCTCGTCCAACTGACCGCGCTCGTCGGCTCCAAGCTCGCCTGAACCGAGCTTCACCAGCTGTGAACAGCTAGACGCAAGCACCCGTGCACCCATGAGGGTGCACGGGTGCTTGCCGTTAACCCGCTTATCAGGGATGGCGTATCCCCCCACTGAAAGGTTGGTTCCATGAGGACCATCGACACTCTCGGCGACCTGCGCTCCAAGCGCGTCCTCGTCCGCTCCGACTTCAACGTTCCGCTCAAGGACGGCCAGATCACCGACGACGGCCGCATCCGCGCGGCACTGCCGACCCTCACCGCGCTCGTCGAGGCCGGAGCGAGGGTCGTCGTCATGGCACACCTCGGACGGCCCAAGGGCGCCGTCGACCCCGCATTCTCCCTCGCCCCCGTCGCGAAGCGACTCGGCGAACTCATCAACGCCCCCGTCACCCTGGCGGGAGACGTCGTCGGCGAATCAGCGAAGGCGACCGTCGCAGCCCTCGAAGACGGTCAGATCGCCCTCCTCGAGAACGTCCGCTTCGACGCGCGCGAAACCTCGAAGGTCGACGCGGAGCGTGAAGAGCTCGCGAAGGCATACGCCGAACTGGGCGATGCATTCGTCTCCGACGGTTTCGGCGTCGTCCACCGCAAGCAGGCCTCCGTCTATGACATCGCCTCGCTCGTGCCCTCAGCCGCGGGATTCCTCGTCCTCAAGGAGATCGAATCGCTGCGCAAGGCGACCGACAACCCCGAGCGCCCCTACGGCGTCGTCCTCGGCGGTTCGAAGGTCTCCGACAAGCTCGGCGTCATCGCGAACCTGCTGAAGAAGGCCGACCGTCTCTTCATCGGCGGCGGCATGGCCTTCACCTTCCTCGCCGCTCAGGGTCACTCGGTCGGCAAGTCCCTCCTCGAAGAGGACCAGATCGAGACTGTCAAGGGCTACATCGCCGAAGCTGCTGAGCGCGGCGTTGAGCTGATCCTCCCGGTCGACGTCGTCGTCGCCCCCGAGTTCGCCGCTGACGCGCCCGCAACGGTCGTCTCCGTCCGCGACATCCCGGACGATCAGATGGGTCTCGACATCGGCCCCGCCTCCGGCGCACTGTTCGCTGAAAAGATCTCCTCCGCGAAGACTGTCGCGTGGAACGGTCCGATGGGCGTCTTCGAGTTCCCGGCATTCGCCGCCGGTACGAAGGCCGTTGCGACAGCCCTGTCCGAGGGTGACATGTTCTCGGTGATCGGCGGCGGCGACTCCGCGGCCGCTGTTCGCCTCCTCGGATTCGACGAGTCCACCTTCTCCCACATTTCCACTGGCGGCGGCGCCTCCCTCGAGCTCCTCGAGGGCAAGGTCCTGCCCGGTATCGCAGTTCTGGAGGACTGAAAATGGCACGTCTACCCCTGATGGCCGGCAACTGGAAGATGAACCTCGACCACCTCGAGGCGAATCATCTCATGCAGGGCCTCGCAATGGAGCTCAAGGACCACGACCACGACTACGCCCGGTGCGAGGTCGTCGTGATCCCCCCGTTCACCGACATCCGCACGGTCCAGACCATCGTTGACGCCGATGACCTCGGCATCAAGTACGGTGCGCAGGATGTGTCGATCCACGACAACGGCGCCTACACGGGCGAAATCTCCACCGCCATGCTCGATAAGCTCGGCTGCACCTACATCCTCATGGGACACTCCGAGCGCCGGGAATACCACAACGAATCCGATGAGCTCGTCGGCGCCAAGGCCCGCAAGGTCCTCGACGCCGGTATGACACCGCTCCTGTGCTGCGGCGAGGCCCTCGAGGTCCGCAAAGCCGGAACGCATGTCGAGTTCGTCCTCGGTCAGATCCGCGCGGCTCTCGCCGGATGGACCGCGGAAGAGGTCGCGAAGATCGTCATCGCCTACGAGCCCATTTGGGCGATCGGCACCGGCGAAACGGCGACCGCCGCCGATGCGCAGGAGGTGTGCGGAGCGATCCGTGCGGCCCTCGCCGCCGACTTCGGCACTGAGACCGCCGAGACGACCCGCGTCCTCTACGGTGGTTCCGCGAACCCGGGCAATATCAAGGAACTCATGGCCCAAGCCGACATCGATGGCGCTCTCATCGGTGGAGCCTCTCTCAAGGCCGCGTCCTTCTCGGAGATGGCGCGCTTCTACGCCTGATCCGTCCTCTTCCGGGGGCCGGTCGGTACGCCGACTGGCCCCCGGTCCGCTTGAACCGCTAGACTCGTGGCTGTTCGACTGCTGCAGTACATGCTGAAGCGCCAATCTCTCCCCTATGAATCGGAAACACAGTGACCGCACTCAAGATCACCCTGCTCGTACTCATTGTCGTAACCAGCCTCCTGCTCACTCTCACCGTCCTCATGCACAAGGGGCGCGGCGGCGGCGTGTCGGACATGTTCGGCGGCGGTATCTCGTCGGTTGCCGGATCCTCCGGCGTCGCTGAGCGCAACCTCAACAGGATCACCCTGGGCATCCTCGTCATCTGGGTGGTCTGCATTGTCAGCTTCGGCCTCCTGCAGAAGTGGGTCTTTTGACCGGCGCGCCTATTCTTCAATAGCGGCCCTGGAACCGACAACGGTTCCAGGGCCGCACTGGTCTGGGAAACGCGAGGGGCCGCGGGAATCATTCCCCGCGGCCCCTCGCGTGCACGCCCTCGGCGTCAGGCGTTGACCTCGGCCAGCGACTCCTTCGCAGCGGCGGCGACATGCGCGGCGTCGAAGCCGTAATCGGCGAAGAGCTTGTCCCCGGAAGCGGACTCGCCGTAGTGCTCCAGTGAAATACTCCGCCCCGCGTCGCCGACCAGGCCGCGCCACGGCATCGCGATGCCCGCCTCAACGGAGACGCGCGCCTTGACGGCCGCAGGGAGTACCGACTCCTTGTAGGACGCATCCTCTGCGTCGAACCACTCCATACAGGGCACGGAGACGACACGGGCCCTGACGCCCTCGGAGGCGAGCAGTTCCTTCGCATCGAGGGCGTACTGGACTTCCGAGCCCGATGCCATGAGGATCACGTCGGGAGTGCCCTCACAGTCGGATAGGACGTAGGCGCCGCGGGAGACTCCATCGACCGGCGCATTGCCAGACTTTTCATCGCGGGCGATGACCGGCAGGTTCTGACGGGACAGGATCAGAGCAGCGGGCTTCGCGTTCTCAAGAGCCGCCTTCCATGCGGCTACCGTCTCGTTCGCATCCGCAGGGCGGATGACGGCGAGGTTCGGGATCGCACGATACGCGGCGAGGTGCTCAATCGGCTGGTGCGTCGGGCCGTCTTCACCCACGCCGATGGAGTCATGCGTCCACACGTAAGTGACGGGCAGATCCATGAGAGCGGCGAGACGGACCGCTCCGCGCATGAAGTCGGAGAACACGAAGAACGTGCCGCCGTAGGGACGGGTGAGGCCATCGGCTGCGATTCCATTCATGATCGCGCCCATCGCGAATTCGCGGATGCCGAAGTGCAGATTGCGTCCGAAGATGTTACCTGTGAAGGCGCCTGTCGAATTCTCCGCGGGGATGAAGGAGGGCTGGCCCGGCATGATCGTATTATTCGACCCGGCGAGGTCGGCCGAACCGCCCCACACCTCGGGGAGGGCATCGGCGAGTGAGGCGATGACCTTGCCTGATGCGGAGCGAGTCGCAACCGATGTGCCCGCTTCGAAGGTCGGTAGGGAGGTGTCCCAGCCGTCGGGGAGCTTGTGGGCGACGATGCGGTCGAGGAGGGCCGCCTGATCCGGGTTGGCGGCGCGCCACTGCTCGAAGCGCGCATCCCAGTCGGCCCTGGCCGCTGCGGCGCGCTCCGCCGCATTCGCGCGCGCATGCGCCACGGCCTCTTCGTCGACGTCGAACATCGCGTCGGGGTTCGCGCCGAGCGCTTCTTTGAGGCCGCGCAGCGCGTCGGTTCCGAGTTTCGAACCGTGGATACCACCGGTGTTCTGCTTGCCGGGGGTCGGCCAGCCGATGATGGTGCGCAGTGCGATGATCGACGGCTTGTCGGTCTCAGCCTTCGCAGCTTCGATCGCCGCGTCGAGAGCGGAAACGTCTTCGATGTAGGAGCCGTCGGACTTGAGCCAGTCGACGCGCTGAGTGTGCCAGCCGTAGGCCTCGTAGCGGGCGAGGACGTCCTCGGTGAAGGCGATATTCGTGTCGTCTTCGATGGAGATGTGGTTGTCATCCCAGATCAAGATGAGATTGCCGAGCTTCTGGGTGCCCGCCAGCGAGGACGCTTCCGCAGCGACGCCCTCCTGAAGGCAGCCGTCGCCTGCGATCGCGTAGACGAAATGATCGAAGACGGATTCGCCCAGCGGCGTGTTCGCGTCGAACATGCCATGGGTGCGACGTGCCGACATGGCGAAGCCGACTGCGGCGGCGACGCCGGTGCCCAAAGGTCCGGTGGTGATCTCAATGCCGGGGGTGTGCCCGAACTCGGGGTGCGCGGGGGTGAGGGAGTGCTGCGTGCGCAGCGCCTCAAGATCGGACTTCTCCAAGCCCATTCCGGCCAGGTACATCTGGCAGTACTGGGTAAGGGAGGAGTGTCCCGCGGAGAGTATGAAACGGTCGCGTCCGAGCCACCGGAGATCCTTCGGATCGATGTTCAGGTGGCGCTGGAACAGCAGATAGGCGGCCGGGGCGAGCGAGATCGCCGTTCCTGGGTGTCCCGAGCCCACGTTCTCCACTGCATCCGCGGCGAGGACCTTCGCAGTCGCCACTGCACGATCATCTAAGGAATCCCACTTCAATGTCACATCGGCCTCCAGCCGGTCAGGGCCCCGTCATCGGGGCGCATGGATTACTTTTCCAGTCTAACGAATTCGAGCTGCTACGCCCTGCGCACCCACTGCTCGATTGTGCAACAGCGGATGGGCATTGGCGCTGATCACCGGGACATACGGGGGGAGCAGGTACCTTCGGCCCACGTTCCGGCGACGCCTGGACCGTCGGTGGCGCTCGAGCCGATAGGCTGAGCCCATGAAGGAGAGTGACGAATACGCCGAGGAGTGGCTCAGCCACTTGCGCATCGAGCAGGGCGCCTCGGCTCATACGATCTCGAACTACCGTCGGGACATCAGGCGCTACCTCGACGACCTCGACGCCCACGAAATCCACTCCGTCAACGACGTCCACAGCTCCGATATCGAACGCCATCTCACTGATTTCGCCTCGGGGACGCTCACGGGTTCTGCAGCCGCCGCCTCGTCCGTCGCCCGCGCCTGTGCGGCCATCCGCGGCTTCCACCGATTCCTCCTCACCGACTCGATCACCACCGATGATCCTGCCGCTCGCGTGCGCGCCCCCAAACAGGGTCGCCACCTCCCCAAAGCGCTGAGCGTCGAACAGGTGACGAGTCTCCTCGACGCCGCGCACGCACTGTCCGATCCCGTATCCATGCGCGACGCCGCCCTCCTCGAACTCCTCTATGCGACGGGCGCCCGAGTCTCCGAAGCGGTGGGACTGTCCATTGATGATCTCGACCTGGACGAGGAGCTACCCGTCGTCCGCCTCTTCGGCAAGGGCCGCAAGGAGAGACTCGTCCCCCTCGGCCGCTACGCGAAAGAGGCCCTCGAGGCCTATATCGTCAGGGCCCGCCCCGGTTTTGCTGTCCAAGGGCGCGGGGCCTCCGCCGTCTTCCTCAATCAGCGCGGGCGCCCCCTGTCGCGCCAGAGTGCATGGGAGGCAATCCAACGCTGCGCCGACCGGGCCGACCTCGGCGTGGACGTGTCGCCCCACACTCTCCGCCACTCCTTCGCCACGCACCTGCTCGAAGGCGGTGCCTCGATCAGGGATGTCCAAGAACTCCTCGGGCACGCATCCGTCCAAACGACGCAGATCTACACGCGGGTCACGGCGACGACACTGCAGGAGGTCTACCGTTCCTCGCACCCACGGGCCGGGGTGGGGCAGTTGACGGAGAACATGTCCTAGACTTGCACTGTGACGAAAGACGTACAGCCCACATTGACCGGTGACATTGGATCCGAACTGGAAGACTTCCCGGTTCCCGCACCTTTGACGGGCCACGGGCCTGCACGCGTCATCGCCATGTGCAATCAGAAGGGCGGCGTCGGCAAAACGACGACGACCATCAACCTCGGCGCGTCACTGGCCGAATACGGCCGCAAGGTGCTCATCGTCGACTTCGACCCGCAGGGCGCCGCATCCGTCGGCCTCGGCATCAACACCCTCGACATGGAGCAGACGGTCTACACGCTGCTGATGAATCCGAAGGCGAATATCGCTTCCGCCATCTGCTCGACCCCGGTCGACGGCCTCGACATTATCCCTGCGAATATCGACTTGTCCGCAGCTGAAGTCCAACTCGTCAACGAGGTCGCCCGCGAATCCGCTTTGGCGAGGGTCCTGCGCCGCGTCGAAGAGGACTACGACGTCATTCTCATCGACTGTCAGCCCTCCCTCGGCCTTCTCGCCGTCAATGCGCTCACCGCCGCCCACGGTGTCATCGTGCCCGTCGAAGCGGAGTTCTTCGCGCTGCGCGGCGTCGCCCTGCTCGTCGAGACCATTGAAACAGTGCGTGACCGCATCAATCCGCGCCTGAAGATCGACGGCATTGTCGCGACGATGGTCGACCAGCGGACCCTGCATTCGCGCGAGGTGCTCGAGCGCCTCGACGAGGCATTCGGCGACCTCGTGTTCACGACCCGGATCTCCAGGACCGTGAAGTTCCCCGATGCGTCGGTCGCCACCGAGCCGATCACGACCTACGCGCCGAATCACCCGGGTGCGCGCCAGTACCGTCGCCTCGCCCGTGAGGTCATCGCCCGTGGTGACGCAGCCTGACGGGGGAGTCTCCCAGAGCGCGATCGACGACTTCCATGTTGCCCTCGAGGTCTTCGAGGGCCCGTTCGATTTGCTGTTGCAACTCATCACCCGCAAGAAGCTCGACATCACCGAGGTCTCGCTATCCGAAGTCACCGACGAGTTCATCGCGCATATGCGCCTCTTCCCGGACCTGTCGCAGACGACGGAGTTCCTCGTCGTCGCAGCGACCCTCCTCGACATCAAAGCGGCCAGGCTCCTGCCCGCACCGGAGTCGGACGCGGAGGCATCGACGCAGGATCTGGAGGCGCGCGATCTGCTCTTCTCCCGACTCTTACAGTACCGAGCCTTCAAAACGGTGTCCGCCGAATTCTCCCGACGATTGGACGCCACCTCCGGACTCTTCGCCAGGGATGTCCCGCTGGAGCCTCATTTCGCGGCCCTGTTGCCCGAACTCATGTGGTCGGCGAGCCCCGATGACCTGCTGCGCGCCGCAGTCCGCGCATTCAGCGACGCGGTGGAACACATTCAGGTCACCCACCTGCACGACCCGGTGGTGCCCGTCGCCGGACAGGCGGAAATCATTATTGAGAGGCTGCGGGCGTCTGGAACCCTCACATTCCACGATGTCGTCGCCGACGCCGCGTCGACTGCGGTCGTCGTGTCGAGGTTCCTCGCGATCCTCGAACTCTACCGGCGCCGCGTCCTCGAGTTCGCCCAGTCCGAGCCCCTCGCGCCGTTGACGCTGACGTGGGTCGGCGAGGACGAGTCCGACACTGCGATCGACGAGGGCGAATACGAGGCCGTCACACCCGACGAGGAGGAATAGCCAGTGGAAGATTCTGCACTGGAGGAGTTGTGGGCGCCCCTCGAGGCGATCCTCATGGTCGTGTCCGAACCGGTCAGCGCAGTTGAACTCGCAGACGCGATCGGCGCCGACGAGGAGACGACGGAGGCCGCCCTCGCCGCCCTCGCCGCTCATTACCGCGGAGAAAAGCGGGGACGAGTCCACGGCTACGAACTGCGCAACGTCGCTGGTGGCTGGCGCATTTATTCGGCGCGCACATGGGCCGGCGTCGTCGGGCGCTTCATCATCGGCTCTGCGTCGTCGCGCCTGTCGCAGGCGGCGTTGGAGACTCTCGCGGTCGTCGCCTACCGCCAGCCCGTCTCAAGGTCGCGAATCTCGCACATCCGCGGCGTGAACGTCGACGCCGTCATGCGTACTCTGGTATCCAGAGGACTGATTGAAGAGGTCGGAGAGTCGGAATCGGGCGCCCACCTGTATGGAACGACCCGTTTGTTCCTGGAGAAGATGGGATTCGGATCCCTCGACGACCTGGTGCCGCTTGCACCGTATCTGCCGACCAGCGACGAGTTGGATGAACTGGAGGAACAGCTGTGAGGAACGATCCCTACGTCGAGGGCGGCATCCGTCTGCAAAAGGCCCTGTCGCAGGCGGGCGTGGCGTCTCGTCGCGCGGCCGAGGAAATGATCGAGGACGGGCGAGTCCAGGTCGATGGGAAGGTGATCCGCTCGCAGGGGATGCGCATCGACCCGACGACCCAGGTCGTCCACGTCGACGGCGAACGCATCTTCTTCGACGAGGCGAAGCACATCGTCCTCGCCGTCAACAAGCCCGTGGGCGTCGTCTCCACCATGAGTGACCCCGAGGGCAGGCCCACCCTCTCCGACCTCATCGTCGACTACCCCGAACGCCTCTACCACGTGGGCAGGCTCGATATCGACACTTCCGGCCTGCTGCTTCTCACCAATGACGGCGAGCTGGCGAACCGTCTGACCCACCCCTCCTACGAGGTGTCAAAGGTCTATGTGGCCCGCCTGCACGGGGAGGTCAAGCCCTATGTGCGCCGTCGCCTCCTCGAGGGCATCACCCTCGACGACGGGCCGATCAAAGCGGACTCCTTCCGAGTCGTCGACACCTACGGCGATATCACGACGGTAGAGATCGTTGTGCACGAGGGCCGCAACCGCCTCGTGCGGCGCATGATGGACGCCGTCGGATACCCCGTGCGCGAACTGGTGCGCACCGGTTTCGGTCCGATCCGCCTCGACCATCTCCAACCGGGGACGACGCGCCGTGTCAAGGGCAATGCCCTCAAGGCCCTCTACACCAGCGTGGGGCTCTAACATGGCCTCGCCCCGCCCCATCGTCGCCACTCGGGGACCGGTCCTCATCATCGGATCCGGCCTCCTCGGCGCATCCTTGGGCCTGTGTCTGCGCGCAGCGGGAGTCGACGTTTACCTCGAGGACACGTCGCCGACGGCGCTGCGACTGGCCCAAGACATCGGCGCGGGCATCCCATTCGTCGACGTCCCCGACGTCGAACCGAATCTCGTCATTGTCGCAGCGCCCCCGGATGTCGCCGACGCCTGCGTCGTCGACGCGCTCACGCACTTCGAAAAGGCGATCGTCACTGATGTCGCCTCGGTGAAAGTCGCCGTCGGCAATGATGTTCTTCGGGCCGCTGAGAGTGCGCATGACCCGGCTCTCGCTTCACGATACGTCGGATCTCACCCCATGGCAGGCAGGGAGCGCAGCGGCGCTGGTGCGGCAGATGCCGACCTGTTCTACGGTCGCCCCTGGGTGGTCGTGCCCCATGGGTCCTCCGATCCGCGGGCCGTCCTTGCGGTGCGCACGCTGGCAACGGATGTCGGGGCCGTTCCCCTCGAACTCGATGCTCGCACGCACGACGCATCGGTCGCCCTCGTTTCTCATGTCCCCCAACTCGTCGCGTCCCTGCTCGCCGCCCGCCTCGCCGACGCCACGCCCGAGGTCTTGGGATTGGCCGGGCAAGGTCTGCGCGACACGACCCGCATCGCCGCATCCGACCCGCGCCTGTGGACTGCGATCCTTGCCGGCAATGCCGGGCCCGTCGTCGACATCCTCAAGGCGCTGAGCCTCGACCTGTCCGCCCTCATCGTTCATCTCGATGCAGCGGCGAAGAGGGGACCATTACGCGGGGGAAGCGTCGGAGCCGTCAATCGTGTCATGGAGGCCGGCAACCGCGGCGTCGCCCGCATCCCCGGCAAACACGGCGGAGCCCCCAGTCGCTACGCGGAGCTCGAAGTGCTCATCCCCGACACTCCCGGCGAACTCGGCAGGCTGTTCACAGAGTTCGGTGAAATCGGCATCAATATCGAGGATCTCGTCCTCGAACACTCCGCTGGGCAGGCGGTCGGCCTTGGCCGGATCTTCATCGACCCGGCGCGCCTCCTTGAGGCCGAGAAGGAACTTGAGAAGCGCGGATGGCGCCTCATTACCCACGCGATCACAGGAGACACGTACTGATGAACACGACCGACAGGCGCAGCGCCATCGAATCCGTCGGGATCACCATCGCCATTGACGGGCCCGCAGGTTCGGGCAAATCGACGGTCTCGAAGCTCTTGGCGACGCGTCTGGGCATCGGCTACCTCGACACGGGAGCCATGTATCGGGCGCTCACCTGGTACGTCCTCGAGAACGGCATCAACGTCGAGGACGAGGACGCGGTGGTCGCGGCTGCAGATTCGATGCGACTGGTCATGAGCTCCGACCCAACCAGCCCCACGTTTGTCATCGCGGATACGGATGTGAACGAAGCGATCAGGCATCCGCGCATCGCCCTCGCCATCCGGCATATTTCCACGAACCTCAAGGTTCGCGCATGGATGGCTGCCGAGCAACGCCGACGCATGATGGAGGCGCGTGCTGCAGGTTCGGGCATGATCGCCGAGGGGAGGGACATCACCACCGTCGTCTGTCCCGATGCGGACGTGAGGGTGCTGCTCCTCGCCGATCAGGAGGCCCGTCTGCGCAGGCGGACCCTCGAACTCTACGGCGATACGACGAAGGAACACCTCGACGAGGTGCGCGAACAGGTCATCGGGCGCGACGCCGCGGATGCGACGGTTTCGGAGTTCATGACTCCGGCGCCCGGAGTCGATGTCGTCGATTCCTCCGGTCTCGACATCGAGGGAGTGACGGAGGCGATTCTCGTCCTTGTCGACCGCAATCTCCAGTCGCGCATCTGAACCCCAGCCGGATTCCCCCCGGGCGCGGCGTCGTCTGCGCTAGCCGCGGGATACGGACGGGACGAGGGGGGCGAGGCGCTCGATCCCCTCACGGATCGCCTCGCTCGGCGCCGAGCAGGACAAACGCACATGAGTCGACGCTGTGAGCGGCCCGAAGTCCCTCCCCGGTGTCAATGCGACGCCGCACTCGTGAAGGGCACGGCGGCAAAACTCGTCGGCGCTCATGCCGGTCGAGGACACATCGAAGTACACGTAGAACGCGCCGTCGGGCACCACGGGCACGGGCAGGCCGAGGGCCGCGAGTCTATTGGTAGCGACCCTGCGGCGCTCGGCGAAGAGCAGTCGGCGCTGCTCGCACCAGGCGATGGATTCGGGTGTGAAACACTCGAGGGCAGCGATCTGCGCGGGGGTTGGCGCGCAGATGAGGAGGTTCTGCGAGAGGCGGTCCATGGACTCGACCATGTCCTCTGGAACAATGGTCCATCCCAGGCGCCATCCTGTCATCCCGAAGTACTTCGAGAAACTCGACACGATGACCGCATCGGGGGCGAAGCTCAGAGCCGTCGGGGGCATTGATCCGTCGGGCGACTCATCGGCCAAATCGAGGTAGATCTCATCAATGACGGACCAGCCACCGTGCGCCTTCACGAAGTCGCAGATGCGTGCGAGTTCGTCAGCGGGGATGCTCGTACCCGTCGGATTCGACGGCGAGGCGATGAGAACGCCGCGCGTATCCGGGGTCCAGTTGTCGACGACGAGCGCTTCGTCAAGCTGGTAGCGGGTAGCGGGGGTTGTCGGAATGAGAGCGACATCGGCTCCGAAAGTTGCGAGGAATTGCCGGTTACACGGGTAGGACGGATCGGAGAGCAGGACCCGGTCTCCCGGGTCGACGAGGGCTGCGGAAAGGAGAAGGAGCGCAGCCGAGGCTCCCGCGGTGACGCACACCCTGTGTGGAGCCACGCTCACGCCGTGAATCTCCTCGTACCTGCGGGCGATCGCCTCGCGCAGCGCGGGCAGCCCGAGCGCATCCGTGTAGGGAAGCGGACGCCCGTCGCCCGCCTCGCGCAGCGCGTCAAGGACTCGGGGAGGGGCGCCGGAATCCGGTTCTCCCAAGGAGAGACGGATGACATGGCGGCCCTCGCGAGCGAGACGCGCTGCATCCGCTGCGACCGCCATCGCGTAGAAGGGCTGGAACCGTTGTGCCCGGGTGGACAGTCGTGTCATGAGCGTGAGGTCCCTTCCTCGTGGTGGTGCGCGAAAGCGGTGAGGAGTTCTTCGTTGAGCGCCCGGACCGCGTCCGGTTTCATTTTTATTACGCGCCGATCGTAGGTCATCAAGCCGTTCGTCTCTGTTTCGACATCGCTTACCTGCGTGTACGTGGCCGCTGTGAGCCCGTAGTCGACGAGGCCGATCAACTGTGTGCGGTACAGGTCGGTGAATGCGGCCGCCAATTCGGATTCGGTGGAGTAGAAGGAGTAGCCGTAGTCCTCCGAGTGGGTGTTGATATGGCCTGTCACCGCCAGGTTGAGGCCGCCGAACTCAGACAGGTAGAAGGGACGCGGATCATGGGCGGGCGGTGGGATGAGGGAAAGGACGTAGCGGTGTCGGGAGCGCACATCGGAGCAGCGGACGCCCTGGTCGAACCAGCCGGAGGCGGCATCGACGAGTCGCGTCGGGTCGGTGCGGCGTGTGAGCTCGTCGACTCGTCGGGCGTCGAACTGGCCCCAGCCTTCGTTGAAGGGGACCCACATGACGATGGACGGGTGGATTTCGAGGTGGTGGATGGTATCCACCCAGTGGTTGAGGAATGCAGTGCACTCCGTCTGCCGGGTGCGACCGGTGAGGCGGCGGATGAGGGGCAGGCGGTCGGATGCGGTGAAGTCCGTCGCCTGGATGAGACCAGATACGCGGATGTTCGCGGGCGGTCTGCCGCCCGACACAGCATCTTGAACGATCACCATTCCGAGCCGGTCGGCAAGGTGGTAGAACCTGCGCGATGCGATGGTGATGTGGACTCTGACTCCGTTGAAGCCCATCGCCTTCATCGTTGACAGATCGTGGACGAGGGCGGCTTCGCTCGGCGCGGTAAGGCCGGATTCTGGCCAATAACCCTGGCTGAGCGGCGCATTGACGAAGAATGGGCGACCATTGAGTTCGATGTACCGCCGAGAGCCCCGCTTCGTCGCCTCCCAGTGCGCAGAATGCTCGGCGATGGCGATGGTGCGCATCCCGAACCAGGATTCGGCCTCGTCCTCGTCGACGCGGACGTGGAGCGGATAGAGGTGGGGGTCGTCGGGGCTCCACAGTCGAGGCCGGGGGATTGCGATGACGCAGGGCTCGCCCGTCGTGCATTCGTGTGTCAGCGTTCCCCCGTCAGGCAGGCCGATCATGACCTGTGCCGCCAGCCCAGCTTTTTCGGCGCTCACCATGAGGGTAATGCTCTCCAGGTCCTCGCGGGTGCGCACTCCGATCCGCGTGATGGCACAGCGGGGGAGGGGCTCCATCCAGACCGACTGCCAGATCCCCGATGTCGCCGTGTACCAGATGGTGGCGGGCGTCAGTGATTGCTTCCCATGGGGCTGCATCCCAGAGTCAGTCGGATCTGTGACACGCAGGCGGAGCCTCACCGACTGGGCGTGAGTGTTGGGAAGTTCGACGCTGAAGGGGAGGTAGCCGCCCTCGTGGTGCGCGAGGCGGACGGAGTCAGCCCAAATGTCGCAGGCGTGATCGACGGCCTCGAAGTGGATCTGGATGCGCGAGCCGCGCCACTGCTCGGGAATGACGACGTCGGCCTCGTAGTGGAGGGCCTCATGAGGCAGGAGCGGGCGACGGATGCCGGAGGCATCCGTCTCTACGGCGAAGGGCACCAGTATTCGACCGTCCCAGTGGTCGATGCGGGGCTCGGCGGGATCGTCGGTCGACGCTCCGGTGATGGCGTAGCGCCACCAGCCGTTGAGGCTGAGCCATTGGCTGCGCGCCAGCATGGGCCGGGGGTACTCGGGCAGGGGAGCGTCCCCGATTGAGTCGGCCCACGGCGTCGTGAGTGTGAGCGCATCGAACATGACATCGATCATATGCCGGGTGAGGTGTGGCGATTCGGCGCTCCTGCGGGTGGAATGCGATTGGCCAGATGGCCCAAGCGTGGGCTATCATCAACAGGTCGTCAACGACGGCGAAGTGAATACGGGCTGTGGCGCAGTTTGGTAGCGCACTTGACTGGGGGTCAAGGGGTCGTGGGTTCAAATCCCGCCAGCCCGACCATGTGATATCCCAGAACATTGTTCCGCAATGTTCTGGGATATCTTTGTATGGTTGGGGTGTTGATGTCCGGGTCATCGTTCCAGTTGTGTGGGTGTCTCACGGGGAGAGTGTGTGCATGTACTGTGAGTGAGACAGTAGATGAGGACGGGCGCTCGCGCCGCAGTATCACTCCACGGCCCGCTTCTCCAGGTCGAGGAGGAGGCGCTTCGCGGTGAGGCCGCCGAGGTAGCCTCCAAGGCCGCCGTCGCTGCGCACGACCCTGTGGCAGGGGGCGAGGAGGGGGAGGGGGTTACGAGCGCATGCGCTGGCGGCCGCACGATGAGCACGGGGCCGCCCGGCTCTGGCCGCCAGCTCGGAATAGGAAAGGGTCTGTCCGTAGGGGATCATGTCGAGCAGTTGCTCGACCGTCCGATAGAAGCCCGATGCGAGCGACCAGTCGAGGGGAACATCGAAGCGGCGCCTGTACCCCTGGAAATACTCCTCGAGTTCTTCGACGACGGGCATCAGCGCATGAGTATCCTCCACCGGGGTGTCGCCGAGCTGCGCGGCAACTCCATCGCGAACAGCCTCCATCCCCTCGGCGTCGAAAGCAACGCGAACGACTCCGATGTCGGTCGCCATGAGGACGAGCCGTCCGATCGGCGTTGGCATCTTCGTCCATACGAGCATGAGCATCCCCTCACCGCTGGCCCTTCCCCATCACAATAACCCGCCCGCGATGAGGGTGCATCATAGGCGACTTATAGGATCGTCATCGTTCATTGCGCAGTGGCCGCGCGTTCTCGCCGAGCCTATTCGAAACTGCGGGTGCGGCGGTACGTCTACCAGCTGATGGAGAGCATCGGCCCGAGGTAGAGGCCGACGGCGAGGATCTGGAACGCATGGTCGCTCACTGATCTATTTCCTTCTTCGTTCGCGGACTCGGACGGAGAGCTGGATCGGTGTGCCTTCGAAGCCGAACTCCTCACGGAGGCGTCGTTCAATGAAGCGCCTGTATCCGGGGTCGAGGAATCCGGTGGTGAAGAGGACGAACCTGGGCGGCTTGGCCGATGCCTGTGTGCCGAAGAGGATCCTCGGCTGTTTGCCGCCGCGAAGCGGATGCGGGTGGGCGGCGACCAGTTGGCCGAGGAAGGCGTTGAGGCGCCCCGTGGGGATGCGGGTCTCCCATCCTGCCAGAGCGGTGTCGAGTGCACGGGTGATGCGGTTCGTGTGCCACGTCGTCTTCGCTGACAGATTAATACGCGGAGCCCATTGGATTTGAACGAGTTCACGTTCGAGCTCGCTCTTGAGCGCCGCTTGGCGCTCCTCGTCGATCAGATCCCACTTGTTGTTGACGATGACGAGGGCGCGTCCCGAGTCGACCGCCTGTTGGACCACTCGAACATCCTGCTCCGTCAGGGGCTGTGAACCGTCGAAGAGGACGAGGGCGACCTCCGCCTTGTCAAGGGCGGCCCGCGTACGGATCGACGCGTAGTAGTCTGCGCCCGTCGTGCGGTGCATCTTACGGCGGATTCCTGCGGTATCGACGAACCACCACTGGCGCCCGTCGAGTTCGATGAGTTCGTCAACCGGGTCGCGGGTCGTTCCCGCGAGTTCGTTGACGACGACACGCTCAGCCCCGGCGAGGGCGTTGAGCAGTGAGGACTTTCCGACATTGGGGCGGCCAATGAGAGCGACCCTGCGCGGCTTTCCCGCGGGCAGTGCGGATGCGACAGCGGATTCATCCGGCAAAACCTCGATGATCGCGTCGAGAAGATCCCCGGTACCGCGCCCGTGCAGCGCTGAAATCGGGTAGGGCTCGCCCATACCGAGACTCCACAAGTAGGAGGCGTCTGACTCTTGCATCGGAGAATCGACTTTATTCGCGGCGAGAATCACCGGCTTGCCCTTAGAACGGAGCATGTGAACGATCCGCTCGTCCGAGGAGGTGACGCCCACGGTCACATCGAGGACGAGGACGACGACATCGGCGAAATCGACGGCGATCTCAGCCTGTTCGGCCACCGAATGATCGAGGCCCTTGACGTCGACCTCCCAACCGCCGGTGTCGACGACGGTGAAGTCGCGGCCCGCCCATTCTGCGGGGTAGGACACCCGATCGCGGGTGACGCCCGGCGTGTCTTGGACGACCGCTTCGCGACTGCCGATGATGCGGTTGACGAGCGTGGATTTGCCGACATTGGGGCGCCCGAGGATCGCGACGACCGGAAGTCCCGCGTCGATCTCCTCATCCTCGAAAAGGTCAGTCTTGCCGGAGAGGATCGCAAGATCCTCCTCGTCGAGTTCGAACTGATCGAGGCTCGCCCGCATGGAGCGGGCGCGGGCGTCGACGTCTGCCGACGCGGGGACGGGCATCATCTCGTCGTCATTCACCCCGCCATTCTACGCGGGACGGCGCCCCACTCATCTCCAGGAAGTCGTCCACGGCGGACTTCACACGTGCGAGCGCAGATCGTAGGCGAGGACCTCCCGGGCGACGGGCACATCGTTGTACTCGTGCTTGATGCCGTCGATGTCCTGATACCACTCGGCTCCCTTGCCTGTAATAATAACGGTGTCGCCCGGCTGGGCGGCAAGGATCGCCTTGCGAACGGCGTCGCGCCGGCAGGTCGTCACCTCGGTGACATCCTCCATCCGGGGGCGCACCGACGCGATGCCGCGCAGGAGGCAGTCGCGGATCGACTGGGGGTCCTCAGTCCGGGGATTCTCGTCGGTGACCCACAGGACGTCTGCCTCGCGGGCGGCGATCGCAGCAAGCTCCTCCCTCTTCGAGGCGTCCCTATCCCCGTCGGTGCCGAAAACGATGACTAGCCTGCCAGGAGTGAGGACACGGGTGGAGCGCAGCGTCCACTCGAGGGCCTCCGGAGTGTGCGCATAGTCGACGATGACGAGCGGCTGATTACCGGGCTCGGGGTTGATCTTCTCCATACGCGCGGGTACCTGATCGGCGCGCCTCACCGCCGCGATGACGTCGTCGACGTCGTATCCGAGTTGGACAGCACACACGATCGCGACAGCGGTATTTTGAACATTCACCTCGCCCAAGATCGGCATCTCCACACGATGCCCCTGCCTATCGGGATCGACGAGGGTGAAGACGAGCCGACCGATATGCAGATCGGGATGAGTGTCGCGCACCGTCCACTGTGCAGGAGCATCGGTGAGAGCGGAAACCGTCGTGACCGGGACCCCAGCCTCGCGCGACAGCCTCACACCCCATTCGTCGTCGACGCAGACGACGCCGCGCTTAGCGTGCTCAGGACTGAAGAGCTGCTTCTTCGCCTCGAAGTAGTGCTCCATATCGCCGTAGTAGTCGAGGTGGTCGTGCTGAAGGTTCGTGAATCCAACGACGTCGAATATGACGCCGTCGACGCGCCCGAAGCTCAGGGCGTGAGATGAGGTCTCCACGACTGCGGCGCCCAATCCCTTCTGTCTTGTCTGGGCGAGGAAGCGGTGGACGACGGGCGCCTCAGCGGTCGTCTGGTCGGATCGGTAGCGAAGGTCTGCGACGCGGGTCTCCACGGTTCCGCAGATCGATGGGTCGGGGAATGCGACTGCGAGGGCGGCGCGCATGAGGAATGACGTCGTCGTCTTCCCATTCGTCCCCGTGATCGCCATGGTGACGAGCCCCGACTCATCCGTGCGGTAGACGGTGCGAGCAATGGTGGCGGCATCCGAACGCGGGTCTTGGACCTCGATCATGGGGACGGCAATGCCCTCGCCCCTCGCATGAGCGATACCCGCTGCGTCGGTGACGAGGACGCTCGCCCCCGCATCGATGGCGGCGCCCGCGAAGTCCACACCGTGGCGGGTCAATCCGGGAATGGCGACGAAGATCCAGTTCGCGTCGCAGTCCGTCGACGCGACGGTGACTCCCGAGACCCTCACATCTGATAGTTCGGCGAGGGGCACTGGTGTCCCATCCTTGCGATAGCAGGCGAGAACGTTGACGCCCCCAAGGGCATCGGGCAGTGCGATGGGCGCGATCGCGGGGCGAAGATCAGTCACTGAGGTCATGGCGTCGAGTCTAGTCGCTCGGCATCGTCGACTTGCTGCGCACAACGGGATCTATGAGCAGATGTGGACCGTAGACTGCCGATGTGGATACTCTCGCCCCTGACTCATCCTCCTGCGGTGCTCGCGCCCTGCAGTCGGGTGACGTCCCGAGGCGGGTGCGCTCGGCACTGCGGCGGGAGGGCCTATGACGACGACGCCCGCACCCGATACCGACGACAAAGCACCACGCGATCCCGCTGCGTCGATGTCGCTGCTCACGCAGATCCTCTTCAACCCCCTTGATGCGGGCTACTCGTACTATTCGAAAGAGGACGACGCCCACCAGCCGTGGTGGCGGCGCCTCATCGTCTTCGTCATCGCCGTCGGCTTCGGGCTCGCCTCATTCGCAGCCGTTTCCTCGCTGAGGACGCCGGCCTCCGCGTCGATCACTGCGGAACTCCTCGAACAGGTCCAATCCCGACAAACAGTCGTCAACGCCCTCGACGCGGATATTCAGTCGCTCTCCGCCTACCTCACGTCGAGGGCGGAGTCGGGACAATCCAGTGCCCGCTTGTCGCCAGAGATCGCCCTCGTCAATTCCCTCACCCCCGTCACCGGTTCGGGACTGACCGTCACCCTCTCTGACTCCGACAATGCGAGGGCGCTGTCCCGGAGCGGCGGGGGAGTGGTGCGCGACCTCGACCTCAATGTCGTCGTCAATGCACTGTGGTCGGCTGGCGCGGAAGCGATCACGATCAATGGGATCCGCGTCGGCCCGTCGACGTTCATCCGCACCGCCGGATCGGTAATCCTCGTCAATATCACCCCCGTTCAGTCGCCCTACACGGTGTCAGCGATCGGCGATGCCAACGAATTGTCCGTCGCCCTCGTCCGCGGGGCGACCGGGGACTATCTGTCAAGTGCGAAGTCCCTCAATGGGATTTCCATATCGACGGCAGCACAGCGAGATATTGACATGCCGGGATTGGACTTGAGAACAACTCGTAGCATCGAGATACTCGACGTGAACGAAGGAGAATGACGTGCTCGCCATTATCGGACTCGCCATCGGGATCATTCTCGGGATCTTCTTCGACCCGACTGTCCCCCCGGCGCTACAACCATTTCTGCCGGTCGCCGTCGTCGCGGGACTCGACGCTCTTTTCGGCGCCGCGCGCGCCTGGTTGGAGGGCTCGTTCAGGGACCGCGTGTTCATAATGTCCTTCTTTTGGAATGTCGTCGTCGCCTGTCTCCTCGTGTTCCTCGGATCTCAGTTGGGGGTCGGCTCCGCTATGACGACCGCCGTCGTCGTCGTCCTTGGAATCCGCATCTTCTCGAATACGGCGTCGATCCGCCGCAATATCTTCAAGGCCTGATATGGGTAGGCACTCCTCGTCGCGCAAGCTTTCCCATCTGCCGACCGACCTGTGGTCTCGCGCGAAGTTGGCGATTTTCGCGGTCCCCCGCGGCATGCACCTGCTCCTGCTCATCATCTGTCTCGCGTTGGGATTCGCCCTCGCCACGCAGGTCCGCTCCCAGCGCTCCGACCCGCTCGACTCGCTGTCGCAACAAGACCTCGTCGTGCTTTTGAGCGAATTGGATTCGCAGGAGAATGCGCTGCGCCAAGAGCGCGCCGCCCTGCAGAACCAGGTGAGCGCCCTTAAATCCGCTGAGACGGAACAGGAGGCGGCTGCCGAAGCTGCGCGCAAAGCCGATGAGCAGGCTCAGATCAATGCGGGAACCGTCGCCGTTCATGGGCCGGGGATCCTCATGCGTGTCACTGATCCCAATGGGGGGCTCAATGCGACTGAGTTCGTCATGACGCTCGGCGAGTTGCGCAATGCTGGTGCCGAGTCGATCGATCTCAATGGGAATCGCCTGTCGACGCGCTCTGCCTTCGTTTCCACCCCCGAGGGCATCAGTGTCGATGGTTCGCCGATCGCGTCACCCTATGAGTGGCGAGTCATCGGGGCGCCGCAGACCATCGCCTCCGCTCTCGAGATACAGGCGGGCTCCGCGGCGCAGATGCGGGCCAGGGGTGCGGAGGTCACGATCAGTGAGAGGGACGACATCGTCATTCGGTCGTTGGCGATGCCGCTGATGCCGCAGTACGCGAGCGTTGAATGAGCATTTGTGTTCTCGAGTGCCCTTGACGGACCTCCACCGTTTACACTTGGCCTAGACATTCGCTGCACGTGAGACGAGGGGATACGTATGGAATCATCGAATGATTTCGATCCGACGACAACATCGGTGTTCGGCATGACCGCATCCGATGAGGCCTTCGAAGCCCCGGCGATGCTGTCTGCGCGTGATCGCGACGCAGTCGACGCCCTTCCCGCGGGTTCGGCGCTTCTCATCGTTCAGCGCGGCCCCAATACGGGTGCGCGTTTCCTTCTCGACCCCGAGGTCACCAATGCTGGCCGTTCGCCCAAATCGGATATTTTCCTCGACGATGTGACGGTGTCTCGCAAGCACTGCCAGTTCATCGCCCAGGATGGCGGGCATATCGTGCGTGACTCGGGTTCCCTCAATGGAACGTATGTGAATCGCGAGAGGGTCGATCAGGTTCGGTTGCAGGCGGGCGATGAGGTCCAAATCGGGAAGTATCGTCTGACATACCAACCTTCACCGCATACGGCATGAGTACCGCAGCACGGCGCGTCGCTCCGCTCGACTCCGAAGCGAAATCGGGCCCTTGGCCGCGCGGTATTTCGAGGACGCCCGAATTGTCCATCGGTCAGGTCGTCGGCGAGCTCAAGGCCGAGTTCCCCGCGATCACCCTGTCGAAGGTGCGCTTCCTTGAAGAGCAGCAGCTCGTGTGCCCGGCGCGCACAGGGGCGGGCTATCGGAAGTATTCGAGGGCGGATATCGAGCGGCTGCGCTACATTCTGACAGCGCAGAGGGACTCGTTCACGCCGCTCAAGGTCATCGGAGATCAGCTCCGCTCTCTCGATGCCGGTCACGAGGTCGAGCCCGTTCGGCGTGCGCGCGTCATCGCCTCCGAGGGCAGGGTGGTCGTCTCGTCCTCGCAGTCGATTCCGGCGCGCGAACTCATGGATCTGACGGGCCTTGACGCCGAAGCCCTCGACGCCTATGTCCGCATGGGGATCCTCACCCCTGACATGTCGGGCTATTTTCCCTCGCGCGGCGTTCAGATCGTGCAGCTGCTCCTTCAGCTCGAGGCTCTGGGCATCGACTCACGGATGTTGAGATCGGTCCGCATGGGTGCCGAGCGCAGTGCCGATATTGTCGATCAGACGATTTCGTCACAACATTCCCGCCAGCGCGCCGGTGATCAGGAGAGGGCGCGCGCCCGGTCGAGTGAGTGCGGGGAGTTGCTCGCCGATTTGCACCGTGAGATGCTGCGCGTGTCGATCTTTCAGTTGAATGGCGACAGCGCCTAGAAACCTTCATCCTATACTTGAGGGTGAGGCTCGCCGGTGCGGTCGTTGACCCGCCGGCTTCTACCGCCTAGCGTGAAGTCATCGTCATCTTTCATCTGCAGTATCAAGGAGCACGACGTGAGCGCCGAACCACACGAAGCCGCATCGCGGCAGGCCATGCTCTTCGGCGACCCCCTTGAGGGCATTGAGGGAGATGACCTCGGATATCGCGGCCCCGTCGCGTGCACCGCTGCCGGCATCACGTACCGCCAACTCGACTATTGGGCCCGCACCGGCTTGCTGCAGCCCTCGGTTCGCGCGGCCAGGGGATCGGGTTCTCAGCGCCTCTACTCCTTCAAGGATATCCTGGTTCTTAAAATTGTGAAAAAACTTTTGGATGCGGGCGTCTCGCTTCAGCAGGTCCGATCCGCCGTCGTCCAACTCCAGGACAGGGGAGTGGATGATCTCGCCTCCATCACCCTCATGAGCGACGGAGCCTCCGTATACGAATGCACATCGACCGATGAGGTCATCGACCTTCTTCAGGGCGGGCAGGGCGTCTTCGGCATCGCTGTGGGGCGAGTATGGCGCGAAGTCGAAGGATCTCTCGCAGACCTGCCAATCGAGAGAATCGACGAACACGTCGATGAACTCGCAGAGCGGCGCAGGCGCAAACGCTCCGCTTCCTGAGCGGCTGAGAGAATCGGCGGATCGCGTAGAGGCGATCCGCCGATTCTCTCAGCGTCGTCCGAGCCGGATCCTCGTGGAATAACCGGAGTCGAGATCGGCAATCTCCACATCCACGATGCCGTTCTCGTCGACGAAGTAGCGCTCCTCGATGAGGGGACCGCTCTCGGTGCGGACGATCTCCACCTGTGCGAGATTCTCATCATGGATCTGCAGGAGGCGATCGAAGGGCATGAGGACCTCTCCGCAGGGGGAGACTTCACCGCGGGGCACGCCCTCAGCGTCCGTCGACAGATATTCGACGAAGCGATAGTAGCCGACATTGTGGGCCGCGCGGTAGCGCCTCGTGACGACCGTGGACTGTCCGGGCGTCCACCTCGCATCCGGGTCAAGCAGGGGATCGAAGGACAGGGTTCGGCCCGACTCTTTCTCCCTGAAGACTCCAACGCCTCTGGACAGTCGCTCTGTGAGGGAGTAACCGGCGGTCTCGTCGGCCGCGAGTGCCAGGCCGATCGCCGTTGATCCGCCCGTGTGGGGGGAACGGTGGACCCTGCGCCCGAAGCGGGCGCGAAGGATTCGGGAGACGAGGGGCAGCCGCGAGGCGCCGCCGACGACGTAGAGGCCGGCGACATGGTCGGGCAGGACCCTTGTGCCGTCCTCATCGGTGTCGAGCAGCGGGTCGAGTATGACGAGAGTGTGGTCGACGAGGTCTTGAGCGTCATCGTAGAAGTCGGTGACGGGCGCTGAAGTTGCGACTCCACCAACAGGGGCGGAGATGTAGCGGCTCTGAGGAGTCAGAGTTTCCTTCGCAATGCGGGCATCGTCGATGAGTCGCGCCCACTCGGCCTCGCCAAGCTCGGCGGGGGTGATATTCGCGGCTTTCGCGAGGATCGTGGCGAGGACCATGTCGAAGTCGTCACCGCCGAGCAGGTTATCGCCGCGCGAGTCGAGGACTACGTGCGAGGTCCCCGTTGCGGCGACCAGTGACGCATCGAAGGTGCCGCCGCCCAAGTCGTAGACGAGGACGGAGGTGCGCCGGGAATTGAGGGTGCCGCCGTGACGGTGTGTGTATTCGAAACCGGCAGCAGAGGGTTCGTTGAGCATCTCAATGACGGACCATCCGGCGTTCTTGAAGGCCTCGAGTGTGAGGAAGCGCTGTGCCGACCATGCGCGGGCGGGAATGCCGATAACTGCTTCGAGGGGCTCGCCGGGGGCGACCTCGGAGACGGAGGAGTTGGAGCGCACCTGGTCTGCGACATAGGCGAGGAAGCGGGTGAGCAGTTCGATAACTTCGATATCGCGATTACCCAGGCGCAGTGTGGACGTCGGGGTGATAGTCGCATCCGCCAGCGCTCGTTTGAAGGAGCGAATGAAGGGGCGGCCCTGAGAGGCGGCCCTTTCGGCCTCGAATCCGAAGACGCAGTGCGCATCCTCATCGAGGGCGACGATCGATGGGATGAAGTCCCGATCGTCTCCAGCGGCGTCTATGAATGACACGAGCGGATAGTTGCCTCGATCGACGACTGCGACGGTCGTGCGGGTGGTACCGAAATCTACGCCAAACTTCATGGGGTCAGCGTATCGCCGACTTGTCGACAATCCGTGGATACCCCTGTCCGTTCGGGGTGTCGGGAGTGAGAATGGTGTTCTGAACCACAACGGCGAGGACGAAGCCGACCGCGCAGTACGAGGCTCCGGCGATCGCGTCGAGGACATAGTGGTTCGCCGTCGCAATGATCACCCAGATGGTGAATAGCGGATGAATCGCGAGGAGGAGGCGCTGCCAGGTGGCCTTCCATACGAAGAGCCCGAGGAAGAGCGCGCACCACACGGCCCATCCCGTGTGCATCGAGGGCATGGCTGCGTACTGATTCGCCAGGGAGCCCGCTGCTTCGGAGTATCCCGAACCGACCGTCGACTGGGTGGCGACCGAGTCCACGAAGCCGTATGTCGCCAAGAATCTGGGGGGTGCGAGGGGGAATGCCCAATAGGTGATCATCGCGCCCGCCGTCATGATGAACAGCGAGTTGCGCGAGAGAATGTACCGGTCGGGCCGACGGGTCCATATGAGCACGAGCGCGCCGACGGTGAATGCGAAGAACGACACGGAGTAGAAGGTCGACGAAACCGATGCGATGACCGGGTGGTCGGCGAGCCACTGGTTGAGCCCCAATTCGATGTCGACGCCCAGAGCGCGTTCGACTGCGAGGATCTCGCGCGCGTGACGGTACGCGACGGAGGGGACAACGGGTGCGAGAAAGCACAGGACCGAGTAGAGGACGACGGAACTGGCGACGAGGCCGACTTCAGCGACGGCGGAGCGTCGGCGAACCTCGGGGCGCACGAGGGCGACCGACTCAACTACTGGACTCACGCAGATTCCTGTTCTTGATAGCCTATCCGCGTTTTATCCTAAGCGCCCGTGTTCGTGAGCGGCAGAGCGGGGAGTGTGATTTCAGGGGACGAAGAGGGTGATTCTGGATACCTTCCCCTAGAAATGACATAATGCGCATTATCGGATCGGGTATGAGGGGAGAGATTCCGATAAGATCGTCACCGTTCCTAAAAATTCGTCAAGGAGGCTGCTATGGCGGATCGTGCGCTTCGAGGCATGCAGATCGGCGCGAAGTCGATGGAATCCGAAGATGGCGTGGTCTTCGCCGACAGGTTCACCGTCCGCTACATGTGTCCGAACGGTCATGAATTCGGCGTTCCTCTGTCCACCGAGGCGACGCCCCCTGCGACGTGGGAGTGCCGCTGCGGAGCACAGGCGGAACTGATCGGCGATCCTGTCGAGGATGAAGAGGCCAAGCCCGCCAAGCCGGTCCGCACTCACTGGGATATGCTCCGCGAGCGGCGTTCCCTCGAAGAACTCGATGTCGTCCTCCAAGAACAGCTGACGCTGTTGCGCGAAGGGCGTCTACGCCCCGAGGGCCACTACCGCAAAGGCTGATTTCCTGCCTATGCGACGCAGGGCGCGACACCGACGGCACTGACATAATCATTTGTGCGACGAGGAGCGCACACGACCCCTCACCATTGCCGCAAGACATGCGAACACCCACAGACCAGTCATTACCATGATCGTCTGAGCGGGAATGTCTCCCATTGTCGCCGCTGGCGTCATCGATGTTCGCAGCGGCACCGATTCCACCAGAAGGTCTGCCGTTTGTGGTTCAGTCGATGCTTGAATCGTTCCATCGTGTCGGATCACCACCGACGACCCTGTCGTCGACGCCTGGATCGCTGAACGGGAGAATTCCATCGCCCTGAATCGCAGGAGTTGCGCCTGCTGGGCGGATTCGGCGCTGGTGCGGAAGTGGTAGTTGTTCGACGGCGCAATGATGACCTGCCCGCCCAGTCTCACCCCTTCTCCGATGACCGACGAATACGCCGACTCGAAGCAAATGCCGACCGCTGTGGGAATCGTACGACCGTCTAACAGGACGATGCTCATAATAGCGGGTTCGCTGCCCGCCCCCATATCCTTGTTGACCTGGGCCGATTGCGTCGCCAGGCGGGAAATGAGGGATCTGAGCGGGATGAATTCGCCGAAGGGCACGGGCTTTTGCTTCGCATAGAGGGTCGACTCGTCCAGCCCCACTCCCCCATTCCATATTCCCAGCCAATTCCACCGCAGCTCATCAGCCACATTGGCGAACCCGAAAAGGATCGGCGCGTTGACGCTGCGCGCAGCAGAATCGAGAATGGTTGTCACTAAACGGGATTCTCGCGGATCGCGGTCCGCCCCGGTCTCCCCCCAGATGACGAGGTCGACTTCCTCACCGGATTCGGCGAGTTCACGAGTCACTCTGGCATTGTTCGCCGTTACCTTGCCCTCTTCGGAAAAGGTGAGTGCACCGGGCAATTCGACATCGCCCTGGATGACTCCGACTCTCAAGGCCCCCGATTCCCCACCGGAATCGAGGGGTATAAGGGCGGTAGCGCCGACAACGGATACGGCCGCAATGGCAAGTGCAGCCCGTAGCCTCACTGGCACGGACCTGCTCGTGCCGCGGCGTCCGCGAGACGCCACGAGGCGGCATGCGACAGCGAGGGCGACAGTAACGACGGAGACGAGGACCTCTCCCCCCCACGGGGCGAGGCGCCCGAGAGGGGAATCGACCTGCGGCATTGCGACATTGCCCCACGGGAACCCCGTCCACGGGTAATGGCTGCGTAGCTGCTCAACGCCCGCCCAGGTCAGCGAATAGACGAGGATTTGAGCGAGGGCGCGCGACGTCCACACCCATGCGCGGCTCAAACGCACAATGACCACCCACACCACCAAAGCGATGATCTGCGTGGCCGCCAGAGCGATCCACGGCAGGACTCCCCCAGTCGCCAGGGGCACCCATGAGACGAGGGGGATCCACCAGCACCCGGCGAAGACGATCGTATTGAGGACCATCCGCCCGAGTCCGCGGCCCTCCAAACGGGAGAAGTACACGGCCAGAGCGGGAATCGTCATCCACCACCACGACAGGGAGGGGAAGGCGGACCACAGTGCGACGCCCGCGCATCCGCTCACTGCCAAATCGACGAACAGTACGAGCATCGCACGGGTTGTCACAGCGCGGACCATGCCACCACCCCGTGCGCGAGCGCGTTCTTCGCATCCCTCGCCGTCTTCTCAAGATCACGATGGTCGACATGGCGCAACTGATCAAGAAGATCCATCACTTGTCGGATCCACCTCACAAAGTCGCCGCCCTGCATTTCGTCCTGCGACAGGGCCGTCGACAGTGCAGCGCCATGCGCCCACGCCAGGCACGGTCCCATGAGGCCCGGATCGGGCAGGGCCGACTGGGCGACGCCCGCGCGCTTCTCCGCACCCGTGACCCGCGCTGCCGCATCGAGCGTCGCATCCCACGCGCGGGCCAGGGAAAGGGACATTCCGGCGGGGGGCAGCGTCTGGCCGTCCTCGTCACGGCGCGACTCATAGACGCAGGTCGAGGCGATGGCCGCGAGTTCCGGGGCTGGGAGGCCATCCCACGCCCCCGAGGAGATCGCCTCCATGACGATGAGGTCCCGCTCCCCGTAGACTCTGCGCAGCTGCTGTCCCCTGTGAGTCACTTCGTCACCGCTGAGGAACCCCAGTCGTTCAAGGACGGCGCAGACCCGGTCGAATTCTTTGGCAACTGAGTTCGTCCGCGTCTCGATAGACCTCATCACCTGGGCGTGCTCGCGGTTGAGTCGCGCCCAGTGGTGGCCCGCACCGGCGTGTTCCTCGCGCCTGGGGCACTGATGGACCGGATGGCGCCTGAGGCGCCGCTCGAGCTCGTCAATGTCCCCGTCCTCGTAGACGACGCGGGAGGAGGCGGGGCGCAGAGCACCGGAACGAACGAGGCGGCGCAGTTCGTCGCCGATGCGGACTCGCTCCTTGTTCCTGCGCAATGCGGATCCGCCTGCGATGGGGATCCGCCCGACCTTCGCAATGCCCGTGCGCGCCTCATCAGTCGGCAGGGCATGCCACTTCGCGTCGGTCCCGATGAGCGTCGTCACGACGCGCCCGGTGGCGTTGTGTTCCTGGAATGCGACGACCCCGAAGAGGATCCGCCGCCCCCTCCCATAGGACACGACATCCCCGGGGAGCAGGTCGACGACGGACTCCCGGTTCGCCTGACGCTGCATATCGGCCCTCTGCTTCGCCCGGGTTTTCTGTCGCTGAGCGATCTCGTCGCGCAGTGTGAAGTACTCCGAGGCGTCGCCCCTCGAACACGACATCGCCTCTGACAGATGCGACAGGCGCGCCGTCAGTTCGCGCGAGCGAGTCGCCAGGTGCACCACCGACTGGTCGGCTTGGAACTGGGCGAAGGAGGTTTCGAGGACGGAGCGCGTCGCCGCCCGGGTCGAATGGTCAAGCAGATTGACAACCATGTTGTATCTCGGCGTAAAAGCGCTGATCAGCGGATACGTCCTTTTCGACGCAAGTGCGGCCACCTCTTCGGGTGCGACACTCCCCCGGTGGAGGACAACGGCGTGCCCCTCGGTGTCGATACCCCGTCGGCCTGCGCGTCCCGACAATTGGGTGAACTCCCCGGGGGTCAGTCGCACGTGTTCGGCGCCATTCCACTTGCGAAGAGACTCGATGACGACGCACCGGGCGGGCATATTGATGCCGAGTGCGAGAGTCTCCGTCGCGTACACCATCTTGATGAGGCCGCGCGTGAATAGGTGTTCCACCGCTTCCTTCATAAGGGGCAGCATCCCCGCGTGGTGGGCCGCCACTCCCCTCTCGAGTGCGCTCGCCCACTGCGATACCCCAAGGACCGCGTAATCCTCGGGCGCGATCATCTGGCACACTTCGTCGACATAGCGGCGGATCTCTTCGGCCTCGTCGCGCGTCGTCAGAACGATCCTCGTCGTGAGGATCTGCGCGACCGCGTCCTGGCAACCCGCGCGCGAGAAAATGAAGGTGATTGCGGGCAACAGCCCTGCATGATCCAATGTGAGGAGCGTCGATGGCCTCGACTCCCGTGTGCGCGGAACCTCCGGGAGATTCCAATTGCGCGAGCCTCGACCATCGCGCGCCCGAGGTCTCGGCACCACCGCATTGAGGAGTTCCGGATTGATGCGGCCCGACACCCCCCGCCCGTCCTTCGAGGGGGCATACAGGTCGTAGAGGGTGGAGCCCACCATCATGTGCTGGTACAGGGGGACCGGCCTCGTCTCGGAGACGATGACGCGACAGCCGGAGCGCACTTCGGACACCCATTGGCCGAATTCCTCGGCATTCGAGACGGTCGCAGATAGTGCGACGATCTGTTTGCCTGCGGGCAGGTGGATGATCACTTCTTCCCAGACGGGGCCTCGGAAACGATCGGCGAGATAATGGACTTCGTCGAGGACCACGGACTCCAAGTCGCTCAGATCGGCGCCCGCGTAGATCATATTGCGCAGCACCTCCGTCGTCATGACGACGACCGGCGCATGAGGATTGATCGACACGTCCCCGGTGAGCAGACCGACTGTGTCCTCACCGAAGCGGCGCCGAAGGTCGACGAACTTCTGATTAGACAGCGCCTTGATGGGTGTCGTGTAGAAGGAGCGGCGTGACTTCGACAGCGCCAGGTGTGTCGCGAATTCTCCGATGACGGTCTTTCCTGCGCCGGTGGGCGCGGCGACCAGCACGGATTCGCCCCGCTCTACGGCGTCCATCGCATCGATTTGGAAGGCGTCAGGGGTGAAGCCGAGGGAATCGGTCCACACGGCGCGCTGGGTGGCTCGAACGCGCATCTCCTCCTTGAATGCGGCCATCTTCTCGGCCGCCGACATCTCTTCGGATTCGGGCGGCTCGTCGGCGGCCGCTGACGCTCGCCTGCGTCGCCTCGGACTCATGAATGCTCCTCGAAATAGGTGTTCCATGCGCTGAGGATCCGCCGAGCCTGCTCCCCCGCGCGTGCCCGGGCTCCCTCATCAACGTCGATGAGGGTGGGCGCGACGTCAATGAGGAGGCACGCGAGCCACTCCTCATTCCACACGGGCAGTATCGCGGAGACGGTACCGTCATCATGGTGGACCGCCTCTCGTGCATCGTACTCGTCGATCGCCCACTGCCCTCCGGGGCCGAGGACGATCCGCGTCCATGTCTTCTCTTCATCTGCTTGCGCAGGGCGAGGAGTCGTTGTCGGCTTATCCTCAATGGCCAGCGAGTTCATGCGATCAACCCTGAAGGTCCTTTGCTGTGATGCCGTTCGGCACCAGCCGGTGAGGATCCACCCCGAGGAGGCCAGTGCGACGTTCCACGGCTCGACGACTCTGGCGGATGACGTGCCGCTTGGCGACGTGTAGGTGAATGAGACGCAGCGCTTCGAACCGATGGCGGTGCGAAGCGCGTCGAGCCGTTCGTCGGGGTGCACCGCACCGGAGTGGACCACGACGGGGGCATCGGGAGTCCTCGAAGCCAGGGAGCGCACCGCCATGGCGGTGTGAGGCAGGTGCGCCCGCAGATCGTCGTCGAGGACGTCGGAAAGTGCCTGTAGGCCCACGAGGATGGCAGTCGCCTCTGAGGCGCTGAAACTCGGGGGAAAGTCAGCTCCAAGTGTCGAGCGGATCGACAGGCGCTTCTGCATCTCATACAGCTCCCAGTCGATCTCGAAGGAACTGCCGGGAAGGGAGTCTCCGACCGTCCCCAGCGCTTCAATATCGCGCATGATCTGTCGCTTTGATCGACCAAAGTGCTCGGCCACATCGTCGACAGTGACTCCGGGATGTTCGCCGATCCAAGAGACGAGGGACAGGTATCGGGCGATCGCGATGGGCACGAGTTCAGGCACGATCATCCCCCCACGTCGCAGCCGTTTCAACCTTCTCCATGATGATGCTCCTGAGACCCTCCGGCTCGAGCACCACCACGTCTTCGGCTTCTTGGAGGATCCTCGTCACCCACTCCCCCTCGAGTCCGCTCTCCCCCACGGCCTCTTCCCAATCGCCCTCCTCCGAGTCGAGGACAGTCACCCAGGAGCGGATCATAGGGGCGCGGCCGCGCCGCAGGGCGAGCACGGGCGACACGATAAGCTCGTCGAAGGGGTCGCGTTCATCCGGGCAGGCGGAGGCATCGCCGTCTTCGCCGAGGAGGCTCACCTCTCCCCTCATCCGGGAGAGACGGAAGAGGCGGTCGTCCTCCCGGTCGAGGTCATACCCCCACAGGTACAGGGCCCTCCCCCTCACGATGAGTTTCCAGGGCTCCACGGCACGGGAGAAGGCGGCAGATGCCGAGGAATAGTCGAAGGAGACGACCCTCCTGTGGGCGATCGCCTCGGCGATCGCAGTGACGCGCTCGGCGCCCTCGAGGCCGATTCCGAGCGGTGCCGACTCGTCGGAGCCGCCCACAGCCGATGCCCTCACTTTCGAATCGACGATTCCGCCGTTGACGTCGGGACGCTTCCACGCTTGCACTGCGAGGTGGATAAGTGCGGCATCCGATTCGTCCAGTTCAACCCTGCTCGGTGCGAAGGATGCGGACGATATGCGATACGCCTCAGGGTCTCCCTCCACGAGTTCGATGATGATCCCGGCCTCTTTGAGTGCCGTCTTGTCGCGCTGGAATTGCGACTCGAAGGTCACATCGACGAGGTCGGCGTAGCCGGGCAGGCGTCTCAACTGGTGTTTGGTACGCGGACGCTCCGCGTTGAGCAGTTCGAAGAACAGTCCCAGAACGCGCGTACTCGTCGTCACCCGGCTTTTCACGGGATAAGCCTACTTCGGGGCGGGGCGCTCAGCAGGTGTCACAGACGGGACGCCGTCAACTCCGTGACGATGATGCCACGCGCCCCCGCTTCATGGAGGCGATCCATGACGAGGTTGACTCCGTCTGCGCGGGTCATGACTCTCACGGCCCGCCATTCGGAGTTGAGCAGTGAACTGATCGTCGGTGAATCGAAGCCAGGGGCGAGTGCGATCGTCGCCTCCAGATCCTCTTCGCGGACGTTGTAGTCGACGAGGACGTAGGAGCGGGCTACCTGGACACCTTCAAGACGACGGTTGAGGGTGGCGAGACCGGGATGATCCTCGACATCGCGGCGTGTGATGAGGACCGCCTCGGATGTGAGAATCGGATCTCCGAATACTTCCAGGCCTGCGGCCTTGAGGGTCGAGCCCGTTTCAACGACATCTGCGATAAGGTCGGCGACGCCGAGCCTGACGGAGGATTCGACTGCGCCGTCGAGGTGAACGACCTCTGCCTCGATTCCATGATCGGCGAGGTAGTTGCGAACGAGGCGATCGTATGAGGCGCCGACACGCTTGCCGCGAATGTCCTCAACGGTGGAGACCGTGCCGATCGGGGCGGCGAAGCGGAAGGTTGATCGAGCGAATCCGAGGGGACGGTACTCGATGGCGTCCGTACCCGAATCGAGGAGGAGATCGCGACCGGTGATGCCCGCCTCGATGGATCCGCGGCCCACATACACCGCGATGTCACGGGGGCGCAGGAAGAACAACTCGACGTCATTGTCCTTGTCTGTGAGCACGAGCTCGCGCCCCCTGCGCCGCGTCTTATAGCCGGCCTCGGACAGGAGGGAGATTGCGGGTTCGGACAGTGAGCCCTTATTGGGAACAGCGATGCGCAGCATTATTGCCTCACAGGTGACGGTAGACGTCGTCGAGAGTCAGGCCCTTGGCGATCATCATGACCTGGGCGTGGTAGAGGAGCTGTGAGATCTCCAGGGCGCAGTCGTCGAGGGACTCGTACTCGGCCGCCATCCACACTTCGGCGGCCTCTTCCACGATCTTCTTCCCGATCATATGGATGCCCTTGTCCAGTTCGACAACAGTGCCGGACCCCTCGGGGCGGGTCTTGGCCTTGTCAGACAGTTCGGCAAAGAGATTGTCAAAAGTAGTCACCCGTGCACTGTAGCCCTGACATGAGGGGCCCGGGTAGTGCGCTCACCACCCGGACCCTCTCATTGACCTGCGATCAGGATCGACGCATGGTCATCATCCCTCGGTGTAGTCGTTCGTCATTGCATGAGCGCCATCGGGCGCTTGTGCGACAAGGCCGGGGATGGTCGCGAGGAAATCACCCATGCGAGTCCACTTGTCAATGTCCTGGACGGCGCTCACCCCTCCCTCGGAATTGAGGAAGAGCGTCGAAGTCGCGGCGAGGACCTTACGGGCCCGATCGAGTTGAGCTTCGTCGGTCAAAGTGTCGTCCCATGTCTTGGCGATCGCCAGGGCGTGCTCATTGTCGTCAACGACCGACTGGATGCCCGCGGTGGTCGCGGCGACTACTGCCCGTGCCTGTTCGGGATTGGCCTGGGCCCACTGGCGCGTCGTGATGATGGATCCTGCGACGAGAGGCGTCGACGCGTCGAGTGAAATCGCGCGGACGGGGACACCCGCGAGTTGCATCTGGACGAGATCGTTGTTCGTAAACCCGACGACCGCGTCAACGTGGCCCTGAGCGAGCGCCGCCTGCTGCGTGTACCCGATAGATGAGATGGTCACATCCTCTGCGTTGAGCCCGCCCTGGTCGAGGGCGGCAAGTATCGTGTACCAAGTGGAGCCGTATTCCCCGGGAATCCCGATATTCGCGCCCTTGAGGTCCTCGAGGGAGTTGATCTGTGAATCGGCGGGAACGATGACGACGCCGGGAAATGACTGGTAGTAGGCGCCGATCGAAATGAGGTCATGCCCGGAATCGCGGGCGATGAGGGCCTCGTCTCCTGAGGCGATGACGACATTCTCCTCACCGGAGATGAGGGCGGTGAAGAGTCCCTCATCTGAGCCGTGATGCCGCACCGTTACGTCGAGGCCTTCAGAGGAATAAAGGCCGTCGTCGTGTGCGACGTAGACGGGTGAGAATTGGACATTGGGGATGTAGGTCAATCCGATGGTGATCGACGAGTCGGTTGCTGACGCGGGAGCGTCTGAGGAAACCGTGGTGGATGGGGCGTCACTCGAGCAGCCTGTGAGGCCTGCGAGGGCGAGGCTCGCGCCGATCGCGGTGAATGCGCGTGCGAGGGAGTTCATGAGGAGCCTTTCAGTGTGAGATGGCATACCGATGGGAGCGCTCGATGCGATAAATGAGGATGTAGATGACAGTCGCCATCGTGCACAGCACGATGATCGTCACGAACATTCCCGACGTATCGACATTCGTCCGCGCCTGAGTAAGCAGCTGTCCGAGTCCTGTTCCTCCCATGACCATCTCGCCGACGACAGCTCCGGTGACTGAGAGGGTGAACCCATTGCGTACTCCGCCGAGGATGGAGGGCGCAGCAAGGGGGAGTTCGATACTCGTCGCCATTGTCAGACCCGATGCCCCGTCGAGTTCCGCCGCTTCGAGGACTTCTGAGTCGAGATGACGAAGCCCTACCACGGAGGAGACGAGGATCGGGAAGAAGACGAGGAGTGCACACAAGGCGGTGATCGACCACAGTCCGTAGCCGATCCACAGGACGAGCAGAGGTGCCAATGCGATCGCCGGGATCGCCTGCGTCGCTCCGAGGAATGGTTCCACCGCCGCTTGAATGAGGGGCGAACGGTAGATGAGGTACGCCAATGGCAGGGCAATGATCGCGCCGAGCACCGAGCCGAAAATCGCTTCGGATGCCGTCGTGAAGACTCTGACCCAGAATGATGATTGCGATGCCAATGCCTGAGCGCGTTCCCAGGTGTCCGCCGGTGAGGGCAGACGCCATGATTCGATGCCGGTGAATGCGCTCGTTGTCCACCATCCGGCGCAGCAGATGATGAAGAACGCAATCGGCGCAATGATGCTCATGCGCCTAGTGGGTCGTAGCCGACGTGCCACGTCCGCTCCTTCTGGCATCCGGGTACGCGCGGCGATTCGCACAGGAATACCCCTGCGCGTCACGCTCCTCCCATCCGGACTTTCACCGTCGGTATCGGAATCCCACCGATTCAGCCGCCCGACGACGGGCGGGTCGCGGACTTTCACCGCCGGCTCGGACTTTCACCGACCCCGGAGCATGCCCTCATCATGCCATTGACTCGGCCTTAATGCGAAGCCGAGTCGTGCATGGCGCTTCGGCGAGGGACTCAGTGGCAATGATCGGCCGCCAATTCGCGCAGGACCTCGACCTCCGCGTATGCGTCCTCTGCGCGGAATACCGCCGATCCTGCGACGAAGTTATCCGCCCCGGCCTCAGCCGCGAGTTCGATTGTGTCGCGTGACACGCCGCCATCGACTTGGATCGAGACCTCCAGACCCGCGGCATTGATCGCCTGGCGGGTACGCCGGATCTTGGGCAGCATCGAGTCGATGAACTTCTGTCCCCCGAATCCGGGTTCGACCGTCATGATGAGGATCATGTCGAATTCGGAGAGGATATCGACGAAGGGCGCGATATCGGTTGTGGGCCTCAGGCCCAATCCGACCCTCGAGCCGATGCGGTGCAATTCTCGGGCCAGACGCAGTGGCGCGGCAGCCGCCTCGGCGTGGAAGGTCACAGAATGGCAGCCCGCTTCGGCATAGGACGGCGCCCAGCGGTCGGGGTCCTCGATCATGAGATGCGCGTCGACTGGCAGAACATCCTGTTTGATAACGGCTTCGACAACCGGCAGCCCCCACGACAGGTTCGGCACGAAGTGATTGTCCATGACGTCGACATGCGCGACATCGGCACCGGAGATCTTCGCGAGTTCTCCGCGCAGATCGGCAATATCACAGTTGAGGATGGATGGGGAGATGATTGCGCTCATGGCCACCATCCTAGTCGCATCACCCGAGGTGGTGACGCGGGGATCACAGGCGACGCATCGCGGCGATGAACATGAGGTCCGTGCCGTTCCTATGCTCCCACAGCTGCAGAGTGCGCCCACCATGTCCACCGATTCGTCCCGCCCCGGCGGGGACGTCGAGCGGATCGGGGGTAAGTGTGTCCGCGATGCCGACGGTGTCGAAGAGTTCGACTCCCCCGCCGTCGAGGAGGCGGCGCACTTGGTCGATGGTCTCGGCCACATGCGGCGAGCAGGTGATGTAGGTGAGGATGCCGCCAGGGCGCACGAGGTCGAGCGCCCGATCGAGCAGGCCGCGCTGGAGACCGGTCAGTTCGTCAAGATCTTCGGTGCTGCGCCGCCACCGGGACTCCGGGCGTCGTCTCAGTGATCCCATACCAGAGCAGGGCGCGTCGACGATGATCCTGTCGAAGGAGCCCAGCGGCCACGGGGTGTTCGATCCTCCGAAGGAGCGACCATCGGCTGATACGACGTCGACATTGTCGAGTGCGGAACATGCCTTCTCGACGAGCCGGGCGCGGTGTGGGTGCAGCTCATTGGCGATAAGCCTTGCCCCCCGCTGTATACCTGAAGCGGCCAGGAGAGACGCCTTGCCGCCGGGGCCGGCGCACAGGTCGAGCCATAGTCCGTCTGGGCCGTCAATGGGCGCGTGGGCGGCGATGAGTGCCGCAAGTTGGGAGCCCTCGTCTTGGACTCCTGCTCTCGTTTCGCGGATGGACACCAACTTCGACGGATCACCCGATTCGATGAGTACAGCGTATTCGCTGACAATGCCCGGTGCGACACGGGTGCGGAGAATGTCTTCCGCCTCGTCGGCGAGCTCTGCGGGGTCGACGAGGCCGGGACGCGCTACGAGAGTCACCACGGGCGGTTCATTGTCCCCCCTGAGCAGATCGTCGATCTCAGATGTCGGGTAGCCGTGGGCTGCGAGGGCGTCCATGAAGGCATCGACCATCCATTCGGGATGCGATGTCTCCACCGCGCGTCGGAGTGACTCCGGCTCCAGCTGGGCGATCGCCATGTTGATCGCTCCGGCTCCTTCGCGGATGATCGCGCGCAGCACAGCGTTCACCATGCGGGTCGGGCCGTCGGTGAGGTGGTGGTGGGCGAGGTCGACGCTGGTCGCCACGGCCGCATGGTCGGGCACCCGCATGTCGAGAAGCTGATGCGCGCCCATTCTCAGCAGAACCTTCACAAGGGGATCGACCTCTGCCAGCGGGCGCGTGAGGTGGCGGGCGATCACCCAGTCGAGGCGCCCTTGGCTGCGCAGAGTCCCATTGACGAGTTCGGACACGAATGCAGCGTCGCGCGCATCGACATGGGAGGAGGTACGGGCGGCGCGCAGTGCCTTCGCCAGAGCAATATTCGCGAACGCGCCGTCGACCTCCACCTGGGAGAGCACGTCGAAGGCGATGACGCGGGCGGTGTCGACATCGGTGCGAGCCCGATACCCGTCCGAATACCGATGAGTCGCCATTACTCCCCCGCCTTCCCGAATCGCGCCGCGTCATCGAGTCGGGCGCCGCGCGCCCACGCGGCGGCGTCCATCCACCCGCGCCCCGCGGGGGCCACCCTGCCCAAGGTGACGGCCCCCTGGGAGCATCCAACATCGACACTGCGCTTCGAGATGCGCAGGCTCCCCGCTTCAAGGGTTTGCGAATCGTCGCACACCTCGACGGTGCTGAGTCTCATCCGCTTACCATCGGGCAGCATCGTCCACGCCCCGGGGTTGGGGGTGACGGCGCGGATACGCCGATCGACCTCGTCTGCGCTGAGCGTGAAATCGATGAATCCGTCCTCGTGGGAGAGCCTGCGCGCGTGAGATGCACGAGGATCGGCCTCGTCTTGCGCGATTGCGCGGGCTGTGCCCGCCTCGATCTCATCCACCACGCCGATGACCTGACCCGCCCCGAGCTCAGCCATCTTCTCAAGTAGTTCGCCGGCTGTTTCGTGACCGATGGTGACGGGGATTCTTGAGAAGACGGGACCGGTGTCAAGCCCCGCTTCGAGTTGGAAGACCGATGAGGCGGTCTGTTCATCGCCCGACAGGATGGACCATTGGACGGGAGCCGCGCCCCTCCAGCGCGGCAGATCCGAGAAGTGGAGGTTCACCCACCCATGAGGCGGAGCATCGAGAAGCGCCTGCGGGATGAGGGCACCATATGCGACGACGACTCCCAGATCCGCGTTCAGCTCCGTGACCCTCCTGATCGTGTCCTCCCCCTTCAGACTCGATGCTTCAATGAGGGGAATCTCAGCGTCTCGGGCGGCGATCGCCACCGGCGATGACACGAGGGAGCGTCCCCGTCCGCCCCTCGCCGGGGGTCTCGTGATCACGGCGACGACATCGTGAGACGATTCGATGAGCCTCATGAGGGTCGGGACGGCGGGGGCGGGGGTTCCAGCGAAGACGATGCGCACCCAGCCAGTCTAAGTGAGAGCGGCAGCGTTCAGAAAAGCTCGGGAGGATTAACTGTGATCTTCACCGGGCGCATCTTGCGCGAGGATCTGATCGCCTGCGCCCGGGCGAGGTTCTTGAGCACGTCGCCCGATTGCTCCCTCGGCGCGCGGATGAGGGTACGCACGCCGAGCTCCCCCTCTGCGGCCTCGCGCTCCACGGTGCCGATTTCTTCCGCCTTCGCGGCCTCGGCGACGGCGCGAACATCCTCGCGGCACCCATCGAGGGCGATGATCATCGCCGCAGGGAAGAAGCCGAGGGCTGCGCGTTCGTCGTACAGCCGCTGCGCCATATCCGCAGGATCCCAACGGATGAGGCACTGCGCCATCACCGCCTCAACGCCGCCAGCGAATAGTGCCCGTCCCTCGGGTCTGACGAGGGCTAGCGCGTTGAACCAGCGCCGCATCGCCTCTTCGGGCGCCCACAATTCGGGTCGGCCGCCGATCGCACGGGTATCGAGGATGATGGCAGCGACATATCCTCCCGTGGCGATGGGCTCCGCTCCGGCCGTCGACACGACGATCTGCGGGCGCGCATCAATGAATCGCGTGATCCTATGCGTCGATGAGGAGACGAGTACGGAGTTCGATTTCAATGTGCGGGCGATCTCCTCGCCCGTGCGGTCGCTGCCGATTCGCGTCCGATGGATCCGCGTCGCCGAACAGGTGCGGCATCGCCATTGGCTGACTTCACGCCCGCACCACTCACAGGACACAACCGAATCCGGTCCCACCGACAGGGTTCCCGAACAGGTGGAGCAGCGTGCGATGGAATGGCACCTGTCGCAGGAGATGACGGGAATGTATCCGGCGGAGGCAACCTGGATGAGGACGGGGCCGTCGGCCATGGAGCCGCGTGCGAATTCGACGACCTGGGGAGGGATCCTCATACGTCCGCTGGGACCCGCGGCCTCGGCGTCGGATTCGTCGAGGACGCGGATGGAGGGGGTGAGGCTGCGGCGTATGGGATGGTCGTCCGTGAGGGAAACCGCCCACCCGGTGGCGACGAGCGACTGGGCTTTGACCGAGCGCGAATAGCCTGCGGCAACGAGGCCGCATCCTTCCAGGTGAGCGCGGGTGACCGCCACGTCGAGGGCGTCGCAGCGCGGGGCACGCAATTCGTGGAGGTGATCGTCTCCGTCATCCCACACGATGATGAGGCCGAGGTCCTTAGCGGGCGTCCACACCGCGGACCTCGTGCCGACGATGATGCGGACCGAGCCAGCTAATGCGTCGAGGTGGAGGCGGTAGCGCTCTGACGCGGGGGTGTCGGACGAGGACAGTCCCACGGGTTCGCTCATGGTCTTTTCGATGAGGGAATGCATGAGTTGCGCGTGGTGGGATGTGGGGACGACGACGATGACGCTGCGCCCGGATGCCCTGGTGGCGAGGACGAGCTCCATGAGGCGGGCGTCGCGGGTGGGGCCGAGCGCGCTCCACACGCTGCGGGGACCGTCCCCGTGTGCGAGGTGAGACAACAGCAGCGCCCCATTGCGGTGATCCGCCCAGGCGGTGCCCTCGGGCGGCGCGGGGGGGGCCTGCGTGGCGGGCGGGGATCGCCAGGGACAGGGTCTGGGGAAGGGTGGCGACATGCCGATCCGCGATGGACCTCGCGATGGTGAGCAGCATCGGTGTCGTCACGGGGACACGGGACACGACGGATGCGATCGGTTGGAGCCTGTGCTCGGGAACCATCTGGCTCACTGACTCGATCCACCCGTTGTGGATCTTGCCCGCCAGGGGTACCCGGACGATGACTCCGACGAGGGCGCGCTCGACGAGGGATTCGGGGATGAGGTAGTCGAGTGGGCGGTCGAGGTGGGCGAAGTCGACGTCGACGATGACGCGAGCGACGGGGACGGGCTGGAGTCCAGGGGGTTCCAACCCGTCTAAGGCCGTCTGTTCATCCATGCCTCTATTGGACCACGGCGCGCGGTCGTTTGCGCGGATGGACTCAGGTGAACAGCTCGACGCCGTAGCGCGCCGCGATCATCGCAAGGATGATGAAGACCGCCAAACCGGTGATTGACCAGTCGAAGCCCTTCGACACGAAGTGGCGCACCGACTGCGACACGGGGAACACGTCTTCACGGATATTGATGCGTGTGATTCCCGCGAAGAGGATGAGGGTCGTGATGAGTACGAGCAGGCACCATGGGCACAGCACGTGGATCACGAAGTAGGACTGCGAGAACAGCCACAGTGCAAAACCCAGCGCGATCGTATACAGCGCATTCGCCCCGATCATGTACCAGCGGGGGAATCGCACGCCTGTGATCAGCGCGAAGGAGATGGTGAGGACGACGGCCCCGAAGAAGATCCCAAGGAATGCATTGGGGAAGCCGAGCACGTGAGCCTGGGGGGTGAGCGCCACCGCTGAACATGACAACAGCGACGACACGTCGCAGCCGAAGCTCATGGAAGAGTCTTTTGCGAGTTGCCATGCTTCAATGGACAAGATGAGTGATGCAACGAGGCCTGCGAAGCCTGAGAGGATCATCGCCGATGCCGTCCTTGCCCGCCAGGGCTGATCGACGGGCTCTAACGGGGTGTCGGTGAGGAAACTCATGACACCGCTCCGATCAGCTGATCAACCCGGTTGAGCTGCTCCCACGGAAGCCCCCCGCGTCCGAAGTGTCCATAGGCCGCCGTCTGGCGGTAAATCGGGCGCAGCAGGTCGAGTTCTTCAATCATGCCCGCGGGTCGGAGGTCGAAGACCTCGCGAATCGCGTCGGCGATCGTCGTGTCGGGGACGGTGCCCGTGCCGAAGGTGTCGACGTAGAGGCCCACGGGGCGCGCACGACCGATTGCGTAGGCCAGCTGCAGTTCGCATATGCGAGCGAGTCCGGCGGCGACGACGTTCTTGGCGGCCCAGCGTGCGGCATATGCCGCAGAGCGGTCCACTTTCGAGGGATCCTTGCCGGAGAAAGCTCCTCCTCCGTGTCTGGCCATGCCGCCGTATGTGTCGACGATGATCTTACGCCCCGTGACTCCTGCATCCGCTGCGGGGCCGCCCAGGACGAAGCGCCCGGAGGGGTTGACGAGGACCGTCATGTCCGCCGTGGACAGTTCCAATCCGCACGAGTCGAGGACCGGCGCGATGACGTGATCCCTCACGAGTGAGGCGAGCGCCCTCTGTGAAAGGTCTTCGTCGTGCTGGGTCGACACGAGGACAGTGTCGATTGCGACGGGGCGTCCGTCCTCGTAGGCGAGGGTCACCTGAGTCTTGCCGTCGGGCCTGAGGCCTTCGACCTCGCCTCGGTGGCGGACGGAGGCGAGTTTGCGGGCAAGGCGATGCGCAAGCCAGATCGGCGCAGGCATGAGATCGGGGGTGTCGTCGCAGGCGAAACCGAACATGATGCCCTGGTCGCCGGCCCCTTGAGAGTCCCTCGCATCGTGGGCGGTTCCCTCGCGCGCCTCAAGGGCACGATCCACACCTCCGGCGATATCGGGGCTCTGCTGATCGATCGACAGGGATACCCCGCATGATGCGCCGTCGAAGCCGATGCGAGACGAGTTGTATCCGATGTCGAGGATCTCCTGGCGGACGATCGTCGGGATCTCCACATAGGCGTCGGTCGTCACCTCGCCGGCGACGTGGACGAGGCCCGTTGTCACCATTGTCTCAACGGCGACCCTGGCACGGGGGTCGACCGCGAGGAGGGCGTCGAGGATCGCATCGGAGATCCGATCGCATACCTTGTCCGGATGGCCTTCGGTTACTGATTCAGAGGTGAAGAGCTGTCGAGAAGAAGTCACTCAGCAATACTACTCAGTCGCGCTGCAATTGCATCCAGCAGAGCGCGCGCGACCTCCCGCTTCGAGCCCGATGCGTGTGCGACCTGAGCGCCAGTGGCATCGAGGAGGTGAATCTCATTGGCGACATCCCCGAATCCGAGTCCGCCGCCGACACGGTTCACGGCGAGAAGATCCGCTCCCTTTCGGCGCGCCTTGTCCGCCCCGAGTTCGAGGACGCGCGCGTCCTCCCCCGTTTCGGCCGCGAAGCCGACGACCACTGGGGGTCGATACGGATGTCGACACGCCTCGAAGAGGACGTCAGCCGTCCTCTCTAGAGCGATGACGGGGGCGTCGTTCGTTTCAGGATCTTTCTTGATCTTCTCCCCCGCTACGACCGCGGGACGGAAGTCCGCGATTGCGGCCGCCATGACGAGGGCGTCGGCGGATGCGAGGCGGCTCATCACTTCGCGCTCCACATCCGAGGCGCTCGGCGCATCGACGACTGTGACGGTATCGCCCAGCCCCGCTAGGAGCGAGGATTCAACATTCGAGGCGAGGAGGGTGACCTCGGCTCCCCGCTCCGCAGCCGCTCGCGCAATCTCAATCCCCTGGCGTCCAGACGACACGTTGCCGATGAAGCGCACCGGGTCGAGGGGCTCATGGGTACCCCCCGCGCTGACGAGAATGCGTCGTCCCATAAGATCGCGCGGGGCATTGAGAATGGACAGTACCCGTGCGGCGATCTCCTCGGGCTCAATGAGTCGTCCGATTCCGAAATCCCCGGACCCCAGGGCGCCGCTCGCGGGTCCGACGATCGTCGCGCCCCGGGAGGAAAGAACTGAAATATTGTCCTGCGTCGCGGCACTGAGCCACATCTGCGAATGCATCGCGGGCGCGATGACGAGCGGGCAGCGGGAGGCGAGAACAGTCGCCGTCAGGAGATCATCGGCCAGTCCGGCGCGCACGCGGGCAATGACATCAGCTGTGGCGGGCACGATCACGATGAGATCTGCGATGCGCGCGAGTTCCACGTGGTCGCCTCCGGGTTGGTCCGCGGGCGTCGCATGGACGGGACGACCGGTTAGGCCCTCCCATGTTGCGGCGCCGACGAAGTCGAGGGACCTGGGGGTGGGGACTACACGCACATCGTGACCGGCGCGGATGAGTTCGCGTACAAGAATCGCCGCCTTATAGGCGGCGATTCCGGCGCTGACCCCGACGATGATCGTCCGGGACATATTACTCAGGCCTTCTCATCTGCTTCGAGGGTGAGCATCCCCTCATTGATCTCGCGCAGGGCAATGGCCAAAGGCTTCTCGTCGGGCTGGGTGTCCACCACCGGTCCGACGAACTGGATCATGTTCTGTTCGAGTTGGAGGTTGTAGGAGTTGATCTGGCGGGCGCGACGCGCAGCGAAGATCACCAGAGCGTATTTCGAGTCGACGTGCTCAAGCAGGTCATCGATCGGTGGTGATGTGATGCCCTCAGGCTGTGCGACGATTCCGGACATGCGGTTCCTCCTGAACTATCTCGACCGAACGGCCACCGGAGGCAGTCTACTCCAGGCCGATGATGCGAGCCAGCTGCGCCACCGCGACATCGAGGTCGTCATTGATCACAGTGACGTCGAACTCGTCTTCCGCGGCCATCTCGATCCGCGCTGTCGCCAATCTGCGCGAACGCTCTTCCTCATCCTCCGTTCCCCGCGTCGCGAGCCTCTCGACGAGGGCGTCCCACGAAGGCGGCGCGAGGAAGATGAAGCGGGCGTCGGGGAATGTCCGCTTCACCTGTCGGGCGCCGACCAGATCGATCTCGAGGAGCACATGGCGCCCCTGCGCGAGAGCACGATCCACGGGACCCCGGGGGGTGCCATAACGGTGCGTCCCGTGAACAGTCGCCCATTCGAGCATCTGATCCGTGGCGATAAGCCGGTCGAACTCCTCATCGGAGAGGAAGAGGTAGTGGGTGCCGTCGACCTCCCCGGGGCGTGGCGCCCGCGTCGTCGCCGACACGGACACCACCAGTTCAGGGTGACGGGTGCGCAGCGCATGAACGACGGTGCCCTTCCCCACTGCCGTGGGGCCGACTAGAACTGTCAGTCGAGGAGTCTCCATGGAGACATCCTGCCACTACGGCACGATTCAACCGAATCTGGCGACGAGGGCCTCACATTGGACGTGGCCCAATCCGCGGATCCGGCGCGTCGACGCGATATTGTACTCCTCCATGAGAGCGGCGGCGGTGGTCACGCCGACGCGGGGCAAAGACTCGAGAAGCGACTGCACTCGCATTTTTGCAATCGCTTCATCGGATTCGGCGAGGTCGAGGACCTCGGAGAGCCTCAACTCGCGGTTCTTCACCTGCGTCTTGACCTCGGCGCGGCGCCTGCGCGCACGCGTCGCCTTCTCAAGGGCCTCTGCTCGTTGTTCAGGCGTCAGATGGGGTAGCGCCATAGCTGTACTCTCCTTCACATCGGATGTGTTCCCGCTCGCAGTGTATCGTCGAGATCGCACGCGTGAAGGGAAAACGGGCACTCGTCTCGCCTAGTCGATCAGCCCCTTGACGGCCTCGTCATAGGCCATTAGAAGGCCCTTCTTCTCAGGCCCTGCAGCGAGGATCGCCCTCGACGAGGAGGCGAGCACGCTAGAGCGCGCACCTGCGAAAACAGTGGCGATATCCGCAGGTCCCGCGCCCTGAGCGCCGACTCCCGGAGCGAGGATCGGCCCGTGGAGCGACCCCACATCCACTCCGAGATCGCGCACCGCGCCCCCAACGGTCGCCCCGATGACGACACCGGCGGGGCCGAGGCGATCGAAAGGGCACGAGGCGTTGAAGGCCCCGAGGCTGCGGACCACTCCGGCGGCGACGGACTCTCCCCCAGCGTCACGCGAATGCTGGACCTCCGCCCCCTCGGGATTCGACGTGAGTGCGAGGACGAAGACTCCCCTGCCCGTCGCAGCCGCCATGTCGAGCGCGGGACGCAACGAACCGACCCCCAGGTAAGGCGACAGGGTAACGGCGTCTCCGGCCAGAGGCGAGTCATCGGCGAGGAAGGCCTGCGCGTAGCCGGTCATCGTCGACCCGATATCGCCGCGCTTGGCGTCGACGATGCACAGGCTCCCCGCCTCGCGGCATGCGACGATCACCTCTTCGAGGATCGCTATTCCGGCGGACCCGAAGCGCTCGAAGAATGCCACCTGCGGCTTGAAAGCGCCGACCCGCCCGCCGAGTGCGTCGACCACGGTGAGGCTGAACGACCTCAAGCCGTCCACCGAATCGTGGAGGCCCCAGGCGTCGAGGAGCCCCGGATGCGGGTCGATACCCACGCAGATCGCCCCGTGGTCGTCCATAGATGCGGCGAGGCGGTCGCCGAAGCCCCGTGTCGTCATCTGGCCACCGCCCGCTTCGCATCCCACTCTTGGAGGGGGCGAACCCTGTACGGGCCGCGCAGGAGGACGTCGATCGCCTGGACCGCCGCGTTGAAGGCCTGCAGGGTCGTGATGATAGTCTTGTCCTGCGAGGTCGCCGCCGTGCGGATCTGATACCCGTCGTGGCGATTCGACGACTTCTGCGGAGTATTGACAATGATGTCGATGAGCCCGTCGTTGATGAGGTCCACGACGGTGGGCTCCCCATCAGGGCCCCGACCCTCGGAGGACTTGCGCACGACCTGCGCCTCGATACCGTTGCGGCGCAGCACCGACGCGGTACCCGCAGTCGCCATGATGTGGAAGCCGAGTTCCGCCATGCGCGCCGCCGGGAAGACGATCGCCCTCTTATCGGAGTCCGCAATGGAGATGAAAACATTCCCCTCGGTCGGCAGATCGCCGAAAGCGGCGGACTGGGACTTGGCGAAGGCGGTCGGGAAATCACGATCGATGCCCATGACCTCGCCAGTCGAGCGCATCTCGGGTCCCAGAATCGTATCGATAATGGAGCCGTCGGCACGCCTGAACCTGCGGAAGGGCAGGACCGCCTCCTTCACGGAGATCGCTCCACCGTCGGAGATGACGCGCGCGTCGTGCGCGGGCAGCACGTGGGCGGCGCGCAGGGACTCGATACTCTCCCCCACCTGGATGAGCGCCGCGGCCTTCGCAAGCGCCACCCCTGTCGCCTTCGAGGCGAAGGGCACGGTGCGCGATGCCCTCGGATTCGCCTCGATGACGTAGAGGGTGTCGGACAGGAGCGCGAATTGGATATTGATGAGGCCCCGGACCCCGATGCCCTTGGCAATCGCCTCGGTCGAAGCGGTAATCCGCTCGACTTCGCGGACCGACAGCGTCATCGGGGGCAGCACACACGCCGAATCCCCGGAGTGGATGCCCGCCTCTTCAATGTGCTCCATGATGGCGCCCATGAACAGTTCGGTGCCGTCGTAGAGGGCGTCGACGTCGATTTCAATGGCGGCGTCAAGGAAGCGATCGATGAGGAGCGGGCCTCGCTCGAAGAGCGCGTCGAGATCGTCCCTATCGAGGTAGGAGGCGAGACCCTCGGAATCGTTGATAATCTCCATTCCGCGGCCGCCGAGCACGAAGCTCGGGCGGACGAGGACGGGGAAGCCGACGGCGGCCGCCACCTCGTGGACCTGTGTCGGTGAATGCGCGACATCATGAGCCGGTGAGGGACAATCCGCGTCGGCGAGTACCTTCCCGAATTCTTCGCGGTCCTCCGCCAACTCGATTGACTTCGGGCCGGTGCCCAGGATCGGGACGCCCGCGGCTTGGAGCTCATCCGCGAGTGACAGCGGCGTCTGGCCTCCGAGTTGGACGATGACGCCCTTGACGGGGCCCGCAGCGCATTCGGCGCGGTAGATCTCGAGTGCGTCCTCCAGTGTCAGCGGCTCGAAGTACAGTCGATCCGAGATGTCGTAGTCGGTGGACACTGTCTCGGGGTTGCAGTTGATCATGATCGTTTCGAAATGATCGCGCAGCGCCATCGTCGCATGGACGCACGAGTAGTCGAATTCGATTCCCTGACCGATGCGGTTGGGACCGGCGCCCAGGATGATGACCGCTTCGCGTTCGCGCGGGGCGACCTCGTTCTCGACGTCGTAGGTTGAGTAAAGGTAGGGCGTCTTCGCAGCGAATTCCGCCGAACAGGTGTCGACGGTCTTGAAGACCGGATGGATTTCGAAAGCACCGCGCACCTCGCGCACCGTCGTCTCCGACAGGTAGCGGATGTCGGCGATCTGCCGGTCGGAGAAGCCGTGACGCTTGGCCTCCATGAGGACATCGCGCCCCAGTGCCGGAGCCTCGGCGATACGGGTCGCGACCTCGTCGAGGAGGAGCATCTGGTCGAGGAACCACGGGTCGATACTCGTCGCCTCAAAGAGTTCCTCGAGTGATGCGCCGCCGCGGATCGCCTGCTGCACTTGGACGAATCGTCCCTCGGAGGGCGTCTTCGCGGCCTCGATGAGGTCGCGCGTCTCCTCGGGAGTGGGAACGGGACCGGTCCAGTGGAATTGCACTCCGCCCTTGTCGATGGAGCGCAGCGCCTTTTGGAGGGCCTCCGTGTAGTTGCGTCCGATCGCCATTGCCTCGCCGACGGCCTTCATCGAAGTCGTCAGTGTCGGGTCCGCCTGCGGGAACTTCTCGAAGGTGAAGCGCGGAACTTTCACCACGACATAGTCGAGGGTTGGCTCGAAGGATGCGGGTGTCGAACCCGTGATGTCGTTGGGGATCTCGTCGAGGGTGTATCCGGTGGCGAGGCGCGCCGCGATCTTCGCGATCGGGAAGCCCGTCGCCTTCGACGCGAGGGCCGAGGAGCGTGAGACGCGGGGATTCATCTCAATGACGATGACCCGTCCGGTCTCGGGGTGGACGGCGAATTGGATATTGCAGCCGCCCGTGTCCACGCCAACTTCGCGGATGACGGCGATGCCGATGTCGCGCAGGCGTTGAAGCTCCCGATCGGTCAGGGTGAGCGCCGGGGCGACGGTCACCGAGTCGCCGGTGTGGACACCCACCGGGTCGACATTCTCGATCGAGCACACGACGACGACGTTATCGGCCTTGTCGCGCATGAGTTCGAGCTCGTATTCCTTCCATCCGAGGATCGACTCCTCGAGGAGGACCTCATTCGTGATGGAAGCGGCCAGGCCCTGACTCGCGATCCTCTCGAGGTCTTCGGGGGTGTAGGCAAAACCGGAGCCCAGCCCGCCCATGGTGAAGGAGGGGCGTACGACGAGGGGGTAGCCGAGCTCGGCGGCCGCAGTGTGGCACTCCTCAATGCTGTGGGCGATGAAGGAGCGCGCGACCTGCGCGCCACAGCGCTCAACGACCTCTTTGAATTCGTCGCGGTCCTCACCCGCACGAATCGCATCGATCGATGCTCCGATGAGTTCGACGCCGTATTCGTCGAGGATGCCGCGCTCAGCCAGGGCGACCGCCGTATTGAGCGCGGTCTGGCCGCCCAGCGTCGGCAGGATCGCGTCGGGGCGCTCCTTGGCGATGATGGAGGCAACGACATCGGGGGTAATCGGCTCGACGTATGTGGCGTCGGCGAACTCCGGGTCGGTCATGATCGTCGCGGGGTTCGAGTTGACGAGGATGACCCTCAGACCCTCCTCTTTGAGGACGCGGCAGGCCTGGGTGCCGGAATAGTCGAATTCGCATGCCTGTCCGATGACAATCGGACCGGATCCAATGACGAGGACCGATGACAGGTCGTTCCGTCTCGGCATCAGTTCTCCTTCTTCACAGCGAGCATCATGGCGAGGAAACGGTCGAAGATGTGTTCGCCGTCATGAGGGCCCGCTGCTGCTTCGGGGTGGTATTGGACGGAGAATGCGGGGATGTCGAGAGCCTGCAGCCCTTCGACAACGCCGTCATTGAGTCCGATATGACTGACGGCGATCCGCCCGTAACGACCAGAGTCGTAGGGGGCGATCGACGGCTCCCCGATGGGGGCGTCGACCGCAAAGCCATGATTATGCGAGGTGATCTCGACGTGTCCCGTCGCCAGGTCCTTAACCGGTTGGTTGACGCCGCGATGACCGAAATCGAGTTTGTAGGTGCCGTATCCCAGCGCCCGCCCGAAGAGCTGATGCCCGAAGCAGATCCCGAAATAGGGGATGCCCGCATCGAGGACTGCGCGCAGCACAGCGATCTCGTGCTCAGCGGCGGCAGGATCGCCGGGTCCGTTGGAGAAGAACACCCCATCGGGTTCAAGTGCCTGGATATCGGCGAAGGTTACGTTTTGCGGCACCACGTGGACGTCAATTCCCCGGGCGGCGAGCTGTTCGGGCGTGCGGGATTTAATGCCCAAGTCGACTGCGACAATGCGTGCGATTGGCTCTGCGCCCTCATCGAGCCCCTCGGCGGGAATCACATAGGAGTGCGGGGTGGACACCTCCCGGGCGAGGGCGGCTCCACTCATCGACGGTTGATCGACGACTATCCGAATGAGGGCGTCGCGGACTTGCTCGCCGAGGTGCTCCGCACCTGCCGGAAGAGCATCTCCGGAGAAGATACCGGCGCGCATCGCCCCGAAGGAACGGATGTGGCGAGTGATGGCGCGGGTATCAACATCGCAGATACCGATAATGCCCTGGTCGATGAGTTCGTCCTCGAGTTCACGCCGGGCTCTCCAATTGGAGGCCCGCCTGGCGGGGTCTCGGACCGCGAAGCCCGCGACCCAGATCTTCGAGGACTCGGTATCCTCGTCGTTGACGCCGGTGTTGCCGACGTGGGGCGCCGTCATGACGACGATCTGGCGGTGGTACGACGGGTCGGTGAGGGTCTCCTGATAGCCCGTCATGGCGGTCGAGAAGACGATCTCGCCGAGGGTGCGCCCCCTTGTGCCCCAGGCGCGCCCTTGGAATACTGTGCCGTCCTCGAGAACGAGTAGAGCAACATCTGACATGTCAGCGGTCTTCCTTCGCAATCGGCAGGCCATCGCGGACGGTCGTCTCGCCCCGGTAGAAGGTGAAGAGGACCTGCCCGGGCAGTTCCATGCCCTTATAAGGTGAATTCGTTGAGCGGGTCCATTGGACGGCTGGGTCGATGACGCGGCGCACGCTCGGGTCGACGAGTGCGATGTTGGCGGGCGCCCCGACCGTCAGCCCCTGCCCCTGTGCGGCGACGCGCCCGATCCTCGCGGGTGTGGTGGACAATACGCGCGCAATATCCGCCCACGTCATCCTGCCGGTGTTGACCATCGTCTCAATGAGGATGGGAAGTGATGTCTCCAGCCCCGTCATACCGAATGCGCCGGCCTGCCATTCGCAGTCCTTGTCCTCGAGGGGGTGCGGGGCGTGGTCCGTGCCGACGGCGTCGATCGTTCCATCGGCGAGTCCCTCACGGACGGCATCCACATCCTCGCGGGTCCTCAGCGGAGGGTTGACTTTGAACAGCGGATCATAGGAGGAGGCGAGGTCCTCCGTGAGGAAAAGGTGGTGCGGTGTTGCCTCCGCGGTCACGTCCACGCCCATGCGCTTGCCCCAGCGGATGAGCTCTACGGAGCCCGCAGTGGACAGGTGGCAGACGTGCAGGCGCGATCCGACATGCTTGGCCAGGAGGATGTCGCGCGCGATGATTGCCTCTTCGGCCACTGCCGGCCACCCCGCCAGGCCGAGTTCGCCCGACAGTGGGGACTCGTTCATCTGGGCGCCCTCGGTGAGCAGCGGGTCCTGGGAGTGCTGTGCGACCACTCCCCCGAAGGTCTTGACGTATTCGAGGGCGCGGCGCATGAGGACCGGGTCGGAGACGCACATGCCGTCGTCGGAGAAGACCCGCACTTGGGAGCGGGCATTCGCCATCGCGCTCATGGCGGATAGGTGTGTGCCCTTGAGCCCATCGGTGACGGCGCCGACGGGGCGGACCTCCACCCATCCGCATTCGCGTCCGATCTCCCACACCTGGTCGACGACCGATGCGGTGTCGGCGACTGGGGTGGTGTTCGCCATCGCGTGGACTGCGGTGTATCCGCCGACGGCGGCCGCGCGCGTACCCGTTTCAATGGTCTCCGCGTCCTCGCGTCCCGGTTCGCGCAGGTGAGTGTGGATATCGACGAGGCCGGGCAGTGCGATAAGCCCGTCGGCATCGATGACATCGGCGCCTGTTGCGCCTGATCGCGCCTCGTCGCCGATGGCGACGATCGTGGACCCTTTGATGAGGATATCGGCGCGGCCCTCACCGAGGATGTCTGCGGATGCGATGAGCGTGGTGCGCTCGGTTGTTTCAGTCACGGGGGCTTCCTTCCGGTGCGAGCAGGAGGTAGAGGGCTGCCATTCGAACGCAGACGCCGTTGGACACCTGTTCAACGACGACGGAGTGCGGCGAGTCTGCGGCTTCGGCACTGATCTCGAGGCCGCGGTTCATCGGCCCGGGATGCATGACGAGGCAGTCGTCAGGCAGGGATTCAAAGCGCTGGCGGTGCAATCCGTATGCCGTGTGGTACTCGCCGGGCGAGGGGAAGAATCCGCCTCCGGCGGCGCTCATGCGCTCGCGCTGGACGCGCAGCATCATCACCGCGTCGGGCTCTTGGGCGATCGCGCGGTCGAGGTCGTAGTCGATGTCGCACGTCCAGTTCTCGATCCCCACCGGTAAGAGGGTCGGCGGTGCGACGAGGGTGACCTTCGCGCCCAAAAGGGTAAGCAGATCAACATTGGAGCGCGCGACCCGCGAATGCAGGACGTCTCCGACGATGACGACCCTCGCGCCGCTCAGGTCGGTTCCCGGTGCGAGCGGTTCGACGCCCGGGTCGGCAGGGTTGCGCTTGAAGTGTCGCCGAAGGGTCATCGCATCGAGGAGGGCCTGGGTGGGGTGCTGGTGGGTGCCGTCGCCCGCATTGAGGACGGGCAGGTTCATCCATCCGGCGTGAGCGAGCCTGTGGGCGGCGCCCGATGAGGAGTGGCGCACGACGACGGCGTCCGCCCCCATCGCCTGCAGGGTGAGGGCGGTGTCCTTGAGGGACTCCCCCTTGGAAACGGATGAGCCCCTCGCGGAGAAGTTGATGACATCGGCGCTCAGGCGCTTGGCCGCTGCCTCGAAGGAGAGCCTGGTGCGCGTTGAATCCTCGAAGAAGAGGTTGACGACGGTCCGCCCGTGCAATGTGGGAAGCTTCTTCACCCTGCGGGATTGGGTGGCCGCCATCTGCTCGGCGGTGTCGAGTAGTTGAATCGCCTCGCGGTATTCGAGGTCGCGGATGGAGATGAGGTGGTCGAGGCTCATGTCAGTCATTCCTTCCCAGCAGGACGCCGTCGCGGCCGTCGGTCTCTTCGAGCAAGATCGTCACAGTCTCGCTGCGCGACGTCGGAAGGTTCTTGCCGACGTAGTCGGGGCGGATCGGCAATTCCCGGTGGCCGCGGTCGACGAGGACGGCGAGCTGGACGGCCTGCGGGCGCCCGATTCTGGATAAGGCGTCGAGAGCGGCTTTAATGGTGCGCCCGGTGTAGAGGACATCGTCGACGAGGACGATCGTGCGCGAGTCGACTCCAGCCGGGGGAATCACCGTCTCGTGCGGGGTTCGCAGAGGATGTCTGCCCAGATCATCGCGGAACATCGTCGTGTCGATGATGGCGAGGTCCGAGTCGGGGCCGCCCACTTGCCTGATCTTGTCGACGAGTCTGCGCGCCAGGATCGCGCCGCGCGTCGGGATGCCCGCAATGACGAGGTCTTCTCCACCCGAATTGCGTTCGATGATCTCGAAGGCTATTCGCGTGAGGGAGCGGGCGATATCGTCGCCACCTAGGACCTCTCTGCCCCGTCGGGCCCGTTCGATGGCTGAATGCACTGATCCCATGAGGATCTCCTTCCCCGCCTCTCCGGACGGTCATTAAAGGAATGCTTCCGCGCTCAAGGGTACACGTGCCCGAGACCCCGTCCGACCATTCATCCACACGACGGAATAGTGCGCCTCATCACCCCGATGCGGCGCGTTGACGCGAACCGGCCCGGCTCCGCTCTCGCCTCCCGCCGGGCTGGAGAAACAGCTGGAGGGAAGGAGCGGAACCGGGCTGGAGGCTCGATTTCTTGTCAGGCGAACAGTTCGCGCGAGGCAGCGACGATGCCGTCGACGGTGATGCCGTTCATCTCGAGGAGATCCTGGTAGGGGGCGGACTGGCCGAACTGGTCCCGGATGCCGATCTGGCGCACGAGGGCGCCGCCCTTGGCGGCCACCTCCTGCGACACCGCGGCGCCCAGGCCGGTCAGGATGGTGTGATCCTCGACAGTGACGATGCGGCCGATCGTAATGCAGGTGTCGACCTCGTCGACGTCGAGCGGCTTGATCGTGTGCATGTCGACGACGCGCACCGACATGCCTTCGTTTTCGAGGATCTGAGCGGCTTCGAGCGCGAGGCGCACGGTGTCGCCGTTGGCGATGATCGCGACGTCGCCGCCCTCGTTGAGGACCTTCGCCTTGCCGATCTCGAACTCCTCGTCGGGACCGTAGATCGCGGGCATCGCATCGCGGGTAAAGCGCAGGAACATCGGTCCGACCCAGTCGGCTGCGGCGCGGACGAGCTTCTTCGTCGCATTCGCGTCCGCGGGCATGACGACGGTCATTCCCGGCAGGCCGCGCATCGTGCCCATGTCCTCGATGGCCTGGTGGGATCCGCCGTCGTTGCCGGGGGTGAGTCCGCCGTGGGAGCAGGCGATCTTCACATTGAGTTTGGGGTAGCAGATCGATTGGCGGATCTGCTCGCCCATACGCAGGGATCCGAAGACCGCGTAGGTGACGACGAAGGGGATCTTGCCGGTGGTGGCGAGGCCCGCTGCGACGCCCGCACCGTTCTGCTCGGCGATGCCGACGTTGACGTGCTGGTCGGGAAGCTCCTTGGAGAACCTCGTGGTACCGCACGACTTCGCGATATCGCAGTCGACGACGAAGATCTCGGGGCGTTCCTTGCCCAGCTCGACCATCTCTTCGCCGAAGGCCGCGCGGGTGGGGGTCTTGTCGTCGTAGTTGGGGAAGTACTTCATCGGTCGAGTCCCTTCTCGAGTTCTTCCATCGCCTGCTCGTACTGTTCGGTATTGGGAGCAGCCCCGTGCCATCCGGCGACGTCCTCCATGTAGGAGACGCCCTTGCCCTTGATGGTTTTGAGAACGAGGCCCTTGGGCTTGCCGTTCTTCATCTCGCGGAAGCGATCGAAGGCGTCGGAGATCGCCTGCATGTCGTGGCCGTCGATCTCGACCGCGTCGTAGCCGAATGCTTCGAGCTTCTCAACGAAGTCGAGGTTCGGGCTCACCTCGTCGCAGTGGCCGTCGATCTGGAGGTTGTTGTCATCAATGATGACGGTGAAGTTGTCGAGCTTGTAGGTGTGGGCGCACTGGATGGCCTCCCAGACCTGACCCTCTTGGGTCTCGCCATCGCCGACGAGGGTGTAGACCCGCGAATCGCGTCCGTCGCGCTTGACGCCGATGGCCATGCCGACGGCGGTCGAAATGCCCTGTCCGAGGGATCCGGTGGAGATCTCAATGCCCGGGCACTTCTTCGAATCGGGGTGCCCCTGGAAGGGCGACCCCTTCTTGCGCAGCGTGTGGATCGTGTCCATCGGGACGAAACCGGTGATGGCGAGGGCGGCATAAACGATCGGGGCGACGTGTCCCTTCGACAGGACGAAGCGATCGCGATCCTCCCACTTGGGGTTCGACGGGTCGAATCGCATTTCGCGGAAGTAGAGGTTGGCCACGACGTCCGCCGCGGAGAGTGAACCGCCGGGGTGGCCGGACTGTGCCTCGTAGATCATTTGGACCGCTGTCTTGCGGAGCTGCTTGGCGCGCTCCTTGAGTTCTTCAGTGGTAACGCTTTGCACCATGGTGGGTTTCGCTTCTTCCGTATAGTGTGTGAGTCGGGATAGTGAGGTGGGTCGGGGTGCGAGTCAGCCCCCGGACGGGATCATGAGAAGAGAGGGAAGATAGGCGACGGTAAGGACGAATGCGATGATGAGGGCGTAGAACAAGAGCAGTTCCCTCGTTACCTTGTTGATTCCCACGCGTCCGATACCGGCTGAGATGTAGAGCGTTGTCCCGACCGGCGGGGTGTATAGGCCCATGGCGAGGGTGCAGACCATGAGGATGCCAAGGTGGATGGTATTCATGCCGATCGCCGATGCCAGGGGCATGAGAACCGGAGTGAGCAGCAGGATGGCGGGCGCCATATCGAGGAACATGCCTGTGATGATCAGGATGAACACGATGAACAACACGATGAGGTAGTAGTTCTCCGTCGTGGACAGCAGTGCAGTGGCGAGTTTCTGCGGGGCCTCTTGGATGGTGAGCAGCCAGGACAGTGCTGCGGAGAACATGATGAGCACCATGACGACTGCAGTCGATGCTGCCGACTCCGCCATCGACCTCTTAAAGGACTTCCACGTCAAATCGCGGTACATGGTGACGCGAATGAGGATCGCGTACACCGCGGCGAGCACCGACACCTCGGTAACCGTCGCCGTTCCCGTGAAGAGGAAGACTCGGATGAGGACGACGGGAATGAGGATAGCTGGTGTTGCGATGAGCAAGTCGATGAGGAGCTTCTTAAGGGTCAGTTTGGCGCGGACCCGGGGATAGTTGTGTTTCCAGGCGATGAACCAGCAAGCGAACATGAGACAGACCGCCATGACGATGCCGGGAACGAGGCCCGCGTTGAAGACTGCGGCGACTGATGCACCAGAGGCCGCCGAGAAGAGGATCATCGGAATCGACGGCGGGATAATGACGCCGAGCACCGAGGATGATGCGTTAACCGCTGCCGCGTACTGCGCGGGGTAGCCGAGCTTCTTCGTCCACGGGATCATGACCTTGCCCAGGCCGGTTGCGTCGGCGACGGCTGAACCGGAGACGCCTGCGAACACCGCGTTGGTGAGGACCGACGTCATGCCGACGCCTCCGCGGAAGCGCCCGACGAGTCGTGTCGCCAGACCGATCACCTGTGCGCCGAGTTTGCCCGAGAAGAGCAGGTCGGCGGTCAGAATGAAGAAGGGGATGGCGAGCATCGAGTAGTCGGTTGCGCCTGCGAAAGACTGCTGGGCGAGGGCTTCCATCGGCAGCGAGCCGATGGCGAAGAGACCGACGATGGTACCTGCAATGACCGAGAAGGCGACCGGGACTCCGAGGAGGAGGAGTCCGACGAAGACAATGATGGCGAGTGCGACCTCAAACACCGTGAACCTCCTGAACTGCCTGCTCCGGAGTCATATCGGAGCCTGCATCAATGCTGTGGATGGCGCCGTTCTTGTAGAAGAACCATGCGCGTGCAGCAGCCTGAATGGACAGGCATGCCGTCATGACGACGAAAGCGGCGAAACTCCCGAGTTGAGGCCATTCCATGATCGGCGTGATCTGCTGCGACATGGGGCCGATCATGTAGGCGGCCAGGTAGGTCATGTAGGCCATGAGGATCGTGATGAAGATCCAAATGCCGACGGACATCCGTTGGAATGCCTTCCCCGAGAGTTTTTCGAGGAAGAAGTTCACGCCGACATGCGCCATCTGGGCCTGAGCGACGACTGCCCCGGCACAGATGAGCCACGGGAGGAAGTAGCTCGGCCCTTCGGAGGCCAGGTCGAGGCTCGCGTTGAAGACGTAACGCATGATGACCGAGAGGGTCACGAGGACGACCATGACGATCGTCAGCGCGGACGCCGCCCACGCGGCGACTTTCAAGAAGACGGCGTTGACAGGGTCGGTCGCCTCAAGGGGTTCGTCGAGAACTGATTGGGTATCAAGGGCGGCAATGTCCTCTTCGGTGATGATGGCGCCCTGTGCGGGCGCATCCGGGTTGCGAGGGTCAGTCATTGCTCACTCCTTCTGAGCGTAGTCGACGCGCTCGGCGTCGGCGGCTTGGGTGATGAGTGCGAAGAACTCAGGGAACTTCGCCTCCCACTGGTCGTAGACGGGGGCGGTCGCTTCGCGGAACGCTTCCTTGGCAGGGTGGGTCACGGTGAGTGCGTCCTCGAACTCCGCGTAGATCTCAGCGGTCTGGTCACTCATGAGTTGACGCTGGTAATCACGCGCTTCATCTGCTGCCTCTTGGATGATCGACTGCTGCTCATCGGTGAGTCTGGCCCAGCGCTGGGTGGAGATCACGAAGGGGTTCGACTCGTACTTGTGTCCGGTGACCGCAAGATAGGGCTGAACCTCGTTGAGTTTGGAGCTCTTGATGTTGACAACCGGGTTCTCCTGCCCGTCAACGGCACCGGTCTTGAGCGCGAGGTAGAGTTCGCCGAAGGCCAGCGGTGTCGGATTCGCATTGAGCTGGTTGAAGATCGAAATCGTCATCGTGTCGTCGGGGGTGCGGATCTTGAGACCCGACAGGTCCTCCGGCGAGTTGATCTCGCGCTTCGAGTTCGATAGGTCTCGCATGCCGTTGTCCCAAAGCCCCAGGACATGGAACCCGCTCTTCTCCGCCTCTGTCGCGAGGAAGCCCTCGATCTCGTCGGAGTCGACGACGGAGTAGGCGTGCTGGGAGTTCTCGAAGAGGAAGGGCAATCCGATGAGCGCCGCTTCGGGGACGTAAGTCGCGAAGGGGCCTTGGGAGTTGATCGTCATATCGAGGGTACCGGCGGCGACAGAGACCATCATCTCGGTGTCGGAGCCGACAGTCTCCTGGCCAAGGATCTGGATGTCAATCGTGTTATTAGACTTCTCCTCGACGAGTTCTTCGAACTTCAATGCTGCTTCTGAGCGCGGGTTGCCGGGGGCGGCGCCGTGCCCCAAAATGATGCGGATGCTGTCGGTGTGCCGAGGGCCAGAGCCCCCCGCACATCCGGTGAGCAGCGCAATGACGGCGATGCTTGCGGTCATGCCGCGGACGATGTTTCTACGGTGAAACATGCATCGTCTCCTTTTGCTGTGTGTCGGGGTTGTGGGGAATCGATCAGCAGATGTAGGCGCCACCGTTGATGGAGTGGGTGATGCCGGTGATGTAAGCCGAGTCTTCAGAGCTCAGCCAGCAGATCAGTGCGGCGATCTCCCAGGGTTCAGCCTGGCGCTTGAGCGGGACGGCCTCGGCGAGGGCCTTCTCCGTCTCTTCGGTCGTACCGGTGCGGATATCCGTATTGACGACGCCCGGTGCGACTGCGTTGACGGTAATGCCGTATTCGGCGAGTTCGCGCGCCATACCGCGCGTGAGGCCGAGGACGCCGGCCTTGGCGGCCGCGTAGGACGTCTTCGAGAAGACGCCCCCGCCGTGCTGGGCGGTGACGGAGGATGTGTTGACGACACGCCCGTAGCCGCCCTCGATCATGAGGGGAACGAGCGCCTGTGCGAGCAAAAAGGACCCAGTGAGATTGATGGCGAGGACGCGGTTCCACTCTTCGAGTGAGATTTCGAGGAAGCCCTTCGGCGAGGGGATGCCTGCGATATTGGCAAGAGCGCCCACCGTCGGCAGGTCGGATGCCGTGATCGCTTCCACGACCGCCGCAACCGACTCGGGGTCGGCGACATTGACGGTGAATGCTTCGGCGGGAGCATCGGGCACCTCGGCCTTTACCGTGGCGGCAGCCTCTTTCGCCCCCTCTTCATTAATGTCGAGCATCGCGACTGCCCAACCTTCGCGAGCGAATCGCAGGGCGGTCTGATACCCGATCCCCTTCAGTGATGATGTCCCTGTAACAACAGCCGTGCGCTGTCCAACACCAGTGCCGTAGCTCATGGTAATTCTCCACCTTGTTGTGAAATCAGGCGCCGTCGCCTGTAATTGTTAACAGTAGGTAGTCATCACCTGACTGTCAATACAATAGTATCTACACAACAGCACAGTTCTCACGCCTCTTCACAGCGAAAGCCGAAAAAGGTCCAAGGTCCCGGTGCGCTCAACCTCGCTCACAGGGGATGCGGGGTGCGAGGCATGGCCCCGCACCCCGCATCACACAATTCGAATCACTCCTGACGAGTCTGAGCATCCGGGCTCTTCGCCGCCCAGATCTCCCCCGCATGACGCATATGCTCAACGAGAGTCGCTTTCACTTCGTCGGGGTCGCCTTTGCGCAGTCCCTCAACGATCGGCATGTGATAACTCGAGTCCATGAGCCCAGTGTCAGTGCCCGCCGACCGCGACAGCACTGCGACGCGCATGCGGTCCTGCAACTCGCGCCAGATGGCGAGCAGCATCGCATTACCCGAGGCCTCGCACATCGCCTCATGGAAGCCGAGGTCGACATCGAGGCGCTCCCTCACGGACACGCCCTCGGGGAACGCGGGGAGCCTCTTCTCCAGCATGTCGGCAGCCTCGCCCCCACGGCCGGAGCGCACGATCGTCTCGGCGGCGAGCGCCTCCAATGCGGCGCGGACATCGAAGAGTTCTCGTAGCTGAGCGGAGGAGAATTCCGCAACGCGCAATCCGACGCGATCCTCGCCCTCGACGAGTCCGCTCTGTTGGAGACGGCGCAGCGCCTCGCGCACCGTCCCCCTGGAGACATTGAGTTGCTCGGCGAGGTCGACCTCGCCGAGGCGAGTCCCGGCGGCGAGGCGCCCCCCGAGGATCTCGGAGCGCAGGGTCATGTACACCTGTTCGCGCAGAGTCAATCGGTTCACTCCCGGCAACGGCATGATCGTTCAACACCTCGTTCTTCGCAGCGCGCAGCACACCTGTTTGCGCTAGTCAACACCCAACATCTAATGTCAACGACATTAGTCGTCGTGTGCCCGTCGGTTCAAGACACAGTGAGGGATATCAAGAGGCGGTCCACGGGGACTCCCGTGGACCGCCTCTGCGCACCTCAGTACTCGTCGAGGAGTTCGTCGAGCTCCTCCATCTCCTCAGTCGTCATCTCATCCGCATCGGATTCGTCGTCGGCCTCCTCAAGAGGCTCCTCATCGAGGGGCTCTCCTCCCGGATCGTCCACCTCGTCGGCCTCGTCAGAGGTTCTGCGCGACCACGCAGGCGATTCGAGATCACGACGGATCGCATCAAGAACGGCATTGACGAAGTTCGGCGACGCGTCGGTCGAAATCGACTTGACGATCGAAATGGCCTCATCGATCGCGATGATCGGCGCGACCTCATCGGAATTGACAAGCATCTCCCATACGGCGACCCGCATGACGGCGAAGTCCACTGCGGCAATCCGATCAAGGCCCGACACCTTCGCATGCGCGGCGATGAGGTCGTCGATCCGACGCAGATGATCCGCAACGCCCTCGATGATCTGAACCGAGTAATCCGGCAGGGGCGTTTGCGCGGCGGTGACGACCTTGCGCTGACGAAGCAGATCGCGCAGAACATCAGGGTTGCGGCCCATTCCACGCTGATCCGCCTCGAAGACGACATCTGCCGCCCGTTTGCGCGCCTTGGTGCGCGACGTAAAGCGGTATTTGCGTGACATCAGTCAGTGACGCGACCGGAGTAGGAGCCATCACGAGTGTCGACCTTGACGCGGGTGCCCTGCTCCATGAACAGCGGTACCTGGATCTCGTAACCGGTCTCGAGAGTCGCCGGCTTGGTACCCGCAGAAGAGCGGTCACCCTGAAGGCCGGGCTCGGTATGAGTGATCTCGAGGACGACCGTCGCGGGCAGTTCGATGAACAGCACAGAACCATCGTGTTGGGAGACGATGACGTCCTGGTTCTCAACCATGAAGTTCTTGGCATCGCCGACTATCTCCGAAGGGACATTGATCTGCTCGTAGGTCGACTGATCCATGAAGACGTAGTCGGTGCCGTCCTGGTAGAGGTAGGTCATGTCCCGGCGGTCGACGGTCGCGGTCTCGATCTTCAGACCCGCGTTGAACGTACGATCGACGATCTTGCCGGACAGGATGTTCTTGATCTTGGTGCGCACGAATGCCGGACCCTTGCCGGGCTTGACGTGCTGGAACTCGACGACCTGCCAGAGTTGGCCGTCGATGACCATGACAAGGCCGTTCTTCAGATCATTCGTCGTTGCCACAGATATACCTCACTCTTGTTGTATAGAATCGCCCGCCAGTCTACACTCACGCGCCAGCTCAATGGCGACGTCAACGGGGGTCCTCCCCCGCGTATCGGCTGATGAATCCGCCACAGCCCCATAGAGCTCGTGAAGCTGGGCGATCATATGCGACAGCATCGCGCGTGGCGCCCCCAGTCCGACAGAGCGGGGACGGTTGAGTCCCTCGCGCCTGGCGACCTCAGCCGTATCGGCATACAGCTCGACGACTCGCGCGCCGAGGAGTCTCGCCCGTTCCAGCGCATCGCGGGTGTCCTCATCGCTCGGCTGCGATGCCCCGAGTGTCACAATCGCACCCGGAGTTGCAAGCGCAGTGCGCGCGGCCCGGCGCCGCAGATCCTCCAGCCGCGGATCAGCCCCGATGATGAGCTCCCCGATCGGTACGCCTGCGGTCTCGCCGACGAGGTCATCCGCCTCGATGAGCTGCAGGCCGTAGCGGTCGGCGAGAATCCGCCCCACCGTCGTCTTGCCCGCGCCCGCCACTCCGATGAGGATGAGGAGCGGGGCCTCATTCACCACTTACTCCGATCCGGCGCGCCGGATCGGACAACTCCGCCGGATCCACGGGCACAACGATCGGATGCTGGAGCCCGTCAAGCAGTACAAAGCGCAATATTCCTGCCCGCACCTTCTTATCGGAGAGCATGATGGAGACGAGGTCGTCGAGTCGGGCCCTCGAATAGGAGATCGGCAGTCCGACTTTGGCGAAGAGCTCCCGATGCAGCGCACACTCGTCATCGCCAAGAAGACCGCGATCACGAGCAAGCTCCGAGGCGAAGACACAGCCCACTGCGACAGCCTCCCCGTGGCGCAGCGTATAGTCCTCATGCCGTTCGATGGCGTGGGCGAAGGTGTGGCCGTAGTTGAGGATCTCGCGCAACCCCGATTCCGTGAGATCTTCCCCCACGACCTTCGCCTTCACTGCGATCGCACGGGTAATGATGTCGAGGAGGGCATCGGACGACGGGTCTGCGAGTTCGTCCCGCGATGCGCCCGACACTCGCGTGAGGATCTCCCCGTCCTCGATGAAACCGCATTTGACGACTTCCGCGAGGCCTGCCGACAGGTCCTTCGGGTCGAGGGTCGCAAGCAGATTGAGATCGCACAGCACCCGTACAGGCGGGTGGAAGGAGCCGATGAGGTTCTTGCCCGACCGGGAGTTGATGCCCGTCTTCCCCCCGACGGCGGCATCGACCATTGCGAGCAGCGTCGTCGGGATGTTGACGAGGTCGACCCCGCGCAGCCATGTCGCGGCGACGAATCCGGCCATATCGGTCGTGGCGCCGCCGCCGATGGCGATCACCGCATCGGCGCGCCCAAGGCGCATCTCGCCCGCAGCATCCCAGAGGCGCTCAACGACATTGAGGCTCTTCGCCGCCTCAGCATCCGGATGGGATTCGACGCGGACCTCAAGGCCTGACGCGCTCAGCTGTTCGGCGAGGCGGCGGGCGTACTCCGTCACGGGGCGGGCGTGGATGATGAGCGCCTTGGTCGTATCGGCGCGCAGGGCCGGGAGCACGGACGCGGCGCCGAAACCACGCCCCACGAGGACCTCATAGGGCCGATCACCGGAAACGGTGATGGAGTGGCGTTCGGGTGCAACCATCTGAGAGATCCTTTCTGCAACGTCCTGCGCCGGACCGTCATCGGAGGACACGATGACGCTCGCGACCCGCCTGTACAGGGGATCGCGTTCGCGGCGCAGTCGGGCGAGCACATCCGCGGGATCGTCCTTCAGCAGCGGACGGTGGTTCTTGCGAGAGACCCGGCGCACGAGTTCATCGTGGTCGACGTCGATATAGACGACGCAGGCGTCCTTGAGAATGTCCCTGACCCCCTCAGAGACGACCGCTCCCCCGCCGAGGGAAACGACTGCGCGCCTGCGGGCCGCCTCCGCGGCCGCGCGAGCCTCCCTGGCGCGGAAGGAGACTTCGCCCTCGTCGGCGAAGATCTGCGTGATCGGCATCCCCGTGTCGGCCTCGATGAGGCTATCCGTATCGACGTGAGGGACCCCCAGGAGCTGAGCGAGGATTCTACCGACCTTCGTTTTGCCCGCACCTGGAAGACCGATGAGGAACACCGGGAGGGCAAGATCGGCGCTCATATGCGCTCTCCCACGCGCTCGAGGTATCCGAGCAGGTTGCGACGCATCTCCCCCACAGAGTTGCCGCCTGCATGCGCGAAGAGTGCATCGGCGAGGACGAGGGCGCACTCCGCCTGCGCGATGAGCGCACCGGGCACGACCTGGCAGGTGTCGGATCGCTGGTGAAGTCCCACCGATTCCTCGCCCGTCGCCAGATCAATCGAACGCAGCGCCTTGGGGACGGTGGAGATCGGTTTGAAAGCTGCACGCACAACGATCGGCTGACCATTGGAGGTACCGCCCTCGATGCCGCCCGCACGATTCGATGAGCGAGTCAGATGACCATCGTCGCCGCGGATGATCTCATCGTGGGCGCGAGAACCTGGCAGGGCTGCCTGTGCGAAACCGTCGCCGATTTCGACGCCCTTAACGGATTGGATCGACATGATCGCCTGCGCGAGACGCGCATCGAGGCGACGATCGGCCTGCACATGGCTCCCCAGCCCGATGGGGACATTCCATGCAACGACCTCTCCGACGCCGCCGATCGTGTCCCCGGCCTTCTTCGTCTCATCGACGAGTTCGACGAAACGGTTGGAGAGTTCGGCGTCGAGTGTGCGCATGGGTGAAGCATCGAGGGCATCCTCGTCGTCGGGGACGGGAAGAAGTGCAGTGTCAGCGCGGAGGGCGCCCACCTGGACGACGTGGCTGACGAGCCGGATGCCGGCGACCTGGTCGACGATGGCCTCTGCGATTGCTCCGAGTGCTACCCTGGCGGCGCTTTCACGGGCACTCGCCCTCTCGAGGACTGGCCGCGCCTCCGCAAGGTCGTAGGACATCATCCCCGCAAGGTCGGCGTGACCGGGCCGCGGACGCGTCAAAGGCTTGTTCCGGGCGATTTCCCTCTCGTCACCGGTGCCCGCATCGATGAGAAGATCGGCGGGGTCCACGGGGTCCGCCGACATGACGGTCTGCCATTGGGGCCATTCGGAGTTCGCGATTTCAACGGCGATGGGCGCGCCGGTGGAGAATCCATGCCTGATACCGCCGAGCATGCGTACGCGGTCCTTCTCGAAGGACTGGCGACCCCCTCTGCCGTGGCCGAGTCGGCGGCGGGCCAGTGCCTTCTCGATCGTCGCCGTTTGAATCGCCACTCCCGCGGGAACGCCGTCAATCGTCGCGATGAGGGACGGGCCGTGGGATTCACCTGCAGTAAGCCATCTCAGCATGTTTCCCAGTGTCCCACAGGGTCAGGCGTCGGCGCGGGATCGTTCAGATGCGGACCTGGTATCCGGCGGCGTCGAGGGCGGATTTCACTTCTGCGATCGTGACCTCGCCGAAGTGGAAGACCGAGGCCGCGAGGATCGCATCCGCGCCGGCCGCGGCGGCGGCGGCGAAGTGGGCGGCGGCGCCCGCCCCGCCCGAGGCGATGAGCGGTACGGAGACCGCTGCTCGGACCATGGTGAGCATGTCGATGTCGAAACCGGTTCGCACGCCGTCGGCGTCCATGGAGTTCAACAGGATCTCGCCGATGCCGAGGCTCTCGGCGCGAGTCGCCCATTCGAGGGCATCGATCCCGGTGAAGCGCTTTCCACCGTGGGTGGTCACCTCGAAGCCCGATTCGGTGTGCCTATCCCCCGTGCAGCGGCGCGCATCGACGGAGAGGACGAGGACCTGGTCGCCGAATCGGTCGGCGACCCGCGAGATGAGGGAGGGATCCGCGATCGCAGCGGTATTGATGCCGACCTTATCAGCACCGCGTGCGAGCAGGCGCGCCACGTCGTCGACGCTGCGCACGCCCCCGCCCACTGTCAGGGGAACGAACACCTGTTCCGCGGTCGCTGACACCACGTCGAGCATCGTCGCCCTGCCCTGAGCGGAAGCCGACACGTCGAGGAAGGTGATCTCATCGGCTCCCTCGGCGCCGTAGCGGCGCGCCAATTCCACGGGGTCCCCAGCATCGCGGAGATTCTCAAAATTGACGCCTTTGACGACGCGCCCCGCATCGACGTCGAGGCAGGGGATGATGCGCAGTGCGACAGCCATAGCGGAATCCTACTGCGAGTGCGGACACGGGGTCATTTGACGCCGGATTGCGGCAATGCGCCTCAGGACGACTGCTCGGCCGCAGAGCCCCCGGATGCTCCCTGGCGCGAACCCGGTTCGGTTCCGAGCAGGTCGATGACGACGCACAGCGTGTCGTCCCCCGTTGCCAGATCAGGGGGGATGGAGATCGCCAGGCGAGATCCCACCCGCTGGTCGACCAGTGCCTCTTGCAGGCCCACCATTGCATCAGACAAGACGATGAGTTCGGGCATACCGGTCTGCCACGTCGATGACCTGACGACGCCGTCGGTCCATCCGACGACGGTGAATTGGGCGACGATCTGATCGCCGTCGCGCAATTGCACGCCATCTCCCTTGATGAGGGTCTGAGTCGTCAAACCTCCGGGGACTTCCTGCGCGTGAGTGATGACCGGACCCTCGTCTCGCATCGCCACATGGAGTGCGCCCGAATCGGCATCGGCTTCCTCGGCTCCGTAGGCGATCGTCCCGAGGATGTCGACCACATTGACTTCGATCCGTGTCTTCGCCGACGCCGTGTCGACAGGATGGAGGGCCAGCAGCCGGGTCCCCTCGGTGTGTCCGATGACGATCTGGGCGAGGCCAGAGCCGAGGCGCTCCTCAGTCGCAGTCCCCACAACCAGGTCGGGCCTTCCATCGGGCGACAGATTCTCCCCCGTCGTCCCATCGAAGGTCGTGATGGACAACAGCACCGGGGAGCCCTCGGTGATCGTGCGGCCCTCGCCGACCTCGACGGCCCTGGCCTTGAGGGAGTTGACCTCCAAGTCGCGCTCAATATCAACGACGGGGGTCGCCCCGACGCGCCCGGAAACCGCGACCGAATCGAGGGCCCCCGTGACCTGCCCGGGGGTGGCGTCTGGAGTGTCGGCGGACCACGGGGACCAGATGAGGATCCCCGCGATGAGGGCGATCAGCACCACGGCCGCGCCGATCCAGGCGGCAATCCGCTGACCGCCGATCCTCCGCACCGTGCGGGCGCGCGCGTGGTGGCTCATGCGGGAAGGACCGGGGACTGGCGCTGGATTCTCTCAATGAGCTCATCGACCCGGGGGTCCTCGAAGGCGAGGGGGTCGTTGAGGGACAAGGGCGCGGTGGATTGGTCGTCGAGGCGGACGTGGACCCAGTCGACAGTGAGATCCGCGCGGGCGTCCTCGGCGGCCGCAATGATGCGGCCCCTCAGATGCGCGCGCGTTGACGCGGGAGCGCGGGTGAGTGCACGCTCCACATCCCCGAGTGAGGTCAGGCGCTTCATGATGCCCGCCTCCTCCAGGCGCGGAGCCAATCCGGCGGCAGTGATGTCGTGATAGGACAATTCGAGCCTGGCGGTCCTGGGGTCCGCCAATGAAGCGCCGGTCTTCGCCATATAGCGTTCGAACAGCGTTTTCTTGATGGCGATGTCGAGTTCGGTCTCGATCGACGACCAGTCACCCGATTCGATCGCATCAAGCCCGCGCTCCCACAAGTCTGCGACGTAGCGGTGGATGTCGTCGAGTTCGGACTCGTCGATGGCGGCGAGTACGCGGGATCTGATCTCCCTTTGGATCGCCACCGGGGTCATCGTCCTCCCATCGGCCAAATCGACCTCCACCGTCCCCGTCAGGTCCTTGTTGATCTCGCGGATAGCGCTCATCGGGTCGACGAGAGTGAGATCACCGATATGGATGCCGTCCTCGAGGGCCTGCAGGAGCATCTGCGTCATGCCGATTTTCAACGCGGTAGTCGGCTCTGCGACATTCGTATCGCCGACGATGACGTGCATGCGCCGGTAGGAAGCCGAATCCGCGAGGGGTTCGTCACGGGTATTGATAATGGGGCGCGTCCTCGTGGTCGCAGATGAGATCCCGTCCCACATTTGTTCGGCGCGCTGAGAGAAGCACAGCGCCGCTCCCCCCGCTCCCTTGCGGATCCACCCATTGCCGACGAGGATCTGCCGCGTGATGAAGAAGGACAGCAGAGCGTCGGCAACTTGCCTAAAGTCGCGGCGCCGGTGGAGCAGGTAATTCTCGTGGCACCCACAGGAGTTGCCCCGCGAGTCGAGGTTATTGCGGAAGAGGTGGAGGCGGTCGGGAGCACCGATCTGGGCGAAGGAACGATCCGCTTCGACCGCCAACTCGGCGAGGATCACCGATCCGGCGCGGTCCTGCGCGAGGAGGTCTTCGAGGCGGTCGCATTCAGCGGTCGCGTATTCGGGGTGCGCGCCGACATCGAGATAGAGGCGACCGCCGTTTCTCAGGAACAGGTTCGAGGATCTGCCCCGCCGCACGAGGGGGTCGAAGAGTTGACGCGCGGCGTGTTCGGCATCCATCGAGGAGGCGGAACCCGAATCGGTCGCCGCCATCAGCCCGTATTCGGTTTCAATTCCGACGACGCGGCGCCTCACCTCACTGGCCGCCCTTCTGGACGAAGCCCCGGACGAAGGACTCGGCGTTCGTTTCGAGGACCGTGTCGATCTCGTCGAGCAGATCGTCGAGGGACTGCGCCCTGGCCTGTACCTGTCCCGCCTCGTCGCGCGATTCGACGTCGTCATCGTCGCCCGACGGGGCGAAGAGCTGTGTGATATCCATGAGTTCCTCCTGATGCGTCGGCCCGTAGGCTTTCACGAAACGGGGCGCGTGTCGAGTGCGTCGGCAATGGGATAGCGGATGAGATCGCCGTGACCGGGGTCGATGACGATCGACGTCCACGAGGCTTTGACGAGGTCCGGGCGCTGGGCGACGGCCATGCCTCTCGCGTGGGCGCGCGTATTCGTCGGCGCTTTATCCGCTGCCTCCTCCACCTGCTCGTCGGTGAAGAGCCGTCTGATCCTCCCAGCCCCACCCAATGCGAGGGCGAGTGAATGATCGGGGCGCAGATCCGCCCACTGCAGGTCCATCGCAACCAGACGCGGATCGGACCATTCAAGGCCCGCGCGTTCTTTTTGGCGCGACAGCAGCTGGTACTTCGCGACCCATTCGACCTCGGCTGCGACGGAGAAGAGGTCGGCGCGCATGCGGTCGAGGACGTCTTGCCACATGTCGAGAACGAGCCGGTCGACCTCATCGGGCTCTAGTCCCGAACGCTCGTAGGCGGCGAGCACGAGATCGAGGTAGACCTGTTGGAATTCCGCGGCCGTGTAGGAGCCTCCCCCGTCGGTCTGGATCTTGTGGTCGAGGTCGGGGTGGTGGCTGACATTCCAGGTCTCCTGCACGGGGTCGTCCATGCGCAGCGCATCCCACTCGAGCCCGATCCCCTGTTCGATCGCCCACAGCACCAGCGAGGTCGCGCCGATCTTGAGCAGGATCGAGCAGTCGAACATATTGCCGTCACCGCCGATGACGTGGAGGCGGCGGAACCTGGCGGGGTTCGCGTGGGGCTCGTCGCGGGTATTAATAATGGGACGGTTGAAGGTCGTTTCCAAACCGACCTCGTTCTCGACGAAGTCGGCGCGCTGGGACATCTGGAAGCCGGGGATCTGCGATTTCTGCCCGATGCCGACGCGTCCGGCGCCACAGATGACGGGACGGGTCACGAGGAAGGGCGTGAGTCCGCGGATGATGTCGTCGAGGTCGACGTCGCGGCGCATCTGGTAGTTCTCGTGCGTGCCATAGGCCGCGCCCTTACCGTCGGTGTTGTTCTTGACGAGGACGATGCCGCCCTCCCCGCTGCTCGCCGCAGCCTCCATGATCCGCCGGGCGATGACTTCGCCCGCCCTGTCCCACAGCGTCGCGTCGAGGGCGCCGAGGGTCTCCGGGGCCGAATACTCCGGGTGCGCGTGGTCGACGTAGAGGCGCGCCCCATTCGTCAGCACCGCGGCCGTCGCCGCCGGGAGGGCGAGTTCTTCAGGGGTGGGTCGCGATATGCGCTCCGATCCTCCCGATGGGGCAAGGTGGTAGGGATCATCGGTGAGGAGGGAGGGGTCGGCGGCGGCACGCGCCATGCGCATGCCCCGCAGATCATTGAGCGGATCCTCCGCCGTGTAGTCCCACCTGACAGGCAGCTGGTCGCGGGTCGGGGTCGCAGCCCTCGACATGTCGGCGTAGTGGCGCACCGCCTGCGTCGACAGGGCGACCGGATTCGCCCAGGGGTCGCCCGGGCGGTAGATACCGTATTCGGTTTCGGTTCCGATGACTCTCATGCGCTATGCCTCCAGCGGCTTGATCGCCACGATTTCTTCGCGCAATCCGATGGTGCGCGCCCAGTCGTCGGGCGAGGAGGTCGCCGCCAATTCGATCGACTCACGCATCTCCTCGTCGACTCCTTCAAGGACATGGTCGAGAGTGAGGCCGTATTCGCCGGTCGTCAAAGAGGCTTTGATCGCCTGCTTCTTCGCCCTCTCGACAATGCCCGCAATCATCGCGCCCGACACGATATCGGCGAGGTGGATGCGGCGGGTCTTGCCCGATGCGAAGGTCGCGTCGAAGAGGGCCGTTGACTCGTTCTCGGTGAAGAGCCGGTCCACGGCGGCATCGATCATGGCATCGATCGCTCCTGCAGAGCCCACCGATTCGCGTTCCGTCTGCTCATGGACGGGCACATCCACCGTCAGGTACTTCGTGAAAATGTCACGGGCCCCCTCACGATCGGGGCGCTCGACGCGGATGCGCACGTCGAGGCGCCCGGGACGCAGAACGGCGGGATCGATCATGTCGGCGCGGTTGGATGCGCCGATGATGACCACATTGTCGAGGGTTTCCACGCCGTCCATTTCGGCGAGGAGTTGGGGGACGATCATCGTCTCGACATCGCTGGACACGCCGGTACCGCGGGTGCGAAACAGGGCTTCCATCTCGTCGAAGAAGATGACGACCGGGACATCCCCCGCGGCCAGCGAGCGAGCGCGGGCGAAGATCGCGCGGATCTGGCGCTCGGTCTCGCCGACGAACTTGTTAAGCAGCTCGGGGCCCTTGATCGACAGGAAGTACGTTTTCGTGCCACTCCCCTTGCGAGACAGGGAGTTCGCAACCGCCTTGGCGATGAGTGTCTTGCCCGATCCGGGAGGACCGTACAAGAGGATCCCCTTGGGCGGGCGCAGCCCGTAGGCGCGGTAGAGCTCGGGATGCTTGAAGGGCAACTCGATGGTGTCGCGGACCTGCTGGATCTGCGAGTCGAGGCCGCCGATATCGGCGTAGGTCGTGTCGGGCGTCTGGGGGGTCAAGAGCTGTTCGACATCGGAGCGGACGATCCTCTCGATGGCGACTCCGGAACGCAGGTCCACCATGAGTGAGTCCCCGGGGCGCAGGTTCCCGTGACGCAGGGGGCCCGCAAGCGTGAGGAGGTGCTCTTGTCCAGCCTCGCCCGTGATGAGGACCCGGTCGTCTCCAACAAGTTCAAGAATCGATGCGATGGAGCCCGTTCTGGGGAACCTGTCGGGGGCGACGGCCACGAATGAGTCGTCGATGCGGACCCACTGCCCATAGGACAGGGCATTGAGGTTGAGGTCGGGTGAGACGGCGAGGCGCATGCGCCGACCGTTGACGACGGCTTCGATCTGGCGCATGGAGACGTCGGCGCGGATGAACATGGCGAGCGTCTGCGGAGGACGAGTGACCTCGTGCAACTGCGCCTGCATCTTCACAACCTGGCCGCGCACCTGCGTCAACGCCTTCGACAGCCTCTCATTCTTCTCCTCGAGTGAGATGACGAGGCGCTGCATCTCTTCAAGGCGCGGCTGTTGCGTCTCATCATTCATCGCCGTCTCCTCTGCCTTCTACCCAAGTGTCGGCTGTCGTCGTCGCATCGCGGCGAACCTTGCGAAGCTTCTTTTCGGAGGCCGTGCGCACCCCGACGGCGCGCTCGTTCCAGTCGTCCTCGTCATCCCACTGTCCGCCGAGCCCCTCCGATGACTTCGCGGGTCTCGTCGATCGTTCTTGGGAGGCGATGCCGGGGGCGAGTCTGCGCGCCATCACGAGGAAACCCGTGTGGGCGACCATGCGGTGCTCGGGCCTGACGGCGAGCCCATCAACGTGCCACTCGCGGCGCATGTCCTCCCAGGCGATGGGGTCGGTAAAGCAGTCGGCTCCGCGCAGGTCCTCGATGAGGCGGGACAGCTGGGTGACTGTTGCGACATAGCAGACGAGGACTCCGCCGGGGACGAGGGAGTGGCACACCCCATCAATGTTCTCCCAGGGGGCGAGCATATCGAGGATGATGCGGTCAACGCTGCCCTCTTCGAGGGAGGCGAGCACGTCGTCGAGGTCTCCGACGCGCAGATCCCAGGCGGGATGGGGGGCGCCGAACCACAGCTCGACATTCGCGCGCGCGATATCGGCGAATTCTTCGCGCCTTTCAACGGAGATGAGGCGCCCATTGGGTCCGACCGCATTGAGCAGCGCCATCGACAGCGCACCGGATCCGGCACCCGCTTCGACGACGGTCGCTCCGGGGAAGACATCGCCCATATGTGTGATGACGCCCGCATCCTTGGGATAGACGACGGCGGCGCCGCGCGGCATCGACATGACGTAGTCGACCATGAGGGGGCGCAGGATCTGGAACTGGCGCCCCTCGTCGGTCGTAATGATCTGACCATCGGGCTTGCCGATGATGTCGTCGTGTTCGAACTGGCCCCGATTCGACTGGAAGCGGCCTCCACGGACCAGAATGATCTGGTGGAAGCGGCCCTTCGGATCCCGGACCTGGACTCGATCGCCCTCGGCGAATGGCCCCCGCCTATTCTGTTGGCCGATCGGGGCGGGAGGAGACGCGGAGTTATCACTAGTGCTCATCGTCTCCGCATTCTATCGCGCCCGGCTCGCCGGCCTATGGATGATCCGCAGACGACACAGGTGCGCGCTAGCGTTGACCCATGAACCCCCAACCGACCGATGCCCCAATCTCGGCCAGCAGCGCCCGCGGGCGCAAGGCGCCCGCCCTATCCGCCTCGCGTGCAAAGGAATACGAGCGCTGCCCCCTGCAATACCGGCTTCACGTCGTCGATCGCATTCGAGAACCGCCCACGCGGGCGACCGCGCTGGGCACCCTCGTCCACTCCGTCCTCGAGCACCTCTTCGACCTCGACGCTGCCCAACGCACACCGCAGGCCGCATTCGCCCTCCTCGACGACCATTGGACGCGCACCCTCCGGGACAATCCACAGGTTCTCGACCTGTTCTCCGATCGCGCTGACACTGACTCGTGGCTGTCCTCCGCGCGAAACGTCGTCACCTCGTACTTCGCCATTGAGGACCCCCAATGGCTCTCCCCCGCCGCACGCGAGGAACTCATCGACGCCATCACCCCCGACGGCATCCGGCTGCGCGGTTTCATCGACCGCATCGATGCAGCCCCTTCAGGAGCGTTGCGGGTCGTCGACTATAAGACGGGCAAGGCCCCGTCGCCGCGATTCCAGGACGAGGCGCTTTTCCAGATGCGCTTCTACGCCCTTTTGCTGTCCTTGACATCAAGGCTGCCCGCGCGCACGCAGCTGCTCTACCTCAAAGCGGGACGGGTCCTCACCTTCGATCCTACCCCCGATGACATCGACCGTTTCTCCGATCAAATCACTGGGCTGTGGGAGCGCATCGAGGCCGACGCCCGTCGCGGTTCATTCGAACCCCGGCGCAACCCCCTGTGCAATTGGTGCGGCGTCCAATCGATGTGCCCGCTCTTCGACGGGCAGACCCCCGCCCCGCCCGAAGGCGGCTTCGAGTGGCTGTTATCGACGCGGGTCGGCTGAGCGGGCTGATCAGACTGAGACGGTGGAGGTCGCGGTGAGGACGCCTGTTGCGAGAAGAGCGGCAACGACCACGGCCAAGGCGATCCGGTACCACACGAAGGGCCTGTAGGACTTCGTGGACACGAGCTTGAGGAACCAGATGATGACCGCCCAGCCGACGAGGAATGCGATGATGGTCGCCGCAATCGTCGGGCCGACGTAGATGTGGTCGCCGCCCGAGAACACCTTGTACACCTTGTAGAAGCCGGACGCGAACACTGCGGGCATCGCGAGGAGGAAGGAATAGCGGGCGGCCGCCTCGCGCGTATAGCCGAGCGCGCGCCCCATGGTGATGGTCCCGCCAGAGCGCGACACCCCGGGGATCAGCGCGGCGGCCTGAGCGAAACCGTAGAGGATCGCATCCTTCCACGTCATCCGGTCAAGGGTGCGTTCTTGGCGCGCATAGTGATCTGCAATTCCAAGGAGGATGGCGAACACTGCGAGCATCACGACAGTCACCCACAGGTTCCTGAATGTCGTATCGATCCAGTCTTCAAGCGCGAGTCCGAGGATTGCGATCGGCAGTGAGCCGACGATGATCATCCACCCCATGCGCGCATCAGGATCCGAGGACTCTACCCGTGCGGGGCCCGTGATGAAAGGAAGGGATCTCGCCCAGCGGCTGATGATCCTCACAATATCCCGCCAGAACACGATGACAACTGCGGACTCGGTGCCGATCTGGGTGATAGCGGTGAAAGCCGCACCCGGGTCGGATGTTCCGAAGAGTTCGCCGAAGATCCTCAGGTGTGCGGAGGAAGAGATCGGGAGGAACTCCGTGAGCCCCTGGAGCAGACCGAGAAGAATCGCATCAAACCACGTCATGCCTGCCACTGTACGGGCAAGCACGCCCGAGTCACCATCGGAGTGCCATATGTCATGCGCGACGGCACGGGGCTAGGCTGTGGGCATGCAGCAGCGCCAATGCGGTTCCAGTGGATTGCGGGTCTCCGATCTGGGCCTGGGAACCCTGACATGGGGCAGGGACACAGATCCAGTTGAAGCGAGCGACATGCTCACCGCATTCGTCGATGTCGGCGGCACACTCGTCGAGGGCTCTCCGCTTCACGGCGACGGCAGGGCCCCCGATGTCATCGGCTCCGCCCTCGAACGCATCGGACGCCATCGGGTCGTCCTCGCCTGGCGGGGCGCCTCCCGCCGAGAGCCGACCGGATCGTGGACTTCGACGGGCGCGCGCGGAGACATGCTCCGCTCTCTCGATGACTCCCTCGCCCGCCTCGGCACCGACTACGTCGACCTGTGGCTCGCCGAATACGACCCCTCGGTGCCCCTTGAAGAGACCCTCAATACCCTTGAAGCGGCTCACCGGTCCGGCCGGGCCCTGTACATCGGACTATCACATTGGCCGATGTGGGAGAGTGCCGTCGCCCTGACGCGAGAGTTCCTCACAGGCGGGCCGACGCCTGCAGCCGCCGAAATCGAGATGTCACTCTTATCTGCGGCCCAGTCCGCCACTTACCGGGAGAAGTTGCATGAACGGGGCGTCGGGATCCTCGCTCATTCACCGCTGGCGGGTGGGGTTCTCACGGGGAAGTACAGGCATTCGACTCCCCCGGATTCACGTGCCGCATCGCCGCACATGGTGGCGACGGTGTTGCCCTTTTTCACCGACGACTACGCGGGGATTCTCGAAGCAGTCGTCCGAGCGGCGCAGGGCCTCGACCGCACGCCGATGGATATCGCCCTGTCCTGGGTGCGCGACCACGCGGACGTCTCCGCGACGATCATCGGTCCGCGCTCGCTGCGTCAGTTGGAGCAGCTCCTCGACACGGGTGCGCCGCTGCCCGATCCGATCCGCCAGGTGCTCGACGAGGTCGCAGTCCGTTGATCGGGGCGCCCGATCGGCTTTCGCATCGTTGACACAGTGCGGGGGCCGACTGAGTCGGCCCCCGCACACGGTCTCACAGTCGACGATCAATCATCAACGTCAATGAAATCGTCATCATCGCCGTCGTCGTCATCCTCATCAAACTCGTCCTCGTCGTCGTCCATGTCATCGACAAACATGTCGAAAGGGAGCTCGACGCCGAACTGGGTGAACAGCTCGTCGTCGTAGGTGAAGAAGGCGTCTCGCAGACGCTCTTCAGCGTGCTCCAGCGACTCCTCATCGGCGTCCTCCCCCTGCCGGGCGATGACATAGTGCTCTTCGAAGGCTGAGATGAGACGCTCAAGGGCGTGACGCGGGTCGTGTGTCATGACAGTGATCTTAGCGTGATGCGAGCGACACCATCACGGCAGATTGAGTTGCGACCGGATAACAGAGACCATCAGGTCGGCGCCCTTGATCTCCCGGGTCTGGTCCGCGCCGACGATGCGGGTGACACCCTCAGAGTCGACGAGTTGTGAGGCTCCCATATTCGGCCCCAGCGGGAGGACCACCCATTCCTTGGTCGGCTCGTACACAGCACTCGGGGCCTGTCCCGCGATCTGGGCGGAGATATTCGCAATGACGACGCGCGCCTGCTGGCGGGCGGCGTCGGCGCGCTTCGATTCGCGCACATCCGTTACATCGCCGACCGCGTAGGTCGTTTCGAAGCCCGTCACCTGTTGGGTGGAGTCGACTCGGATCGTCCCATCCGGATGCAGCATCGGCTCATATTCGGTACCGGCGAGATAGCCCGAATTGGCGCGGGTGCCGTAGCACTGGAACCAGATGTCGCCTTCGATCTCCTCGCCGTTCATCGTCGTGACCTGGAAGTGGCCGAGTTCGCCGACGTTCTGCGGCGGCAGGAAGGCGAGCTCCGAACCGGTGACGACGCGAATGCCGAGTTCGTCGAGCTGCGAAGCGATCTCCTCGCGCAATTCCTCCGCATAGGACGGCGACGCCAACAGCGTGTCGCCCTTCTCAACGATCGTGATATCGAGGTCGGGGAAGGCATGAGCGAGCTCGCCTGTCAATTCGAGACCAACTGTCCCGCCTCCGACGATCATCGCCGAGCGGGCGCCGCGCAGATTCTCGTGGAGCTGTTCGAGGCGCGCCTTGGAGACGAGGGACTTCGAGGAGGAGTATTTGGCCGGGAAGGGGTACGTCGATCCGGTCGCCAGGACCACGTAATCCGCGTCAATGGGGTCGCGCCCGTACACGTGGACGGTGGTCCCATCGACTCGTGCGACGGTACCTTGAACGTGTTGCCCCCGGGTGAGGAGGTTGGAGTAGGGCATGAAGATTGCCTGCTCCCACACTTCGTCAACGGCCGCGCGAAGCGCCGCAGCATGGTGGACGAATTGGTCCTTCTGCTCCACGAGAACAACATCGGCAATGGGGTCGAGCCCCTTGGCGACAGTCACACCGCCGTAACCGCCGCCAATGACAACAACACGAGTCACATTCTTCTCCTTCGAGGTGATGCGCCTATTGTGTCAAAGACGCGCCCGTCGCGCGCGGCACACTCGTCAAGCTTCAGGTGTCGGATCCCATACCGAGTGCGCGCCGGACATTCGGCGCGAAGAAGTCCGGTCCCTTGAGCACCTTGCCGTCCTCGCGGAGCCTGACGGTGCCGTCAGGCATGAGCTTGGACAGATTCGACGCCTGAACCTCCGCCAGGACCCGATCCAGGTCGATCCCGGACTCGATCGCCATGCCGTAGATCACATAGACGAGATCGGCGAGAGCGTCGGCGGTCTCCACGATGTCGCGCGTCCGATCGTCCTGAGCGACCGCCTGCACAATCGCGCTTTCAATGATGTGGCGGGCGTGAGCACCGTAGACGGCACCCATCAGCTCGGAGAACTCTTCGCCGATGAGCGACATCCTCATATCGAGCCGCTCATAGTCGATCGTCGGAGCGGCGGCCCCACCCAGGCGGATCGGCATCGAGTAGGTCCGGTGGAATTGCTCGACAAGGGCCTGCGGCTTCGAGGGGTCGAGGGCGGGGCCGTGTCCGGCACACGGCCCGTCCCACGGGGTCGCGGGTTCCATGGGGTCGCTCTTGACGAGTCCCGCCTTCCACATATCGCCCTCGTCGAAACGCCTTTCGATGCCCTCGCGCCTGAATCCGCAACGCCACACAGGCTTCCACGACCCCCAATTGCCCACGTGGGCGTACCATTCGATCCGCGTTGCGCCGAGACGCTCGAAGGCGGTTGAGGCGGCGAGGCGGACGGCCTCGCTCATCAGCCCCTCACCCCAGCGCTTCGTAGCCGTCCAATAGCCGATCTCGAAGCACCCGGCCTTGCGATTGAGCGCAGTGAGGCTGATCGCAGCGACCATTCTCCCGTCCTGTCGGTCGATGATGGCCCAGTCGGGGCTCCCCGAGCGCCAATTACCCTCAGAGGCTCCGGTCCACTGTTGCGCCATCTCCATCGAGTAGGGGAAGGGGATGGTCGTCGTCTTCGAAATCGCAGGATCTTGAAGGATCTCATAAACGTCGACGGCGTGCTCGGGGCCGACGGGAATGAGGGCGATGCGCTCGCCCTCGACTGTGAAGGGTTCGGTGCTCATGAGGGCTCCTTCGCGGTGGCGCTCCAGGCTCCTGCGAGGATGTTCCCCATCGCAGTGAGGCTCTGATGGTTCTGGACGACGAGTCGGCGGTCGAAGAGATAGGTGGGGACGAGGTCGATGCCCATCTGGATGCCGATCTGATAATCGGAGAAGACCTGGGCCGCCCATCGCTCATCGGCAAGAGCGGCGACTGCCTGTTCGACAGGCATCCCGATGTTCTGCGCACAGCCGATGCACACATCCGGGTCTGACACGTCGAACCCCGTTTCGAAGTAGGCGCGCCCGAGGGCCTCGGCGACCCTGAGCTGAGTCGTATCGGCTCCGGTGACCGTGTCGCATTCGAGGTCGAATTCGTGGGCGGCGGCGATGACGCGGTGGGCGTTCGATGTTGGCGCGACGATTGCGTGATCGAAGTCGAAGGCGACTCCTTCTTGGCTCCCCAGAGCAATGAGCCTTTCATCGGCGGTCACCGCCTCGTCGAGGGTCATCCCCGCTTCTTCGATGAGGTAGACGCGCCGTGGCGCGTCGTCGAGCACCTCGTCGAGTTCGGGGTCAAGGAAGTAAGCGTGCAGGCTCACCTCGATTTCGTCGCGGTGGTCGAAGGCTGCGAGGGCGGAGCGCAGATGCCGCAGGCCGAGGTAGCACCACGGGCAGGCGACATCGCTCCACACGTCGATATGCATGACCCGGCCCTTCCTCTATGACAAAACCCCGGAGCCGACAAGCTCCGGGGTTTCCCTTGTGCGCGGAGGGGGACTTGAACCCCCACCCTCTGAAGCGAGGACTAGCACCTCAAGCTAGCGCGTCTGCCTATTCCGCCACCCGCGCAGGTGACTCGTTCCCGTCGAACGATTCCGCTCGCGTCGAACGAGGAAGACTGTAGCACGAGTGCACTGGTGCGCACCAAATCGAATGCCCTCGACCAGATGCGCCCACGGACTCGGCGTTTGAGGGCGCGCGAATCCGCGTGTGGGTCACAAGAAGGAGGAGTCGACGAGGGCCTCAGTATTCACCCGCGTGCGGGACTCGAGGGTGGCGAAGACGGAGACGAGCTGGTCGATCTCCTCATCTGACATGTCGTCGAGGAGGTACTGGCGGATGATCGTCTGATGGAGTTGCGTCGCCGCCTGGATCGCCTTCTCCCCCTGTGGTGTCAGGCATGCTTCGAAGCCTCTGCGGTCGAATTGAGAGGGGACTTTTTCAACGAGTCCATCCCGCACGAGATTCGTGATGAGGTATGTCACCCGCGATGGCGAGAATACGACGCGCTCAGCGATCTCCCCCATGCGCTGGGTATGACTGGGAGCCTCCCACAGCGACAGGAGGATGTTGTAGTCGGACAAGGACAGCCCGAAGTTGTGCTTGAGCTGTTTTTCGAGGATTCCGTTGACTCTTCCCGAGGTATCGAAGAACCCTTTCCAGGCGCGCGCAATCATCTGTTCACGATTGACGGGAGCCACAGTTTCTGCCTGGTTCGCATTATCGGACGCCATTATGTCTCACAGCCGTCGTCGGTTGATTCTTAAAAAGGAAGAATACACAGTAATCATCATACGATAGTTATCGAATCATCTATCAGACAGTTTTGTACGAATGTCGAATGGAAGGTGGAGGATGTGCACCTCATCTCCATTGCCTGCCCGGCTTCGACCGCTGACAGGGGGATGAGATCATGACATCAATTCCAGATATATGCGAGAGGCGGCATGACACGTGTCTTCCACCGGTGAATGGACCTGCATTCTTTTCGATGTCGACGGGACGCTGGTCGATTCTGCACCCCAGGTGACGAGGGCGTTCAAAGAGGCCCTCGTCTCCATCGGCGAACCCTGCCCGACAGATGATCGCCTGCGCCGCTACGTCGGCCCGCCGCTGTGGTGGTCCTTTTCAGACCTGGGGTACGAGGGCGATCTCCTGACCGAACTCGTCGAGACCTACCGGCGGATCTACCACCGCTCTTTCCTCGAGCCCCTCCCCTTTCCCGGTATCGGCGAGCTTCTCCACGGCCTGCACGCCAACTCGGTGCCCTTGGCGACTGCAACATCGAAACAGCTGTACATGGCGCGCGAGCAGCTCGACCATCTGGGGCTCCTCCCCTGCTTCGATGTCGTCGCCGGGGCGACCCCCGGTCCGGGGTCGACGAAGGCGACGGTCATCGCTGATGCGCTCGCCCAGCTCGAAGCGCTCGGACACGATGTCTCCCGCCCCGTATTAGTCGGCGATTCGATCTGGGACGTCCAGGGCGGAGCAGAAGCCGGAATCGAGGTGATCGGCGTGACGTGGGGGTATTCATTCCCCGGAGACCTCGATTCCTGTGTCCGCGTCGTCGACGCCCCGCACGAGCTCCGCCGTCTCGTCGCAGGCTGAAACACCTGCAGACGCAGCATTCAGCGAAAGTCTCGCGAGCTCACACCGACGGGGAGGCGCAGCGGCCTCATCCAATAGCCGACGATATTGACGGCCCCGTCGCAGTACTCGACTCTTCCGCGCATCTCCACCGCCTGCGATTCGAGGGCGACTCTCCCATTGGCATCCCACATCCCGCGCGAGCAGCTGACATTGATGAGTCCGGTCTCGTCCTCGAGGGAGAGGAATGTCGTCCCCCCGGCGGCGGGAGGGCGCTGACGATGGGTAATGATCCCGGCGACTGAAACGATCCGCCCGGCCTCCTCCCCGCCGATCTCCCCCACAGCCCTAACCCCCCGAGTGCGAAGATTCGCGCGGAGGAACTCCATGGGGTGAGCAGATACCGACGCCCCCGATGCCTCGTAGTCCGCCTTCAGAATGTCGATATCCGTCATCACCGGCAATTGCGGCGTCTCGGGAGCGAGTTGCAGCCCCGGCAGAAAAGGCTGGCCCCAGTCCTCTTGCCCGATCGCGCCCGCCGCCCACAGGCCCTGTCTGCGCCCGATGCGAAGGGAGGCCAGAGCACCGGATTTGGCCAATCTTTCAAGCTGCGATGCGGACAGCTCCGCCCTCACGGCCAAATCGTCAAGGGATCGAAAAGGGCCATCGGCTCGGGCTGCGACGATGCGCGGGACCGCCTCCCCGAGGCCGCGAATCTGCTTCAATCCGAGGCGCACCCTCAAGCGGGGATTCACATCGAGTGAGACACCGCTCGCGCGAGGGGCCTCCTCCGAGCCCTCAGCCTCTTCCACTGAGGCGTCGGCTAATGATGAAGACACATCCGGGCCCGCAACCGCGACTCCGTGGCGGCGCGCATCGTGGATCAGTGACGCTGGGGAACAGAAACCCATGGGCTGGGCCGCGAGGATCGCCGCATAGAAGTGCTCCGGGTGGTGGACTTTGAGCCAGGCGGAGGCATAGACGATATGCGCGAAGGAAAAGGCGTGGGACTCGGGGAATCCGAAGTCCGCAAACCCTCTGAGCTGCTCGAATATCTGTTGACGCTCCTTCGGGCCGACGCCGCGTTCCTCCATTCCGGCCATGAACGCCGGGCGCAGCTCCTCCATTCGATCGATGGACCTCTTCGATCCCATGGCCCGGCGCAGCTGATCGGCCTGAGCAGGGGTAAAGCCCGCGACGTCAATCGCGATCTGCATGAGCTGCTCCTGGAAGAGGGGGACCCCGAGAGTCTTCTCCAGGGCCGGTTTCATCAGCGGATGCAGATAGGTCACCTCTTCTCGGCCCCGTCGGCGTCGCAGGTAAGGGTTGACCGCATGTCCTTGAATGGGACCCGGCCTGATAAGGGCCACCTCGACGACGATGTCGTAGAAGCATCGCGGGGCCATGCGCGGGAGGGTATTCATCTGCGCGCGGGATTCGACTTGGAAGACTCCGACGGTGTCCGCTGCACTGAGGAGATCGTAGACGCGCGGATCCTCTTGTGGGAGGTTGTGCAACCCGAGGGGCTTCGAGTTGCGTCCCCGTTCCCCCTCGAGCACGAGTTCGTCGAAAGCGATGCGCAGAGCGGTCAGCATCCCCAATCCGAGGAGATCGAATTTCACAAGCCCCGCATCCGCGCAATCGTCTTTGTCCCATTGCACAACAGAGCGCCCCTCCTTCGCCGCCCACACGACGGGGCAGATCCTGGAGACGGGGCGGCGGGTCAGCACCATCCCCCCTGAGTGGATCCCCATATGCCGGGGAAGACGGACCAGCGAGTTCGCAACGCTCCCCACGAGCGCGGGGATCTCATCGCGCTGATTCCCCCCTCTCCCCTTCGTCCATGCCGCAGCAGTGGCGGAGTCGTATCCGAGTGCGCGGGCGGCGTCCCGGATCGCCGAGCGGGGGCGGTAGGTGATGACGGTGGCAACCTGGGCCGCGCACTCGCGCCCATAGCGCTCGTAGACATGTTGGATGACTTCTTCCCGGCGCCCCGCCTCGATGTCGATATCGATATCGGGCGGGCCTGATCTGTTCGTCGATAAGAAGCGTTCGAAGAGAAGACGGTGTCTGACCGCGTCGACGGCGGTGATGCCCAGGCTGAAGCAAACGGCAGAGTTCGCCGCAGATCCACGACCCTGGCAGAGTATCCCCCGCTCCTGGCAGAAATCGACGATCTCCTTGACGATGAGGAAGTATCCGGGGAAATCGAGGGTGCAGATGATGTCGAGCTCGCGGTCGATGGTCTCCCAGGCGCGCGGATGCTCCTCTCGGCTCCCGTAGCGCTCTCGAGCGCCCCGGTGAGCGAGTTCTGTGAGCCATGAGCCGGGGGTGTGCCCATCGGGAACGCGTGTTGTGGGCAACCCGGGCGCTAAGAGTCTGAGGTCGAATGCGGTCTCGCGGGCGATTTCGGCGCTCGCGGCGACGGCGCGGGGGTGGCGCGAATGGATCTGGAGCATTTCAGCGCCGGCGCGTAAGAAGCTGCGCAGCGCGGATGAATGGGGTTCCGCCTCGGTGAGGCTCACTCCCAGGCGGGTCGCTGCGAGGACGTCCCCGACGGCGTGGGAGCGTGGTGTTGCACATCGCACCGCTCCAGTGGCGATGAGCGGCAAGCTCCTCTCATCTGCGAGGAGGCAGAGGGCATCGGCGAGTTCTGGGGGATCCGCAGGGCCGAGGGCGCTTTCAATGACGAGGTGGTCCTCCCCGAAGGCATCAATGAGCCCGTCGCGGGCCCTCCTAGCGAGGTCGATCCCCCCTGCGTCAAGCGCTCTGCGCACGATTCCGCGGGCGGTTCCCGTCATGACGAGCCAGTCCCCGCATTCATCGGCGAGGGCCTCGAGGGTGTGGGCGGCGCTGCGCCGCCCCGGTCTCGACAGGGCGTGGGAGCTCATCGCGTGGCAAAGGGCCTCATATCCGGCCGGGGATGCGGCGAGGATCGGGAGGCGGATCCCGGGGTCCTCCGCGCCCTGCGCGAGCCCCCAGCCCGGGCGGGTCGTGTCATCTGCGAGGAAGAGGAGGGCGTGTCTCGAGAGGGTGAGTTCTGCGCCGTGCACGATAGGCATGCCCCGCGATCGTCCCGCGACGGTCGTCTGCACCGTCGAGTGCATGCCGTCGACGTCGAGGACGGCAAGGGCGTCGAGCCCGAGGTCTGCGGCGGCGACGACGAGGTCGGCGGGCTGATCCGCCCCATCGAGGAGGGTGAAGGCGGAGTGGGCGTGCAATTCTGCGTAGGCGGTCGCTCCGGCGATGGGTGTCACCACCTCATAATAATCGAACATTTGTTCGATTATTATGTGCCTCACCCGCTATCCCGTCCAGTGCGGCGGGCGATCACCCAGTCATTCAGTCGAGCAGCGCTCGCAGGTCATCGAGATCGAGGGCGCGACCCGCGCCGCCCTCGATCACCGTAGTGACCAATTGCCGTTTCTTCTCCTGCAGGGCCACGACCTTCTCCTCGACCGTCCCATTGGCGACGAGGCGATAGACATTCACCTTCTTCGTCTGCCCGATGCGGTGCGCGCGGTCCACGGCCTGCGCCTCCGCAGCAGGATTCCACCACGGATCCATGAGGTACACGTAATCCGCCTCTGTCAGCGTCAGACCGACACCTCCGGCCTTGAGCGAAATGAGGAAGATCGGGCACTCCCCCGATGTGAAGCTGTCGATGACGCCGTCCCTATTCGTCGTCGATCCGTCGAGTTGAACGATCCCCTTCAATCCGCGGCGCTCGAGGGCCTCGCGGATCCTCGCGAGGAAGGAGGTGAATTGGCTGAAGACGAGGACTCTGTGCCCACGGGGGATGATCTCGGCGAGTTGATCGGCCAGGTACTCCGTCTTCGCAGAGCCCACATGAGCGTGGGCCTCTTCGACGAGGGCGGGATCGAGGGCCAATTGGCGCAGGCGCGTGATCGACGCGAGGATGTCGATCCGATGGTTCGGGTAGTCGTCCATGAGGGTGAGGATCGCGGCCCTCTCGCGCATGAGGAATTGGTCGTAAATCCACCGGTGCTCCTCCCCCAGATCGATGCCGACGAGCGACTCCACCTTGTCGGGAAGATCGCGGGCGACCTCTTCCTTCGAACGGCGCAGCATGAAGGGGGCGACAAGCCTTCGCAGGCGGGCGAGAGCCTCCTCATCACCGTCGTTCTCGATGGGGCGGCGGATCGCCTCGTTGAAAACCCTCCACGTCGGCAGCAGACCGGGCGTCGTCAATGCGAGGATCGCCCACAGGTCGGATAGGGAGTTCTCCACCGGGGTGCCGGTCACTGCGAATGCCCAGGGGGTGTTCACCGATCGCAGGGCCCGGTGCGTCGCAGTATTCGGATTCTTCGCGGCCTGCGCTTCGTCGATGATGAGTCCCGAGAAGGGGGTCGCCGCCCATTCCTCGGCGTCATTACGCAGAATCGTGTACGACGTGACGACGATATCTGCTCCGAGTGCGAGCTGAGAGACATCGTGATCGCGCCGCCTGCGCGTCTGCGGTATTACGACGATTCCGAGGTCGGGGAAGAACCTGTCGGCTTCCCGCTTCCATGTGCTGAGCACTGATGTCGGGGCGACGACGAGGACAGGGGCGCCGCTCGTCTGCGAATCCGGATCACCGGGCGGATTCTCTTTGAGGGCGGCGACGGCGGAGAGGATCTGCAGCGTCTTGCCCAGGCCCATATCGTCGGCGAGGATGCCGCCCAGTCCGGCCCGGGCGCGCTCGGTGAGCCACCGATGCCCCAGTTCCTGGTAGGGGCGCAGGACCGCCCGGCAGGCATTGGAGACCCCGAGGCCGCCCATGTCTGCGTCGGTCAGCGCACGGATGCGGTCGCGCCACATGCGCGGCGCCTCGATATCGTCGGCAATGTCCTCGATCTGTTCCCACAATCCCGCATGAACGGGCGCTAGGCGCGGTGTCGTCCCGCCCGTCAGGAGGCGCACCTCGTCCAGGAGTTCTTTCAGGCGGCGGACCGCGTCCCCACGAAGATGCACCCACCGTCCATCGATCTCGAGGTACTCCTCGCCGCGCGAGAGCGCCTCAAGGACATCCGCGATCGCCACTTCGACCCCCGCCAGCTCGATGCGCGCCTCGAGATCAAACCAGTCGCACTCAGCGGAACTCATGCGTATGCCGATCCTCATCCCATCGGGGTCAACGCTGATCGACGCGACGTCCTCCGACACATCCCAGACGAGGTCGGGGTCTTCGACGCGGGCCACGACCTCGTTAAGGAATCGGGGGGCCTTCCACGTCGGCATCCGCTGATCGGAGGGGCCCGGAGACCACAGGCCAGCGGGGGCGCGTGATACGCCGAGGGCGTTGATGCGCGCCACGATTGCCGCAATGCCCGGGGTGTTGAGCGCCCGGGCCAGCGGGATCCTCGACACGGTCCCCGAGTAGTCGTATTCGGCCCACCACCTGACGACGACGCCTCCTCGCGCCTCGGGGCGCACCGTCGCGATGAGTCGCGCCGGCGGCTCTTCCTCGAAGTCGACCGATTGATCAGAGGAGACGACGATGAACTGGCGGCGCAGCCGCGGCAGGAAGGAGGCGGTGAATTCAGCGATGTCCTCCCCCGGGATGACGAGGCCCTTCGAGGGAATCGCGTCGATGAGGGAGGAGCCGGATAGCGCGGCGATGCGCGTCCCGCCGTCGGCGATGAGCAGGCGCGTAGGCGCATTGATGCGCGGAAGGGTGATGAGGTCAGAGCCGTTGCGCGCAATCGGTGCGAGTGTGAGTTCCCCGCCGTCGTAGCGCGCATCGAGGTCGAGATCCCAGGTCGACGAGTCGAGGATCAGCGGCGTATACGGGTTGAGTGAGGCGATGAGGGTGACGCCTGCATGGTTGAGGCGCGTCAGCCATGCCCAGGCCTCGCGTCCCAGGGAGTCGAGGGATACCTCGTTGCGCGATTGCCATGTCGATGTGTCGCGGGAGAGGCGGTAGCCTTCGCGAATGAGTGCGACGTGCGTGGGATTGAGCCCGTCAGTGACGGACTCCCATTGCGTGGAGACGAGGTCGGGCCAGCTCGCCCGCTTCGCAGTCCAGGCCACTGTGACTCCACGGCGCAGCGGCGTCATCCACAGGGGCGCTGCAACGTCGTGCGCGTCGATGAGGAGGGCGAGGGGCTCCCCATGTCCATCGGATTCTCCAATGAGGCGGACGAGGTCGCAGCGCCACTGAGCGGGCGAGTCCGCCTGGGAGTCGCGGGTGCGCTCCCTGGCTGCGAGGAGGGTCGCAATGCAGTGGAAGCAATCACGTCCGACGGTGCAGGCGCAGGTCATGTCCCATGCGCCCCCGGTGAGCTTCACGCGGGTCCTATAGGTCAGACCCGAGTCCCTGACGCGCCCGATGAGCACGGAGTCGGAGTCGTATTCGAGATCGAGGACTCTCCCGTTGTTCCAGGCGCTCACCCCTTTCGCCCAGGCCGCCGGTCCGACGCGGGTCATCAGGTCATGGTCGTCGATGCGCGCGAGGAGGAGTACAAGGGCCTGAGGAATACGCATCCCTTCAGTCTATTCCGGTCGGCCATCTGCGCGCGGCGGTCGAGTCACAGGAGTAGACTCCCTCGATCCACCAGGATCCAGCCCTCCACACGAGGAGGATCTCACCTCCCCCGTCGATTCTCGCCGTGAGGTAGGCCCGGCTTGCGCTCCCTTCTTCCCACCACCTGCCGATGATCGCCCAGGGGCCCGCCGTCATCTCGATATCTGCCCGACGCCCCCTATCCGCTGAAGAGGAGAAGAGCCCTTGGAGTATGCCGACGTGCGCGGGTGGCTCCTCGCGGATGCGGATAGACCGGGGCAGCGCGTCGATCGATCCCCTGTCGGTCACCGTGACGGGGCGCACGAGGCCACCGCCGCTCAGCACATCGACGCGAATCGGATGATCAAGGAGGACGGCGGGCGCGCGCCTAAGTGAGCCCTCCCATTCCCCGCCGATCGGCACGAGGGGGGCGCCCTCATCATTCCAGGGCAGGCGACATATCCGCGAGCGGGGATCGAATCCCCCTTGAAGATGTGGAATCGTCACGGCCTCGTAACCGAGGATGGCGTCAATGCGGTGGACTGTGCGCTCAACGCGCTCGCGCGAATCGCTGGGGCCCCATAGGACTGCGGCCCCTGGGCGGCGATAGGGCTGGAGGGCTGTGATGATGATGCGGCAAACGGCTCTGTCGGCGCTCACTCGTGCATCGAGCCAGCCCGAAAACTGCCATCTCACGCGATCAACGATCTCGTCGACGGCCTCGTCACTGATCCCGTTCCATGTCCGCTGCCTCACGTCTGAGTTCGTCAATTCGATGACGACCCTCACGGAATCGGAATGCAGTCCCTTGGCGGCGAGCACTTCGGCGAGCTCGATCACCCGTCTTCTCACGGGCAGAAGGATCTGGTCGAGTGAGAAGGCGCCCTCGTCAAAAAGAACCTCCACCGATTGATCCTCATGCGCGCGCTCACGTGCGGGCACGTAGACATCAAGCCCATTACACAGGTCCCACAGTGGTTGAGCGACGGCTCCGAACCGGGCATAGAAGGGGGCATACCCCAGATGCGTGAGGTCTGCGCAGGTTGTGATTCCCAGTGTTGCGAGGATCTCGATGACCCTCCCCGCTTCTTCTTGCAAGCGCGAGGGAAGTAGGGGTCGAGCGCTGCCGATGGGGAGATCGGCGAGGAAGAGGGCGGTGTCCTTAGCGGGGATGACGAGTCCGCGGCGCGCGGCCTCGACGCCGACGAGAGGGCCCGACGCGATGCCTGTGAAGCATTCGACTCCGATAGTGTCGGTGATCGCTTCGACGACGGTGCGGGCGGCGGCCTCCTCTCCACCGTTCCATCGCGAGACCGGTGCTGCGGGGGCCCAGGCGAGTCCCGGACGCAGGCAACTCACCTTGGCGGCGACGGACTCGAATGCGTCGAGGACGGTGTTGAAGGCCCTCCCCTCGCGGTCGGGGTCGTAGGGGAGGCAGATGAGTTCTGGGCAGAGGTATCGGGCCACCGCCTCTTTCATTCCCGATCGCACCCCGGCTCTACGGGCACGCACAGTCGCATACTCGATGCGGTCGCGACCGACGACGGCTCCCGCGCTTCCGGGTGGAAGGTCGACGGCGTGACAGGTCACCGGCCAATCGGGGATCCACAGAACGAGGAGTCTCATCAGACTGCCCGGATGAGTCGCGCGCTGCGCCAGGGATGCGAGATACCGGGCCAAGGAACAGTGGTGATCAGGGTGTGGCGGTGCATATGGGCCCTGACGCTTAATCGGCGCTGTTGGGTGGGGGTGATGAGCGTCGATTCGACGCAGACGAGGTCGAGGGTTTCGAGGAGTAGGGCGCAGATCTGAGCGGCGTGACTTCCGGGCTCTTCCACGATCAAGGTGTGCGACAGGTCGAGGCCGCGCTCGTGGGCCGCCTCCCAGCCGATATCGCGCAGACCGACGAATCCCGCCCACCCGCACGCGGGCAGGCCCTCAATCGCGGCCGCCATGAGCTCTGCCCTGTCGGGGGAGATGTGGAAGGCGCCCCCTGATGCACCGGTACGCCCGTCACCGATGAGGGTGCGACTCGCCAGGCCGACATTCTCCTCTGCCGCGGCGAGTACGAGGCGAGCGTGCGCGAGTCGCTGCGCGGCGGGATCTTTCTCCACCATTCCCTCTCCTTCGAACACCTGTTCGATAGTGTAGAGGGTTCGACAGGCAGATGCGTCCGCACCCGAGATCCGCCCGAGAAGAGCACACTGGAGGGGAGAACCCACAAAGGAGGACCGCCATGAACCTGAACGCCCGCCCAATCGCCCCCGACCCCTACGACTCTCTGCCCCCTCTCCCCTCATTCACCCTCACATCCGCCGACATGACGGACGGCGGACGGATGCCCGAAACGGCGACCGCTGTCGGCGGATCGACCTCGCCCCACCTCCATTGGGAGGACTTTCCCCCTTTGACCCGCAGTTTCGTCGTCACCTGCTTCGATCCAGATGCCCCTACCCCTTCCGGATGGTGGCATTGGGCGGTCGTCGACCTTGCACCCCATCAGACGGCCCTCCCCCGAGGAGCGGGCCGTTCCGATCTCGAACTCGACGGGGCGGCATTCCACCTGCGCGTTGATCACGGGGAGGCCTCATATCTCGGCGCCGCCCCTCCCGTCGGCGACCGCCCCCACCGCTACATCTTCGTCGTGCACGCCCTCGACATCGACACGATCGGCCTCGACGATGACGCAACTCCCGCGGAGTGTTCGATGAGGATGCTCGACCACACGATCGCACGCGCCCGCCTGACGGTGACTCACGAGATCCCCGGCCGCTGACACGATTGTCCATCGGGGCATTCGCAGTGGCAGGATGGGCCCGTGCTTCACATCATCTTCTTCGAGCCCGAGATTCCGGGGAACTCCGGAGCCGCCATCCGTCTGTCCGCATGCACCGGCTCCATGCTCCACCTCGTCGAGCCGCTCGGATTCGATATGGAGGACGCGAAGCTGCGGCGCGCGGGCCTCGACTATCACGATCTTGCGCATGTGAAGATCCATCCCGATCTCGACGACGCCCTGAATGATGTGCCAGGAAGGATCTGGGCGTTCACGGGGCGCGCATCGACGATGTACACGCAGGTCTCCTACGCCGACGGTGACGGACTGCTCTTCGGGCGCGAATCCGTGGGACTATCCGAGGAGGCGATGACTCATCCGAGGGTCTCCTCACTCGTGCGCATCCACATGCTCAATTCCGTCCGCTCGCTCAACCTCGCCAACTCCGCATCGATTGCGCTCTACGAGGCGTGGAGGCAGCTCGGCTTCCCCCGCGGAGTGTGACGGGCACGCTCCCCGGAGCACGTCACCGCTTCTTGGGCCGCTCCACCTGCTCGGCGAGTTCGACGATCCTCCTCGGGTTCGACACCCACATCCAAACAAGGCCGATCATCGACACGATGAGGGGGATGCAGTAGAAGTCGACCCCAAGTCCGGTCCAGGCCGAACGGGCCCGACTCAATTCGGGGATTCCTAGCCCCGCGATCCACAAGACGATGGGCACAACGATGCTGAGCCCGATGCACGCCCACCCGAGTATGCGCATCCGCCGACCATTGTGAGTAAGGCCGAGTGCCGCCGCGAGGTAGACGATTCCCGCGACGAGGGCGACGATCTGGGGTCCCCAGGGCGAGTCGTTGTGATGGTGGAAGAGATCGACGATGGCGGTGGCGGTGGCCCAGATGCCGACCGCCCAGAAGAACACCATGACGATGCGCCCGAGGCCGAGTGCGGGGGGACGCGTGTCCTCCACCTGCTCGACGAGTCCGGATGGGTCCGTAGGCGCATTCGCCCTCGCGCGATCTGACATATGAGCGATCCTAGCGGTCTCACCCCGTCATGCGCGTTCACGCCCGTCCAGCGCTCTCTTCTTGCCTTGTGTGTGCGGTTGCACCTCTCGGATCGGGACCGATAGGGCGACACGCACCCACGCACATGGGACAATAGGCCTAGATGATCTACCCGATCACCATTCTTCCACTTTCGCAAGGAGTGAATACGTGAGCGAACGTACCTACGACATCGTCGTCCTGGGAGCAGGATCCGGTGGATACGCCACCGCACTGCGCGCGTCTCAATTGGGTATGACCGTCGCCCTCATCGAGGGGGACAAGGTCGGCGGGACCTGCCTCCACCGCGGCTGCATCCCGACCAAGGCCTACCTCCACGCCGCGGAAACCGCCGATGCGGTGCGCGAATCGGAGTCCTTCGGCATCTTGTCGACCCTCAACGGCATCGACATGACGAGGGTCGGCGCCTACCGCGATTCAGTCGTCGCCAAGCTCTATAAGGGGCTCCAAGGCCTCCTCTCATCGCGCAATGTCGATGTCATTACCGGTTGGGGGCGCCTCGTCGATACCGAGACCGTCGAGGTGGGGGGCGAGCGCATCCGCGGGCGCCATATCGTCCTCGCCACCGGTTCGTATTCGCGATCCCTTCCAGGACTCGAGATCTCCGGGCGCATCATGACCTCGGACCAGGCCCTCCAGATGGACTGGATCCCCTCATCCGCCGTCATCCTCGGCGGTGGCGTCATCGGCCTCGAATTCGCATCGGTGTGGCGCAGCTTCGGCGCAGAGGTGACGATCATCGAGGCCCTGCCGCATCTGGCGAATAACGAGGACGCATCCGTGTCCAAGCAGCTCGAGCGCGCCTACCGCAAGCGGGGCATCTCATTCCACACGAATACCCGCTTCGCGGGCGCGACCCAGGACGAGTCCGGCGCCCATGTCACTACTGAGAACGGCTTGAGCTTCGATGCGGATCTCCTGCTCGTGGCAGTCGGACGCGGCCCCGCCACTTCCGGACTCGGATATGAGCAGGTCGACATCCGCATGGACCGCGGTTTCGTCCTCACCGATGAGCGCCTCCACACGGGAGTCGGCAATATCCACGCCGTCGGCGATATCGTTCCCGGGCTCCAGCTCGCCCACCGCGGATTCCTCCAGGGGATCTTCGTCGCCGAGGAGATCGCGGGCCTCAACCCGGTCGCCATCAATGAGTCCGGCATCCCGCGCGTTACCTTCTGCGAACCGGAGATCGCCTCAGTCGGCCTGACTGAAGCCCAGGCCCGCGAGAAGTACGGCGACGGAGTGCGCACAGTCGAGTACAACCTCGCAGGCAATGGCAAGTCCACCATCCTCGCCACTTCGGGGTTCATCAAGCTCATCAGCGTCGAAGGGGGTCCGATCGTCGGATTCCACGGCATCGGCGCCCGCGTCGGCGAGCAGATCGGCGAAGGGGAGCTTATGGTGAATTGGGAGGCGCATCCCGACGACATCGCCTCCCTCATCCACGCCCACCCCAGCCAGAATGAATCCATCGGCGAAGCGGCGATGGCACTGGCCGGTAAGCCCCTGCACGCGCATAACTGACCACCCTCCCACCTTCCAAGGAGAAACACCATGGCAACCGCAGTGTTGATGCCCGCTCTGGGCGAGTCGGTGACGGAGGGAACCGTCACCACTTGGCTGAAGAATGTCGGCGACACCGTCGCTCACGACGAGCCGATCGTCGAAGTGTCGACGGACAAGGTCGATTCCGAGGTCCCCTCCCCCGCCTCGGGCGTCCTGCTCAAGATCCTCGTCGCCGAAGACGAGACGGTGTCAGTCGGCACCCAGATCGCCCTCATCGGGGATTCCTCCGAAGCGCCCGCGCCTCCCGCTGCAGAAGCCGCGCCTGAGCCCGCCACCCCCTCGGGCGGAGTCGGCACCGAGGTCCTCATGCCCGCATTGGGCGAGTCGGTGACGGAGGGGACCGTCACAACCTGGCTCAAGTCGGTCGGCGACCCGATCGAAGCCGACGAGCCGATCGTCGAAGTGTCGACGGACAAGGTCGATTCCGAGGTCCCCTCCCCCACCTCGGGCTTCCTCGCGGAGATCCGCGTCGCCGAGGATGAGACGGTGTCAGTCGGCACCGTTGTCGCTGTGATTTCGTCGTCCGCTCCCGCAGCACAGCCGACCCCCGCCCCGTCCGCGCCCGCCCACGCGGCCGATCCATTCCCAACAGCGGACACCCTCGCCCCGAAGGCGACCGAGGGCGCCCCCGCACAGTTGACACCCGCCGTCGTCACCAATGCGGGTTATGTGACGCCGATCGTCCGCAAGCTCGCCCGCGAGGCTGATGTCGATCTTGCGACGATCGTGGGTACAGGCGTCGGCGGGCGCATCCGCCGCGAGGACATTGAAGCCGTCGTCACGGCTCGCGAGGAAGCCGCTCGAGCCGAGGCTGCGGCGAAGGCTGCGGCTGACGCCGCCGCCCATGCGGCGCCCGCCGTCGCAGCGGCCGCAACCCGCGAGCCCTCTGCGCTGCGCGGCACGACTGAGAAGATGTCGCGCCTGCGCCAGACCATTGCGACCCGCATGGTAGATTCCCTTCAGACTGCCGCACAGCTCACGACGATCATTGAAGTCGATGTCACGAAGGTGGCGGCGCTGCGCGCACGCTCGAAAGACGCTTTCGCCGCCAAGCACGGTACTAAGCTCACCTTCCTACCCTTCTTCGTCAAGGCGGCCACCGAGGCCCTCCTCTACCATCCGAAGATCAACGCGACGATCAATGACAAGCAGGTCACCTACTTCGATCACGAGAACATCGGGATTGCCGTCGATACGCCGCGCGGTCTCCTCGTCCCCGTCATCGTGAACGCCGGGCAGAAGGATCTGGCGGGCATCGCCGCGTCGATCAATGATCTTGCGGCGCGCACCCGTGACGCGAAGGTGGATCCCTCGGAGCTGTCCGGTTCAACCTTCACCATCACGAATACCGGTTCGGGCGGAGCCCTCTTCGACACGCCGGTCCTCAACATGCCCGAGACGGCGATCATGGGCGTGGGCGCCATTGTGAAACGCCCGATGGTCATTAAGGCTGCGGACGGACAGGAGGCTATCGCCATCCGCTCGATGGTCTACCTGTCCTTGTCCTACGATCACAGGCTCGTTGACGGTGCGGATGCCTCCCGCTACCTCATGGACGTCAAAAAGCGCCTCGAAGAGGGCGCATTCGAGACGGATCTCGATCTCTGATCCTCTTCACTGGTGTGGGGCGCGGACATGTCCGCGCCCCACAGTCGTGTTCTCTGCGCCCCGCTTCGCGCTCTCAGTCGACGCCCCGCGCGTCGAGTGCGATCCAGGAGCCGGAGGCGAAGACGATATCGAGGATCACCGCCTCACCCGGGCTCTGGACACTGCAGCCCGCCGCCGAACACGTGACGAGTTCATCCACTTCGAGGCGCGATCGGACAACCGTGGTCTGGGCGGAGCATGCGGGCTCATCGACTCCGACCACTCGGGTCGACAGGGAGGAGATGGTGATCCCCGTATCGGCGAGGTCCTTCATCCTCGCCCGATCCTGATCCGCCAGTGCTTCGCCCACATATCCGTCGAGTACCTCCGGATCTGCTGCGAGGAATGCCCGATCGCGGGTCGCCATAATCTCTTCGAGCCTCGACTGTGCTTCTTCGACGCTCGGGCACTCCCCGCTTACTGAGGGGGATCCTCCGCCCGCGGATTCGGCATTCGACGCATCCGACATCGACAGGAGCACTGCCGCCCCTGCCGTGCATATCACGAGTGCGAGGACTGCGACGCCCCACATGCTCGCACGCTGGCGGCGATGGTGTGTCACCGGGACGGTGGTGGTCGCGCGGTGGGCGACTCTTCGCATCACTGCGATCACCTCGTCATCCCCATCGTCGTCGGCGACGGGTGCGAGCGCATTGGGCTCCGCGGTCGAATCGATGGCCCGACAGATGCGCTCGCAGGCCTCGCGGTCACTGTGCTGGTTCTTCTCGTCGCTCAGCGACCATTGCGCAGTTCCGGCCCCCGGGGGCGCCTCATCGATGAGATCAATGATGACCGGCCGCCCCTGGGGTGTCACGATGATATTCGCGGGCGAGAGGTCGCCGTGCACCATGCCTGCGCCGTGGATGGAGTCAAGGCCCGCGCGGATCCCTCGGGCTACGCGCTCCCTGGTCTCTCTCATGCGTAGGAAGTCCGTGCCGAGGAGCACATCGAGGGGGCGTCCTTCGATGCGCTCCATAACGATCGCCCAGCGCCCATCCCTGTGGCGCACGACATCAATGAGTCCGACGACATTGCTCGAATCGATAGCCGCCCATGTTCGCCATCTGTCCACGCACCTCTCGCCCTCGTCAGATGAGCGCAGGGCGAGAAGCGCGCGCTGCCCCGCGGGTGCGGTGGTCGACCAGAGGGGCCCGCCCGAGGTCATATGAGCGATTGATCCCAATTCGTAGCCGTTGATATCCATAGATATCAGTGTGTATGATTTTCCGTCCTCTGGGAAGACTTCCGCGTATCCTGTGGATACAGACGAACACGCGGACCGGTCCGGCGAACCGGCCCTCTTACAGGTAGAATTGGCGCGCTATGAGTGAGAATAACGCCCCCGCAAAGAAGCGTCGCTGGTACCACAACCTTGCTGACGCCTACCGCATCACCGCGCGCACCTACCCGTGGATCGGGTGGCTACTCGCGGCCTCTGCCGTCGTCACCATCTGTCTTGCACTGGTCGTCGCGTGGGCGACGAACGGCAATTGGATCGTCTGGTCCATCCTCGGGGTGCTCCTCGGCGCAACAGTTGCAATGTCCATTCTCTCCCTGCTCGTGCGCCGCGCGATGTATGCGCAGATCGATGGGACCACCGGCGCGGTCTACGCGGTACTGTCACAGATCCGCTCGGGGTGGATCATCTCCGAACAGCCCCTGACCGTGACCCGGGAGCAGGACGTCGTATGGCGGATCATCGGGCGCCCCGGCATCGTCCTCATCTCCGAGGGCCCCTCATCGCGCGTCAAGCAGATTCTCGGCCACGAGCGCTCTCGCGTGTCGAAGGTCATGAAAAATGTCCCAGTGCACGTCATCCAGGTCGGCAATGATGATGGCCAGGTCTCACTCTCCGCACTCCAGTCCCGACTGCGCAAGCTCAAGAAGGTTCTCACCAAGGAAGAGGTTCCCTCCGTCGCGGCCCGCATCAATGCGCTGCAATCGAGCGCGCCACCGATCCCCAAGGGCATCGATCCGACGAAGGTGCGCCCCAACCGCAGGGCGATGCGCGGACGCTGATCGGCGACACATATTGAGACACCTCTCTGCATATTATGCAGAGAGGTGCATACTGTTGGGCGTATTCGACAATCCTCTGGAAGGTCCATCATGCGCGCCCTGCCCGCCTCCATGGCACTCATCGCACTTGCGTCCCTGTCTCTGGCCGCCTGTTCCGATCCTGAAGCGACCCCGTCCCCATCGGCGTCGGGCGCGAGCGACTCTATGGCGTCGACCGAGGTCACCGCATTCGACACCTCGACGCTGTCCGCCGTTGACGAGATCGCGGCACTCGTCCCCGCAGTGGTGAAGGAGCGCGGCGTGCTGCGCAACGGCGCCTCCACCGACTACGCCCCCGGCGAGTACCGCGCGGCTGATGGCCAGACTCCCGTCGGCTACGACATCGATATCGTCAAGGCGCTCGCCGCCGTCATGGGCCTAGGCGAGGGCATAACCACTCACGCGGAGTTCCCGACGATCATCCCCGCCCTCGGAACGAAGTTCGACGTGGGCGCCTCCTCGTTCACCATCACGCCCGAACGCGAGGCCGAGTCCAATATGATCTCCTACGTCGAGGTCGGCTCCGCATACGCGGTCGCAGCGGGCAACCCGAAGGGCTTCGACCCCCTCAATGTTTGCGGCACCACAATCGGCGTCCAGAACGGCACTTTCCAGCAGAAATACGCCCAGACCCTGTCGGATGAGTGCGTGGCCGACGGCAAGGACGCTGTGAAGATCATGCCCCTCGATCTTCAGTCCGATGTGGCCACGAAGGTCATCGGCGGCCAATACGACGCGACCCTCGCCGATTCCACCGTCATCGGTTTCACCGTCGAGGTGGCCGGCGGTCAGCTCGAACAGGTCGGCGACGTCATCGAATCCGCCCCTCAGGGCATCGTCGTCGCCAAGGACGATGCCGAGCTCGCGGAGGCCGTTCGCGCCGCGATGCAGTATCTCATGGACGAGGGGATCCTCACTGAGATCCTCGCAGCCTACGGCGCTGAGAATGCTGCTCTGACCACTGCGGAGATCAATCCCGCTCTGTGATACTCCGCGTGGGCCGTTCTCTACAATGGGGGCGGCCCACAACCTATGAGGATTCCATGGCACATATCAAAGACGGCATCGAACTGATCGACGCCACACCCGTACCCAGGCCCGGCAGGTGGGCGAGCGCCGTCGTCGTCGCTCTCATCGCCGCCATGATGGGCCACTACCTGGTGACGAACCCGAACTTCAGATGGGGCGTCGTCGCTCAATGGCTCTTCTCGAAGACGATCATGTCGGGCGTCGCCTATACGCTGCTGCTCACCGTGCTCGCCATGGCGATCGGCACCGTCCTCGCCATCATCATGGCGGTGATGCGCCAGTCGATCAATCCGGTCCTGCGGTGGGTGGCCACCGCCTATATCTGGTTCTTCCGCGGTACGCCGATCTACACCCAGCTCATCTTCTGGTCGCTGTTGCCGACCCTGTCCCCCCAGATCGGGATCGGGATACCGTTCCTGCCGCCCTTCGTCTCCATTGACACGGCCACGTATTTCACGCCGTTCTGGATGGCGTTCATCGGCCTGGGACTCAATGAGGGCGCCTACCTCGCCGAGATCATGAGGGCGGGCCTCCTCTCCGTCGACTCCGGCCAGTGGGAGGCCGCGACCGCCCTGGGCATGCCGAGATCGCTGATCTTCCGCCGCATCATCCTCCCCCAGGCGATGCGCGTCATCGTGCCGCCGATCGGCAATGAAACGATCTCCATGCTCAAGACGACGTCGCTCGTCTCCGCGATCCCCTTTACCCTCGAATTGACATTCGTCGCGTCGACGAAGGGCCAGTCGTTGTTCCAACCCGTGCCTCTGCTCATCGCGGCGGCCTTGTGGTATCTGTTCATCACGACGATCCTCATGTGGATCCAGGCCCATATCGAACGTTATTTCGGCAAGGGTTTCGATCGGCGCGACTCCGCTGCCCCCGCTCAGTCCTCCTCCGCTCAATTCCTGGATGTGACACCGTGACCGATACTCAACCCATGGTGAGCGTACGTGGAGTCCACAAGTTCTTCGGCGATCTCCACGTGCTCAAGGGCATCGACCTCACGATCGAGTCTGGCGAGGTGTGCGTGATCCTCGGCCCCTCCGGATCGGGCAAGTCGACCCTGTTGCGCTGCCTCAATCAGCTCGAGGAGATCAGCGCCGGACGCGTGCGCGTCGAGGGCGAACTCCTCGGCTACCGCGAGGACGAGGCGGGCCGACTCCACGAACTCCCGGACAAGGTCATCGCCTCCCAGCGCTCCCGAATCGGCATGGTCTTCCAGCGCTTCAACCTCTTCCCCCACAAGACGGCCCTCGAGAACGTCATGGAGGCGCCGGTCCACGTCGCCAAGCTCCCGAAGGACCGGGCGCGCCAACGCGCACTCGCCTTGCTCGAGCGCGTCGGCCTAGCCGACCGTGCCGACCACTACCCCTCAGAGCTCTCCGGCGGCCAGCAGCAGCGCGTCGCCATCGCCCGCGCACTCGCCATGGACCCCGAGATCATGCTCTTCGACGAGCCGACCAGTGCCCTCGACCCCGAACTCGTCGGCGAGGTCCTCCAGGTGATGAAGGATCTGGCGGCGGAGGGAATGACAATGGCCGTCGTCACCCATGAGATCGGTTTCGCCCGCGAGGTCGCCGACACGGTCGTCTTCATGGATGAGGGCGTCATCGTCGAGGCGGGCGCCCCGGCTGAGGTCATCGACAATCCTCGCGAGGCCCGCACGAAGGAGTTCTTCTCGAAGGTCTTGTGACCCTGTCGCCATCGCCCCTCGGGGCTACTCTTCGAGAACACGATCCGGGTCGAGGACCGGCGCACTCATCTCGATGAGTTCCTTGCCGCCCTCACAGCGCAGCTGGATGGAATAGTTCTCGGCGAGCGCCGGGATCTGTGAGACGGATTCCCCCATCTCTTCAAGGACCTGCCGGTCGGCAAGGAGCTTCGAGTTTCGAACCTCCATCCTGCGGCCCCCGCCCTCGCTGTCTTCAGATCCTTCGGGAACAACGAGGAAGCCCTTCGGATCATCAGGAATGACAACACCCGAGGCCAGGTAGGGATCGAGGGCGGGGTCTGGGACCGAGAGAGCGTGAAACGCCTCGAAAGTCTGATCGGAAACGTTCTCCACGGTGAAGTACCACGAGATCCTCTGCTCGCCGCACAGATCCGACACCGTCGTCGGGTAGACCTCCACCCGGAAGTAGCCTTCCCGGTCGGCCACCTCGGATGCTGCAACCCATCACTACTGAAACGAAGACCGACGCTGATCAGCTCTTCACAGATCTCATCTATTCCTTCGGCGATGTGTCTAGACTCGCATCCCAAGGGTATGACGGGCCCATCGAGGCCATGAGCCTCACTCGCACCAGCCCCTGCGACTGTAGCAGCTGCGCATCAATCGCGCCAACGTCATGCGGTCAAACGTATGGCGCAGCCGCTCAGTGTCCGTATTGCTGACCCTTTACACAACTTCCAAGGCAAACCCCAGCAGCGGTCTGCTTCCTGATACGAGCCAAGAAACCAAGCGATGGTCAACTCCATTGTGCGCAAACCTTTGTCTGGAATCTATGCACGTCGATTCAGCGCGTTGTCCCACTCCGAAGCTTGGCGCTTATGCCTTGAACTAGCTTCCATTATCGACGCTCATGATCAGACGGCGTTTAACGAGGCTCGAAAGAACAATCAGCTGCTACTTATAATTCAATTCGCCAGTCCAGATCTTTACGCTTCGATCGAACGCCAGTTTTCTCCAAGTTTTTCAGTCAACACAGCGTCGACTCCCAGAACAAACGGTATCCGGCGATCGTGCAGCTATGGCGCTCTTCCTGGGCGGAGTTCGTGCTGTTCATTGGCCTACGACGTCGAAATCCGCAAAGTGATCTGCACGACCAACGCGACCGAGTCGATCAACGCCCGCCACCGCCGAGCCGTCCGGGCGCGCAGGCACTTCCCGAACGAGGCCGCGGCGATCAAGTGCTTGTACTTGGTGACACGCTCGCTTGACCCCACCGGCGGCGGGAGGGCACGCTCGATGATCAGGTGGAAGCCCGCGCTGAACGCGTTCGCGGTCACCCTTGCTGGACGGGTTCGAGAGAACCACTTACTGAAAACCGCCGGGCCTCACACACCGATCATCGGACAGACCCCCTCCTGCCCTGTTGGGCGATGGAGCCACTTACACCGTTTCCTAGGACAGTCCCGTGCTACTAGGCCACGTAAGCCCTTTCCATACGAGGTAACGGTATGAGATACTGAAGCATGGCTGTTGTTGAATGGATTGTGCTCGCGATTCTTGCGGTGGTTGGGATTGCCATTTGGTGGCATTTTTCTTTGCGAAGGAGAATTGACAAACGAATGCATGAAGCTCTGCCTGAAGAGCGTGAAGCATTGATGAGTATCCAACGGGACATTGATCGTGGCAAGGCGGCGCGCCAGGGGTTCTTTTTCTAAATGCCGCGGACTGCGACTCTTCTAATAGGAAATGCCCTCCAACTGGAATGTTCAGGGTCCCGACGGGCCTCCAACACCATCCGAGTCGCACGCTCACGCAGTTCATCGGGATACTTCCTCGAAGCCGGGGCGCTCGACAGCGCATCCTCCACCCCGCCGGTGTTCGGGAGCTCAGGGCCGAGCCCCGAACACCGGCCCGAGTCAGTCGGTCCGCGCCTCAGAATCGAGCCCGTCACCACGGCGCGTCTCACCTCCGGATCGTCGCAGATCAATGAATTCGGGGAGCATCAGTGCGGTGCTCACGATGATCGCGACCCACCAGTACGAAAACCCCTGGGTGATCTTCGTAATGAGCAGGAAGATGACCGCGGTAACCATGAGATAGTCGCGAACAACGCGCATCATCCTCATCATGCGAAACACCCCCAGCAGCATCACCGACTCGTGCTGAGTCGGCTTTTCCGGTCAAGTTTTTTTACAAGTTTTCCACTGGGGATCAAAGTCCCATCGTCTCAATGCGGTCGAGGTCCGCCTCATCGTCCAGTCCTGCCGGTCTCCGCGCGCCGATGAACTGAAAGGGCCCCGGATCATCGATCCGGGGCCCTCATCGCGCTTCAGGTCAGCGTCACGAGGTCGAGGTAGGAGTCGTCCCACAAGTCCTCATCCGCATCGGGCAGAAGGAGCACGCGGTCCGGGTGCAGCGCCGTCACCGCCCCCGGGTCGTGGGTGACGAGGACGACTGCGCCCTCGTAAGAGTCGAGCGCATTGAGTACCTCCTGCCTCGACGCCGGGTCGAGGTTATTCGTCGGCTCGTCCAAGAGGAGCACATTCGCCCCCGATACGACGAGCGTCGCGAGGGCGAGCCTCGTCTTCTCCCCGCCTGAGAGAACCGAAGTCGGCTTGTCGACATCATCCCCGGAGAAGAGGAACTGCCCGAGGATGGAGCGCACATGCGTGTCATCAAGCTCCGGCGCGGCGGCCGCCATGTTCTCGCACACCGTCGCATGAACGTCGAGAGTCTCATGCTCCTGCGCGTAGTAGCCGAGCTTGAGGCCGTGCCCGGGCTCGACGCTCCCCAGGTCCGGCTCCTCAATGCCCGACAGGAGCCGCAGGAGCGTTGTCTTACCCGCGCCGTTGAGACCGAGGACGACGACCTTCGCGCCCCGGTCAATCGCCAGATCCACGCCCGTGAAGACCTCCAAGGAGCCGTAAGACTTCGTCAGGCCCGACGCCGTGAGGGGGACGCGCCCACAGGGCGCGGGCTCGGGGAAGCGCAGGCGAGCCACCTTCTCCTGGGCGATCTCGGCCCCCGCTTGGGCGAGAAGTTCGTCCGCCCTGCGCAGCATCTGTTGTGCGGCGACGGCCTTCGTCGCCTTGGCCCGCATCTTTTCGCCCTGGGCGCGCAACTGCTCCGCCTTCTTGAGCGCATTCGCCCGCTCTTTGCGTCGGCGTCTCTCGTCTTCTTCGCGCTGTTTGAGGTACGCATCCCACCCGAGGTGGTAGATGTCGACCTCGGCGCGCGCCGCATCGAGGTAAAAAACCTGGTTGACGGTATCCCCCAGCAGCTTCACATCGTGGGAGATGATCATGACGCCGCCGCCGAAGGTTTTGATCCAGTCCCGCAGCCACATAATCGAGTCGTGGTCGAGGTGGTTCGTCGGCTCGTCAAGGAGGAGCACATCCGCATCAGAGAAGAGGACACGAGCCAATTCGACGCGCCTGCGCTGGCCGCCGGACAATGTGGACAGCTCCTGTTCGAGGACGCGATCCTCGAGGCCGAGAGAGTGGGCGATCTGTGCGGCCTGCGCGTTCGCGGCCCATCCCCCCTGGTTCGTGAAGTCCTGATCGAGGCGCACGTAGCGCTCCATCGCCTTGACTTGGCGCGCCCCCTCGGTCGTCGCCATCTCGTGCTCCGCCTTGCGGATCCTCGCAATGATCTGATCGATGCCCCGCACTGAGACGATCCTCTGGCGCGCCGTCTGCGTCTGGTCACCGATATGCGTGTCCTGGGCGAGGTATCCGATCGTCCCATTCGACGTGATGGTGCCGGAGTACTCCGCCGCTCCGTGGTCCTTCTCCCCCGCCAGCAGGCGCATGGTCGTCGTCTTACCCGCACCATTGCGGCCGACCAGTCCGATCCTCATACCCGTGTCGATGCGGAAGGAGACATTGCGAACGAGTTCGCGCGCGCCGATTCGAAGCGAGAAGTCCTGAACGTTGATCACTCCACGATCCTAGTGTCTGTGCCGAGGTCCACCCCGATCCAATGGCGTGATACCGGCTACGGCTTGGCACAATGGAGGCACTAGCCCATCAGGAAGGACACCATGACCGTCCCAGGCGCATCCAGTGCACGCACCCCGAGGATCTTCGACATCATCGCCGTGATGTTCGTCGCCTTCCTCCTCATCTCGAATATCGCGGGGACGAAGGTGACCGCCCTTGACTGGGGTCCCGTCCACCTGGTATTCGACGGCGGCGCCATCCTCTTCCCGCTCACCTACGTCCTCGGGGACGTCCTGTCCGAGGTCTACGGCTTCAAGAGGGCGCGACGCGTCATCGTATTGGGCTTCATCTCCTCCATCATCGCCTCACTCACCTTCTGGATCGTCCAAATGGCTCCGGTGGGGCCCGGGTATGAGAATCAAGCAGCCTTCGAAGCGGTCCTCGGGTTCGTCCCCCGTATCGTCACGGCCTCCGTCATCGGCTACCTCGTCGGCCAGCTCGTCAATGCCCTCGTCCTGGTGAAGATCCGCCAGCGGTGGGGAGCTGATCATCTGTGGGCGCGACTCATCGGTTCGACTCTCGTCGGCGAACTCATCGACACGGTGCTGTTCTGCACGATCGCTTTCGCCGGGGTTATCCCCGGTTCTGAGTTCGCCAACTACATCATCACCGGGTACGTCTACAAGGTGGGAGTCGAAGTCGTTCTCCTGCCCATCACCTACCGCGTCATCGCATTCGTCCGCGCCCGTGAGGGCCTCGACGCGCAGGAGGTGCTCGTATCGTGACGAATTGGCTCTCAGCCCCCGTCTCCGCCCCGACCCCCGCCCGTCTGGCTGATGGGCCCGATCGCGGTTTCGACCTCGTCACCCGACTCGACGCGGGGCCGGGACTCGGGCGCACCGGCGTCATCCACACCGCTCACGGCGACATCCGCACCCCCGCCTTCATCCCGGTGGGCACGAAGGCGACCGTGAAGGCGGTCCTGCCCGAGATGGTGTCCGGGCTCGGCGCGCAGGCCGTCCTCGCCAACGCCTACCACCTCTACCTCCAGCCGGGTTCCGACATCGTTGATGAGGCGGGCGGCCTCGGCTCCTTCATGAATTGGCCGGGGCCGACCTACACGGATTCCGGGGGTTTCCAGGTCCTTTCCCTCGGCGCAGGATTCAAGAAGGTCTTGTCACAGGAGTTCTCGGGCGGAGTCGATCCTTCGGATCCCGCGCTCCACATGCAGGCCGTGAAAGCGTCGACAGCGGTCGTCAACGATGACGGTGTCATCTTCCGCTCTCATATCGACGGCACCCGGCACCGCTTCACAGCGGAGGTCTCCATGAGGATTCAGCACGAGCTGGGCTCTGACATCATGTTCGCCTTCGACGAGTTGACTTCACTCCTGCACCCGCGCTCATACCAGGAGGCCTCCCTGGAGCGCACTCACGAGTGGGCGAGGCGGTGCCTTCGCGAGCACGCCCGGCTCACCACAGAGCGCGCGCACAAACCCTACCAGCAGTTGTGGGGCGTCATCCAGGGCGCTCAGTACGAGGACCTGAGGCGTCGCGCCGCCCGCACGATGGCGGCGATGGACGAGGACGGCACCCGTTTCGACGGGTTCGGCGTGGGCGGCGCCTTGGAGAAGGAGAATCTCGGCGCCATCGTCTCGTGGGTGTGCGAGGAGCTCGGCGAAGATCGTCCCCGCCACCTCCTCGGGATCTCCGAGCCCGATGATTTCTTCCGAGCCGTCGAGGCCGGGGCCGACACTTTCGACTGCGTGAACCCGTCCAGGGTCGCTCGCAACGCCGCGATCTACTCGCCCGATGGGCGCTTCAACATCACGAATGCGCGTTTCAAACGGCATTTCGAACCCTTGGTCGACGGATGCGGCTGCTACACCTGCACCCGCTACACCGCCGCGTACGTCCACCACCTCTTCAAGGCGAAGGAGATCCTCGCCTCGACGCTCGCCACCATCCACAACGAGTGGTTCACCGTGCGCCTAGTCGACGCGATCCGCGATTCCATTGACAATGGAGACTACGAAGCGTTCAAGAACGAGATGCTGCCTCGCTTCATCCCTTCCACGCGAAAGGATACGTGGTCATGAGCTTCAACGAATCGGTGCGCTCTGATTCCTCCCGAGTACGGACCTCACGGGGACGCCGGACCGTCGGCATCGGCGGCGGTTCAATCCTCACGCTCATTGCGATCGTCCTCATCGCACAATTTACGGGAGTCGACGTCTCCAGCTTGCTTCAGGGCGCCCCCGAGCCCCCGACACAGACTTCTGCCGCTGTTGATCTGTCGCATTGCACCACCGGTTCCTCTGCGAATGAGTACACGGAGTGCCGCATGGTGGTGACTGCTGATTCCCTCGACTCTGTGTGGACTGAACAGCTCGACCCCCAGCGCGCCTCCACCTCCTACCGGATGCCGGAATTCCAGATCTTCCAGAATTCCGTGAGCACGGGCTGCGGATCGGCGACCTCGGCCACGGGTCCCTTCTACTGCCCCGCCGATACGACGGTGTACCTCGATCTTGACTTCTTCGAGCAGATGGAACGGGATTTCGGCGCTGCCAACGCGCCGCTCGCCCAGGAGTATGTCGTCGCCCACGAGTGGGGGCATCATATTCAGAATCTCCAGGGGGTCTTCAGCGCGCATGACACGCAAGAGGCCGGGGATCAGGGGGCCGGAGTCCGCTCGGAGCTGCAGGCCGACTGCTATGCGGGCGTGTGGATGTACTGGGCGTCGCGTACCATCGACCCCGATTCGGGCGTCGCATTCTTGAAGGAGCCGACATCGGATCAGATTTCGGATGCGCTGACGACGGCGGAATCCATCGGCGATGACCGCTTGCAGACGAAATACCAGGGGGCCTCGAACACCGATACGTGGACGCACGGCTCCGCGGAGCAGCGCAAGACCTGGCTCATGAAGGGCCTGCAATCGGGTTCTATTGAAACTTGCGATACGTGGTCGGCGCCGACGGTATAACCTGGCGGGGTGCCGTTCCGGGCGCATCATCCGCATATGAACGAGATGGAACATGACGAGCATCACCGAGCAGGCCCACGAGCAGTACCACGCCACCCCATGGGAGGTCCCCGTGTGGGAGGGCTCCCTCTTCACACTGCTCGATGATGCCGCCCGGTTCTATCCCGATCGGGACGCCCTCGACTTCTTCGGCAATGCGCTCACCTACTCGCAGATCCACCGTCAGGTTCTCAAAGCAGCGAGGGTCCTCGTCGACGCCGGAGTGGGTGCGGGTGATGTCGTGGCGATCGCCCTGCCGAATTGTCCGCAGGCACTGGTCGCCTTCTATGCCTGCATGAGAATCGGCGCGGTGGCCGCCCAGCATAATCCGCTCGCCCCCGCCTCTCAGATCCACGACCAGCTCGTGCGCCATGGCGGCCGGGTCGCCATCGTCTGGGAGAAGTGCGCCGATGCTTACCCCCTCGATTCCTCCACCCGGCTCAGCACTGTTTTCACTGTCGATCTGTCGGCGCACATGCCCGTCTCCCAGCGGGCGCTTCTCGCCCTGCCGATCAAGCGCGCGAAGAAGACCCGCGATCAATTGCGAGCCGATGTTCCCGATTCCGCCCGCTCGTGGGATCGGGCCGTGGCCCGCTCTGCCCCGATTGACGAGTTTTATCCTCATCCCATGGGCTCCGACCGCGCCGTAATCCTCCACACATCGGGTACGAACGGCGTACCGAAGTCCGCTCCCCTGACCCACAGCAATATCGGCACGAATGTGCACCAATGCGTGTTCTGGGTGTGGATGCTCCACGAGGGCGCCGAGACCTTTTACAGCCTCTTGCCCTACTTCCACGCCTTCGGACTCACCTTCTTCCTGTGCGCGGCCATTCGCCTCGCCGCCACCCAGGTGGTCCTGCCCAAATTCGATGCCGCTCTGGCCCTCGATGCGCACCGCAGGCGTCCCATCTCCTTCTTCGTCGGCGTCCCCCCGATGTTCGAGAGGATCTTGAAGGAGGCCGTGCGCACGCATACGGACATCTCATCGATCCGCTATTCCGTCGCCGGGGCGATGCCCCTGTCGCCCGAGCTCGCCGAGCGCTGGGAGGAGACCACCGGGGGCATCATCGTCGAGGGCTATGGGCTGTCGGAGACCTCACCCGTCCTCATGGGCGCTCCCCTGTCTGAGAAGCGACGCCACGGCGTCCTCGGAGTCCCCTTCTCCTCGACACAGGTGCGCCTCGTCGACCTCGATGATCCGACGCGGGATGTGGAGGACGGGATGCCCGGAGAGATCATTGTCAAGGGCCCCCAGGTCTTCGAGGGGTATCTCGACGCGCCCGAAGAGACGGCGTCCGTCTTCACCGAGGAGGGATGGCTGCGCACCGGTGACATCGGCGTCAACTCCGATGGCTTCATCACGATGGTGGATCGGCGCAAGGAGCTCATCCTCTCCGGCGGCTTCAACGTCTACCCGAGCCAGGTCGAAGATGCGATCCGTTCAATGCCGACCGTCAGGGACGTCGCCGTCGTCGGAATACCCCGGGCCGACCAGTCCGAGGAGATCACTGCGGCGATCCTCCTCGAAGAGGGCGTTGACCCGCTCACCCTCGCCCAGGTGCGCGAGTGGGCCGAGAAATCCATCGCCCACTACGCCCTGCCCCGCCAAATCGTTTTCATCGCGGAGATGCCGCGCAACCAGATGGGGAAGATCCTTCGGCGCAGGGTCCGAGAAGACATCATGTCCGTGGCCGCCGACACCCTGTCGGATGCCGCCCGCCAGGTCGGCGCCCGCGTACAGGCCGCGCAGGATGCCGTCACCCGGGTCTTCCGTTCACCCGATGATGCGGATGGGGCCGAGCGATCCTGACGGCCATTGCGCCTCGGCGGCACGCGGCTATCGGATCAGACGTTGAATCCGATGGCGCGGAGTTGCTCGCGTCCATCGGGGGTGATCCTGTCGGGTCCCCACGGCGGCATCCACACCCAGTTGATCGTCACTTCGTCCGTCACGGTCGCCAGGACCATCTGCGCTTGGCGTTCGATGACATCGGTCAGCGGGCATGCGGCGGATGTCAGGGTCATATCGAGCAGCACGGAATCGTCGTCATTGATGACGATCCCGTAGAGGAGCCCGAGGTCGACGATATTGATGCCGAGCTCGGGATCGATGACGTCCTTGAGAGCCTCGAGGACATCGTCTCCGTTGAGGGAGCCATTCTCCACAATGTCGGTGCCGTCGACGGTGCGACTGGTCGCGCGGGTCGTCTCCTCGACCGGGACGAATCGTTGTTCGACCGGGTCGGATTGTGCCATCGGATTACTCATGAGTGTCTCCTGCAATATCCGTTCCGAGTTGGGCAAGCGCATCACGCAGGGCGTACCAGCCCAGAAGCGCGCACTTGACGCGGTTCGCGAACTGCGAAGTCCCCTCGAGTGCTGCAGCGTCTGCGAGAAGGTCGAGGACATCGTCTCCGACCCCCTGGTTTCGCGAGTGCATCATTTCTTCCATCGCCGCATACATCGCTGTGATCTCGTCGATGCTCGCCGATTCGACGAGATCGGTGAGCATCGACAGGGATGCCTGCGAGATGGAGCATCCGTCGCCATCCCACACGATGCGCTCGAGAACGCCGTCGGGGGTCAAGCACACGCCGAGAGTGACTTCGTCACCGCATGTGGGATTGACCTGATGCGATGAAGCGTCGACTCCATCAACGGCTCCGCTGCCGTGGCGGGCGCGCGCATGATCGAGGATCACTTGCTGATACAACTGGTCCAGGCTCGACATCACAATCCTTTGAAGTAGTGGCGGACACGATCCAGCGACAGGATGAGGCGCTCGATCTCCTCGGGCGATGTCATCGGTGAGATGCTCGCGCGAGCACTCGATTTCACGTTGAAGAAGGAGTGCAGGGGGATGGCGCAGTGGTGTCCGACTCTGATCGCAATATCATCAGCGTCGAGGACCTGTCCCACGTCGTGCGGATGAACCCCATCGACTGCGAATGCGACGACGCCGATGCGGTCTGCGCCAGTCACCGGTCCGAGGATGCGGACGCCGTCGAGTGAGGCGACCCCGTCGAGTAAGCGACGCGTGAGATCGCACTCCTGGGCGTGGATCCGATCCATCCCCAGGTCGCTGAGATACTCCAACGCGGCCGTCCATCCGACGATCTGCGCGACAGGCTGAGAACCCGCTTCGAAGCGCTCCGGCGGCGGCATGTACGAGCTCTGCTCCATTGAGACGCCGGTGATCATGGAACCGCCGGTGAGGACGGGCGGCATCACTTCGAGGATACTGCGCCTGCCCCACAGGGCGCCCACCCCCGTCGGCCCGAGCATCTTGTGCGAGGACATGATCGCGAAATCGACGCCGAGCTCGGAGACATTGATCGGCATGTGGGCACTCGACTGACAGGTATCGAGAAGCACCACGGCGCCAACGCCCCTAGCGGCGCGGACGATCTGTTCAACGGGCGATACCGCGCCCGTCACATTCGACACGTGCGTGAAGGCGACGAGCCTCGTGGCGGGGGTGATAACGCCGAGAGTCTCGAGGTCGATGCACCCATCGTCGGTCAGATCGAGCCAGGCGAGTTCAGCACCGGTCCTGGCGCACAGCTCCTGCCACGGCACGAGGTTGGCGTGGTGCTCCGCCCTCGTCACGACAATACGGTCGCCAGGGCCGATCCGCAGGGACTCGGCCTCGTGCCCTCCCCTGCCGACGCTGGCGTGCCCCATTGATAAGGCGACGAGGTTGATGGCCTCCGTTGCGTTCTTCGTCCAGACGATCTCGTCGGGACGTCCGCCGATGAAATCGGCGAGCGCTGCGCGACCGTCCTCGTAAACGGCAGTCGACTCGTCGGAAAGCAGATGCGTTCCCCGGTGCACTGCCGCATTCGAGTGACGGTAAAAGTCGGCCTCGGCCGCAATGACCCGATTCGGCTTCTGAGAGGTGGCCGACGCGTCGAGATACGCGATCGGACCGCCTCCCCTGCCGATTCGATTGAGTATCGGGAAATCAGCGCGGATCCTGGTTAATTCGGGGGCGCTGAAGCCTTGGGATACCGACTCCATGACGGTCACAGACCCAGGTACTTGTCGTAGCCCTCATCCTCGAGCTGGTCGGCAAGTTCGGGCCCGCCCTCGGCGGCGACGCAGCCGTCGACGAACACGTGGACGTGGCTGGGCACGATGTAGCGCAGGATCCGCGTGTAGTGGGTGATCAGCATGACGCCGCAACCGGTGGCGTCATGAACCCGGTTCACGCCCTCGGAGACGATGCGCAGAGCATCGACGTCGAGCCCGGAGTCCGTTTCGTCGAGAACCGCAAAGGAGGGCTTGAGCAGCTCCATCTGAAGGATTTCGAGGCGCTTCTTCTCGCCGCCCGAGAAGCCCACATTGACGTCGCGCTCGGCGAAGTCGGGATCCATGCGCAGATCGTCGATCGACTGCTTGACGTCCTTGATCCACTGCCGGATTTTCGGCGCCTCGCCGTCAATCGCGGTCTTCGCGGTGCGCAGGAAGTTGGACACGGACACGCCCGCGACCTCGACGGGGTACTGCATGGCAAGGAACAGGCCAGCCTTGGCGCGCTCGTCAACGCTCATCTCAGTGATGAGTTGGTCATCGAGCCAGGCCTCCCCCTGAGTGACCGTGTAGTCGGGGTGTCCGGCGAGCGCGTAGGCGAGGGTGGACTTGCCCGAGCCGTTGGGCCCCATGATCGCATGGATCTCACCGGAGTTGATCGTCAGATTCACTCCCTTGAGGATCTCCTTGGGCCCGTCTGCGGTTTCCACGCTGACGCGCAGATCCTTGATGGTTAAAGTCGACATTCTTTATCTCCTCATCGGTGCGTTGCGGCGCACATGTGTCGATGCGCTGACGCGCGAATCAGTTGTTTCGTGACGTGGATAATTCGGTTTCGACGGACTCCATGAGGTGTTCGTGCACCTCGGGGACCCCGATCTGGTTGATGAGTTCCGCGAAGAATCCGCGCACGACGAGGCGGCGCGCATCTGTTTCGCTGATGCCCCTGCTCATGAGATAAAACAGTTGCTCGTCATCGAACCGTCCCGTGGCGGATGCGTGTCCGGCTCCCTTGATCTCGCCGTTCTCGATCTCAAGGTTCGGCACGGAATCAGCGGTCGCGCCCTCGGTGAGCACAAGATTGCGATTGAGCTCGTAGGTATCCGTGTCATCCGCATTCTCACGGATGAGACAGTCCCCGATCCACACGGAATGGGCATCGGCTCCTTGCAGCGCCCCCTTGTAGGTGACGCGCGAGAAGCAGTGGGGCTGGGAATGGTCGACGAAGACGCGGTGCTCGAGATGCTGGCCGCCGTCCACGAAGTAGAGTCCGAGCATGTTGAGCTCACCCCCGGGTGCGCGAAAGTCCGTGTCGGAGCAGATGCGCACGAGGTCGCCGCCGAAAGTGACGACGATATGGGTGAGCCGAGTATCTTTGCCGAGGGCGAGGCGGTGGTTCGACGCGTGGAGCATCGTGTCATCCCATTCCTGGATGGATACGACCGTCACCGTGGAAGAGTCGCCGACATTGACCTCGACCGTCTGGTTAAGGGCCGCAGCGGCGCCCCCCTGGTGGGTGAGGATGATCGTCGCCTCCGCGAGCTCGCCGACCTCGATCGACAGGTGCTGGGGGCGCGTGCCGTCAACGGAGTCGATCGCCACACGAATCGGCTCGTCGAGGACAGCACCGCGCGGCACCTCGATTCGGGTAGCCCTGCTGAAGAGGTTCCATGCGACGACGGAGGTGCGATCGCCGGGAGCGAGGACGGTGCCCAGTCGATCGTCCTCGCGGTCGAGCGTCTCGACGAGGACGCCCGTCGGCGCCGCGACTGTCATCGGAGCATCGCCCTCGTCATAGTTCTCGACCCCGAAGAGCCGTTCAATGCGGCGCATCGGCGTGAATCGCCAATCCTCTTCGCGCCCGCGCGGGGTGGGGATGTCATCGAGGGAGAACGAGGCCGGGCGGTCGCCCCGCGATGAGTGGGCACCAGGGGCGCCCGCCCCGTGGGAGTGCCCTATGGCACGTGTGTTGTCAGTCGTCATATCAGCCGACGGATCCTTCCATCTGCAGTTCGATGAGGCGGTTGAGTTCGAGTGCATACTCCATGGGGAGTTCCTTCGCGATGGGCTCGACGAAGCCCCTCACGATCATCGCCATCGCCTCGTTCTCGTCGAGCCCGCGGCTCATGAGGTAGAACAGCTGATCGGCGGAAACCTTCGAGACCGTTGCCTCATGCCCCATTTCCACATCGTCCGTGCGCACGTCGACATAGGGGTAGGTATCGGTGCGCGAGATCTTGTCGACGAGGAGGGCGTCGCACAGCACATTCGATTTGGAGTGCCTGGCCCTGGCATTGACCTGCACGAGGCCGCGATACGATGTCCGGCCGCCTCCGCGAGACACCGACTTCGACACGATTGACGAGGAGGTGCGCGGAGCCATGTGGACCATCTTCGCTCCCGTGTCCTGATGCTGGCCCGGGCCCGCGAAGCCGATGGACAGGGTTTCGCCGCGGGCGTGATCGCCCATGAGGAAGCAGGCGGGGTACTTCATGGTGATCGCCGCACCCATATTCCCGTCAACCCATTCCATGGTCCCGCCCTCGTCGACGATGGCGCGCTGGGTGACGAGGTTGAGCACATTCGTCGACCAGTTCTGAATGGTCGTGTAGCGCACGCGCGCACCCTTCTTCACGAAGATCTCGATGACGCCAGAGTGCAACGAGTTCTCATCGTAGATCGGGGCTGTGCATCCCTCGACGTAGTGGACGTAGGAGTCCTCGTCGGCGATGATGAGCGTGCGCTCGAACTGGCCCAGAGCCGCCGTGTTGATGCGGAAGTAGGCCTGAAGGGGGATCGTCACGTGAACGCCCTTGGGGACGTAGACGAAGGAGCCGCCCGACCACGCCGCTGTGTTGAGGGCGGAGAACTTGTTGTCACCGGAGGGGACGGCCCTGCCGAAGTACTGCTGAAAGATCTCCGGGTATTCGCGCAGTCCCGTATCCGTGTCCAGGAAGATGACTCCCTGACGCTCGAGGTCCTCTTGGATCTGCTGGTAGACGACCTCGGATTCGTATTGCGCGGCAACGCCGCCGACGAGGCGTTTTTTCTCCGCTTCGGGAATACCGAGACGGTCGTAGGTGTTGCGTATCTCCTCGGGCAGATCCCTCCAGTCGTTCACCTGACGGTCGGTCGGGTTCACGTAGTACTTGAAGGCGTCGAAGTCGATGCCCGACAGGTCGGGGCCCCAGATCGGCATCGGCTTGCGATCGAACATCTCGAGCGCTTTGAGACGGCGTTCGAGCATCCATTCGGGCTCGTCCTTGTGAGCGGAGATGTCGCGCACGACGTCCTCGTTGATGCCGTAGACGGCATTCTTCGAATAGTCGTCGTTGTCGCGCCAGCCGTATTCATATGCGCCGATGGATTTGATGATCTCGTCATCGGTCATCGGACGGTCATCGAGGTCAGCGACCTGCGGTGACTGGGTCATAGTGTGTCAACCTCTCAATTTATTGAAAACGCATGCTACTTGCGCAGCGCTGCTCGTACCCCGGGCCGGATCACCGGCATCCCCACTGGGATATGCGTGGTACACACGTGTTCTCCACCGGCAAGTGTGGCAAGACGCTGGACGTGAACGTCGAGGAGTCTCGAAAAGGCCTGTGTCTCGGCGTCGCACAACTGCGGAAAATCCCCGGCGACGTGTTGGATCGGACAGTGGCCCTGGCACAGTTGGATGGCGATGATGCCTCCGCCGATTTCGCGCACAGTCGCCGCATACCCGTCCTGGGTGAGCGCATCGGCGAGAGCCTGAGCCCTCACCCGCGGATCCGAGCCCGCAGCTCTCACGATGGGGGCGTAACGTCTTTCGATTTCACGTGAGCGCGCAGCAGCGAAGGAGTCGATGGCCTCTCCCCCGCCGACTTGACCGAGATACCCGAGGGCTTTGACGGCGAGGTCGGAGTATCCATCGGCGAGCTTCGAGTGCGCCCTCTGCGTTGCGACGTAGTGCCGGGCAGGTCTGCCGCGCCCCCTCTTGCCAACGAGGCCGGGCTCGTGTTCGACGATCTCGTGGGAGTCGATGAGAATCGTGATGTGCCGACGAACGGCGGCGGTCGTCAAACCGAGGATCTTCGCAATGACTGAAGCGGTTACCGGACCCTTCTCAACGATGAGATCGAGGACCTGTTCACGCGTGCACGGCTCTTGTTGCTCCGCCACTGCTCCTCCGTTCTCCTCGCAGTCACCCAACACACCAGAGTCTACGTCCTTTTTCGCTCAACCACCTTCACGAAATTCAATTGGTGTTCGAAGTCCCACATCGTGATCAGCGGAGCCATGAGGCGTCGACTGCGCGCAGCCCCTCCCAGCCTTTCGCGCGGGCCGCGTGGGCCGCGAGGATACCAGTGACGGCTGAGGGATTGTGAAGTCGGCCATCGAGAATCATAGCGACGGCCTCGTCGAGTCCAACCCAGGCACAGACCATATCCGCCTCTTCCTCGAGACGCTCGAAGGAGACCCCCGCTTCTACGAGATCGCGGGCGAGGAAGATCCTCAGTGATTCGGTCGTTCCCCCCGGTGAGCAGAAGAAATCGACGAGCAGGTCCCACCTGTGGGCAACCAGGTCGGCCTCTTCGGCGAGTTCCCTGATTGCGGCGTCTCGGGGGTCTTCACCGTCGATGTCAAGCAGGCCCGCGGGGATCTCCCACAGTTCTGCGCTAACCGGATGACGGTATTGGCGCAGGAGGAGGATCTCTTCACTACCTGCTTGGCCACGCATGACAACGACGGCGACCGCACCCGGATGTGATGTGTATTGGCGCACGACCGGTTCGCAGCCGTCGACGACGCGGACGAGATCCTCCTCGAGGCCCATGACTCGCCCCTGCCAGAGGTGGCGGTGCTCGACAAGTTCGCGCTCAGCCTTGCGGTCGGCCAGGCAGCGCCGTTCATCAGCGGGTACTTCGGTCAGACTCATGATCCATCATCCTTCAGGTTATGGGACGTCGTCGCGGCGACGATGAATGGTCCGGCGGGCGCAGCCCTTCGACCAGGGGTCAGGAAGGATCCGCCAATACGGAGTCCGCTCCCCCGCCGACGCCGTAGGCGCGTTCCACGCTCGACGCATCCGGCAGCGCCCGAGCGACATTAAGTGCGCCCAGCGTCGTTCCGGGACTGTCAACAGTGGTCACTGCGACGTGGGAGGAGCGGATGACGCTCGCCATGGAACCGTCTTGAGAGGCGTCGGCGAGAATGACCCCGGCGCGCGGGGCGGATGTGATGGCGCGCGCCAAGCCCAACCACGCCTCATTCGCTGTCAGGCGGGTATCCGATTGCGCGCCGTTGGCTCCGCTCGATGCTTGGCCACTGCGGGCTCCGATGACGACGATCGCCTGCGTCGCCCCGGCGGGATCCTCATCGATCGTCATAATCGGAGTGGATTCGTCGGTGAGAATCTCTTTGACGAGGTCGGCCTGCGAACCCGTCGTCGTCAACACCTCGACAATGGCGTAGCCGATGACCGCGTCATCCGTCGCATCGGTCGGCAGCTGACTCATGTGGGTCGCAAGCGGAGTCGCAAGTGTCTGCCTGTACTGGGACATGGACATCATCTCCCAGTTGTCGGTCAATGACGCGGAGCCCACGAGCGTCGCATCTGCAAGGGTCAGCATGTCCCTCACGGCCTTCACATCGTCGGCGGAAACGCCCGGAAGCGCAATGGTCGTTACGGCGACTCCGGAGAGCGTCCCCGGAAGGACCGACTGTGCGAGGGCCCTCAGGCCCGCTGCCTCAACGTCGGCAGCCTTACGGACGTCAGTGAGGTCCTGTGCGGACACGGTCGCAGAAGGAGTCTGGGGCGCCAATGACGAGGCAAGCCTCGTCTGCAGGGGGCCCGCTCCGAGCACCACGCCGATGGCGAGCGCCGCAAAAACTGCGATGAGGGAGACGAGGTGGTAGCGGAAGTTCATCATGTGCAGTGTCTCCTTATGCAGATTCGGATTCAGCGACGGACGGATCGGTGACGAGGCCGACGACCCACGATCCCCATGACGACAGCAGGTCGTTGCCCCACGGCGTCGCCCACAGCCCCGCGATCATCGAACAGACGACGACGAGCGCGAAGAGGATCATCCACAGGGAGGAGATTCGCGGGCGATGCGTCGACCAGACGGCGGGCGCCGCAATGAGCCTCTCCCCCGCAACGAGCCGGGAGAAGAATGACGGCGACATCGAGGAGCGTCCCCTGTCGACGAATTCATTGAGTCCCTCACGAGCACCGACGGTGACGATCGCTGTGGCGTCGGAATGGGTCGCGACGACGATCGCGGCGTCCTGGGCGGTTCCGCTCATCTCAATGACTTCGCAGCCGAGGCCCATCCGATCGAGGCGCTCTTTTCCGGGGGCAATGCCGTCGTGGCCCTGGCACACGACTCGCTGTTTCGCGCGCCGCAGCACCGACTCGCTCATCTGGTCCATATCACCGACGACGAGGGCGGGCGTGAGTCTCGCCTTCAATGCGATATCCGCCCCGCCGTCGACGCCGATGATGACGGGTGCCGCATCATTGATCCACGATCGCAGGCGTTTGATCTGATCGCGCGAGGCATTGTCGTCGAGGACGAGGAGAGCCGTCTTATTCGCGAGGAGGCGCTCGAATGACGGGGCTCCAACGCCGTCGAGGACGAGGGGTCCGTCCTGGGCGAGGTAGTCGTCAATGGAGGCGGCGAACGAGCCGATTCGGGTGGATATCGCCCGGCGCTCCTCTTCCTCACTCCTGTCGAGGTCTGTGAGGGCGAGCCTGTGGCCTTGTGCGGCCACGATGCCGTCCCGGCTCACCGAGTCGGCGTCGATGGTGACGTCATCTCCCTCGCGGAGCGACATGATGTCCTGTCCGAGATCGTCGATAACGGCGATCCCCGCTTCGAGGAGGAGCTTCGGGCCGAGCGCGCGATGCCGTCCTGTCGTTGACGGCTGCGCGTTGAGCACAGCGAGGGGATGCTTCGCGGCGAGCGCGTGAGCATCGTGGCGGTTGAGATCCGCTTCGTCGATGACGGCGATCTCGCCCTCTTCGAGTCGGGTCGTCAGATGCCGCAGGCGCCCGTCGACGCGGATCCGCCCTGTCAGGGGCATCGTACCGGCCTCGTGTCGTGTGCTGGTGTCGTCACTCATCCCTGTGATTGTGGCACGTATGACGACAGCACTTCCATTGCGTGACGGCGTGCCGCAGCTAAGTGAGAATCTCCACCCATCATTCGGGTGAGTTCCGCCTCCCTGTCCTGTCCTACCGCGAGCACCACAGTTGTTGCGCCATCTGCTTTCGAGACGACGAAATGCCGGGTGGCGAAGGAAGCGACTTGAGCGAGGTGGGTGACCACTATGACCTGTCTGGTTTGCGCGAGGCGAGCGAGACGGGCGCCGACCTCGACTGCGGCGCGCCCCCCGATGCCCGCATCCACCTCATCGAATACGAAGGTCTGTGCGCTGTCAGAACCGGAGAGGACGACCTCAATGGCGAGCATGATGCGCGACAGTTCACCGCCCGAAGCCCCCTGCCCCAGTGGCCTCGGCGCCGCCGAGGGGTGCGGCTTGAGGAGGACGGACACTTCATCGCAGCCCGATGATGAGGGCTTCGACGCTTCGACGGCGATTTCAACATGTGCATCGGGCATCGACAGGGCGCCGAGTTCGACATCAATGGCGGATGACAGGCCCGCTGCGAGGCGTCGTCGGCTCGCGGTCAGCCGCTCCCCCGCCGCCAGGACGCCCTCTTGGGCCTGTGTCAGGCGGGCCCGCATGGTGTCCGGATCCGCACCCGGCTCTGTAAGCGCGTCGCGCCTGGCGACAGCGGCGTCGTACCACCTCAAGAGTCCTTGAGCGTCCGTCGCGCGCCCGTCAAGGAGTCTCTTGAGCTCGGCTCGGCGCACATGCACCTCTGCAAGGCGCTCGGTGTCAGCGTTGAGGCTCCGTCCGTAGGAGCGCACATCATCTATGAGCGTATCGGCGTCGATGGCGAGAGAGTGCAGGCGGTCGGCGAATTCACTCAGTTCCTCATCAATGCCCTTCCCTGAACTCACGAGTTCCGCCGCGTGGCGGATGAGGGCGCTCGCCCCCGTCTCGTCGTCGTCCCCCTCAAGGAGGCGGACTGCCGTATCCGCGATGCGCCTGAGGTCTTCCACATTCATGAGGCGCCGCGCCTCGAGCCTCAGATCCTCGTCCTCGCCCTCATACGTCCCCAAGCGGTCAATCTGTTCGATCGCCTCAGTGAGTTCGTCGATCTCATTGTCCCGTTCATCCGCAGTGCGCAGCGCTTCGTCGAGCCGCTTCTTGATGTCGACTGCTTCACGCCAGGCATCCCGGTATTCTCCGAGGAGTCGGGCATGCTCGTCGCCCCCATAGGAGTCCAGCAGGTCGCGCTGAGCCTTCGTTGAGGTGAGTCGGAACTGATCCGCCTGCCCGTGGATGGTGACGAAGGGCGACACGATCTCGTTAAGTGTCCCCGCAGGAACGGTTCGCCCACCCAGGTGCGCTCGGGAACGCCCTTGAGCGGATACGGTTCTCGACACGATGAGTTCATCGTCCTCAACGAGGGCGCCCGCCTCCTCAGCAGCATGCCGGTGGGAATCCGGGACGGTGAAGACGCCGTCGACTTCTGCGCGCTCATACCCCTGGCGCACGAGTGCGGGGTCCGCCCGTCCTCCCAGGAGCAGGCCGAGGGAAGTGAGAACCATCGTTTTTCCCGCTCCGGTCTCTCCTGTGAAAACGGTGAGGCCAGGGCCGAGGTCGATCGACGCCCGATCAATGACCCCGAGTCCGCGGATCTCGATGGAGGAGATCATTGGAGCCGCCAATTGCGCTGGCCCTGCCTCCATCCGCGGACCGGCAGATTGAATTTCTGTACGAGTCTCGCGGAGAAGGGCGTATCGTCGAGGCGCACCAATTGCACCGGGCGCATACCGACGCGGACGGACACCACCGATCCCTCGACGAGAGTCGTCTGGCGCGCACCATCGCACCACATCCGTGGGTCTTCTCGCGCTTCCTCCAATACGACGACGTCGAGCCTAGATGAGGGGCCGACAACGAGCGGGCGGGTGAAGAGTCCGTGCGCGGCCAGGGGAGCCACGACGATCGCCTCCGTATCTGGCCACACGACGGGGCCCCCGGCGGAAAAGCTGTAGGCGGTGGAGCCCGTGGGGGTTGCAAGGATGATCCCATCGGCACCGTAGGTGGATACGTCCTGTCCGTCGACGGTGAAGGCGAGGTGGATCGGGTGGGCGACATCCGTGTGCATGACGACGGCCTCATTGAGGGCCCAGTCGTCCGTGGTTCGACCATCCGGGAATGCGACCGTGATATCGAGCGTCATGCGGTGATCGACGGTGAAGTCGCATTCCGCGATGCGCTGTGCGAGACTCTGGAATCCCTGCGCGTTCACTTCTGCGAGGAAGCCCATGTGGCCGACGTTGACCCCGAGGAGGGGGACGTCGTGGTGGCGCGCGTGTGCCGCCGCTGCGAGGATCGTGCCGTCGCCGCCAGTGGCAAGCACGAAGTCGACGCCTCCCTCGCACGCCTCTCCGACGACGTCGATACCGAGGGCGGTGAGCTCATCATGGGCGACCGACGCGGCTGTGATGGCGTCCGGGCGATGAGCGTGCCGCACCAGCATCACACGTTGAATCATGTCCGCACTCTACTTCCCGGCAGGTCCTCGCTGTACTGCCTCGACGATACGCGAATGCAGTGCATCTCGTGCAATGCCGTGCGGATGCCCCGCCCTCATGTGCAGGAAGTATTCGACATTCCCGGACGGGCCTGGCAGGGGCGACGCCTCGACGGCTGCGATTGCCAGCCCGCAGTCGAGCGCGCAGTGGGCAACCGTCTCAATGGTCTCGACGTGGTGATCGGGATTGCGCACGACTCCGCCGTGCCCAAGGCGGTCTTTGCCTATCTCGAACTGGGGCTTGACCATGAGGAGGAAGTCGGCGCCGGGTTCGGCGACAGCAACGAGGGCGGGGATGACGAGGGTGAGGGAGATGAAGGACATATCCCCGACGACCAGCTGCGGCGCCGGAAGTACACCCCCCGCCTTCATCGTGCGCACATTAGTCCGATCCATCACTTCGACCCTAGGGTCGGCTTGGAGCCTCCACGCGAGCTGCCCGTAGCCGACGTCGACTGCGACGACGGATGCTGCGCCGCGGCGCAGGAGCACATCCGTGAATCCACCCGTCGAAGCCCCGGCGTCGAGGCAACGACGTCCCTCGATGATCGGCCCGTCGGCGCCGAGCGCATCGAGGGCCCCTGCGAGCTTATGGGCTCCACGCGACACGTAGTCGTCGGCGGGCACGTCCGAAATGACGATCGCCTGTGCGGGATTCATCTGGCGGGCGGGCTTAGTAACCACCTGGCCGTCGAGGGCGACGCGCCCGGCGGTGATCATCTCTTGGGCGTGCGTACGCGAACGCGCGAGCCCGCGGCGCACCAGTTCAGAGTCAATTCGTCGCAGCTTCATTCGTGCACCGACAGTGCGAGGCCCTCGCGCAGCGCCTCATCGATATCGCGGAGGATCTCGATCTTGGCGTCGATGGGCGCCTTCTCGAAGTCGACAAGGCGAGCATCGACGTCGATGAGGGGCGCCCGACTCCCCTGCTCGCAGGGAAGGGGGCCGGGGAGAATGTCACTCATCGTCGTCGGATTCGAGTCCAGCCGTCTCGTCGAGCAGCCTCTCGAGTTCCTCTTCGCCGGGCAGGAATGCCGGAGTGTCGAGCGCCTCATCGAGTTCGTCGGCCTGCGCGCCGAGTTCGGCGTCGTCCTCGTTGAATGCCCCCTCTTCGGGTTCGAAAACGATCCCGGCCTCGTTCTCGTTGTCAACAACGGTGATGACCGGGCACTTCGGCGCGGCTCCCTTGTCATCGGCGTATTCCCACGCCGCCGCCGCGAGAGCGCGATAGGAGTCGAGCGTCACGGTGACATCCTCGGTGAGTTCGACCCCGTCGAGGCTCAGGACTCCGAATCGGGTCACCTTCGCAACCTGTGATGTGCCGCAGGTCCATGTGCCGTCGCGGTGATGCTTCGCATAGGGGTGGGCCTCGAGGAGTCCACGCATGTCGAGGGCGAGGAAGCTCGGGCGCTGGCCGCGCGGCGCGATGATGATGTCGCGGGCCCCGTGGACTCCGGTGAGGACGTGCATTGAGGGGATTCCAGCGGCGACTGCGCCCATGATGTCAGTCTCAAGCCGGTCGCCAATAGCGATGGGGTTCTCAGAGCCGACGAGTTGCGCGCCCCGCAAGTAGATCCCCGGCTCGGGTTTGCCCGCCGCGACTGGGCGCTTGTGCGTCGCGTGCTGTATCGCGCGGACAAGCGCGCCATTGCCGAGTGCGAAACCGCGTTCCTGCGGAAGCGTCGCATCCAGGTTCGTCGCGAAGAACTGTGCGCCGCGTTGGATCGCATATGCACCCTCGGTCAGCAGCGTCCAGTTGACGTCCTTATCCAGGCCTTGGACCACTGCGACGGGCTCATCGTCCGCAGAACCGACGATGGTGTATCCGGCGTCGGTGAGCGCCTCATGAAGGCCTGCGCCGCCGATCACGAAGACTTTCGAGCCGTCGTCAATGTTCTCCTTCATGATGGCGATGACGTCCATCGCCGAGGTCATGATCATCGACGCATCCGCTTCGAATCCCATGGTGTTGAGCTTGTCCGCCACCATCTGCGGGGTTCGCATCGCATTGTTGGTGACGAATGCGGTTGTCAGGCCCTGTGCCCGCGCTTCGAGGACGGTCGCTGAGGCGTATTCGAGGGGCTCATCGCCCGCCCAGGCCGTACCATCGAGATCGAGGAGCAGCCCGTCGAAGGCTTCGACGAGCGGAGTGTCCATTCCGCGCAGCGCCGTGCGCTTGTTATCGACGTCGGCATCGGCGAAGAGCGACACGTCGACGATGTCGGGATCGTCGATTTCGTCGGGGATCTGTGCGTCGACCTCGTCAGCCTCCTCGGTGCGTCCGAGTTCGCGTAGGCGGTCGACTTTGACGAACATGAGTCGGCGGATCAGTTCGACGTCGGTGTCGGCGGGCAGTTGCGCGAGTGCATCGTCGACGATGAGGAGCCCGACTTCGTTCTGACCGAGGTCGGCCCGTGCCCCCGATGACACGAGGACGAGCTCGACCTGCTCGGCAAGATCCATGCCCTGAGTCTGGGTCTGGTCGATGATATCGACGGCCTTGTCGGGGTGTCCGAGGCCGCGCTCGCAATCCGCTTCAACGGCGCGCAGTGAATCGTCCCCGCGCATACGGCGCACCGCGCGCACTTCCCTGAGAGCTTCTTCATAGCGTCCGGAGGCGTAGGCGGTCAGGGCTGTGGCCTCGCGGACGACATCAACGCGGCCGGCACGCGCAGAGGCTGCGGCAGCGTGCTTGTATGCCTCTTCCGGGTCGAGGTCGATGAGTTGACCGGCCATCACCAAGTGCCGGGCGACGATGTCCTTGTTCGGGCCGGACAGGGTGGCCAGGGCTCGCGTCGCCTGCGCATCGAGTTCATCGGCGGATACGCCCGCCGGGATCGTCGGTTCATTGGAGTTCGGAGACACGTATTCATCGGTCGACGAGAAGTTCTGGTATTCGCGGTCGTCGGATCGCTGCTGTCCGCGGCGTTCATCCCGGCGTCCCGAGAAACGATCATTGCCCCCTTGACGGCGGTCGTCCCGACCCCGGCCTCCGCTGCGATCGAATCGCTGGCCACGGCCCTGGGAGCGGTCATCCCGGTCCGAGCGTCGCCGGTCGCTGTCCCGGTTCCAGTCGCCATCACGCCGATTTCTGCGATCGTCGTCGCGCCAATTCGAACGCTGGCGGTCGCGATTGAAACCTCCGTCATTACGTTGACCGCGATCGTATCCGCGCCTGCCCTCCGAGCGGCTGTAGCGCTGCTCCCGACGATATCCCCCGTCGAAACGATCATCGCGCGAATTCGACCGATCTGAACGATCGTAGGAGCGTTGCCCTCGATCCGTATACGAGCGCCTATCGGACTGCGATCGAGAGGCGTCATATCCACCCGAGCGATCAGATCGGTGGCCGCCAGACCTGTCGGAGCGTCCGCGGTCATCACGCCCGCGCCATGAACGATCGCCCGAATCGCGCCAATTGTTGCGCCGCTGGAATCCGCCACGACCCTCGTGGGATCGGCCCCTGTGTTCTTCTGCCATGACGTTTTCCTCTATTCCGGCACCGATGTGCATCTTGTTCCGCGCTATTCTCGTAGCGCGATTGAATCAACCAGGTTCAATCCTACTGATGACAGCGTCTTTGCTGCATCATCTTGGGCGTGAGTTGTCACGCGATACCTCCACCATGCGATGCACCTGTCGTGTGATACGTGTATTGCTGGGCGTACTCGGCAGGTGGTGTGGGGGTGGTGGTGATGGTGGGGGCCCCGTGCCGTGTGGCATGGGGCCCCTGTGTGTTTGGTGTTGGTGCGGCGGTGTCCTACTCTCCCACACCCCCTGGGGTGCAGTACCATCGGCGTTGTCGGGCTTAGCTTCCAGGTTCGAAAAGGTGTGCTGGGCGTTTCCCCGACGCTATGACCACCGCAAGTCTCTAATTGTGTCCATACCGCCCCCCCCTTTTCCCTTTTTCTTGTCCTTGTTTGTGCCGGACAAAGGGTGGGGGGTGGGTTGGGTGTTTTTCGTATAGTGGTTGCAAGCAGTGTGTATTGATCCCACTCCCGCGCGGCCGCGTGCGGCCGAAGCTTGGGGTGAGAGTGGTGTTTAGTGTCGGCCTATTAGTACCAGTCGGCTCACACACACGTTACCGCGCGTCCACCTCTGGCCTATCAACCCAGTGGTCTACTGGGGGCCTTCACACCCCCCGGAGGGGGTGGTGGAAACCTCATCTTGGAGCAGGCTTCCCGCTTAGATGCTTTCAGCGGTTATCCCTTCCGAACATAGCCAACCAGCCATGCACCTGGCGGTACAACTGGCACACCAGAGGTTCGTCCATCCCGGTCCTCTCGTACTAGGGACGGGCCTCCTTCAAGTTTCCTACGCGCACAGAGGATAGGGACCGAACTGTCTCACGACGTTCTGAACCCAGCTCGCGTACCGCTTTAATGGGCGAACAGCCCAACCCTTGGGACCAACTCCAGCCCCAGGATGCGACGAGCCGACATCGAGGTGCCAAACCATGCCGTCGATATGGACTCTTGGGCAAGATCAGCCTGTTATCCCCGGGGTACCTTTTATCCGTTGAGCGACCACGCACCCACGTGCCATGGCCGGATCACTAGTTCCTGCTTTCGCACCTGCTCGACCCGTCGGTCTCACAGTCAAGCTCCCTTGTACACTTGCACTCGCCACCTGATTGCCAACCAGGCTGAGGGAACCTTTGAGCGCCTCCGTTACATTTTAGGAGGCAACCGCCCCAGTTAAACTACCCACCAGGCACTGTCCCCAACCCGGATCACGGGCCACGGTTAAGGTGACCGCTCCAACCAGAATGGTATTTCAACTTTCGACTCCACCACAGCTAGCGCCGCAGTTTCACAGTCTCCCACCTATCCTACACAAGCTGAAGCGAACACCAATACCAAGCTATAGTAAAGGTCCCGGGGTCTTTCCGTCCTTCTGCGCGAAACGAGCATCTTTACTCGTACTGCAATTTCACCGAGTTCACGGTCGAGACAGCGGAGAAGTCGTTACGCCATTCGTGCAGGTCGGAACTTACCCGACAAGGAATTTCGCTACCTTAGGATGGTTATAGTTACCACCGCCGTTTACTGGGGCTTCAATTCACACCGTCACCACACACACACGCGCGTGGTTAAGCATTCCTCTTAACCTTCCAGCACCGGGCAGGCGTCAGTGCGTATACATCGTCTTACGACTTCGCACGCACCTATGTTTTTGATAAACAGTCGCTTCTCCCTCTTCTCTGCGACCCCCCACCGCTACCACACGACACGGCGCTTGACAGCAGGAGGCCCTCCTTATCCCGAAGTTACGGAGGAATTTTGCCGAGTTCCTTAACCATGATTCACTCGAACGCCTCGGTATACTCTACCTGACCACCTGAGTCGGTTTAGGGTACGGGCGCCTTCCACCCTCACGTCGAGGCTTTTCTTGACAGCATAGGATCACCACCAGACACCCCATCACACAGGGCACCCCCATCAGGCCTCACCCACAACGCCCCCCGGATTTACCAAAAGAGCGGGCCACACCCTTAGACACACACAACCACCGGTGCGCGGCAGCTACCTTCCTGCGTCACCCCTGAACACGCTTACCTACACACCACCAGGACCCCACAACCCCCGCCCCTCACAGGCCCGAAAGCCCACAAGGAAACGACGGCAAGCGGTTAGCATAACGGCTTCAGTATCTGTCGGTTAAAAGGCGGTACCAGAATATCAACTGGTTGTCCATCGACTACGCCTGTCGGCCTCGCCTTAGGACCCGACTAACCCAGAGCGGATAAACCTAGCCCTGGAACCCTTAGTCAATCGGCGCTGCGGATTCCCACCGCAGAATTCGTTACTCATGCCTGCATTCTCACTCCCACACAATCCACCCACCATCACCAGCAGGCTTCACCTCATGCAGGACGCTCCCCTACCCACCCACACCACCACACGGCAACTACGCTGCCCAGGCGTTTCATGTGTGAGTGCCACAGCTTCGGCGGCACGCTTAAGCCCCGCTACATTATCGGCGCGAAACCACTTGACCAGTGAGCTATTACGCACTCTTTCAAGGATGGCTGCTTCTAAGCCAACCTCCTGGTTGTCACCGCGACTCCACATCCTTTCCCACTTAGCGCACACTTAGGGGCCTTAGCTGATGATCTGGGCTGTTTCCCTCTCGACGACGAAGCTTATCCCCCGCCGTCTCACTGCCATGCTCCACCCTGACGGCATTCGGAGTTTGGCTGACGTCAGTAACCCACACGGCCCATCAGCCATCCAGTAGCTCTACCTCCACCAGGAACCACACAACGCTGCACCTAAATGCATTTCGGGGAGAACCAGCTATCACGGAGTTTGATTGGCCTTTCACCCCTACCCACAATTCATCCCCCAGGTTTTCAACCCTGGTGAGTTCGGTCCTCCACAACGTCTTACCACTGCTTCAACCTGACCATGGGTAGATCACCCCGCTTCGGGTCCAGAACACGCGACCAACGCCATAATTTCAGACTCGCTTTCGCTACGCATACCCCACACAGGTTAAGCACGCCACGCATCACTGACTCGCAGGCTCATTCTTCAAAAGGCACGCCATCACCCACATAAGGCTCTGACGGCTTACAAGCATCCGGTTTCAGGTACTATTTCACTCCCCTCCCGGGGTACTTTTCACCATTCCCTCACGGTACTCTGCACTATCGGTCATCAAGAAGTATTCAGGCTTACCAGGTGGTCCTGGCAGATTCACACGAGATTCCACGAGCCCCGCACTACTCGGGCACCCAACCCACCAGCATATGCCACAGTCCATCTACGCGACTCTCACGCACTACGGTCCACCATCCCAAATGGTTCAACTCCCACAACACACACCAGCCACCCCCCGGCAGAAGAGAAACGATCGAGCCCCACAACACCGCACATGCAACCCCTGCCGAGTATCACACACACACGGTTTAGCCACCATCCGCTTTCGCTCGCCACTACTCACAGAATATCTTTTCCTACGGGTACTAAGATGTTTCACTTCCCCGCGTTCCCCCTACCACCCTATACACGTTCAGATGATAGTAACCAAGCACAACCCTGGCTAGGTTCCCCCATTCGGACACCCTCGGATCACCGCTCGCTCGCCAACTCCCCGAGGCATATCGCAGGCCACAACGTCCTTCATCAGCTCTTGATACCAAGGCATCCACCGAATGCCCACCACAACTAAACAAAACCACAAACAAAAAAGATGCTCACAACCACTATACAAAAAACAAACAACCCACCACACCACCACACACCCCACCAAGGAGCCCACAGCAGCCAGCCACACCACACACACAACCACAACCAACCACAGCCACCAACGACCACAGCCAACCACAGCCACGCGCACAGCCACGCCCACACGGTGTTGAACGTGAACCCGACAGCATGCCACCCGCTCGCCCTTGCCCTACCCAACCCCACACGATGCCCACCCGCAACCCACAACAGGCCACACCACAGCAGACACCCACCACCCACACCACACACACCACACGCGCGCATAATGCAAAGCAGCACACAAACAGGAGCTCCCTAGAAAGGAGGTGATCCAGCCGCACCTTCCGGTACGGCTACCTTGTTACGACTTCGTCCCAATCGCCAATCCCACCGTCACCCACTCCCCCCACACGGTTAGGCCATGAGCTTCGGGCGTTACCAACTTTCGTGACGTGACGGGCGGTGTGTACAAGGCCCGAGAACGTATTCACCGCAGCACTGCTGATCTGCGATTACTAGCGACTCCACCTTCACGAAGTCGAGTTGCAGACTCCGATCCGAACTGAGACCAGCTTTAAGGGATTCGCTCCACCTCACAGTATCGCAACCCTCTGTACCAGCCATTGTAGCATGCGTGAAGCCCAAGACATAAGGGGCATGATGATTTGACGTCATCCCCACCTTCCTCCGAGTTAACCCCGGCAGTCCCCCACGAGTCCCCACCACAACGCGCTGGCAACATAGGGCAAGGGTTGCGCTCGTTGCGGGACTTAACCCAACATCTCACGACACGAGCTGACGACAACCATGCACCACCTGCACACCCCCAACCAAAAGCACCCCCATCTCTGAAGGCTCTGGGCGCATGTCAAGCCTTGGTAAGGTTCTTCGCGTTGCATCGAATTAATCCGCATGCTCCGCCGCTTGTGCGGGCCCCCGTCAATTCCTTTGAGTTTTAGCCTTGCGGCCGTACTCCCCAGGCGGGGCACTTAAAGCGTTAGCTACGGCGCAGAAACCACGGGTGGCCCCCACACCTAGTGCCCAACGTTTACAGCATGGACTACCAGGGTATCTAATCCTGTTCGCTCCCCACGCTTTCGCTCCTCAGCGTCAGTAACGGCCCAGAGACCCGCCTTCGCCACCGGTGTTCCTCCTGATATCTGCGCATTCCACCGCTACACCAGGAATTCCAGCCTCCCCTACCGCACTCAAGCCAACCCGTACCCACCGCACGCCCCCAGTTAAGCCAGAGGATTTCACGGCAGACGCAATCAACCGCCTACAAGCCCTTTACGCCCAATAATTCCGGACAACGCTCGCGCCCTACGTATTACCGCGGCTGCTGGCACGTAGTTAGCCGGCGCTTCCTCACCCCCTACCCTCAACAATACCCACGTATCACCTTGGTCAAGGGCAACAAAGGTTTACAACCCGAAGGCCTCCATCCCTCACGCGGCGTCGCTGCATCAGACTTCCGTCCATTGTGCAAAATTCCCCACTGCTGCCTCCCGCAGGAGTCTGGGCCGTATCTCAGTCCCAATGTGACCGGTCACCCTCTCAGGCCGGCTACCCGTCAAAGCCTTGGTAAGCCATCACCCCACCAACAAGCTGATAAGCCGCGAGCCCATCCCCCACCAAAACACCACAACAGTGCCTCTTTCCACCACCCACCATGCGACAGACAGTGAACATCCGGTATTAGCAGCCCTTTCAGACCGTTATCCCCAAGAAGAGGGCAGGTTACTCACGTGTTACTCACCCGTTCGCCACTCACCCACCCCAGAAAAACCAGAGCAGGCCCGTTCGACTTGCATGTGTTAAGCACGCCGCCAGCGTTCGTCCTGAGCCAGGATCAAACTCTCCGAACAAAAACAATCCAGAAACACCCAACCACCACAACCACCACCCACACACACGCAAGCAGCAGCCACAACAACCAGGCAATCCCAACCAAAAAACAACTCAAAAACAAAAAACAGGCAAAACAAAAACAAACAAACAACACACTATCGAGTTCACAAACAACACCCCACACCCCCAGCCACCACCCACAACAAGCAGCAACCACAAGAGCCAGGCACACCACCACAACCACAACAGGCCACAGCGACAAACCAAAACAATACCCACCACCCCCCACACCGTCAAACCCACACCACGTAACCTCCACCACACACATGCCCGTCGAACATCGTCTATCACACATTCATAGGAAGAATCTGATGTGACGTATGAACAATGCATCCGGAGGAAAACTGACGGCGAATCCGCAGCAGTTGATAGCAAAAGTGGTGCTGGACACCCCCGCATTAAGGGGTGTCCAGCACCACATCGCAAACCGGGTCAGGGACTCGTCATGGAGCCGCCGAGTAAGGTTCAGCTCGTTTACTTCGACATCCAGCCAAAGAGCTTTCCGAAACCGCTTCCGCCGCTCTTCGCCCTCGCTTGGGCGATCTCCTCGGCAGTGTGCTTACCGGGACACCACTGGGAGGCGGGCACTTGGGCCTTGACCAAGTCGATGTGTTGGCCGCATCCGGCCCAGGTGGTCTTTCCGCAGACAGAGCAGGTGACTGGACGGCACATAAGTGTTCTTCTTTCGTCGGGGTGGTGTGGATGATAGGGAAGAGCTGTCAGGAGTCGATGAGTCCGGGATGGCGAATCGCCCACGCCTCAAGGGTGAGCATTCCGCCTGACAGTGAGATGGCGGTGTAACCGGCGTCTTCAAGCATCCGAGCCGCCAGGTAGGAGCGGACTCCGGAGCGGCAGTGGACCGCGATGGGACGTCCGTCGGCGGCGTCGCGAACCTCATCCATACGGACGCGCAACTGTGTATGGGGAATCGCGAGAGCTCCGGGGATAGTGGGATCCTGGGCGACTTCACGGGGCTGGCGCACATCGAGGATGAGGTGAGTAGCGCGGATGGCTTCCAGATCCCATGGATACCAAAGGACCACCTGAGAATCGCGCACATTCTCGCCGACCATGCCGAGCATATTGACAGGATCCTTCGGGGCGCCGAATGGAGGCGCATAGGCGAGGTCGAGGTCCACGAGCTGTTCCACCGTCATCCCCGCACGGATGGCTGTGGCGAGAACGTCAATGCGCCTGGCGACCCCTTCCTCGCCGACTGCTTGAGCGCCGAGGAGGCGTCCGTCGGAGTCGATATGGGCGAGCAGTGCGATTGTCGATGCCCCGGGGAAGTAGCCGACGTGCTGCGCATGATGGACGTGCAAGGTGGTGAAGTCCTTGTCTGCCGCTCGGAGCTCACGGGCGTTGACGCCCGTCATTGCGACCTCGAGGTCGCCGACCCTCACAATGGATGTGCCGAGAGGAGAGGCGATCGGACGGGGGAAGGCGCGCGCGGAATCGGGCGTTGAAACCCCGGATTCTGACAAGACGCGGATAATGTCATCGGCAATGCGGCGGCCCGCTCGGCTCGCCGGGCCCGCGAGGGCGACGGGACGGCGCGCCCCGGTGGCGAAGATCGTCGAAGCGACGGCGTCTCCTGCGGCCCAGATCCGCGGTGCGGAGGTACGACCGAATTCGTTGACGCCAATGGCGCCATTGACGAGGTCAAGCCCCGCGGATTCGGCGAGCTCGGTACGTGCACGGGCACCGATGGCAACGAGGACGAGATCTGCATCGAGCGGCTCTATGCCCTCGACGACGACTCGCGCTCCGGCTTCGCCCTCGTCGATCGCCTTGACTCGCGCGCTCTCGATGACAGTGATCCCCAGGCGCTCCAATTCGATCCGGACGAGAGAGGAGAGTTCTTCCTCCACCGGGGGGAGGACATGGTCACTGCCCTCGACGAGCGCGACGTCCATGCCCGCGAGGTGGAGGTTCTCCGCGGCCTCGATACCGATGAAGCCGGCGCCGATGACAACAGCCCGCCCGCCCCGCTGCGCAATGGACCTCACTGCGATCGCATCGTCAATGGTACGCAGGCTGCGCACTGCGGGGTTGTCGATGCCGGGAATGGGAAGCCTTGCGGCGCGCGCGCCGGGGGCGAGGAGGAGCGCATCGTAGGAGAGCGTCTGATCACCGTCGGGAGTGCGCACAGCAACCGTCCGATTGACGGCGTCAACGCTGAGCGCTTCATGGTCGACTCGGATGTCGAGGTTGAGGGAGGCGGAAATTGAAGCCGGGGTCTGGACGCGCAGGGCTGCCTCGTCAGCGATTTCTCCGCCAACGTAGTAGGGAAGGCCGCAGGACGCCACAGAGATGTCCCGCCCCTTCTCAAGGACGATGATGTTCGCCTGTTCGTTGAGCCTGCGCAGACGCGCCGCGCAGCTCATTCCGGCGGCGACACCTCCGACGATGATGATGTTCATACGTATTCTCCATACGAGGGATGTTCAATTGATCCGATCATACCCCCAGGGGTATGATTAAGACGAACCTAGGACTATAAGAAAAGACGTGACCTGGTGAACGATTTCATCCCCGCCCCCGCTGTCCCTGTCGAACCTCTCAGCACGAAGACGAAAGAGGAAGCGCACAAGAAGACCCTGAATCGTCTGCGCCGCGCACGCGGACAGCTCGACGCAGTCATCCGAGCCGTTGAAGCGGGAGCGGACTGCCGAGACATCGTCACTCAACTCTCCGCTGCAAACTCAGCTATTCAGCGCGCAGGGTTTACCATCATCTCGACCGCCATGCGTGAATGCCTCACTGACCACGATTCAGAGACGCAGATCAAGGAACTGGAGAAGCTTTTCCTCTCTCTGTCCTAAGCAAGAACTGTGATTAAGACGGGCGTGACTATTCCTTGACCCTTCCCATAGGCTACACCTATCAGCAGCTGCACGACACGCAGGACTCCCATGATCAGGCAAGGCTTCGTTTATGTCCCCTGAACCTCAGACCGTGACTCAGACCGTCAATGAGTGGCTCCGGATCCTCAACGAGGCTCTCTACGGCTACATCCTCATCGCCCTCCTCATCGGAACCGGACTTTACTTCTTCATCCGCACGAAGGCACTGCCCCTGCGGATGTTCACTGAGGCCGTTCGCGTCGTCGTCGAACCCCCGGACAAGGAGGGGGAGATTTCCTCCTTCCGCGCACTCATGGTATCGACCGCCTCGCGAGTGGGCGTGGGCAATATTGCGGGCGTCGGCACCGCAATCGCGTTGGGAGGAGCGGGGTCGGTCTTCTGGATGTGGGTCATTGCAACGCTGGGCGGCGCATCCGCATTCATCGAATCGACGCTCGCCCAGATCTACAAGAGGCGCGGTCACGGCACGGACGACCACTCCATCGGTGGTCCCGCCTACTACATTCAGTTCGCCCTCAAGCGGCGCTGGCTGGCGGTCATCTTCTCCGTGACCCTCATCGTCACGTACATGGTCGGTTTCAATCTGCTCGCCGCCTTCAACGTCTCGGACGCATTCACCGTCTACTCCTGGTATTCGGATTCCTGGACGCCCCATGTCATCGGCGCCATTCTCGCCATCGCGATGGCCGTCTCCATTTTCGGTGGCACCCGCCGTCTCACGGCCGTCGCGGGCCTCCTCGTTCCGATCATGGCGACGATCTACCTCGCCATCAGCCTCGTCATCATCGCAGTCAACTGGCGGAACATCCCCGCCATCTTCGCCGCCGTCTTCAACGGCGCCTTCGACTTCGAAGCGATCTTCGGCGGATTCGCCGGTTCGGCGATGATGTACGGGATCAGGCGCGGCCTCTACTCCAACGAGGCCGGCGTCGGTTCGGCGCCGAACGCCGCTGCGACAGCGTCCGTCTCCCATCCCGCCAAACAGGGCCTCGTGCAGATGCTGTCGGTGTTCATCGACACGATGATCATCTGTACCATTACGGCCTTCACGATTCTCGCCTCCGGCGTCAACGGCGGCGAGGACCTCAAGGGCGCCCCACTCGTCACTCAGGCGATGGCGAGTACTCTGGGCGGCTTCGCCGTGCCGTTCACGACGTTCGCGCTCATGCTCTTCGCATTCACGACCCTCATCGGCAACTTCTACTACGCCGAGGTGAATCTGCGCTTCCTTGTCGGGCAGGATCGTCTCACGCCGATCTGGGCGCTGCAGATATTCCGCTCGGCGGCCGCACTCATCGTATTCTTCGGGGCGCTCATGGAGTTCTCGCTCGCGTGGAATCTCGGTGACCTCCTCATGGGCCTCATGGCGCTCATCAACCTGCCCGTCATCCTGATCCTCGGCAAGAAGGCCCTCGACTGCATGAAGGACTACCAGGCGCAGCGTGCCGCTGGGAAGAACCCCGTGTTCAAGGCGTCAACGATTGGAATCACCGACACACTCGACTACTGGCGGTGAAGCTCTGACTCGCTATAGGCCATCACCTACGCGGCCCCGCTCTCGCTGATACGCGAGGGCGGGGCCGTCTCATGTCATCGGGGGGTACACACGAGGACGCCTTGACGCGATACTGGTACCGAACCCATGACGACGAAGGAATTCTTATGCGTATCGAACATGTCGCCCTCTATGTCACCGATCTTGAAGCCGCACGCGACTTTTTCGTCGACTACTTCGGGGGATGCGCGAACGACGGTTATCACAATCCCCGCACAGACTTCCGCAGCTACTTCATCACCTTCGACGACGGAGCACGGGTGGAAGTGATGACGAAGCCTTCAATGGTCGACGATCCTAAAGCACTCGACCGCTCCGGTTGGGCTCATATCGCCTTCTCACTGGGCTCGGCCGAAGCCGTTGACGCGTTGACTGAGCGACTGCGCCACGACGGGTACACGGTCGTCTCCGGTCCTCGGACAACGGGTGACGGCTACTACGAATCGTGCATCGTGGGGATCGAAGACAACCAGGTCGAGATCACCATCTGACCGCGCGCCGTCCGGTTACGCATCCCCCGCACGAGGGGAAACGGCTAATCCAAGTTCTCTTCCACGATTCCGGGAGGCAGGTTCGATGATCGCTTGTAGCTTGATGACCGCGTGGCTCGCAGCGAGTTGAAGGACTCGCGCTTCGTGCGTGGGCGCAAGGGAAGCAACACGTCCACGTCGAACGATCCACTCGACTCGCGCTCTCAATTCGGAAAACGCTGCGATATATCTGCCGGATTGAGCTTATGAAAGTCCCTCATTGTTCCTTCCCTTGGATCCTGCGTGGGGCCCAGTCGTTGACGGCGGGGTGCTAATCCCGAGGACATTGACACTAGTCAGGTTCCGGGTCTGGTGACTTTCGAGTCGCCTCTCTCGATCATCTGAACGAGGGCGGGAGCACCCCCGACGGAGAAGCCCCGGAGCGGTTCAACACCGCTCCGGGGCTTCTCATTGCCGTCGCGTGGATTCACTCGGCAGTGGCCAGAAGAGCTTCCTCCGCCTCCTTGGTCCACAGGCCCTCACTGAGCCTGGCTGCAACCTCGGGGTACTTATCTGCAAGCTCGTTCACCGGGGTGAGGCCGAGGTCGTGGAGGGTCGGGAAGACCATGATCTTACCCCCCGATGTCCGGTTGATGACGGAGTTGATGGCGTCGCCGAAGCCCGCCATTCCGGTCACCGCCCATAGGGAGATCGTCGTGTCGATGACCCCCTCCTCGATCTTGCGCAGCACCGTGCGCATATCCGACACATCGGAACCCGAGGTGCCGAGCATGAAGATCTTCCGCTCGATAATGCCCTGCAGGTCGAAGTCGCCGAAGGTTCCGGCGGGGATCCCAGCGAATGCGTTGAGGATCGCGCCCTCGGCGCACATGTCGACGGCTTGCGATACGAGGGCGGGCACCGGCACCAGGCACGTGACGTAGGTGTAGCCGTACTCCAGCGGCGTCGTGGACGTGTTGATGATGTCGAGGGGCACGCCGTTCTTCTGCGCGGTCGGGCCGACGACAGCTGTGAGGTTCTCCAGGCGTTCATCCGACAGGTCGGTGCCGACGACCGACAGTCCGGGGACTCCCGAAGTGACGGCGCGCATCGTATGCATGACACCCATCGGGCCCGCTGCACCGATGAACGCACACTTGTCGCCCTCGCGTAGATCCCCATTGGCGGGGATCCACTCATAACCCTCAGCCGGATCAGAGCCAGTGGTGCCGCAGAAGCGGATGAAGTCGTAGTGGACGCGGCCGATGTCAAGGCTGACCTTGCGCCCGATGGTCCCGCCTCCCAGGGCGACGCACATGACGGCGCGGGTGCCCAGCAACAGGGAGGCCTTCTCGATCGTGTCGGGATCCGAGCCGAAGTAGATGATGTCGTCGAAGACCCCGCCGACGTCGGCGAGGCCCTCCGCGTCGACGCGGACGATCTCTGCGGGGGCGTGCGCCGCGGTCATTGCATCGACATCGCCCTCGCCGATGACGAGGAGTCGCCCGTCGTCCGCGAGATGATCGCGCTCCGCCCACGCGTAGGAGCCCTCAACAGTCGCCCACGGCTCAATGAGGCCGACCGCTGCGGCCGACGGTCCTTCTGAGACGTGGATGAGGAATTCCTCGCCACCAGGAGACACGACGCAGCGCTCGTCGACGACCGTGTACTCCTGCAGCGCGCCCTCGAAGTTGTAGCCGAATGCCCCATTCGACTTGGCGGTGCGCAGGTGCTTCCAGTCCGCTTGAACGAGCAGACGGTCCCCGACCTTGAAGCGGGTGACCTTGTCGCCGACCTCGACCACGCGGACGACCGGCTCGTGTCCGGGGACCGTCGGCTGCGTGCCGGGCCGATAGTTCGGGATGTCGGCGAGGGCATCGGGGCTGATTCCTGCGATGACCTCGGACTTGCGCGGATGGGTGTCGAATTGGTGGAGGAGTTTCGTGTCGGAGAAGCAGATCCCGCAGGCCTCCACTTTGAGCATCATCTGATGCGGGCCGACCGCGTCGATCGGCTTGTCGGTGTTGACGACGAACTCGTCGGCGCCAACGATCTGAATGGCGTACTGGGTGTCGGGGTAGGTGGTCATTGATCTTCCTTTACGAATGGTGCCAATAAGAACCGGTGCGGCGTCGGGCAGGGGCCACGGTTTCAGTTCATCATGACTTGGCCGCCGGTAACGGGCACCGCCTGACCGGTTTCATAGGCCTGTTCGACGATGTAGTAGATCGCGCGAAGGACGTCGATTCCAGAGGCGCCACGGCGCATCGGCACTTTCGACTCGTAGAATTCCTTGACATCGGCGACACTCGTCGCTCCGGGGACCTTCCCGGAGTTGAGGTACTGGACGAACAGTCCCTTCTCCGGGTCGGACCACAGGGGCCCGTCGTAGAAGTTCCCGGGGCAGATCGCATTGACTTTGACGCCGTGCTCGACCATTTCCAATGCGAAGGATTGGACGAGGCCGATGCCGCCGAACTTGGAGCCCGCGTAGGCTGCGTTCTTATTCGACCCGACCAGTCCCGACTTGGAGTTGATCTGGATGATATCGGTCAGCCATGCGCCCGCGGTCTGATGCTGGCGTGCCAGCAGTCCGCCGAGGTGCTTGGTCACCAGGAAGAAGGCGACATAGTTGATGTCTGTGGAGAGGCGGAAAGCGGAAGCGTCCTGTTCGAGGACGGAGCCCGCACGAACGATCCCCGCATTCGACACGACAAGGTCGATGCCGCCGGTCGTGCGTTCGATCTCCTCAGTCATTGCGGCGACCGAATCTTCGTCGGCGACATTCACGGTGATCGGATGGGTGACGGATTCTCCGAGTTCTTCGCACTTCTTCGCAGCGCCCTCAGCGTTGAGGTCCGCGATGTAGACGAAGCAGCCCTGGTCGACGAGGCCCTTGGCGATCTCAGCACCGAAGCCCTGGGCACCGCCGGTGACGAGGGCGACTCGCCCGGAGATCTCGCGCTCACCGCGCGGCGTGCCCGTCACTTCGAAGGTCTCCTCTCCTGCGGAGACGACGACCGGCAGTTCGGTTCCTGCCAGCGTCGACGCATCGAAGGAGACGAGGTCGTCGCCTGCGGGGAGGGTGAGTGCGGCGGGCTTGTCGGTGGCCCGCACGATGACCGGGCGTGCGAGGGCGGCCAGGAACAGTCCCCTCAGCAGCGGTGCAGTGCTCATGTTGATGTCCTTCGTTTTGTGTGGTCGCAGCGGCGACCGATGTTCTTCTGATGGGCGCCTGTCGGATGCTCGGCCCTGCGAGCGGCTCCGGGGTCAGACGCGCGGGGCGGAGGCGGCGAGTGTTGCCGGGTCCTCCCCGTCCGCGATCGCGCGTCCCAGCGGCGCATAGGATGCGATGCGCACGGCGAGTTGTTCGGGTGAGAGCCTCGAGTCGCCGAGCAGGTGGAGAGACGGGTCGATATCGGTGAGCGCCTCGTGCGCCACCATCGCCCAAGTCGCCTCGTTGAGGTCCTCGAACTGCGGGCTGCGCAGTTCGGGACAATTGAATGCCTGGCGCGGCTGGTTGATGTCGACGCCGGAGATCTCCAGCATCCCGTGCTTCATGGCGAGCGCATGGATGCGCTCGAGCTGGGCGCTTGTATTGCGCGGCGGCATGTAGGTGACGGCGCGCAACCCCTTGGCCTCCATCGCCTCGAAGAGTTCATCGAGGAACTCGTCTTCGAACTTCTCTGCCTTCTTGTCACCGGTCGGCGAGGCCGAGACATCGCCCAGGTAGGCGTAGGTGGCGATCGCTCCTACCGAGTCCGCGAAGGCGACCACCTGTTCAGCGGTCGGGCACTCATCGGTCGGCTGGATGTAGATCTGCGCGAGGTACTCGGACTTGAGGACGCCGAGCAGGTCGTACATGAGGTGCGGATTGTCTGGATCTGCGAGGGCGCCCTCAAGGGCGGGCGGGATCGACACACCCATGCGCTGAAGCCCCTCGACGAGGGAGGCGCCGCGACCGAAACCCCTGATGAGTGCCGTCGCCATCGCTGCGAGGAGGTGGCGCTCGGTGATGCCTCCCCCATTGGCGTACTGGGAGATTCCTACCATATCCGCCTCGGGGTCGAAGGGTTCGAGGCCGAGGCCGGTGAGAATCTCATTGGCGGCCCTCGCCATGGCGAGGGTGCGCTCCAGGCGCGCAGCGCGCTTTGGCGCGAGCCACTGGGCAACTGTTTCGCGTGAGGAAGCGGGGACTCCCTGAACGGTCATATAGGCGATGCCCTCGGAGTCCGGGTTGTTGAGCTTGCGGGTCGCGAAGGGACCGTCAGGGTCGAAGAATGCGCGGATCTCGAACCCCGTGACCGAGCCCATGGACAGCAGACGGCAGGCGGCGGTCATCTCGGGTGCTGCGACAATGGAGTCGTGGTCAACGGAACCGACGACCCTCAGACCTGCCCGGCGCGCGCCGAGTGCTGCGGCGGTCGGCGTGTAGGGGCTGAAGGAGTAGCACGTGTGGATGTGGTTATTCGATTCGGCGACCCACTCGGGGAAGGCCTCCGTCTCAAGGGTCTGTGCCAGGGCGTCGAGCCGCTCCTCCTGGCTCAGGCTGACATCGTTGGTAGCGTCCATCGGGTCCTCGCATCTGGGGGTGGAAAGCGGGTGAGTGGAGTGCCTCCTGTGGCGCTCCGGGGTCCGCACTGGGGCGGCGCTCCTTCATCGGAGCATGCGCGTTATCGGCGCCGACTCTGGCGGGCCGAAGAACCGGCCCGCCAGAGCCATGTCATCACAGTCCGAGACGGTTGAGGCGAGCGATCTCGCCCTCGGTCTGGTTCGTCGACGGCACGTGGCCCGGGAGGGGGACGATGCGCTCATGGATCGCATCGATGATCCACTCGACCTGCGGGAAGAAGTAGGACTCCAACTCGGGACCGGGGGTGATGCCATTGCGAGAACCGACCACTGCGATCGGCGCGTCGAGGGCGTCGAAGGCGAGGGTCTGGACGTTGGTGGCGACGGTGTTGAGGAAGTTGCCGCGCTCGACGGCGTCGGAGGTGAGCAGCAGGCGGCCCGTCTTCTTCACCGATGCGATAAGCGTGTCGTAGTTGAGGGGTGCGACGAAACGCAGGTCGATGACCTCGGCGCTCATGCCGTACTTCTCTTCGAGCACCTTCGCTGCATCGAGGGCACGGTAGATGGTTGCGCCGTAGCCCGCGATCGTGATGTCGGAGCCTTCGCGGCGGATCGCCGGCTCGCCCTCGGGGGTCTCGTAGTAGCCCTCGGGAACACCGCCGGGCTCGAATTCCTCGCCCTTGTCGTACAGGAGCTGGGACTCGAAGAAAACCACCGGATCGGTGCCGCGCAGCGCCAGGTTGAGCATGCCCTTCGCATCGGTCGGGGTCGTCGGGAAGTAGACCTTGAGGCCGGGGATGTGGGCGGTGAGGGCCGACCAGTCCTGGGAGTGCTGGGCGCCGTACTTGTTGCCGACGGAGACGCGCAGGACGAGGGGCATCTTGAGGAGCCCGGCGGACATCGACTGCCACTTGGCCATCTGGTTGAAGACCTCATCGCCGCTTCGGCCGAGGAAGTCGCAGTACATGAGCTCGACGACCGCGCGGCCGCCGGCCATCGCGTAACCCACGCCGGCGCCCACGATCGAGGCCTCGGCGATCGGCGAGTTGAAGAGGCGGCGGTATGGCAGGGCCTCGGTGAGGCCGCGGTAGACGGCGAAGGCTCCGCCCCAGTCGCGGTTCTCCTCGCCCCAGGCCGCCATCGTCGGGTCCTCCTTGAAGCGGTGGAGCATCGCTTCGAAGAGGCCATCGCGGAACTGGTACATGCGCATCTTCGAGACCGGCTTACCGTTCTCGTCGAAGGCGGTGCGGACCTTGCGGGCGATTGCGGCGACGCGCGGGTTGCCCTCGAGGTCGATCTCGGCTTCGCCCTCTTCCATCTTCTCCGTGGGGGTGTTGGAGAACATGACGGTGTCGATGTAGCCGTCGGCGACGCGGGGGCAATTCTCCTCGTCGATCGCCAGGCGCAGGACCTTCGTGAGCTTCTCGGTCAGGCCCGCGGTGTAGTCGTCGATGTCGGACTGAGTGGTCAGACCGTTGGAGATGAGCAGGTCGGAGTAAGTCTTGATGCAGTCGACGTCCTCCCACAGCTCGACCTCGTCCTTAGTGCGGTACGAGGAGGCGTCCGAGGGCGAGTGGCCGGAGAAGCGGTAGGTGATGGTGTCCATGAGGACGGGACCGCGACCCTCTTCGAGGATCTTCTTCTTGCGGGAGACCGCGTCTGCGACGGCGAGCGGGTTGATGCCGTCGACACGTTCAGCGTGCATCGCTTCGGGGTTGAGGGCGGCGCCGACGCGGGCGAGGACGTCGTAGCCCATGGTCTCGCCGAAGGTCTGACCGCCCATGCCGTAGAAGTTGTTGAAGAAGTTGAACAGGATAGGCGGGTTGCCGCCGTCCTCTTCGCGCCACAGGGTACGGAACTGGTCCATGGCCGCGAAGTTCATGGCCTCCCAGACGGGACCGCAGGCGAGGGCCGCGTCACCGACATTGGAGACGACGATGCCGGGCTTGCGGTTGATCCGCTTGAACAGGGCGGCGCCATTGGCGACCGGGGCGGATCCGCCGACGATCGCGTTATTCGGGTAGGAGCCGAAGGGGAGGAAGAAAGTGTGCATCGAGCCGCCGAGGCCGCGGTTGAAGCCCGCCTTGCGGGCGAAGATCTCAGCGAGGGCGCCGAAGAGGATGAAGTTCTCAGTGAGGTCGAGCGTGTCCGTGTAGTCGATCTTCTCCGCAAAAGAGAGCGTCTCGCCGCCGAGGAATCCCTTCATGATCTCTTCGAGCTGGTCGGCGGGGATCTGTCGCATCGCCGAGTAGCACTTGGCGAGGATCTCGCCGTGGGAGCGGTGAGATCCGAAGACCTGATCGTCTGGGGTGAGGACCGCTGCCTGGCCGACGTATGCGGACTCCTGGCCGACGCCGAGGTGGGCGGGGCCCCTGTGGTTGTAGGCGATGCCCTCCCATTCGCCGGTCTTCTTAATCGAGTCGAGCATGGATTCGAAGGTGCGCACGACGATCATATCGTGGAGCATGTTCACCATGCCGTCCTCGCCGTGGCGGCCGACCTCGGTCGCCAGGTTGAAGGTGTACTGGTTGATCGGAATTTCAGGGAACTCGACTCGTCCTGCGGCGCGTACCTTCGCCGGGTCAACGATGAGTGACTTCGTCATGAGTTTTTCTTCTCTCAGTTAGAGCGTGTGAAGCAGGGGAGGGTGTCCGAGGGGATGGTCCGGGTCAGAGCTTGACTGCCCATGCTGCCTCGCGGATCACTTCGGAAACGGTCGGGTGGGGGAAGACGACCTGGCGGAGGTCTTCGACGGTGAGTTCCATTTCGAGGACGGCCTGCGCGCCCCAGATCATCTCTGCCGCGTAGGCGCCCAGGACATGGATGCCGAGGATCTGGTGGGTTGCGGGGTCTACGAGGATCTTCGCCTCGCCCGGGGCTTTGAAACCGTTTTCCGCGATGAAGCGGCCCGACATTTGAGCGGGCACTTTGCCAACGAGGACCTCGCGGCCCTCCTTCTTCGCAGCGGATTCGGTGAGGCCGACACCCGCCGCCTCGGGGATGGAGTAGACGGCCCAGGGGACGGTGTTCCAGCGCATGACCTCGCCGTGCGTGGAGGCCTCGGGGTCGCAGATATTCGCGGCAGCGATCTCACCCATGCGGTAGGCGGCGTGCGCGAGGAGGGAACGCCCGGTGACATCACCGATCGCCCACACATTCGGCAGGTTGGTCCGCATGGTGTCGTCAACGACGATGCCCCGGTTGATATCGAGTCCAGCCTCCTCGGCTCCCCATCCCTGGGTCGCGGAGCGGCGCCCGACAGCCATGAGCACGATATCGGCCTCGATGGACTTCTTCTCATCGCCCTTGGAGTAGTGGACCGTCGCACCGTCGAGGGATTCGACGCGGCATCCGAGTTCGAAGGTGATGCCCTTCATTGCCTGGCGCATTTTGACGGCCATGTCATCATCCATGAAGGGGAGGATCTCGGGCGTCATCTCGATGACGGTGACTTCAGAGCCGAGGGTGGAGTACAGGGAGGCGAACTCCACGCCGATGACTCCGCCTCCGATGACGGCGAGACGCTTGGGGATCTCCGGCAGGGAGAGGATGCCCGTGGAGTCGACGACGGCCGGGTTGTCCGCCACGCCGGGGATCGGCGGGACGGCGGGCACGGAACCAGTGGCGATGATGACGTGGTCCGCTGTGTAGGTAACGCCGTCGGCGCTCACCCTGCCGGGTCCCTCGAAGCGGCCCCGAGCGGAGACGACAGTGACTCCGGCGCGCTTCTCCGTTGCGGCGACGCCGGAGACGAGACCGGAGACGACCTTGTTCTTCCAGTCCTGCAGGCGCGCCCAGTCGAGGGTGACGCCGGTAGCTTCGACGCCGAATTGTCCGGCCTCTTGGGCGTGCAGGTAGTTCTTCGCGCCCGCCAGGAGGGTCTTGGTGGGGATGCAGCCGACGTTGAGGCAGGTGCCCCCGAGGTGCTGCTCCTCGATGAGGAGGACCCTCTTGCCGGCATGTCCGAGGCGCTCAGCCGCGAGGTAGCCGCCGGGGCCCGCACCGAGGATGATGACGTCAAAGTTCGTTTCAGCCATAGTTGTCTCCTTGTCTCAGGCAAGAACGGTGATGTCGATGTTCTCGATCGCGGCGACGAGGTCTGTGAGGAAGCGAGCGCCGTCCGCACCATCGATGACCTGGTGGTCGATCGTCAGCGAGAGGTTGAGTCGCTGTTCGACCCCGATCGTCCCGTCCGCGTTGACTGTTGGACGTGCGATGATCGTGCCGACCCCGAGGATCGCCGTCTGGGGGCGGTTGATGACGGGGGTGAAGGTCTCGATGCCGAAGGATCCGATGTTGGACACAGTGAAGGTTCCGCCGGACAGGTAGTCGGGACTGATGGTTCCCGCGATCGCCTCGGATGCGAGGCGCTTGGCCTCAGCCGAGAACTGCTTGAGCGAGAGGACCTGTGCCGAGCGGATCACGGGGACGAGGAGTCCGCGCGGGGTATCGGCCGCGAATCCGAGGTGGACCTGCTCGAACTTCGTGAGCGTTCCGTTCTCGAGGTGGGCGTTGAAGGCGGGATACTTCACGAGGGTGCGCGACGCCGCGAAGCAGACGAGGTCGTTGAGGGTGATTGTCGTGAGTCCGAGGGTTTCGTCGGAGTTCTTCACCTTCTTGCGTAGTGCGAGGATTCCCGCGGCATTCGCCGTCGTATTGAGTGTGAGCTGTGCGGACTCGGCGAGAGAGGCCATCATGCGCTGGGCGACGACTTTGCGCACGCCCTTGAGCTGCTCGGCGGTGGATGCGCCCGGGAAGTCCGCGGGTGAAGCTGCGGTGGCTGCTGCGACGACAGCGGCGGGGGTGCCCTCGTGGGGCGCTGCGAGATCCGCAGTGGTGACGCGTCCGCCGATTCCGGTTCCCTGCGAGGCGCTTCCGCCCATGGTCTGGGCTGCGGAGGTGTACGCGGGTCCGGAGGCGATCGCGGCCTTGACGTCGCGCTCGATGACGCGCCCGTGCGGACCCGAGCCTTCGGTGATAGCCGCGGTGTCGATCCCCTTCGCCCCTGCCAGTGCGCGTGCGCGCGGGGAGACGGCGCCCGATGCGGTAGTGGTCGCGAATGACGGCGCGGCGGGGGCCTGGACCGCGGGCTCATCGGTAGCAAGCTGCTCTGCGGCGGCGTCATCGGCGCCGGGGATGAGGGAGGAGATGTCCTCCCCGGCCTCGCCGATGATGACGAGAGGATCCTTGACGGGGACCTCGTCGCCCTCGTCCCACAGAAGCTTCAGGACGGTGCCGGCTTCAGTCGAGGGCACCTCCATCGTCGACTTGTCAGTTTCGATCGAGCACAGCGTCTGGTCGACTGCGACGGTGTCGCCGACAGCGACCTGCCATTCGACGACGATACAGGACTCGACGGAGTTGCCCAGCTGGGGCATCACCACGATTGTGGCCATGTGTTTCCTCCTAGACGACGCGCAGTTGGGTGCGCTCGGTCAATTCTTTGATGGATTCTTCAGGCAGACCGTCATCGGTGATGATCCCGGTGACGTCCTCCATTCCCATGAAGCTGACGAAACCGGCTCGCCCGTATTTGGACGAGTCGACCAGCAACCAGGTCTCTTCTGCGCGCTCGTGCATGATGGTGCCGACGTGGCCGCCCTCGGCAAGCTGGGTGGTGAGCCCGCGCTCGACGGTGAAGCCATCGGTACCGAGGAAGACGAGACGCGCATTGAAATCTTTGATGGATTTCTCGGTAACGGGTCCGACGAGGGACTCGGTCTCCGCGTGGAAGCGCCCGCCCGTCAACGTCACATTGATGTTGGGGTTCGAGCGGGCGTTTTGGAAGACGAGGAGGGAGTTCGTCACGACTTGGATCCCCCTGCGGCCAGTGAGATGCTTGACGACGAGTGAGCACGTGGTGCCAGCCTCGATCATGATCCGGTCGTCGTCGCGGATCATGTCGGCGGCGGCGCGCGCGATGCGCTCCTTCTCCTCGACTCGGTCGTTGAGCCGCAGTCGGACGTTGCGGTAGGCGGTCGGACGCGCACCCCCGTGGGTCCGCACCAGGTAGCCCTCATCTTCGAGTTCTTTGAGGGTCGTGCGAATGGTAACGGGAGAGACTTCGAGGGACTCCGCGAGCGCGGTGACACTCACCTCGCCCTCAACGGCGAGACGGTCGAGGATGTAGCTTGTACGCTCAGCGCGACCCATACTCATCACCTCTTCGCAAACACCGACAAACTGTCGATTTCTTTTCTCTTGCTTTCATTTTAGTCACTGAATCGAAAGTATGCAATAGGATTCACGAGGACGGACGCCGGCAGCGCCCTCTATGCGCCCTCTCCTGCAGTACCCTGCAAAATCAGCGTAATATCAGAGAAACTAATAAAAACGGCTCCCGGTGCGCGCCCGGGGGAGCCGGGTGGGCACCGGGAGCGCCAAAGCGAAAGAAAAACGAAAATGATCGTGTCTGTGCTTCAGATCCCCGATGTCATTCGCTGGGCTGACGCACTCCGACCGTCAGCAGGAGGTTTCCATACAGGCGCTGCTCCCCCGTTGCGACAATGATCCCCACGTCATCGCTGCGGGCCGCGTCGTAGAAGTCGAATCGCGATAGCTCGCCGAATTCGGTGGTGGGCAGCTGTGCTTTGAACTCGTCGTGGATCGGGATCTCGGTCTGCTCGGCATCGGGAGCGGGGACCATGATCTCCGCCCTCTCGATCGGGCAGACCCGCTTGAGGACTTCAAGGATCTGAATGACGTCGAGCATGCCCGGGGCGAAGTTGAGGGAGATGAGTTCGCAGCGCTCAGACACTCCCGTCGTGTGCGGGTAGTTCGCGTCGGCGAGCAGTATCTTCGAGCCGTGGCCCGCTGCGGCAAGCGCACGAAGGAACTGCGGATGCGTCATCGGTCCATAAATCATGATGTCTTGGTATCCTTTCACAGAGTCGAGCTGGATCTGATGATCAGCTCCGGATCAATAGTGACGTCCTGGGGTGCTCCGCCGTCCATCATCGAACGCACGATGCGGACAGCCGTCTTGCCCAGTCGATCAAAAGGTTGACGGATCGTCGTCAAGGGCGGGGAATAGCAATCCGCCCCGTCGATGTCGTCGAATCCAACAACCCTCACGTCACGGGGCACGGCGAGGCCGCGCTCGTGGATGAGGCGCATGGCGCCGAGCGCCAATTGGTCATTGGCGGTCTGAATGCCTTCGGGCAGGTTGGGCAGTGCACTCATCGCGTCGTATCCGTCCTGGGAGTTCCACGAGTACGACGTGATGATGCGCCCGTCGACGCCGTAGTCCTCGCAGGCCTGTACGAATCCCTGTCGGCGCATCACAGCGTCGGACCATCCTGCGGGCCCGGCGACGTGGAGGATATCTGTAATTCCTTGGGACAGGAGGTGTTCTGCCGCCAGTCGCGCGCCCCGGACATTGTCGATGGAGACTGTGGAGATCCCGTCGAGGTCGTGCTCACTGGTGAGGACGAGAACGGTGGGCACCCGCTTGCCGATTTCGACTGCCATGTCCACCGACGGATCCTGTCCGGCGAGGATCACGACTCCATCGACGTCGAAGGGGGCCACTTCGTGCCCGAGTCTGCCGTCGGGACGGTACGCATTCGACAGGGATACGTGATATCCGGCCTCCGACCCCGCGTTGAGGACCGACAGCAGGACGCGGCCGTGTCCATGGAACATCGGTGCCGCAAGGAGCACGTGGAGCACGCCCGTTCGATGTGCGGCGAGCGCCCTCGCCGCGTAGTTCGGGCGGTATCCGACTTCGGTGAGCAGCTCCGAGATCCTCTTGCGCGTCGTATTGGCGACCTCGGGATCGCCGCGCACGACGCGCGAGACCGTATTGGTGGAGACGCCGGCGAGTCGGGCGACATCCGCCAGCGATACTTTCCTAGTCGACAGTCGGCGTGTGGACATGAGTCTTCGCTGCTGCCGCGATCACCGCAGGACGATCTGCAGGATCAAGATGTCCGAGGATCTCCAGTTGCGCGAGCAGCGATCCCAGGGTCGAGGCCTCAATCGGGCCTCGCACGACCGTCACACCGGAGATCATTGCCGTCAGATCGCACAGGAGGCGGTTGCGCGCACCGCCGCCCACGAGGTTGAGCTGGTCCGGACGCTCACCAGTGACCTCCGTCAGCTCGTCGATCGCACGCGCATAGCGCCGGGCGAAAGACTCGATGATGAGGCGAACGTACTCGGGCATGGACCTCGGTCGGGGGGCGCCCTGCTCGTCCATTGCCGCATCGATCTTGCCCTGCATATCGCCGGGCTCGGCGAAGCGCGGATCGTCCGGATTGAACACGGCCGGACTGGGAGCGCACTCGCGGGCCTGGGCAACGAGTTCGTCAGTGTCCGTCGGGGTTCCCTCACGCTCCCACTGGCGCTGAATCTCTTGGAGAATCCACATACCGGTGATGTTGAACAAGGGGCGCACTCCCCCATCGGTGCGCGCCTCATTGGTCAACCCGATCTCATAGGCGGCATCGGACAGGAGCGGATGGTCTTCGATCGCGCCGAGGACGGACCAGGATCCGCACGACAGGAAGTAGGCGCGCACACCCTCGTTGATGGGAAGGCCGTGGACGGCGCACGCACTATCGTGCGCACCCGCGCGTACGACGGTGAGCCTCTCGAGACCTTCGATAATGCATGGTCCGACGACGGTGAGATCGTCGTTGAGAGGGCCGACCCAGGAGCGGTTGATCCCCAGCCTCTCGAAGACTTCATCCGACCAGTCGGTCGCGCCCGGCTCCAACAATCCGGAGGTCGATGCGATGGTCCGCGACCAGGAGCGCACGCCGGACAGCCGGTAGGCGAACCAGTCGGGCAGGAAGAGGAAGGAGTCAATCCGCGCTGCCAGTTCAGGCTGCTCGGTGACAAGGGCGAAGAGCTGATTCGCCGTATTAATGGTCGCGGGCTGGTTGCCGGTGAGGCTGAAGAACTCACGATCCTCGATCCTCGAGCGGAATGCGTCGAGTGTGCGCTCGGTACGCTCATCGCGGTAGGCGCGCACGGGGCCGACGATGTCCCCATTCGCATCAAGCGGGACGAAGTCGACTCCCCAGGTATCGATGGAGACGCTCACTGCATCGGGGAATCGCTCCACCGCAGCGTGCAGGCCCGCCACGACCTCGCCAAGCATCGTGTCGACATCCCACACGAGTTCCCCGTCGACCCGATTCGCCTGGTGCGTGAACCGGTGTACTTCGACGATGTCGACGCGACCGTCGACCAGAGTTCCCGCGATGACGCGACCCGAGGCGGATCCCAGATCGACTGCGAGTGCGGTGGTCATCTGTTGTCCCTTCTGAGAGTCGGTGGAGGGGGCTGTGCGAGCGCAGGGCGGCACGACCGAGCGCGTGTGGATGGGGCGCCACGGAGTGACATGGGGGACATCCTCTCCTTCGAGTGCGCCCCCCTGTGGGCGGGCCCGTGGCGGACCCGCCCACAGGCTGATGAATCAGCGGTACATCGGACCGAACTTCTCGCAGGCGCGGTAGTCCGCGGCCTCGAGGGACTCGGTGCCGAAGAGCGACCATGCCTTCGGGCGGAAGATCTGGTCAGCGGGCACATTATGCATGTTCACGGGGATGCGCAGCATCGACGCGAGCGTGATGAGCTTGGCGCCGATGTGCCCGTAGGAGATCGCGCCATGGTTGGCGCCCCAATTGTTCATCACGTCGTAGACACTCGTAAAAGCGCCCTCGCCGGTGAGGTTCGGGACGAACCACGTGGTCGGCCATGCGCGATCGGTGCGAACCTCGATGGTGGTGGCGACCTCGTCGGGCAACTCGATCGTCCATCCCTCAGCGATCTGGATGACCGGTTGCCCGGCGACCAGGTTGATGCGGCACATGGTGACGGGCATCTCCCCGGCGGTGCGGAAGTGCGTGGAGAAGCCGCCGCCGCGGAAGTAGCCGGTCGAGGCGGCGTGGAAGGTCGTCGCCGACAGCGCGGCCTTCTGATCCTCCTCGGTGATCTCCCAGAACGGCTTGATGCAGTTCTCGCCGTCGCGCAACGACTGGCCCGCGCCGTCGAGGGTGGTCGAGCCGGAGTTGCGCAGGTCGAGGAAGCCCACAGCCGCGCGGCCCTCGGGCTTCCAACCGGTGACGCGCTCAACAGCCTCAGGGCTCCAGTAAGTGCGCACGTCCGAGAAGATCTGCGGCGTGTTCGTCAACAGGTAGTTGAAAAGCATCGACGCGCCGTTGAGCGAATCGTTCTCCGTCGCCACGACATTCGGCTGGCGCGGCCCATTCCAGTCGAAGTTCGTGTTGAGGAGGGTCTCCATGACATCGCCGTTGGGAAAATGGTCGGTCCACTGGCGCTGTCCCTGGAAGCCCGCAGCGATGGCGCCGTGCCCGCCCGCTTCTTCCTCGAAGCCCATTTCGGCGAGCTTCGGGTTTCCGTTCATGAGGTCGCGGCCGATGAGCGTCATCTTGGTGGTGAACTCCCACCATTGCTCGTACAACTCGGGTTTCTTCCACTCCTCGGGGTTGAAGTCCTCTCCCTGCTGGAGGTTCTCACGGATCCAGGCGTAGGCCTTCTCGTATTCCTCGGGGTCGTAAATGCCCTCGTCAATGCGGCGGGTGAACTCGGACATGTCGATGTACTCGTTGCGCATGCCGAGATAGGCGCCGAAGAAGTCCGGGTTGACGACTGAGCCCGCGATGCCCATGGACACCGAGCCCATCGACAGGTAGGCCTTGCCGCGCATCTGCGCCACTGCCAGGCCCGCAGTCGCGTAGTCGAGGAGGCGTCCACGAACGTCCTCGGGGATGGAGTCGTCGTCGCCGTCCTGCACGTCCTTGCCGTAGATGCCGAAGGCGGGGATGCCGATCTGCGCGTGACCCGCGAGGGCGGCGGCGAGGTAGACGGCGCCGGGGCGCTCCGTCCCGTTGAAACCCCAGATGGCGTGCGGCATGGTGGCGTCCATGTCGGTGGTCTCGGTGCCGTAGCACCAGCACGGGGTGACTGTCAGAGTCAGTCCAACGTTATTCGCGCGGAATTTCTCGGCGCAGGCCTGCGCCTCTGAGACGCGGCCGATCGTCGTGTCGGCGATCACGCATTCGACGGGGGCACCGTCCGTGTAGCGCAGGTTCTCGGAGTAGAGCGCGGCGACGGCTTTCGCCATGCCCATCGTCTGATCCTCGAGGCTCTCGCGCACGCCGCGGCGGCGACCGTCAATGGTGGGGCGGATTCCGATGCGGGGGTGGTCAGTCATAGTCCCTCTTCCTTGAGTTCTCGTTCTGAAATATGGGGGGCGTCATCACACCCCTCGGATCCTCGGGTCCGGTTCGAGGCGGACCGATGCGGTCCGCCTCAAACCGCGGTGCATCACTCGTAGAGGTTCGGTGCGATCTCGTCGGAGTCGATGTTGGAGGCGTCGTACCAGTAGAAGCCGGAGTCGATGGTCTTCGGCAGTGCGATGCCGTTGATCGCCTGGATCGCAGCGGTCACGGTCTTGTAGCCCATGAGCTTGGGGGCCTGGGTGATGGCGCCCGCCTGAGTACCGTCCTTGATGGCCTTGATCTGGGTCTTGCCGGAGTCGAAGCCGACGACGGTGATGGTCTTACCCGACTCGGTTGCGCCCTGGATCGCGCCGGAGGCCGCGGCCTCATTGGAGCCGTACATGCCGACGATGTCGGAGTTGGCCTGGATGATGGCCTTGGAGGTGTCAGCGGCCTTGCCGACCTCACCCGCGATCTGCTCGTCGAGGAGCTTGAGGCCCGCCGGAGCGTTCTTGGTGAAATACTCCTTGAAGCCGTCGCAGCGCTGCTTGCCGGTGGTGGAGGTCGCGTCGTGGCAGATGACGCCGACGGAGCCGGTCTTGTCCTTGAGCAGTTCGATCATGTGCTTGGCGGCATCAGCGGCAGCGGCCTTGTTATCCGTCGACACAGTGGTGAGCGGCAGATCGGAATCGACGCCAGAGTCGAAGGCGACCATCGGGATGCCCGCCGCATCGATCGCGGTGAGGATGGAGGCTGCGGCGCCCGAGTCGAGGGCGGCCAGGCCGATGGCGGCCGGGTTGGTGTCGAGGGCGGCCTGAAGCTGGTCGAGCTGCTGGGTCACCTTGGTCTCGTCGTCGGGTCCGACGAACTGGATCTTGTAGTTGTACTCGGCGCCGGCCTGCTCGGCGCCCTCCTTCACGGCCTGCCAGAAGCGATGCTGGAAGCCCTTGGAGACGAGGTAGATGGTCTTGGTGCCATCGCCTTTTGGCACGTCGTCCGACTGCTCGGTTACGGCGGTAGAGGTGTCGGTCGCCGCGGGCTTGTCGCCCGATGCGGCGGGCTCAGAGGTGGTGGAGGTCGAGGTCGAGCATGCGGTGAGGCCGAGGGCCATGGTGCCGGCGGCGGCGACGGCGACGATACGTCCGATGGGGCGCATATGTGTTCCTTTCATGGGGGGTGAAAAGACTGTTGTCTCTTCTGTTAATGGGAGCGGACAGCTGTGTCCGGGTGAGTGCGGTCAGGGGTCAGGCTGCGTTCTCGCGAGCGCGGCGGATGTTGTCGATGAAGACGGCGAGGAGGACGACGATGCCGGTGACGACCAGCTGCCATTCGGAGGCGACGCCCATCATCGTCAGGCCCTTCTTGAGGGTCTCCATGATGAGTGCGCCGAGAAGGGCGCCGGGGATTGATGCGCGGCCGCCCGACAGGGATGTGCCGCCGATGACGGTTGCGGCGATGACATTGAGTTCGAAGCCGACGCCCTCGGCGGGCTGGACGAAGCCGAAGCGCGCGGAGTAGAGGATCGCGCCGACGGCCATGAAGATGCCGGCCGTCATGTAGATGACGATCTTCCACATGCGGACATTGACGCCGGACAGCCGGGTCGCCTCTTCATTCGAACCGATGGCGAGGGCATAGCGCCCGAGGAGCGTCTTGTTGAGCAGGAATGCCGCCAGGATCGTCAAGGCGACGAAGATGAGGGCAGCGTTCGAAATGCCCGGGATGATCGAGCCGGTGGACAGTGCGATGTAGTCGGCGTTGGCGATAGAGATCGTCGCCTTGTCGGAGATGATGAGGGCGAGTCCGCGTGCGACCATCATCATTGCCAGCGTCGCGATGAACGGCGGCAGGTTGAGGAGGGAGACATTGACGCCGTTGATGAGGCCGATGAGCGCCCCGACGAGGAGGACGAGGATGAGGCCCGCGCCGAGTGGAAGGTCGAGCCAGTCTCCGGAGAGGAACACGCCCGCCATGACGGCGGTGAGGGTCATGCCCGTGCCGACGGACAGGTCGATGCCACCGGTGGCGATGACGAAGGTGGCGCCCAGGGCCATGACGCCGGTGTAGGCGGATTGCAGGAGGATATCGGTGAAGATCTTCGGCTGAGCGAAGTTGGGGGCTGCGAACATGAAGTACGCATAGATGATGATCAGGGCAACAAGCACGAGGACGAGCTGCATATTGGACTTGATGAAGGCGGCCACCGGGGAAGTGGACTTCGCCGTCTTGGCTTCGACGGTGCTCACGCAACGACTCCATTCGCTTCTTCCTGACCAACGGTGGCCAGTTCCATAATGTTTTCCTGGGTGGCGTCCTCGTTATCGAGGGTGCCGATAATGCGGCCGTGCGCCATGACGGCGATCCTGTTGGCCAGTCGCAGAACCTCCGGCAGTTCGGAGGAGATGACGATGATCGCCTTGCCCTGGGAGGCGAGTTCTTCGAGAAGGGTGTAGATCTCATCCTTGGCGCCGACGTCGATGCCGCGGGTCGGCTCGTCGAAGATGAGGATGTCGGAGTCGCGGATCAGCCACTTGGCGACGACGACCTTCTGCTGGTTGCCGCCTGATAGGGAGCGGACCTCGGAGGATACGCCGGGGGTGCGGGTGCGCAGCTTGGCGACGAATTCTTCCGCTGCCTGGACGATCTTCCTTCCCCGGATGATGGTCGCCTTCGAGAACTGGTCCATCGAGGCGAGCGCCGAGTTGAAGGAGATGTCCTTGTCGAGGAGGAGACCGTATTGCTTGCGGTCCTCGGACAGGTAGCCGATCCCGTGCTTGACGCCGTCGGAGGCATTGCGGATCGTCACCTTCTTGCCGTGGATATAGACATCGCCACTGGTGTGGGGATCGGCGCCCGACAGGGCGCGCGCCACCTCGGTGCGGCCGGCTCCGACAAGCCCGGCGAATCCGAGGATCTCCCCCTTCTTCACCTCGAAGGACACGTCGTGGACCGCCTTCTTCGTCGACAGGTGCTCAACCTTCAGAACGGCTTCGTCGGACAGCGGCTTCGTCGTGGGGCGGGCGTCGGCGGGGACTTCGCGCCCGACCATCATCTTGATGACTTCGCTCATCGGCGTGGTCTTCGTTTCGACGGTACCGACGTAGTGCCCGTCGCGCAGGACCGAGATGCGGTCGGTCAGCTCGGTGAGCTCGGGCATGCGATGGGTGATGAAGATGAGTCCGGTCTTGGGTGTGATGAAGTTGCGGACGAGGTCGAAGAGTGATTCGGTTTCCGTAGTGGTGAGCGGCGCGGTGGGCTCGTCCATCACGAGGATCTTGGTCGACTCGTAGGACAGGGCGCGCGCGATCTCAAGCATCTGGAGCCTGGCGACGGGCAGATCGCGGCACACATCCGTCGGATTGAGGTTCATATTGAGGCGCTCGAAGAGTTCGGCCGCATCCTTGATCATCTTGCGGTCGTTGATATACGAGCCGACGTGGGATCCCAGGCGCCCGATGTAGAGGTTCTGGGCGACTGTCAGGTCGGGAATGATGTTGAGTTCCTGATGGATGATCGATAGGCCGAGGTCGCGGGCATGGTTCGGACCGCGAAGGTCGACCCTCTCCCCCTGCAGCCAGATCTCACCGCCCGGATCCGCCTTGTGGATGCCGGTGAGAACCTTCATCAGCGTCGATTTGCCGGCGCCGTTCTCACCGCAGAGCCCCAGGATTTCACCGGCGCACAGGTCGAGGTCCACATCGGACAGAGCCTTGACGCCGGGGAATGTCTTGGAGATCCCCTTCAACTCAAGTAAGTTCGTCACTTCTCACCCCTTGGGTACCAGCCACTTCAATGTGCCTGGAATTCTGTTACCCTCACCACGTTAGCGTTAACGAAACGAGGCATATAAATCGCCCTCATCGGCGTGAGATAACGATACGACACGTGGAGGCGCAATGCGAATCGAAACGCGCTTACCGTTACAGATTCGTTATCGCTAACGAAAAGTGTGAGTCGCTCTGCTCCGCTGTGCAGCGGCTCACTCGAGCGTCCTATCCTCTGCGGCGTCCAATTCGGCGCTGATGCACTCCCACTGGGCGTCGAGCCACTCATCGGATACTCGTGCCCCGCGAAAGTCGACTGTTCCCCCTCCACCCCTCAACGCCACTCCCTCGTCCTGCCAATGGGCAACTGCCGTCTCTCCCAGGCGCACGGGGAGACGACCGGCGGCACTGACGACCCGCCACCACGGAACCGTCGCGCCCCATTCGGCCATGATCCGTCCGACGATCCTCGGGCCGATCCCAGCGATGCGGCCGATCTGCCCGTAGGTGCTCACACTCCCCGGCGGCACGGACTCCACGAGTCGGAGCACGGCCTCCACCCGGCAGTCGTCCATTGGCGCCCACTCCCCTCTCTTCTCTGTACGCAGGGGCCCTGCACTCGACCAGTGCAGGGCCCCTGTCCCGACGTTCACACAGTGAACGCCGGGCGGATGATCAATCGCGGAACGTCATACCGAAGTCGATCGATCCGAGAGCATCGAGGAAGTCCTCGGACACGATACCGTCCTGGAAGTCCATCTCCGTGTAGTTGGAGTTGGCCAGCGCATCCGCGGTGGGCTCGACGCGCACTCGGTTGTAGCGGGACAAGCCGGTTCCGGCGGGGATGAGCTTACCGAGGATGACGTTCTCCTTCAGGCCGACCAGAGCATCGGACTTTCCGTTCATCGCTGCCTCAGTGAGAACCTTCGTCGTCTCCTGGAAGGAGGCGGCGCTCAACCACGAGTCCGTCGCCAAGGACGCCTTCGTGATGCCCATGAGCATCTGGCGGCCCGACGCGGGTTGTCCGCCCTCGGCGGCGACCCGACGGTTCTGCGCAAGGTACGCCATCCGGTCGACGAGCTCGCCCGGCATGAAAGACGTGTCGCCCGGCTCGAGGATGGTGACGCGGCGCATCATCTGGCGCACGATGACCTCGATGTGCTTGGAGTGGATGCCCACGCCCTGATCACGGTACACCTTCTGGACCTCGTCGACGAGCTGCTTCTGGGCGACGGATCGACCCATGATGCGCACGACCTCCTTCGGGTCGAGCTGTCCCTCGGTGAGCGGTGTGCCCGCCTCGATATGCTCGCCCTCGGCGACCAACGGCTTCTGGCGACGCGACACCTCGATGACGTCGTCCTCCTTCGCGTCATCACGGGTAATGACGATGCGACGCACCGCAGGATCCTCGTCGTCAATGTGGACGCGTCCTGCGGCCTCGCTCATCTTCGCCTCGGCCTTCGGAGTGCGGGCCTCGAAGAGCTCCTGAACGCGGGGAAGACCCTGCGTGATATCCGCAGCCGAGGCCGCACCGCCCGTATGGAAAGTACGCATCGTCAACTGGGTTCCGGGCTCGCCGATCGACTGAGCGGCGATGATGCCGACGGCTTCGCCGATGTCGACCTGCTTGCCGGTGGCCAAGGAGCGCCCGTAGCACGCGGCGCAGGTGCCGACCTGCGACTCACAGGTGAGCACCGAACGGCACACGATCTCTACGACGCCCGCCCGTGCAAGTGCCGCAAGCTCGTCATCGCCCAGATCCGTCCCCGCGGGGAAGACAACCTCACCGTCCTCGCCCACCGCATCGCGGGCGAGGTTACGCGCGTAGGCGGTCGTGTCAACCGTCTCCAACGCCTCCCACTCGCCTGCGTCGTTCTTCTGCGCGATCGCGATCTTGACGCCCTGGCGGGTGCCGCAATCTGCCTCGCGCACGATGACATCCTGGGAGACGTCAACGAGGCGACGAGTGAGGTAACCGGACTCGGCAGTTCGCAGCGCCGTATCGGCAAGACCCTTGCGGGCGCCGTGGGTCGCGATGAAGTACTCGAGAACGGTCAGGCCCTCACGGTAGTTCGCCTTGATCGGGCGCTCGATGAGCTTCTGCCTTGGGTCGGACACCAAACCGCGCATGCCCGCGATCTGCTGCACCTGGCTCCAGTTACCTCGCGCCCCGGAGGAGACCATGCGGTACACGGTGTTGCGCTCGTCGAAGTTCGAGCGCATATCGTTCGCGACCTCTTCGGTGCACTGCAGCCACAGTTTGACGAGTTCCTCGTAACGGGTCTCCTCGAGGATGATGCCCGTTTCGAACTGCTCCTGGATCGCAGCGGCCTGCGCCTCATAGCGGGCCAGGATCTCCTCCTTGCGTGGGGAGGCCTGGATGTCGGAGAAGGCGATCGTGATACCGGACCAAGTCGACCAGTGGAAGCCCGCGGACTTGAGCGCATCGAGGCACTCGGCGACGAGGACGTTCGGGTAGTGCTGGGTAAGGGCATTGACGATGTCGCCCAGCTGTTTCTTGCCGACGACCTCGTTGACGAAGGGGTAGTCGACCGGGAGCAGTTCGTTGAACAGCGCGCGGCCGAGCGACGTCACCAGGGTCACGTCATCGCCGGGCTCCCATCCCTCCGGCGCCCGCCAGTCGGAGGGCGGCACGATGCCCTCAAAGCGAATGAGAGCCGCCTCATTGAGGTCGAGATCGCCATTATCGAAGGCCATGCGCGCCTCGGCGGCACTCGAGAAGGACGGGATGATCGGGTTACCGCCCGTATCCGTGGTGACCTCCACGGACGGATCCGGATCGGAGGTCAGGTGGAACAGGCCGATGATCATGTCTTGCGACGGCATCGCCACGGGGCGCCCGTCGGAAGGCTTGAGGATGTTGTTCGTCGAGAGCATGAGAATGCGGGCCTCGGCTTGCGCCTCGGCGCCCAGCGGCAGGTGGACCGCCATCTGGTCGCCGTCGAAGTCGGCGTTGAAGGCGCCGCACGCCAGGGGGTGCAACTGGATGGCCTTGCCCTCGATGAGCTGGGGCTCGAACGCCTGGATGCCCAGACGGTGCAGCGTGGGCGCGCGGTTGAGCAGCACCGGGTGCTCGCGGATGACGTCGTCGAGGACGTCCCACACCTCGGGCCGCTGGCGCTCGACCTTGCGCTTAGCCGATTTGACGTTCTGCGCGTAGTTCTTCTCGACGAGGCGCTTCATGACGAAGGGCTTGAACAGCTCGAGCGCCATCTGCTTGGGCAGGCCGCACTGGTGGAGCTTGAGCTGGGGGCCGACGACGATGACACTTCGACCCGAGTAGTCGACGCGCTTGCCGAGCAAGTTCTGACGGAACCGGCCCTGCTTGCCCTTGAGCATATCCGATATGGACTTAAGGGGACGGTTGCCGGGACCCGCCACGGGGCGCCCACGGCGGCCATTGTCGAAGAGGGCGTCAACGGACTCCTGAAGCATGCGCTTCTCGTTGTTCACGATGATCTCGGGGGCCCCGAGTTCGAGGAGACGCTTGAGTCGCGTATTGCGGTTGATGACGCGACGGTACAGGTCGTTGAGGTCCGAGGTCGCGAAGCGGCCGCCGTCGAGCTGAACCATCGGGCGAAGATCCGGCGGGATGACGGGAATCTTTGTGAGCACCATCGACGCCGGGGAGTTGCCTGTGACGACGAAGGCGTTGATGACCTTGAGGCGTTTGATGGCGCGGGCCTTGCGGGGCCCGGAATCGGAGGCGATGGTCTGGCGCAGGGCCTCCACCTCGGCAGCGAGATCAAAGGTCTCGAGGCGCTTCTGAATGGCGGCCGCGCCCATATCGCCTTTGAAGTAGGTGCCGTAGCGGGCGACCATCGAACGGTAGAGGCGCTCATCGCCCTCAAGGTCACCGACCTTGAGATTCTTGAAACGCTCCCAGACGGCTTCGAGGCCGTCGATGTCGCCGTCGAAGCGCCTGCGGATCTTCGCCATTTCCTTCTCGGCGTTCTTGCGCACCTTCTCGCGCTCGGCGGCGGAAGCGCCTTCAGCTTCGAGGGCGGCGAGGTCTGCCTCGGTCTTCTCGGCGAACTCGTTGGTGGCCGAATCGCGGTGATTCTCCATCTGCTTCTTCTGAACCTCGAGTTCGGAGCGCAGATCGACGAGATCCTCGTCGCGCCCCTTCTCATCGACCTCGGTGATCATGTATGCGGCGAAATAGATGACCTTTTCGAGGTCCTTCGGCGCAAGATTCAGCACGTAGCCCAGGCGCGAGGGAACGCCCTTGAAATACCAGATGTGGGTGACGGGGGCGGCGAGGTCGATGTGACCCATTCGCTCGCGGCGCACCTTGGACCGAGTGACCTCGACACCGCACTTCTCACAAATGATGCCCTTGTAGCGCACGCGCTTGTACTTGCCGCACGCGCACTCCCAGTCGCGCGTGGGACCGAAGATCTGCTCACCGAACAGGCCGTCGCGTTCGGGCTTGAGCGTGCGGTAGTTGATGGTCTCCGGCTTCTTCACCTCACCGTGGGACCACGATGCGATGTCATCGCTCGTGGCCAGGGTGATCTTCAGGCTGTCGAACGTTTTGGCGTCCAGCAAAGTCATTACTCCCTATCAGATCGCATCGATGGTCGCCGCGGCGTTCGGACGGGCATCAAGGGTGATGCCGAGATCCTCGCGCGCATTGAAGTCCTCGTCCTGGTCGCGCAGGTCGATGGCATTGCCGGCTGCGTCGAGGGCTTCGACGTTGAGACACAGCGAGCGCATCTCCTGAATGAGAACGCGGAAGGACTCGGGGATACCGGGCTCGGGAATGTCCTCGCCCTTGACGATCGCCTCATACACTTTGACGCGGCCGGTCGTGTCGTCCGACTTAATGGTCAAGAGCTCCTGGAGGGCGTAGGCGGCGCCATAGGCCTCCAGCGCCCACACCTCCATCTCTCCGAAGCGCTGGCCGCCGAACTGGGCCTTACCGCCCAACGGCTGCTGCGTGATCATCGAGTACGGACCCGTCGAACGGGCGTGGATCTTGTCGTCGACAAGGTGGTGGAGCTTCAGCATGTACGTGTAGCCGACCGCAATCGGGTACGGGAATGGCTCGCCGGAGCGCCCGTCGAAGAGTCGAGCCTTGCCCTGCTCGTTCGTGAGGCGCTCGCCGTCGCGGTTCGGGTTGACATTGCGCAACAGTCCCGCGAGCTCGTCGGCCTCGAGGCCGTCGAAGACGGGTGTGGCGACGAGCGAATCGGGCGCCGCAGTGATGCCATCGGCGGGCAGGTGGCGCGTCCATTCTTCACCGGACTCGACGGCCTTCGAAGCATCCCAGCCCTGGTGAGCGAGCCAGCCGAGGTGGTATTCGAGCACTTGGCCGACGTTCATACGACCGGGGACGCCCAGCGGATTGAGGATGATGTCGACCGGGGTCCCATCCTCGAGGAACGGCATGTCCTCGACGGGCAGGATCTTCGAGACGACGCCCTTGTTCCCATGACGGCCAGCCATCTTGTCACCGATGGTGATCTTGCGGCGCTGCGCGACGTAGACGCGTACGGTCTGGCGTACTCCCGGATTGAGGTCGTCCTCCTCATCGTTGAACTCGCGAACGCCGATGACGATTCCCTCCTCGCCGTGGGGAACGCGCAGCGACGTGTCGCGGACCTCGCGGGCCTTCTCGCCGAAAATGGCGCGCAGGAGGCGCTCTTCGGAAGTCAACTCGGTCTCGCCCTTCGGGGTGACCTTGCCGACCAGGATGTCGCCCGCGGTCACTTCGGCGCCGATGCGGATGATGCCGCGCTCGTCGAGATCTGCGAGGGAGTCCTCGGAGACATTCGGGATGTCGCGGGTGATCTCTTCCTCGCCGAGCTTCGTCTCGCGGGCGTCGACCTCGTACTCCTCGATGTGAATCGAGGTGAGAACGTCCTCCTCGACGACGCGGCGCGACAAGATGATCGCATCCTCGTAGTTGAGGCCCTCCCACGACATATAGGCGACGAGGAGATTCTTGCCGAGCGCCACTTCGCCGTTGTCGGTGGCGGGGCCGTCGGCGAGGACCATTCCGGCCTCGACGCGGTCGCCCTCGTTGACGAGCACACGCTGGTTCGTGCAGTTGCCCTGATTCGATCGCTCGAACTTCTCCAGGCGGTAGGTGTCGCGCCCGCCCTCGTCGGTGGAGACCACAATGAGGTCGGCGGATATCTCGGTCACGACGCCGGAGTTCGCGGCGAGGATCATCTCGCCGGAGTCCTCGGCCGCGCGACGCTCCATGCCGGTGCCGACCAGCGGCGCCTCCGTGGTGAGCAGCGGAACGGCCTGGCGCTGCATGTTCGCGCCCATGAGTGCTCGGTTCGCGTCATCGTGTTCGAGGAAGGGGATGAATGCGGCCGCGACGGAGACCATCTGGCGAGCGGACACGTCCATGTAGTCGACGCGATCGCGGGCGATCAGCGTCGGATCCTCGCCAGCGACACGGCACAAGACGTGTTCCTCTTCGAAGATGCCGTCATCGGTGAGCGGGGACGAGGCCTGCGCGATGTAGTGCGAGAACTCGTCGTCCGCGGTGAGATACTCGACCTCGTCGGTCACCGTGCCGTCGCGCACCACGCGGTACGGCGTCTCGATGAAACCGAAGGGGTTGATGCGGGCGAAGGTCGCCAGCGAGCCGATGAGGCCAATGTTCGGGCCTTCAGGGGACTCGATCGGACACATGCGGCCGTAGTGCGACGGGTGCACGTCACGGACCTCCATGCCGGCGCGGTCACGCGACAAGCCTCCCGGGCCCAGCGCCGACAGGCGGCGCTTGTGGGTCAAACCCGCCAGCGGATTGTTCTGATCCATGAACTGGGAAAGCTGGGAAGTCCCGAAGAACTCCTTGATCGCGGCGACGACCGGACGGATATTGATGAGCGACTGAGGAGTGATCGAATCGGCCTCCTGCGTCGTCATGCGCTCGCGCACCGTGCGCTCCATGCGGGCCAAGCCCGTGCGGACCTGAGCCTGAATGAGTTCGCCGACGGCGCGGATGCGGCGGTTGCCGAAGTGATCGATGTCGTCGGCCTCGACGCGGACCTCGACCGACTCGCCCGCGCGCAGGCCTGAGAAGGTTGTGTCTCCCTTGTGCAAGGCGAGGAGGTACTTGACGGTCGCGATGATGTCCTCAAGGGTGAGGACTGATTCCTTCGGATCGGCATCAACGGCGAGCTTCTTGTTGATCTTGTAGCGGCCGACCTTCGCTAGGTCGTAACGCTTCGAATCGAAGTAGAAGTTGTTGAGGAGGGCCTGCGCGGAGTCGACGTTCGCGGGCTCGCCGGGGCGGAGCTTGCGGTAGATGTCGAGCAGGGCCTCTTCCTGGGTCTTCACCGTGTCTTTCTCGAGGGTTTCGAGCAGGACCGGATAGTCGGCGAAGGTATCGCGGATCTCCGACTCGGTCATGCCGATCGCCTTGAGGAAGTGGGTGACCGGCTGTTTGCGCTTGCGGTCGATGCGCACGCCCACGGAGTCGCGCTTGTCGATCTCGAATTCGAGCCATGCGCCGCGGCCGGGGATGATCTTCGCGCCGAAGGTCTCACGGTCGGAGGAACGATCGGAAGTGCGCTCGAAGTAGACGCCCGGGGAACGGACGAGCTGGGAGACGACAACGCGTTCGGTGCCATTGATGATGAAGGTGCCGCGGGGGGTCATCAGGGGGAAGTCCCCCATGAATACCGTCTGGCCCTTGATCTCGCCGGTCTCATAGTTCATGAACTCGGCGGTCACGTACATCGGAGCGGAGTACGTGTAGTCCTTGGTCTTCGCCTCTTCGATGGAATACTTCGGACGTTCCAAACGGTGATCCCGGAACGAGAGGGACATGGTCTGGCCGATGTCTTCGATCGGTGAGAGCTCTGCGAAGATCTCTTCAAGTCCGGATACGTCGGGGACGTCGGTACGCCCCTGCGCCTTCGCGGCGTCGACGCGTGCCTTCCACGCGTCATTGCCCAGCAGCCAATCGAAGCTCTCCACCTGAAGGCCGAGAAGGCTCGGCGCCTGGAGGGGTTCGCGGAGTTTGGCGAATGAGATACGGTTCCTGGACTGGTTGGCAGTGCTACTGGCAGCCAAAGGGGATCCTTCCCTGCATTTTCGGTGCGCGCGCACGCCTTCGACCCATTATCTGACACCGCCCTTCCCGCTCAGCGCCTGATACAGCGGGTGGGTACGGCTCACCTCGGGCACAATAAGGCGCAAAAAATCATCGTAGGCAAATACACCAGCCCTCTCAACACTGTCAGTCATATGTGTTGAGTTTCACGCCGAGTCGTGATAATACCATCTGGCGCCCCAAGTCGGGCTTGAACCGACACCCGACGGATTCGAAGCCGCATGCGACTTCCTCGCCTTGTCTTTCCAGTTTTCAACTTTTTACCTATTTGCCAGCATTGCCACGTATGCCAGCGGTGCCAGCATTGCCAGCAACGGACGCTGGTTCCCGCCGTTTTCACGTAGACGGAAACGTTGAGGACCATGAGTACTCAACGTCATCATGTTCCGATCGAGATCGAGGCGATCCATGAGTTCGGCCGTCGCGGGATTCGACTCATCTCGCTGACTGAGCCTTTTCTTAATGTTGATGCGACCACGCCGATGGGTGAGGCGATCATTGGGATTATGGCTGTGCTGGCCCAGCTTCGGGTTTCCACGATTCGGGAGAATACGCGCAGGGGTCTGGTGCGCGCTCGAGCGCAGGGGCGGGTTGTGCTGGGGTCGGCCCGTGAGTGGGCATCGGGGGCGGGGTGGAGCGTGTTGGAAGCCTGGAGTGTGGGATTACTCGTAGGACTTCACGCATTCCAGGGGACATGTCACCGCGCTGATCATCAATATTGTCGGCCCATGCGACGAAGCGACGTTGGATCTCTCTTAGTTGTGTGGCATCGATTCCGTAGTCGGCAACTTCGCGTACTGTCAGGCGCCTTGCGCAGCGTAGGCATTGAGTGAAGTATTCGCGGTCGTAGCCCTTGTCGCGTTGTTGGAGGAGTTCGATGAGCTGAGTGTCGGTGAATATGCCCGTGGAACGGATTGCGTCGACGTCGAGATAGTCGCGCGAGTATCCCCGTGAGTAGAGGGCTGCGAGTTTGTTGCCGACAGCGTCCTCGAGGTCGAGAACGGGTCCGATCTCGAGGTGCGCGGGGGCGTGGGCTCGCCAATCGATGCCTAAGTCGACTTGAAGATCCGTTCCAGCGGGGGTTGTGACGGCAAGTTCGCTAAACGTTGGGTTTTGACGCCGGATCATCACGTGGTAGCCACGGTTGCTAAGGTGATCGACGAGGGTTGAGACAGCGCGGGGAAACCTGTCGATCGCTTCGGCGACGGTGAACAGGTCAACGTCTTGGGTGCCGCGAGTAATGAGTCCATGCTCGCGGATGGCTCCCGAGCCAGCTAGGGCGAAGTGAGCGTCTCCGATCGCATCAAGGGCGTGGGCGATGAGGAGGCGTTGTTCGCTGTACGGATTCGTCCCCATTCGTTCTTTCCTCGTAACGATTCGAATGCGTGTTCCCAGGCAGCGATGATCATGACGTCAAGGTGCAGGTATGGCCACAGTTTGGTGAGCAGGGAGTGGTTGAGGAACTCCCGCTGGTCTTGCACAGTTCCCTCTGCGATAACGCATTGATAGACGATGAGTGCATCCCCATATTCTGCGAGGTTGAAGATGCGGTCACCTGGCGTCCAGCACAAATGGATAGGTAAGTGGATTGTTCCTGTCGTTGGCCCCTGGAGTTCGTCGAGGGATGTGGGGAGGCAGAAGGGTTTTGTCCCACGATACGTGATGCGTCCGCTCATGGGTGTGCCCCTTCCTTCTCGTGGTCTCTTGGTGTGTTCAGTGTAGCGTGATGGGGTAGCGGCTGGCGGCAGCCGGTGGTCATCGGCCCGTACTTGAGTGTGGGCGCGGTCACCGGGCGGTTCTTCGAGGAATCTCCGACAACCCACTGAAAGGACATCTTCACGATGGCCACCCCTCATATTGTCGACCCTGCTGCTGTGCTGAGCCAGGCTTTGGGGCAGGCCTCCGTGGATCTGATGCGCTCGTTGCTGCAGACGGTGATCAACGCCCTCCTGTCGGCCGAGTGTTGCACCCCGCATCGGACTTCCTCGAAACCAGGTCCAGTTCGAAACCGGACGCTCGCGCATATTCAGCAAGGTCCGAGATTAGGAAAAACCGGCGTGCTCCCGCCCCGTACTGAATGGATGGAATCTCCCCCAGTTTCGCGAGACGCATCAACCGGGCGTACGTCATCCTCCAACCGCCTCTACGACCGCGCAAAGTGGAGCGCCGAAGAACTGGCCGTCCTCGCAGCACGCTCCGGCGTCTCCATTGACGACCTCATGCCCACCCCAGACGGGAACGGGGGATGGGTCCCAGCCCCATTCAAGCCAGGTTGGCATGCGCCTGCCCTGTCCGCCGTGCGGGTGGGGGCGTTGGTGCCCCAAGTCGGGCTTGAACCGACGACCGACGGATTATGAGTCCGCTGCTCTGACCGACTGAGCTATTGGGGCCCTCATAGGGTAACGGGTTCACGGCGCCTTTTCATCTTCGACTCTTGGGACGAGCCGGTCGCTCCCGCCGGGAACGATTAGGAGGTGTGCAGGGGCCGCCGCCCCGAATGGGGGCGGCGGCCCCTGCGGTCCGCTAGGACACGAGTGTCATCCGGCTCCGATGCCCCGCATCAGCGACGGCATCGAAGCGGAAGGGATCACTTCGCGATGGCGGTCACACGACCTGAACCGACCGTGCGGCCACCCTCACGGATGGCGAAACCGAGACCCGGCTCCATGGCGATGGGCTGGATCAGTTCAACGGTGATCTCAGTGGTATCGCCGGGCATGACCATGTCGGTGCCCTCGGGGAGGGTGATGACGCCGGTCACGTCCGTGGTACGGAAGTAGAACTGGGGACGGTAGTTGGAGAAGAACGGGTTGTGGCGACCGCCCTCTTCCTTCTTGAGGATGTACACCTGGCCGGTGAAGTTGGTGTGCGGGGTGATCGAGCCGGGGATGGCGACGACCTGGCCGCGCTCAACCTCGTCACGCTTAGTGCCGCGCAGGAGCAGGCCGCAGTTCTCGCCCGCCCACGCCTCGTCCATCGACTTGTGGAACATCTCGATGCCGGTGACCGTGGTCTTCTGCGGCTCGCGGATGCCGAGGATCTCGACCTCGGAGTTGATCGGCAGCTTGCCGCGCTCGACACGACCGGTGACAACGGTGCCACGACCGGTGATGGTGAAGACGTCCTCGATCGGCATGAGGAACGGCTTGTCCATGTCGCGCTCGGGGGTCGGAATGAAGGTGTCGACCGCCTCCATGAGCTCCTCGATCTTGGCAATCCACTGAGGATCGCCCTCGAGGGCCTTGAGAGCGGACACCTGGATGATCGGGGCGTCACGATCGAAGTCCTGAGACTCCAGAAGATCGCGACACTCCTCCTCAACCAGTTCCATCATTTCCTCGTCGTCAACCATGTCAGCCTTGTTGAGGGCGACGAGGATGGTGGGGACGCCGACCTGACGGGCGAGCAGGACGTGCTCGCGGGTCTGGGCCATCGGGCCGTCGGTGGCGGCGACAACGAGGATCGCGCCATCCATCTGAGCGGCACCGGTAATCATATTCTTGACGTAGTCGGCGTGGCCGGGGGCGTCAACGTGCGCGTAGTGACGCGCCTCGGTCTGGTACTCAACGTGGGAAACGTTGATGGTGATGCCGCGCTCGCGCTCCTCGGGAGCGTTGTCGACCTGGTCGAACGGGGTGAAATCGTTCAGTTCGGGGTACTTGTCGTGCAGAACCTTGGTGATCGCTGCGGTGAGCGTGGTCTTGCCGTGGTCAACGTGACCAATGGTGCCGATGTTGACGTGCGGCTTGCTGCGCTCGAACTTGGCCTTCGCCACTTGTGTCCTCCTGGACTCGGGTAGTGTTTTTCAGCCTAGGGCTAGGTGTCACTCTAACACCCAGAGGGCATGAAACCTACAGGGTTTTCTATTGGTGTGAGGTCGCTCGCTCACCGCCGCCCCGCCCCGGGGGCCGCCCTCGTCAGCCGGATCAGCCGGCGAACGGGGACGACACCTTCGAGTGCGGAGAGAAGTGGGCTAACGGACCCCGTGGGACTCACGCGCCCCGAGATTTGCCGATGATCTCTTCCGCGACATTGCGCGGGACCTCGGCGTAGCTGTCGAACTCCATCGAGTACACCGCGCGCCCCTGCGTCTTGGAACGCAGATCGCCGACATATCCGAACATCTCCGACAGCGGAACCTGCGCCTTGACGACGCGAACGCCGTGCTGCTCGTCCATGGACGAGATCGCACCGCGGCGGGAGTTGAGGTCGCCGATGACGTCGCCCATGTACTCCTCCGGAGTACGGACCTCGACGGCCATGATCGGTTCGAGGATCACCGGATTGGCCTTCTTCGCGGCCTCCTTCAGTGCCATGGACCCAGCGATCTTGAACGCCATTTCAGAGGAGTCGACCTCGTGGTACGCACCGTCGAGGAGCGTCGCCTTGATGCCGACCATCGGGTATCCGGCGAGAATACCGGAGCCCATGGCATCCTGGATGCCCGCGCTGACCGAGGGGATGTACTCGCGCGGGACGCGGCCGCCGGTGACCTTGTCCTCGAACTCGTATTCTTCCTCGGCATCTGCGGGGAGCGGCTCGAGAGCGATGATGACACGCGCGAACTGACCGGAGCCGCCGGTCTGCTTCTTGTGCGTGTACTCATACTTCTCAACCGTCTTGCGGATCGTCTCGCGGTAGGCGACCATCGGGGCGCCGACGTTGGCCTCGACCTTGAACTCGCGACGCATGCGGTCGACGATGATGTCGAGGTGGAGTTCGCCCATGCCACCGATAATGGTCTGCCCGGTCTCCGGGTCGAGTTCAACCGTGAAGGTCGGGTCCTCTTCTGCGAGCTTCTGGATCGCCACACCCATCTTCTCCTGGTCGGCCTTCGACTTCGGCTCAACGGCGACCTGGATAACGGGCTTGGGGAAGGTCATCGACTCGAGGACGATCGGCTTGTCGATCGCGCAGAGCGTATCGCCGGTCGTGGTGTCCTTGAGGCCGATGACGGCGTAGATGTGCCCGGCGTGTGCCTGATCGACCGGGTTCTCCTTGTTGGAGTGCATCTGGAAGATCTTGCCGACGCGCTCCTTCTTACCCTTAGTCGCATTGAGGACCTGGGAGCCCGCTTCAACCTTGCCGGAGTAGACGCGCACGAAGGTGAGCTTGCCGTAGAACGGGTGAGCCGCAACCTTGAATGCGAGAGCTGAGAAGGGCTCCTTCTCGTCGGGAAGGCGCGACTCAGTCTTCTCCTCGTCGTCCGAATTCGGCTTGAAGCCCTTGACCGACTCGATGTCGAGGGGGGAGGGCAGGAAGTCGACGACCGCGTCGAGCACGGGCTGGACGCCCATGTTGCGCAGAGCGGTGCCGCAGTAAACCGGGAACGCCTTGCCGGCTACCGTGAGGGCGCGGATGCCCTCCTTGATCTGCTCGATGGTCAGTTCACCGTTCTCGAGGTAGGCCTCGGTGAGCTCGTCGGAACCCTCGGCGGCCGCTTCCATCATGGCCTCGCGGTACTCTTCGGCGCGCTTTTGCAGATCCTCGGGAATCGGGCCGCGAACGATGACGGATCCGAAGGTGGGATCGCCCTTGTCGTCCTTAGCCGGGTAGCGCAGCGACTCCATGGTGAGCAGGTCGATCTGCCCCTCGAAGTCGTTTTCAGCGCCGATGGGCAGCTGCATGACGATCGGGGTCGCGTGGAGGCGGTCCTTGATGGTGGAGACGGAAAAGTAGAAGTCGGCGCCCATCTTGTCCATCTTGTTGATGAAGCAGATGCGGGGGACCTCGTACTTGTCGGCTTGGCGCCACACGGTCTCGGACTGGGGCTCAACGCCCTCCTTGCCGTCGAAGACTGCGACGGCGCCGTCGAGCACGCGCAGGGAGCGCTCGACCTCGACCGTGAAGTCCACGTGGCCGGGGGTGTCGATGATATTGATCTGGTTGTCATTCCAGAAGGAGGTGACAGCAGCGGACGTGATCGTAATGCCGCGCTCCTTCTCCTGTTCCATCCAGTCGGTGGTGGAGGCGCCGTCGTGCGTCTCACCGAGCTTGTAGTTGATACCCGTGTAGAACAGGATGCGTTCCGTCACGGTGGTCTTGCCGGCATCGATGTGAGCCATGATGCCGATGTTGCGAACCTTATTGAGGTCCGTAAGCACCTCTAGTGCCACGAGTGCGATTCCTTCGCTCGAAGTGATTGTGAAGTTCGCTGGTCGGATTCACAGCGACGAGGACGACTACGGCCGCCCTCGTCACATGCGATCACCAGCGGTAGTGGGCGAACGCGCGGTTCGACTCGGCCATCTTGTGCATGTCCTCGCGACGCTTGACAGCGGCGCCGAGACCGTTGGACGCATCCAGGATCTCATTCGCAAGACGCTCGGTCATCGTCTTCTCGCGACGCTGGCGCGAGAAGTCGACCAGCCAGCGCAGGGCGAGCGTCGTGGCGCGCGCAGGGCGGACCTCGACCGGAACCTGGTAGGTGGCGCCGCCGACTCGGCGGGAGCGCACCTCGAGGGCGGGGCGAATGTTGTCAAGAGCGCGCTTGAGCACGGACACCGGGTCCTGCTCGGTGCGCGCACGCACGGTCTCCAGAGCGCCGTAAACGATGCGCTCGGCGACGGTCTTCTTGCCGTCCAGGAGGACGCGGTTGACCAGCTGGGTGACGACCTTCGAGCCGTAGACCGGATCGTCGACGAGGGGACGCTTAGGAGCGGGGCCCTTACGAGGCATTACTTCTTCTCCTTCTTCGCGCCGTAACGGGAACGCGCCTGCTTGCGGTTACGAACGCCCTGGGTGTCGAGCGACCCGCGGACAATGCGGTAGCGGACGCCCGGGAGGTCCTTGACACGACCACCGCGGACGAGCACGATCGAGTGCTCCTGCAGGTTATGGCCCTCACCGGGGATGTACGCCGTCACTTCGATGCCGGAGGACAGACGTACACGGGCGACCTTACGAAGGGCGGAGTTCGGCTTCTTCGGGGTCGTGGTGTACACGCGGGTGCACACGCCGCGACGCTGGGGCGAGCCCTTGAGCGCCGGGGTCTTCACCTTCGAGCGCTTCGAGCTGCGGCCCTTGCGGACGAGCTGCTGAATGGTAGGCACTGGGTCTCCAGTTTCTTTCCGTCGGCGGCCCCTCGCCTATGGCGCTGGGCCCTTGTTGTCAGTCATCCATGGCTGACGGATCCCCTCTCGCGGACGCACAGATATCCGCCTGGGGCCGGTGCGCCATGATGACGGGACGTGTCCGCACTGCCGGAGCCGGTGCGGGGCCGGGTCAGAGAATGACGCCCGGAGCTCCGACGGACGGAGCCCGCTGTCGGCCGGAGCCGACGACATCGGCCGATGGCCGATCCACCGGAATGTACCCGGTGAAGGAGACCCGTGAAGCCACGGGAACCGCCCTCAAGTTTAGGGGGTCGGCGCGAGTAAGGTCAAAGGGCGCACACGTGACCTTAAGCGCACAAAATCCGGGTATTACGGCCGCCTCCGGCTCCCCGGGTCGGCATGCGGAATCGGTCCTGGCGCGCGGAGCCGGAATCAGGGCAGAATATCGACTGCAATCAGCACGATCGACTCCGCAACAGGACCAGCCCGTTTGATCGGCAGCGTCACACGAAGAGAAGAGCCCGAGCGGCTCATGCCGTTCGGGCTACGGATTGTGGAGCTAAGGGGATTCGAACCCCTGACCTTCTCATTGCGAACGAGACGCGCTACCAACTGCGCCATAGCCCCAGGTACCCGGAAAGCATAGCACCACTCTCCCATCGAGCGCTAAACCGTATCCGGGCCGAGGAGATTGAGAAGCGTCACGTCACTGCGACAGCGCTCACCCGTACAAACGCACACAGTTTTCATCGCATCATATACTCCGCAACACCCTCTACCCTCCATGACCTGCGAATACGCAGTTCGAACAGAGCGAAGCGCAATGACAATCAGAGAAACTGTGTGCGATTCTGCGGGTTCACCGTGGGATCAACGCCGAGATCTGGGGCCGGTGCTACTGTGCGCGGCGCGCCTCCAAGACGGCGTTGAGATCGAGGGCAATGCCCTGTTCGACGACCTCTTCGGTGGACATCAAACCGGTCGGCGGCACGGAGGCCTCGAGGGGGCGGGCGGGAACGCGCGCTGCAACCTTCGGAATGCCGCGAAGGTCCGTGTCGGCGTGAACGGCGCGCCCCGCAACCCTGCCGCGCATCGCGTAGCTCGGAGCCGGGACGTAGGACACGCTCCACGTCTTGCGCTCGACGGAGGCGGTGTCCGGGAGAAGATCCTCGTCTTCGGCAGTCTCGACGACCGGCTCCGCTTCAACCAAGAGTGGCTCCGGGGCTGTCTCAGGGATCACGGGGGCGGCGAGCATCGGCGCCGGTTCGCTCGCTGGCACGGGTTCGGGGGCGCTCGCTGGCACGGGTTCGGGGGCGCTCGCTGGCGTCGTCGCCTCTTCAAGGACGCTGGTGCGCCCCGCCCCGGAGCGCTGCGAAACGCCCTTGAGTTCGTTGAGCAATTGGATCTCCGCCTCGTTCATCTTCTGGGATCGGATCGCGGCGACGCGCGAGGCGACCATAGAGGCGACGAAGAGGGCGCCCGGCACTGCGAACCAGTACCACGACAGACTCGTCAACGCGGCGACGAGGGCGAGGACCAGCGTGGCCACCGCCAGCAATCCGGAAATGACAAGGCGCCTGCGAACTGCAGCGGCCTCACTGGACAACCTCGCCGCTCGGCGCGCACGGAGCTTCGCAATCTCGCGGACGTTGACATTGGTCCGATGGCTGACGCGGAGTCGGGGGCGCTGCGCTGATCCCTGGTCCATGTCGTCTCCGTTTCCCACTGACAGTGCCCGGGGCTGGGCCAGCAGCGGGGTCGAAGCGCTGTGGCAGGTGTCGGGCACGGGTTCTTCACGTGTGTCGAGCAGACGCAGTCGAGAGGAGTACCGGTCCCCTTCTCGGGTCTGCGTGATCGCCGTTTGACGGGCGACGAGCAGGGGAATCATGGATGCGAGCGTAATGGCCGCCGCAATGATGACGATTCCCCCGATGAGCACGCTCCTACCGTATGCGGTGGCTTCATCAATCTCGCTCTACGAGGCCCTCGTGTTGGCCATCTATCACTTGGACGTCACACACAATCGTCACAGTAGTCACATGTGCAACACCAGTCACAGGCGGAGTGGAAAACCTGCAGCTCCTGTCATCAAAGGAGCGTCGCGTCCCCTCCCCACACGGCGCGCACCAGGCCGCCCTCGGGCAGGGACTCGGCGTCGATCGAGAAGCAGTGATGATCCGCCCACTTGCCTGCGATGTGCATGAACCGCGGGCGGAGCCCCTCTAAGTGGAGCCCCAGCTTTCGGCACAGGCCCATCGACGGGCCATTCTCGGGCCGCACGTCGATCTCAATACGATGCAGCCCGAGTTCACCGATGACGAGGTCGATCATGAGAGCCGTGCACAGGGAGCCCACTCCCCATCCGGCCCATCTCTCGCACATCCAATAGCCGAGCATTCCCTGTGACATCGCACCGTGCACGACATTCGACAGTGAGAACTGTCCCGCGATCTCCCCGTCGATCTCCGCCAACATGACAAGAGCCCGCTTCTTGGACTGGTCGCGGTCGGTTCTCCTGGCGTAGGCGCCGATATCGGATAGTTCATCATCCGTCCCCGGTGGAAGGGTCGCATCCCATGGGGCGAGCCAGTCGTGATTCACCCGTCGGACGTCGTCGACCCGCCAGTGATCGCGCCCCCACACGGGACGCAGCCGCACCAGTGCCGGTTGCGCCGAGGAGGGCGCAACCACCGGCTCCGCGTCGGCGCTGACGAATCCGCGACCCGCAATCGGCCGATGGAGGAAGCCCCTGCCGATGGGATCGGGGACCTCGAGGGTCAACTCCGCGAGGCTTCGCCCCCACACCCGTGCGAAGGGGCGCAGCAATCCGCTCACCGGCCGTTCACACCCCGGTCATTCCAGCACCATGCACTGCAAAACATCCCCCGCCCGAACATTCGTCGTCCCCTCCGGGACGACCGCGAGCGCATTGGACTCCGCAAGTGCGCTGAGCAGCAGGGAGGCTGGCGCGCCCATGACCTTCGCCTGATACCCCGACTTGGGGTCACCGACGAGGCGGACCCTCACGAATTCGCGGCGCCCCCTAGGCGAGTACCAGGATCGGTCGACGACTGCGCGCACCGACGGCCGCGTCAGTTGCGTCCACCCCTGCATATGGCGCAACGCCGGGCGGACGAACACCTCGAAGCACACTTGCGCGGACACGGGGTCGCCGGGGAGGCAGAAGATCGGGATCGCGCCCCCGCCGTCCTGATCGCCGCCGACGGTTCCGACGCCGAGGATATGGCCCGGCCAGGCGGCAACATTGTCGAAACGGACGGTGCCGACCGCTCCGAGTACCTCGCGGACGGTGTCCCCCGACCCGTAGGAAATACCTCCCGTCGTGAGGACCAGGTCGGCGCGGACCAACTGATCTTCGATGGTGTCACGTAAGATATGACGCTCGTCGGGCACAGCTGCGACGCGGAAAGTCTGTGCGCCCGCGTCCGCAATCGCCGTTGACAGGGCGTGCCCATTCGCATCGAAGACGGTCCCGGGCCTCGCCTTTCGCCCCGGTTCGACGATCTCGTCGCCGATGGACAAGATGACAACGCGCGGCCTGGGATGGACGAGGACGCGCGAGCGCCCCACTCCGGCGAGGAGTGCGACTTGGCGCGCTCCGACTCTAGTCCCCCTGCGCAGAACGATCGTCCCCTCGGCGACGTCCTCGGCCTTGCGGCGGATGTTCTCACCGATCGCGGGTTGGGTCCGCACCCGCACGTGGGCGACGCCGCGGTCCGTGAAATCGAGGGAGATGACGCAGTCGGCGCCCGCGGGGACGGGAGCGCCCGACGCGATACGGATCGCCGTCCCCGGGACGAGGGCCGCGGGGTTGATATCGCCTGCGCGGATCTCCTCGGTCACCGGCAACTCGACGAGGGCGTCGGGGCGCGCACCATCCAGGTCTTCGGAACGCACCGCGTAGCCATCGCATGCCGCGAGGTCGGCGACAGGAAGGTCGAAGGCCGCTTCCACGTCTTCTGCGAGCACGCAGGACACGGCGTCGGCGAGCTGGACCTCCAGCGGGGGCTGCTGTGCGACGGCGCCCAGGCAGTCCTGGTAGAAATCAGCGACTGAGCGCATCAGCCCTTATCCACTTCGGTCCGAATGTACTCGCGCAGCGCCGGGCCCAGCTCGGGGTCGGCGAGGGCGAGGGCGATATTCGCTTCGAGGTACCCGAGTTTGTCGCCCGTGTCGAAACGTCGCTCGTTGACGACGACGCCGTAAAGTCCGCCGCCCTGGTCGGGATCCAGGTCGATCATCTTCGCATAGGCGTCGGTGAGCTGGTATTCGCCTCCGGCTCCGGGTTCGATCTGCTCGAGAGCATTGAAGACGGCAGGGTCGAGCAGGTAGCGGCCGATGACGGCGTACTCGGACTTAACCTCGTCGAGCGGCGGCTTCTCCACGACCTCGTCGATGCGCATGAGGTCGCCCTCGTCAAGGTTGACGCCCTCGGGGATCGGCAGCGGCGTGACAGCGGTGGAGGCGTAGGCGGTCGCCTGCTCCGGGGTGACCCTCATGAGGGCGACGACACTGCCGCCGAGGGCCTGACGCACCTCGATCATGCGGCGCAGGAGCTTGGCACCGGGCTCCATGAGGTCATCGGGCAGAAGCACTGCGAAGGGGGCGTCGCCGATGTGGTGGCGCGCCTGAAGGACCGCGTGGCCGAGGCCGAGGGGGCGGCCTTGGCGGACCGAGTGGATGCGCGCGAACCTCTTATACTCGTTGACGACGTCGAGTGCGGCGGTCTTCCCGGCTTTAGCGAGATCCGCCTCCAATCCCGGCTCCGCATCGAAGTAGTCCTCAATGGACTGCTTATTGGCGCGCGTCACGAAGAGCATGTCGGTAATGCCTGACTCGGTCGCCTCTTCGACTATGTACTCGATGGAGGGGCGGTCCACGATGGGGAGCATCTCCTTGGGGACCGACTTGGTGATGGGCAGGAAGCGGGTTCCACGCCCTGCTGCAGGGACAACGGCGTGCACGACTGGCTGCTTACGATCTGTCATGATGACCACATTAGCCATTGATGAGGAGGTCGTGGGCTATGAACGCGGAAAAGGCTCGCATTCGTACCACGATTCGAGCGTCGCGCTTCGCGCGGGTGCACCGCGACGCCCACGCGCAAGACGAGCAAAGGGGCTCCGGATCGATCAACTCTCTACCGTTGAGGCCACCATCGATGCTGCTCGCGCACTGGTTGACGACTGTGGAGGCGCTCGGCGCCGCCACCCCCGCTCTGCCCGCCCTCTTCGTTCCCACGCGAACGGAACCGGATGTGCGTCCCATCCTCGCAGCCTATGACGAGTGCCTGCTCCCCGTGGTCGCCGACAATGTCGGGCGTCCCCTGCCCGAGCCTGCATGGGCGCTGTGGCATCGGGGAGAGGAACTCGTGGACCCATCCGGTCGGGGCCCCTCCCAGCCCGGGGGTCTCAGGCTCACAGCGAGCGGGCTCGCGCGGGCCGACATCATCCTCGTACCCGCCCTCGCAGTGGATCTGAGGGGGAATCGCCTGGGTCAAGGAGGCGGCTGGTACGACCGGGCGCTCCGTCATGCCCGCCCACGCGCCCCACTCATCGCCGTCGTCTTCGACGACGAAGTGAGTTCCCAGACGCTGCCGACGCAGGCCCATGACCGCAGTGTCGACGCCGTCATCACGCCCTCCGGCTATCACGTGTTCCGCTGAATGCACAGCGCCCGCCCTCCACAGGATGCAGTGGGGTCGAAGGGTCATCCACAGGGCGGGGCCGACGCCATGGAAGCGGAAGGGAAGGGGCATCACACTATGTCCCATGACCTTTGTGAAGTCGTGGCGTTTGTGGCGCACGGTGCTACTCGTCCTCGCCGCCGCGCTGGCGGCGAGCTGCCTCACCCTCATCGCGTGCTCGCGCGGAACCGACGTCCTCGTTCTCACCCGCGCTCTCTCCCACGGGGACGTCCTCTCCCCCGATGTCATCGCCCGTGTGCGAGTCCCCGATCGGGCCCGGCCCGTCGATGCTCTCACCCCAGATGATCCGCTGCCCCAGTCGTGGCCCGGCGGACAGGTGGAGGCGGGCACCATCCTGTCCGAGTCCGTTATATCGGGGTCGGTGCTCGGACGCAGTCTGAATCCTGGGAAAACCATTGTCTCCGTCGTGTTGGATCAGACACAGCTCCCCCCGGTGGAGGGCGGTGATCACGTCGATCTATGGGGGCTGCCGCAGAACTGTGATGAACTTGTCTGTTCGGCTGCTTTATTGGCGCAGGACGCCTGTATATCGTCTCTGTCAGTCAGCGACGCCCCCGCGTGGGAGTCGTCTACAACTGCCCGACTCGACATCATCGTGAACGAGGCAGATGTACGACTGGTCCTCGGGCACGCCGGGACCGGAACACTAAGCCTCGCACTACGACCATCCCATGAGGATTAGCGGGGCAGAACACAGGAGATCTTCATGATCCAAGGTTTCAAGGAATTCATTTCCAAGGGAAACGTCATCGACCTCGCTGTCGCCGTCATCATCGGCGGCGCCTTCACCCCTATCGTCACAGCCGTCACCAACGTCATCATGGGCATCATCGGTGCCGTCGTCGGCTCCCCGAACTTCGATTCGGTCCTCGCCTTCTCAATCAACGGCTCCGACCCGATCCAACCGGGCACCATCCTCACCGCGCTCGTCAACTTCCTCCTCGTTGCGGCCGCCGTCTACTTCGCGGTTGTCGTTCCGATGAAGAAGGTTCAGGACCTGCGTCCGACCGAGGATGAAGAGGACGACGAGCCCTCGGAGGAGACCAAACTCCTCACCGAGATCCGCGACCTCCTCGCGAACAAGAACTGATCATCATCTGATCGCATGGCGGCCCCGCACCACATGGTGCGGGGCCGCCATCAGGTTCAGGCGCGCACCTGCCAATGCGGGGGGACGTCGTTGAGCAGTCGACGGTCATTCGCACTATCACCACGATCGGGTGAATCGGCCATGGAGCCGGGCCGCAGGTCTGCCTCGTTGACGGTGTCCTCCCACGAGGGCGCAATCCCCCGGTCGATGAGCCGCTGATCCACCTCGGAAATGTGGACGGCGACGCGGCGGGGCTTCTTCCCCCCTGACGGGCTCAACGTTCATCATCCCCAACGGGGAAGTCCTGCTTAGCGGACCCGCCCCCGGTTCCGTCGTCGCTGCTCGACTCCGTCCTTTTCACGACATTGCCGAGCACCGCATCCGATTGGAAGCCCCGTCGTGTGATCCCCAGGGATTCGCGCAGCTCCTCCACCAGTTGCTCATGCGTGCGCTCCACGCCGTCGGATCGGACCCACATCGCCATCTCGTCGAGCTGGTCATCCGAATACGCAGCCAGGGGCAGGCCTGTCGCGATCATTGGCCGCTCTCCCCTGGCGGGCGAAGGCTGCGTCTCCACGACCACGTTGAGCACTCCCGTTTCGAGTTCGTCGACGCGCTCACGGGCCTCACTGGTCTGAGCGACAAGCTCGTCGAGGCGCGCGGACTCCTCTACGATGACCTCCGGCTCCGGTTCGATCTCGACGCGCTCGGGGACGACGACGGCATCCTCGGCGCTCCCATTGATCTCATCAACCGCGTCAAGGACCAGTTGGACGATCGTATCGGTCTCCTTCGCGGGGTCGATGAACACCGCCATCGACAACGCGGTATGCACCTTCCACCCCTGTGCTTCCAGCATCATCGGCCACATACGGTCGCGCACGCGCAGCGATGGCTCGGCGACATACGCGTCATCATCGGTAAGGACGGCGACGAGGAGCCTGCCGGGCGCCTCGGGGTGCCCGATGGCCAGCGGGATGCGCATCCCGCCGGGGATCCCCACATTGGCCACGACCTCCAGGCCCATGCCGTAGAGCCGATCCGCGAGATCGACGAGAAGGCGGTCCGGCTCGGCCTCGAGGATCGGCCATGCCCCAGCGCCCTCGCCCGACTGGCCCTCCGCAATTTCAAGGAGATCGAGGAGCATGTGGCAGGCCTGCATCGTCAGACGCGAACGGTCGATGTCGGAAGCTCTCAGCGAGGAGACGATGGTGAGGTCGCCCCTGACGGCCCGTAACGCATCCGCCATGATCGCACTGCCCTGCGGGCGTGAGAACTCCCCGAAGTCGTGGATGACGCGCCCATGCGGGGTTTTCGCAAAACCGACGGAGATGATGATGTGGTCACGTTCGAAGCCGCGCGTTTCACCCGGTCCGACCACTCCGAAGGGCTCTGCGCTCCCCTGGTCGAAGAAGGCGGCGAGGCCGGGTTCGCTCGCCCTGATGCGCGCGATCGCCTGACGAATTCTCTCGGCGTGCCTCTCATTGAGAGCGATGACTCCGAGGGAGAGTTCCGGCTGCTCGACCGCGTGGGCGACGACCTCGTTGACCACTGCGTCGACTTCGGCCAGCGTCGATTCAACGGCACGCGCCCCCGGAGCGGGCATGCCCGTCCCTTCGCACCACAGTGCCGTCACGGGTGCTGCAGCGGATGTCCACGGGACGGGGACACCCGTGTGGTCGACGCCGTAGCGCGCCATCAGCAGCGCGACCTGGTCGTTGAGCCTGGTCGGGGTGACATCCATGCGCACCGATTCGAGGATCGATGCCAGTGCGGCGCTCGCACCGTCCTCGTCAATGGTCGACATATCGGCGAGGACGACCACCTGATTCGCGCGGGCGATAATCGGGATGAGCTCGGCGAGCGGCAGCTCATCGACCGAATCGAGGACGAGGAGATCGACGTGGTGGCCCGGGCCGACGATCAACGGCACGAGCGTCGGGACCGTGAACACGATGGGAATGAGGTGGCGCGCGAGCGGCACCGAGTTGAAGACCTCGACGGCACCTCCCCCATGCTTGATGACACGCTCAAGGGTATTCACCTGATCGGGGCGGGTCGCCATCGCCTGGAGGCGCAGTCTGCGCAGCTGACCGATCGCCTGCGGCGCAAGTGTGAGCACCTGCTCAGCGTCGAGGGCGCGCCCAGATGCGAGCATCTCTTCGAGTCGGGCGGGGTCGAATCCGCCGAGCTCTGGCTCGGCGGCGAGCATGATGCCGAGGACCGACGCCCACCATGCGAGGTCGAGTTCCGCGTCGATGAGTCCCTCGCTGACGAAGCGCTCGCGCAGGTCGTTCGCCAGCGGCGCCAAGCCGATCTCGCCGAGTTTCTTGAGGACCGACACGCGCCGGGGCAGCTCACGGGCGCCCTCAGGGTCATGGGCGAGTGCATCGAAGAGTTCGGCCACGTCCACGACGCTCATCTCCGTGAAGTTCTTGTGGGCCGTCGAGAACTGGGGTTCGAGGGAAGCGAGGTCATCGCTGATGCGCTTGGTGAGTTCGCGCGCGTCGTCGAGACGCTGGGGCAACGTCGGCCAACCGTCGGCATTGCACTGACTACGCCACGCTTCGCGGTGCTCTTGAACGAGCAGGAGCCTGCGATGCAGGTCGTCAACGTAGACGCCCGGACGGACGAGATCCTCAGCCTGTTTGACGAGCCGGACCCTCTCCGAGCGCTTCATCGTAATGCCGTGGGCGGCGCGCCACTGCTTAGACGCGGTCGCGATCACCATGTCCGCGGCAGATCGTTCGAAGATCTGCGGCTGGAACATGTCGAGAACGTCACGCACGCCCTCGAACATGGAGAGCTGGTCGTACCACTCATTGAGCGTCGTGGCAGGCTCGATATCAGCTTCTGCGGCGATGACTCCCATACGGACCCGCAGTTCGGGTAGAAGTTCGTCAGATAGGCGGGTCACCTTCTGAAGGACTTCGGAAACCTGTTCCTCAGAGTTGATGACGACGCCCTTCCACGCGGTGTGCGCTGTGGCGCGCGAGAAGATCCCCAGACTCGACGCCTCGTGCAGAAGGGCGCGGGCGTGTGCGCCCTGGTCCTGCGCGATCGCCAAGAGCACGTCTTCCCGCAGGCGAACATGGGTCGCCGGACTCGGGTGTGCGCCGGTGAGGTCGGTGAGGACTTGCAGAGCGTTGAAGGCGCTCACTCCGAAAGCGCGGAAGGGACGGTGCAGGTGGGAAGTGTAGGAGGACAGTTTCTCGCGCACATCGCGTAGTTGCGTGCGCAACGCATCCACCTCCGTGAGGTCGGCGACTTGGGAGGTGTCCGCCATGGCGTCGCGTAAGCGGGCGCGCAACTCCTCCCCCGATGCGGTCGTCGCATCGATGCGGGTCGCCATTTCGCCGATGCCCAATTCGCGGAGCCGGTCTTCGGCGCGGGTCGTGCGCGACGGGGATCCGGTGATGTGCAGGGTGGAGCGTCCGCTCGCCCCGGCGTCGGCGAGGATCGCGCCAACGAGGGCGGTGCCGTCGGCGCCGTGGGGAACATCGACGAGGAAGGAAGCGCCCTGGGCAACCGCTTCGACAACGTCGAGCTGGCGGGGGGTGAGGTCGCCCGCGCCCCGTTCCTTCCAGGGGTCGCGATCGGTGGGGTCCGGAGCGGGCAGGGGCGCACGCACACTCGCCCTCGCCTCGTCGTCGCCGGCGAGGGCTCGCACGATCGGCGAGGCGAGGATGTGGTCCGCGTGGTCAAATTCGCGCTGCAGCCTGGATGCGGGGTGCTCGAAGATCCCGAGGATGAGTTCGTCTCGCAACTCGAAGCGGTCGAGGACGCTTCCAGCGCTGCGCAGCTGGGACATGGCGTGCGATGACGAGAAGCCGTGGGGCGAGGTCGCATTCGCGATGAGCCCGTCAATGTCGATGACGACTCCTCGCGCTTCGAGTGCTGCCCCCAGGAGCGGGTCGAGTTCGTATCCGGGCAGGAGGGTGATGGTGACATCGCCACCGTTCTCGGTGAGCCTCGCGTGCCGCAGGAGTGCGGCGGAGGTGCATACGCGGCCGCCCTCGAACCAGCGCGTTTGGCCGATCGACATGTGGATGTGACCGAGGCCGTGGCGGGCGGTCAGCTCTCTCGAACGCGCCATAATGGTTCGGACGCGCTCCACCGCTCTGAGGTGTGAGGCGGGTTCGCGGATAAGCAGTGAAAGCCTGGTCGGGTGGTCGGTGTAGAGCTGGGCGAGGCCACCGGGGTGCGGCTGGTTCATGGTGAGCCTGGGGGCGTCCTCACCCTCGATGCGGGTGACGCGCTGAAGGTCCTCCTTCCACACCGCCAGGGCAGCATCAAGGCGTTCACCTACGCCTTGGGAGGCGCTCTCCTGGGACGCCACATCGGAATGCTCATCCGAAGTGCGGGGGTGTCGAGTGAAGAAACTAGAAGCCACGGTTCCACGGTACCGGTCGGTGCCCCGCCCGCCCGTATGACGTGCCCGCAGAGAGCATCTTTTAGCTTTCGAGCACGGCCCACCATATCAGTGCCCCCGAGACGATTCGAACGTCCGACACCCGCTTTAGGAGAGCGGTGCTCTATCCCCTGAGCTACGAGGGCGTGCGCGGCCCGTTGTCGAGCCGTTCGCGGCCACCACTGTACCAGGCCAACGCCCCAATGAGCCATGCGGGTTTGCCGCACACTAGTGCGCGGCAAACCCGCATGGCTGTCAGCGCTGAAGAGCCCCTGGGCGTCAGCGGCGCTCCCAGTCGGGGGCCTTCGCGGATTCAGCCTTTCCGAGGTGGTCGGAGGGCACGATCATGACCGGGCAGGTCGAGTGGGCGAGAACGGTCTGCGAGGTCGATCCCAGCAGGACTCCGGCGAGGCCTCCGCGTGCCCTCGTGCCCACAACAACGAGGTCGACGGCGGTGGAGAACTCGATGAGCAACGACGCCGGGGAACCGTCGAGGGCGTGACGTGCAACATCGAGTTCACGCCCTTCGAGTGCCTTATCAATGGCGATCCCGATGCCCTTGCGCACGTCGCGCAACAGCGTCGAATGATCGACACCCGTCGGCGCCCAGGTCATCATCGAGGTCCCCGTCGCGATCGGAACGGCGGAGACCGCTGTGAGGCGGGCGCCCCACAATAGGGCCTCGTCGACTGAGCGGCGCAGCGCGGAGGAGGGGATGTCGGAGCCGTCGACACCGACAACGATGCGTTCGATCGGCATGAATTTCTTACCGGATGTGTGGCGCGGGACGACGACAACGGGACACTTCGCATGTGCGGGCAGTGCGGAGGAGACGGTCCCCAGGAGCCGGTCGGCGAAAGTGCCCCCGCCTCTGGAGCCGACGACAATCATGTCGACTTCGCGGGACATCTCGACGAGCACTCCGGCAGGGTCGCCTGGTTCAATGGATGAGGAGACGTTCTTCGCGCCCCTCTTCTTCGCGACTTCGGCCGCTTCATTGACGACCTGCTGTGCGCCCCTCTTGAGCGCTTCGTCATCGAGGACAGCGTATCCGCCGTCGAGGGCAGCAGCTGAATAGGATGCGAGTGCGTAGGTGCACAAAACGTGCAGTCGCCCGCCTGTTCGCGCCGTACGGCCTGCTGCCCATTTGACGGCGGCGAGGCTCTCCGTTGAGCCGTCTACGCCAACCAAGATGACTTCGGTGGAACCCATGGTGTCCTCCTCGTGATGTGTGTCACGTATATTGTGCCTCATCCGCGACACTTTCGGGGAGTAGAAACGATCAGAGAAGGACAAGTTCGCGCATGCGGTCCACAAGTGCCAAGAATGCGCCGATAAACAGAAGGGCCGGTCGAACCCGAGGGTGCAACCGGCCGATCAGATCCGAATGTGATCAGTAGCGGACGAAGTATCCGCCGGAACGCACGGACGAGATTCGTGAGAGCTCACCGGGAACAGTGGCCTCAACCATTTGTCCATTGCCGATATAGACGGCGACGTGGCCGGGATAGGCGACGATGTCACCGGGCTGGGCCTCAGCGGCCGACACGATCGTGCCACCTGCTGCCTGCGCCGAGGAGGAGTGCGGCAGGCTAATGCCCGCAGCCTGGTAGGCGAGCATCACGAGGCCGGAGCAGTCGGCTCCGGCGAAAGAGGAGCCGCCGTAGACATAGGGGATGCCGGTGAGCGAAAGAGCAGCCGATGCGATGGAGCCGCCGGAGGCGTTGTAGGCGGCGATCTGGCTCGCACTCGCGCCGGAGATCTCGCCGCGGGCCTCGGAACGATTGGCGGCAACGGGTGTGGGCTCAACGACTTCCTCGGCGGCGGGCGCGGGGGCCTCGGCGGAGGCGGTGACCTCATCGGCGGTCCATGCGATGTCTGCGACGACGACGGTCGTCACCTTGTCGTCTGCGGTGGCGGTGGTCGGAGGGGCGATGGTCTCACCGCTCTGAGCGCCGGATGCGGGGGCCGCCTGTGCGGCGCCGCCGACGACTGCAGTGAGGGCCAGACCCGTCACCGAGGCGATTGCAGCCGGGCGAACCGGGCTGATGGAAGTGATTGTGTCGGCCAGATCGGTGATCGGAGCCATGGGGCGACGGACCATGCGATGTCGTGGCGCGGGCTTGGCAGTAGTCACGTTCGAATTTTCTCCTAATTGAACCTTCGAGGTCAGCTGTCGGATTCGGGCAGGAGAGCCCGGCTCGGTTCCCCGAGCTTCACCCCAAGACCCGCAAGGGTCGTATGTGGTTCCCCCGATTCGGGCCTATGTTTCCGGCTCCTCCACGGCCCGAACTCGGTTGATGAAGGACGGTCGGCTTCTTCAGCCGGGACCTACTTTAGAACGGAGTCGACCCAAATGTCACGCGAAGGTAACGAAGTTGCGACAGATCACAGCATCCGTTCACCGAAGTCACCGAACGCTAGACATTCTCCACGAATAGGTGGGGCGTCATCGACAGCGGAATCTGGAACTCCGCCGTCACAGCGCCCGCGTCATCGCATGCGCTCACCCGCACGTAGTCGCCCGCAGCGTGGACGATGAGGGTCGACCCCGGGCGAAGAGCCGCGTCATCGAATGCGGCGATGAGGTCGGATTGTGCCTGGATCGGTTCTCCGATGCGGACGAGGGTGAGGACCTCCCCCTCGCGCGAGCGCACCGCGAGTTCCACAGACTCGCCCCGGCTTGCCTCCCCGGCGCCGGGGATCGCATTACCATAAGGATCAGTCATCGGCTCGTTGAGTAGGGCGACCAGCCTTTCCTCTACCTTCTGCGACATCACGTGCTCCCACCGGCACGCCTCCTCGTGCGCAGCCTCCCACTCGAGGCCGATGACATCGATGAGGAGCCGCTCGGCGAGCCGGTGCTTGCGCACCACCGCGAGCGCGTGTCGGCGCCCCAATTCGGTCAGTTCGAGTCGACGATCCCCGAGGACGTGGAGGAGTCCATCGCGCTCCATTCGCGCGACAGTCTGGGACACCGTAGGGCCGGAATGGTCGAGGCGCTCGACGATTCGCGCACGCAAGGGGGTCACTCCATCCTCTTCCATTTCGAAGATGGTCTTGAGGTACATCTCGGTGGTGTCGATGAGGTCGCTCATAGAAGCATCTCCTCCTCCTGCGGTGGCGCACTGTGTGCGATCAGAATAGGACTTTCACCCCTGGTGCGATGCTTACTGGCGGTATCGTGCCTGAAATGAGACCCCGACGCCCCGCCGACCCGGGGTAATTGGAATCACTCGCGTCATGGAATTGACCGGGGTCATGTGCGTGAAGGGATTAGGTTATGGGCATGGACACTATCCCGCCGCTGCCCGCCGAGATTCTCCCCGCTGACGGGCGATTCGGCTCAGGCCCGTCGCGCATCCGCACTGCGCAGATCGACGCCCTATCAGCTCCGCTTCTCATGGGGACCTCTCACCGCAAGGAGCCTGTCAAGAGGATCGTCGCGTCGTTTCGATCAGGGCTGCGCGAACTCTTCGCCCTGCCCGACGACTATGAAGTCGTCCTCGGCAATGGCGGCGCCACGGCGTTCTGGGACGTCGCCGCAGCTTCTCTCATCCGCAGGCGCGCCGCATTCGCGACCTTCGGCGCATTCGGCGAGAAGTTCGCCGCCGAGGTTGATAAGGCCCCCCACCTCGACGCTGCGCTGCGCACCACGGCCCCTTGGGGGCGGCTCGCGACGCTGACGGGAACGGAGGCCGACGAGTCCGGTGCCGCACCCGATGTCTTCGCCCACCCCCACCATGAGACTTCAACGGGGGTGCTCTCCCCCGTCAGGCGCCTCGGCGACGATGAGGCGCTGACCCTCGTCGATGCGACCTCGATCGCCGGAGCCGTCGGAGTCGACGTCACCGCGACCGACGCCTACTATTTCTCCCCTCAGAAGGCCTTCGCCTCCGACGGCGGACTATGGGTCGCGTTCCTCTCCCCTGCAGCGATCGACCGCGCGCGCGAGCTCCACGGCGCTCCAGACCGCTGGATGCCGACCTTCCTCGATCTGTCGGTCGCGATCTCGAACTCCGTCAAGGACCAGACCCTCAACACTCCTGCGATTGCGACGCTCATCATGCTCGAGCAACAGGTGTCGTGGATGAGGGGCGAGGGCGGATTGGAGGCGATGGAGGCGCGTTCCCGGGCCGCATCGTCGCTGATCTACGACTGGGCAGAGGCCTCGTCCATCGCCCGCCCCTTCGTCTGTGATCCCGAGGTGCGCTCCCCCGTCGTTGCGACCATCGAGTTCGACGACGCGGTGGACACGGCCGCCCTGTCCTCACGCCTCCGCTCCCAGGGGATCGTCGATATCGACGCTTATCGGGGCGTGGGGGCGAATCAGTTGCGCATTGCGACCTGGCCATCGACGCCGACCGAGGATGTGGAGGCACTGCTCTCCTGCATCGATTGGGTGCTTGAGCACAGCCTTTGAGCCCGCCTCAGTCGTCGGGCGGAGTATTCTTCTCGCTTGGTTGGCCGCTTACCTCTTCGGATTGGACATTCTCGTCCTCCGCTCGGACCTCGTCCTCGTCGGGATGTTCGAGGGCGCTCGCCCGCTCGACCGGACCCTCGACATTGATGAGATGCGCCGATGTATGCAGGCGCACCCGGATATCCCAGTGGCTCATCGCCCAGGCGCCGCAGATGACGGCGATGGCCAGTGATGCTCCGCCGCCGACGAGGATCGACCAGCGGGCGCCAAGGGTCTCGCCCACCCAGCCGATAAAGGGCGAGCCGATGGGGGTCGCCCCCATGAAGATCATCGAATAGAGCGCCATGACGCGGCCGCGCATCGTCTCGTGAGTCGTGATCTGAATCGCCGCATTCGCGGCCGTCACCATGGTGAGCATCGCGTAACCCGTCGGGATGGACAGTGCGGCGAAGGCGGCATAGGTCGGGGACAGTCCGAGGAGAATCTCGAGGGCGCCGTAGGACGCGGCTCCGACGACGATGTACCGCAGTCGCGGGACCCTCCTGCGCGCAGCCATCAACGATCCGGCAAGGGAGCCGATCGCCATGAAGGAGGCGAGGATGCCGTACTGCCCCGCGGCCTTGCCGTACACCTCGGTCGCCATGAGGGCGCTCGTGAGTTGGAAGTTCATGCCGAGCGCGGAGACGACCGCGACGATGCACAAGACGAGGACGATATCGGGACGCGACTTCACATAGGAGATGCCCTCGCGGATCTGCCCGGGAGAGCGTTTGACGACGCGGCGCTCGATGAGGTCCGCCGTGCGCATAAGGGCCAGGGCCGTCACGGGCGCGAGGAACAGTACCGTGTTGATGACGAAGACCCAGCCGATGCCGACGGCCTCGATGAGTAGGCCCGACACCGCAGGGCCGATGAGGCGCGCAGTGTTGAAGGCGGTGGAATTGAGGGCGACGGCATTGGACAGGGAATGAGCGGGCACCAATTCGGAGACGAAGGCCTGCCGAGCGGGAGAATCGATCGCGGAGGCGACGCCGCCGACGAGGGCGAGGACATAGACCTGCCACAGCGATGCGATTCCTGTAAGGATGAGGACGCCGAGGAGGAGTCCGAGCAGGGCATTCGTCGCCTGCGTCGCTTGAAGGAGGCGGCGCCTGTTGAGGCGGTCGGCGAGTAGGCCCGCCCACGGGGACAGCAGGAGGATTGGAAGGAACTGCAGCGCGGTGACGATGCCGACCTGGGTTCCTGAATTCGCGCTCAGGACGGTGAGGACCAGCCAGTCCTGGGCGACTCGCTGCATCCAGACGCCGATTGAGGCGACCATGGATCCGAAGAACCACAGGCGGAAGTTCGGGTAGTGCAGGGAATGGAAGGTGCGCGACACGGGGGTGCGCCTCCTCTTGACGGGGTGGTGTGCGGGTGGCGTCATGTCCGGCAGCGACGAGTGCCGTTGCTTCGAGGATACGCGACGCCCCGCGGCATCACTGCCGCGGGGCGTCCTATTCGTTTCCGATTCTCAGGGATCAGGCGAGCATCGCCTGGATCGGTCCGAGCAGGAAGTAGATGACGAAGAGGGTCGATGATAGCCACATGAGCGGATGGATCTTCGCGGCCTTGCCTTTGGCGATCTGAATGATCACGAAGGTGATGAAGCCGACGCCAATACCGACGGACACGGAGTAGCCGAAGGGCATGAAGGCGATCGTCATGAACGCGGGGATCGCGATATCGGCGGACTTCCAGTCAACGTCAGCGACCTGCGTCATCATGAGGAACCCGACGAACACGAGAGCGGTGGAGGCCGCCTCGGTCGGAACCAGCTGGACGAGGGGCGACAGGAAGGTCGACAGGAGGAAGGCGATGCCGGTGACCACGGAGGCGAGACCGGTGCGGGCGCCCTCGCCGACACCGGCAGCGGATTCGATGTAGGAGGTGTTGGAGGAGACTCCGCCGACACCGCCCGCAGCCGCCGCGAGGGAGTCGATGAGGAGGATCTGGCGGGACTTCTCCGGGTTGCCATTCTCATCGAGGAGGTTGCCCTCGGCGCCGACGGCGACCATAGTGCCCATCGTATCGAAGAAGTCGGCGAGCATGAGGGAGAAGATCAGCAAGATGACGGCGATGACGCCGACCTTGCCGAAGGCTCCGAAGAAGTCGACCTTGCCGAGGGTGTCGAAGGTCGGCAGTGCCACCGGGGAGGAGGTCAATTCGGGGACCGACTGGCCCCAACCGGTGGGGTTGTCTTCAGACCTCATGCCGAGCTTGGTCACCGCCTGAATGATGACGGCGACGACGGTCGAGGTGAGGATCGAGATGAGGATCGCGCCCTTGACCTTGTGGATGTACAAGATGATGGTGAGGAACAGGCCGATGAAGAACACGAGCGCCGGCCACCCCTGCAACGAGCCGGAGATGCCGAGTTGGACGACGGTCGCACCGGCGCGGATGATGCCCGCGTCGACGAGGCCGATGAGTGCGATGAACAGGCCGAGGCCGACGGTGATCGCAGTCTTGAGTTGCTGCGGGACGGCGCGGAACACCGCTTCGCGGAAGCCTGTGAGGACGAGGAGGGTGATGAGGATGCCCTCCCATGCGACGAGGCCCATTGCCTCCTGGTAGCTCAGGCCCATGCCGATCACCATGGTGAAGGCGACGATTGCGTTGAGGCCGAGGCCCGCGGCGAGGGCGAGCGGGAAGTTCGCGACGACACCCATGAGGATCGTCATGATGCCCGCGACGAGGGCGGTGCCCGCAGCGATCCCCTGGACGGTAATGGAACCATCCTCGGGAAGAGCATTCCCGAGGATGGCGGGGTTGACGACGAGGATGTACGCCATGGCGAAGAATGTGACAAGGCCGCCACGAAGCTCCTGGCCGATGGATGATCCGCGTTCAGAGATCTTGAAGTACTTGTCAATGGACTGTGCGACCGCAGATTGGGATGAGGCGGTCATATTTTGAGTGCTCACGGGGTTAATCGTGCCGAAAAGCGGCACGCGCGCGCAAACCGGGTGATCACGGCCACGTTCGTTTCGCGCCCCGGGTGTTCATTGAGCACACGGCGATCATCAGCGCACTTCCCCGGCGGGGCGAGTCGGCGTCAATCCGCAGTAGAGGCGGGCATCGGCTCCGAATCAAGGGCGGCGTCGTTGACCTTCGAGGGGCGTACCGGCCAGGCCGTCCCATTCTTGGGAGTATCCGACTCCGAGTGGGCACCGCAGGTATGGTCGAGGCTGACGACACGACCGTCATCCGGGGCCCACTCATTCGCGCACACGCCGAACATCGTGCGCATGGACCCGGGCATCTTGATGAGGAAGCCGCAGGTCGAGCAGCTATTGCGCGGGGGGCGTCCCCGGGCGGGCCCCTGGTCCGACTTGTACCAGCGGGTCATAGCGGCTTGTCGTCCCTCCTGCGAGAGGACTCTTTTCCGGCCCAGCCCCACCTCGCGGACTTCGGGCAGGTCGAGTTCATCGCTGACATCGTGGATCGCCTCTTCGAGGCGGGAGTCGTCCGCGCGATACGGAAGGGCGTCGTCGCGGCTGAGGTCGCCGGGGCGCAGTCGATCCTCCCAGGGGATCCATTCGGGGGCCAAGAGGGCGCCCTCGCGGGGCACCATGTCAACCTCGCAGACAGTGGCGCGCTTGGAGCGCGGGACCCGGACGACGGTGACCGCCCATGCCCATCCAACGTAGCCGGGGTCGACGACGGCGAAGAAATGGGTGCCCAGGCGTTCGGAATCCATGACGAATCCGAGGTGTTCGCCCACGTCGCGCGGGTACGCGACCGCTTCAGCACTGTCGCGCGCAATATCGAGGGCGGACTCGAGGAGGGCGTCGGGTTTGGGGGTGCGGGTGCGCGCAGACTTCTCAGGCATCGAAATCCTCAGCAACAGCGCGCAGGACCTTCGCGATTTTAGCCGAACTGTCGGGGTACTTCCCGCGGCGCAGCGACACGGATGAGGCGTCGAGCAACTTGATGAGATCCTCGACCACGGGGATCATCGTCTCGGGCTTGCGCCTGCGACCATGGGCGACCGACTGAAGCTTTGGGAGGATACGAACAGACAGGGCCTGTGGGCCCTTTCGCCCGTCGGCTACACCGTATTCGACGCGGGTCCCCGGCCGGGGAGCCGGAGCGTCCTCGGGAAGCGCGGAGGCGTGCAGGAACACCTCGACTCCGTCATCACCGCCGATGAATCCGAAGCCTTTGTCGGCGTCGAAGAACTTCACCTTGCCAGTGGGCACAGCCTTCTCCCTTCTCGTTGAGAACCACGGCCGCTCTGGCCGATTGCGTCATGAACTGCCACCAGTCTACTTGTCCGCGCCCGAGCATGCCGCCCACAGTGCGTCTGTGCAGGTCAGAGTCGTGGGCCAACGAGGACGGGGTCGTAGGAGCGCGCTCCTACGACCCCGGGGGCATCCGGGCTCGGGCCTCGTCAGTTCTTATTCTTGAGGGCCTGGAATCCTACCTCGACCTGAGAGACGATGATCGGCTCGGCCGCCTTCAACTCGTCCTCGTAGGAGATCTGCTGACCGAGAGAGACCTCGGCAAGGCCGTCCCACTTGTCTGGGCAACGGCGTTCTCGGCATCGACGATGGAGTTCGTGTAGTCGCGGATGAACTGGTCACGCATTCTCTGCGGTCTTCCGCCTGATTGATGAGGGCGTTGATATCGGCTTTCGCGGGCCGGGGGAGTGCTCAGAGGAAGTCGAAGGGGTTGAAGTCGTCAACGTCGATGATGCGCAGGCGCGGCAGGGTCACCTGGAAGGCGTGGACGTCGTATTCGAGGTCTACGATCTCAAGACCCTTGTCCTCAAGATCGTGCAGCGCCGAGGCGAGGAACTCCTTGAAGCACATGATCGCGACGCGTCGACCCATGTCGAGGAGACGCTCGATATGCGGGGCGAAGTCCGCGTCGTGGCTGGCGAGGATGACCGCACCGGAGTCGAGTTCAGCGATCGCGTCCATGGTCCGTTGCAGGCCGACATCGACGACCTTGACGTCTTCGGGGCCCGACAGCGGGATCACCGAGTAGTTCATCGCGGTGAGCGCTTGGACGAAGCCCATCGGCAGGACGCCCGAGGAGCCGTTGAGGAAGAAAAGCCCCTTGGCAGGAGGCCCCCACAGTTTCTCCGCTCCTTCGAGGACCCTGTCCCAGCGGGGGCGCTCCTCCGGGTTGGGGCGCCGATCCAGGACTGACAGGCCGAGGGTCGCATCGATATTCTCGCCGTCGATGATCACATAGGTTTTTTCATTAGAGGAATAGTTGCTCATGCGTCCACTGTACGGCGCAGTGGGGCAAATGGGGAGTGCCTCCTCGGAATAGTTTCCGAGGAGGCACTCGCCTGGCTCACATGTGGTGGGCAGGCATCACTTGACGTCCTCGTCGACCCAGTCGAAGGTGCGGGTCACTGCCTTCTTCCACAACCGGTAGGTGCGGTCGCGCTCGGCCTTGTCCATCGACGGCGTCCAGCGCTTGCCCTCCTGCCAGTTGGCGATGACATCGTCGGTGCCGTTCCAGAAGCCGACGGCGATGCCGGCGGCGTAAGCGACGCCGAGCGCGGTCGTCTCGGCGACGACGGGGCGGACCACGTCACAGCTGGAGATGTCGGCCTGGAACTGCATGAGCAGTTCGTCGTGCGTCATACCGCCGTCAACCTTGAGTTCCTTGAGCGGGACGCCGGCGTCGGCGTTCATCGCCTCGATGAGTTCGGCGGACTGGAAGGCCGTCGACTCCTCGACCGCGCGAGCGATATGGGCCTTAGTGACGTAGCGCGTCAGGCCGACGATCGCGCCGCGGGCGTCGTCGCGCCAGTAGGGCGCGAAGAGGCCGGAGAAGGCGGGAACGAAGTAGACGCCGCCATTGTCCTCGACGGTCTCGGCGAGGGCGCCGATGTCCGAGGACTTGACGATCATGCCGAGGTTGTCGCGCAGCCACTGGACCAGCGAGCCGGCCACTGCCACGGAACCCTCGAGGGCGTAAACCGGAGCGTCATCGCCGAGCTGGTAGAGGACCGTGGTGAGCAGGCCGTTCTTGGAGAAGACGGGCTCGGTGCCAGTGTTCATGAGGGTGAAGCAACCGGTGCCGTAGGTGTTCTTCGCCATGCCGGGCTCGAAGCAGGCCTGGCCGAAGGTCGCGGCCTGCTGGTCGCCGAGGATGCCGGAGATCGGCACACCTGCGAGGAGGCCGTTCGGGCGCCCCACGCCGTAGACGGTGGAGGAGGACTTGATCTCCGGGAGCATCGACATCGGAATGCCGAAGTCCGCGCAGATGTCGTCGCGCCATTTGAGCTCGCGAACGTCCATGAGGAGCGTGCGGGAGGCGTTGGTCACGTCGGTCGCGTGGACACCGCCGTTAATGCCTCCGGTGAGGTTCCACAGGACCCAGGTGTCCGGAGTGCCGAAGAGGAGGTCGCCCGCCTCTGCGCGCTCACGGGCGCCCTCGACATTGTCGAGTATCCATTTGACTTTGGTAGCCGAGGGGTAGGTCGAGATGTTTTCGCCGGTGATCTGACGGTAGCGTTCGGTTCCGAGCGGGTCGCCGGAAGCGATCTCGCGGGCGATGTCGCCGGTGCGGACATCCTGCCAGACGAGGGCGTTATACACGGGTTCGCCCGTGTTCTTATCCCAGACGATCGTCGTCTCGCGCTGGTTGGTGATGCCGACGGCGGCGAGCTGCGTGGCGTTGATCTCGGCCTTCTGGAGGGCGGAGGCAACGACGGAGCGGACGGATTCCCAGATTTCAATCGGGTCGTGCTCGACCCAACCCGGATTCGGGAAGATCTGGGTGAATTCCTTCTGGCCGACGGCCACGATCTCACCGGAGTGGTTGAAGATGATCGCGCGGCTGGAGGTCGTGCCCTGGTCGATTGCCAGTACGAACTTCTCTTGAGACATATGTTTCAGTTCCCTTCTGTCTGTTCTCACTTCTTTGTGGTTCTAGGCAACGTGGGGTCCCGGGCGAGTCCGCCCGGGACCCCACATGCCTCAATCGGGTATTGACTATCAGGCGAGTCCGCTGACGAAGACGATCACGGTCGCTGCGATGGCGCCGAGGATCGGGCCGACGATCGGGACCCACGAGTAGGCCCAGTCAGAGCCGCCCTTGCCTTTGATCGGCAGGATCGCGTGGGCGACACGCGGACCGAAGTCACGGGCCGGGTTGATGGCGTATCCGGTCGGGCCACCGAGCGAATTACCGATGACGACGATGATGAGAGCAACGCCGAGCGGGCCGACTGCGGTCTCGGTGTAGCCCGATACGTAGACCCACAGGATGAGGACGGCAGTGCCGATGGCCTCAGTGAGGGTGTTCCATCCGTAGGAGCGGATTTCCGGACCCGTGGAGAAGACGCCGAGCTTGAGGGCCGGATCGCAGTCCTCGTCGAAGTGCTTCTTAAAGGTCAGCCAGCACAGGACGGCGCCGAGGAATGCGCCGAGGAATTGAGCGACGATGTAAATGCAGACATTCGCTGCGGTGACGGCTACACCGGGTGCGAGCTCGACTGCAGAGTCGAACATGTGGCCGACAACCTTGGCGATGGTGACAGCGGGGTTGAGGTGGCCGCCGGTGTCGTAGGCAACGTAGACGCCTGCGAGGACTGCGAGACCCCACCCCCAGTTGATCATAAGCCAGCCGCCTCCCTTGCCCTTGGACTTAGGCAGGAGGTTCGTCGCGACGACGCCGCCGCCCAGCAGCAAGAGGACTGTTGTGCCAAGGAATTCCGACATGAACAAGTGACCGGCGGTCAATTCATGCGGTGCCATGGGAAGAAGAGTTGCGAGCATTTTTCCCTATCTTTCTCCAGCGCTTCGTTGCGCCAAATCTTCGATGGTTTCCCACCATGTGGTGTTCCGCAGTCAGAGCGAACCCCGCCGTGCAGAACGAGACGACTCTATCGCACCAAACAATCTTTGATCTGTTATAACACCCGATGAACCGTTCATCTGGGTTCTATGCCGATGCGAGAGTCCTCCGCCGTGTACGACGAATCGATCCCTGACTGGACGTCATTCAGTATGCCAGCACTTGCACATCGACCCGGAACACTTGAACGTTCGTGCACGCAGGATCTGTGGCACCGGTCATATGCTTACTCAATTACCCTTATTCACCTGCACTTTCACTCCCTCCGTCTCCACGGCTTCCTCACTGTCACACAAGTGAACGCCTGTGCATGGCACACTAGAGATTGTGACGATTCGTGACGAACAGGCTCATGAAGCCGCATCGATGTATTACCTGCAGGGCCAGACGATGGAAACCATCGCCCGACATCTCGGCGTATCGCGCTCCTCCGTCTCCCGACTCCTGTCCTACGCGCGCGAAACGGGGCTCGTCCGCATCTCGGTGAGTGCCGCCCCTGGACTCAAGGGAACCCTCGCCGGTCAGATCTCAGAGATCTTCGGCGTACAGACCTCCGTCGTCCCCGTTCACGACGTTCACACCGAAGTCAACCGCCTCCACAACGTCGCCCTCGTCGCCGCCGAACGGCTCATCGATATGCTCAAACCCGGCGTTACGCTCGGCATCGCCTGGGGCAATACGACATCGGAGATCACCCGGTGCATGCCCCGCGTCTCCTTCCCCGGGTCCACAATCGTCCAACTCAATGGCGCAGCCACTGCCACCGAGTCGGGCATGCCCTATGCGGATGCGATCATTTCGCGCGCCGCCCGTGCGATCGGCGGGCGCATGGTCCACTTCCCCGTCCCCACATTCTTCGACTACGCCGAAACCAAGGACGCCCTGTGGCGCGAACGCTCTGTTCGCACCGTCCTCAAGACCATCGACAACTGCGATATCGCACTCTTCGGCGTCGGTTCGCTTTCTGCCCGCCTGCCCTCCCACGTGTACTCAGGAGGATTCCTCGACTCCGAGGAGATCGCCGCAGCCCAGCGCGACGGCGTCGTCGGCGATGTGTGCACCGTCCTCATCCGCGAGGACGGATCCACCGATATGGAGCTCAACGCCCGCGCCTCGGGCCCCTCTCCTGAGACCCTGCGCTCGATCCCCCGCCGCCTGTGCGTGGTCGCGGGAGCCTCGAAAGCGCTTCCCCTGCTCGGCGCACTGCGCGCCCGCGTCGTCACGGACCTCGTCCTCGATGACGGCGCCGCCCGCGAGTTGCTCGACCTGGTGCGCACCCGCGCCTCCCAGGCGAGGATCCGCCAGCGATGACCTTCCACATCCGCAACGCGCGCCCGATGGACGTGCGCGCCATCGCCGAACTCGTTCGCCCCTACACGATGCGGCGCATCCTCGTGATCAAAGAACTCATCGACTACTTCGAGGACATCCAGGAGTTCATGGTCGCAATCGATGACGAGTCCTTGCAGATCATCGGTTGCGGCGCCCTCCACGTCATGTGGGACGACATCGCAGAGATCCGGACCCTCGCCGTTTCACCCGAGTACCTCCATTGCGGGGTCGGCGCGCTGCTGCTGCGCGGCCTCGTCGATCGCGCAACAATCCTCGGCCTCACAAGGGTCTTCTGCCTCACCTTCGAGGTCGACTTCTTCGCGCGCCACGGCTTCTACGAGATCGAGGGGACGCCCGTCGGCGAGGACGTCTTCCTGGAGATGATCCGAAGCCATGATGACGGCGTCAAAGAGTTCCTCGACCTCGCCTCGTACAAGCCGAACACCCTGGGCAATACGCGCATGATGCGCGATCTTGAGCCTATGCGCCCCGGAGGGACTAGTCCGCCCGCACGCCGCCCTCCAGGAGGCGTTCCATCCCCGCGATGAGGACATCGAGGTCGAAATCGAATTGCTCCTCGGTGCCTCCGGCGCGGTCGGGCACGAGGTCGGGGTGGTCGCCGAGGACAACCTCGCGCAGCAGCGGCAGCGAATGGGCCTCATCGGACTCGAAGAAGCGTATCCTCTCCTCCGTGTGAGATGCCAGCACCCCGTTGCGCCGGTCTTTCCTCTTCGCGTCGAGTCTGCCATTGAGCGCGGCGACGTGCGAGACGAGGGCGATGGAGCGCACCGCGGTCTCAATGTCGAACCCGGCATCGACGAGCACCCGGAGGACGTGCTCGACGGGGCTAAGGAAGTGGGCGGTAAGCGATGGGATCGACTCGATGTAGTGGGAGAGGGGGCCGATCGATGTCACCGCACGCCTCATGGCGTGAGCGAAGACGACGAGAGTCTCCTGCCAGGGGGTGGAGGGGTCGGGCAGTTCGAAGTCGTCAACGGCGGCGCGCGCACGGTCCTCGGCGATGAGGCGCATGAATCCGTCCCTGCCGCCGACGTGGTAGTTGAGCGCTGTCGGGTCGACACTGAGGACTTCTGCGACCGCCTGCATGGTGAGTCGTTCCGCAGGAATATGCCGGGAGGCGTCAACGATTTTCTTCCGGTCGATGCGCGCGGGGCGCCCCTTCAACCGATGTGTCGAAGCCGCCCGAGTGGCTTCATTGTCAGCGGGCAAAGTCATCGAATCCCCTCTCCTCTCCTGCCCGCCCACACTAGTCATTTTTCTCCTGATCCTGAAAATCAGAGGATCCTGCCTAGTGGAAGGAGAAGACCGGCGGGAATACGAGCGCGACGACGGCCGCCCACGCGGCGAAGACCGGAAGCGCGGCGCTTTGCCACTGCTGCAGCGCCGAGGGGCCCGCCCCGCATGGTCCGCCCATAACCCCACAGCGCCCACAGTGACAGGGCGTCGACGATGAGCACGCCCGCGCGAACACCGTGAAAAGCACGATCGCCTTGACCAGGATGAGGTCGCCGTCGAAGGTGATGAGCACGCCCCGGTCGGCATTGACGGGATTGGAGGTGAGGGACGCGACGACGAGGATGCTCAGCAACACGGCGGTCACGACTGGTGTGAAGATCGCGGAGAGACCCGGGCCGTCCGTCCTCCTCGGACAGCATCAGGCGAGTTGTAACGCCCGCTAGGAGGCCGAGGAACAGGGCGAGCGGCAGATGCCGCCACAGCGGCGAGCCAATGGCGGGCAACCATGAGCGCCTCATCGGAGTTGAGGCCGACTCATTGCGCCAGGCTGCGACGAAGAGTTCGAGCTCCTCCTAGTCATCCATCGCTCGTGCCCACCTCGCGGCACGCTCGGCTCAGAGCTTCTTGACGAGCGGGAAGGTGATGGTCTCACGGATGCCCTGGCCGGTGAGGGCCATGAGCAGGCGGTCGAGCCCCATGCCCATACCGCCCGCCGGGGGCATGCCGTACTCCATCGCCATGAGGAAGTCCTCGTCGAGGACCATCGCCTCCGGGTCGCCCTCGGCGGCCGCGAGCGCCTGAGCCTCGAAACGCTCCCGCTGGATGACCGGATCGACGAGTTCCGAGTAGGCGGTCGCCAACTCGAAGCCGCGCACGTACAAGTCCCACTTCTCGACGATACCCGGCTTGGAGCGGTGCCCGCGGGTCAGGGGCGAAGAGTCCTCCGGGTAGTCGCGCACGAAGGTCGGCTCCCACAGGTCATCGCCGACGGCGGCCTCGAAGATCACTTCCGCGATCTTACCCGGCCCCCAATGGTCGGCAACATCCTCGCCGAGCTCCTCGGCGATGCGGACGAGTTCATCGCGCGGGGTATCCACGCTGAATTCGCGGCCGAGCTTCTCGGCAGTCGCCTCGAACATGGAGATCTGCTTCCACGAGCCCGACAGGTCGTAGGCGGATCCATCGGCGAGGGTGACAACCTCTGTACCCAAGGCCTCGCGCGCGGCCTGTTGAATGAACTCGCGGGTGCGGATCGCCATCGTGTCATAGGACCCGTAGGCCTCGTAGGCCTCGAGCATGGTGAACTCGGGGCTGTGCGAGGAGTCGGCGCCCTCGTTGCGGAAGTTGCGGTTGATCTCGAAGACCTTGTCGACGCCGCCGACAACCGCCCTTTTGAGGAACAGCTCCGGAGCGATGCGCAAGAACAGGTCCGTATCGTAGGCGTTCATGTGGGTGGAGAAGGGACGTGCGGCGGCACCTCCGTGGAGGTTCTGCAGCATCGGCGTCTCGATCTCGACGAATCCCGCGGCGTCGAAGTAGGAGCGCAGAGACTTGACGACGGTGGCGCGCAGACGAACCATGTCGCGCGCTGAGGGCCGGACGATCATGTCGAGGTAGCGGCGACGCACGCGCATATCCTCCGACAGGCTCATCTCGGTGCCGTCCTCAGCGGTGTAGGCCTTAGGCAGAGGGCGCAGCGACTTCGCGGCGAGCCGCCAGGCGGGAACGGGGTCGCCCTCGTCGATACCGGGGGTGAACAGACCCGCCGGGGCGACGCCAGGGCGCGCCATGACAGATAGTTCGCCGCGGCGTGAGGAGATGACGCGCCCGTGGACGAAGAGGTGGTCGCCGAGGTCGACATCCGCCTTGTACGCGGCGAGGGAGTCGGCACCGACTTCCGCGGCGGAGAGCATCACCTGGATGCGATTGCCTTCGCCGTCCATGAGGGTCGCGAAGCAGAGCTTTCCGCCGTTGCGGGCGAGCATGACCCGCCCGGCGATCCCGACCTCGTCCTCGGTCTCCTCACCGGTCTCGAGGTGCGAGTAGGCCTCGCGAACCTCTTTGATGGACGAGGTGATGGCGAGGACGACAGGGTATGCCTCTGAGCCGTCGGCGAGGAGGCGGGCACGCTTTTGGGCGCGGACGCGGACCTGCTCCGGGGCGTCATCGACGTCGTGGGCACTGTCTCGGTTCTTCTGCTCTTCAGTCACACTCCCATGGTACCGGCTCGGCGAGGACGATCTCCTCGCGCGCATCCCTGATCCTCCATACTCCACGAGCGCCTCCGTGGTCGAGGCGTTGCAGTCCCCACACCTGCGAATATACAGAACCTATCGGTAGGCGCGAGAAGCCTCATGGGTACACTGTGCGCGTTTCAGCAGGTTGAGGGTTCAAGTCCCCTCGCCTATGAGCGCCGCCATGCGGTTCATCTTCCACTGTAGGGTCTTCCCCTTCGATGTAGGGTGAGGACCAGTGCCGCCGCGTTTAACGACCATGCGCGGTTCTCCGACGAGGATCCGCCGGTCGCACGAATTCAACGGCTCCGAATACATGAGGTGATGAGTGACTACCGTCAGTACTTTCAAGATGCATGCCACCCTGTCGCTGCTGCGGCGCACGCTGCGACGAGCGACGCAGCAGTTGCGCCGTACCCCCGCGTCCACTGCTGCGGCGGTGTCCATCCTCCTCGCCTCCATCGCGGCCTCATACGGCGCTTTCTTCGGCGAAGGGCTCGGAGCCACCGCCGGTCACCCGGATCGCCTGTGGGCCCTCGTCACCTCTTTCTGGTCGGCGCCCACATGGTACGTCGGCCTTGCACTCGCACTCGCCTTCGTCGTCATCGGTGGAATCATCGAGGCTGCGATCGGCGCGCGACGATGGATCACAGCGGTCGTCCTGTCGGGCATCGGAGGAATCCTCATCACCCAGGCAACCGATATCGTCTTCCGCTACATCAATGCGGAGTGGGCGCAGTCGGGGACAGAATCGACTCCTCTCAATTCTGCAGCATTCGGACTCATGGGCCTCATCTTCACGGGCTCCGCATGGATGCAGGTCCTCGGGCGCAGACGCCTGCGGGCCTTCCTCCTCGCCGCTCTCGGGGTCCTCGTCGCCTTCGGCGGAGCGCCTCAATCGACAGGGGCTCTTGGCAGCGCACTCATCGGATTGATCTTAGGGATTGCGCTCGCGCCCCGTGGGGAGAACACCCGCTCCTTCATCGGGACCCGCCACCGCGGCCGCTCAATCGTCGCCCTCGTCATCGTGACCCTGTCAGCGGGGAGCGTCCTCACCATCGTGTCTGCCCAGGCCGTCGGCCCCCTCTCCTTCGCCGCCCTGGGCATCATCCCGACCGACTTCACCGTAGACGCGCTCATGCAGTTGTGTTCAGAAGGCGACGTCTCTCAATGCGCCCGTGCCACCAATGCGCTGCGCACCGAGGGCGTGGCACCGCTCATCATCATGATGATGCCGTTCCTGCTGCAATGCGTCCTCGCCTGGGGCGTTGCACGGGGGCGCCGGGTCGCGGCGATCGCCACCCTCGCCCTCCAGACGTTCTTCGCCCTGCTCGCGCTCGCCCGCCTGTTCCTCTTCACCGAACCCGTCTTCATCTCTGAAGTCGCGCTTACTGAGGTGGAGATCGCCCTCCCTGAGACGACATTGTCGCAGGTCCTGTCGGCCGTCATCATCCCCCTGTCGCTCATCGCCCTCATCGTCTGGAATCGCAAGTGGTTCGCCGTGCGCACGCCCAGATCCGTGCTCGTGCGCAGCGGATCGATCATCCTCGTCACCGCTGTGGTCATCGGCGGAGTCGTCATTCTGCTGGGGCTCAATGCACCGCAATCGACGATGCCTGAAGCGACCACATGGCTATTGGCCTCGAACTACGCTGCCCGGATTCTGCCGCCCACAGCTTTGTCGCTCCTCACCCCCACCCTTCTCCCCGTCACGTGGATCGGACGCCTCCTCATCGAATGGGCCCCCATTCTCACGTGGATGACGACGATCGTCGCGGCCCTCGCCACTGTCATGGCGTCTCCGAAAGTGCCGAACGCACCGACGGCGGAGCGCTCGCCGCGAGACTTCGTCGCAACAGCGCGGTCCGGCTCCCTCGGCTGGATGAATACCTGGCCGGGTAATGAGCAGTGGATCTCAGCCGATGGCAGCGCCCTCATCGCCTACCGGAGGGTGGCAGGCGTCGCGCTGACCATCACCGACCCCGCCGCGCGTCCCGAGAACTTGCATCGAGTCGTCGCCGAGTTCGCGACCTACGCGACGTCTCATTCGATGATTCCCGCACTGTATTCCGTGCACGCCAACACGGCTCGCGTCGCTCATCAACTCGGCTGGACGACGATGAAGGTCGCCGAGGAGGCCGTCATGGACCTGCCCGCTTTGGCCTTCACCGGCAAGAAGTGGCAGGACGTGCGAACCGCCATCAACCGTGCCGCGAAAGAGGGGATCACCGCCGAGTGGACGACGCTGGCCACCTGCCCCGAGGGCGTACTGGACCAGATTCGGGCCATCTCATCGGCGTGGGTCGATGAGAAGGCCCTGCCGGAGATGGGTTTCACACTCGGCGGCATGAACGAGATGGCAGTCGAGGAGACGCGGCTCTTACTCGCGAGGGACGAGGAGGGGACGGTTCACGCCGTCACGTCCTGGCTTCCCGTCTATAACGAGGGCGAACTCATCGGCCTGACCCTCGATGTCATGCGCAAGCGCGACGGAGGATTCCGCCCCTCGATCGAGTTCCTCCTCGGGAGGGCCGCTCTGGATGCCAAGGAGGAGGGGTTGCAGATCCTCTCCCTGTCGGGCGCCCCACTCGCGCATTCGGGTCTCGCCGCGCGCGAACCGGACCTTGAGGAGTCGGGAGCCGAGCGTTTCGCCCCCGTCCTCGATTATGTCGGGTCCCTGCTTGAACCGGTGTACGGGTTCCGATCTTTGCTGTTCTTCAAGAAGAAGTTCCAGCCCCGGTTCGAGCCGCTCTACCTCGCCGTCCCGGATATGCTCGACATCCCCACCGTGGGGATCGCGATTTCGCGATCCTACCTGCCCGATATGAGCCCCGCTGATGCCGCGCGGTTCGCGCGCACGCTCCTCGCGGAGGAGTAACCGCATTCTCAGCGCGACACCTGAATCCGTCCGCACGACCATGATGGGGAGCACACGCCGACCGGGCGCCCCGGTGGTAGCGCCACAGGCACGCCCCCCGATGAGACGCGCGCCTCGATCCACAACAACACGGCTTCCCGATTCACAGGAAGGTCTGCAGATCCTGCTGCAGATGCTCCAGGTTCGTGTAGAACGACTCCGCCCGATTGACTGACAGCAGAATCGCCACCGACCCGACGAGGACGGGCAGGAGCACCATCATGTATCGAACGAGGAACATGGCGACGGTGCGGGGAATCGACGTCGGGATCGCGACATGACGCATTCCGCTCAGTTTCGCAACAGCTCCGGTCTTCGGCCCCACCCATAGGGCGGCGATGACGAGGAGCAGGCCGCCGACCCACCAAACTGTCAGTGTACCCCAGCCCTGCAGGGAGAAAGGGCTCGGCGGTCGATAATCCAAGGATCCGCCGTGAGCGTCCGACTGCGCCGCATCCCCGGACTGCGGTCCGGACTGCGGACCCGATTGCGGCCCCGACTGCGCGGAGGTTTCGGCGGCCTCGCCCCGCCTCGCGGACTCCGCCTTGGTCGCGCCCTGCGCCCACCATTCGAGCGCGGTCTTCAACTGATCGGCCCACACCGTCCAGGAGTGCCCCCCTACTTCGTCAACATGAGTGACGACCTCGTCCTCGGGTCGCCCCTTGCCGGTCACATTGGCGATGAGTTGCAATGAGAGTTCCTCCTCCTTCGTACCGGCGAAGTACAGGTGCTGAGGCTCGCCCTGGAGGGAGGAGAGCATATTCGACACCGTGAAGTCCCGTGCCGTGGTTCCCCCGGCCCAGGCGAGCGCCCCGAGACCAGGAGTATCGAAACCGCCCATTGAGATCGCCCCGTAGAACAGGCCCGTGTGGCGCATTGCGAGTACGGGTGCACAGTAGCCGCCGGCCGACGCGCCGGCCATTATCCACCCTTCGCGGTGAGTGTTGAGGTTCGGGAACGTCGAACGCAGGACTCGCACGAGATCGTGGGTAACAAACGTTTCGATCCTCGGATACCCCTCGACATCGACGCAGTTCGGTTGGGCCCCTTCCATGGACACGTCCGGGACGACCAGGATCATCGGACGGATTTTCCCAGAAGCGCGCAGTTCGCTGTAGGTATTCGCAAGGTCGAGGGCGGTGATCGGCCCCTTGTCCGTCCCGGGATATCCATGGTTGAACATCACGACATCGTGAATCTGCGACGAGGCGGGATCATAATCCGGCGGCGTCCAGATCGTCACTGACCGTGTCAAGCCGGATTCGCTTCCGGAGACCATCGCGGTGAGTTCGCCAGTCCCCGGGTCCGTTTCGAAGTCCACCGCCAGCGAGGGGTCCGGAGCGAGCGAGCTCGGCAGCATGTCCGTGTCGTCCTCGGCGGTGCGCGTTGCTCCATCCGGGCGGGTGTGTGCGGGCGCGTCGGCACCGGTTTCCCCTCCGGATTCTTGATCCTGCGACCCGGACTGGGATACCGAATCAATCGGGGGAAGAACCTGTGAAGCCCCGTTGTTGGGCTTCGCGCCGGTGAGGAGCCCGACGACGTCACTCGTCGTGCGCACCCAGGATCCTCCCCGATTCACAATGAGCGCCATTGATGTCGTCGCCATCGCGGCCGACACGACGAGGGCGAGTAGTGCCCCGATGGTGGAGCGCACGGTTCGGCGACGCCCGATGGCCCATGCCGTGACGGCGATGAGGACCATGGTGGCGAGGATGACCGAGCCGATAAAAGACAGGGACTGGATGTTCACAACGAGACGCTTCCCTTCATCCGACGGATCCGTTGCTACGAGTGCAACAGTCTATCCGAATGTACGACCGCGCCCGCGGGGCGGCCGATGCGAGCCTCAGCGCCCCGCGGATTTCAGGTTGAGTTCGCGGGCCCGTTCCGAGTCCTCGGGCACGGCGCCGATGCTGCCGCCCCGTTCGACGAGGCGATTCTCCGCATCGACGAAGACGACCGCCGGAGTCCACGACGACACCCGCGACTCGGGCACCTGACAATACGCCATGATGATGACACGATCACCGACACTGACCAGGTGCGCGGCCGCGCCATTGAGCTGGACCACCCCCGAGCCGCGCTCCCCCGCAATCGTATACGTCGTCAACCGGTTGCCATTGTCAACGTCGGCGATATCGACCTGCTGCCCCTCAACGATATCCGCGGCATCAAGGAGATCCGCATCAATCGTCACCGACCCGACATAATGCAGGTCCGCACCGGTGACGGTCGCGCGGTGGATCTTCCCCTGAACCATCGGGCGCATGACTTCCATCCGCATCGTCTCAGCCACGGTATGCCTCCATAAGGAGGGGCAGGTTGTCGATGAGCCTGGTCGTCCCGACCTTTGCGGCGACGAGGAGGCGGCATGCTCGCGCGCCTGCGACCATGGTGGCGGGACGGGCGTCCTCGGGACTCACGAGGTCGACGCCGGGCGTTCCGGCGAGGATGTCGACGGTCCCCTCGTCAACGAGGGCAACGTAGTCGATGTCGATCCCCCCGGCGGCGTCGAGGACAGCAACGACTGCTGCGACGACCTGCCGGGCACTCGCGCCTCTGGACGCGGCGCCGCGACCGGCTTCGAGGCCGCGCGAGAGGTCTCGGGCGCGAACGCGCTCTTCCTCCGACAGATAGCGGTTGCGACTCGACAGCGCGACCCCGTCCTCGTCGCGCACGATCGGCACGCCCTCGACGCGGACCGGGATATCGAGCTGGCGGAACACGGTGCGCAGCACTGCGAGCTGTTGAAAGTCCTTCTCGCCGTAGACGGCAACGTCGGGGCGTACGAGTCCGACGACCTTCGTGCACACGAGGGCGACACCTGCGAAGTGCGTGGGCCGCGTGACCCCCTCGAGGACCTTCGCGACAGGGCCCGGGTCGATGGAAACGGCAACGGGCTCGGGGTAGACCTCATCGGGAGCGGGAGCCCACACGAGGTCGCAGCCGACATCTGCGAGCGCCGCCATATCGGCGTCGAGGGTGCGCGGGTAGATGTCGTAGTCCTCACCGGGGGCGAATTGTGTCGGATTGACGAAGATCGACACGATGACATGGTCGGCGAGTTCCTGCGCGCGCCTGACCAACTGCAGGTGACCCTCGTGGAGGGCGCCCATCGTCATGACGAGGGCGCGCGGCCCCGGAAGGGCGTCAAGGGCCACGGCGAGTTCGTCGCGAGTACGGGCAAGCACAGGTGTCATATCCCTATTGTGCTGCGTTCAGGGGGCCGAATACACCCCGACATGGTCGATGTCACCCTCGGGTGAGCGTCTTCACCCCGGGCATAGTCGCGCCCGTCACGTCGCCGAGTTCTCGCCGTCGAGAAGCGCCACTTCGATTGCATCCGCGCCGCGCTCTGCGAGCCGCCCCTGAGCCGCCAGAATGTGCACGAGATCTCGGGTGGCGCGCGCATAGGCCCGCGCCGCTTCCTCCTCGCCCGCATCAACGAGGGCGGACATGTGCGTCTTCACCGCCGCCGCATCAATACCCGCGACAGGGGGCTCGATCGCGCGGACCCCCTCGTCGAGCACCCGGTCGAGAGTCATGTGCAGCAGTGCCGCCATGATCGTGCCCGGAGAGTCGATGCCCGCGACTTCGAGGGCACCCGCGGCGGTGACTACGCCCGCCATCATGGTGTTGGCGCCGAGTGTGAGCGCCGCGTGACAGACGGCTCGCTGTTCTTCGCCGACGACGACGGGTTCTCCGCCCATTTCGACCACGAGGGCCTGGGCGATCGGCAGGAAAGGGGCGGGCGCGGTGATGACGAAGGGCGCTCCCGTGAGGCGGTGAACATCGAGGGACCAGCCGGTGAACGCCATTGACGGGTGAATCGCCAAGGGGATCGCGCCTGCCGCCTGGGCGCGCGCAAGAATCGACGTTCCATACGGCCCCGCCAGGTGGATGACGATCTGGCCCATCTGCCAGCGCCCCAGGTCGGCGAGTCCGGCGACGAGCGGCTCAATCTGCTCGTCGGGGATGGCGAGGATGATGACTTCGCAGCGCTCGAGGACTTCGTCGACGCTCGCCAGCGGAACGCCCGGCAGGACCGCTTCTGCGCGCTCGCGGGCATCGTCGCTGTGGGCATTCACGGCGACGATCGTATGCCCAGCGGCGCGCAGGGCAGCGCCGATGACGGGGCCGACGCGGCCCATGCCGATGATCCCGACGCCGAGGCGCCCCTGGACGGACGTCATAGCCCCGGCTGCCCTTCCCCGACCGGTTGGGCGCCCGTTGCCCGTAACACCGCCTCGACAGCAGACTGTGCGCCCAGCCGCGCTTCCACCCGCTGCATCCACCGTTCCGGCGGCTCAGCGGCGCGCTTGACCCGCGACTTGATGCGGAGTTCTTCGACAAGGCGAGCGCCTTGGACGGCATCGAGGTGGCGCGCCGTTGATGGGGTGGTCCCCCGGACGATCTGGGCGTGCACATTGACGAGGTCGAGTAGCCGTTCCAGAGGACCCTGCGTCACCCCGATCGATTGGAGGCGCTCGACGGGGATGAAGGAAGCGTCCCTGTTCAGCCACCCATCGCGGATGACCACACATGTGTCTGTGAGTGCCACGGCACGTCGGTCGCGAACCAGACAGTCGAGGAGTGTGCGGGCGCGCTCGGAGATCGGGACGAACCCGAAGCCGTCGCCACGCCCGTGCAGGGCGGCTGTGAGGAAATCCTGAGGCTCGGCGACTCCGAGGTCGCGCACGACGAGCCACAGCGCGAGCTCGGCATCCTCCCGGCTGCCGACGGGCAGAAGGACCTGTGCGGACTGGGAACTGTTCGCATCAGCCCCCTCCTGCCCTACGTATCCGGCCTGGGTGATCGTCACCCGGTACCAACCGAATGCGCGCCACAACCAGGACTGGTGGATGCGAACCGCGTGGACGCGGCGCGGCAGGATGGTCTGTGAACGCGTGTCCGTCAATCCCGAACGCGTGCGGATCCCGTCAGGGGAGACCGCCGCAGTGAAGCTGAACTCTCCTGCGAAGCGCGCCCATATGAAGGAGACGAATGCAAGAGGAGCCGCACTGAGCGGCAACAGGATCACCAATCCCCCGATGCCTCGCATGATGATGAAGACGACGCCGCTGATGACCGCTGCCAGGACGATGAACAGTCCGATGATCATGCCGAGCGAGGTGACAATCGAGCCGAGGAGTCGTCCGACGGACAGCGTGTAGAGGACGCGTTCGGGCGCCTCCGCCGCTCTAGGTTCGACAACGGACACCGCAGCTGCGGTACGCAAACCGTCCGCGCTCGCAGTGCCAAGAGCGGGCATGGATGCCGCGGGATCGACATAGACGCCTGCAGCGCGGGCGAGGATCTCGGCGCGAAGGGTCTCCAAGTGCGCAGTCTTGAGGTACCCGAGGCTGAGATTCGACCTCGGGCCGCCCGCGACCTCGATATTGAGGCGTCCCAGTCCAGCAATCCGCCCGAGCAGCGGATGGACGATATCGACCGCCTGAATCCGTTCGAGGCGCGCTTGCTTGAGAGTCCGCTTGAGGATTCCGGAGCGGTAGTAGACGCCCACGTCGGTCACAGCGAAACTCGTCGCCCGCCACGACAGCCACGAGAAGACGGCGACGATGAGAAGGAAGCCGAGCACGGAGCCCGCGACGAGTAGGACAAGAGTCGTAATGCCGAGGGAGTGGGAAAAATCGGAGTCGAGGAATCGGATGAGGTACTGCGCGTTCTGCACCGCGACGATGGTGACGAGGAGGACCAGCGCCTTCCACGCATTGACGACCGGAGAGATCGGGTGGAGCTTGCGCCACTGGGAATCGGGGATGCTCCCCTCCGCGGCGCGGACCTTCGCGGCGGATGCCTCCCCATAGTCGCGTGATCGGGTGTCGGCGCGATTCATAGGCCCGCCAATTCCGCACTGCCTCGCTCTACGAGCATGTCCCTCAGCCGCGCCGCCTCGCCGGAGGGGACGCCGTTGAGGATCGCATTGGTCACCGGTGATGCCGTGTGGAGGCGCAATTCGGCGACATTGAACATGCGGGCGATCGGCCCTTCAGAGACCTCCACGTATTGGATGCGCCCGTAGGGGATGAGGGTGAGATGCTTGAACATGATGCCCTTGCGGATGAGGAACTCGTCCTCGTTCAGTGCGAAGCCCATGGCGCGTACCTGTCTCACAACGATCCACACAGACCAGATCAGGAGCGCTGTCAGCGCGGCTGTTGCGATCCACAGCCACTTCGTGAGCATGATCACGCCAATGAGTGACGCGGTGATGAAAGGGATGAACACAATGAGCTCGGAGATGACCCGGACGGTCGCCAGTTTCGGGGAGACCGGGCGGAATACAACGCCTTGAGGAGCCAGTGGGTCTGTCATGTCCTCACCTTTCAGATGTCATTGTGCCGATCATCTTCTCATACACCGGCAGTCGACACGAGAATGCTCCATTACCATCGAACATTCAGCAAACGTCCAGTTTCAGCTGGCAGGATTAACGTATGGTACGCACTGCAACCGAAGGAGAGGCGACTCTTCTCGTCGTTGATGATGAGCCCAATATCCGGGATCTTCTCGCATCCTCACTGCGATTTGCAGGCTTCGACGTCCACACGGCCGAGGACGGGCAATCCGCCTATCGACAAGCCATCGAGAGGGCCCCCGACCTCATCGTCCTCGACGTCATGCTGCCCGATATGGACGGATTCACCGTGACGCGGCGCCTGCGTGAAACCGGGGTGACGACACCCGTCCTCTTCCTCACCGCACGCGATGATATGCGCGACAAGATCCAGGGCCTGACCGTCGGCGGTGACGACTATGTCACCAAACCATTCGGCCTCGAAGAGGTCGTCGCCCGCATCCGCGCGATCCTGCGCCGCACCATCGGCTCCGAAGAGGACGATGGAAAGCTCCGCGTGGGGGACCTCGTCATTGACGAGGACGCCCACGAGGTGACGCGCGCCGGGGTCGACATCGACTTGTCCCCCACCGAGTTCAAACTCCTGCGCTACCTCGTCATCAACGAGGGGCGGGTCGTGTCGAAAATACAGATCCTCGATCACGTGTGGGAGTACGACTGGGATGGGGAAGTCGCGATCGTCGAGTCATACATCTCCTACTTGCGGCGCAAACTCGCCGTCGAGGGCGCTTCGGGGGAGCTCATCCACACCAAGCGCGGCGTGGGCTACATCCTGCGCGCAGAGGACTGAGCCGTGAGGGCCGGCTTTTTCGGCCGCCTCCTCGTCATCTGGGAGAGGCGCCCCCTGTCGACGCAGCTCGTGACACTCATCACCGCTCTCCTTGCGCTCGGCCTCGTCATGGCGGGCACCGTGATGGTCGGCCTGCTCCAGCGACATCTCGTCTCCCAAGTGGACGAACAACTCGTCAGCGCCGCCGAGTCGATGATCTACGCGAACAAGGCGACGATAGAGCCGGGCGAGACGGGCTTGCCGACGCTGTACTTCATCCGCCAGACCTTCGTCGGTTCCAATCCTCCCATCTACTACTACTATCCGGAGACCCTCGCGGTCTCCGGCACCCCCGACATCCCGGATCTGCTCACTATCAATGATGTGCCGCAGGAGGGACTCGGGATCACCGCAGCGGTGACGGTGTCGTCGAATCTGCCCGGGTCGACGTGGAGGGCAGTGTCCCTGCCTTTGAGATCATCGGCCACTCACAAGGTCATCGGCATCACCACGATCGCCCTGCCTCTCACCGACGTCCAGCGAACCCTGCGCACTACCGCCGTGTACTTCTCGATCGCCGCCCTCGTCATCGTGGCCGTCGGCGGATACCTCGGGCACTGGCTCGTCAAGCGCTCGCTCAGCCCACTGCGCTCCATTGAGTCTACTGCGGGCAAGATCGCGGCTGGGGACCTCACGCAGCGCATCGATTCTCCCCCGGCGACGACCGAAGTCGGCTCACTCGCTCTGTCGCTCAACGCGATGCTCACCCAGGTCGAACAGTCCTTCGAAGCGCGGCAGAACTCCGAGCGGCGCATCCGGCGCTTCGTCTCCGACGCCTCGCACGAGCTGCGGACCCCCCTAGCGGCGATCTCCGGGTACTGCGAGCTCTACTCGATGGGAGGCGTCCCTCAAGACCGAGTCGAGGAGGTGATGGGGCGCATCCGATCCGAGTCGACGCGCATGTCGGCCCTCGTTGAGGACCTCCTCACCCTTGCGCGCATCGACGAGGGGCGCCCATTGGAATTCACAGACGTCGACCTCGTCCAGATGGCGGATAACGCCGCCTTCGACCTCCAGGCGCTCGACTCGACGCGGGGTGTCGCCGTGCGCTCCCTGTCGGGCCACAATCCGCCGATGACCCTCGTGGCGAGGGCGGACCGCGACCGCATTCAGCAGGTGTTCACAAACCTCATCGGCAATATCGTGCGCTACACGCCGGAGGGATCCCCCGTCGAGATCGCCCTGGGACGGGACTCGGATAGGGCGGTCGTCGAGTTCCGCGATCACGGGCCCGGGATCGCCGACGCCGACCGGAGCAGGGTTTTCGAGCGCTTCTATCGCGCCGATTCATCGCGCGCGCGCTCGCACGGCGGCTCGGGCCTCGGCCTCGCCATCGTTTCCGGTATCCTCACCGCCCACCACGGAAGCGCGAAGCTGTCGAAGACGAAGGGCGGTGGCTTGACGGTCCGCATCGAGCTGCCCCTCAGCGATGAACTATCCGCGAGATCGTCGTGGAATCCCGATTCGGAGCAGGCCATCACGAAAAAGGGGGCTGAGTTGCGCGAGCCGTGAGCGATTCCTACGCATCGCCTCCGTGGCGCACATTGAGCGGGGCTACTCGGGGGTGATACGCACCACCAGAAGTGCTAGTTTCAAACCAAGTGACTAGCATTGCGCGGGTATTCCCTACACCAGGAGAGTCAGCATGGGTGCACAAGCACCTCAATGGTTGTTCAGTTCCTTCACCGACTCCATGCAGGAGATCGGTGCGACGGCCTCTGCCGCGCAGCTCGACGCTGAAGGACGGGACCTCGTTGCACGCTGGTCCGATCCGGAGCGGCGTCTTCACAACACGCGGCACCTCATCAATGTGCTCGCTCATATCGACGAGCTCGCCGCGACGGCGCACGACCCGGATGTTCTGCGGATCGCCACCTGGTACCACGGTGCCTCCCTCAATCGATGCCTCTCCGTCAAACTCGCCGGAGCGGACCCCGTGTCCTCGGCGGGCGCCTGCATCGAGATCACACGCGAGCACCTCACATCGCTCGGAGTATCAGAGGACGTGACGAACCGCGTCTGTGAACTCCTGTCCTTCCTCGCGCGCCATCGCGCACCGCGCTCCGACCTCGATGCGCAGGTCCTCGTCGATGCGGATCTTGCGATGCTGGCCGTGTCCCCCCAGGAGTACAAGAAGTATCGTGAGAGTCTGCGCAATGAGCTCTCCGACGTGTCCGATGTGGACTTCACGCAGGCCAGGCGCCTCGTCGTCAAGAAGCTCCTTGCTTTCGACTCGATCTACCAGTCGCCCTTGGGCGAGACCTGGGAGTCGGCTGCGCGCTCGAACCTCGAAGTGGAACTCACTCGACTCGACGCCGCCCTGAGCGCTTCCGGTGCGGCGCCGAGCGACGATGAGGAGACCGTCGAGGACGATCCCGCCGATTCGGTGTCGGATGAGGATGTCACCGCGACGGGGACCCTTATCATCAAGCGCCGCCAGCTCAAGAAGAATGTGTGCGCTGACCGAGAAAACGACGAGTTGACGTCGACCGGCGTTCTGCCGGTTCTCGCCCCCCTCGATGAGGATGCCGTCCCAGCGAAGGAAGAGGACTCCTCATCCTCCCTGGAGATGGCGATCGAAGCGCTCGACCTGCCGTCGACTCCCGCGAAGTAGCGGGTTGTGGACGGCTGCTCCGTCCACAAGGTTGCGGCATCCCTTCTCTCCATCCACAGGCGACGGGTTCGCCTATGGCTTCCCGTCCCGCGCTTTTCTAGCGTCGAAATCAGTTATCCGACCGGATGACGATGATGACGAAGGAGACGGTCATGGCGACCTACATGGTGGATTCCGCTCAGGTGAGCGCAGCAGCTGCGCGGGTCGGAGCGACCAGCGAGACGATTCGACAGCAGGTCCAGGCGATGCTAGCAGAGCTCATTGCCCTCGAGTCGTCATGGAGCGGCGCGGCGCAGCAGAACTTCCAGGCGTGCGTCGCAGGATGGCAGGCGACCCAGGTTCAAGTGGAGGCCTCACTCGATGCGATCGGAGCACAGATGAACACCGCTGCGAGTGTCTACGCCGACGCGGAGGCCCAATCGACGGCGCTCTTCGCCTCCTGAGTGGCGGCGCCCGAGTAGACCAACCTGATAGCCGCATCGGTCATACGCCGACGGGGCCGGCACCCGAAGGTGTCGGCCCCGCCTGATCGCACTAGACGGTTGCCCCGCCGAGAGCGTCGTATCAGTACATGCCGCCCATGCCGGCATCCTCACCTCCGGCGGGTGCCGGGGGCTCGGGCTTGTCGGCGACGACTGCCTCGGTGGTGAGGAACATGCCAGCGATCGACGCGGCATTCTGCAGGGCGGAGCGGGTCACCTTGACAGGATCCGAGATGCCCTGGGCCATGAGATCACCGTATTCGCCGGTCGCGGCGTTGAGGCCGTAGCCGGGCTCCATGCCGGAGACGCGGTCGGCGACGACGCCGCCCTCGAGGCCGGCGTTCTCAGCGATCTGCTTGAGCGGGGACAGGACTGCGATGCGAACGATATTGACACCGGTCGCCTCGTCGCCGGTCAGATCGTCGAGAGCAACGAGGGCGCGGTTCGCAGCCTGGATGAGAGCGACACCGCCACCGGCGACGAGCCCCTCTTCGGAAGCGGCGCGCGCGTTGCGCACGGCATCCTCGATACGGTGCTTGCGCTCCTTGAGCTCGACCTCGGTGGCCGCACCGGACTTGATGACGGCGACGCCGCCAGCGAGCTTTGCGAGGCGCTCCTGGAGCTTCTCACGGTCGTAGTCGGAGTCGGTGTTGTCGATCTCCTGGCGGATCTGGCGGACGCGTGCATCGAGCATGTCCTTGTCGCCCGCGCCGTCGACGATGGTCGTCTCGTCCTTGGAGACGACGATCTTGCGTGCGCGTCCGAGCAACTCGAGGTCGGCGTTCTCCAGGGAGAGGCCCACGGTCTCGGAAATGACCTGGCCGCCGGTGAGGATCGCCATGTCCTGCAGCATCGCCTTGCGGCGATCGCCGAATCCGGGAGCTTTGACGGCGACGGACTTGAAGGTGCCGCGGATCTTGTTCACGACGAGGGTCGCCAGGGCTTCGCCCTCGACGTCCTCGGCGATGATCACGAGGGGCTTGCTGGTCTGCATGACCTTCTCGAGGACGGGGACAATGTCCTTGACGTTCGAGATCTTGGAGTCCATGAGCAGGACGTAGGCGTCCTCGAGGACGGCTTCCTGGCGCTCGGTGTCGGTGACGAAGTAGGCCGACAGGTAGCCCTTGTCGAAGCGCATGCCCTCGGTGGTCTCAAGGGTCGTGTCGAAGGAATTGGTCTCTTCGACGGTCACGACGCCCTCGGCGCCGACCTTCTCGAAGGCCTGGGCGATGAGTTCGCCGATCTCGGGGTCGTTCGCCGAGATGGATGCGGTTGCTGCGATCTGCTCGGTCGTCTCGACCGGCTTGGCGTCGACGTGGAGCTGCGCGACGATAGCCGAGACGGCCTGGTCGATGCCGCGCTTGAGGGCGATCGGGTTGGAGCCCGCAGCCACGTTGCGCAGGCCCTCGTGGACGAGGGCCTGGGCGAGAACGGTCGCCGTGGTGGTGCCATCGCCTGCGACGTCGTCAGTCTTCTTGGCGACCTCCTTGACGAGTTCGGCGCCGATGCGCTCGAAGGGATCCTCGAGCTCGATCTCCTTGGCGACGGAGACACCGTCCTTGGTGATGGTGGGGGCGCCCCACTTCTTGTCGAGGACGACGTTACGTCCCCTAGGGCCGAGCGTCACCTTGACGGTGTCGGCGAGGAGATTGAGGCCGTGCTCCATGCCGCGGCGCGCGTCCTCGTCGAAGTGAATGATCTTAGGCATGTCGTCTATTTCCTTCCGCGATGCGGATCGGGGTCGGTGCCCGCGACGGACGACGCGCGTCCCGCGTTCATGTCCCGCGGTGTGCGCGCCTCACCGGACCCGGTGGTTTTGTCACTCTGCCTTGGCGAGTGCCAACGCCAAGTTTGGCACTCTCGGCATGCGAGTGCAAGACGAAACAGACGGCGTCCCCCTGCCGCCGGGGAGATGAGCGCAGGTATGCGATTGATACAGCGGCGGCGGCAACCGGAAGTTGCCGCCGCAGGGCGCCCTCGTTCGCTACGAGCGCAGCCGGGGTCGCCTCAGCGCAGGATCACCACGATGTCGGGGTCGCCCAGACCCGTTGTCTGCTGCACATTGGAGATCCCCAGGGACGTCCCAACCGCTTGAGCAGTTGCCACCATCGCGGGATCCTCGTAGTAGACGGTCGAGACCTGAGTGATCCATCCCTCTGCATTCGCCGCTGTAGCGCCCGGGAAGCCACTGGTGGCGAGAGTCGCTACATTCTGGGCGGCCAGACCAGCGGTGCCCGTTCCATTGAGGACGGAGATCTTCGCGTTATAGTTGACGACCTGGGCCGCACTGGGCTGCGGATCGGATTGGGGCGTCTCTTGTCGCGCGGCGGACATGGGGCTCTCAGCCGCCGACTGGGCATCCGACTGCGCATTATCTCGGGCGGAGGACTGGGCGCTGGACTGTGGCTGCGATGCCGACTGCGGAGTCGGCGGCTGGTCGGCGGTGTTCGTCGATCGCTGCATCAGCAGGGTGCTCGCCCCCCAAGCGAGCAACGGCACAATGACGAGGATGGCAAGGAATGGCCACACGGCCTTCCACTTCGACGGCTGCGGTCGGTGCATCCCGACCGGCATGTCTTCGCCTGCAACGTCGAATTCATCTCTTGGGTACTGTGAGCTCACGTCTCAAGCCTAACGGGCAAACCCCCATCGTCGGCGCATCGTGTCGGGCGCGCCACACCCGCCCTCACCGCGAATCCGCCGTGATCGAAGTCTCTGGGCGCCCCGATTGAGCGTTGGGCGCTAGTCTGGGCTCGTGACTGATCATGCTCCCAAGCCCCTGTCCGCTCTCGTTGACGACGGGTGGGCCGCAGCCCTCGCGCCCGTGGAGGGCCGCATCCACGAACTCGGCGCCATGCTCCGTGACGAGATCGCCGCAGGGCACGGCTACCTCCCGGCGGGCACGGATGTGCTGCGCGCCTTCACCTATCCCTTCGACGAGGTGAAGATCCTCATCGTCGGGCAAGACCCCTACCCCACTCCCGGACATGCCATGGGCTTGAGCTTCTCCGTCGCCCCCGGGGTCGCAATCCCCCGCTCATTGCACAATATCTTCACGGAGATGGAATCCGACCTCTCACTCCCCCGCCCCACCTCGGGTGATCTGTCCCCGTGGTCTCGCGAGGGCGTGTGCCTGCTCAACAGGGTGCTGACGGTGCGACCCGGTGCTCCCGGCTCGCATCGGCGGCGCGGGTGGGAAGAGGTGACGGAGTGCGCGATCACGGCGCTCGTGCGCAGGCGCGATGAAGAGGGACGACCTCGTCCGCTTGTGGCGATCCTGTGGGGCAAGGACGCCCAGACCCTCGAGCCCCTGCTCGACGGGGTGCCGATCGTGAAGTCCCCTCACCCTTCCCCGATGTCCGCACGCTACGGCTTCTTCGGCTCTCGCCCCTTCTCAAGGGCGAATGCCCTGCTCGCCGAGCAGGGCGCCGCGCCCGTGAAGTGGCAATTGCCCTGAGAGTGTGCGAGGCCCCGCAATAGTGCACACAGTTTTCGCACCGACTGTCGATCACCTTTCAAGCGACATTGCATAACCGCAGTTCACAGGGGTGCGCACCCGCGCGACCCGTGACAGTCTCCAGAAACTGTGTGCGTGTGAGCGGGTTCTCCGTCATAACGGGGACAGTCTTCGATACAGCCGGGAGGCGAACCGGGACAACGCATGATAGAACGAGCACTGACCACTGGTTCGACCATTGGAACGGCCTGCGACTGCACCTGCCGCCATAGGGGCACCCGGTGTTCTTCATTCTACGGACTGGAGCCGCCTATCGGACTCGAACCGATGACCTGCTGTTTACAAGACAGCTGCTCTACCAACTGAGCTAAGGCGGCGCGCCCCCATAGTGTGCCATGGAGGTCGACTACTCTGCGAATCAATCGAATCCGCCGCAACCGAAGAATCGGATTATTCGACGCCGATACCCGCCCGGATGATGCTAACGAGCGTCTGCGCATCAGCTCCGGACAGGTCGATGCGAGTCGAGTGGTCCTTGACGAACTCGGGGGTCCCCAGCTTATCGCCGCGATTCTCAATCGCCGCATTCCTCCACGCGGTCGTCGAGGCCTCGAGATAGTCGGTCGTGACATTCTGCGGAATGGACTCAATGACCTTATCGGGCACGCCGACTTCCTTCGCGAGGACCTTCACCTGCTTCCAGGATGCCTCCCGATTCTGAATGACCTGCCCCTTCCCGGCGTTGTACTGCGTGGAGAAGTAGGAGAGCAGCGAATGGTGGAAGGCCTCCCAGTGCTCCGGATCCTTCTGCGCAACGACGAGGGACGCCGTCGTCGCGGGGTGCATGTACCCCATGTCGACGGTCGTCACCGGTTGGTACTCGATGTTGTATTTGCCGTCCGCGACGTCCCGTGACAGCTCGCTGCCTGCGAGCACATCGATGTCGGCGCAGGCGTGGCACGAGTAATCGAAGTATTCGGTGAGCGTCGGCAGTGATTCGTCCTTCTGCCCCACGCCCAGGTGGGAGACGACGATCGGCGCGCCCGACGCGTAGTCGCCGAGGACCGCCGCAGGATCAGCATTCGCTACCGCTCTTTGTTTGGCGACCTGTTGCCAGATGACGATGCCGACTGCCGCAACGACCGCAATGACAACGACGACGACGAGCGCGATGATGATCGTTCGAGTGCGTTTATCCGCCTTGTCCTGTTCGAGCCGCATCTGCTGCGCCTTTTCGCGCACCGACAGAGCATCGCCCTTCTTATCAGCCATGGTTATCCCTTCACGAATGTCCTGCGAACACCCTACCGACTATGGGGACGCGATGAGCAGTCAGAACCCGGCTCCTGTGAGGATGAACCATGTGGCTCCTACCACGCCGACAGCGAAGACGCAGGCGAGGACGCGGATCCATCTTGGCCCGAGCGCGACAGCGGCGCCGCGTGACAGGCCGTCTCGCAGGTCCGCAGATGTCGGCATCAGCCAGTTGAGAGCGAGAGTCGTCCAGACGACGAACCACAGTGCGACGGACCCGATCCGATCGGTGATGAGAGGGTCGACGCCGATGGTGACGGTCGACGAGGTGAGGATCGACCAGATGCGCCGCCAGTCCGCCCATCCAGTGGTGTTAAAGGTGTAGATGATCCACGCGGCGTAGGGGATGATCGCCCCGACTGCGATGCCCCAGACGAGTGCGGCCGCCGATCTGATTGCGAACAGCGGGGATAGGGCGATCATCCACGCCGTGTCCGAGGTGCGCTGTCCCTGGGCGCGCAAGCGCCTCATCTCCCGGTATCTCAAGCAGCCACCGACGATGGAGATGAGCAGCAGAATCGCGAGGACGAGGACGCTGCCCGCCATGCCCATGGTGAGCGGGAGCATCGCGAGCGGCATCATGAAGAACAATCCGACCAACCAGGCGGTTGCAGGAAGCCGGGGCGGGTACGCCGGTTGCCCGATGGGCGCCCACACCGATTCCGGCGAGGCGGGGGCCGCAGCGGGGGCGAGTGATTCCCAGCCGTTGAACGGGGCGGACGTCTGGGGTACGGGAATCTGGGGAACGGGTTGCGCAAGGGGCGCTGCCGCGTGGGACGGCGCGAATCCGGCGTCGACGCGGGGCTCGACTGCCGCCAGATCGGAGCCCCCCTGCCAGGCGGGCTCCGAGATCGTACCGGGGGTCGACAGGGCGGCGGTCGCATCCGAAGAGGGCAGCGCCCGTGTCCGCGCGAGGGGTGTCGCATCGACGCGGATGACCGCGGCGGGAAGAACATCGGTTGCGGGCAGGGTGTCGTAGAGCCCCTCCCATGCGACGTCGTCGATGGAGTCGACTCCGCCGGGCAGACCGTAGGCGGCGTAGAGCTTCCCGACGAGGTCGGCCGGGTCCGGCCGGGCAGCCGGGTCGGGGGACAGCGCTGCTTCGAGCGCCCCGGCCACGGCGGGGGCGAGTCCGCGCACATCCGGTTGCCCATCGAGGACGCGCATGATGATGCCTTGGATGTCCCCCGTCCCATAGGGCGGGCGCCCCGTCGCCGCGGTGAGGAGGGTGGCGCACCACGCCCACCAGTCCGTCGCATTCGAGGCGTCCTGCGCCCGCAGTAATTCGGGGGCTGTGTACCCGGCCGTCCCCGAGACGAGGCCGGTCTGGGTGAGGCGCTCGTCCCCGTCGCCCTGCGCGATGCCGAAGTCGATGAGGATGGGCCCCTCATTCGAACAGATGATGTTCGAGGGTTTGATGTCGCGGTGAATGATGTGCGCGTCGTGCACGGCGTTGATGGTCTGCGCCATATGCGTCGCGAGCGCAGTGACGACCGGGAGCGGGAGGGGACCGCACTGAAGGATGGACGTGAGGGTGGGGCCCTCAATGTATTGGGAGACAACAAAGGGCTGTGTCGCGTCGGTTTCAATGTCGAGGACGTGGGCGACGGCGTTAGAACGGACGGAGTTGACGGTGCGAGCCTCTCGGGCGAGGCGGGCCCTGGCGGCTTCAGAGGCGGCGAGGGCGGGGTGGACGAGTTTGAGCGCCACACGGGTGCCACCCCCGTCCTCGGCGAGCCACACGGTTCCCGCGCCGCCCGCACCAAGGCGGTGAAGCAGCTTATAGCCGCCGATGTCGTCGCCCTCGTTCACACCCTCAGATTACAGGTGCAGGCAGGCGTTTCGAGTTCTCACCGACCCGGGCCGGGTCAGTGGGCACCTGATCGGTGCCGAGGGGTGTTACGCGCCTCACTTTGTCTGAGTCGTTTTCAGTGCTAGGTTTAAGGAGGTTTCGCGGCGCCACAGCGATTCCCTCGTCAGTGAAGACGCTGATCGAGTACAACGACCCACTCGGATCGTCCGGCACGTACCTGCCGGTGGGAGGAATACAGAAAATGGCAACAGTAACTTTTGACAAGGCCACCCGTATCTACCCGGGTAATGACAAGCCCTCGGTTGATCAGCTCGATCTGAAGATTGAAGACGGTGAGTTCCTCGTCCTCGTCGGCCCCTCCGGCTGCGGAAAGTCCACGTCGCTGCGCATGCTCGCAGGTCTTGAGGACGTCAATGAGGGTCGCATCTTTATCGGCGATAAGGATGTCACCGACGTTCCCCCGAAGAACCGCGACATCGCGATGGTCTTCCAAAACTACGCCCTCTACCCGCACATGACCGTGCGTGAGAACATGGGTTTCGCTCTGAAGATCGCGGGCACCCCGAAGGAAGAGATCGCCAAGCGCGTCGACGAGGCGGCTCGTATTCTCGACCTCGAGCCCTACCTCGACCGCAAGCCGAAGGCCCTGTCCGGCGGTCAGCGTCAGCGCGTCGCGATGGGTCGCGCCATCGTCCGCAAGCCACAGGTCTTCCTCATGGATGAGCCGCTGTCGAACCTCGATGCGAAGCTGCGCGTCCAGACCCGCACCCAGATCGCGTCCCTGCAGCGTCAGCTCGGCGTCACCACCGTCTACGTCACCCACGACCAGACGGAGGCCCTTACCATGGGCGACCGCATCGCGGTCCTCAAGGACGGCCTGCTCCAGCAGGTCGGCACCCCGCAGGAGATGTACGACCGGCCCGCCAATGAGTTCGTCGCAGGCTTCATCGGCTCGCCTGCCATGAATCTCGGCAAGTTCAACGTCGAAGGCAATGTGGCCAAGCTCGGCCCGGCGCGCATCCCGCTGTCGGCTGAGACGGTGGCGGCAGTAACCCCCGAGGACGGCGGCAAGATCACCATCGGCTTCCGCCCCGAGAGCATGGACCTCGTCACCGACGACGACCCGCTCACCATCCCGATCGAGGTCGACTTCGTCGAGGAACTCGGCTCGGATGCCTACGTCTACGGACACCTTGCGGGCGTCGAGACCGGCACCGGAATCGGCTCCGCTGACGAGGACGCCGCGAAGCAGTTGATCGTTCGTGTGCCTCCGCGCACCGCGCCGGCCCGCGGAGGCACAATCCGCGTCCGCATCCGCCCCGGACAGCAGCACAACTTCTCCGCTGCCACCGGAATGCGCCTGCCCGACTGATCAGTCCTCTCGGTTGACCCCGCCCAGTGAGGCGGGGTCAACCCGTTTTCGCCACTCCGCCAGATCGAATGAGACGCTGATTCCATGGCTGACGCATTTGAGATCATGGCTGCGAAGGTCGACCCCGCCCTCCTCGACCTGCCATGGGACACTCCCTTAGAAGAGTGGCCTGATTCACTGCTCGCAGCGCTGCCCCGCGGCATTTCCCGCCATGTTGTCCGATTCGTCGAGTTGTCCGACCGAGTCATCGCAGTCAAAGAGATTGGATCGACGGTCGCCCATCACGAGTATGAGATGCTGCGCGACCTCGCCCGCCTCGATGCGCCCTCGGTCATTCCGACGGCGGTCATCACGGGCAGGCGGTCCCCCTCGGGCGAAGAGCTCAACGCCGCCCTCGTCACCGATCACCTGCAGTTCTCCCTGCCCTACCGGGCGTTGTTTCGCCGCCATATGGGGGCGGAGAACGCGACCCGCCTCATTGATGCACTCGCCGTTCTTCTCGTGCGACTGCACCTGCTTGGCTTCTACTGGGGCGATGTCTCCTTGTCTAATACCCTGTTCCGCCGCGACGCCGACGCCTTTTCGGCCTATCTGGTGGATGCCGAGACCGGGGAGCTGCACCCGAAATTGACACCCGGCCAGCGCGAGTACGACGTCGACTTGGCACGCGTCAATATCATCGGCGAACTCATGGATCTCCAAGCCGGCGGTTTCTTCCCCGAGGAGGCCGACCCGATTGAGGTCGGCGACCGCATCCGTTCGCGCTACTACGACTTGTGGAATGAGCTGACGAGCAGCGAGACCATTGAGGCCGACCAGAAGTGGAAGGTCGCCCAGCGGATCAGTCGCCTCAATGAGCTCGGCTTCGATGTGGGCGAGTTGCGGATGTCGTCGGTGGCGGGCACCGCTCAGCTCGACATTCAGCCGAAAGTCGTTGATGCGGGCCACCACCACCGCAAACTCATGCGCCTGACGGGCATGGACGTGGGCGAGAAGCAGGCCCAGCGCCTCCTCAACGACATCGACACCTATCGCATGGTGTCCGGCAAGGAGAATCTGTCCCTTGAGATGGTCGCCCACGACTGGGTGAACGCGATGTTCGAGCCGCTTATTGAGGCGATTCCCCCGCAGCTCGCGTCGAAACTCGAGCAGGCGCAGATCTACCACGAGTTCCTCGAGCACCGCTGGTTCCTCGGCGAGCAGTCGGGCCACGATATCCCCTATGACGAGGCCGTTCGCTCGTATATCGACACTGTTCTGTCCACGAAGCGCGATGAAGCGGTCTTCATCGAACCGGATTCGGATGTGCCGACCCCGTCGTCGAATCCCGACCTGTGGTAAAACACTGTCATCACATCGAAGGACCCGTATGTCTGAATTCCCCCGCATCTACGGCCACCGCGGAGCGCCCTCGTTGGCGCCCGAGAACACGATCGCGTCTTTTTCGAAGGCGATGGAGGCGGGTGCGCGCTGGTTCGAGTTCGATGTCGACATCATCGGCGATGGCTCGCTCATTGTGATCCACGATGACACCCTCGACCGGACGACGAATGGTTCGGGGCGCTACTACTCGCTGTCGTATTCCGATATCCGCAGACTCGACGCCGGGAAGTGGTTCTCCGACGTGTACCGCTTCGAGCGGATCCCGGAGGCCGCTGATGTCATCGAATTCGCGAATACTGCGAATATGGGCATGAATCTGGAGATCAAGCCCTGCTTCGGCGGACCCGCCCTGCGTGAGCGCCTCATTGAGAACATCACGGTGGCACTCGAGAAGGTCAAGCGCCCGGACCGGCTCATCGTGTCCTCCTTCGATCACGAGGCCCTTGCCCGTTTTCATACGCTCAACCCGGATGTCGCCCTCGGCTGGCTCTTCGAGCGAGAGAATCAACTCGGACCGACGTGGCAGGAGGGCGCGGCCGAGATCGGGTGCGCGGCGATCCACCCCGACCTCGATGGGCTCACGCAGGCCGAGGTCGCCCAGATGCGCGAGGCCGGATTCGATGTCAATGTATGGACGGTGAACGACGTCGATCAGGCTCTCGAACTCGCCTCATGGGGCGTTACCGGGATCTTCACGGATCGCCCGCAGGACTTCCCGCCCGAGGCGCACGTCCTGTAACGGGTTCGTCCACATGGAGGGGTCATCCACAAGGATGGCCCCTTTGCGCATGTCTGTGACCTTTGTTCCTTGCTATCGCGCATCGATTCTCTCGAAACGACATCGAATCCCTCACACCCAATTATTCAATGTCCCGTAATTGAAACTACGACGTACCGTAGTTAGGCTGTGTTTCAAGAGGGCACGAGTAGCGTGCCACCGATCAGGAAGAGAACCCATGAACGTCGCAACAATTCACCGCTATCTTGACGAGGGCGGAGTCGCCAACTCCGCCATTCGCTCATTCGTCGAAGAGTGGGCACTGCTCACCGAACCGGATCGCATCGAGGTCATCAGCGCCGAGGACGACGCACGCCTCATCGCCGAAGCCCTCGATGCAGGGGAGATCCTCCCCGCAGGCAAGGGACGCTACTACACGCGCTCCCACCCCAAGGACACCGCCCGATCCGAGGGCCGCACCGTCGTCGCTACCGCCGACCCCGCAGATAAGGGCGTCTACAACAACTGGCGCCCCTCCGCGGAGATCCTCGCCGCTCAGCGCGCACACGTTGCAGGAGCCCTCGCGGGCAAGACGATGTACGTCATCCCGTATCTCATGGCAGTCCCGGGCTCCGCCCTCGCCCCTTTCGCCGCGGGAGTCCAGCTCACCGATAACCGCGTCGTCGTCCTGCAGATGATCCGAATGGCCCGTGTCGGCCTGCACCTCTTCGAGGAGCTCGCAGATCCGTCCTTCTTCGTTCGCTCCGTTCACGTGACCGGCGACCTCGACGCCCTCGGCCAAGGAACGGACGATGACCAGCGCCTCTTCGCGACCATCGCCGATCAGCGCCTCATCATCCACTACGGCTCCTCCTATGGGGGCAACGCCCTCCTCGGGAAGATCGCCCACAGCCTGCGCCAGTCCGCCTACGACGGCTGGAAGTCCGGGAAATTCCTCGCCGAGCAGTTCATGCTCCTCGGCATCGTCGACACGCAGACTGGCCGGACCTACCACGTCTGCGGCGGCTTCCCCTCGGCCTCCGGCAAGACGAACCTCGCAATGACCCTGCCGCCCGACGCCCTCGGGGACCGTTATCGTGTCGAGTTCTACGGCGACGACATCACCTGGCTGTGGGCGGGTGAGGACGGACGCCTCTACGGAATGAACTCCGAGAACGGCGTCTTCGGAGTCGCCAAGGACACGAATGAGGCGACGAACCCGGCGGCCCTATCGGCGATTCAGGAGGACAGCGGCGTCCTCTTCACGAATGTTGCCTACAACGAACGCACCCAGGAGGTCTGGTGGGAGGGACGCACGCCCGAGCCGCCGAGCGACCTCGACGGATGGCTCGATTGGACGGGCGCGCCGATCAGTGAGCGTGCTGAAGAGGACAAGGACCTGCCCTGGGCCCACCCGAACAGCCGTTTCGCGACCGGCCTCGGCAATGTCGCGACTGTCGCCGCGGACGCCTCCTCTCCGGCGGGCGTCCCGATCGACGCAGTCATCTTCGGCGGGCGCACCCGGGATCGCGAACCCCTCATCCGCGCCATGAGGGACATCGCCGAGGGCGTCTACGACGGCCTCACACTCGGCGCGGAGGCGACTTTCGCCGCCGAGGGCGTCGAAGGACAGCTGCGCTACGACCCCATGTCGATGCGCCCCTTCATGTCCTATCCGGAGGGAGACTACGCTGCTCACTGGTTGAAGATCCTCGGAGGCCTCAGCAAGCCCCCGGTCTTCGCTCACGTCAACTGGTTCCAACGCGATCCCGACGACGGGCATTTCCTCTGGCCCGGATACCGCGACAATCTGCGTGCACTCTTGTGGCTCATGGACTACCAGGACGGTCGCGCCCGGGGGACGGCAACTCCCGTCGGCGTCATCCCGACCGCAGATGAGCTCAATCGCGAGGGCCTCACCATTTCGGATGGGGACCTCGCTCGCCTGCTGACGATTGACGTCGACAGGTGGAGGCAGGAGATGGGCTTCCGGGGCGAGCACCTCGATCGATTCGCGAATCTGCCCGAGGAAATCCGTTCCGTGCACGCTCGAATCGAGTCGGAGCTTACCCGCTGATACTCGGGGTGGGCGGTCACATCATGGGGAGACCGCCCACCCCGCTCCACGCTTGTGGAAGCGAGCGCCGATGCGCCGGTCGCACCGGCGGGGAGGCTCAGCGAGCCCGGGACACCCACACGGCGGCTGCGGCGATGCCACCCAGGTTGATGGGCTCGTGATCAACGATGCTCACGCGCACGCCATCAGAGAATGGTTCGGGCTCGAGGACGGTGAGTTGAGTGCCGTAGACGATTCCCCTGTCGGCTAGGAATCGCAAGAGTTCCGGATCATCATCTGAAATGCGTTCGACGCGGACCCGCTCAGCCGCTGCCGCATTGGAGGCGATGTCGGCGAGAGAGTGCGACGAATAGGCAGGAAGGGCGCCATTCTCATCGGGGATGGGATCGCCGTGAGGGTCTCTCAACGGGTGCCCCAGATGGGCGTCGATGCGGTCGATCATGAAATCGGAGACCGCGTGTTCAAGCACTTCGGCTTCGTCATGGACTTGATCGGAGCGATAGTCGAGCACCTCGACGAGGAAAGCCTCGATGAGGCGGTGCCTGCGCACCATGGCGAGGGCGATCGCGAGCCCCTCCTGCGTCAGCGCGACCGCCCCGTAGGGGGCGTGGGTGAGGTATCCCAAGTCGGCGAGTTTGCGGATCGCATCCGATGCCGTCGATAGTTTGACGCCCGTTTTGGCCGCGATGGTCGATGCCGTGACCGGTTGGTCCGACCACTCCCCCAGCGTCCACACCGCTTTGAGATAGTTCTGGCTGCTCGCCGACAGTTGAGATGTCGTCATATCCGTAGAGTATCAATGCGGTCGGTCAGAACTCCCATGTCCTCATCGCAGCATCCTTCGGCCGCGCCGGTAACGCGAAGGGAAGCGGAGAAGAAGTCGGCGTAGTAGCGAGGCGGCCCAGCGGACGACCCCTCCATTACTGTTACTGTGCGACGACCACGGTCTCGGATAGCGTCACGCACCCCTGTTGTGGCGCTCGTGGCGGTTGCGCACATAGCGCGACAGGGATAATTCAGCGATCGAGTCGATGAGGGCGAGGACGCCGAAAACGCCGCCGAGCTTGACCCACCCGGAGCGCGGCTTATCGGCCGATACGGCGAGTGCGATGAGGGAGGCTCCGATCATCGCTTCGGCAGTGGCGAAGGCCTGAATCATCCAGGGCTTCTCGATGGCGATCGACTGGTAGGAGTTCCACAGGGGCTGCGCCGGGGAATCGGGTTCGCTCAGCATGATGTCGACGCTGCGGCCGATCGCATTGGAGATGCCCCGCGCGGCGTGGGTCTGCGCGCCCTCGACCTCGTCGGCGTCGAGCGATCCGAGGAGGAATCCGGCGACGCCGGAGGGTAGTCCGAGCGCAGTGACGACCTTCCACACGGCGTCGTCCCCGCGGGCGGAGGCGGAGGCGATGAGGGCATCCGCATTGGCGCCCGGCACGCCTGCGGCGATCGCCCGCAGTTCGGGCCGGTCCCCCACGAGGTCGATGATCTCATCGGCTAGGTCGGCGGCGTCGTCGTGGGCGCCGGGGACGAGCAGGGACTCCATCCCCCAGTTGTGGGTGACGATGTGTTCGAGGTGGTCGTCGGTGACCAGGAGGGCTTGGAATTCTCCCTCGGAGCGCGACAGGGTGACGAGCGGCAGTTCGCCGAAGTTCCATCCCGCCTTCTCCGGGGGAAGTTGGGCGAGGAGGGCGCGGTGCTCGTCCGCGAGTTCGATGTCGGCAAGGTCGATGCCCTCAAGCGCTGCGAGGAGGGGCACCGACGAGGCGGGGGTGCGCCCGATCTCCACGATCCGCGACCCCTCGTCAGCGCTGAGGTCGTCGTCATCCTCCCAGGAGTCCACGAGAGGGGATTCGCCCTCGGGCAAGTGGTCGGCGCTGGAACTGCCGACGCGGACCTCCGCGTCAAAGAGGAGAGCGAGTTCTTCGGCGAGGTCTGCGAGCGCGGGGCCCGTTTCCACTGCTCCGTCACGAACGAGGGCGACGTTGTCGTCGTGCACGGCGACGTTCATGCCGAGGAGTTGCGGAGAGGCGGGGAACCATTCGAGTTGGGCGAGGATCGCCCGTTCGCGCAGTTCTTCTGCGACGGTGGCGGGGTCGAGTTCACGCCCGATGATCATGCCTTCGACGCGAGTCCAGTCCTGCTCCATGTCGATTCACCCTTCTTCGTTGAGGTGCTTCAATCTCACCACGTTTAGAGCCGTTTGTCCGCACACTGGCCCGGAATGCGCGCCGACGTCGACAAATCTCCCCGCGCGGCGGACAAAAGTGCGGGCGGGAGGGGGATGTGCAGCGTGTATGCTGCCCGAGGTGCTCGAGTGATCGGACATCGGCCCTTCCACATGCGAAGATCGTCGGGTAGACGCGGGGAGGCTCCCGCTCGGAAAGATGAGATCGCCGATGCCCAGTTCAGTGTTCGTCCGATTCGATGCCCCATCGCCTGTGCCTGCGAATCCTCGTCGTCTTCATGCCGCTGTCTCTTCTGTGTTCGACCTTCCGCAGGGGCTTTCGACGGCCAGGGCCGCTTCTCTTCCCTCGTTCGCGCACCGGCCGCGTCACGAGTTCAAGGGTCCGAAACCGTATTGTTTGGGCGAGATGACGTATGTGGACGGGTTGTTCGGCGTCGAGATCCGGTTCTTGGATGATCGTCTGGTCGACACTTTGGATGCGTGGCTGGCGTGGGGCGGCGTCCTGCCGATCGGAAGCGGCGGGGAGGACACGGTTCTGCTCGCCGCAGTCGATGGTCAAGTGATCGAGCACCAGTCTTGGGGGGAGCTCGCCGAGTGCACTGAGGACACGACCTGGGAGATACACCTGGTGACCCCGACTGTGTTCAGTTCGAGGGGGCAGCATGTTTGGGGAGCCAGCCCGGTTTCCCTGGCGAAGAGTCTGCAGGAGCGCTGGTGGCATGCGGATCGGGCGAGCGCTCCGGGCAGAGTTGATCGCGAGGCGATGGCACGTGTCCTCACCACCTACGATGAGACCCGGCAAGTTCCAGTCTCTTTGGGGATGCCGAGGTCGGATCGTCGAGGACGATTAGCCTCGCGCACGATCATCGCCTGTGAGGGCCGCATGCGAGTCAGTGGTCCGGCGGCTTCGCCTCTAACGCGCGTGTTTTCACAGTTGATGGCATTGTCGAGATTCACGAATGTCGGTTCACATGCCAATTTCGGGATGGGTGTCATCGACGCTGTGGCCGTTTCGCACGACGCCGCGACCTCTTCTTGAGTCGTTTTCGTTCTTCCTTTGCTTGTTATCGACGTTTCTTGATATCAGCGCTCGGTATCGGCGGCACGAGGCCGACGTTGAACAACCGTGCGAGCAGAACGCCGACTACGACGGCTCCCCCGATGACGAGGACGAGCCAGATGAGCCAGTGGGGCCTGGACCTCGCGGTGAAGTCGATGGTGGGAGGGACTACTCGAGTGATGAGCTCATCCAGTTGCGTGTCCTCCGTCTGCGCGTCGGATACGCTCAGCTTGTTCGTCGTACTCTCCAAATCATGCGCCAGTTGTCGACATGACCCCTACTGCCATCCGGGGAAACTTCTACCCCGAGTCCGTGCGCCTCCTCTACGGTGGAAACGTTGTGCCATACGGTGGCTGCCGCCTGTGGAACCAGGTGAGAGTGGTGATGAGGGCGGCAGATTCGTCTGTTGTCGATCGACCGGGGAATGACAGGGTTCCGGCCTCGCAACTCCCTCGTCCGTCAGGATTCGTAGGAGTGTGTTCCGCAAACGGTGGAAGGTCCGACGAATATGGATCGCTTCGAAACAGTTGAGTAGTCGTCGCAGGGGACTTCTGTGTGAACCACAAGAAGCGCCCTAAGATCACCAAGTCCCTTGACTCGTAGCAATTCAAGCGCGCCGATGGCCAACAGGGGGATCCGTCCTCGTCGACGTGCTGCCACAGCCTGTTCAGGCTGAGGGAGTGTCGAACGGCGAGGCTGAGAATGCTGTCGGCGACGTGCAGTGCAGTTCCGACTGGTCTTTGCTCGGTTGAGAGAAGGATCGAGGTATCCAGAAGTAGACTCCCCCGCTCTTCCACCAGGCCGCCGATTATGTCGGAGTAATCGCTTGTCCCCCTACGGGCGGGCGCAGCGGGAAGCCGTCGTCCCACGACAGAATGCTCTTCATCTCCAGTATGAGGATCATGCGCATGCGCGAACTGCCCCTGATGTTGATGAAACCCGGACCTTGGATAACCGCGGCGTCGCTGCTCATGACGGTGTCCTCATACTCGTGCGCTCATGTGGGTCTGCTGAGGTCACGGCACCTCCCTCTCTGCTGCAGGGGCAGCAGAGGCGCGCCCGAGTTTTCGGGCACCGATGACTGTTCCGTTACAGTCGCGGACTTGATCTTCCGGCCACACGAGATCGCGCCGCTCGGGAACGTGCTCTGCAAGCGCCCGACTGGTGATGTAGAGGACCCCCGGTTGGGGTTCCGGCAGCGGTGGTTCGATTCCTATCGCTCGGGTTTGATTGACCATGGGGACCACAATCTCGTCGTGGTCTTCTTCTCCACCGCGAACAAGGACGACGTCGCTTTGTCCCGCGGTGATGACGAGGCGCGGCACTGCATCGGCTGGGGGCAGAACGAGGCGCTCGACCCCGCCATCCTCCGTCGGAACTTCAAGGGCTACGCGATGAGGCGTGAGATTGACGAGGCGAACGTGTTCCAGCTGCTCACGTTCTCCCCTGGCTTCTGAAAGTTTCGCAGTGTCGTCACGCTTTGAGGGCATCTTGGATCCATTTGTAGAGTTCGTCGAAGTTCGCCTTCCAGGTTGAGGGTTCCAGCTGATCGGCCGATATTGCGTCCTCAATCTCTCCTGCCGTTGTTTCGAGCAGATCGGAGTATGTCATTCCCACTGGAAGTGAGGCAGAATTAATTCTTTTCTCCAGTACTTTCTCAAGCGCTTGGTCTACGGTGCCTTCGCCGTGATTGAGCGGCGTCTCGTTCCGCACCTGATAGATCATGGTCAATCGATGACAAAGCTCTGCGCTCTCAATATTGGGCAACTCGAAATCGCCTTTTTCGAGGCGCTTCAGAAGCCGCGATTCCTCTTTATCTTCTTGGCCCTTCCCTCCCCGATCTTTTCCTTTGATGAGCTCTCCGGCAATGGTCGCGAGTCGCGCACGCGGGGTCTCCTCGTGCGAAGGTTGGCAAAGATCAGCAACAACGCGGAACACATCTATGACGAGTGTCGCATAGTCGTCAATCTGCGACGCCTTGACGGCCGTCGCGAGATGCTCCGCCAGGATCTTCGCACCTTCAGCGCGCTCGCGCATCTTCCGATCACCGAGAGTCAGCAGACGATGGGCGGACAGCAGATCGAGGCGCTCCATGCAATAGAGCGCCGCGGTGAGCAGAGCTTTTCGCGCATCTGCGCCGAGGCCGAAACGGTGGAATTGGAGCTCTTCTGTCCTTCTTTCTTCCTCTCCGCGGACCGTTGAGGCGAGGAAGACGGGGATCCCCCATTGTGCGCCGTAGTCCTGAGTGGCGGATAGGGCAGCGAGGAGTGTTTCCTTCTCGCCGAGCGCGGCGACGACAATGGCACGCGGGCGCGGGCTACAGTCTTCGAGACTCTTCTTGACAGTGTCCGACACAAAGGCGATGAGTTCTTTGAGTTCTTCCGCTGTCTTCCGGTGAGTCGCAGAAATCCCGTAATCAATCACTTCTGCGGTTCCGCACGCCCAGGACGATGCGCGCTTGCTGTCTGCGGGAGAAGCTTCGATCCCTCCTTTGACGTCATGAGCACGACCAACGGAGTCCTGCGACGCAAGAAGGACGGTATGAAGCCGGAGCGGGCGATCAACACTGCACGCCAGGCGAATCTCCTCCGGAGGCTCCTGTTTCATAAGGTTGCTCGCAAATTCACCACGAGCACTCTGTTGAGCATTCGTCCCGACTGAGCAAATGAGACACGCATACTCATTGGGCCACGAGAGGAACTCTGGGACCTTCTCTTCCCCCACGCCTCGGCGCACTTCGTCCCGTGTCTTTTGAGCATCGTCGCTATTCAGAAGTGAGGCGAATTCATGGGTCGCTTTTTCCCCAGCGTCGAGGAGATCTTTCCGATCGAGGAGCCAGCGTTCTGATTCATTAGGATCAGAATCCTTCTCAATCACACGAATCACTTTCGACAGGATACCTTTATTCAGCGGCTTTTTATACTCGCGCCTCCAGGAGTTCCGATCATCCTGGTCACTGCGTTCACCAGCTAGCCTGCTGCGGAACTCGGAAAGAAGCCATGCTCGGATCGACATGCCTGCGGCTAGATCTCCTCGGGCGACGTCCATGAGGAGGAGTTGCCCGAGCGAATCCGCACGCTGTTCGAGAGAAGCGCCATCGAATGCTCGTTTCACACTGTCAGCAGCCTGTTGCACCTGCTCATCAGCTCGGTAGTCCCGTTCCAACAAGGTCGGCAGGCCCAGACTGAGCAACCAGCCTCGAATCGGATCAGCACCGATTGTCAGAGAATGAAATTGTGCCGTCTCGCTCTTCGCAAGAAGCATCTTGAGGTCACGGCCCGATGCGATGGCGGCACCAGCGACTCCCGCTACGATAGAAGTGGCTCCCCCTGCGACGGGAAGAATGATATTCCCCTTCGGCTCGACCTTGTTCATTACTTCTTCAAGAAGAACCCAATCCTTTTCAAAGAGGCTCGGAAGAATAACTGAATCCACATCTCTCACTGTGAGTCCGTAACGCTCTTCGATAGTTGGAGCAAGTCGCTTAAGATGCTGCACAAGGGCCAGAGCTATCTGCTCTGTGGCCCCATCATCACCAGTGGTTCCGATGACTAGAATGTGCAGCTGACCCGTTTCTTTAAGGTCATTTAGGGATTTGAGCGAGTTGGCGAGAGGCGTACTGGTGAACCCCTTGGGGGTGACATCGCGACCCCGACTCTCTTCCTCGGCTTTCACGTCGTACTGCATGTCGAGCAGGCGACGGCCAAGCTCCTTCGAATCATCGATTCCCGACAGTTCGTTCAGGCGTCCTTGTCGAATAGCATAAAGATCGTGCGAACAGGTCTCGTTTCGCGCAATCCCCAGATCAGAGTCACCAGCAACATGGATCAGCACAGTCATCGCGACTCTCTCCTAACATTTTCGTGTGGCAACACGTCATGGTGCACCTTACAGATCAACGCACTCACAATTTTCCCTACCTGTGCACCTCCAACAGGCTCACAGTATGCAATACTGCACATATATCATCATCCAATCCACCGGAGCGGCCATGCACCTCGTCATGTTCGAGACCCACGGGAACCAACACTATGTCTTCGCCTCCCCAAGGCTCAAGGAGAACATCGGCGCCTCCTATCTGCTCACCCAACTCGAGCCCTGGGTGCGCAGTGCATCGCAACAGGAGGGGATCACCCTCATTGACGTCTCCGTCTCTTCCGGGAAAGTGATCGTCGCCGTCGATTCCGAGGACACTGCCCGCACTCTCGTCGGCGCCGTGACGAGGACGGCTCTCGAGACCGCTCCCGGTGTTGATGTCACTGGTGTCTTCATCCCCATGACCTCAGCACATGTAATGAAGGAGGACCTTGAAAAGGTCCACGCCGAATCCGCCAGTTATGCGCTGACGCGCCCGCCTGCGTCGGCTCGCTTCTGTTCAATGTCCTTCCTCGAGCCTGGACGCGACACCCTTGTGCCTGCTGTCCCTTCTCAGGCGTCCGACGCTTCAAGGGAGGTCTATTCTCTCCCGAGTGCTGTCGCTCGAGCTGAGGCGTCGACAGCGCGAGAGCACCTCATCAGCCTCGCGTCTAGCCATCCGAAGCTCATGGATCGTTCTGAACAGCTCCTCCCGAACCTTGATGCCCTTGAGAAGGCACTCGACTCCTTATCAAAGGTCGCGATCATCCACCTTGACGGCAATGGCGTGGGGGCGATGGTCCGCAGCCTTGCGGATCGCCTGACATTAATTCCCTCCACCGTCTTCCAGGAGCAGATCAAGTGTGACGCCGCTGATCCGGATGCGCTGCGTCTCACCCTTCTCGCGCTCAACAAGAGTCTCGATGACGTGATGAAGGGCGCCTTCGGCGACGCATGGGCTGCCGTGGCCGACCTGGCGGCTCGAGAAGGCGTGGATGTCGTCCCCGTCGTCCCTGTGATCCTCGGCGGTGACGACGCGACCGTCATCACCGACGGCGCCTTCGCGCTCCCCTTCGCGGAGGCCTTCCTCGAAGCATTCGAAGAACGCACTGATGCTGATCCGGTCATCAGTTCCCTATCGGATGATGGAAAGATGACCGCGGGTGCCGGCGTGGCCGTTGTGCGCCACAACTTCCCCTTCCACCTCGCCTACGACCTCGCCGAGCGCCTCGCATCATGGGCAAAGGCAACGGGCAAGCGCATGGATGAGCCCTGTTCGACCCTCTCCTATCACATCCTTTACGACTCAACGGTCCTTCATCCGGAGGAACTCATCGCCTCCTACGCTCCCTTCGCCTGCGAAGCCGAGACAGCGCAGGGCGTGCCCGCGATGACGGCCCGCCCCTACAGGGTACTTCCCGGGAAGGAGCCGACGCTCCCCCTCTCGCCACCGTCCGCGAATGAGTCGTGGAATGCGATGCGACTGCGTGCAGCGTGGTTCGCGGGCGTGTGCAGTGCACCGGGGGCCCTGGCACCGATGAGATTTCCGAAGAGTCGTGCCGCACGAATCCGTAAGATTCTCTCCGATGCGGCACACCTGTCAGGTCGAGAGCAGCGTGCTCACTTGGCCCAGGCGAGCAGCGAATGGAATACCGCCCAATCGCAGCGCGACCTCAGGGTGCTTGCCGACGCGATCGGATCGGAACGTCTCATGCTCGACCTCATCGACTTGGCGGAGCTCCTCCCACGGACCTATCTCGCCAAGTCAGTACGCCTCGCCGCATCCGCTTCAGAGGAATTGTCATGACCCATTCCTTCCCGATCGACATCGCCATCGACTCCGACTGGGGAGTTGCAACAGGCGTCGGCGTCGTCGGCGGTATCGACTCCGTCATCGAACGCGACGCACAGGGATGCCCAGTGCTGCGCGGCACGGCTCTCACAGGGATTCTGCGTGAGAACGCCCAGATTGCTGCGCTCGCCCTCGACGAGGGCGATCCGAGCGGACCATGGTCGAGCCTATGCGCGAGAATCTTCGGCTCTGCTGAGGCAGCGCGCCTCATCACCTTCACCGACGCCGTCGCCACTGATCCTGTGGAAACGAGTGAACTCGTCTCTGTCAGCATCGATTCACAAACTCAGACTGCGAAAGACGATCACCTGCGTTTCTTCGAGCGAGCAGGAGCCGCCCACCTGCACGCGGAGGTCGTCTGTTGCACGTTCACGACCGGTGGGGCGCGCGTGGCGTGGACTGATGCTCAGCTCGCTGCTGTGGAGCTGTTGCTCGCTGTGGCCTGCGACATTGTTGAAGCGGTCGGTTCCGATAAGAGCGTCGGCGATGGCTCTTGTCGAATGCGTCTGAGAACAATCGGACACCCACAGGGCTGGCCGTGGAACGTTCTCGAGTCAGCATCTCGCACTCCGACGATCCCCACGATCGACGCCATTCCGGCAGCGAAGATCACCGATTCTCCCAATACCGATGAAACGGGCTTTTTCACGGCGCCCCTCAATATTAATCTGCTCTCTCCTGTCATCTCCTACGAGGCGCCTTTCTCCAACGAAGTCCGTTCCCTCGATTTCCTTCGCGGCACAACGCTGCTCGCGTGGGTCCATCGGCAGATGCGAGCAGCCCATCCGGACGACGACATCGTTTCCAATGCGGTGACCTCCGGTGATCTGCGCGTCTCCGACGCCATCGCAGTGTTTGACGAAGTCCCCGGTCTGCCCGTTCCCTTCAGCTTGTCACGGTCGAAAGATTCTTCAGGCTCCGATCACTTTTCCACGTGGAATCATCTGCGCGGCGAAAGCGGACTTGAATCACAGGTGCCGATACGACGAGGCTTCCTCTACGCGACGGATGAGGCGTGGAGAATCGCTTCCACTCCGATGACTGCCCGCCAGGCGACCGCCCACGATCCTACGACGGGCACCGCCAAGAGCGGCCAACTCTTCCTCGTCCACGCCCTCGCCCCCGGGCTTCACCTACAGGCAGATGTCGTCGTGTCGGAAAGACTACGAGAGAGGCTCCCCGACCTCGAAGAGCTTCTCAGCGTCGATGCACTGCTCGGAGCACGCCGTTTGTCCGGTACTTTCGGCCGTGCACATTGTTCTCTCGGCTCCCTCTCCCCTCTTGAGACTCCGTCCGCGTCATGGGACGAAGACGGGACGACAACACTGTGGCTCGCATCGGACCTTGTGCTCCGCTCTTCCTCCCTGGGACCGACACGCGGAATTCAGGACTTCCTTGATGCTCTTGCCGCTGTCGGAGCACAGGTCATGGTTCATCACACTGAGGACGGCGCACAGGCTATCGCGCTGCGCTATAGGAGGATCGATTCTCGCGCCTCTGACGGCACCGTTCGCTCGACCCGCATCGCCATGCAGGCAGGCTCAGTACTACGAATCACCCCTGCTAAAGAAGCCGACCCGTCAGTTGCACTCACGGCGCTGCAGAGGATCGCACGCGATGGGCTCGGCGAGTTGCGCGCCCAGGGTTATGGTCGACTCCTCATCGCCCACCCTCTTCTCTCCCTTTCAAGCATCCCCTTGTCGACGTGCGATCGCGAGGCGTTCCTCAACCGGAAGGACTCCTGACGATGAGCCTCATCCGCTACTGGTTCTCCGCACCACTCGTGACGGCCTCCCCTCTTCACTCTTCCGGGCTCAATGAGCAGGTGAATCGCACCCCCGATCCCGACCAGGAACGAATCGCAGTCGCGCGTCGTTTCTCCCGCACTGTCGATGGCATCCCCTCTTTGTCGGGACGCTCGGTCAAAGGCGCCCTGCGGTCGGCAATGACGCGTTGCTTCCCCTCAGAAGAGGAGCGCTTCAAACCGTTGTGGGGGTCTCTCGATGCGGCTTCTCTGCTGACGATCCACCCCATCGCATTATCCGATGTGTGCACCGGCGAAAACCTGCTGTTGCGTGACGGCATTGCCGTTGACCGTTACTGGGGAACTGCGGGACACGGCGCCCTTTTCCAGCATGAAGTGGTCCCTGCAGGAGTCCCTCTTCTCGTGAGTATCTCCGCCCAAGCGTCGTCTCGTCCCGACATAGAAGGGGGAGTCTCCCCCCGACTCGTCGAGGATTTCTTCGCGCATCTCAGTGCCCTTCTCGATACGGGCCGTCTTGCTTTTGGCGGCAGACGCTCAGTCGGCTGGGGGCGTGTGAAGCTCAAGGATGACGCCCAAGTATCGTGCCGACGCGCTGATTTGGGGAGCAGGAAGGGTCTTATCGCCCTCCACAGGGGAGGAGATGATGTTGAGCTCGACTTCGTGCCCCGCCCACCGGCATCGGATCGAATCTCTATCGATATCGCTTGGACTTCCCCTTCTGGAATCCTCATCGCTAGTGGAGCCTTACGTGATGAAGGTGATCCCGATGCACCCGAGATCACCCGGCCCCTTCATATGAACGGTGCAGATTCTCCCTTCGTCATTCCGGGCAGCTCCATTCGGGGGGCCTTGCGAGCCCGTTGCTCGAGGATCGCTCGCACTATCATCGCCGATGGAGATGAACTCCAGATTGACGACTGGGCTGATCTCGAGGTACACGAACAGTTGCGCCGCGACCCCGTCCTCGTTCGTATTCTTTTCGGAGATTCCGGAGTCAAGGGCGCTTTGAGTGTGCTCGATACTCTCTCACAGGGGTGTTCGTCAAAGCGTCAGACTCACAATGCCGGTGACCGTTTCAGCGGAGGGGTCGTTGACGGTTTGCTTTACACGGAGGAGATCCCTGATGACGGATGGAATGAAATCCGCCTGGAGATCGACACTGACTTGTTGACGCGACTCGACTCTCCTGACCAGGATCCGGACTATGCGCGCGCAGCTTTGTGCCTCCTCGGTTTGGCCCTGGCGGAACTTGCTTCGGGAGCTCTTCCCATCGGCAGTCGAGGAACCCGCGGTCTGGGTGAAGTGCGGATGAAGGCTCTGACTGTCGACGGCCCTGAAGAACTCATCGGCCAGCCCTGGCGGATTAGCAGCACGGGAGATCCGCGTGGAACTGCCGAAGAGATCCTCGCCCGACTGCGGGGAATCAATGAGCTGTTGCCCTCAGGTGGCTGGTCTCTTTACCTTCATGAGGGGAGCGGACAATGAGTACATATTCGAATAGTCCGACGCTGTCACAGAAGAGGCTGACGCGAGCGTCCTGGCAGTGCGATCCCCTTAATGGCGACGCGCGTCTGGTGCTTGAGCGCGTTGAATCTGGCCCGGATACGAGATGGTACGGGATTGCTTCAACGACTGTCGGCGCTCTCAGTGTCGTCGCGGATAAGAGCGGTCTGCGCGCATGCGGAGGACAGTCCATTGATCTTGCCACCGTGTACGAGTTGCGCCTATGGGTCCTCTCCTTCGCTCTTGAGGCTCATGGACACGGATTGTGGGCTCGTGAGCTGCGTTGGTTGAACGGCAGTCACGTCGCGGATCTGCGAGTCTTCTCAGATCCGTCGAAGGGTGAGGCGTGTTGGTGCCGTGCAGGTGAATACGTTCAGCACTCGCCGGGCGATGTTCCCGTAAGTGCGACGATGCCGACGGTTGAGGTCTTCTGCGAGGAGCAGTCGTATTCGAATGTCGTGTTCGTCGATGAGTTGATGACCGGGAAGTGGGCCTGACATGAGTGATTTCAAGCCTTTCCATTCGGCGGTGAATCGTGTTCCGATTCCCCGCGCAAGCGTCCTCGACTATGTCGAGAGAGGCGTTCTCCCCAGCGATGTCTTCGGCGACGAGACGCCGACGGGACATGATCGTCTGCGGCCGGATCGTTGGTCGGGGTCCCTCGATGTGGAGATGACAGTGCGCACCCCGCTCGTCTTCGGAGAACAGACTGAGGATGATGAGGGCCGCCCCACGGTAGAGGTGCCTATTGACGCGGTTGGTCACCCGATCGTTCCGGGGACGATGGTGAAGGGCATGATCTCGCGCGCCTATGAGCTGTTCACGGCCTCGCGCTTCCGCGTGTTCGGCGATCACGACGAGGTGCTCACCTATCGCGCGGATCCTGCAGGAGCCCTCGGATTGTTGCCCGGGCGCATCTGCGAGTACGAGGGCGGTCTGGGGGTGGAGATCCTCGATGGCTTCGGGAGAACCGGTCCTGTGAGTGCTCAAATCAAAGACGATTGCGGGTCTGGCAATGATGTGTCGGTGGTATGCGAAGGGCACCCGAGGATCATGACGATGAAAGGAATTCGCCCTCAGCCGGAGCAGGTGCTCGCCCGATTCCGGAGCCTCACTCGTCACGGCGTTGAGGCAGAAGTCCAATTGTCCCGTTGGCGCGAGGACAAAGGTCCGGAGCATCTCGAGGACAAAGGTCCGGAGCATCTCGAGGACAAAGGTCCGGAGCATCTCATGGTGACGGGCGTGTGGGTCGACGATCAGATGGAGGAGTTCTTCCGGGTCCCTCCTCAGCTCAATCCGACAACACTCAATGTCTGGGGATACCCCTGTCGAACGAGCCCAGAAAAGAAACATGCGAGCGATCTCTTCTCTGATAAGAAATACGAGAGGTTCTTCTTCAAGACGGATCACATGAGCGAGTCCCTCGATGGGGTCGTCCTCTCTCTGTCGCAAGATCACATCGACCGTTACGACGCAGTCATCCGTTCCTACCGGGAACAGCATGATCTTCCCGGAGGCGACGCCCATCTCCTCAATCGAGCAGCCTTAGAGGATTCGAAGCTCGTTCCCGGTACGCTTGTTTTCGTCCATCTAGACCGGGATTCGTCGCAGCACGGGACTCCTTCTCGCACTGACCAGATCGTAGACGTGTACCCGACGATGGTGGGGCGCCGCTCGTACCGGATGAGCCCTCGCGCACTCGCCAAGGCTCAAAGAGTCCTCCCCGTGTCGCACGCTGATGAGGCCTCACCGGCCGACAGGCTCTTCGGCTACGTCGTAGGAGATGCCCCCAGCGGAGCACGCGGAGGGGATGTTTCCTCGAAAGGACGCCTGCTCTTCGGTACAGTCGACACCGATGAGGTGAAGCTCTCAACAGAGCCCCGTCGTCTCGCCCCCCTGCTCTCCCCGAAACTCAGTTCGGCGAGGCGCTTCCTGACGACGCGGAGAGGGGCGACACCTACGCAAGAGAAGGATCAGCTTCTCCCCCGTTCGGAGTATTTTTCCGAGGGACAGCTCCTAGGAGCAGCTACCTACCCTGTCCATCGTGAGCTACTCAATTCTCAGAGTTTCCCCGAAGAGATAATCCAGAACACGAAGGTCGACCAGTCGAATGACAAGGTCCGGATGACTGCGAAGTCGTGGATCGCTCCTGGCTCCATCCTGCGCTGTCGCATTCGCTTCGAGGATCTCACGAGCAATGAACTGTCCGTACTCGTGTGGGTCCTGACGCCTGAGAATCTCGTTCCCGACTCCGAAAAGGACGCAGGCCGCGTGGGCTATCTACGGATGGGACTCGGAAAACCCTACGGCCTTGGCGCGCTCGAGGTTCGGCTTGCAGAAGACGGGCTCCATGCGGTGCGCGGGGGCGGGGATTCGGGCCTTGCCGCAATGTATCGGGATCTCAGTGGATGCTTGGGCACTGCGGAGCATGTTCATCCTGCGACTGATTTCATCCTCCACAAGGAAAAAACACTGCTGAAGACGCCGTGGATTCAAGCCCTTCAACGGGCGGCCTTCGGTTACTCCGATGGAGTGCCCGTGAGATATATGTCTCTCGAAGAAAACAAGGCGAACAATAGAACCGACCCAAAAACAGGATTCCCTCAAACGGACTGCGGCGTTTCACCTCAAGACCTTTTCGGCACCGACGCAACGAAGCCCCTTGAGATTCCTAAGGGGTCTCCAAAGCGGAAGAAGCACTGAGTCCGGTGCAGGACATTCGCTGAGCCGTCTCGTCCCGAAGGAAGGCTGACCTGTAGAGGACTTCACGCAGTGTCAATGAGCGTCATCAGCTCGCCAACGCTCTCAACAGCCACCGCCGATTCCGTTTCTGCGCCGGTCGCACTCCAATTCGTCTCCGCTGGTATCCCCTCTCCCCCTCGCACCTTCACCACAACCCTCGATACAGCCCCACGTCGTCAAGGGCGACGGCGGTTCCGAGGACTTCTGACCGCGCCGCGCACGAGGCACACACCGGGTAGATATGAATGACATCGTCTGCTGCGTCAATAATCGAGTCAAGCTTATGTCGCACCGCATCTAGATCGCCGGTTTCGAGTCGCAGCTGGAACACGGACTCTTGGATTCTGTATCCCCAGCTCTGAAGAGCATGAGCGACTCGGTTCCGCCTTCTATTGGCGGCGATGTCGTAGGCGACGATGTAGGTCATCGCCATGCGACGCCGGTCCACGTGTAGTCAGGTTCCATGATCGCTCGCCCCAACAGTTGGGCTTCATGATGGATATGTCGGCGCCAGGTTCCAGCGAATCCCGGAAGCGCGCCCTTCACATGCCGTTGCATCGTAGCCTCATATCCGTCGACCACGGTTTTCTTCCCCTCTCGGGTGAGCCACACGCCGTCCTCATTGCCCGGAGCAGTGGTGGCGTGTTCGGGGCGAAGGCGATGCATCCGCAGCAGCGCCATCACTGTCGAATCGACGAGGAGCGGTCGGAACTCTTCCATGAGGTCGAGTGAGAGACTCGGCCGTTTGTCGGTTGACGAGTGGAGTATCCCCAGCGACGGTTCAAGGCCTGCGGCGAAAAGTGCGCCTGTACATTCTCCGAGCAGAATAGCGTAGCAGTAGGACAGGGCAGCGTTTGCGAGATCTCGCGGTGGCCGACGGCTGCGTCCATGGAACACAACATCTTCAGGGACCAGCGAGGACAGAGCGGCATAGTACGCAGTGGATGCGGCTCCTTCCAGTCCCATGATCTCATTGATTGAATCGGCATGGATGATGTCCTCGGCGAGGGTCCTCACCTCTCGCACGGCGGATTTCACATCATTATCCGCGTCTCGACGACCGATTCGGTTGAGAACATGGACTTGGTTGCGCAGCTTCGCTCTGACGATAGACCGCGCGAGGGGAAGGCGTTTGTCTTCGTCACCGCTGAATTCTGCCTGAGCGAGCAGTCGGCGAGCGTTGACGGTGGATCGGGGACCCGCCAGCTGCCCGAGGTAACTCCCTCTGCGAGACAGACATATGACGTCAATGTCGTTGTAGAGCGCCCAGGATCGCGCCCCGACCGACAATCCGACGCTACCTGTCAATACGATGCGGCTGACCGCTCGCTGCGGAATCGACATTTGAGGAAGCCCATCGGAGCCATCGACGATGAGCCGACCTTTTGTCACATGGACGCGGGCACCGTCGCGTCCGACGTAGATGACATGATTCGGATCAGACTGTCCTTTGATGTCATGGTGCGGGCCTGATTCCGGTCGTGTTTTCGTGAAGTCGACACCGAGATAGCAGAAGCCCTCGTCAAATGAAGTCATAGTTGTCTTGTCCTGGTTGAGAGTCAGTTCGTATGCGGCAGCGAGGTCGCTGAGCAGATCGATGGCGTCGAGGATGTCTTGGTCACGCGGTGAGCACACGACGATGTCGTCAGCGAATCGAGCGTACCCGTATCCTGCATCGCATATAGCGTGGTCGAATCGGGTGAGGGATAGGTTGGCGAGCAGGGGTGACAAACACGAGCCTTGTGCAACGCCTCCGCTTCGGGAGCGTTGGCGACCTCGCGCACGTCCGGGCATGGCGATGAGTCGGACGAGGGCGAGAAGGTCGCGTTCTTGAAGAGAGGCGGGGAGGGCTTCAAGTGCATGTTCGAGATTGACGTGGGGGAAGAAGTCTTCGATGTTGGTGCGCAGGACATACTGGTAGCCTTCGTCTCTGAGTGTTGCGACGTGGTGAATGGCGTCGTCGGCTCCGATTCCTGTCCGGTAGGCGAAGGAGCAGGATGATTGAACGAGGTCAGCACCGAAAGCTATCGTGTCGACGACTGCACGTTCGACTACCCGGTCTCGGATTGTAGGGATACTGAGTGTCCGAGTCTTGTCGTAGGCCCCTTTGGAAATGTCGATGCGGTTGAGCGGCTCCGGTTCGTATGTTCCGCTCCGAAGCAGTGCTGATAGATCGACTAGGAATGCATCGGAGTCTTTGATTATCTTCTTGCTTTGCCGTTGAAGAACACCGTCGTGTGCATCTCGAGTAAGGACGGACTGCCACGCCCGTTCGAGGACTTCGATTGAAGATAACTGCATGAACACTGGAGACACTGAACAACCTCCAGCGGTATCAGACATACTGGCACGCAGGCGATCTACAGGCTGTCCGAAGAAGTGCCCGGACGGCCGAGATGCCGCAAGCGCATGACGCCCCCCTCGTCTTGATCCACTGTCCATCAGCTCTCCCTACACTGAATGTTTACTGTGTATTATTGCCGCTGCGACCGTCCTGTGAGCGTCTTTCACGTGCATCGTCTCGATCGTCCCGCTGACACCGACGTCCTGTGAGCTTTGCTCCAAAATCCGGCGGACGAACGCTTTGTTCGTCTATCGGTGGCGACAGCCCCATGATCAGCAAAAATGTGGTTAAATGAGGTTGTGCTTGTTGGCTTGTTTGGTGCTTCCCGAGCCAGTGGCGATCTTCCTGGTATCTTGCCTGATCGCAGGACATCCCCAGGAGGGAGGGTCATAAAGCACCCAGCGCCATAAGGTGCATTAAGACGAACTTCCCAACACTCACGCCCAGTCGGTGAGGCTCCGCCTGTCATAAAGCACCCAGCGCCATAAGGTGCATTAAGACGATTTGAATGATTCGAGTGGTGCGGTGGCGACGGTCATAAAGCACCCAGCGCCATAAGGTGCATTAAGACGAGCGTTCTCGACTCCTTGCGCCAGCCCCTTGAAGAGTCATAAAGCACCCAGCGCCATAAGGTGCATTAAGACTTCATTTCGTCTTCTCCGTTCGTGTTGTGTGTAGGTGGTCATAAAGCACCCAGCGCCATAAGGTGCATTAAGACGCCCGCATTTTTGACAAGCGTAGCGAGTCGATTGCGTCGTCATAAAGCACCCAGCGCCATAAGGTGCATTAAGACGGCAGCGAACCCGCTATTATGAGCATCGTCCTGTTAGACGTCATAAAGCACCCAGCGCCATAAGGTGCATTAAGACGGCATCCACAAGTCGTCGCTAGTCCCAAGCAATTTGGGGGTCATAAAGCACCCAGCGCCATAAGGTGCATTAAGACTCGCGTGGCGCATGTACGGCGCGGCCGAGGTCCGTCATAAAGCACCCAGCGCCATAAGGTGCATTAAGACTTGAATAGTGTTTCCTGAGAAGCATTCATCTCATATGGTCATAAAGCACCCAGCGCCATAAGGTGCATTAAGACGTGCCTGTGGCGCTCCCGCCGGGAGACTCTCCCCGTGCAGTCATAAAGCACCCAGCGCCATAAGGTGCATTAAGACACCGAGGAGGAAGACTCATGGATATCGACTTCCCGGTCATAAAGCACCCAGCGCCATAAGGTGCATTAAGACGCACCTCTTTTCGGAGATTCTTGGCGACGAGCCTGCGAGTCATAAAGCACCCAGCGCCATAAGGTGCATTAAGACGCACCTCTTTTCGGAGATTCTTGGCGACGAGCCTGCGAGTCATAAAGCACCCAGCGCCATAAGGTGCATTAAGACATTGTCCGCGAAAAACCCGATCGTGCAGCGACCGTCCAGTCATAAAGCACCCAGCGCCATAAGGTGCATTAAGACTCGCACCTGAAACTCGCGTCCACTCTCCCGGACTCATCGGTCATAAAGCACCCAGCGCCATAAGGTGCATTAAGACACCGAGGAGGAAGACTCATGGATATCGACTTCCCGGTCATAAAGCACCCAGCGCCATAAGGTGCATTAAGACGCGAACTCCTTTCAGTGAGCGGTGGACTCGGCCAGTCATAAAGCACCCAGCGCCATAAGGTGCATTAAGACGCGCTGTGCAGCGCTGCTAGGGGGCGCTTGGATTCAGAGTCATAAAGCACCCAGCGCCATAAGGTGCATTAAGACGGTACACGGGTACATTGGCGCAATCGCCTTTGACAGTCATAAAGCACCCAGCGCCATAAGGTGCATTAAGACCACAATTAATGAACGTTGTAGTCTCTAACGAATATAACGGTCATAAAGCACCCAGCGCCATAAGGTGCATTAAGACGCACGTAGTACGCGGTCAATGCCCACGACATTTCGGTCATAAAGCACCCAGCGCCATAAGGTGCATTAAGACTCTTCCCCAGTCTCTTCGTCAGTCATCGTGACAATCGTCATAAAGCACCCAGCGCCATAAGGTGCATTAAGACGATCATCACGGGAACACTCCAGGCGCGCCGCATCACCTGGTCATAAAGCACCCAGCGCCATAAGGTGCATTAAGACGCTTTGATGAGCGCGCGATTGATCTCGCCTTCGAGGGTCATAAAGCACCCAGCGCCATAAGGTGCATTAAGACCTCAGCGCACCGCCATCCGCGTGGTTTGCGATTTCGGTCATAAAGCACCCAGCGCCATAAGGTGCATTAAGACGAGCGTCTCGATACCCCGCGTGACAGGGGCTTCTTCCGGTCATAAAGCACCCAGCGCCATAAGGTGCATTAAGACCGCCTGCTCATCGCCGACGGCGGGACGCGCATCGCCGTCATAAAGCACCCAGCGCCATAAGGTGCATTAAGACTTTACTATCCGAAGGATTATACGCCCGGTTAAACGCCGGTCATAAAGCACCCAGCGCCATAAGGTGCATTAAGACCCGGTACTCTGCGCGCTGCGCAGAGCTACCTGCGCTCGCGTCATAAAGCACCCAGCGCCATAAGGTGCATTAAGACGGGGACTAACATACCTCCGTAGCAGTTATTCGGGTGTCATAAAGCACCCAGCGCCATAAGGTGCATTAAGACATGATGTCGAACAAAGCATTCGCCTGTTTTCTCATCCGTCATAAAGCACCCAGCGCCATAAGGTGCATTAAGACATCAAAGAAAACGCTTTCGAGGCGACTACGCTAGCCTGTCATAAAGCACCCAGCGCCATAAGGTGCATTAAGACTGTGCAAAACAGCAAGCGGCCGCTTTGTCTCGCTTGAAGTCATAAAGCACCCAGCGCCATAAGGTGCATTAAGACGCTCGTCGCATACATCACCCCAGGGAGTGTACGGTGCGTCATAAAGCACCCAGCGCCATAAGGTGCATTAAGACGCTGCGATAAGTGCTGCAACAATCGCATCACTGAATAGTCATAAAGCACCCAGCGCCATAAGGTGCATTAAGACAATCAGTATCAGAATCAACAGCGCCCAGTTTATACGTCATAAAGCACCCAGCGCCATAAGGTGCATTAAGACACGTTGTCTCTCGGATGGTACGAATCATTGCCTTGGCCTGTCATAAAGCACCCAGCGCCATAAGGTGCATTAAGACACCAGAGCCGCCGATCAGGCGGATACGAGTCTGAGTCATAAAGCACCCAGCGCCATAAGGTGCATTAAGACGGGTGTGATCGTGACGGTGATGGTTTTCGCGGTCTTGGTGGTCATAAAGCACCCAGCGCCATAAGGTGCATTAAGACCGTTTCGAGCCACCAATACACCTGGGTATCCCTATCGATGGTCATAAAGCACCCAGCGCCATAAGGACATCGTCATGCACTGAGTTCTCATCAAGGTCACAAATGATTCAGATCAGTCCACGGTTTCGACGGCTCCAAGTCCTCTCTTCATTGCGGGCGGCGTCAATAAGGTTGATAAGAGAGGTCTTCGTATATCGCCGCGACCCCACTCTTGGAAGAAATGTCGGAACGAATCGCTCCTTATATCGGGTATCCAAGAGTGAGCGATTGTACTGTTCTTCAGTCTTTCCTTCAACGGAGAAAAAGAGTTCGGTGCGCGGTTGACGAGTCCCCTCGCAACGTACTCCTCGATAACGATCCTGCGGTCTTGACTTCTGTGCCCGTGCCATGATCGCATCACCTCAGATGCGCGGAATTCCACCGATTCGTCCGGACATGTAGAAACCGAGCAGATCAGCATCCTTGCGAACACCGTCTCGGGAGAAGTCGGACAGACGCGTCAACTGGGATTCGCCGTCAACTTTGTCCGTCAGCCAGATTTCATCCCTGCGCAACAGGTCGGAGCGCATGAGCTGGATCTCATGGGTGGTGAAGATGAGTTGGTGTCGATCCTCGGAATCCAGCCCTTCGAAGAATGAAGCGACGAAGTTCTCGGTGAGCTTGGGATGCATTGAATTCTCCAACTCATCGATGATGAAGACGCCCTGCGAATCCTCTTCGCGGAGCTGGAAGAGCACCGGCAGGAGATTCATGAACCTGCGTGTGCCATCGGATTCTTCACGAAGAGGAAGGGTGCACGAACAACACTCATCGGCACCCGCCCCTGTTTCGAGGTGGTGACGGGCAACAAGGCGCTTCACCTCCGGGCCGCCCTCGTTGTTCACGTAGAGCAGGATCGCGTCATCCCCGTTCAAACCGACGACGAAGTTACCTCCCTTCTCGCGCAGTTCTTCGACGAGATCATCAGTCGCCTCGGCATCAAGGGGAAGCGCTCCGATTTTCATCTCCTCGAACTCGAGTCCCACTATTCCCGTATCCGCGCGGGTCAGTCCAGAGTTCATCGCTTCGGCGAAGACGGCGTCACGGTTGAAGTGGCGGGAAGATGGACATAGGCGGAACGGGGATGGATGATCGTCAGTTCATCCTCGAACCAGTGACGGGCATCGGCGACGGGGCTGATTCCTTCGGCTCCGAAGGCGCCGAGATACGTCTCATTCTCGGCGACCACCATCGCGTGAGCGCGAGCGCGTTCATCGTCTTCAAGATCTCCGAAGAGGGTGACGGTCCGTCCTTCGCGCTCGAAAATGAAGGTTTCAGTCATGGTGCGAACGTCAACGAGGATTTCCCTGAGGATCCGACGCCTATCGGCCACGACCTCGTAGAGGAGGACTCGTTCCTTTCCCGTATCCTGGCTGGCGCGGCCTCGGCGCCGACCGCCGATCAGTCGAGTTCGCTGCCACCCCATTCGACGGCGGTGAAACCTGTTCGCGAGGGCGGGGCGGTGAACTCCTGCGGCTCGGCCCTCGTTGACGCATCCGCCTTCGAGAACACCATGAACACCCGGATGAACGTCTCCGGTGACGCCTCGCGCCCCTGCTCGTCGGTGAACGAATACCGTACCGCCGGAGTGTACTGATCCGTCGCGAAAGTCACCAGGGAATAGTCGTTCGCCTGCAAGCGCGGCGCCCAGAAGGTGATGAAGTCCGCCGCCTCGCGATCAGTAAGGCCCTGAGCGGCCAAAGTGCGCTCCAAAAAGGGCACGACGTCATCCCTTGCTACGACAGTGCCCTCCTTCTGCGACCATGCGACATTCACGCGCCCCTCCCAGAACAGGGACGGGTATTCGCGCCCCCGCGCGTCCATCAACGTCCCATCGGGGCAAGCCGAAACCGACCACTCGCCCTCGGCACCGGCGTCCGCGGAGGGCGCGAGGACGGGATACGAGGACGTCACTGTGCCATCGACGTCGACGCCCACCTGAAGCCGAAGGTCGTCCTGCGGATACAGGTAGAGCACGGGCTTGTACGCGACCGGCTCCTCCTTCTCAGGGGCGCACGCCCCCAACCCCATGACGCAGAAACCGAGAATGATGGCGACGAGAACGCGAAAACTCTTCATGGGAAATCCCTCTGATAGTGATGATTGACGATCTACCGGGAGCGCGTGAAACAGAAGCGTTTCCCCACTCCGGTGTCCCCTGTTGAATCGCCACAACGGCGGAGGACGAAGACCAGGGTGGGGCCCGGGGAGAGCTGAACTGCTCCCCGGGCCCCACCCCAGCAGGTCCAGCCGATGGGATCAGCCGAGGCCCTCAGTCACGCGATACCGATCGACGGATCAGCGGTTCACTTCATCTTGGTGCCGACCGAGCCGAGGCGCTGGCAGGCCTCGACGACGCGGGCGGCCATGCCGGCCTCCGCCGCCTTGCCCCACGAGCGCGGGTCGTACATCTTCTTGTTACCGACCTCACCGTCGATCTTGAGGACGCCGTCGTAGTTGCGGAACATGTGCTCGACGACGGGACGGGTGAAGGCATACTGGGTGTCGGTGTCGACGTTCATCTTGATGACGCCGTTGGCAACGGCCAGAGCGATCTCGTCGGCGGTCGAGCCGGAGCCGCCGTGCATGACCAGGTCGAACGGGCGATCATTCTTCCAACCGATCTTCGCAGCGACCTCTTCCTGGATGGTGCCGAGGATCTCCGGACGCAGCTTCACGTGGCCCGGCTTGTACACGCCGTGCACATTGCCGAAGGTGAGCGCGGTGAGATAGCGGCCCTTCTCGCCCATGCCGAGAGCCTCAACGGTCTTGAGGGCGTCCTCGGTGGTCGTGTAGAGCTTCTCATTGATCGCGCCGACGACACCGTCCTCTTCACCGCCGACGACACCGATCTCAACCTCGAGGATCGTGTTCGCCTTGACGGAGAGTTCGAGCATCTCCTTCGCGATTTCGAGGTTCTCAGCGAGCGGAACAGCGGAACCGTCCCACATGTGCGACTGGAAGGTCGGCAGTCCGCCCCGGGCCACCTGCTCGGCTTCGAGTTCCATGAGGGGGCGGATCCACGAATCGATGTTCTGCTTGGCGCAGTGGTCGGTGTGCAGGGCGATGGTGACGCCGTAGTTCTTCGCGACCTCAGTCGCGTATGCGGCAATGGCGAGGGAGCCGGTGACGCGGTTCTTGATGGTCGAGCCGGACGCGTACTCGGCGCCGCCGACGGAGACCTGGATGATGCCGTCGGACTCCGCCTCGGCGAAGCCCTGGATGGCTGCGGTAACGGTCTGCGAGGAGGTGATGTTGATCGCGGGGTAGGCGAACTTGCCTTCCTTCGCGCGGTTCAGCATTTCGGCGTAGACCTCAGGGGTTGCGATAGGCACAGGAGCCTCCTAATCGAATGACAAATCCGTCAGTGTTGATTGTCTCATACCCCGCCCCGTCATCGCGAGGATCGAAGTCCCGAACCGACTGCACATATTCGCATCGGCCGCCGGTCGCCCTCGTCAGTCCTCAAAGGAGGCGAGCTCGGATGCGTGCGCCCACATCACGATCGCCGCCGCGTGTCCGACATTCATCGACCGCGTCGACCCCCGCTGTGCGATGTGGACGATCATCTCGCATGCGGCCCGCATGTCATCGCTGAGCCCTGCGGATTCCTCCCCGAAGACGAGGCAGCAGAGTGACGGCAGCGGCGTGGACTCCAAGGGGAGCGATCCGTCGACATTGTCGACTCCGACGAGGGCGAGGCCGTGTCCGGCGCAGTGGGCGGCAAGTTCTGTCGCATCGGCCATATGGTCGACCCGCAGATAACGGTCGGTCACCATCGCACCGCGCCTATTCCACCGCCTGCGGCCCACAATGTGAACGGCCCGCACCCCCAGTGCATTCGCCGTCCTCACAATCGACCCGATGTTGAAATCGTGACCGAGGTTCTCGATCGCCACCTCGAAGGGAAGGGAGCGCCGGGCGATGTCCTCACGGATCGCCTCCATCGTCCAATACCGGTAGCGGTCCTCCACATTGCGCCAGTCGCCGTTTGCGAGCAGCTCCGGATCGTAATGGTCGCCCCGGGGCGCCGGCCCTTCCCACGGGCCGACGCCGCGACGCTCGGCCTCGTCGTTCATATCGTTCACCGCGCCCACGATAGTGCCACGAGGCGCGCGAGATGGCAGGATGGGGGCATGGCACCGCGCGCACACCTCCTGTCCAAGGATGAAGTCATCGTCCGACACATGCGAACCCACATCAAGGCGATCCTCGCCAACATCATCGGCGAGATCCTCCTCCTGGCCGTCGGCGTCGCCGCGTCGATCGTCATGCCGCCCGAATGGGCGCCCTTCAGCCACGCCTTCGTGTGGGCGATCGTCGTCGTCGCGACGATTCCCCTGTTCGTCGCGCCTCTCCTGCGGTGGGCGACCACCACCTACACCCTCACCTCGAAGCGAGTCATCACGCGCCACGGCATCCTTAACCGGCGCGGCCACGACCTGCCGCTGTCGCGCATCTCCGATGTCGCCAACGAGCGCGATCTCATCGACAGGTTTTTCGGGTGCGGCACCCTCACCCTGCAGACCTCCTCCGACGACCCGCTGGTCTTGCACGACATCCCGAAGATCGACTACGTCCAACTCGAGGTCTCCAACCTTTTGTTCAACGATGTGCAGGGTGCCGTCGACGCCGATCCCGCGGACTGACAACGGCCCGGTCCCCGTGCCCCGGTGAGGCCGAGCACATAAGACCCGGGCATCAGGTGCGGGCATCCGCAACCCCGGGCGTCAGGCCCTCGTATCGGGCGCACGCCCCTTCCACGAAGGCGCCGTACGCCCACTCTGACTCAGGTCATCTCGAACCCGCCACAGTTCCTGATAAATAACGCACAGACACGAGGCGCCCCCCGTAAACCAAAGGATGAGCCACTCAGGACTCTCGGAGATCATGCGCCCTTCATGTCACGCCGCTGTACGGGAGACATTTGTGTCTTCATCCACTAGAAGCTGAGCGCGCAAGCCTTCAACACCTAGGATGAAGCCATGATGAGTTTTCACGCATCCACGCCCCTTACTGAAATGCCGCCGGTGTCCGCGTGGCTGTCGGATATGGACGGCGTCCTCGTCAAGGAGAACCGGGCGCTGCCCGGCGCCGAGCAATTCCTCGACGCATTGCGCCGCCAGGGCTACCCGTTCCTGGTCTTGACGAATAACTCGATCTTTACGAACCGCGACCTGTCGGCGAGGCTCGAGCGCTCGGGCCTCGACGTGCCCGAAGAGCACATCTGGACCTCGGCGAACGCCACCGCCGCCTTCCTCGCGCAGCAGTCCCCCGACTCTTCAGCATTCGTCATCGGAGAAGCGGGCCTGACGACGGCATTGCACGGCGCGGGCTACATCATGACGGACCAGGATCCGGAATACGTCGTCCTCGGGGAGACCCGCTCCTACGATTTCAATGCGCTGACCAACGCAATCCGCCTCATTGAGCGGGGCGCGAAGTTCATCGCCACGAACCCCGACGTCACCGGCCCCTCCGATGAAGGCACCCTGCCCGCCACGGGTTCCATCGCCGCGATGATCACCGCCGCCACAGGCAAAACCCCCTACTTCATCGGCAAGCCGAACCCGGTGATGATCCGCGCCGGACTCAATAAGATCGGCGCGCACTCCGAGAGCGCCGCCATGGTCGGGGACCGCATGGACACCGACATCCAGGCGGGCGTCGAGGCCGGTCTGCGCACACACCTCGTCTTGTCGGGCTCAACCTGTCTGGAGCAGGTGGAGAACTACCCGTTCCGACCATTCGGCATCCACGAGGGCATCGGGGAACTCATCGAATTGGTGGAGGCCGTCTCCAACTGACCCGCACTCGTGTTCCCGTCCACTGGGCCGCGTCCAATCCCCTCGGATGCGGCCCGCGCATTAGGCTGGGGCCATGACGAATGACTCTCATAAGGACCGCTTGGCCGGCCTCGTCAAAGAGCTGGCGGTCATCCACGAAAAGGTGACCCTCGCGTCGGGGCGAGAATCCGACTTCTACGTCGATATGCGCCGCGCGACCCTCCACCACGAGGCCGCACCCCTTATCGGGCACGTCATGCTCGATCTGCTTGAAGAAGCGGGTTTCACCCCCGGCGTCGACTATGCCGCCGTCGGCGGACTCACCATGGGAGCCGACCCCGTCGCCGCCGCGATGATGCACGCAGCGGCCTCACGCGGCCTCGACCTCGACGCATTCGTAGTACGCAAGGCCGCCAAAGACCACGGCATGAAGCGCCGCATTGAGGGCCCGGACGTCACGGGCAAACCGGTCGTCGTCCTGGAAGACACGTCCACGACGGGCGGCTCCCCTCTGGAGGCCGCGCACGCATTGACCGAGGCAGGCGCCACAGTCGTCGCAGTCGCCGTCATCGTGGACCGGGCGACCGGTGCGAAGGAGCGCATTGAAGCAGAGGGATTCCCCTACTTCCATGCCCTCAACCTGGCCGACCTCGACCTGGCCTGAGCATTCCCGCCCCAGCGGGCGGCACGGACGAGGAGGAGATATGAGAATGAGTCGGCGCGTAGCTGGGGTGGCATTGGTGATCGGCGCCATGGCGCTGGCCGCATGCTCGCCCTCCTCCCCGACTGCGCAATCCTCGCAGTCCGAGCAATCCGCCCCCTCGCCGCAATCAGGAGGAGCCGGGGCGACGCCCCGTCGGATGGGTGCGCTGCAATGGACGGGGTCCTGGCCGAGGCTCTTGATGCCATGGACGAGGGGAGGGCATTCATATCGGCACGCGACTCGGGCGACTCCGCATCCTCAGTCACCGCATGGTCCTCTTTCGTCATCGCCTTCGCCTCCGAATACCGTAATGACATGGCATCGGCTGCGATGGATGATACGGCGACGGAGGCGCTGGACGCCCTCGACTCGTATACCGCTGCGCTCACGCTGCTGTCCAACCCCACGGTGAGCGAATTCGCCGACCCCGCGCAAGCCGAGGCGAATATCAAAATGGGGCGGGAACCGCAGCGCGATCCCGAATATGCGGCGGCAGTGGACGCGGTGAACTCTTCCCACATCACCTTATCGCAGTGCCTGCCGCACTGGCCGATCCTGTTCTGATACCGCTGCAGCCTCGAGTCGGCGCCCGGCATCGGACCGCGCCCGGTCATGGGAAGGGGCGAGCCACCCAGGGGGCAGTGTTCGACCACCCATATCCGACGGTCATGTGCTGAATGCGGGCGGGGCGCCCCATCCAATCCGTGTGAATAACCTGATCATTGCCGATATAGAGGGCGACGTGGGTAACGACTCCGTCGGTCTTGTAGAAGATGAGGTCCCCGCGTCGGCGCTCCGACAACGGCTTGTACATGAGTGCCGAGTGGTTGTACAACTCTCGCGACGTGCGATACGAGGGCAACCCATGTTTGACGACGGTAATCGGCTGCGGGTCGATGCCGCCCGCATACATCGCCTGCAGGACGAGGCCGGAGCAGTCGAATCCCAGATCGTAGGGGCCCGCCCCACCCCACGTGTAGGAGGAACCTACCTGGTTCCACGCATATCCGATCATCGCTTCGATGTGTTCTTCGCGCGAAGCACTGACGGAGATCGGCGTCGCCTGATACTGGTCGACGTACCAGGAGTACCCGATTCCCAGGGCATTCCATGTGCGTTGATCGACAATCCCCGTCACGGGCAGACCCGCTCGGGATTGGAAATTGCGAACCGCCCGCTGGAAGGTCGCATCGACGGATGCGAGGGTCCCCGAGTTCCAGATGCCGAGGCGCTGTTGGACAATGCGGACCTTGACGCCGTTCATCCCCCATGTCAGTTGGTTGGTGTCCAACCCCAGCGGAGTGATCGACGAGGTCGGCTGCAGGTAGCCGGTGGGCGCCTGATAGTTGATCCATTCGCCATTGGCCTGGAACCTGTAGCGGGTCCCGCCGACGGTCTGGTCGGTGGTCGCCATGATGCCGGATTTCGTGTCGAAGTAGTACCACGCGGTTCCGACTCTGTGCCACGCGAATATTTCGGCACCGGAGGAGGCGTAGAAGCGCCACCCGTCGAAGTGGTGGAACCACCCGGTCGCCATTGCGCCCGAATCAGCGAGGAAGTAGGTGGCTGCGCCCTGCGTCAAGAAACCGGTGCGCATGACGCCCGTCGCAGGATTCAGGTAATACCAGATGTCGCCGTCTAAAACCCAACCGGTCACCATCGCACCGCTGTTGGAAAAGAACCTCCACCCCTCGCCCGAGTGACCCCACCCCGTCACCATTGCGCCCGAATTGGTGAAGAAATACGATTCCCCACTGACCTTCACCAACCCGACGCCCATCACTCCCGTCGCAGGATCCAGGTAATACCAGGCACCGCCGTCTAAAACCCAACCGAGGTTCGCTTCGCCGGAGGGAGCGCAATGGAACCATTTGCCGTCCTCGGCGAACCATCCCGTGCGCATGAACTCATCGGCGCCGAAGTAGTAGTAGTTGCCGTGAATGCGCGCCCACTGCGAGCGCAGGACGACGCCGTCATCGCCGCGCCACTTCCATTTGCCGTCAAACGCCTGCCACGAACCGGTGCCGCCGATATCGGCAAGAGTGACCAGCGTCGAATCGGCTGCGGAGCGTTTCTGCGACTGTAGAGCATCGGAGGAGTCGGCGCTGCTCGCATCCAGGTCTGTCTCCGGCGCACTGTGATGCTCAGCCGAGTCTGTGTCCTCTGCTGGGCTGAATTGCTGGTCGCTGCTGTCTGAACTCTGTCCTGAGACAGGTGTGTACGCGGCCTCGGTCTCGTCGGCATTCGCGGTCGCCGTCAGAGGAAGCATGAGGGCGAGCGCTACGCAGGCGCTCAGGGCTGTCCGGATCAGTGGCGCGCGCAGTGGCCGCATGTGTTCTCCCGCTTCGCTTCGGCCGATTGTTGAGGGTACTCATTGTGCGAGGCACTTCCCCGGTCGTGGCACCCATCCTAGCCGTCAATCTGTGTTTGTGTTTATGCCTGCATGAACAAGCGGTGACGGCGCCATGCCCGAGAGCACGGCGCCGTGACGCATCGGGTTATGTCGAATCGATGATCTGCGATGCATTCCCTCTACAGGACCCACCAATGCGATGACAGCGAACAACAACACAGCGACTCGAAGGAGTGAGTGCCTGAACGAACGCGTAATAATATACGTGCCCACTCCTCAAAAAAAGAGAATCACCTTCATTATCGCACCACGAGCATGTCGCACAACTTACTAGACGGATCTCGTAATCCTATGAGCTCCGTCTCGCATTAAGAAATGTCAAAAAATGACAGTACTACGCCAATAGCTCTCCGATGGACGGCGACTGAACGGCCGTTATCACCTGTGACGAGTAGAAACGGTCACATGTGGGGGACGGAGCGCATGACGCGGCGCACCACTGAGCGCGGCGCGATCTTCATCGCCGCCATCATCACTTTGTAGGTGGGCGTCGGCGTAACGAGGACCCGCCCGACGCGCACCGCATCGAGGGCCTCTGTGACGACCTCTTCGGGAGTGGACATCATCCAGTCGGGGGTGCCCGACATGTCGACGCCCGCGTTGTCGAAGAACGGTGTCTTCGTGGGCCCCGGACACACGCATGAGGCCGTGACACCGGTGCCGCGCAGCTCTTCGGACAGCCCCTCCGTGAAAGCAACGATCCACGCCTTGTGCGCGGAATAGGTGCCTGCACCCGTGCGCGACGCGACGGAGGCGACGTTGAGGATCGCGCCGCGACCGCGGGCGCGCATCGATCGGATGGCGTGGTGGCTGAGGACCATGACGGCGCGGACCATGACGTCGAGCGCGCCCAGTTCACGGTCGAGGTCATCGTCGGCGAATGCCCTGCCCAGACCGAATCCCGCATTGTTGACGAGCAATCCGACAGGTGCAGGACCGCCGGGTGCTCCCGATTCATCGAGACGGGCGGTGACGAAGGCGAGCTCATCCGGATTCGTGAGGTCGGCGACAATGACCTCCGCATTGACGCCCGCAACATTGCGCAGACGCATCGCAAGGTCGTCGAGGAGAGGCTTGCGCCGAGCGACGAGGACGAGGTCGTGTCCGGCGACTGCCAGTTGCCAACAGAATTCTTCGCCGAGCCCTGAGGTGGCGCCTGTAACGAGTGCTGTTCCCACACGATGATCGTAGTACGACTCTGTTCATCATTGCCGGTTCATGTTTATTATCCTCACAAGCACTGTCGTTGACGAGGGGCATCATGAACGATCCATATGGCGATCCGCAGGTCCAGGGCCGAACGGGCGACGAGGGCGGGCAACTGTCGACCTCGTCGGCTCCTGACACTGAAGCCGATCACGTATCCCTGGACACTCTGAGCGAGCAGATCACTCGCCTGTCCCGCGAGATCACCCAGCTCACCGTCGCACTGCAGCAGGCGCGGGTCGTCGCACCGCCGACGACTCAATCCGCTCCGGTCCGCCCGGTGCAAGCGCCGAACCGGCAAACCGCAGTCCAGGCTGCGGCGCCGCAGTTCCGCGTCAGCGCAACGACCCCCGTGAATCCCTTCGCCAGATCGGCGGATCAGCGCTTCGCGCCCTCGGCGATGCCACCGGCCCAGTCTCCGCCTCCCATTCAGGCGGCCCCTCCAAGTGCGGCTCCCGCGTCGCAAGTCCCCCGGCCGCACACACCTCACGCTCCGGCCGCCCAGCAACAGTTCACGCAGCAGCAGGAGGTGCGTCCACAGCGGCGCATCGGCGAACAAGCACTCGGGCAGTACGCCCTGTCCGGCGCCGCCGCCCTCCTCATCTTCCTCGCAGCGGGCAGCCTCATCGCCCTCCTGTGGAACACGATCCCCGATGTCGCCAAAGTCGGCGCAGTCGGCGCACTCGCCCTCGTCCTGACCGGCATCGGCACCCGGCTCGGCATTCGTTCGCACTCCCGCGGAGCACAGGGCGCGCCGACGGGCGTCCCCGCAGCGACCCTCATGGGAACCGGCGGCGGCCTCGGCTTCGTCGCCGTCGTCGGGGCGGTCATTCTCGGGGGCATCGTCTCCCCCCTCACCGCACTGTCCCTGCTGTGCCTGTGGGGGATTGTCCTCGTCATCCTCGGAGCGCGGACCCGATTGCCGATGACGTGGGTGATCGCCGCAATCGGCGGCATCACGACTGTGGGTGTCACCGCCACATATTCCGCGCAGGTCCCCGATCAGGCGTTCATGGGGCTCGTCGCGATCCTCGCCTATGTCATCGCCCTGTCGGCGGTCACCGCCGTCGTCGCCCCCACATGCACGAGCGACGCCTCCCGCCCGTGGTATCTCATGACGAGCCTCGTCGTCGGCGTCGCCGCGCTGGCAGCCGCCCGAACGGACCTCGCCGCGACTACCACCGACCTCGGCGCCGCCATCGTCTCGGCATGCCTCGGGCTGGTCGTCCTCGCCCAATACGTGCTCGTTATCCGAAGCGTCCGCCCCGATGCCCGCGGCTCGGACAACTGGGCGTTCGGGTGGCTCGGGACCCCCGTCATTGCGATGCTCGCCGCATTCAAGAGCCTCGACGCGACCACCCTCGTCTCGAATTCAGCGCCGCCATGGGGCGGAGTCGTGTTCGCGGCCGGTACCGGCGTGTGCGCCCTCGCCGTCGCATTCATCCCCCTCCACGCGCGGGTCCGCATTTGGGCGGGATACTGCCTCTTTGCTTCCGCTTTCATCGCCATCCTCCTGACGAGCGACCTTTCGATGATGAACGCCATCGTCCTCGTCGTCGTCCTCATCATGACGGCGGTTCCTACGGTGCGCTCCGCCTATGGGGCGCACGCCGTGCTCGTCCCGCTCGCCTTCCCCGTGATCATGTTCCGCTACATGGACTATTCGTGGACGGCTGTTGCAGTTTTCGCCCTGCTCTTCGTGGCCGTACTCGCAGCCGCCGTCATTATCGACGAGTATGCCCTGCGCACTGCACCCGCACAGCAGGCCCCGCTCGGCGCCGCTCAAGCGCCCACCGGCACTCCCCCGGCTACGCCCCCCGAACCCGGGATCGCCCCGCCGCGCGGCTCCTCACGCGCAGCAGCGTGGGTGTGGGGAATCGTCGCCGTCCTCGGCGCTTGCGAACTCGTCCCCGACATCGTGCGCCTCATCAGCGCCGACGCCCGGTCGTGGGCCGAGTGGGTGACGTACGCGATCATCCTCATCGGCACGGGAGTGCTCATTGTGGCGGGTTTGCCGACGCACAGACTCACCCCATTCGGCCTCGTCACCGGACGCGGCTTGTTCACCCGCCCTGAGCCGGCTAAGGCAGCCGAGCCGGGCAAGACCGTGTTCGTCGCGCCGCTCCTGGTCGCGATCTTCTCCCTGCTCATAATGGTGACGACCACGGCCGTATTCTCCGCATCCGATGCGCAGGTCGCATCGTCGCAGTGGCTGCGCGCCTTCCTCATGGCTCCCATCATCATGGGACTGGGCCTCGCCCTCGTGTGGATGATGATGCCGACGATCCGCACCACCATCGTGGGAGTGTCCACCGGACTCGTCATCACGATCAGCGTCGCCTGCGTCATCGGCCTGTTCTCACTCACCGACGTGTACTCGATGCCGCTCAATATCGGCCTCATCCTCGCCGGAGCGGCGTGCATCGTCGTCGGATTCAGCCTGCGCGCGAAGTTCTTGCGCCTGTACGGCCTCATCCTCGTCATCGCGATGGTCCTCAAGTTCGCCCTCGTCGACATGTCGGGGCAGAACTCCATCATCCGCATCGTCTCACTGCTCATCGCCGGAGTCATCTGCTTCGCCCTCTCCGTCGCCTACTCGCGATTCTCCGCGCAACTCGACGAGGACGCCCACGATGCTCCCCAGGACACTCATCATGCTCCAGTAGGCTGACCGGCATGAGACTCGCGACTTGGAACGTCAACTCCATCCGCACCCGCGTCGACCGCGTCATCGCATTCCTCGAGCGCTCCGGCACGGATGTCCTGGCGATGCAGGAGATCAAGTGCCGACCCGACCAATTCCCCGTCGATGCCTTCGCGCACGCGGGGTACGAGGTCGCGGCCTGGGGGCTCAACCAGTGGAACGGCGTCGCGGTGGCCTCCCGCCTGCCGATCACATCCGTCGTGGATCATTTCCCGAGCCAACCCGGCTTCGGCGATCCCGTAGTCGTTGAGGCGCGCGCCCTCGGAATCACCGTCGAGGCTGGGGATGCGCCGCTGACCGTGTGGAGCCTGTACATCCCCAACGGCAGGGAGCTCGACCACCCGCACTATGCGTACAAGCTCGAATGGCTCGACGCCCTGCGCCGCGACGCCGCAGGATGGCTCGCCGATGATCCGGGTGCGAGGATCGCCCTCGTCGGAGACTGGAATGTCGCGCCCCTCGACGAGGACGTGTGGGACATGGCTGCCTTCGAGGGCGCCACGCACGTATCCGATGCGGAGCGCCGAGCGTTCTTCGCATTCGAATCCGACGGCTGGCGGGAAGTGACCCGAGGACGTGCGGACAACTACACGTACTGGGACTACCAGAAGCTGCGTTTCCCCAGGAACGAGGGGATGCGCATCGACTTCGTCTACGCCTCCCCCGCCCTCGCCGCATCGGTGACGGGCGCGAGCATCGACCGCGATGAGCGCAAGGGGAAGGGCGCCTCCGACCACGTCCCCGTCATCGTCGACGTATAGGCTGGTGCGCATGCAGCGACGAGGAGCCCCCACAACCCTGCCGGTTGATATTCCCTTCGACTATTCCCTGGCGGTGCTGCGCGGCGATGACGTGATCCTCAGTATCGGGAATACCCGGCTGGTGCGCCCCTTGGCGTCAGTGACGAAAGTGTGCGCCGCATGGGCGACGCTCATCGGAGTCGATCGCTCCATGCTCCGCCTCGATGACTCCGCGGGTCCACCCGGGTCGACCATCCGCCACCTCCTCGCGCATGCCTCCGGTCTTCCCGCCGACTCGCGCGAGCCGCTATTCGCCCCAGGCAAGCGCCGTGTCTACTCCAATGCGGCCTTCGACGTCCTCGGCGACGCAGTCGAGCAGGCGACAGGGACCCCGATCGGACGGTGGATCGACGAGACCCTTTTCGAGCCGCTCGGCATGTCGAGCGCCCTCGTCCCCGCCTCCCCCGCGCATTCGGGCGAGGCGAGCATCGAGGATCTGATCGTCCTCGCGAACGAACTCCTGCATCCGGCGCTCCTGACCCCCGGCCTTGCCGTAGAGGCGGCAACCATTCAATTCCCAGAGCTCGCGGGAGTCGTGCCCGGATACGGGCGCCATACGCCCTGCCCGTGGGGGCTCGGCGTGGAGGTCAAGGGCGGCAAGTCCCCGCATTGGACCGGGGTCGGCGCAGACCCGGCAACTTTCGGGCACTTCGGGGTGTCCGGATCCTTCATCTGGGTGGACCGCGTCAATAATGCCGCGGCCGTGTTCCTCGGAGCCGAACCCTTCGGACCGTGGCACAAGGAGAACTGGTCGCCCCTCAACGACTATCTCCTCGCCCTCGCCCGCAGCTGAGCCCGTCGGCGCCCGTGCACGGATTCTGCTCCCCGGGGGCTGCCGTCTCGCACAGGCGCGCGGCTGCCGCGCCCCGCGAAAACCCCGGCGCCGGGGCACGATGAGTCGGCGGCGCATAGTCGATCCGCAATGCGTCCAGTCGCCCCCATGGCCCCCATCCGCTTTAGAATCTCCACAGGACCACGCGGTCGCTACGACGAAAGGCATGCGCATGAGTGTTGAGATCATCACCGAGTCCTCCGATGAACTCGTCGAGGCGATGGAGCGCCTCATCCCGCAACTGTCGCGCTCGGCACGGCCCTTGGATGCTGCCGGCTGCGAGCGCTTCGTCGCCCAGCCCGGCGTCCGCCTCTTCGTGTTCCGCTCCGACGAGGCCGACTCCGATGGGACTCGCCCGATCCTCGGCATGCTCTCCCTGGCGACATTCGAAATCCCGACGGGGGTGCGCGCATGGGTGGAGGACGTCGTCGTCGATTCCGAAGCGCGCGGCCAGGGCGCGGGCCAAGCCCTCGTGCAGGCGGCACTCGACCATGCGAAGGCGATCGGCGCGCGCACCGTGGACCTGACGAGTCGGCCGACGCGCGAGGCCGCGAACCGCCTCTATCGTCGCAGTGGATTCGAGCTGCGCGAGACGAACGTCTACCGGGTGACGCTCGACAAGTAGGAGACTCAGTCCTCCCTGCGCGCAGGGCCACCCGGAATGGCGGTGAGGAAGTGCGGCTCATTGAAACCGGCCTGCGCGAATGCGCGAGCGATCGCGGCGCCGACTTCTTCGCCCCTCCCTTCGTTGATGAGAGCGATCGCGCTTCCGCCGAATCCTCCGCCGGTCATACGAGCGCCGTAGGCGCCGTTCGCGCGCGCCACGTCGACCGCGAGATCAAGTTCGGGACACGACACCTCGTAGTCGTCGCGCAAAGAATCATGCGAGTCGTTCATCAGTGCTCCGGCGGTCGCCAGGCGCGCCCCCTCAAGGCGACCCGCCTTGAGCAGTTCGATGAACGCCCTCGTCCGGGCGATTTCTGAGACGACGTGGCGCACCCGCATGACCTCGCGCGGCTCCGACACCACCGACAGCGCCGCCTCCACGTCCTCGACGTCGACGAGCAGGTCGACGCCGATCGCACGTGCCGCCGCTTCGCAATCCGCACGACGCGATGCGTATTGCCCGTCGTTGAGCGTGTGGGGAGCGCGCGTGTCGATGACGAGAAGCTGCAGGCCGCTGCAGCTCATATTGAAGGGGATCTGTTCGATCGACATGTCGCGGCAATCGAGGGCGAGTGCATGCCCTTCGAGGCAGCGCAGCGACGCCGTCTGGTCGAGTCCACCGGTATTGGCGCCGGCGATGGTGTTCTCAGCGGCGCGGCAGGCGTCAACGAGGATGATTCGCCCCGCATCGTTCGGGGCATCATTCGATCCCGCGAGGCCGAGCCCTTCGAGGTCGTCAATGGCGACTGCCATCGCGCATTCGAGTGCGGCGGAGGAGGAGAGACCGCCGCCCTGGGGGACGCAGGACCACAGGGCCGCGTCGAAACCGTGAAGGGAGTCGTCCCCCGCCTGTTCCAGCGCCCAGGCCACTCCGGCCAGATACGCCGCCCAGCCGCGCACCTCGCCCTCAGTGCCGCGAGGCCCGATCGTATCGAGGTCGAGGATGTCGACGCGATCGCGGGTCTGCAACGAGACGAGGCGGATGAGGCGGTCGGTGCGGGGGCTGACCGCGAGATAAGCGCGATGCGGCAATGCGATGGGCAGGCAGGGACCGCCGTTGTAGTCGACGTGCTCCCCGATGACATTGACCCTGCCCGGAGCGGACCACACGCCGTGGGGCTCATAGGCGAAGACCTCGGTGAACAGGCTGCGCGCCCGGGCGGAGCCCTCCTCAGGGGTGACTGCAAGATTCCAGATGATATCGGTCATGGTGTCGAGCCTCACAGCCCTTCGGCGAGTCGGTGGTAGGACTGGTTCCAGCGGATGCGCTCGTGGAAGTCGGCGGCTGTCGTCGATTCGTCGATGACGAGGAGTTCCATCTGCGCGATTCTTGCGAACATCTCCCAGACGTCGGGGCCGATCTGCGTCGTCATCGCCGTATGGTGCGCTCCTCCCGCAGTCAGCCACGCCTCGACCGAGGTGTACAGGTCGGGGGCGGGGCGCCACATGACGCGGGCGACGGGGAGCTTGGGCATGTCGTGGGGAGGTTCGACGACCTCGACGACATTCGCGGTGAGGCGGAAGCGGTCGCGCATATCGGATAGGGCGACGACGACGCCCGGGCGCGGAGCCGCATTGAATACCATGCGGACCGGATCCTCGCGGTTTCCGATGCCCAGCGGGTGGATCTCGATGCGCACCCGCTCCGGGGTCAGCGACGGGCACACTTCGAGCATGTGCGCGCCGAGGATCAATTCGTCGCCGGGGACGAGGTTGTAGGTGTAGTCCTCCATGAGGGAGGCGCCGCCGGGCAGTCCCTCGCCCATGACCTTCGCCGCGCGCACGAGGATCGCGGTTTTCCAGTCGCCCTCGGCGCCAAAACCGTACCCGTCGGCCATGAGGCGCTGGACGGCGAGGCCGGGCAGCTGGCGCAGCTCCCCGAGGTCCTCGAAGTTCGTGGTGAAGGCGGTGGCGCCGCGCTCGTCGAGGAAGGCGCGCATGGCGATCTCCTGGCGCGCGGCGTAGCGCAGCGACTCGTGGCGATCACCCGTCGAGCGCAACTCGTCGGCGACGTCGTAACGCTCTTCGTAGAGGGCGACGAGGGCGTCGACTGCGGCCTCGTCCACCGCGTCGACTGCGGCGACGAGGTCGTTGACGCCCCACGTGGTGACGGAGACGCCGAGCTTGCGCTCCGCCTCGGTCTTGTCGCCCTCGGTGACGGCGACATTGCGCATATTGTCGCCGAAGCGGACGACGCGCATGGAGTTCGTCGCGGCCCAGCCGACGGCGGCCCGCATCCACTTCGCGACCCTGTCCGTGACCGCCGGGTTCGAGGCGTGTCCGACGACGGTGGTGCGCGAGACGCCGAGGCGGGTGAGGATGTAGGCGTACTCGCGGTCGCCGTGGGCGGCCTGGTTGAGGTTCATGAAATCCATGTCGATGGTGTCCCAGGGGATTTCAATATTCGCCTGGGTCGCCAGGTGCAGAAGCGGCTTGGAGAGGACTTCGAGGCCGCGGATCCACATCTTCGCGGGGCTGAAGGTGTGCATCCAGGAGATGACGCCAATGACCGAGTCATCCGCCGAAGCGTCGAGCATGGCGCGGCGGATCGAGTCGGAATCCTTGAGGACGGGTTTCCATACGACGGGTGCGGGAAGGACTCCGGATTCATTGAGCAGGCGGACGACCTCTTGGGATTGTTCCGCCACCGTTGTGAGGGTCTCTTCGCCGTACAGGTCCTGGCTGCCGGTGTAGAACCAGACTTCACGGCCGTCGTAGAAACTGGTCATCAGGCATTTTCCTTGCTGGTGGGGGCGGCGTCGTGCTGTCCGTAGACGTTCTGGTAGCGGTTGAAGAGGGAGTCGATCTTGTCCTGGGGGATCGGGATAGGTTCGCCGAGTTGGCGGGCGATGTGCACGGTGCGGGCCACTTCTTCGACCATGGCCGCGGCTTTGACTGCGGCGCGCGCATCGGCGCCGATGGTGAAGGGGCCGTGGTTCTGCATGAGGACGGCGGGGCTGCGCGACTCCTTAAGCGTGTCGACGATGCCGCGACCGATCGAGTCGTCCCCGATGAGGGCGAAAGGACCGACGGGGACCTCGCCGCCGAATTCGTCCCCCATCATGGTCAGGACGCAGGGGATCGCCTCGCCGCGCGCCGCCCATGCGGTCGCGTAGGTGGAGTGGGTGTGTACGACGCCTCCGACGTGGGGCATGTGCGTGTACACGTAGGCGTGGGCCGCGGTGTCTGACGAGGGTGAGCCTTCGCCCTGCACGAGGTTCCCCTCGAGGTCGCATACGACCATGGATTCCGGGGTGAGGTCGTCGTAGGACACGCCGGAGGGCTTGATGACGAGCAGATCCTGTGAGCCGTCCGGGGCGGGGCCGACGATGCGCTGGGACACATTGCCCGCCGTCCAGACGATCAGCTCCCATTTGGGCAGCTCCGAGTGCAGTGCCGCAACGACCTCGCGTGTGCGCTGTACCTCTTCGGCGAACCCGGGTGTCCAGGTGTTCGGATCACGATGATCCATGGGTACTCCTTCGTATCGGTGAGAGTGCGGAATCCGGAGCGTCTCAGCGCCTCGGACGCTTCTCTTCACACGTCGTGACAACAGCTCAAGGTTAACGCTCACACTAGCGTGATTTCAAGGTTTTCCATCTTTAGAAAGAGAGCGGTCCCGCCAGTTTTCATCTGGCGATTCCCGATCAGCAGGCGTCATGCCCCGCGCGGGGCCGCCGTGGATGCGCGGACGACGAGATGGGAGGGAAGACTCACGCCGTCGGGCGTCGAGCCCCCGATCGCCACGATCATGGTGTCAATGATCTTGCGGCCGATCTCCTCGAAGTCCTGGGCGACAGTCGTCAGCGCAGGACGGTAATAGCGTGCCTGCGGCAGATCGTCGAAGCCCGCAACCGACACGTCCTCGGGGATGCGGATCCCGCTCTCCGCGAACGCCCTGTACATGCCGAGCGCGATCTCGTCATTCGCGCAGAACACGGCGGTAGGAAGATCACCCTTCGCCATTGCCCGGCCCTCCTGATAGCCCACCTCGGCGGACCATCCGCGGGCGCCGAGGTCGCGCAGGCGAAGGCCGCGCTCGCTCAGCATGGTCCGCCAGACGTTCTCGCGGATCCGTGCCTCGTATGCCCTCGGGGGGCCGCCGACATGAGCGATATCAACGTGACCGAGGCTGACGAGATGATGAATGAGCTCCCGGGTGCCCGCCTCCTGATCGATGGTGGCGACCACGGCGTTGGGCAGGGAATCGACCGGGGCGGCGATCACCGCGACGAGGGGGATGTCCAATTGCGCGTCCCCGATATCGGAGACGATGTCACGGGTCGGCGCGATGAAGACGAGCCCCTCGACGGGTAGGCCGAGGAAACGGTCGAGGGTTGTGCGGACGGCCTCGTCATCATCATCGTCGATCGGCGAGACGACCGTGTAATAGCCTGCCGATCGGGCCGCAATCTCCACCGCTAGGAGGATCGAAGTCGGGCCATAATGCCACGAGGAGGTGGTGATGATGCCAAGGATCCCGGACTTGCGGGTAACCAATGCCCGGGCCACCGAATTGCGGCGATAGCCGATCGCATCGATGGCGGCGCGCACGCGCTCACGGGTCTCGGGCGTGACGCGCTCGGAGTCGTTGAGGACACGGGACACGGTTTGGTGGGACACGCCAGCGGCTTTGGCGACGTCGAGAATCGATGGGGGCCGTGAAGCGGCGCTGCGGCGCGGCATTATCACTCCTCATTCACACATGCGGATAGCAGAACTGTAGGCCGAAAAAGTCGGAGCGGCACAGATAACCGCGCCGCCCCGATCAGGTGATCCTCCGATCACTGGCCTCTGATCGCTGACTTCCAGCCCGGCGCTTGTTCCACACGTCGAAGGCGACGGCGAGTTCCTCGTTGGCGTTCACCGTGCCGTTCTCGGCGAGTTTCAACAGGCCCGCGATGGCGTGAGGGCCCCCACAACAAGGCTGTGTGCAGGACGGGAATCAGTTGGGAACCCTGGAACACGACATTAACAGCCAGAGGGCGGCGCTCCGCCGACCGTGCCTGTCCCGCCAGCCTTACGAATCAGGCATCGGCTTCGGTTGCGTAGGCCGCAGCGGCAGCGTCTACAGCCGCCGCGCCTCTGAGGTAGAGTTCCATGTAGCGCTCGCACGCCGACGCATCGGCCTCGTCGGGTTCAATGACACTGACCTGCGCAGTGGCGAAAACCCTCTTATCGAGATAGTGCGGAAGCGACTCGCCCTCGTCTCGGCATGCCGCGAAGCGCGCGAGCACGGCGATGCCCCACGCGCCTCCCTCGCCTGCCGTCTCTCCCACTGCGACTGGCGTGCGCACGGTATCGGCGAGGATCTTCTGAGCGACCCCCGCTGTCTTGAAGATGCCGCCGTGGGCGAGAAGTCGGTCAAGGACGACGTCCTCGCGGGTGAGGATGTCCATGCCGACGCGCAGCGGGGCGAAGACGGCCATGAGCTGCGTGCGCATGAAGGTCGCGAGGTCGAGGTCGGCGGCGGGGGCGTGAAGGACCATCGGACATCCTGCGTCGACGCCGAGGATGGGCTCTGCGGCCAAGAGATTGTAGGACAGGACGCCCGCACCATCGGCCGCGCCGGTGAGGGCATGACGGTAGAGCATGTCGTAGAGATCGCCGACTTCGAGGTCTACTCCTGCGAGCCGCGCAAACTGGGCGAAAACGCCGACCCACGTGTCGAGTTCGGAGGCGCCGTTATTCGAATGGACCATCGCGACTGGCGCCCCATCGGGGGTAGCGACTTGGTCGATCTCCACATGGACGCCTTCGATGGCCCGGTCAAGGACGACCATCGCGAAGACCGAGGTTCCTGCGGAGACATTGCCGGTGCGCGGCGCGACGGCATTGGTCGCGACCATGCCGGTCCCGGCGTCCCCCTCGGGCGGACACAGTGCGATCCCCGCTTCGAGTGCACCAGTCGGATCGAGGAAGCGCGCCCCCTCTTCGGTGAGGACGCCTGCAGGGTCGCCCGCTGCGAGGACCTGCGGCAGAAGCGATGTGAGGGTCCACGGAACACGGTCCTCGACGAGGGCGTCATAATCGGCGACGCAATCGGCGTCGTAGTCGAGGGTCGTAGAATCGATGGGGAACATGCCCGATGCGTCGCCGACTCCGAGGACGTGACGCCCGGTGAGCATCTGGTGGACATATCCGGCCAGAGTCGTGATCCGGTCGATCCTGGCGACGTGCTCCTCGCCATTGAGGACCGCCTGATGCAGGTGAGCGATCGACCAGCGATGGGGGATATTCACCCCGAAGAGACGGGTGAGCTCCTCGACTGCCGGACCGGTAGAGACATTGCGCCACGTTCGGAAAGGGACGAGGAGTTGCCCGTCGGCGTCGAACGCCAGGTAGCCGTGCATCATGGCGGAGATGCCGATGGCGCCGTATCCCGTGGGGGTCACGCCGTAATGCGTGGCGACCTTGGCGACGAGGTCGGCGTAGGCGCTTTGAACTCCGTGCGCCACTTCGTCGAGCGGGTAGGACCACAGGCCGTCGACGAGACGGTTTTCCCAGGCGTGCGATCCGGTGGCGATGACGTCATGGTCCGGTCCGATGAGCACCGCTTTGATGCGGGTCGAGCCGAACTCGATGCCGAGTGCCGTGTCTTTGCCTGTGATGATGTCCTGGATCGATGCGGGCTCGCTCATGTGCTGCCACTCCTCGTGTCGTCGTCATTGACAGTGTGCGCGACGAGCGCGCCTCCAATAGGTTAACGCTAACACGGTGCAGATCCCCCGGGAAGGCCACACAATCTCGCAGATCAGGGCACTGATCAGATGAGCGACGCAGCACGGGGTAGACGAGGGCGCAGCACGGGTGGGGTGTGCCCGTGAGCCCTACCATGGGCGTATGACTTCTTTCGAACTCGACGCAGCCTCGCACCACGCCATCGACTATCAGCACTTCCTCTTGGACTCCCCGAGTCCCTACCACGCGGCGAGCCTCGTCGCCCAGCGACTCGAAGACGCCGGATTCACGCGCCACAACGAGACCGACCCCTGGGACGCCTCACCCGGCGGCCACGTCATGCTCCGCTCCGGCGCAGTCGCCGCATGGGTCGTCCCCGACGCCGTCTCCGCGGACGCCGGCTTCCGCATCGTCGGCGCACACACCGACTCCCCGGCATTCCACATCAAACCCTCGCTCCAATCGACGACATCGGACGGATGGGGCCAGATCGACGTCGAAGTGTACGGCGGAATGCTGTGGAACTCGTGGCTGGACCGCGAACTCGCCATCGCCGGCCGACTCATCATGCGTGACGGATCGACCGTTCTCGTACGCACGCCCGCACTCGCACGCATCCCTCAATTAGCGATCCACCTCGACCGCAGCGTCAACACCGACGGAGTGAAACTCGACCCTCAGCTGCACCTGCACCCCGTGTGGACCGTCGACTCACCCGAGGCGGACCTGCTCGACCTCGTCGCACGCTATTCCGGGCTCGACGACGCCTCCGAAGTCGTCGCCCACGACCTCATCCTCATCCCCACGCAGGGGCCGGGAACCTTCGGCGAGAAGGCCCAGTTCTTCGCAGCAGGCCAGCAGGACAATCTGTCATCCGTGCACGCCGGACTCACCGCGCTCGAGCGGCTGGCGGACGAGACCCCCGCGGACGGCGACATCCGGGTCTTCATGTGTTTCAACCACGAGGAGATCGGCTCGGCGACGAGGGAGGGGGCGGCGGGCCCCATCTTGGAAACGGTGCTGCAACGCACCGCCGGAGCCCTCGGCCGCGATTCGGATGCCATCGCACGCATGTACGCGGCCTCCTCGTGCATCAGCGCCGACGCCGCCCACTCGGTCCACCCGAATTATGCCGACCGTCACGACCCGCAGACGAGGCCGGTCATGGGCCGCGGACCGATCCTCAAGATCAATGCGATCCAGCGCTATGCGACGGATGGGGAGGGGATCGCACTGTGGCTGCGCGCCTGCGACGCGGCGGGAGTCGCCTCCCAGTCCTTCGTGTCAAATAATGCGATGCCATGTGGGTCGACGATCGGGCCGATTACGGCGACTCGATTGGGCATCCTCACCGTCGATGTCGGCATCGGCCTGTTGTCGATGCACTCGGCGCGCGAGATGAGTCATGTGGACGACCTCGTCGCCTTGTCGCGCGCACTCGAATCGTATTGGGCGGGCGCCTAACGCCGCGCCGCTTCTCGGGGTCCGATGCGTCAGCGTGGGTTCAGAACTCGAATGCGGCGGCCTCGTGCCCTGACAGGGCCCGTTGAATAACCCGCGTGAATCGCTCATTCATCTCGGGCAGTTCGTCGCCGCGCACGAAGCGCGCGTCCGTATTCTCCCCATCTGCGGGCCACGGTTCCCCGCCCTCCCATATGAGCAGGAAGGCGCTGTCGAGATAGACGGCGCGGTCCCCATTCGGGTATGTCATCGGTCCGACGACTTCGGTGGACACGAGCCGCAGCGGGCGGGCGCGCACCCCTGCTTCTTCTTCTACTTCGCGCACGAGTGCGGCGGCGGGCTCCTCGCCGGGGTCGACGATGCCCGTCACGGGCGTCCACCTGCCATTGTCGGAGCGTTTGACGATGAGGATCTCCACGTCGGCGGGATCGAGACAGGCACGCGGGTCGTGCCCGTCCGTGCGCACGACGACACCGGTCACCCCCGGCATCCACAGCAAGTCGTGGCCGATGTGCCTGCGCAGTTCAAGCACGAAGTCCGGTGTCGTCATGTCCACCACCCTACCCCGATGATCATCTGCTCCTCGCGGTACCTACCGCTAATCTGCACACAGTTTCACTCCCGACGACACGGTCGAACGGGAAGAGTTTCTCATATACGCAGTTCAAAGCCGACTCTCCATGTCAGCACATGAGCGTGCGAGGAGAAACTGTGTGCGTTTGTGCGGGTGCGGGAAGGCACCCGGCTCACAGGCTCCAGATGAGGGGGACCAGGAAGATCTTGATAACGATGGAAAAGGCGAAGAGAGTCGCATAGGCCGCTTCGATCCGCTCATCGGCGACGCGGGCGTCGGCGGCCTGCAGAACTGCGGGCTGACCGAGGAACCCGGCGACTCCGCCCGCGCTGCGCGCTGCCGACAGACCCGCGAATCTCCCGGCGAGTGCTTGGGCAACGCAGCAGATGATGACGATGACGAAGGCGAGCAGTGCGGCCCTCCATCCCATGTCGGAGGCGAGCAGGGATGCCAATTCGGGACCTGCGCCCAGGCCGAGCCCGGCGAGGAAGAGCATGAGCCCGATCTGACGGATCGTGAGGTTCGCCGATGTCGGCAGGGTCCACACCATCGGCCCCGTTCGTCGAAGCGCCCCGAGCAGCATTCCGACGATGAGAGGGCCTGCGGCCGATCCCAGTTGGAAGGCGGCGCCGCCCGGCATGGGGAAAGGGACCGCGCCGAGGAGCAAACCGAGGACCATGCCGATGCCGAACGCCATCGCATCCACTTCCGAGATGCGTTTCTGCGAATCCCCGAGCCACGTCTGAATGGCGTCGAGCTCAGCGGTGGGAACGACGACTGCGACGTGGTCGCCGAGTTGGAGGTCGAGATCGTCGCGGGCGAGCAGGTCGAGGTCTCCGCGCCTCACGCGCGTAATGACCGCGCCGAAACGGGTCGTCACAGTGAGGTCGGCGATGGATCGCCCGGCAATATCCGGGTTGGACACGACGATCCTTTCGAAGGCGACGTCGCTGCGGTCGTCTTCGAGATGCCGATCGACGGGGGTGCCGACCTGGGCTGCGGCCTCTTCAATATTCGCGGGGTCCCCGACGACGAGGACGAGATCGCCCGCATAAAGGTCCTCCCCCGGGACGACGACGCGGGTGCGGCCGTCGCGTCGCAGATACGACATGCGGACCCTCTGGTCTCGCCACGCGGCGATCGCTCGGGTATTGATGTGCTCCTCGACTCTCACTGTCACCGTCTCAAGGCTGGATCCTGCCAGGGACGGCGTGTCCCGGTGGCCGATCCAGTGGCGGGTGACCGTCATGGTGACGACGATGATGCCGACGATCACTCCGATCGGGTAGCCGAAGGCGTAGCCGACTGCCGCCTGTGGATCGCCGGTGACGCGGGTGGCTGCGTCGAGGGCGGGCGCCGCAGTGAGGGATCCGGTGAACAGTCCGAGGGTGAGTCCCCTGGGCAGATCGAGCAGGCGTCCCCCGACGAGGGCGACCACCGCGCCGAGAAGGGCGACCGCCGCGCAGGAGCCGAGGAGAGCCGTCTGTTTGCGCAGGTCTGCAAAGAATATGGCTCCCGCGGAGATTCCGACGGTGTAGACGAAGAATGCGAGGCCGATCTGCTGGACGATCTGCATCCCCTCGCCGATGTTCGGGTTCCACGCGGACACTGCAAGGCCGACGAAGAGCGCTCCGGCGGCTCCGAAGCGCAGCGGTCCGAATCGAATGGCGCCGAGCACGGCGCCCGCTCCCACGACGAGGAAGAGGGCGAGAAGGTGGTTCGTCTCAAGCAGGGATGCCATGACTCCCACACTAGTCACGCGCGCCCTTCTCCCACGCTCCTGCTCGGGTGGAACTACTCACCACCTGTTCCCGATGCTGAACCGCTCTGGGTGTGGAGAAGGCGACGATGATGGCTTCAATGACTTGCCGCAGCAGATCGGAGTCGTCGGTGTCGACTCCGAAGTAGTCGGGGCTGAGCGAGTCGAGATAGAAGATCGTGAGCATGCGCGCGATCGTTCCGGTGGGGAAGAGCGCCCGCCTGCCCATGCGGGCCAGCACATCCGAAATGATCGAGGTGACGGCGCGCTCAATGTGCTCGCGCTGGGCTAGCGGGAACTCCGCGAGGTCCTCGCCCGCGAGCGAATGGCGCATCCGGTAGAGGTTGTACTCCATGGCGAGGATATACGTCGACTGCTGATTGGATCTGACGGTGTCGAGGACCGTCATGATCGAGTCGATGGTCGGCGTCCCATCGAGGTGCACGAAGGCTTCTTGCAGATCATCAACGGTGCGATTGGAGCGCTCGATGAGCACGTCACGCAGGATGTCGTCGATTGAAGAGTAGTTGGAGTAGAACGCACCCCTGGTGAATCCCGCCCGCGAGACGATGTCGTCGATTCTGGCGCCACTGATGCCCTTGGCGATGAATACCTCGGTCGCGGCATCGATGAGGCGCGCACGTGTATTCGAGCGTTTGCGCAGTGCACGGGGGGAGGCGGGCATTGAGGTCCTCTCAATGTGGTGTCTGTGTTCTCACTCTACCCCCACTTTCAATACATAAATGCATCGAGTACAGTTTTGTATCGAAAGCGGGTTTCGAATGAAAGGGCCTCCCGTGTCCTCCCTTCTGTACCGACTCGGACGCTGGTGCGCCCGACACGCCGGACGAGTCCTCGCCTCCTGGGCGGCGCTCCTCACCATCCTCGCCATCGCCGTCGCGAGCCTCGGAATGAATCTCACGGGCTCTTTCAAGATCTCCCAGGCCGAATCCATGGACGGCCTCACCATGCTCGCCGAGCGCCTCCCCCAAGCCGCCGGCACCTCCGAGCAGATCCTCTTCACCGCAGCAGACGGCGACATCACCGCCCACCGCGACACGATCGACGGCTTCGTCGCCGACGCCGAGCAGATCGACGGCATCGCCATGGTCTCCGACCCATTCGCTGAAGCAACCAACACCGTGTCCGAAGACGGGGCGCACGCCCTCGTCCAAGTACAGGCGGACACCTCCGTCGGCTCAATAGCCACCGGCGACACTGAACAAGCCGAAAGCGTCAAGACCGCTCTCGACGCCCTCGTGACGGCCACCGAATCCACAGACTCCGCACTCACCATCCAACTAGGCGGAACCATCGGTCAAAGTGTTGACATCGGACTGTCCGCGACGGAACTCATCGGCGTCCTCATCGCCGCGATCGTCCTCATTGCGACCTTCGGTTCCCTGCTCACAGCGGGCGCCCCGATCCTGTCCGCATTCATCGGCGTGGGAACGGGGATGCTGGCGCTGCTCGTCGCAGCGACCTACACGCCGATCAACTCGGTGACCCCCGTCCTCGCCGTCATGATCGGCCTGGCCGTCGGGATCGACTACGCGCTGTTCATCATCTCGCGCGCCCGCGAGTACCTGCGCAAGGGCATCGAACCCGTCGAGGCCGCCGCACGCGCGAACGCCACAGCGGGGTCCGCCGTCGTCTTCGCAGGCGGAACGGTCATCGTCGCCCTGTGTGGCCTCGGCGTCGCAGGCATCCCCTTCCTCACGACCATGGGAGTCTCCTCGGCCGCCGTCGTCGCCATCGCCGTCCTCGTCGCACTGACCGCAGTCCCCTCCCTGCTCGGACTGCTCGGAACGAGGGCGACACCGAAGACCCGCCCCGCTCAGACCCGCTCCTCCGACGCCGCGGGACGCCGTACGGTCGCCGCCATCTGGATCGACCTCGTCACCCGGATTCCGGCCCTCACGGTCCTCATCGTCATCGTCCTCCTCGGTCTCGCCGCCATCCCCGCGACGGGCATGCGCCTCGGCTTGACCGACAACGGCTACGAGGCGAAGGGCACGCAACTGCGCGACACCTACGACGCGATCAGCGAGGCGTACGGCCCCGGCTACAACTCCCCCATCGTCGTCATCGCCGACATCTCCCAAACCACCGATCCCATCGGGGTCACCAACGACCTCGCCGACGCCCTCGATGACTTCGACGGCGTGGACCGCGTCGCCCTCGCCACGCCGAATCAGGACGCAACGATCGCCTTCGTGCAGATCCTGCCCGACAAAGGACAGACCGATCCGGCGACGACCGCCCTCGTCAAAGAGATCCGCGACCATGCGGGAGGACTCGAGTCCGACCTCGGAATCCGCGAGGTCATGGTGACCGGCCAGACCGCCGTCGCCATCGACATCGCGAGCCAGCTCAACGCCGCGCTCATACCCTTCGGGATCGTCGTCGTGGGCCTGTCGATCATCCTGCTCATGATCGTCTTCCGCTCCATCGCCGTGCCCCTGACGGCGACGCTGGGCTATCTGTTGAGCCTGGGCGCCGGTTTCGGCGCAGTCGGCCTCATCTTCGGATGGGGATACTTCGCCGATGTGCTGGGGGTCACCAAAGTCGGAGTCGTCATCTCCTTCCTGCCCGTCATCGTCATGGGCGTCCTCTTCGGACTGGCCATGGACTACGAGGTGTTCCTCGTGTCCCGCATGCGCGAGGAGTGGATCCACTCCCACGATGCGAAGCGTTCAATCCGGCGCGGATTCATCGGATCCTCGACGGTGGTCACAGCAGCCGCCATCATCATGACCGGCGTGTTCGCCGCATTCATCCCCCATGGGAATGTCTACATTAAGCCGATTGCAGTGGCACTCACCGTCGGCATCGCAGCCGACGCATTCCTCGTGCGCATGACGCTCATCCCCGCGCTCATGGCGATGCTCGGACGCTCCGCCTGGTGGATCCCCGCATGGCTCGACCGCCTCCTGCCCGTCGTCGATGTCGAGGGCGAGGGCCTGGCACGTTCCCTCGAACACCAGGATTGGGCAGCCGTTCACGGCCAGTCCATGATCCGATTGGAGAATGTACGCGTCCGTGAGGACCGCGATGTCGCATTCACGGGACTGTCACTCGTCCTGCCCGCGGGCGGGCTCGGCGTCGTCCGCAGTGACGACGCGGTCGCCAGGGCCGCCCTCGCCGCCGTAGTCGGCGCCAGGCTGCGCCCGACCCGCGGAATCGTCGTCATCGGGGATCACCCCCTGCCCGACGGCTCCGCCCTCGTTCAGCGCTCCACGATGACGATGCGCGCCTGGGACGATCCAGTTCCCGCCCACGCTCTCATCGTCATCATCGACGACCCCGGGGGCCGCAGGTGGCAACGGGTGCGCGAACTCCTCGGCGAGGGCCGGACGGTCCTCGTCACCGGGCCGATGGGCATGCCCATCCCCTCCGACATGGTTGTCGACTCCTCCGCGACGCTGCACGCTGACGGCGCATCGAATCCAAGCCGCACCCCGTCGGCTCCCACAGGCGGGGCCTTCCCCGCCGCTGCCCCGAAGGAGGGCGAGTAATGAAACGACATTGGATACTCCTCACACTCATCGTGATACTCCCCGCATTGTTGGGGCTGACGACACTGCAATCGGTATCGCACGCGGAGGCGAACTCCTCACTGGTGCGCGCCGCGATCGTCAACAATGATGAGATCGCGACGACCGCTGACGGCACGCAGATCCCCGGCGGGCGCCAGATCATCGCCGCACTCACCGAAGATCGGGGCGAGGACGAGGACGGCCTCGACTGGGACGTCGTCACCGCTGTGACCGCCGCCGAGGGCCTTGCAGGCGGCGCCTACGACGCTGTCGTCACGATCCCCGACAACTTCTCGGCGAGCCTCGTGCGCGTTTTGACCGAACGCTCGGCGGCGGTCCCGGAGTTGTCGGTCCAGTACGCCGATTCGGCATCCTCCCAGTCCGCCAGAGTCGCCTCCGCCCTCGTCGACGCGGCGGCGGATCAATTCGGGACGACCCTCACCGTGTCCTACCTGACCCAGTCCCTCGAAGCGACCGGCACAATCGCCGATTCCTTCGCGCAAGCCGCAAACGGGGCGAAGAGGGTCGCCGACGGGCAGGCGAGCGCCGCATCCGGAGCGGTGAGCCTCGCCGAGGGAACCTCGACGCTCGCATCGGGCAGCGGCGAGCTCGCCTCCGGAGCATCCGCCCTCAATGAGGGGGCGGACAGCCTCGCAGATGGCGTCTCCCGACTCTCGAGTGGCGCCTCCAACCTGTCCGATGGCGCCTCCTCGCTGTCCTCCGGCACATCCCAGGTGTCATCCGGAGCCGCAGCCCTGGCAGGGGGCTCGCGCACCCTCTCCGATGGGGTGTCTTCATTGTCGTCCGGCTCCGCTCAACTGAGCAGTGGCGCCTCCGCACTCGCAGGCGGCATCTCACAGCTCGCTTCCACGACTCCTCTCCTCAACACCTCCACATCCGCCCTGTCTCAGGGCGTCACGGAACTGTCATCGGGCGCCAACTCCCTGTCGCAGGGGGCCTCGGCACTCTCGGACGGTGTGAGCGCCTACACCGCCGGCGCGGTGCGAGTGTACGCGGGGCTCACGCAGTCGCCCGACGGCACCACCCCCAGCCTCCAACAGGGGGCGGGGAGCCTCGCCGACGGACTGGAGCTGCTCAACACGCAGGTGTCCGCGATCGACGCCTCCGCGCTCGCCGCCCTTCCCGGCTCGCTGACGAATGCATCGCAGGGGGCCTCCTCCCTGTCCGGCACCGCCTCCTCCCTCGCGCCACTCATTCAGGCCTGCGGCGCGGGCGATGCCGCGATGTGCGCGCAGGCGATCAACGTGTCCCAGGCGGTAGCGAGCGGCGCATCCGACCTCGCCACGCAACTCGACGCGGGAGCCACATCCGCGACGGAACAAACGAGCGCCCTCGCGGCACAGCTGTCGACACTGCAGTCCGCAGTATCCGACTCCGCGAGCGGAGCAGCCGCCCTGTCCAATGGCGTCAATAGGATCGTCACCGGCATGGAGTCCGGCCTCGTCGGAGACGAGGCACAGCAACTGACCGACAGCGCGCGCAACCTCGCCGCGGGAGCACAGCGACTTGCCACCGGAGCGTCGACCGCCAGCGCGGGCGCACAGGCACTGGCATCGCAAACCCCCCGATTCGTCGCCGGCACAACCCGCGCCGCCGACGGCGCCTCCGCCCTGGTCACAGCCGCCGAGCAGCTCTCCGCAGGAGCCTCGCAGGCCGCGAGCGGAGCAGTTCAGACGGCGAGCGGTGCGAACTCCCTCGCCGATGGGGCGGCCCGCACCGACGAGGGTGCTCAGGCGCTGGCAAGCGGAGCATCGACCCTCGCATCGGGCGCCTCCACCATCGACTCCTCCATGCCGGGGCTCACCTCGGGGGCCTCCGCTCTCGCAGACGGCGCGCAGACCCTCGCCGATGGTTCGATCACCCTCGATGATGGGGCGCACACCCTGTCGTCGGGGATGACGGAACTGATGAGTGGATCGCGCACCCTCGCGGACGGGCTCTCCGATGCGGGCGACAAGATCCCGACCTACACCCAAGACGAGGCATCGGCATCCGCGACCGCCCTCGCCTCCCCGATCGGCGTGTCCGCCGCCGCGCGGGCGACATCGACGGCGACGGTGTGGGCGCCGACGGGCATAGTCCTCGCCCTGTGGCTCTCCGCCATGGTCGGAACCCTCGCCTTCGGGGCGCTGCACTCGCGCCGCGTCGACTCCGCGGCCACTCCCGCCGCGCTCGCCTGGTCCACGCTGTGGCCGAATCTCATTGTCTCCGCCGTTGCGGCGATCCTCCTCGCGATGGCACTCCTCCTCGCGGGGGTGAGCATGAGCGGCCTGTGGGGCTCGCTGGCGCTCATGGTCGCCTGTGCGGCGGCGCTCACGGCGGTTCATCAGGCCCTTATCGCGGTATTCGGCCAGCGCATGGGCGTTCTCGTCTCCGTCGTCCTCCTGGTCGGCCAGGCAGTAACCCTCGCGGGTATCCTCCCCGCAGCCGCACAGTCCGGGTTCTTCGCCTCCATACGGTCCGCACTCCCACTGCCCGTAGTCGAGGACGCGTTGCGGACGCTTATGGTCGGCTCCGGCTGCGGGTCGGTCGGCGCCGCCGTCGGAGTGCTGCTCGTGTGGGCACTCGCCGCCGTCATCGCGTCCATCGCGGCCGTGGCGAAGCGCAGGCAGACGACTCTGTCCCAGTTGCGGGCGCGCGCTCGAGCCTAGCGGCCCGCCTCTAGTCTCCTCCCGCGGTCGGCCGCGTCCGAGGGAGGCCCGTATCTACCCGGCTGCCGTCCGGCAGGTCCCCGGGCTGTATCCGACTCCTTCGAGGACGCTCTCGGCGCCCCCTCCGCCGGGTCCTCTGTCCTCCTCGACGAGGTGAACATCGAGGCCGCCGCGGCGTACCGCCGCTGACACGGACCTTGCCGTCCGCACCGTGTCGAGGAGGGTCGTCGAGTCGTCGACGCTGATGGCGCGCGCAATGGAGTCGGCGAGGCTCCTGCCCCTCACGAAGGAACGGGTCTGCCGCTCGAAGCGGACGCCAACGGCTCTCATCACCTGTGCCGCCCACTCGGCCCGCTCCTCGGCGCGGTCGCCGACGGGAGCCCATCTGCCGTCGCGGTAGTACTCCAAATGTCCCGCACGGACGAGGGCGAGTGCCGTCGCCCCGTCGACCCGCACGCGCCCAGCCGTGGGCAGGTGAAGCCCGAAGCGGGTATCCCGCATCGGAGTCGGGATGTCGAGGGTGATCCCCCCGAGTACGTCGATGAGGGAGGAGAATTGGTCCATCGTGATGACGATGAGATGGTCGGTGCGCACCGACAGGGACTCGCAGAGGACATTGACCGTGTTCTGCGGCCCCCGCTCCAGGATGGAGGCGAGCGTCTGCCCCTGCGACGCGTTAGTCAGTTCCAGGTCGTGGGGGATCGAGATGATGGAGGCCCTCTCCCCGCCCGTTTGGAGGAGCAGCGCCACTTCGGCGTGAGCGCGGGACTGGGAGGGGTCTGCCGAGTCGGTCCCCAGGATCAGCCACGTCTCCGGCTGACTATCCGGCAGGGACTCAACGGAGTGCGGCAGGGCGATGGGGAGGCGCTCGGGCAGCATCCAGATCCGATGCACGTCCGCGATGGCGAGGCCGAGTGCCACCGCCAGCACGGAGACGAGGAAGATGTCGAGGAGGCGCATGGAATGGACGAGGGTGATGATGCGCCGAGTGGGGCCCGCGTCCACGGCGGCGCGGTTCTCTTCGGCTAAGTCCTCTCGTCTCGTCACAGTGCGATTATGCCGTGCCCGGTGCCGTGGCGTCGTAGCATCACCGTCATGACGTCTTTCACCGAGTCTTCGTCAACGCCCCCCGAGGAGGCCCCTCCCCCGATCCCGTCCGGCGCCCTCGCACCGGGGAACACCGTCCGGGTGGATACGTGGCTGTGGGCGACCCGCCAGGTCAAGTCGCGTTCGCAGGCGACCAGTGCGGCACGCGCGGGACACGTCAAGGTGAATGGGGAGACGGCGAAGGCGGCGCAGAAGATCCGTATCGACGATGAGGTGCGCCTGAGGATCGAGGGCTTCGATCGGATTCTGCGGGTGACCGGGCTCCTCGTGAAAAGAGTCGGTGCACCGCAGGCGCGCACCTGCTACGAGGATCTCACCCCTCCCCGGCCGCGCCTGTCGATCCCCGTCGCCATGCGGAAGCGCGGGAGTGGGCGCCCGTCGAAGAAGGAGCGGCGCGAACTCGATCGGCTGCGGGGTCGCGACTCGCACGAGCACTACGAGGCGGCGGTGCGCGCCCTGTCGGATGAGTCCTAGTCGATACGCCGGATTCTGGAGAAGCCCTTGGGGCGCGCCGCCACCGCGGCGATAGCGGCGATCACCGGGGTCGCAACCGCCGACACGATGACTTCCGTCCACGGGATCACCGGAGTGAGGACGAGGTCGCCCAGGATTCCCGAACGGTCGAGGGTGACGACGATGAGGACGCCCGCCGCCAGTCCCGAGACCACTGCAATGGGCACGCACACGAGGGCGAGCCCCACGCCCTCGAGCAAGGGGATCCGCATGCGCAGCTTCGACGAGGCGCCGATGGCCTCCAGGACGTCGAAGTCTGAACGCATATCGCCTCCGGCGAGGACCACGACGAGTGCCACAGTCCCCAGTGCGGCGAATAAGGAAATGAATGCCGCACCGTGCGGCAGCGCCGACGACGCGAGATCCGGTTGGATCACGGTGATCGATGTGCCCGGTGCCTGCTGGGCGATAGCGGTTGCGAAGCTCTGCGAGCCCAAGACGGTGACGGGGCGATCGAGGATGAGGAGGTGTCCGAGGGTGCGCACCGGAAGATCGAGGCGGTCGGCGGCTTGAGGGGACAAGACGATGACAGTGAGGGATGCCAGCTCCACGGGAACGTTGATCGAGGAGACGACGACGGGCGGCGGGATCTTCGACTTGCCCTCGGCTCGGGCGCTCACAGTATTCGTCATATCCAATGATCGCAGCGTCACCGATTCGATCCCCGCCTGGGCCGATGATGCCGGGATGATCGCGCCCCCCTCTTGGAGCACCGCCGTGACGCGCTCGAGTTCGTCATCCCTGACGAGGCCGGAGGCGGACAGATAGGTGCCGTCATCAACGATGTAGACGAGGTCGAGCTCCTCGATCGCATCCGCTTCACGGGGTGCGGAGAATCTCGTCCCGTCGGTGAAGAGAGCCTCGACTGCCGTGTCGGGACCGTATCGTTCCGACCGCACAGCCGCGCCCCTCACAGGGGCGTCGCTGACGATGGTCGCCTTCGCGCCGATCTCCTTGACCGCCAGCTCCTGTGTGAGCGCGGCCTGGGAGGGAGAGGCTGAGGCATCCGCATCGCCGATGAATACCGAACCCCTCGGCCCCAGGTGGGGGGTGGAGTTCCACACCGCGGTGTTGGTCGACGTCAGTGTGATGAGCAGCGTGCATGCGATGAATGCCGTGGTGAGAAGCGACGCCATCGCGGGGAGGGTCCTGTGGCCGTTGCGGACGGCGTCGCGGGCCGCCAAGCGGATCCCGATCGGCGCAGCGGCGATCGCACTCCATCTGATCGTGATGAGATAGGGGATCGACCCGATGATGCCCATCTCCAGCAGTGCAATGCCGATGAGGAGCAGTGCGATGGATCCGTGCTCGGCCGCGATGAACAGCAGCGCCAGAGAGGCGACGAGGGCGATTGGGTAGAAGACGATGCGGCGCACCATCCCCGACGGGGTGCGCACTCGTCCAGCGATGACGGCGACGGCATCGACTGAGGCGAGATCGCGCGCCGGTTTGATCGAGGCGATGATCGACAGGATGAAAGGAACGACGAGGGCGGAGATGGTGCTCGGCCAGGGGATCCTCGAGATCCCCCACCCCCACGTGGATGAGATGATCGCATTCGCCATGAGGGTGAGGACGATGGTCACGGCCGATGACATGAGGCCGATGTGGAGTCCGTGGGCGAGCAGGAGACGCCGCTGATCGCCACGATCCCCTCCAATCGACAAGAGGATCGCGGCCGTGCGCGATGCGGCGTTCTGCGCAACTGCGAAGATCGGTGTGACGAGAAGGAGCAGTTCGACGAATACGAGGAGCACTGCGACGATGAGGACGAGGACCTGCCACTCCTGCTGATAAGCGATGCCCGTATTCGCAGTGGGAGGGGAGTTGATGATGACATCGCGTGAAATGACGAGGAAGCCATAGGCATTGATCCTCTCGATGTCCTCCCAGGTGATGGGTGCCGCGCCGCGGACGTACCACGAGGTCGCCGAGTCGATGGAGGGGGCGAAGGAGGACAGGGTGATGGTGTCCGCGCCGAGGATTATGCGCCGCTCGCCGTCGATCACGCGATCGACTGTGACGTGCACCGATTGCAAAACGAGCGGGTGCCCCGAGGAGACGTCGACGATGAGGGAGTCCCCCGCCGCCGCACTCAACTCCTGCGCAAGGTCGGCGCTGATGAGAATGTGCCGCCGGTCGAGGAGTGGCGGGGGGTCGGATATGTCGATGGGGGGGACGTCGAGTCGGGCCGTCTGGATCGTCTCGGAGACCAGGGTCGACGCCGAGAAGTCGGTGCGCGACAGGCGCGCCGCTGTGAGGACGTCGACCCTGATGAGGGAGTCTCCCTTCGGCACCCATTCGTTGAGAGCGTTATTCGCGGCGTCGGCGTCGAGCTCCTCGTTTCCGACGATGGTGACGGAAGAACCGAGAGCGTCCTGGGTGATGGAGGATCGAGCGACCCTGGAGACGACGCCGACGATATCGCAATCGGCTCCCAGCCATTCCGCAGCCGGGTATCTCGCCGATGTCATGATGACCCACGCATTGGCTCCGACGATTGCGAGGACGACGGGGATGGAGATGAGGGAGACCGCTGCGACGGTCCTGCGGGGATCGTGTCTGACCGTCCTCAAAGCGAGGCGCCATGCGACGATCCACCGGCGTTGCCACCTGAGTAGCCTGTTCGCCCTTTTCGGAGATCCTATCGCACCCACGCCAGGAGATCCTCAGGCCGGTCCTCGCACGAACGGTCGACGATGCGCCCGTCTCGCAGGAAGATGGTGCGGTCCGCCCATGCGGCGAACCGGGCCTCATGGGTGACGAGTATCCCGGCGGCGCCTTTGTCGATGTGCGTGCGCAGTGCGAGCATGACCTGTTCACCCGAATGGGAGTCGAGGGCGCCCGTCGGCTCGTCTGCAAGGATGATCGACCGATCGCCCACGAGGGCGCGCGCAATGGCGACCCGCTGTTGCTGGCCCCCCGATAGGGCGGAGGGGAAGCGGTGGGCAATATTGAGTGCGCCGACGTCCCCGAGTGCCGCGAGTGCCGCTATGCGGGCCCTCTTCGGCGATATCCCGTCGAGGTGGAGCGGCATTTCAACATTCTCAACGGCTGACAGCGTCGTCAGCAGATTGAAGTCTTGGAAGACGTATCCGATGTTCCTGCGCCTCACCGCGGCCCGGTCGGCCGACGATAGCGACGCGATATCGACCCCGTTGATGAGGACGGCGCCGTGGTCGGGCTTCTCCAGCCCGCCCGCGATGGATAGCAGCGTTGATTTTCCTGACCCGGAAGGGCCCATAATAGCCAGGAGTTCCCCTGGATTCACCTCGAGGTCGATGAGCGAGAGGGCGTGGACCCGGGTTTCGCCGGCGGAGTGCTCGTGACTCACGCCGACCATCCTCACCGGATAGGGGACGCTGATCATCGCACTGCGTCGGCTGCCATCCGCTGGGACTCGATGGTGGCATCGCCGTTCTTCGCACGGGCGAATGCGGCGCGCCTGGCGGCCTCGGAGATCGCTCCCGACTCGATGTGGTCGAGCCAGTTGAGTTCCGACTCGAGGTCGAAGATGTGACGCTCGAGGATGAGTTTCCACGCGAGCTCGTCGTCGGAGGCGCCGGCCTTGACGCGGGTAACGTCGCGCAGACACGCCAGGGTGGAGCGACGCTGGGTCTGGATGAGCATAGTGACGTCGACATCCGGGTTCGCGGCGGCGACGGCGAGTTTCATCACGAGTTCATCGCGCGACGGTGCGTCTCGCGGAACCGGCGTCGACCACCATTTCTCGAGGATGGCGCGTCCGGCGTCGGTCAGTTCGAAGACTTCGGAGTCCCGTCCGGCCTTCGTCTCGGAGTGGGAGACCACGGAGCCGTCACGTTCGAGGCGCTGCATCGTCTGGTAGACCTGACCGATGTTGAGAGGCCAGGCTCCACCGGTCTGGTCCTCGAAGACTTGGCGGAGGCGGTAGACGCCTGCGGGGTGTTGAGCGACGAGGGCGAGGAGCGCGTTGCGGACCGACATGATTCTCCGTTTGCTCCGATCTGAGTGGGAGAGTGCTGAAAAACTATGAGCATCGTATCGTCCCGACCCGGCGACTGTCATTATCGTGGACACTGTCGCGTTCGGCATACCCGAACCGTACCGCCCGGACCTGGGGTCTCGTCGGGTGCTGTGACTTCTCCCCCCAGCACAAACACTGAACATGGCAAGGCGTCAGATCAAGAAATAGGGTTTCAGCGACCTGAAATTATCGTGATGAAAGAAGTCATACATGCTTTTCCCGCTCGCATGGCGCCACCTCAAGGCGAGGATCTGGGAGATGCTCGCAGTCGTCGTGCTCCAGACGGCCGCCACCCTCGCCGCTCTCGAACTGCCCGATCTTAACGCCGCCATCATTGACCAGGGCGTCTCCACGGGCGATGCCGCGATCATCTGGCGACTCGGTCTGCTCATGCTCGCAGTCGCCGCCGTCCACATGATCTGCACTGCGATCGCGATCTACCTCGGTGCGCGCCTCTCAATGTCCCTGGGCGCCTACCTGCGAGAACAAATGTTCCTCCATATCCACGGATTCGCCTCCCAGGATTTCCACGCCTTCGGCGCCTCATCGCTCATCACAAGGTCCACCAACGATGTCCAGCAGATCCAGACGACGACAATGATGACCTTCTCCGTCATGATCGGCGCTCCCATCATGGGCATCGGCGGCGTCATCATGGCGCTGCGCCAAGACGTTCAGCTTTCCCTCATCCTCGTAGTCCTCGTCCCGCTCCTCGCCCTCGTCATCGGACTCATCATGAGCCGTCTCAGCCCCCTCTTCTCCACCCAGCAGGAGCGCATCGACCAAATGAATACGGCACTGCGGGAGGAACTCACCGGCATCCGCGTCATCCGCGCATTCATCCGACAGGGGTTCATCCGCGAACGCTACACGGACGCGAATGATCGCCTCCGCGCAGTCGCTTTGAGGATCGGCACATGGTTCACCCTCATGTTCCCCGCCGTCACCGTCATCATCTCCCTGGCAACCGTCGGGGTCATCTGGTACGGCGGCGCCCTCATCGACTCCGGCGACCTGCAGATCGGCGCGATGATCGCCTACATTTCCTACGTCGCCATGATCTCCACAGCGGTCATGATGGCCGCGATGATCTTCATCATGGTGCCGCGCGCGAATGTCGCAGCGGGGCGCGTCGCCGCCGTCCTCGATCACCCCTGGTCGATTTGCGACCCCGAGGCGCCACAGGACGAACCCGCAGGCACCTGGGAGTTCGCCCTCGACCGCGTCACACTGCGCTACCCCGGCGCCCAAGAAGCAGTCCTCGATTCAGTGTCGATGATTCTTGCCCCCGGCACGACCACCGCGATCATCGGCTCGACCGCGTCGGGCAAGACGACTCTCGTCAATCTGCTGCCCCGGCTGATGGACCCCACCTCCGGGAACATCACCGCCTCGGGCACTCCGCTGACGCAACTGCCCATCAAGGTGGTGCGCGACCGCATCGCCATGGTCCCCCAGCGCGCCTACCTCTTCTCCGGAACCATCGCCTCCACCGTGTCGAGCACGTCGACGCCCGACGATGCGCAGCGCGAGCGGGTCGTGTGGGCGCTCGAGGGCGCTCAGGCGACCGAATTCGTGTCCGCCCTCCCCGACGGCATTGATCACGAGGTCGAAGCCGGTGGGACGAATTTCTCCGGCGGCCAGCGCCAGCGACTCGCCATCGCCCGGGCGCTCTACCGATCCGCCGACCTCTACATCTTCGATGATTCCTTCTCCGCCCTCGACTATGCGACCGATGCGGCGCTGCGCCTGGGCCTGCCCCGGTACACGCGGGGCGCCGCGGTCCTCATCGTCGGCCAGAGGGTCGCATCGATTCGGCACGCCGACTGCATCCTCGTCCTCGAAGAGGGGCGGATCGCAGGCAGGGGGACGCATCGCGAACTCATGGCGTCATGTGCCACGTACCGGGAAATCGTCGAATCCCAGATGAGCGAGGAGGAAGCGGCATGAGCGAGCGCGAACCCCGCCGCCCCCAGCGCGGCCACGGGCCCCACGGAATGCAAGCACCCGTCGAGAAGTCGAAGGACTTCACGGGCTCCCTCAAGCGCCTCATCGCACAATTACGGCCCGATGGGTGGCTGGTGTCGTTAGCCCTGGTCGGAGCCGCCCTATCCGTCGGTCTCAACGTCGCAGCACCGAAGATCCTCGGGAAGGCGACCGATCTGCTCTTCAACGGCGTCATCTCGAAGATGATCGCCGACGCCCCGTCGAAGGAGGCCGCCATCGCCGCCCTGGAGGCGCAGGGGCAAACGGAAATGGCGACCATGCTCTCCGCCATGGACGTCACCCCCGGCGCCGGGATCGATTTCGCCGCGCTGGGCGAAGTCCTCTTGTGGTGCGTCGGCATCTACGTCGCCTCGGCGCTCATCTCCTTTTTCGGCGGGTGGGTGTTGAGGATCGGTGTGCAGAACCTCGGGTGGCGCATGCGCGATCAGGTGCAGTCGAAGATCGAGCGCCTGCCGCTGTCGTATTTCGACTCGCATTCGCGCGGTGACCTCATGTCGCGCGTGTCGAATGACGTCGACAATGTCACGCAGGTGATGAACCAGACGCTGTCCCAGCTGTTCCAGGCGGTGCTCACCGTCATCGGGATCTTCGCAATGATGCTGTCGCTGTCGGTCGGGCTCACCGCCCTCGCGATCCTTGTGATCCCCGTGGGCGCCGTTATTGCAGGGATCCTCATGGGCAGGGCGCAGCCGCAGTTCCGCCAGCAGTGGAAGTCGACGGGCGAGGTGTCCGACCTCGTCGAAGAGTCGATCTCTGGGCATGAGGTGCTCGCCCTATACGGACTCGACTCCGAGTTCGACTCCTCCTTCGCGCAATCGAATACTGCGCTGTACCGGTCGAGTTTCGTCGCCCAGTTCGTGTCGAACCTCGTGATGCCGCTGATGAACATGGTCTCGAACATCTCCTACGTCATCGTCGCAGTCGGCGGCGGCCTCATGGTCGCGCGCGGCTCCATGAGTCTGGGCGACGTTCAGGCATTCATCCAGTATTCGCGCCAGTTCACGCAGCCGATCGGCCAGTTCGCCTCGATGGCGAACTCCGTGCAGTCGGGCGTCGCCTCCGCTGAGAGGGTCTTCGAGTTCCTCGACGCCGAGGAGACGCCCGCCGATGAGGGCGCTCTCACTCTCGCTGCGGCCCGCCGACGGAATGCGGCGGATGGAGTGCTCGTTGACGAGGCCGCGGATTCGGCATCGACCAGCGTCAAGCGCCTCCGCGGGCGCGTCGTCTTCGACCATGTGCGCTTCTCCTATGTGGAGGGGAGGCCCATCATCAACGACCTGTCACTGACGGTGGAACCCGGTCAGATGGTCGCCATCATCGGGCCGACTGGGGCGGGCAAGACCACGTTGGTCAACCTGCTCATGCGCTTCTATGAACTCGACTCCGGGGCGATCAGCGTCGACGGAGTCGATATCGCCGACCTCAACACCGATGCGCTGCGCTCCCACATGGGGATGGTTCTTCAAGACACGTGGCTCTTCGACGGAACCATCGGCGAGAATATTGCCTTCGGAGCCGAGGGGGCCACGCATGACGAGGTCGTCGATGCCGCGAAGCAGACGGCGTCTCACCGCCTCATCCGTCAGCTCCCCAAGGGCTACGACACCCACGTGTCCGACTCGTCGGACACTGTGTCGCAGGGCGAGCGACAGTTGTTCACGATCGCGCGGGCGTTCGTGTCCAAGCCGGACATCCTCATCCTCGATGAGGCGACCTCGTCGGTCGATACCCGCACCGAGGTCCTCGTTCAGCGGGCGATGGATCGCCTGCGCGAGGGGCGCACGGCCTTCGTCATTGCGCACCGCCTGTCAACGATTCGCGACGCCGACCTCATCTTGGTGATGGAGCAGGGCGATGTCGTGGAGATGGGGCGCCACGAGGACCTCCTCGAGCGCGACGGCGCCTATGCGCGCCTGTACAACGCCCAGTTCGCGGGGCCCGTCGACGCCGCCTGAGCTAGGCGGGGTTGACGACGGGGGGCTTGGCGCTGCCGGGGGTCCCCCTTCTGGGGGTGATGCGCACCCGCGCATCGTCCCATGAGGGCGCCCCGTCCTCGATGAGGACTCCGAGTTCGTCGAGGCCGATGACGGCGCAGACTATGCTCCGGTAGTCGTCGGCCTCCCAGACGAGGGCGAGCGTCGACTCGTCGAGGGCACAGGCCGCCGAGTACGCTGCGGCGCCGGAATCGATGAGGATCGCGGGAGACCATGTGGCGCCCTCGTCGGCTGAGACGTGGAGGGCGAGGCGGGTCCGTTCGCTCGGATGGTCGCACATGGAGGCGACGAGGACGGAGCCGACTCGTGCGAGCCCCCCATTGCAGGCGGGGTCTGTGAGTCGCTCGTCCTCGCGCGCGGGAGTGAAGATCCTCCCCCGGTCCGATGACCATGCGCAGCGCCGGTGTCCCGCTGCGCGGGCGTGCATGAGGACACGCCCGTCGGCGAGGCCGATGACCTTGTTCTCGTCGCATCCGGGTCCGACGGGCTCCCCGAGACTCCATGTGTCGCCGCGGTCCCAGGAGAGTGCGCAGATCGCGTAGTCGCACTCGTCGATGCGGGCAACGAAGGGCTGGATGAGTGTGCCGTCGGCGAGGACAGCGCCATTGCCGGAGGCCGCGAACATGCCTGCGACGCGAGGTGGCCTCAGGTGTGACATGTCGCGGTGGGTCCAGGTCTCGCCCTCGTCTGTAGAGGTCGCGAGCCATAGTTCGAGGCCCTTTCCCTGCGCTGTCGCTGAGAAGTAGGACTCGCCGGAGGAGCCGACGTACCAGCAATGGATGTTGCCCGTGGAGGGGTCGTAGATGAAGGAGGCGTCGCCGAAGCCGTGTCCGGGGGTGTGGCGGCGCAGCGCACGTGGAGCGGACCATGTCTTCCCCGCGTCGTCGCTGCTCACGAGGGCGATGTCGAAGTCTGCGGGGAGGTCGCGCCAGTCGGAGCGCACGTCGTAGGCGACGAGGATGCGCCCCGGGGCTGTCACGGTAAGTGCGGGGATCCGGTACAGGGGCGTCTCGAATGCGGATCCGGGGAAGGGATGACCGGCGCGGGCGATGGTGGTGATGTGCATGAGTCCGATTGTGGGCCCCAGGCGTGCGCCTGCACAATTCCGCCACCGGGAAAACTCCCATTGTCGACATCACTGGCAGCAACGGCTAATGAGGGAATCGGCAAGCCGAGGCCCTCAAATACAATTTCGCAGGCTATTGGTCCAGGCGGATCACCGACGAGCACCGACTCGCCTATAGGGTGACAGATTCGGGAATCCTCATCGCCGCCTGCTGCTACCACCACGGAACGCAGTCGCTGCCGCGCCCCGGGCGTTCAACGGCCGGGCGGGCACGTAACAACAGGGGCGGGCGGCGAATCGGCTGTGGGCGCCGTCGCGGATGAATCACCGTCTGCACCCTCATCGTTCGATGATTGCGCATCCGACGACTGGGACAGAGCAGCCGGGTCGGGGACAATGCCCTCGACGCCATTTCCATCCTTGTAAGCGATGCCGATGGGAAGCGGTTGATCGGCCGCGAGCGCCGACCACAGGGCGTCGGCCTTGTCATCGAGAGCGACGACGCGAGCGGGTGCCCATTCCGGATACTCGAAGGGAAGAGTGACGAACTGAATGGACGCTCGGTCGATACCGGCTACCGATGCGAGCAGACCGACATCGGTATTGAGATCGGCGAGCCCCGGTGATGGATAGACGGACGCGAGCGTTGCTTTCATGAAGGAAACGACCGATGCAACGTCGGTAATCGGGTTCTTCGAGAGGATCTCTGCGAGCATCGCTCCGATGAGTTCCTGTTGGCGTCCGATTCTGGAGATGTCGGAACCGTCGCCGAGACTTTTGCGCGCGCGGGCGTAACCGAGAGCCTGGGTTCCATTGAGCTGTTGACATCCGGCCGACAGGCTGAGAGCGGCCTCTGGATCAGAGATATCCGAGGGAATGTCGAGCCAGACGCCGCCGAGGGCGTCAGTCATTGCGATGAAGCCCGTGAAGTCGACGACTGCGAATGCGTCGATAGTGAGACCGGACAGCTTCTCTACCGTCGACACAGTGCATGCTGCGCCCGAGGCGATGTCGTATCCCCAGTTCGCTCCGACCGTCATGGAGGAGTTGAACATTCCACTTTCTACCGGCTCCGACACCGAGCCGTCGGCTCGCGTACAGGCGGGGATGTCGACGAGGAGATCACGCGGAATGGAAATGATCTGGATGCGGTTCCTATCTGCGGATACGTGGATGAACATGGTGGAGTCCGCTCGGATGCCCTCCACCCCATCTTCAGTCCCATAAGCGGTGCCCTGCCCCTGTCTCGAGTCCGTTCCAATGACAAGAATGTTGAGAGCCCGCCCCTCGAAGGAATCGACCGGCGCGCGCTGCTCGTTGTCGGCCCCTGTAGCTCCGAGTCCCGTCGTATCGATCGTATTCGACGCGAGTTGGGCGGAAAGATCGCGGTACACGTAGAGGGCAGTCGTGGACACGAAGACGGTCAGTGCAACTACAACGAGGACGAGGCCGCGAAGCAGGGTCACACGGTGGGGATCCGTCTGCGCATGGAGGATGGGCGCAGATGAGGGGTGTGATTCCTCTGCGTCGACCATCGCACCTCCTCAATTTGATAACGATTTGATAACGCCACTGTATCGACCTCTCATCACCGCCACAACCAGAGCCTCGTCACACGGACCCCGCCTACCGGTACCGCTATTGCGCCTGAGCCCAGCGTCCGGGCGCCGCACGTGAGAAAATGAGTGCGCATCGCCCTCGTCGATGTCTCAGCAGTACCCCCGAGGAGATGACGACCATGCCAGCACCACTGCCGCCGATCCCGACCCTCGCCCTGTCGACAGGGGCGCCGATCCCTCGGCTCGGATTCGGGACCTTCAAAATCTCCCATGGCGCCTACGAGGCTGTAAGCAGCGCGCTCGCCCTCGGGTACCGCCATATCGACACTGCTCAGATGTACGGGAACGAGGCCGAGGTCGGACGTGCGATCGCCGACTCGGGCATCTCCCGCGAACAGATCTTCCTCACCTCGAAACTCAACAACAGCAATCACGAGCCACGCCCAGCCCGGACCTCCTTCGATCAGACGCTTGAGGACCTGCGCACCGATTACGTCGACCTCTTCCTCATCCACTGGCCCCTGCCCACCCTCTACGGCGGGGATGTCGCCCTGCCATGGCCCGTCCTCGAAGAGTTCTTCAATCAGGGGCGTGCGCGGGCGATCGGCTTGTCGAATTATCAGATCCCGCACATCCAGGCGGTGCTGGACCGAGCACAGATCGCGCCTCACGTCCTTCAGACCGAGGCCCACCCCTACCTGCCGAATAATGAGATCCGCGAGTTCGCACGAGCACACTCCATGGTGGTCGAGGCTTGGTCGCCGCTGGCCCGCGGCCGCGCCACATCCGACCCGACTCTCGCCGCGATCGGCGATCCCATGGGGGTATCCGCTGCGCAGGTGGCGCTGCGGTGGGCGTTGCAGCGCGGGGATGTCATCTTCCCCAAGTCCGTCACACCGTCGCGCCAATCAGAGAATCTCGACATCTTCGGCTTTGCTCTGTCGCAGGCGGAAATGTCAAGGATCGATGCACTGAATGAGGGGGAAGCGGGGCGCACCGGCTCACACCCGGACACCATGAGTCGAATCTGAGCGATCGGGTAACCGAATCGCGGACACAATAATGTGACGCGCGCCTCACCTCGGAGCGCAAAGGCGCCGATGTCCTGCATTTTGGGCCGCCTCCCCACCTCCGGGACCATCCATCAGGGGAAACACTGATACCGCAGCACATGCTTACGCGATAACCTCAGCGCATGTCACAAGCAGAAAACCTTGACCATGTGCTTGCCACTCTCGCCCCCAAACCCCAGGGCGAGTACGTGTTCGCCCTCGTTGACGAGGTCCCCGCAGGCATCCACCCCTTCGCCATCATCCGTGACGAAGACAAGTACACAGTCGTCTTGGAGAAGACGGAGGCCGAAGCACTCGGGCTCCCCGTCGACAAGACCTACGCGCACCTCTTCCTCGGCCTCGATGCTGACCTCGACTCCATCGGTGTGACCGCGACGATCGCGCAGGTGCTGTCGGCGCGCTCCATCGTCGCCAATGCGATCGCCTGCGCCCGTCACGATCACTTCTTCGTCCAGGCGGACCGCGCCGCTGAGGCCGCAGCGCTCCTCGCCGATCTTGGCAAACATGCTCGCGGATGGCTTCCTAAGAACTGATTCGCCTCTCGCATACCCGCCGGGAGACCTCCCCCGAGGGGGCCCGGCGGGTACAGTGGTATGCATGGCAAAGCAGCTCTCGCGGACTGACCGCGCCATTGTGCGCCTCGCGGATGGCACAGTGAAACAGCAGAATCTTTTGACCGGCACCGAGGTGTGGACGGTCCCCGGCAGGGGCAATCGCCCGCTCTCCGCCCCTCAGCTCAACCCCCGCCCGATCGACCACTCCCAAGACGGCTGCCACTGCGCATTCTGCGCGAAGCGCTACCTCGAGACTCCCCCGGAGAAGTCCCGCCTCATCATCGACGAGGACGGTCAGTGGCAGGAGATGTCTGGCCTGCCCGCTGACAAGCTCAACGACACCACCGCCGAGTTCCGCCGCATCCCGAATCTCTTCGAGATCGTCTCCTACAACTACTGGCACCTCAATCACGGCCACATGCCCTCGGAGTCGGAGCACCGCCGTATGGCGGAGTACCTCGCCTCCTCGCAGGGCTACGACCATGTGATGAGGGTGGTCCGCGCGCGCATGCTCGCCTCGGGCATTTCCGAGGGCGAATTCGAGGCGATGACGGATTCGGCGAAGCTCCAACAAGCGAATGGTTTCTTCTCCGGCGGACACGACCTCATCGTCGGGCGCAGGCATTACGTCGACGGGGCGAAGGATACGACGCAGCTCGCGGGGTCAGGCACCCTCACCCCCGAGGAACACTACCAGTACATGGCGTTCACTGCTCGGGCCATGCACGACCTTTATGACCTCGACCCGAACGTCCGCTATGTCGCCGCCTTCCAGAATTGGCTCAAACCTGCTGGCGCATCCTTCGACCATCTGCACAAGCAGCTCGTCGCCATTGACGACTATTCGGTCCAAACTGAGGCGGAACTCAACCGCCTGCGTTCCCAGCCCGACATTTACAACGAGATCCTCAAAGTCGGGGCGACCCGCAAGCTCCTCATTGCACAGAATGAGCACGCCGTCGCCATCGCCGGGTTCGGGCACCGCTTCCCGGGTGTTGCGATCTGGCCGCTCCGCGCTCCGCGCAACCCGTGGGAAGCGTCGGCCGAACAGATGCGCTCCGTGTCGGATCTGCTCCACGCGGTTCATGCGGCTACGGGAGTCGATGTGCCCTGCAATGAAGAGTGGTACCACCGTCCCCCGACGGTGAAGACGCCGATGAGGTGGAGGATCCTCCTCAAGTGGCGGATCTCCACCCTGGCGGGCTTCGAGGGCGGAACCCGCATCTACCTCAATACGATCGACCCGTGGCAGGTCGTTGATCGTATGTTGCCGCGCCTGCGCGATATGCGCGAAGCGGGCACGATTTCACCGATGGACCTGGGCGGCGAATGCCGCGTCACCCCGGAGATGCTCGCGGATTGACGCGGGCCAGGTCGAGTCCTATCGCGTCGTCATCGTCGACAAGGGAGCACCATTAACCGTGGCCCCGGACGGCGGAACTCCACTGCGCGAGTAGATCTGCGGGAGACGATGAGAGCTCCTCGGCGACACTCACAGCATCCCCATGCGGAGTCATGAACCATCCAGCGGGGGTGCCATCAGCGGCTGAGCCATCGAGCGGATAGGCGGTGCCCTGTGAGGCGATTGTTCGCTGGCCATGCCATGTGAGGAGCCAGGCGAGGAACGACTGCACGCCGTCCTCGCCATCGCCGCTCGACGCGGGTGCGGCGTACAGGTAGCGCATCGTGCACGTCCCTCCTACGGCCTCCGCATAGGACTCAGCGCCCGGCGTCGTCGTCACCCGGGCGATCGTGCTCATGGGGGCGACGAGGAAGGGCATGTCCCCCGCCTGCGCGCCGGACTCGGCATCCCTTCCCACTGCTGAAAGGGTCCATGCGGAATCGGCTCCCTCCTCGGAGGATACGAGTGCGCCCCCTGATGCGAGCGACCGCGACCATTGCGAGATATCCGCACCGATTGCGGATGCAGCGCCGAGGAGGAGGGTGCGTCCGGTCATCGAAGACTCGGGGTCGGGCACTGCGAGGAGGCCCGCGATAGAGGGAATGGCCTGGAATCCAGTGCCCACGCTCGCGCGAGTAGCGCTCGCCCAACTCCGATCGACGAGGACGCACACGTCATCACGCCCATAGGCGACGGCCTGCGGAACGGAAGCGAGACCCGTCCCCTCCGCAGAGGCGATGCCCTCGACGGCGGCGCCGAGGGCGCCCTGCCCCGATGCCTCGACGAGGCCGGAGGCGTCGAAACCGAAGAGGACATCCGCATGGATGCTGGCGAGCTCATCGGTTGATGACACCGTTTCAATAGCGAGGGTGAAGCCCGTGTCGGAATGGAAAGCATCGGCGAGCTCTGCGGGCACAGTCGTATCCGCAGGCGTGGCGACCGTGAGCGTTCCGGAGCCGGTGCGAGGCTCGGGACCACCGAGTGTGCCGGATTGGGGAATGTCTGCGGCGCTCGACGACGGGTGCTGGGGGACGATGGGCTCGGCGAAGGGATCGGAGCCGTCGTACTTGGGCGAGACGGAGGGGGAACAGGCGGCGAAGAGAGCCGATGCCGCAATGAGGGCGACACCTGCGGCGATTCGTCGAGACACGGGCATTCAGGCACTCCTTGTGACGGCTGGACCCTCACAGTCTAAGCCGCAGGCGCGCCCATCCCCGTCGAGCGCGCAGCGCGCCACCGCCTTGGCCGCACGTATTCACTTCGAGTCAGCGTACACGACTGCGAAGGCGCTCACCGCGTCGTATGCTCCATGTGAAACGAAACGATTGCATCCCGAAGAGGAGACACAATGGACGGCATCGGCTGGAAACTCGCCAGTGCAGGAGCAATGGCGGCAGCAGCATTCGGCGCGGGGAAGGTCGCCGAGGTCGGATGGAAGCTCGTCACCGGTCGCGATGTCCCCCATGAAGATGATGACGAGGTCGCCCTCGTGTCGCTCGTCATCTTCGCAGCAGCCTCCGCCGCGATCATCGCCGTGGCACAGCGCTACGCCGTTCAGAGCGCGAAGAAGGTCTATGCCACTCACGCGCTTCCCCAGATCAGCGCCTGAATCGTGTCGGCCGCACCGGCCCGGCGGCGACTAGATGATCGGGAAGTAACGACCGAGGTCGGCGCGCTCTCCCGATGCCTGGATCCTCCCATCGGCTACGGCCTCGTCCCACGACAGCCGCCCCGTTGCGAGGCTGAGCCACACCTGCATCGACATCTCGACCACCGCAGGAGGCGTTCCCCTACGATGGGTCGTCCCCTTCAATATTTGGATTGCACCCGCCGGAGGGACCCTCACCTCGACTGATCTGCCCGGGTGCAGCGCGCCGATCTCCTCCAGGGTGAAGCGAACCGCCGTCAGGACCGCTGGGCGCGGCGCCGACTCTGTCTCGCGCATCCATGTGGACAGTGCGCTCATCCCCTTATCAGAGGGGATCCTCCTCGTCCCCATGACCTCAGTATAGCGACGAGGATCACGCAGATCAGAAGGAGAATCGGGGGACTCCCCCAGTGACAGACGGCCTCGGATCCGTCACAGTTGTCTATGAACCGTGTCACCCACGAATCGATTGTGAGGAGGGCTAATGGGTGCGAGCAGCGCGCGACGCGATAAGGCCGTCGAGTCCACTCGCATCCACGCGACCCCTGCGCCGACGACCCCTCCGCCGCTTGCACGCCCCGGCAGGTGGCTGACCACCGCCTCTATCGTGGACCTCTCCGATATGGACGGCTACGCGTGGGATGCACAGTTGCTGCTGCGCTTATCGGGGGCGGATCGCGTCGGGGAGATCTCCGCACGGCGGACCGTTTTCATCCCCGACCTCGACGACATGATGCCCGCGGTGACCGACGACTTTTGGCTGCCCGACACATGGGGCCGCGCCCTCGGGCATCGTCTGCGCGAGGCGGTCAAACGACGCCACACCCTGTGGATCGGACTCGTCAACGAGGAGAACTTCCATATTCTCTCGGGCTTCATCGGCCCCGGGATCCTCCATATCGCAGGAACTCAATCCGAGCAGACAGGGCTCCTGCCCGTCGCCCTCAATCCGATCGACCTCATCACCTTGTGGAGCTCCTCGCCGACCCGCGCCGCATATCTGCGCACCGTCCTGGACGGCGTCGACACCCTACGGGCGACTCGAAGCGCCATCCGCGCCCTCGGAACCGCGCGTGTGGATACCCGAGTCCGCTCCCGTGCAGCGCGGCTGACCGTGAATCCCACCTTCATCGCCTACGCCGTCGTCTTCATCTACTCGTCTCTGCGGGCGCTTCCCGTTGTCTTCGTACCCGGTTTCAAAGGGAATGTCGCGGTGCTGTGGAGCATCGACATCATCACCGCGATCCCGTACACGTGGGGGATCCTCGCAATGGTCGCTGGGCGCAATCGCTTTATCCGCTTCGCGGGCCTCACCGTCACAGTGGTGACCTTCATAGCGCCCTATGTGTACTTCTGGGTTCACGGGCGCCACAGCCCACCCGCTGTGCTGGTGTTCGTGGCGGCGATGATCGTCGGCGCCATTGCTCTGGAACTCGGCCGCTGGTGGCGCGATCGCCTCGTAAACGACTGGCTCGTCCGCTAGCTCCTCGCCCTCGTCGCGGCACCGTTGGCGCGGACGCGTCATTGCATCCGGGAGGCGCATCCCACCCGCAGGGCCCCCTCGCGCCTTACATCCGAACGACGACTCTCGAATACAGGGAGGCCCCGCACAATGAACGAGAGGAGCCTCATCTCCGCGTTACCTGCCCCGCACTGTCCGTAGGACACCCGCGAGCAGGAACCAGGCTCCGGAGACTGAGAATATGACGAGCGCCCACAGCGGCTTGGCCGGGTACGTCGCAATGAGGACGCCAGTCGAGGCGATCCACACCACCGAGGACACTATATTGGCCGTTCGGTAACGCTTGACCCTCATCGGGTGCGTGAAGTGCAGGGGCGCGAGGGTGAGGACGGCGAGTGCGACAGTGACGATGATATTGACGGCTGCAGGCGTCTCGAGGACGTACATGATGACGGCGACAATATTCCACGCTGCGGGGAATCCCACGAAGTAGTTATCCGAGGACTTCTCACCCTCATTCGCATAGCAGAACACGGACGAGATGATGGCGGTGACCGCCATGACGAGGGCAATGATCTTGGAGCCGAAGGGCAGATACATATACATGAACAGCGCAGGAAGGAACGTCCACGTGATGTAGTCGATGATATTGTCGAGGACCGCTCCATCGAACCATGGGATCACCTGCTTGACGCAGGCCTTGCGGGCCATTGAACCGTCAACCCCGTCAACGACCAGGGCGACTCCCAGCCACAGCCACATCATCGAGATGTACCCCTCGATGAGACTGATCGTTGCAAGAGTCGCGAACAAGAGCCCCGACATGGTGAAGGCGTGAACTACCCACGCCGCGATGACCCTCTTCGTGCTCGCAGCACTGGGGGCATCCGGAGTCGGTGGGGTGGTGGGCAGGGCTGGCACAGTAAACTCCTGTAGGGATGCGGATAGTGGGACACTCGTTCGTAACGGGTCCACCCGGTTCGGCTCATTCCAGTGTGCTCGACAAGTAGCCTTCCCGGGTAATCGCCGCACCGTATCCAGGGATGTTTCAGGGCTTCCCCCCATGCGGGTCCCATAGCCACAGTCCGCTTCGAGGGGCATGGGTCACATGCGCAGTCGGCAGACCTGTGGCCGCACGCCCCGCACCTCCTAGCGCGAACACCAATCCGAACGCTACGCACACCGTCGGAACCACCGCACAGAATCCGAACGTTGTACCGTTCGGATCGAGGCCGTAGCGTTCGGGCCATTGTGCGGCGTGTGGCATCGACAGAAGCGGTACGACCGGCCGATGTCGCTTTCGACGCGGTGTTCGAGAATCGCTGAGAAGCGTCCACGCTTACATGACTGATCCCGGTGGATCGGTTCGGTAGCCTCTTCCCGATCCGCCGATATCGATTCCACATGCTCGTTGCGACATATCCCCTCCTCGGGACGTTGATGCTCACCTCGGCAGTGAGGTTGTGCAGACACGATCCGCCATCAGCGGCTCACCGTATCTCATCACCGATCGGGGTCCGATAACCAGGGAGTCAGGGCCGACTTCTGCACATCGACAGCACAAGTCATCTGTGGCACAACCTCCTCATAGAGCAAGCCCTCCTCCCCGCAGAAACTCGTTTGCTGGCACATAGTTTCCTGACGCTGTGTGCGTTTTGACGGGGTGACTGGTCCCTTCCACACGGTCCCGTCAACAACGGTCAGAACCTCGTTCGCAGGGCGTTCTCCGATAAGATCCGCAGATCGTCGAGGTCGGCGACCCAACCCGCACTCCCGATGTCGGCGAGAACATCGGTGCCGGTGACGACAAGCATATCGCCGCCCGTCGTACCGATCCTCGCAGCGGGCACGTCCTCCGCCTCGGCGGCCGCATACACCGCATCCAGCGCAGCCTCCGGCACGGCGATGATCGCCCTGGCCTGTGACTCGGAGAACAGGGCCTCGAAGTCGGAGATGCCGTCGCGGCCGGTGATCGGCGCCAGATCGAAGGATCCGCCAATGCCGAAGTGCAGGCACGAGTCGACGAGGGCCTGCACCAGGCCACCATTGGACAGGTCGTGAGCAGCACGGACGAGCGGGCGCCCATCCGGATCGGAGGCATCCGTCAATGCCCGCACCACGGTGCCCAAGGCGACCTCCGCCGCCAGATCGACCATGGGCGGAAGCCCTCCGAGGTGGTTGTGACGGATCCTCGCCCACGCGGAGCCGTCGAGCTCTGCACGGGTCTCGCCGAGCATGACGACAGCCAGCCCCTCATCGGTGAAGCCCGACGGATTCGCCCGCGTCACATCCTTCATGATGCCGAGCATGCCGACCACGGGAGTCGGGTTGATCGACGAGGTCGGGGTGTTCTTCACTGTCCCGGAGGAGTTGTACAGGGAGACGTTCCCGCCCGTGACGGGGATCCCCAATTCGACGCAGCCGTCAGCCAGACCCGTCATCGCGGTGACGAGCTGCCACATGGCATCCGTATCCTCCGGGTTGCCGAAGTTCAGGCAGTCGGTGATCGCGACGGGCTCTGCTCCGACGATCGCTACATTGCGGTAGGACTCAGCGAGCGCCTGGCGGGCACCCTCACGCGGGTCGAGTTTCGTGTACCAGCCGTTCGCATCCGTCGACAGCGCCACTCCCAAGCCGGTCTCCTCATCCACTCGGATGACGCCCGCATCGTCGGGCTGCGCCAGCGACGTATTGCCCTGAACATAGCGGTCGTATTGGTCTGTCACCCAGGCTTTCGACGCCTGGTTGACATCGCCGAGCACTGCCCGGATATCGGCGACGAGGTCGGCGCCCGTGGCGGGCCTGGGCAGTCGATCCGAGGAGTCCGCCTGCAACTCGTCCTGCCATGCGGGACGCGCATAGGGGCGATCGTAGACGGGACCCTCGTGGGCGACGGTCTTGGGATCGACCTCGACGATGCGGTGGCCGTAGTGGTCGATGGTGAGCACACCGTCGCCGGTGAGATGGCCGATGACGGAGGCCTCGACATCCCACTTGTTGATGATCTCGAAGAACCTGTCGGCGTCCTCTGGGGTGACGATCGCCATCATGCGCTCTTGGGACTCGGACATGAGGATTTCACCGGCCGTGAGGGTCGGGTCGCGCAGGAGGACCTTCTCAAGGTCGACGTGCATGCCCGAGTCGCCGTTGGATGCCAGCTCCGAGGTCGCGCAGGAGATGCCCGCCGCGCCGAGGTCCTGAATGCCCTGGACGACTCCCGCATGGAACAGGTCGAGGCAGCATTCGATGAGGACCTTCTCCATGAAGGGGTCGCCGACCTGGACGGAGGGCCGCTTGGCGGGCATCCCGTCTTCGAAGGTCTCCGAGGCGAGGATGGAGGCTCCGCCGATGCCGTCGCCGCCGGTGCGCGCGCCGAAGAGCACGACGAGGTTGCCGACCCCTTCAGCGTTGGCGAGGTGGATGTCCTCGTGGCGCAGCGTCCCGATGCACAGGGCGTTGACGAGGGGATTTCCCTGGTAAGAGGGGTCGAACTCGGTTTCACCGCCGATATTGGGCAGGCCCAGGCAGTTTCCGTAGCCGCCGACGCCCGCGACGACGCCATGGACGACGCGCGCCGTATCCGGATGGTCGATGGCGCCGAAACGCAGCTGGTCCATGACGGCGACAGGGCGGGCGCCCATGGAGATGATGTCGCGGACGATGCCGCCGACGCCGGTCGCCGCCCCCTGGTAGGGTTCGACGAAACTCGGGTGGTTGTGGGATTCGACTTTGAAGGTGACGGCCCAGCCGTTGCCGATGTCGACGACACCTGCGTTCTGCCCCATGCCGACGAGGAGATGGCGTTTCATCTCCTCAGTGGTACGCGCGCCGAATTGCTCGGCCAGGTGCTTCTTGGAGGACTTGTAGCTGCAGTGCTCGGACCACATGACCGAGTACATGGCGAGTTCGGCGTTCGTGGGGCGCCGACCCAGGATGTCGCAGATGCGCTCGTATTCGTCGGCCTTGAGGCCGAGCTCCTTCCACGGCATCTCCTTGGTCGGGGTCGCGGCCGCGGCCTCGACGGTGTCGGGAAGCTCGCGGGGGCTGGTGGGGGTGACCTCGGCGGTCATGCGGTGCTCCATTCGTTTCCCCAGTGGCCTTGCGGCCCGGGCGTGACGTTCATCAGTTATCCGCAGGGTTCCTGCGCGTGTCGTCCCCATCGTGTATCCGAGAGGGACGAGGGCGGATCCGTTCAGCCGACGAGGCTGGTGAGCACGGATCGGAAGATTCCGAGGCCCTGTGTGCCCCCGTGCCCGGCGTATGAGCCGTCGCCATGGCGGTCGAGGGGTCCGAAGCCCGCTTCGACGGCGTGCTCGGGGTGGGGCATGAGGCCGACGACATTGCCAGCGTCATTGGCAACTCCGGCGATGTCGTTCGCCGAGCCGTTAGGGTTGAGCCCGACGTAGCGGAAGACGACGCGCCCCTCCCCTTCGAGGCGTTCCAACTCGGCGGGAGATGCCTGGAAGTTACCCTCACCATTCTTGAGAGGCACCGTAATGATGTCACCCTCGTTGAATGCGGCGGTCCACGCGGTGGAGGCGTTGTCGATGCGCAGATCCTGGTCGCGGCAGAAGAACTTCTGGTGATCGTTGCGGATGAGGGCGCCGGGCAGCAGGTGCGCTTCGGCGAGGATCTGGAATCCGTTGCAGATGCCGAGGACGGGCATTCCGCCGTTGGCGCGCCGGATAATCTCCGACATGACGGGGGCAGTGGCTGCGATGGCCCCGCAGCGCAGGTAGTCGCCGTAGGAGAAGCCTCCCGGGATGACGACGGCGTCGACCTCGTGAAGGTCGGCGTCCTTGTGCCACAGGGCGACGGGTTCGGCTCCGGCGAGGCGCACTGCGCGCGCGGCATCCCGATCGTCAAGGGTGCCGGGGAAGGTGACGACTCCGATCCGTGTCACTGCGCACCCTCGCTGTCCTCGAGGGCCTCGACGCGGACGACGTCCTCGATGATCGGGTTGGACAGCACCTCGGTCGCCGCGCGGCGCGCATCGGCCAGGAGCTCGTCCGTCACCGGGCCGTCCGCCGCGAGGTGGAAGCATTTGCCCTGTCGGACGGACGCGAAACTGGTGATCCCGAGTCTGGGCAATGCCGATCCGACGGCCTTGCCCTGGGGGTCAAGGATCTCCGGCTTCGGCATCACTTCCACGATGATTCGCCCCACGGCGCTCCTCCTTTGTCGAGTGCGGATTCAACGTCCGCCGATAGTGGTGTGTGACAGTTGGGGTTCCGCGTCGGTGAGACGGCGGAAGGCTTCGATGTAGCGGTCCCGGGTCGCGGCGACGACCTCGTCGGGCAGGGCCGGGGGCTCGTCGCCCGAGGAGCGGTCCCAGCCCGATTCTGCGGAGGCGAGCCAGTCGCGCACGTACTGCTTGTCGAAGCTGGGGGTGACGGCGCCCGGGGTCCACTGGTCAGCGGGCCAGAAGCGCGACGAGTCGGGGGTGAGGATCTCATCTGCGAGGACGAGGGCGCCGCTCGTCGGGTCGATGCCGAACTCGAACTTCGTATCCGCGATGATGACGCCCTTGTCGAGGGCGATGTCGCGGGCGCGCTCGTACAGGGCGATGGAGGCGTCACGCAGGCGGGCCGCGAGGTCGGTGCCGACCATGTCGGCGGCACGCTCAAAGCTGATGTTCTCGTCATGGTCGCCGACTTCGGCTTTCGCGGCGGGGGTGAAGATCGGGGCGTCGAGCCTTGACGCCTCACTGAGGCCGTCGGGCAGTGCGATACCGCAGACCCGCCCGGCCCTGCGGTATTCGATGAGGCCGGAACCGGTGAGGTATCCGCGCACGACGCATTCGATGGGGATCATGTGCAGAGCTTTCGCGACAACCGCCCGGCCCTCGACTGCGAGGGGCACCGACAGGGGGTCGGCCGGGTCATGGAATGTTGAGAGCAGATGGTTGTCGATGATGTCGCTCAGGCGCCCCATCCACCAGACGGCCATCTGATTGAGGACCTTGCCCTTGGAGGGGATCGGCGTGGGCAGGATGAAGTCGTAAGCGCTGATGCGATCGGATGTGACCAAGAGGAGCCTGTCCGGGGATTGCGTCCCCTCGGGCGCGTAGATGTCGCGCACCTTCCCGGAAGACATGTGCACCCATCCGGGCAGTTCCATGTGATCGGTCATTGCAGTCCTCCGTGTGAGTACTCAGTCCAGTGCGCCGGGCCGCTTGCGATCGAGTTCAGCGGGCCAGGTGGCGATGTCGCTGCGATGATGCTCGCCCTCGAAGTGGATGAGGGCGACGCCCTCGTAGGCGGCGGCGCGCGCGGCATTGATGTCGGAGCCCCTGCCCACGACGTTGAGGACTCGACCGCCGGAATTGACGATCGCCTCCTCGGGTTCGAATCCGCAGCACCCGGCCGCGACATCCTCCATCGGGGAGACGATCCGCGTGGAGGTGCCCGCGTGGATGACATGCACCCCGTCGAGGGATTCCGCATCGTCAATGCCGGTGATCTCATGACCCGTGTCAGTAGTCCCCGGGTATCCTCCGGACGCCATGACGACGGTGACCGCCGCGTCAGGCGACCACACGGGGGCGGGCGCCTTATCGAGGGTTCCGGTGGCGGCCGCATGCAGCAGCACCCCAAGGGGCGAGTCGAGTCGTTCGAGGACGACCTGCGTCTCCGGGTCGCCGAAGCGGACGTTGAATTCGACGACGCGAATTCCCTTCGATGTCATCGCCAAACCGCAGTAGAGCAGGCCGACGAAGGGGGTCCCCCGATTCGCCATGGCGTCGACGGTTGGCTGGGCGACGGTGCGCACAACTTCGCCGACGACGCCCTCGTCGAGCCACGGCAGCGGCGTATAGGCGCCCATGCCGCCCGTATTGGGACCGGAGTTCGCGTCGCCGACGCGTTTGAAGTCCTGCGCGGGGACGAGGGGGACGATGGTGGCGCCATCGGACAGGCAGAAGAGGGAAACTTCGGGGCCGTCGAGGTAATCCTCGATGACGACGGCGCCGCCTGTGCGGGACAGGCATGCTTCAGCGTGGGCGCGGGCCTCGTCGATATCGGAGGTGACGACGACGCCCTTACCCGCGGCGAGGGCGTCATCCTTGACGACGTGGGGAGCGCCGAGATCGGCGAGCGCCACCTCGACCTCGTCCATGGTGGTGCAGGTGAAGGAGCGAGCAGTGGCGACACCCGCTTCTGCCATGATCTCTTTCGCGAAGGACTTCGACGCCTCTAGGCGGGCGGCCTGTGCGGTCGGCCCGAAACAGGGGATCCCCTCCGCGGTGACGGCATCGGCGACTCCGGCAACGAGCGGCGCCTCAGGACCGACGACGACGAGGTCGACCCCGTACCCCTTCGCGCGGCGCAGCACGTCCTGCGGATCGAGGAGGTTCATGACGACAGACGTGCCCAGGGGTTCTAAACCCGGATTACCGGCCTGGACGACGAGGTCGATCGGATGATCGGCGGTGGATGTTCTAACGAGTGCACGGGCGATGGCGTGTTCACGCCCCCCGTTTCCCACGAGCAGGACCTTCACATCATCAGCCTAACGGGATTTCACCCGCCGATGTGACGACGTCCACCATGACGATCACCACGCGCCATTGGGATCGCCGAAACGGTTCTGATCGTAGGAGTCCTGCCGTCCGCCCGCGCCGGATCCCAGGCGCTTCTCGAGCTCCTCGCGGCGCTGGCGCTCCGAATCCGTCTCCCCCTCCCACGGGGAGGGGGTCTGGCTGGCGTCCTGGCCGTCACCGCCGGACGAGCCGCCCTGCGAGTTTGAACCTGAGCCACCCGAAGAGCCGGCGTCCCCAGTGGAATCGGGGTCCGACGCACCCGGGTCTGTCGAAGAGCCCCCACTGCCGCGACCCTGCTCCGATCCTCCGTTCGCATTGTTCTGCGCATCTTTGGACTTGTTCTCCAAGCGGTTCGACGACTGGTCGGCCTGCTCGCCCGGATCGGATGCCCCATCAGCGCCCTGGTCGTCGGAGCCCGAGCCGTCTTGTCCGCCATTCGAGTCCGAGCCGCCTCCGGACTGGCCTCCTCCGGACTGGCCTCCTCCTCCGGACTGGCCTCCACCACCGGCGCTACCGGTCGACTGGCAGGGGGTTACAAGGCCGAGGGCCTCGTCGTAGTGCTCGGCCGCCGCAGACCAGTCCTTTGCGGCTGCGGCCTCATCCCCCTGCGTCTCAATGCCGAGCGACAGGTTGATGCGAACCTGGCATTCATAGGAGTACGTTTCGATGCGACCCTCTTCGATTTCCTTCGCACGCGGCACACCGTCGTAGGCGACCCGCAGCGCATCCACTGCCTCGCCGATATTGCCCTGGCGCAACTGCGCAGTGCCGTGGTTGAAGTGAGCGACCCACGTCTCGGGGCCGTTTTGCGTCCACCACCGTTGATTAACATACCCCTCATCTGCGGCTGCGAATGCCCCGTCGTTCCACCTGCCCAGCGAGTGCGCCGACCACGCGGGCAACACGATGAGGAACAGGGCAATCATAAAAGCGAGGACGAGGATCGGCGAGGACCAGGCGAGCTGGCGCAGTGCGCCTCGGGACCTGCGGCGCGGTCGGCGCTGGTCGGCGTCGAGGGGGATCGCCTCACCGTCGGCGCCCACCTGTGGGACGCCGAAGGGCAGCATGATCTCCGATGGGTTCTTCCCGCGCTTGCTAGATCGCATGGGACCTCCTCATACGGCGGGATTTCGCTGCAAGAACCCAGCCCTCCCACGCGAGCAGGGCCGCCATGATGAGCGCGGAGGGCCACAGGATGTACCGGTACGTCGAGATCTGCTCGCGCGCCTCGGTCACGACCTGGGCGTTCCTGTCGAGATCCGCGGCCATTGACGCGATCGAGTGGGAATTAGGCGAGTGGATGTAGTCGACGCCCAGACGCTCGGCGATAGAGCGGAGCGTGGCCTCATCGATGTGCGAGATCGCGATCGGATTCCCCGGCTGCGACAGGTCGCGGATGTACTCGGGCTCCTTCTCAACCGGTGAGGCGCCCCCGGACTGGAAGTCGCCGCTCTGCGCGGTATCACTCGATGACGAAGACCCCGGGGTTCCGAGCCTGTGCACCTGCATGGGACCCCCCTCGTCGGTGCCGTATCCGATGACGGCGCCCCCGTCGATGAGCGGAGCGACATCGTCCCAGTCGGACTCATTGGCCGTCGTGTACCCCCAGTAGTCCTCATTCGAGGTCTCGCCGTCGGTGAAGACGAAGAGGGTCCGCACATTCTGGGGGTTCTCCTTTTGCGCGCGCGCCAGCGCCACCGCGAGTTCGGCTGCGGGTCGATTCGGTGAGGAGCCCTGGGAGGATTCCGATAGCTCCTGGGTGAAGGTGTTGAGGAAGGAATTAACGGCATTACGGTCAGTCGTCAGCGGCAAGATCATCTGCAGAGACGAGTCCCAGGTGAGGACCGTGAGTCGGGATCCCGCCATCGCGTCGATGATGGTGCGGACGTCCTCCCTGACTCCGTCGATGCGCGCCGTGGAGCCGTCCCAGTCCTCTGCTGCCATGGATCCCGTGCGGTCGATGACGAGCCACACCTCGGTATTGGAGACGACCTCGACGGCCTCGCCCGGAAGGGACGGTCCCGCGCAGGTGACAGCGAGGACTGCAACGATGAGCGCCCGACGGACAGCGTCGAGGTTGCGGGTGCGGGTCGTGCGGCGCATGCCCGCCCACACGAGACCGCCTCCGATAATGACGATGAAGACGATGATGAATGCGACGGGAAAGATCGGGCGGAAGATCATCACAGCCTCCCCACCGCGAGGAAGGCGAGGAGCGAGAGGGTCCCCGCGATCGCCCACGCCAGAGCAGCCGTCGGCTTATCCGTCTCGAGGACCTTCGAATCCGCTTCCAGGTCGACCCTTTGGAGGGACTCGATCTCTTCGATGATATTGTCCACGGATGCTGGGTTTGACACGTCGTAGAAGTCGCCGCCAGTGGTGGCGACCAGGCTCTTGAGTTCCTCGCCCTCGGCGGTGAGCAGCCCCTTCATCCCGGGGTAGACCGCGGTGACGACGACATCATGATCCGCTGCGAATTTCATCGCCTGGGGGAGGGTGTAAATCTGTGAGCCCATAACCTCGTTGTCGGTGGCGTACAGGATGAGACGCGATCGCTCGGAGTCCGTATGGTCGAAGCCGAGGACGCATGCCGCCAGCCCATCGCCCGCCAACGACGAAGCGTCGTCGTTGTCATCGGTGGTCCCGGATAAGTAGTCGATGAGTTCCTGCGTGACGAGGATCCCGTCGTCCTCCTGCCCCAGGAAACCCTTCTTCATGATGGAGGAGGTCTCTGCGAGCATCCGGTTCGCGAGCCGGTAGTCATCGGTGAGCGGGAACTTCGTGACGGAGCGGCTGTTCCACAGTTGCAGGCTGATGCGTTCGCCGGAGAAGTGGTCGACGATCTGCGTGAATGCATCGGCGATTTGGCCGTCGTAGGGGATCATCGAGCCGGATGCGTCTAGACAGATAATGATGTCCCTGCTTGCAAGCTTCTGGCTGTCGATGCGCCTGTCCACAGGGGTTCCCGCGGTGACTGCGGCAGCACCGACTGCGAGGCCGAAGCAGGCGCATACCGCGGCGATGATCCAGCGCGAGCGGCGCTGAAGCATCTTGAACTGGGGCAGATCAGACAGGTACCCGGTGTTGGCGACCCAGCCCAGGCGGCCCGAATGCTTCGAGGATCCGGCGAAGCGCCATCCCAGGTACGCGGCGACTGCCACGGCCACGATGGCGAGGACGATAAGGATCGGATACTTCATGCGTCGATCGCCGCCGATGCTTGCTTCATGAGGACGCGCACTCGAATGGACGACGCTTCATTGGAGGCGTCGAGGTTTCCGGTGACATCCGATGCGTTCGCTCCGTCGAAACTAGGTGCCTCGCAGCGGGCGAGGAGATCCGCCAGTTGCGGCCACATGGGGACGAGGGCGCGCACTTCCTCTGCGGTGGCGACTTCGAGGTCCCTGCCACTGCGCTCGGTTCCCAGGGCGCGCATAAGCCCGGCGACTGCGAGGCTCGCTCCGGCCTCGTTCCATTCTCCCTGCTCGTAGCGCTCGTGGATCGAGGTGAGGAACTCGTGGTAGCGCTCTCTCTGAGCGGCGTCCAGCGACTGCAGTTCCGGCACCGATGAGATGTCGGAACTCCACCACCGCCAGATGTTGAACACGATCCACACGATAATGAACAGAAGGATGAGAGAACCCACAACCCACATCCAGTTGGGGTAGATGATGGGGCTCCTCACCTGGTCGATGAGGTCATCGGACACGACTCCCCCTTCGCAGTGCTTCCATAAGGGCGTGCGGCAGTGCCGCCGACGAGCCGACTCCGACTCGGATGACACCGCGCCGGTCGAGTATCTCCGCAACCGCCTGAGTGCGGCGGCGGACGGCCTCGTGGGCCTGGGACGCGAGCGTGCTGTCGCGCAACAGGAAGTCCGGCAGCGGCCCCTCGTCGACGTCGATGACGCGCGTGCCCACCGGCAGATCCGCCGGATTCATATCCTCCACGCTGATGGCGATAACCTCGTGGCGCGCTCGCAGCCGCTTGAGGAGAGAGTCGGTGGCGGGAGTCGGTTCGGGTTGCATCGCGTCAGTGATGAGGACGATGAGGGATCTCCTGCGGGTCATGACGAAAGCGCGGTCGAGTAGGCGCGCTACATCGGATCGCGGCGATTCGAGAGTGATGTCCTCTTCAATGCGCCGCATGATCGTCTCCGCGTGGGCGTTGCCGCTGCGGGCCGTCATATGGCGGACCCTGCTCGCATCACCGGAGACGAGGCCGATCTGGTCTCCGCGGGCGACGGAGAGCCAGGCGAGCGCCTCGCACGCGGCGAGGGACACTTCTTCTTTCGTCTCCCCCGATGGTGCGAGAGCGCCCATGGACCGGCCGGTGTCGACGACAAGGATCATCTGAAGATTCGCCGACGCCTCGTATCTTTTGACCACTGGCTTGTCAAAGCGCGCCGTCGTCGCCCAGTCGATGGCATGGACATCGTCGCCGGCCTTGTACTCCGCAAGGTCGAGGAACTCCCAGCCCTTGCCCGCGCGTAGCCCCGCATGCTGCCCGTCCATGACGGACAGCAGCTTGCGCATCACCGGCAGGTGGATTCTGGATGAGAGCGCGTGGAGCTCTCTGGAACGGACGGGCATGGCGGCTCAGGGGACGGGCACCGCTGAGAACACGGCGTCAATGAGGCCTTCGACGAGCACGTCATCGGCGAGGGCGTCGAAGGTACGGATGATGCGATGGCGCAGGATCGAGTGGCGCAGCTTCTTGATATCTTCGGGGATGACGTAGTGGCGCCCGTCCATGAGGGCGACCGCCTGTGAGATATGCATGAGGGCGATACCGCCTCGCGGGGATGCCCCGACCCTCACATGCTTATTCCAGTCGGGCAGGGGCTTGGGGCCGCCGCCTCGGGAGGTGTTGATGAGGTCGACGATGTACGCCTTGAGGGTCGAATGGACGAAGACCCTCTTCGTCAGCTGCTGCAGGTCGACGAGGTCATCAATGCTGATGGGTTTGGCGGCGATGGGCGACCGCATGACACCGGAGTCGATTCGTTCGAGGACCTCGAGTTCCTCGCGGGGCTGCGGGTAGGTGATCACCTGCTTCATGACGAAGCGGTCCATCTGCGCTTCGGGCAGGACGTAGGTGCCCTCTTCCTCGATGGGGTTCTGGGTCGCCATCACCATGAATGGCGAGGGCAGGGGGTAGTTGACGCCGCCGATGGTGGTCTGGGCCTCCTGCATGGCTTCGAGCATCGCGGACTGGGTCTTCGCCGACGAGCGGTTGATCTCGTCGAGGAGGACGAAGTTGGCGTGGACCGGGCCGAGCTGGGTGGTCATCTCCCCCGCCGCCTGGTTCCAGATCTGCATGCCGACGATGTCATTCGGCATGAGGTCGGGAGTGCACTGGATGCGCCTGAATGAACCGGACACGGATGCTGCGAGTGTCTGTGCGGCGGTAGTCTTGGCCAGGCCGGGCACAGATTCGATGAGGATGTGTCCACCGGAGAGGAGCCCCGCGACCAGGCATTCGCGCAGCCCTTCCTGCCCGACGATCTTCGATGAGAAGATCTCGTTGATCCGGTCGAGTTTGGTGCGCGCTCTGGCGAGCTCGTCCTCGTTGAGGTATTCGGCCACGTGCCACTCCCCTCGGATGATGGTGGGTTCTCTTCGCCCTGTTGACCCCAACAGTGTAACCGCCCGGCACCGACGCATCAGAGTCGGATGATGGACGGACGGGGACTGCTCCCCATGCTGACACCCGAATGAGGGCCATCTGGACGACACGGGGATTCACACACCCGAGTGATGGTGATTCCCTATGGTCGACGAGCAGAGTTCGAGCAAGGAGGGACAATGCTTCAACGAGGCCGACGAACGGATGGATTGACCAAACGACCGGAGTTGAATGATCCGACGGTCAACGGTTTCAATCCTCTTGCTTCGATCACCACCAATCTTTTCGTCACTTGTATGACAGTGCTTGGCATTACGCATACAACGTCAATGATTCAAACATTTCCCAAACCGCCAACAGGCGTGACAATCGGATGGAATCTACTGACCGAGTACGCGATCAGTTCTGAACTCCCACCAGTACTCCTTGGAGCGGAGCGTGGCGTTGCCGCACTTGCAATGACAGTCGCAACCCTCAGTAGTCGCTCATGGCGCGAAGTTCGAGAATCCTCGGTCAGGGTTATCATCTGGGAGGCAGCATTAGAGACTCGTCTCACGACGATGCTGATATTCCTCGGCATAATATCGGGAATTAATACAACATTCCTTGCGTTGGCAACATGGCGCAGACAGGACTCTACTTATCTCTTATTCATCCCAATGCTTGCCCTTCATTTCATTATCGCTGCACTCCCCTCAGTGATGAGAACGAGCGGCGCTTCGCTCGTCCGCACCTACACGCTACAACTCACAGCCCTCGAGAGAAGTGCTGTCACAACTGGCGACCGCGAATTTACTCAGATCGTCCAGAGTGCAAAGGAGAGCGAAGGAGTCGGCTCCAATACCAGCAGATCGACAAGATTACGTCGACGATCTACCCGCGCGACAACCATGCACACTCGACACCGACGCAATCGCAGCCTTCCATGGTTCGTCATTCCAACAACCAGCGGCATTCTGCTCTTATTGACCGGTGCCATATTGAGAAACGTATGGCTACCCTTCGGAAACTCACTCATCGGCATCAGTCTTAGCTGTTTTACATTACTATTTCTTCTACCAATAGCAAGTGGAATATTTACAACTGATCACCGCTTTCAAAGAGTTATTGGATCAAACATCTTAATATATATCGCCTTCATTGAGGCAACAATGGGATTCTATAGTTGCAGAACCACACAGTGGACTGTATTGACATGAATCTGCGCAATACTCGTCTTGATCATTCCGCCAATAATGGCTTTAAGTGGCAACCGGAAGTTCTGGTCGTCAAAGCCCTTCGTCGGCATTCGAAACAGCAAAGTACAGCAAGTGTTTACGACCGCCACCGAATACCGCAGGAGAATCCTCGCATTCGACACCGACAGCGGAAACAACGGCGAAGCTCTTCTCAAGCGTCTGCATGCAGAACTCCTCGCAGGGCAAACCAAGGATTCTGCTATTGCGATGGTCATCGCCAGGATCGACCAATCCTCATCCGGAGTCGCAGCATACGACACCACCTCGTCGGGAATGCGCGAAAAAGCCCCTTTCCGCCCGCTATCTGAGCCGCACAATCGTCTCCCAGCGGACATCGCACATGTAGCGATACAGATGCCTGAAAGCCCCGAAGACAATGACGCTCATCGCCCGCCCGTCAGTACACGTCGAGCGGCATCACTGCTACTCGGATCAGCAGGGCTTGCCGCGACTCTGATCGGCGGAGTTATCGCAGTTCATCGACGCAATCGCCCTTCCACCTGACCTGTTGCTCTCACCGGGGCAGTGCTCCTGCCCGCCCGACGGGCAGCGCACGGGAAAGGAACAGAAGCCACGGCTCCGCCAGGGGCACCGACACGCAAAAAGGCCGCTGGCCGACCCCTCAGGGCCGACCAGCGGCATGCCACTGCGAGCAGTGCACTAGGAACGGGAATGCTCAGCCGCGGGCTGCTGCGATGCGCTCACGGAACTTCGCGAGCTGCTCAGTGATGGCCGCGGGGAGCTTGTCGCCGAACTGGGCGAAGTACTCCTCGGTGCCATCCATTTCAGCGGTCCAGGCATCGAGATCGATCTCGAAGAGCTTGGCCCACACAGCCTCGTCAATGTCGAGACCATCGAGGTTGAAGTCCTCGAACTTCGGGTAGCGGCCGGTGACGCCGTCAATCGCCTCGACCTCGCCCGCCGCGCGGCGAACGATCCAGTCGAGGACGCGCGAGTTGTCGCCGTAGCCCGGCCACATGAACTTGCCGTTCTCATCCTTGCGGAACCAGTTCACCTGGTAGACCTTCGGGAACTTGTCGCCGAGCTCGGCTTGCATCTCGAGCCAGTGGCCCCAGTAGTCGGCCATGTGGTAGCCGCAGAAGGGGAGCATGGCGAAGGGATCGTGGCGCAGCGAACCGGCCTTGACGTCGGTCGCGGCGGCAGTGACCTCAGAGGCGACCGAAGCGCCGATGAACACGCCGTGAGCGGCCTCGTACTGCTCGGCGACGAGCGGCACGTTCGTGGCGCGGCGTCCACCGAAGAGGATCGCGTCGACCGCGACACCCTGGGGAGCCTCCCAGTCGGGGCAGATGATCGGGCACTGCGACGCCGGGACAGTGAAGCGGGAGTTCGGGTGAGCCGCCTTCTCGCCGGACTCGGGGGTCCAGTCCTTGCCGAGCCAGTCGATAAGGTGAGCCGGAACCTCCCCGTCGATGCCTTCCCACCACACGTCACCATCGTCGGTCAGGGCGACGTTGGTGAAGATGGAGTTGGCGCGCATGGTGTCCATGGCCATCGGGTTGGTGTCGTAGGAGGTGCCGGGGGCGACGCCGAAGAAGCCGGCCTCGGGGTTGATCGCGTAGAGGCGACCATCGGGGCCCGGGCGCATCCAGGCGATATCGTCGCCAACGGTCTCGACGTTGTAGCCGGGGATCGTCGGCTGGAGCATCGCGAGGTTCGTCTTGCCACAGGCCGAGGGGAAGGCAGCGGTCACGTGGAACTGCTGGCCGGTCTCCTCGCGGGTCAGGCGCAGGATGAGCATGTGCTCAGCCATCCAGCCGTCACGACGAGCCATGGTCGAGGCGATGCGCAGCGCGAAGCACTTCTTACCCAGGAGGGCGTTGCCGCCGTAACCGGAGCCGAAGGACCAGATCTCATTGGTCTCGGGGAAGTGGGTGATGTACTTCTCGTCGTTGCAGGGCCAGTTGTCGTCGACGGCGCCCTCAGCGAGCGGAACGCCGACGGAGTGGACGGCGGGAACCCACGGCTTGCCCTCGGCAATGAGGTCCATGGCAGCAGTACCCATGCGGGTCATGATGCGCATGTTGCACACGACGTAGGGGGAGTCGGTGATCTCAACGCCGAGCTGGGAGATCGGGCCGCCCAGCGGGCCCATGGAGAAGGGGATCACGTAGAGGGTGCGACCAACCATGGAGCCGGCGAACTTCTCCTTGAGGATCGCCTTCATCTCCTTCGGATCGGCCCAGTGGTTCGTCGGACCGGCATCTTCTTCCTTCTCGGAGCAGATGAAGGTGCGGGACTCAACGCGCGCGACATCGGACGGCTTGGAGCGGGCGAGGAAGGAGTTCGGGCGCTTCTCCTCGTTGAGCTTGGTAAACATGCCGGTCTCAACCATGAGAGCGGTGAGACGATCCCACTCTTCCTGCGAGCCATCGCAGAACTCAATGGCATCAGGCGTCGTCAGCGCTGCGATCTCAGCCACCCATGCGAGGACGTCTTCGGGAGCGTTGGCGGGCGCAGCTGCGCGCACATCCTGTTCAGTCACGGACATTTTGCCTCCTGAGGCACTCGGTATTTCGGGGCGCGGTCACGCCCTTGATCTACGCGATCAATCATCGCTGATAACCGTGGATTGCGCGCGGGCGATTAGTCCCGTGGACACGTGTGCAACAGTTCACATGTCGTGTGGGTATACACACGCGTCATTCCCCCCGAGTCTTATCGCGATGCGGAAGTGGACGCGGCGCCGGTTTTATGCCCTAGTCTGTAAGCGCGACTAGTCCGCACCTCATCATCTCAGGAGGAAAATCGTGGGACTCCGCAAGGCCTCGTCTGGCCCGTCCTTCTTCGACCTGTTCACCGATCAGGCCACCAACCTGGTCACCGGGGCTCAGCTTCTCGCCTCGATCCTCACCGCATCTCCTCAGGAGTGCGTCGCGCTGCGCGATCAACTCCACGAGGTTGAGCACTCGGCCGATGAGATCAACCATCACATCGCCCGGCTCGTCAATCAGACCTTCGTCACGCCCTTCGATCGTGAAGATCTCGGCCGCCTGTCCTCGTGCCTCGACGACTGCATGGACCTCATCGACGAGGCCGGCGACCTCTACGTCATGTACGGGCTCGAAAACATCCCAGGCCCGACCGCATCCCTCATCGCCGAGCAGGCGGACATCCTCACGCGCTGCGCCGTTCAGACGGCGACGAATATGCCGTCGTTGAAGTCTCCTCTCGACATGCGCGAATACTGGGTGGAGATCAACAGCCTCGAGAACGAGGGCGACCTCACCTACCGCCGCGCGCTGACCGCGCTTTTCGATTCCGGGCTCGATCCGATCACGATCATCAAGCTCAAGGATCTCGTCGAGGTTCTGGAGAAAGCATCGGACGCCTTCGAAGATCTTGCGAATACGATCGAAATGATCGCGGTGAAGGAGTCTTGAGGCCGTGGATCTCAATCTGATCCTCGTCGTCCTGGTCATCGTCATCGCACTGGGATTCGACTACACGAACGGCTTCCACGACGCAGCGAATGCGATCGCCACGTCCGTATCCACGAGGGCGTTGACGCCGAGAGCCGCACTGTTCATGGCGGCCGTCATGAACATCGTGGGCGCGCTGTTGGGCACCGAGGTCGCCAAAACGATCGGTGAGGGGATCATCGACATCTCCCACTATTCACTGTCGACCGATGTCTCCATGCAGCGCGAGGGCCTCGTCATCGTTCTCGCCGCGCTCATCGGCGCCGTCGTCTGGAACCTCATCACATGGTGGTTCGGACTCCCCTCGTCGTCATCGCACGCTCTGATCGGCGGCCTCGTAGGCGCGGGCCTGGCCTCTGCGACTGCGGTGAAGTGGGGCGGGATCCTGTCTCACGTCATCATCCCGATGTTCGCCTCACCCTTTGTGGGCTTCTTCCTCGGCTACCTGCTGATGAAGGTGCTGCTCAAACTCGTCCAAAACCTCCCTTACCATCCGACGATGCGCCGCTTCCGCATCCTCCAGACCCTCTCCGCTGGTGCAATGGCACTCGGACATGGATTGCAGGACGCGCAGAAGACAATGGGCGTCATCGTCATGGCACTGGTCGCGGGCGGCTACGGCGAGCACCATGCCATCTTCGATCCGGTGACGGGCGACATGCAGATCCCCCTGTGGGTCAAGATCGCCGCCGCCGCCGCGATTTCACTCGGTACGTATTCGGGCGGCTGGCGCATCATGCGCACCCTCGGCCGCAAGATCATCGACCTGGATCCCGCACGCGGCTTCATGGCCGAGAGCGTGTCCGCGATCGTGCTGTATCTGTCGGCGTATGTCCTCCATGCACCGATTTCAACGACTCACACCATCACCTCCGCGATTCTCGGGGTCGGCGCGACCAAGCGCTTCTCAGCGGTGCGCTGGGGAGTCGCCGGCAATATCGTCGGCGGTTGGTTCCTGACCATCCCCGCAGCTGCGGCGGTCGCGGCGGTGGTCTTCTGGATCACCGGCTTCATCGTGGGAGTCTGATCGTGGGCTCGTCTCACGCCGATCAACGGGGTCTGTCCGCCCGCGCCATGAGCGCGAGCGGCGTCCTCGTCGGAGCGTGCGCCCTGGCGTTGTCGGGATGCACCCCGTCATCCGTCATGAATCTCTCCGTCGGCGATTGCATGCAGCTGCCAACGGATTCGACTGCGGTCACCATCGACCGCTCATCGTGCACCTCCCCCCACCAGGCGGAGGTCGCGGCCGTCATCAATGTTCAATCGGATGCGGACGCCGCTTTCCCCGGGAATGCGGCGCTCAATTCGCAGGCGGAGACAGCTTGCGTCGAGTCTTTCGAGGATTACGTGGGCGCAGCCTACGTGTCCTCCTCGTTGGATGTCACGTGGCTGACTCCAACAGCGGAATCGTGGCAGCGGGGCGACCGTTCGATCGTGTGCCTCGTTCACGCGATGGGATCGGCTGAGCTGACCGCCTCGGTCAAGGGCTCCGGGCTCTGATCTCCTGTGTACGGCCCACGTTCAGGAGGGGACGCCGAAGACTTCCTTCGTCCTTGTCCCATGGCGTTCGATCCCGATGACTGAGGGCGAGGCCGATGTGTGGACGACGTGCGCGATCAGCAGGTCCGTGGTGCCCAGCCAGGGGCTCGACGAGGGGAAGAGCCTGGTGAGAGTCGACGGCGCCGCATCGCGCAGTGGCTGCAGGAGGAGCGGGATCGTGGGGCGGTGGACGCAGATCGCCGTCGGCCCGGAGGCTTGGGCGACCAGGCCGCTCATGACTCGGGAGGCCGCTTCCGGATTCGCCTTCGTGGCATCCTCGGTGAGGTCGTCCTCGTAGAGGATCGGTGCGTCGGAGAGACCCGCCCATGGTGCGAGAGTCTGGCGGCACCTCGTCCACGGCGAGGAGACCGCCGATTCGATGCCGAATGCGGAAAGGATGTCGATGAGGTCGAGGCTCTGGCGCGCTCCGAGGCGCGTGAGGGGGCGCCTCGCCTCCCCGCCGAACCAGGAGGATCGGGACATCGCCTTCGCATGGCGGACGACGGCGAGCGTGGTCGTCACGAGGAGCCCATCGCGGGCTCGGGTCACCACTTCGGACAGCAGACGACGATCGCCTCTGCGCGTCAGCATCTGTTCGGCCCGGGAGGGCTTGGCCCACCTGGTGAGGTCGATTTCAGCGGTGGGCGCGGTGTGGACGGGAAGCCTGGTTCGCTCGACGGCGCCCCCCGATGAACGAGGATCGGATGAGACGAGGGTGCCGATCCAGTAGTAGACCTCTTTCGTCTGCCCGGATCCGAGACGATAGCGCTGCGTCGTCAGCGGCGCCCCGAGGACGACGACCAGCCCCGTCTCCTCCTCCACTTCACGGACTGCTGCGTTGACGATCGACTCACTGCGCTCGGCCTTGCCCTTGGGCCATGACCAGTCCCTGTATCGGGGCCGGTGCACCATGAGGACTTCAATGTCATGGGGGTCGATGGATTCGCCCGGGATGGGGGTGCGCTCGGGATCCGTGAATCGCCACACCACCGCGCCCGCTGCGCGCACGAGGCGCGAAGGAATCGGAGCTGGACGGATGAGACGCGGCACCCTCCAAGCCTACCGGCACCGACGCCCCCGCGCGTGTCGGCGGACCAGGGATGGCGTTTGACCGCATTCAATCCGATGATTCGCCGTTGTTCATGCCCGCGGACGACGCTGGCGCGTTATCATTGATTCTGACTGATTCTCAGTAAGTTCCGACTCGTTAGCGGAACTGAATGCTCCACCGGGCCACTCGATTGAGTGGCCCGGTTTTCGCCCAAATGTCCGAGTAATGCGCCATGATTGGAAACATGACCATCAACGACGACAACAATCCTCATCCCATCTATCGAATCGGCATTGATGTCGGAACACACTCAACAGGCTTCTGCGCGGTAGAAGTGGATGACTCGGGCTCTCCCCTCCGCCTCCTCAACTCGGTGGTGTTCATGCACGATTCTGGAATTGATCCAGCCGGAGCGAAAAAGGCCGAGACCCGGAAGGCTGTGTCTGGTGTTGCTCGGCGAACACGACGCCTCTACAGGAGTCGGCGTACTCGTCTTTTCGAACTCGATAAGACGCTGAGACGGCTCGAGTACCCGTTGATCGATCTTGAGTCCATTGAGGATCCCCGTGCGCCGTGGCATGTGCGATCCCGACTCACCCACGAGTTCATCTCCGACGAGGTCGAACGCCGTGAAGCGATCTCGATCGCTCTGCGTCACATTGCCCGCCACCGCGGATGGCGCAACCCTTATTCGAAGGTCGAATCCCTCCTCATCCCAACAGAGCCGTCCGAATTCCTTACTGGGTTGAATCAACGCATCGGCGAGAAGCTCGGTGAGAATCTCGACCCCGACCTCACACCGGGAGAGCTCATGTCGCGGCTCTTCGTCGCCTTCCCGACTGCTCGTATCCGCGGCCCTAAAGGCATCTTGAACGGGAAACTTCACCAGTCCGACAATGCACAGGAAATTCGTCTCATCGCCGAGATGCAGGACATCGATGATGAGGAACGGGATCTGCTCATTCGAACAGTCTTCGATGCGAAGTCTCCTCGAGGCAGTGCACAAGGCCTTCGAGGAAAAGATGCTCTGCCCGGCCAGCACCACCACGTTCGCGCAGAGAAAGCGCATCCTGTCTTCCAACTCTTCCGAATCGTCGGTGTCTTGACGAATCTTCGAATCAGAGAAGGCAGAGAAGAGCGAAGACTGACGCCTGATGAGCTCCGAGGTCTCGTCGACTATTTAGAGGTGACGGGCGCTGGTGACACTCCCACGTGGGGCGATATTGCTGACAATCTCGGTGTTGAGCGTTCAGCACTGCGGGGCACGGCTTCACCCGGTCCTGATGGTTCTCCTGCGCTGTCGTCTCCCCCGATTAACGTCACTGATAGAGCCATCGCGGCATCGAAGATTCCGTGGCTCGTCGACTGGTGGACGAGTGCATCTTCCGACGAGCGGGGTCGCATGGTTGACGCATTGTCGAATAGCGGCGGTTCAGAGGATACCCCCGATGCTGATGACGAGATCGCTGAGATCCTCGAACAGGCGTCTGAGCAGGATCAGGAGAAGCTCGATGCAATCTCCCTGCCGGCGGGTCGAGCCGCCTATTCGCTCGACTCCATGAGGCGTCTGAGTGAATACATGTTGGCGAATGGTGCTGACCTTCATGAGGCCCGCAAAGCCGTGTTCAACGTTGACGACTCATGGAGACCGCCAGCCGATCCAATCGGAGCCCCCGTTGGCAATCCTGCGGTTGACCGTGTGACGAAACAGGTCGCTCGATGGCTGTCCGGCGTCGAACGCCAGTGGGGACCTCCTCAGGCGATCAACATCGAGCACGTGCGGCATGCGTTGGGAAGCGAACGCGCTGTTCGAGAAGCAATGCGTGACAACGAAACACGTTTCAAGCGCAACCAGCGCATGTTCACGAAGATGCATGAGCAGCTCGGCCTGTCGGGTCGGCCCAGGCGCAGCGACCTCATCCGCTATCAGGCTCTGCAGCGTCAGAACGGCCAATGCCTGTACTGCGGCTGCATGATCACATTCGATACTGCGGAGATGGATCATATCGTTCCCCGCGCCGGATCGGGTTCGACGAACACGCGGATGAACCTCGCTGCAGTGTGCCGCACATGCAACCACACGAAGAGCAAAATGCCCTTCGCCGTGTGGGCGGCGACTGATTCCCGTCCTGAGGTTTCCCTGAAGGAGGCTGAGCAGCGCGTGCGTCACTGGCTCCGCGACGAGGGAGTATCAGCTCGGGATCACAAGAGATTCCAGAATGAGGTCATTCGTCGTTTAAGGACGACGACACAGGATGAGGAGTTCGACGGCAGGTCACTCGAGTCGGTCGCATGGATGGCCAATGAACTGCGCAATCGTATCGACCAGCACTTCAACGCACATGATCGGCTCGTCGATGTTGCTGTTTACCGGGGTTCTCTCACTGCCGAGGCCCGTAAGGCAAGCGGTTTAGAGCGGAGGGTCAACCTCATTGGTACAGGAGGCAAGACGCGATTCGATCGGCGACATCATGCGATGGATGCTTTGACCATCGCTCTCATGAACCGTTCTGTTGCTGCGTCCCTCGCATTGCGAACGAACCTCCGCGATTCTCAGCGGATCACGCGCGAGCCTGAGACGTGGAAGTCCTTCACGGGCACCACTGAGGAGGCTCGCCGACAGTGGTCACTATGGGATGACGCAATGCGACGCGCATCTGACCTGTTCAACATCGCATTGACTGAAGATGCGATCCCCATTGTGGAGAACATTCGTCTTCGTCAGGGCAGTGGGGCAATGCACGAAGCGACGATCTCTCCGTTAACCCGCGTCGCACTCAGCTCTGCTATGCCCGTTGATCTCGTCGACAGAGCATCGACACCCGCTTTGTGGACAGCCCTCACTCGTCTGCCCGACTTCGATGATCAGCAGGGACTACCCGCTGACGAGAACCGGGAAATCGTCGTTAATGGGCGCCACATTCGTGCGAGCGAGGACGTCTCATTCTTCGACACGGATGCCGCATGCATTGCTGTGCGGGGTGGGTATGCGCAGTTGGGAGCCTCTATCCATCATGCGCGTATCTTCCGGATCGAGGGGAAGAAGACGACATATGCGATGGTCCGCGTTTACCAAGTCGATTTGGTGAAGCATCGCAATGAGGATCTTTTCACCGTCGAGCTTTCGCCTTCCACGATCTCGATTCGCACGGCCGAACAGAAGATTCGGAGGGCGCTTGAAGATGGAACAGCCACCCAAATCGGTTGGCTCGTCGAAGGCGATGAACTCAGGATTGATTCGTCGGCGTTCACCTCTGCGGCAATCGGCGAGTTCTTCTCCGCATACCCGATGTGCCAGAGTTGGCGAGTGGCGGGTTTTCCAGGTCTGGCGAGGCTTCGACTGCGTCCACTCGCCCTCGCCTCAGAGGGGATGCCGGACGACGCGAGCGCGGGGATCAAAGAGATCATCGCAGGCCAGGGGTGGCGCCCAGCCGTCAATGCTGTCCTCAAGTCAGGGAGCGTTCATGTTGTTCGCAGAGATGCTCTGGGACGCCCCCGCTATCGGCGCACGTCGACTCTTCCGTTGTCACAACCATTGATTTGAGGCGATTGGCGTTGGCTTCTCAGTGGCGCATCGTAGACTTCTCGAACTTTGAGGGCGGCCTTAAGTCTGTTCGCGGAGGCATCGAGATCATTCCTGACTCCGGCGATCCAATGGTGGTACCCGTGGCCGATCTCGCGGTTGTACTCATCGGGATGCACGTGTCATTGAGTGCGGCCGTTCTACATCGGCTGTGCGAAGCGGATGTCGCCGTCTTGTTTTGCGACTGGCGCGGCATTCCTGAGGGCGGTGCGTATTCGTGGTCAGATCATGGACGTGTAGGGGCGCGGCATCGGGCACAAGCCGAGCTCACACTTCCCCGGAAGAAGAATGCTTGGGGGCGTATCGTTCGTGCGAAAGTCCTTGGACAGGCTGAGGTGCTCAAGCGCGCTGAGATTCCCGGCGGTGGAGAGCTACTCGCCCTCGCTGATGAAGTGCGCTCGGGGGATCCGATGAACATTGAGGCTCAGGCTGCTCGCCTGTACTGGCAGCGCTTCTTCGGGCGGAAAGACAAGCGTCTTCCCGGATCGGGCGAGTTGCTCGGGCACAATCCGTGTCTGGACTATGGATACACCGTTCTTCGCGGACTGGTCATGCGCTCGGTGATTGCAACGGGGCTCAATGGTTCGCTCGGCATCTTCCACCGTGGACGCAGCAACGTCTTCGCACTTGCAGACGATCTGATCGAGCCATTCCGCCCGTGCATCGACGATGCGGTGTTGGGACTCCCATCGGATGCCTCGCCGTCAGATCCCGACGTCAAACGTGCACTTGTCGCTGCAGCAACCCAGCGTTTCAACGAAGACGGGCTGCATGTCCCCGCTGTGGTCGAGTCGTTCGCCCAACAATTCGGGCGCTACGTCGAGGGTGACATTCAACGCCTCGACCCGCCTGTGTGGCGCGGCCCCTTCATCATGGAGTCGTAAGACGATGGCGGACGACGCGATGTGGTGCTTGGTGATGTTCGACTTACCGGTTGAAACGAAGACTCAACGTCGCGAAGCGACCAGGTTTCGCCAGTCACTATTGGACTGGGGCTTCTCCATGGTTCAGTTCTCCGTATACGTCAAGTATTGGCCGACGGGCGGTCAAGACGCCGCGACCATCTCCGCCATCAAGCGATGGCTTCCGCCTGGAGGACAGGTACGGGTCCTCGCCCTGACAGACCGACAGTGGGCGACGGGGCTTCGTTTTGACAACGCGAAGCCCCAATCAACGGAGCCGAAGCCCGAACAGTTGATGATTTTCTAACCCCGGACCGCTCAAAACCGTTGAAATCCTGCGGAAAACCCTTCCCTCGCCAAGTTTATCAGAGGGAAGGGTGACTGATTCCCAGCATTCGCCGAAGACTTTGACCTGGAAGCACAAGTTTATCAGAGGGAAGGGTGACTGATTCCCAGCTATCCAAGGTGAGGTGTACGTCCTCACCCAAGTTTATCAGAGGGAAGGGTGACTGATTCCCAGCCATCGAATTGTGCGCCTACACGCACTGCCAAGTTTATCAGAGGGAAGGGTGACTGATTCCCAGCCAGCCTGAGCCTCATGGTTGTCGCTGTTCAAGTTTATCAGAGGGAAGGGTGACTGATTCCCAGCGACTGGTCAATTTCCAGACCGAGGAAATCAAGTTTATCAGAGGGAAGGGTGACTGATTCCCAGCGTTCGATTGACGTCCACGATTGTAGTCCCAAGTTTATCAGAGGGAAGGGTGACTGATTCCCAGCTATGTCAGTGGCGCTGGGCGCGGCTTCGCAAGTTTATCAGAGGGAAGGGTGACTGATTCCCAGCCCGCCTGGCGTGGGGGGCCGATTCCGATCAAGTTTATCAGAGGGAAGGGTGACTGATTCCCAGCTCATCCCGAATGTCGGTGCCTCGACCATCAAGTTTATCAGAGGGAAGGGTGACTGATTCCCAGCGCGTTACACAACCCCCACATTTGTGCGCCAAGTTTATCAGAGGGAATTAGCAACAAATCCAAACAGCATATTCAACACTTCCAATATCGTGGTCACGACTACCAGAATAAATGACGATCAATCTTAATCCCCGTTCTTGACCTTCACTCTGATAATGGGGTTGTGCTCACGACGCGCATCGACCCCTTATCACCATTGGCCTGCAGGAAGCGGTGCTGAAACAACGGAAGTTATTCGAGAGGGGAACACCAGATCGCAGTTCGTGTTCTTCTCTCAGTTTGCCGCGCAGGCAGGATGAAGATTGGACTCTGGTTACTTCTTTCCTAGCGCACTGGGACGCGATGAATTCGTCACCGCCCGTTTCTACAGCCAGGCAACCGGCAGTAATCAGCGCTTGGTCGAAGTGTTGCGGCATGTCATCACTCCATCGTCAGCGATTATGCGACTCCCCTCTTCGTCGCGAGAATTCAGCGACATAATCGCCGGAGTCCAACGAGTCGTTGAAACCCAGTTAGCTGTCAGCGCGCCCGGAGTTGCGAGGCCGATCGGCGCGTGAGGACTCGAGCATCAATTGCTGTAGCCTTGTTCGAATGAACGCACCTGATGGCACAGGACGGCAACCCGCAGGTATTCAGGGCGAACCGACGATTTTCCACCGGTGCCCCAGCATCATGACTACCGCATTGCGGAATCGGAAGGGATTGAGATCCGGGAACAATCAGGGGGAATCCTCACTGCGCCGGGCACGCGTTGATGCTTGAATCAAAGACGGCGCTGAACCTGCGCCACACCACCCCCAAGGAGCAGCCATGACCACCGAGAACCCGAACCCCTCCTTCTCCGAACGTATCGACGTTGCCGGCGACCAAGTCGTTGCAGCAGTCAAGCAGCTCCTCAAGGACGGCTCCGTACGCCGGATCATCCTGCGCGACGACAATGGGCGCGAATTGTTCTCCGTCCCCATGAATGTCGGTGCGGCGGTCGGCGGCCTCGCCGTCCTCGCGGCGCCCACACTCGCAGCGGTCGGAGCGATCACCGCCCTCGTCACGAAAGTCACCATCGACATCGAGCGCACGGACATCACCCCTGAGGCCCCGGAGGTCGTCGATATAGAGCCCGACTCCCCCGCCGAGTGACGCCCCTGCCGGGGGAAACTCGCACACCCACGCGATCCCACTCCCACCAGTTGCATACCCCCAGGGGTATCCTCTAGCCTTTCGTGAACATTCACTTACGAGAGGTTGGACCACGCATGATCACCCACTTCAGTGAGAATTACCGCCCGCTGTACTTCCTATCCGCACTGGGCATGGGCGGCCTCAGCATCTCGTTCTTCATGTACTTGATGTTCCTCGTCCCCCACCCCAACACTCCCATCCCCACCTTCGACTCGCTCACTGCACAATTCGCCAAAGGCAATGTGACGGCGAACGTCCTCATGGTGGTGACGCTGCTGGCCATCGCCTACTTCGCCGTCCGCCACGTGCAGCTGCTGATCGCGAATATCGCCGCCTACCGGCGCTTCACCCGCACGCCCGACTACACGGCACTGATCTCCTCCAATGCGGAGGTCCAACTCATGGCAGTGCCGCTGACCCTGTCGATGACCGTCAGTGTGCTCTTCGTCCTCGGAGCACTCACCGTCCCCGGCCTGTGGGATGTCAAGGAATGGCTGTTCCCTTTCGCGCTCGCCGTGAATAGCGCCATCGGGGCGTACGCCTTCATGCTCTTCGGCCGATACATCAATCGGATCCTGTCCGACGGATCCTTCAACGTCGACGACACCAACCACTTCAGCCAGGTTCTGCCCTCATTCGCCTTCGCAATGATCGGCGTCGGCTTCTCCTCATCGGCGGCCATGAGCCAGACCCTGGTCACATCCCTCATCGGCGCCGCCGGGACCGCCCTCTTCCTCGCTGCAGCCGCGCTGTGGGGATTCGTGAAGATGCCCGTCAGTTTCGGCGCGATGCTTCGTCATGGAATGGCCCGCGAAGCCGGCCCAACCCTGTGGCTCGCGATCCCGATTCTCACCCTCTTCGGCATCGCCGGAATCCGCGTGAGCAGCGGACTCGCCCACAATGTGTTGCACTCCGATATCCCGGGCATCGTATGGCTCGTCTTCTTCGGCGCCATCGTCGCCCTGCAGCTCATCGTCGGCCTCTTCGGCTGGGCGGTCATGCGCCGCCAGGGCTACTTCTCCCAGTTCGTGAGCGGCCCGGGTCGGTCCATCCCCGCGTACGGCCTCATATGCCCCGGGGTCGCCCTCATCGTCCTCTCTCAGTTCTTCATCGGCCGCGGCCTGGTGGGCTCGGGAGTCCTTGAGAAGTTCTCCGTCACGCACATGGTGCTGCTCGCCCTCGTCTTCTTCCTGCAGCTGCTGACGATCCGCACCGTGGCGCGCCTAAACGCCAAACTCTTGGGAGTGCCGAAGCCGAGCGCCGAAGCGTCGGCGGACGAAGAGAACACGGAAGCGGTCTCTCTGCGTTGACCCCGCGCTGCGCTGATCTGGGCGGGGCCTACCTTCCGACAACCCGGGAGGAGGCCTCGTCCATCAATTCGGATTGCACATCCACCAAGGGGGAGCCGTCCTTCGCGAACTGGTTGCGCTTCCACTTGCCGTTCTTCTTCAATGCCCACGAGGACGTCCCCTCGGACACTCCGCGGCGCACGAGTCCCGCCAGATACGCGATCTGCGTCTCGTCTTTGATCCTCACCAGGGCCTCAACCCTTCGATCGAGATTGCGGTGCATGAGGTCGGCCGAGCCGATCCACACCTCCTCTGCTCCCTCGGGCCCGAAAGCGTAGATCCGGGAGTGCTCCAAGAAGCGACCGAGGATCGAACGGACCCGGATATTCTCCGATAGGCCCGGCACCCCCGCCCGAATCGCACAAATGCCGCGCACCAGAGCATCGACGCGAACGCCCGCCTGGGACGCCCGATAGAGGGCGTCAATGACAGCCTCGTCAACGGCGGAATTGACCTTAATGCCAATCCATGCATCCTCACCCGCCTTCTTCCGGGCGATCTGGCCGTTGATCCTCTGAATGAGGCCGTCCCGGATCGACAGAGGCGCCACGAGCAGGCGGTGGAATGTCGAGCGCGGCGCGTAACCGGAGAGCTGATTGAATAGGCGCGTCATATCCTGCGCCACCTCAGGATCACAGGTGAGCAGACCCAAGTCCTCATATCCGCGCGCCGTCTTCGGATGGTAGTTGCCGGTGCCGACGTGACAGTAGCGGCGCAGGCCATCGGTCTCTTGGCGCACGACGAGGGCGAGCTTGCAGTGCGTCTTCAAACCGACCATGCCGTAGACGACGTGGACGCCCGCCCTCTCCAGTTTGCGGGCCCAGCCGATATTCGCCTCCTCATCGAAGCGCGCCTTGATCTCCACGATCGCGACGACCTGTTTGCCCGATTGCGCTGCCTCGATGAGGGCCGACACGATCGGCGAATCCCCGGAGGTGCGGTACAGGGTCTGCTTCATCGCCAAGACATTCGGATCGCGCGCCGCCTGCGTGATGAACGCCTGAACCGAAGTCGCAAAAGAATCGTAGGGGTGGTGGAGAAGAACGTCGTGGCTGCGGATCTTGGCGAAGATATCGCCCGCGCGCGCCGACTCGAACTCTGCCAGTCCCGCTGCGGTGACCGGGACGTACTTCGGGTACTTGAGGTCGGCGAGGTCGAGATCGTGCAGTTCATTGCACAGCGTGAGATCGAGCGGCGCGGGCAGTGCGATGACATCCGCCGGAGCGATCTCCAGCTTCTCCACGAGGAATTCACGGACGAAGGGCGTAATCGTCTCTTCCACTTCAAGGCGGACGACGGGACCGAAGCGGCGCCTGAGGAGCTCCTCCTCCATGGCGGTCAGCAAGTTCTCCGCATCGTCCTCTTCCACTTCGAGGTCCTCATTGCGGGTGACGCGGAAGCCGTGGGCCTCGACGATCTCCACCCCCGGGAACAGGTGGTCGAGGTGTGCGCGCACCACGTCTTCCAGGGTCACGAAGGTGGCACCCTTTTCAGTGCCGACAATGTCTTCCACTGACCCGATGCCCGTCTTGCCCGCCGTCTCCACATTGATGAGGCGCGGCAGCGACTGGGGGACCTTGACGCGCGCGAAGTGCAGCTTGTCGGTCAGTGGGTTGCGCACGACGACGGCGAGGTTCAGCGACAGGCCGGAGATATAGGGGAAAGGGTGGGAGGGGTCGACGGCGAGAGGCGTGAGGACGGGGAAGATCTGGCGCCTGAAGTAGCGGGTGAGCTCCATCTGCTGTTCCTCGCCGAGGTCGTCCCAGCGGCGCAGGCGTATCCCCGAAGCATTCAGCGACGGCAGGATCTCCGACTGGAATGCGGCGGCTTGGCGCTCGAGGAGTTCACGGGCGCGCGCCTGGATCCCCTCGAGGACTTGGCGGGGCTCCAGCCCGGATGCGGATGCCTTCGCGATGCCCGCGGCGATCCGACGCTTGAGGCCGGCGACTCGGACCATGTAGAACTCATCGAGGTTGGAGGAGAAAATCGCGGAGAACCACGCGCGCTCCAGCAGTGGCAGGTTCACGTCCTCGGATTGTTCGAGGACGCGCTGATTGAACGCCATCCATGAGATCTCCCTGTCGGCGAAGCGCCCCCTGGGCAGGGGCTCGTCCTCGCCGAGCGGGGCTGAGGCGTCGATGTGGGTAGCAAGGGCAGGCAGTACCATCTGCGCCGGTATCGGGTCGTCGTCGTATTCGGAGTCCTCATGCTCGACGCCGACCAGTCCCGCCCGGTCCGCAGGGACAAGCATCTCATCGGCTCGCGCCACCTCCACTGCGGTTGCCTCGCCCACCTCCGGGGCGACTGCATCCTCGGGGATGGCCGGTCCCGGCCAAGAGCCATCGGGGGAGGAGAAGGTCGGGGAGTCGGACATTCGGGGTCACTTCCTCAATGTCGGGTCGCTTGGCGCGGTCCTGGGCGACGAGGGCGCTCCGCCCCATCCATGGGGTTAAACCCTCAGCGCGATTGCAGCCGCTTCCACCGCCGCTGCGGGCGCGTCTACTGTCGATCTTAGGCTGCCGGGTCGCTCCCCGCCGCTCGACGGCTCCCCGATAGCTGGGACTCAGACGGGTTCACCTTCGATGTCTTGGACGTGTCCTTTCTCATTCAAGGCACCCGGGGGTCGACATCGTTCCTCCGGAGCACCCGGATCTCGGGGGCTTCGCGCCCACCCTCGGGACCTATTCCAATGGCGTCATCGCGCCTGCGACTCCGCCCCTCCCCGACATCAGCACCTCGCGACCTCGCCCCACACACCAACACTCCCCAATCCTGAAGTGAGAGCCCTCTGCGGCACTCAATCCAGGTTCCCTACCGCTGCCTCCCGCGCGGCGAGGTCCAAGTCCTCAGCGGTCCTCAGCAGCGCATGGGCGCGCATCGTCACCGCGTGCGCGAGAGGATCGTTCGGGTCGGTGATCCACGATGCCCCACCGCCCTCCCCCGCTGCGAGGATCCTCATGGCGCGCGACGCATCTGCGAGGACACTCTGGAGGTCGTCATCGGTGAGGGTCCCGCGCAAGAGTGCGGCCACCTCGTCCATGACGGAATCGAGGGGGCGCACGTCGACGGGGTGCTCCAGTCCGGGGATGATCGCAGCGCGCTCACCGTCCTCGTAGCGGCTGTGGACGAGGGCGGGGTCGCGGTCGAACCACTGGAGGAGCAGGTAGAGTCGCCAGAAGGCTCCGGGGAGTGTGAAGTCGGGGCTGGAAGACCATAGGTGGGCGACCGCGTCGACGCCCTCCCGCTCAACGAGGGCGCGGAGGCGCTCGACCATCTCGGGCCCGAATTCATCATCGGGGACGCCCATGAGCGCCCACGCGCTGGTGTGGGCGACAGCGGAGGCCGCTGCGGGGTCCTCGTCGCCGACGAGGGCCTCGGCTCGCATCGGCGACAGCATTGCTGGCCGACGGGGGACACGGGATTGGGCCATTGAAGCGCCGTCCTCTTACACTAGGGATGCGGCGTGTCGCATGCTGGTGGTATTGTCCAGCGGTGGCGCAAACGCCGCGGGCCTATAGCTCAATGGTAGAGCAGCGGACTTTTAATCCGTGGGTTGGGGGTTCGAGTCCCCCTGGGCCTACCAGCACCGTCAACCATCATCACTCCCCGCGTCGGCGAACTCATAATCATAATAGAGCCTATGAGCGATGATGCACCCTCCACCGAGACCGCGCTGACGAGCACCGAGCGGGCTGTGGGCGCCCTCGTCGGGCTCGCCGCCGGGGACGCCCTCGGCATGCCGACCCAGTCCATGTCGCCCGAGCAGATCCGCTCCGAATACGGCTCCATCACCGGTTTTCGCGATGCATCCGCATCCCAGCCTTACGCGCCGAACCTGCCCGCCGGGCACATCACTGACGACACGGAGCAGGCACTCCTCGTCGCAGACCTGCTGATCTGCGGCGACGGGACGATTGACCCCGCAGCATTGGCGCACGCCCTCCTTGAGTGGGAGGCGGCAATGATCGCGCGCGGCTCCCTCGACCTGCTCGGCCCGTCAACGAAACTCGCCCTCGAACAGGTCCGCTCGGGGGCGGACCCCGCAACGACTGGGCGCACGGGTACGACCAATGGCGCCGCAATGAGGGTCGCCCCCGTCGGAATCGCGACCTCCACAGCGGATCGTGAGTCCTTCACGATGCGCGTCCTCGATTCGTGCCGCGTCACCCACTCGACGCATCAGGGCTTCGAGTCGGCGGCGCTCGTCGCAGCGACGGTGTCCCTCGGCATCGACGGGGCGGGGGTGCGCGACGCCCTGCGCGGGGCGCTGGAACTCGTGGCGTCACTGGAACCCCAGGGGACGTGGACCGGCAGGGCCAGTGTTGTCGCCACGACGAGGGCGGCCCTCGCCCACTCGTCCACGGCCCGCGCCGACGACATGAGCGACGATGACTTCCTCGACCTGCTGCGCGCAGAAATCGGGACAAGTGTCGAATCCTCAGAGTCGATCCCCGCAGCATTCGCCCTCGCCGACCGCTACTGTGACAGACCCTTCGACGCTCTGCTCGGTGCGGCGAATCTCGGAGGGGACACGGACACGATCGGAGCGATCGCGGGAGCCATCCTCGGCGCCTGCATCGGCCCCGGCATCGCGGGCCCCGACGCGAGGACGCTCATCGAGGGCGTCAACGGGATCGACCTATCGGCGCCCGTCGATGCTCTGCTCGCCCTGCGCCGGACTGCGCCCGAGGCGAAGAAAGGCGCAGCCGTGAGCCGATCCGGCCGTCCAGTGAGCGAAGGGGATCGTCTGGGCCGCGTCATCCTGCTCGGGCAGGTCATCGTCGATCTCGCGCTGCGCCTCGACGCGATTCCCTCCCCCGGCTCCGATGTCTTCGCCGAGGATGCGGGGATGCACACGGGCGGCGGTTTCAACGCTTTGTATGCGGCGACGCGGATGGGCGCCAAAACGGTGAGCCTCTCCGGTGTCGGAGACAGCGGTTTCGCCCGGATCATCACCGCCGACCTGGAAAGTATCGGGGTCGACGACGCGGGGCCGCACCTCACCGGCATTGACTCAGGCTATTGCGTGGCGCTCACCGACGCATCGGGTGAGCGGACTTTCGTGTCGACCCGCGGTGCGGAGACCCTTGTCCCCGCCGACGCGTGGGCCGCCTTCGCCCGCACCCGCATGCGCCCTTCGGATGTCGTCTATATCGACGGCTATGCACTCGCTCATCCTGCGAATGTTGGGGCGCTGAGAGCTGTCGCCGCACAGGACCTTCTCGCCGGTGCGCGCGTCATTGTGGACGTGTCGCCAATGGTGGAGTCCGTCGATCTCGCTGACCTGCTCATGCTCACCCCCTTGCGCCCCCTGTGGTCAATGAATGAGCGCGAAGCGCTAATCCTCTTGAGCCGCCTCGGCCTCGACGCAGCGGCCCGCACTGAGTCGACCGCTCACGGGGAGCCGCGCCCGGCGCTGTCCGCGAGTGCACTCGGCGAGTGCTTCGCCTCCGCGGTGCTGGTGCGGGCGGGGGCGGCGGGCGCGTGGCTGTGGACCCCTGGGGAGTCGTGCCCGCTGTACATCCCGACTCCGACGGTGAGCGTCGTGGATACGAATGGCGCCGGTGACGCTCATTCCGGGGTGCTGGCGGCCGCCCTCGTCGAGGGGGTTCCCCTTGAACGGGCGCTCGTCCTCGCCAATTGTGCGGGCGCTCTCGCGTCGACCAGGGTCGGCCCCGCCACCTGTCCGAGTCGCGACGAAATCGAAGCCGCAGCGGATGCGCTCCTCGCCGGTTAGCCCCACGCCCAGCGCAAAGAATCTCACATTTTGCGGCTTACGAGGCACCGCAGCGAATGCGTACCCTGAAACCATTCCTCCATCGCGGACTCCCACACTGTCGTCGGCATGCCCTTCAACATGCCCCGGCTGCGGGCACGCGCCACCTCACACATCACCGACAGAGAGCACATGAGCACCAGCACCGAACCATCCCCGGGTGCCACCGCTGCATTCGACTCCGCTGAGGCACCCGACGAGCGCTCGTCCTCGAGTATCGTCGGCGGAGCACTCACCACGATGCTCCTTGCAACGCTCGCCCTGCAGAACGCCGTGCCCCCGTTGGCGACGGACATGTACTCGCCGTCCTTCCCGAATATCACCGCCGATCTGGCGACCACGGCTACTCTCGTCGGGTTCACGCTCACCACCTTCTTCATCGGTTTCGGTGCCGGTCAGATCGCAGGCGGAGCCCTATCGGATCAGATCGGACGCCGCCGCCCGATGATCGCCGGAGGCCTCATCGCGGTGATCGGTTCGATCATCTGCGCGTCCTCCCCGAGCAGCGCCGTCCTCCTCATCGGCCGTTTCTTCCAGGGCTTCGGCGGCGGTGTCGCCTCCGCCGTCGGACGCGCCATCCTCGTTGACGTTGCACACGGCCACCTGCTGGCCCGCGCCATGTCGCTGCTTCAGGCGATCGGCGGGCTCGCCCCCATGATCGCCCCCGTCATCGGCGGCCTCGTCGTCACCTACGCGTCGTGGCGCATGATCTTCTGGTTCCTCACGGGTTCACCGTCATCATGGTTCTCGCCGCGTGGCGTTATGCCCCCGAATCCCTTCCCGCTGAGCGGCGCCGTGGCGGCGGCCTGTCTCGCTTCGTGTCCGGCATCGGTCACGTCATGCGGATCCGGCTCTTCGTCGGCTTCATGCTGACGAGCTCCTTCACGAGTTTTTGCATGTTCGGCTACGTGTCGAACTCGTCCTATGTCCTCCAAGAGCAGCTCGGCCTGTCCGCCATCACATTCTCGTGGATCTTCGGGGGCAATGCCCTCCTGTCGACGCTACTGGCCCTGGTAAATGTGCGGCTCATCGGGCGCTACGAGCCCCGTAGGCTCATCCTCTTGGGCATGAGCCTCGCTGCGGTGGGCGTCATCATCCTTGCCCTGTCGACCTTCGCGTGGACTCTGCCCCTCATTCCCACCTGTGTCGGCTTCTCCTTCATCATGGCGGCGAACGCCTTCATCTTCGGCAACGCCTCCGCTCTCGCCCTGGGCGAGGCCCGCGAACACGCCGGGACCGCGTCTGCGGTGCAGGGGCTCACGCAGGCGCTCGCGAATTCCATCGCCTCTCCACTCGCGACCTCTGGCGACGGACAGACCGCCGTCCCCATGGTGCTCGTCATGATCGTCGGCTCGCTCGGCGCGTGGGCGGCGTTCTGGCTGATCGCCCGCGGCGGCCAGAGCACTCATAGGTCGCGCCTGCCCATCGAGGAGTGACGCGCACGCACTGTTATGAGACGAGGTCGGCGGGCCGATGCCGCGGTTTCGGTGGCGCCGACGCGATCCATACCGCGATCGAGATGAGGACGAGGCCGACGAGTTCGCCAGGGGTGGGGACCTGCGCGAGCATCACCGCTCCGACGAGGGCGGAGGTGGCGGGCAGCAGTGCTGTGAAGAGCGCGAAAGTCGCTGCACTGAGGCGAGCCATCGCCATGGCCTCAAGGGTGAAAGGGATGACGGTCGACACAATGCCGATAATGATGAGCGTTCCCAGCACATTCCACGAGCCCACTGCGGCGATCCCCGCGGGGGCGAGCAACGGCGCGGATAGGAGCGAGGCGAAACCGAGGGATGCGGACAAGTTGGTGACCGCTGAGCGTTTCGACGCGATCGCCTGCCCGATGAGAATATAGCCCGCCCATGCGGCGGCCGCGGCGAGGATCCAGGCGATTCCCGTGATCGTGCCGGGCTCGTGGATGTCGAGGCCGAGTCCGCCGATGGAGGCGACGCCTGCGAAGGCGAGGAGCGCCGCGATGCGCGGCTCCCAGCCCCGCCCTCGTATGACTGCAACCGATACGGGTCCGAGGAATTCGAGGGAGACTGCGACGCCGAGGGGCAGACGCATGATCGCCTCGTAGAAACAGGCGTTGAGGGTGATGATGAACGCGCCGAAGATCATGGACCCGACACAGTCGCGCCTGCCCCACGCCTCGCGCCATGGTCGGCGCCAGGCGAGCAAGATGAGGGCAGCGGTCAGGACCCTCCACCAGGCGACCGATGCCGGTTCGATGCGGGAGAACAGGCCGACAGCCAGGCCCGCACCCACGTATTGGATGAGCGCGGATCCGACGATGAAGAGCTGCGCGGGGACACGGTCCGCGAGCCGCATGGACTACTCCTGGGTGGGGATGAAGGTGAGCGCCGCAGAATTCATGCAGTAGCGGCGACCGGTCGGCTGGTCGGGGGCATCGGGGAAGACGTGGCCGAGGTGGGAGCCGCAATTCGCGCAACGCACCTCGGTGCGGATCATGCCGTGCGACGTGTCCTCCGACTCGGTGGTGGAGGCGTCCTTGGACTGGTAGAAGCTCGGCCACCCGCAGTGGGACTCGAACTTCGCGGTCGCGTCGAAGAGCTCGGCGCCGCAGGCCGCACAATGGTAGGCGCCGGGACGGTCCTCGTTGAGGAGTTCGCCTGTGAAGGGGCGTTCGGTGCCCGCTTCTCGTAGCACGTGGTACTGCATAGGGGTGAGGATACGGCGCCACTGGGCGTCCGTGAGGGAGGCGGCGTCGTTGAGAGCCTGGAATTCAGTCATACGTCGATTCTCACCCCATCCCATCCTGTGCCGCCACCGGGACCCCATGGTGGACTCCGGCGATACGCGGCCCGGCTATTCCTTGTCCGTGTCCTCCTCGCGCCGTCCGCGTGCGTCTTCTTCTCGTTTCTTCGCCAACGCCTCACGCTCGGCGAGAGCCTCCTCGCCGGGGCCGGCGAAGATCTCGGAGCGCTCCTCCGCGTCGGGCGAGCCGGAGTAGAGGCGCTCTCCCCTGCCGCCGCTGGTCACTGTCGGCAGCGTCATGGTCCGCGTCTCCTGCAGGGGGGCGCCGACTCGCTGGGCGATCCGGGTTTCGGAGTCTGTTCCACAGGCGGGCGAGGAGGCGGAGACGACCCTGTCGAGGGTGCTCCTGGTCATCACTTGGGTCCGTGCCCCGTGCTCTTCAGTGGGCTTGCCCTCTGCGAGGTCGCGCATCCTCTCGGCCAGTGCACGCCTGCGGGCGCGCTTGGCCTTGCGCCTGGCTGCGACCATGCGTGCAGCGTGTGCGGCAGCATCATCGTCCGCCCCGGCGGACAGCGCGTTTTGGGCGGCCTCCATGACAGTGATACCGTCCTCGTCAATGGAGGTTTCGGAGGCGTCGTCGGCGATCTGGGACAGTTCCGAGGCGAAGGCGGCGACCCGTTCCCGCGAGCGGTCCTCAGGGACGGAGAGAGCTTCGAGCGGCTGTGTGCGATTCGCCGGCCTCGCCCACGGTTCCTCGTCAACGACCCAGGCAATGAGGTTCTCGCGCAGGTAGCACCGCAGATCCCACAGGTTGCCCGAGTTGGTCGCCGATACGAGGATGCGCACAGTGACGGTCGACGTGTCCGAAGCCGTCATCTGCACGTTCCAGGTCCGCCCGTCCCACAGGTCCGTCGCAGACAGGAGCTGTTCGACTTTTTGCCGGATGAGCGCCATGGGTGCCGCCCAGTCGAAGTGCAGTTCGACCGTTCCGAGTTGCGCTGCGGCACGACGGGTCCAGTTCTCGAAGGCGGTCGACGTGAAGTACGTGGAGGGGATGATGAGTCGGCGCTCGTCCCACAGCCTCACAACGACGTAGCTGAGCGTGATCTCCTCGATTGCGCCGGACTCGCCCTTGTCGTTGGCGACGACAACATCGCCGACCCGGATCGCGTCCGTGAAGGCGAGTTGGATTCCCGCGAAGACGTTCCCGAGGGTCTGCTGGGCGGCGAGGCCCGCGATGACGGAGATGAGGCCAGCTGAGGCGAGAAGGGTTCCCATCGCCTGGCGGGCGGCGTCGAAGGTCGCAAGGATCGCGCAGATGCCGATAATGGCGACGATCACTTGGATGAGCCTGCGGATAACCTGTGCCTGCGTCTCAAAGCGCCGCGCCCGGCCATAGTCGGCGCTCAAGCGCATCTTCGCAGCATCTTCGAATACCCACGCCGCCGCATAAGCGATCCACGTCATTGCGGCGATCGCGATGATGAGGAGCACGTGGAGGGAGGACTGCACGAGGGTCGCGTTCCCCCATCCGGTGAGTTCTGCGCCCTGGAGCATCCAGCCGAGGCCGAGCCACGCCCCCCACGTCATGAAGGTGACGTACAGGGGTGTGCGGACGCGTTTGACGAGGGCGGCCCCGGGCGCCCACCTGCGTAACATGCGCCTGAGTGCCGCGGAGACGAGGGCGGCTCCGATGAAGGCGATGAGGGCGCCGACGACTCCCCCGCCGAGGAGCGAGGCGATGTCGAGGGCGTTGCCGACGGCATCGTCTCCGGCGCCCGACTGGGCGTCTTCCATGGGCAGGAGCAGTGCGGCGATGAGCGTCTGAGGGAGCGTGGTCATGCGTCAAGCGTAGAGGCCCGGCGCTGCGTCGCCCGGGGAGGCCCCGTGCGTTTCCCATGAGTCGCCGATCGGTCTGGGACGGCAAGGGTCACGTCGGCGGTGAATGATACCCCTTGTGAGGGGGTTCACCGAGGAGCATTTTGCATACTAGTGGGTTATCTGCCTATTATTTTCCGCGTCACGGACGCCAGTCCGGTGGCCACTCAGGCCCCCATCGTCTAGCGGCCTAGGACACCGCCCTTTCACGGCGGCGACACGGGTTCGAATCCCGTTGGGGGTACTCTTCCCCCGGCATCGTGTCGATCGTGGAGAATAATTCAATAGGTCTTACCTGTTGTAAGGCCCCGTAGCGCAGTTGGTTAGCGCGCCGCCCTGTCACGGCGGAGGTCGCGGGTTCAAGTCCCGTCGGGGTCGCCGACCAGACCGGAAGGTCACGGTCCTGGCTCTGTAGCTCAGTTGGTAGAGCGTTCGACTGAAAATCGAAAGGTCACCGGATCGACGCCGGTCGGAGCCACCAGCAAACCCCGAAGCATTGCTTCGGGGTTTTTGGTTTTCCGGGAGCCCCATCGGTACACTCCGCTTAAAGGACAAAATGTGTTGGTGAAACGCTGAGTTTTGGACTTGTTGGAACCACGGGGACGATCGGCCGCGAAGTCTCCTCTCAACTCGTCGCCTCCAAACGCTCCATTCGCGCACTCACGCGCAACGACTCACGCGCACGCCGTCTCCTCGGACCCGACGAGGACGTCGTCGTCGAGGACATCGCGAATCCGAACGATGTCGCCGCAGCGCTTCACGGAGTCGACTCCGTCATCCTCACCCATGGCGGCGACTCCGACCCGCAGCGCATCAACTGCGGTGCTGTGAAAGCTCTCGTCACCGCGTTGAGCGGCGAGTCCGGCCAGGCTGGTTCGTCGAGACCAACCCCGGTCAGATGCGCTACCATCATTACCAGCAAGAATGGAAACAACGGGTGACAGATCTGCTGTTCGACTAGCATCCGTGCTAGCCTGTGAATCCACAGGTCCCTTGCCGTTGACCCTCCGCCAATATGGAGAGTTGCCGATGACAGGGACCGATTGTTTTGGAGCATGATGACAGGTAAGACCCCTACCGGTACCCGCGTCAGGAACCTATGTCCATGGACAGGCGCCGTGTCATCGTTACTGCGATTATGGTCGACGGAGGCTTCTACAGGAAGCGAGCACGGGCGTTGTTCGGGGACAAAAGAGCCGATCAGCGTGCGGATGAGCTGCTCGAGTACTGCCGACGTCACATTCGTAAGTCACACGCATCGCTCTACCGCATCTACTACTACGACTGTCCACCATCGGAACGAGTCATATTCCATCCCTTGACGCGCGCACAGATCAACTTGCGCAAGAGCGCCGAGTTCGAATGGATGACGCAGTTCATGCGGGCGCTGACCACGAAACGCAAAGTTGCGCTCCGTCGCGGGGAAGAACTTGAGACGCAACAGGGCTACATGCTGAAGTCAGAACCATTGAAGAAGCTTCTCGCGGGCACGAAGCAGATCTCCGATCTGACCGAAGAGGACTTTCTGCTCGACATCACCCAAAAGGGTGTCGACATGAGGATCGGCTTAGATATCGCTTCTCTTGCCGAACGGGGAGCTGTCAATCAGATCATCATGATCTCAGGAGACAACGACTTCGTCCCAGCAGCGAAGCACGCCCGCCGCTCCGGCATTGACTTCATCCTCGATCCGATGTGGGCCAACGTTACCGATAGCCTCAGCGAACACGTTGACGGCGTCCGTAAGTGCGTTCTTCGACCTCCTCAGAATCTACAAGATCCTCTGCACATCTCGAACATGGGGAATACCGAATCCCTCGTTGATGATGATGACCCGCATGAACTCTGAGTCACTAGTTAGTCGCCAGCACTCGAGTTCGTCATTTCTGCGGCCAGACACAGTTGAGCACGAGAACACCCTCCTGCCCCTTGCCAGCGTTCACATCGCGCCGAACCTGCTCCCCGTTGAGGTGAAAGGAGACGAGAGCCCCTCGTAGTCAGCAGACACGCCAGCGCCGAAGATCCCGCCGTTTTCCGCTCCCCGCCGCGTCACGAGTGAGAGACGGAGAAGAACCTGGGACAATGATCGCATGCCCAATGCGAATGGAAGCCTCAGTCCGAAGCCCTGGTGGCGCACTCGTAAGAACCACAGTGCACCCGGCCCGGGTTCGTCGGTGAACGTCTTCCTGCGCAACATCACCTTCAATGCGACCGATCGCGAGGCATGCATCCTCGACTCGATCACCCTCGGCTTCCGTTCCGGCTCCTTTACCGCGATCGTCGACCCGACGCTCGCGCACTCCCGCGTGCTCCTCCTCATCATCGCGGGCCTCCTTGAGCCGACCTTAGGCAGCATTGATGTCCGCTCACAGCGCTCAGGACGCATGGCGGCGGTCGCCCTCGTCCACCGCCACTCCACCATCGACGCTTCTCTCACCGTCCGCCAGAACCTCTTCCTGCCTCTCGCGGCGACCGGCACCGTGTCCGACTGGGGCCGTCTCAACTCCGCAGTGTCCCTCGCCTCCCTCGCCGAACGATTGTCGGATCGGGCGGACTCACTCCCCCCGATCGACCGCTTCCGCCTCGAAGTCGCGCGCGCCATCGTCTCCGGCGGGGATGTCATCCTCGTTGAAGACCCGACGCACCTGCCGTCCCGCGCGGACCATGCGAGCGCCATCTCCCTGCTGAAGAGTGTCGCCACCCATGGCTCGACAGTGATCCTGTCAACTGCATCGCCCGCGACCGCCGCCGCTGCCGACCGCGCCGTCGTCCTCACCTCCGGCATGGTCGTTGACGACCTCGTCCCCGCTGACGAGGCCGCAATCGGGGCTGCGCTGCAGGAGCACGTGCAGAACCCGGCAACCCTGCTTGGCCCGATCCCCTCCGCGCAACCACCCGTTGACGATGCCGTCCCGGTTGAGGCCGAGGCGGATGATGATCCGATGGTGCCGCCGTTCCACCCGCTCGACGGCGACTACGACAATATCGGGCGAGTCGGCGCACAGCCCGACGACCAGGACGAATCCTCCCCCGCGTTCACCGCGTGGCTCACGCGCATGTCCGCCCGCATGGGCGAAGGAGCGGACGACGACGCGGAGTCGGGCAACGGGACAGCCTCGGCGATCGACATGGCCGCCGAGGAGCGTTACCCCACTGCGCCGACGCCCGCGCAGCAGCTGCCCCCAGTCGCCCAGGGCTTCCCCCGGCAGCGCGCAACCCGTCACCGCGAGCCCGATCCGATCACGCAGGCGATCCGTATCCACGCGCAAGCAGCGCAGGAAAATGCGCCGGAGCGCCCGAGCGCCGATGAGGTGAGCGCGCTGCTGGCCGCACAGCGACCAGCGTCAACGACCCCCACCCCCGAACAGGCTCAGATCATCGACAAGGCGCGCCAGATCCTCAACGACCTGCCCGGGCCCGTTGTCCCCGAAGACTGAGTCCGCACCCCGTGCGCGTCGAAAATCCCTCAAGGGATCACCCGCGGGCGCAGATCGTGAGAAACTGAGAGGTACCAGCATAACGACCCGCGCACGTCTTTCAAGGAAGCGAGTGCCTTCGATGACGACACCATTCGAGTCGCTCGGCGACGCCGGGGCCGCGAGCCCGCGCCCGGCTGCCTCTTCGACAACGGATCCGAAACGACCGGCAACGATGGGTGAACTATTCGCCGCCCTCTCCACCCAGGTCACTGCCCTCGTCAACGGCGAGATCGAACTCACCAAGCTCAAGGCGAAGAACTTCGCGAAGAAAGCGGGCATGGGAGGGGCGCTCCTCTCAGTGGCGGGAGTCCTCGCCCTGTACATGCTCGGCTGGGCGTTGCACACCATTGAGCTCGCGATCGCCCTCACCCTGCCCGCATGGGCGGCCTCCCTCATCGTCGCAGGCGTCCTCCTCATCATCGTCGCAATCCTCGCTGCGGTCGGAACGAATGAGTTGAAGAAGAGCCAGGAGCATACGCCCGACTTCACCAGCGGGTTCAGCCAAGACATCGACGCCGTGAAGAAAGGTCTGGGGAAGTGAGCAGCACGGATAATCCGGTCGAGCGCACCGAAGCCGACATCCAGGCGGAACTAGAGTCCCTGCGCCTGCAGATGACGCAAACCGTTGATGAGCTTTTCGGCAGGGTCCAGCCCGCCTACATCGTGTCGCAGGCGAAGCAGAATGCGCAGGACACGATCGCAGAGTTGTTGGAAAAGACCCGCGAGAAGGCCCAGGAGTTCAAGACCCTGGCCGCACAGACTGCGCAGGATGCCCGCGAGGGCGACGTGGAAGCGTTGAAGAAGGTCGGTTATACCGCTGTTGGTGCAGTCGCCGTGACCGTCCTCGTCATGTGGCGGATCGCACGCAGAAAGCGCTGAATACTGCCCGAACTGCACCCGCTACTCCGTGGGAAACCATGATGCCGAGCACACGGGACGCATCCTGTGTGGGGACTTGCCGCCGGTTGAGGCTATGATATTCCCACGACACATTCTGATCATCCAGGGAACCGCCTAGCGCGGACCCGAACTACGCGGAGGGGGTCGACGCCATGGGGCGCGGCCGTCAAAAGGCTAAGCAGACGAAAGTCGCTCGTAAGCTGAAGTATTTCAGCCCGGACACGGATCTGGAAGCTTTACAGCGGGAGTTGGCATCAGCGGATCACGATTCCGACCATTCGGATGACGATGCTGACGAGGACGACCTCTACTCCAAGTACGCGGACTTCGCCGACGAGGACGACGAGGACGATCCTCGCGAACTCGACGAGGACTTCTGGGTCAACCCGTCGAAGTAGCCTCTGGGCGCGGCGGCGCCGCGCGGACGCAGTTCAACACGCGAAGTCGCGAATAACCGGAAGCGCACGATTCCCCCGGACTGGTCCGGAGGAAGTCTTCCGGGTTCTCACAGGGCATCCCCTCATAGTGGGCCGTGCGGAGGCGACCATACGATCAATGACATGTTGAAGAAAGTCCTCATCGCACTCGTTGCCGTCGTCATCGCACTCGCGGGGGGCGCCCTCGCCCTCGTCCACGTCTATGGGCCCAGCTACGGCATCATGCTCACCGGCACGCCCATCTTCCTAGTGGCGCCATCACCGCAGAAGTACGCGACGACCGTCCTCGAGGCGACCGATCTATTCGCGCTCGATGCGGATTCGCCCGAATATGCGGACGCCCGCGCCCGCGCCGTCGAGGCGTCGAAGAGCGCGACGGACTACTCCGACCTCCACGAGCCCTTGAAAGAAGCCCTGAAAACGGCGGGCGGCAAACACTCGAATTTCGTGAGCCCCCAGACACGCACCGACGTCGCCGAGAAATCGCCGCTCGTCGACCCAACGGTGACGGTCGACGGCAGAGTCGCCATCGCGACCGTCCCCGAATTCGACTCCTACGAGGGCGACCCCGAAAAGTATGCGAATATCCTCGCCAAGGGCCTTGATGGGGCCGTGTCGGGAGGCGCCTGCGGCGCAGTCATCGATCTGCGCGGCAACGGAGGGGGCGACATGGGACCCATGCTCGCGGGCCTCTCGCCCCTTCTGCCCGACGGGATGGCGCTGGAATTCGTCGGAAAGCACTCGGTGACACCGGTCATCATCTCCGGCGCCTCGGTCACCGGCGGGGGAACACCGACCGGTGTCGAGGGAGTCGGCAAGTACACGGTTCCCGTCGCAGTCCTCACCGATGGTGACACCGCCTCCTCCGGGGAGGCGACCGCCCTCGCATTCAAGGGTCTTGCCGACGCGCGCAGCTTCGGCGCACCGACTGCGGGTTATGCGTCGGCGAATATGTCATTCCTGATGCCCGATGGGGCGCTCGTCATGATCACCAGTGCCTACGACCGTGATCGGGAGGGGACCACCTACGGCGACGATCCGATCGCTCCGGATGAGCAGGCCGATGACGCTCTCTCCGCAGCGAGGGCATGGCTCTCCGCCGAATACGGGTGCCGGTGACAGCATCTCGAAAGCAGTACAGCTGCGGCACACGATCCCCGAAGTGAGTCGGGTCGGGCATTTCAGAATCACCGAGGGCGACCTCAGCTCATTCGGGTGACACCTCACGGCCTCTCCAGGATCAGGCTTAACCGTGGTCGTCCCGCGAGTTTCATCAAGGATAAGGATTAAACTTGAGAAGGAAAGGGGGCGCTATGGCCGGCTGGGATGAGCAATTCTGGGAATCCACGATCGAATCAGGGCTCCCGAGGCGTGCGCGTCGTTCAGGTACATATCGTTCCTACATCCCCGATCCGCTCGTCGGTTCCCCCCTCATTCTCACTCCCGAACTCGACGCCCTCGTCGCCGAGGCCGAGCGCGCAGTCCGTTCAGTCGCATCAAGCGACGACCTCGCAGGAATCTCCCGATTCCTTCTTCGATCCGAGGCGATCGCCTCATCCCAGATCGAGGGATATGCGCCCTCATCCAGGCAGGTGGCATTCGCAGAGCTCGAGGAGTCCGAAGGCAAGCTCAATGCTTCGGAGCAGGCGCGCCTAGTCGTTCACAACATGACGATCGTCGAAGAGGCGCGAAAGACTCTCGTCCACAAGCCTCGAATCGAGGCCGAGGACCTCGTGCGCCTTCAAGGAGCACTTCTCGCCGACTCACCCGATCTTGCAGGACTTCGGCAGGTTCAGAATTGGATCGGCGGAGACTCACACACTCCACTCGAAGCCGAGTTCGTCCCACCGGCCCCCGAGCGTGTGCGCACCCTCCTGTCAGACATCATCGACTATGCAAACGGGGCAGCGCACTCTCCCATCGTGCAAGCCGCCCTCGTCCATGCTCAACTCGAGACGATCCATCCTTTCGCTGACGGAAACGGCAGAGTCGGGCGCGCACTCATCCACACGATCCTCATGAGAAGAGGTCTTACCGAGAAAGCCGTACTGCCGATCAGTCAGGTTCTCTCGACATTTACGGATGATTACGTGTCCGCCCTCGACGCGTACCGGTACACCGGCCCGATCGGAAGCTCCGAATTCCACGCAGGACGCGCCCACTGGATCTCCTTCTTCACACGTTCGCTCGTCGCCGCGACCGAACAAGCGCGTTCGATCGAGAACGAGCTCAAGAGCATTCGAGAGGAATGGAACGAGGAGCTCGCCCGCTATGTGAATGCGAGCGGCCGATCCCGGGCGATGCGCGCGGATTCAGCATCGTCACGAATCCTTAACGACCTGCCGTCCACTCCCGTTCTGACCGCCACTTCAGCCAGTCGCATCCATTCAATTTCGACGCAAGCCGCGCGCCAGGGTCTCATTCAACTCGACGAAGCAGGAATCCTCGAGCGTCGAGACATTCGCGGAAAGACCTTCTTCTCGGCGCCTCGCGTGCTTGAGTTAGTCGATCTTGCTGCGAGACGACTCGCAAGCACGGCTTTCGATACGCGGATCAGCTCGCCGGTTTCAGCGGTTCCCATCATTCCTACCTCGGACACCTCACGGCCTCTCCAGGATCAGGCTTAACCGTGGTCGCCCCGCGAGTTTCATCAAGGATAAGGATTAAACTTGAGAAAAGTCCCGCTGCTTCCTCCGACCGACGCATTCAAGCCGTGCGATAGCTGCCGTGCAGTCGGACCGCGCCGGCCGTGACGCCCTTCGTCCCGGAGATGACGCGGCCACCGGCAGCGCCCTCGCCGACACCGCCCATGGACACGGTGCCGAGCACCCACGCACCCACTCCCGCGGCTCGCACTAGGCGCAGCACCTCATCAGCGGACTCGGAGCCGACGACTCCGACCATGCCGACGCCGAGATTGAGGGAATCCTCCATTCCCTCCCAGGTGACCGCCCCGCCGCGGCGCACCCAGTCGAACACCGGGGGCACGACCCACGAGCCCCGATCCACGGTGCCGACCGCGCCCGCGGGCAAAACCCGCGACAGATTCGCACCCAGGCCGCCGCCGGTTACATGGGACAGGGCATGCATGCCGCGTGCGCCCTCCCCCGCTCCGACGGCGTCGATGAGGTCGAGGCACAGCGTCGTATACAGGCGAGTCGGCTCTAACAGCTCCTCGCCGAGGGTGCGTCCGAACTCGTCAACCTGCGCATCGAGGCCGAGGCCGGTGCGCGCCACGACGGAACGCACCAGCGAATACCCATTCGAGTGCAGACCCGAGGACGCCATTGCGATGAGCACATCCCCATCCGAGACCCTCTCGGGACCCAGGACCATCGAAGCGTCGACGACTCCGGTCGCAGCCCCCGCGATGTCGTAGTCGTCGGGCGCCATGACTCCCGGGTGCTCAGCGGTTTCACCGCCGATCAGCGGCGTCCCCGTCGCCTCACAGGCCCGGGCGATGCCAGTGACGATCTGGGCGATCCGCTCGGGGACGACGCGGCCGCAGGCGATGTAATCCGTCATGAGGACAGGGCGCGCCCCGATGACGACGATGTCGTCGACGACCATTCCGACGAGGTCCTGACCGATCGTGTCGTGGACATCCATCGCCTGGGCGATGGCGATCTTCGTGCCGACCCCGTCCGTCGACGTGGCGAGGAGGGGACGCTCCATGTTGAGAAGCACCGAGGCGTCGACCATGCCCGCGAATCCGCCGGTCGCCCCAAGGACCGTCGCATCATGGGTCCGTGACACCGCCTCCTTCATGAGTTCGACGGCGCGGTCTCCCGCAGCGGTATCGACTCCGGCAGAGGCGTAATCGAGGGGGGCAGTATCACTCATCGAGGCTCCTAGTGTCGGCGGCGGCGGTGGATTCGATTCGCGGCGCTGAGCGCTCAGCGAGTACTCGCGGCGCGCATGGTCCGGGGTCAGCCGCTGATGGCCCCCGGCGTGCCGGGAATGGGCGTCCCCTTCGGGATCGCCTCGGGATAGTCGCCGGTGAAGCAGCCCAGGCACAGGCTGGTCCCCTGCTGGGTCGCACGGACCATTCCCTCCATCGACAGATAGGCGAGGGAGTCCGCGCCGATCGACTGGCACACCTCATCGACGCTCATTGACGAGGCGATGAGTTCCGCGCGCGTCGGGAAGTCAATGCCGAAGAAGCACGGCCAAGTGACCGGCGGCGATGAGATGCGCACATGCACCTCTGTCGCGCCCGCCTCCCTCAACATCTTGACGAGGGCGCGCTGCGTGTTACCACGCACGATCGAATCGTCGATGACGATGAGGCGCTTGCCCTCGATGACCGCGCGCAGTGGGTTGAGCTTGAGGCGGATGCCGAGCTGACGCAACGACTGGGTCGGCTGGATGAAGGTCCTGCCGACATACGCATTCTTCACGAGGCCGTGGGCGAAGGGGATCCCCGACTCTTCGGCGTAGCCGATCGCCGCAGGAGTGCCCGACTCGGGGGTCGGGATGACGAGATCGGCCTCGATCGGCGCCTCCGTAGCGAGGAGCGCGCCCATGTCGCGCCTGGCGGCGACGATCTGCCGATCGCCGATGACCGTGTCGGGGCGGGCGAGGTAGACGTACTCGAAGACGCAGGTATTGGAATGGCGCACGGCGAAGCGGCGCGAGTGGACGCCGTTGGAGTCGATGGCGACGAGTTCGCCGGGTTCGATCTCACGGACGAAGGTGGCGCCGCACAGGTCGAGGGCCGCAGTCTCGGAGGCGAGCACCCACCCCGAATAGAGGCGCCCGAGGACGAGGGGCCGGTAGCCGTGGGGGTCCCTGGCACCGTAGAGCGTGTTCTCATCCATGAAGACGAGGGAGAAGGCCCCCTTGAGTTTCGGCAGCACTTTGAGGGCGGGGCCGACCAGCGGCGCGGGCTCCCGGTGTGCGGCGCGCTCCCCGCCCTCTGCGGCATCGGCGCCGTCAATGGGTTCGTCGAGGGCGATCGCGGGAGGGATGAACGGGGAGGGGCCGGGGATGCGATCGGCCAGTCCGAGCAGTGCAGTAACGATCGAGGTATCCGTGTTGGCGCCGCGCTCCACGTCCTCGCCCTCATCCGCAATGGAGTTCGCGAGAGCGCGCACTTCGTCGGTGTTCGTGAGGTTCCCATTGTGGCACAGTGCGACGGTGCCGGTCGGGGTGGGGCCCAGGGTCGGCTGGGCATTGCGCCAACTGTCCTCCCCCGTCGTCGCATAGCGCACGTGGCCGAGGGCGAGGTGACCCGTCAGCCCGCGCAGCACCTGCTCGGAGAAGACCTGGTTGACGAGGCCCTGATCCTTGTAAACGAGGATCTGTTCGCCATTGGAGGCGGCAATTCCCGCGGACTGCTGTCCGCGGTGCTGCAGGGCGTAGAGCGAAAAGTAGGTGAGGCGCGAAACGTCCTCTCCCGGGGCCCATACGCCGAAGACGCCGCAGTGGTCGTGGGGGTGGTCGTCCTCGTAGGGGCCGAGGTTGATCGGTGTCTGGTCACTCTGAACGGAGATCGGGAGCACGCGTCAACTGTGCCACATTCGAGCCGTCTCGCGCTGGGGTATCCACGGGAGCATCCGCGAGGTCATCAACGGCGAGCCCCCCGATGGGGATCCCGGCTGCGGGCCGCTCGGTCCGGTCAATGCTGCGGGCGACGAGGTGGGAGCCGACGGGGGCGGTGATCACCTGCATGACGACGACGAGAATCGAGAGCACCAGCCATGCGGGACTCCACATCGTCACCGTAATGCCTGCGCATACGAGGAGCAGCCCGAGCAGCTGCGGCTTGGAGGCTGCGTGCATCCGGCTCCACGTGTCCTTCATCGTGACCATGCCGATGGCGGCGACGAGGGTGAAGAACACTCCTGCGAGCATGAGCAGCGCGCCGACCCAGTCGGTGATGTCACTCATGAGCGTCTCCCTGTTCGGCTTCGTCGAGTTCGGCGAGTTCGGCCTGTCGGGCCTCTTCCTCACGGCGCCGCAGCTGATCCGCGGCCTCTTGGGCAGTCAGGATGCGCCGCTCTTCAGCCCTTTCGCGGCCGGCGAAGCGGGCGATCACGACAGGCGAGAGGAATCCCACGACCGCCAGCAGCAGAATCACCGCGGCGAGGTCGTCGCGCGACCACCACACGACCATGACGGCAACGAGGCCGATCCCGCAGGCGGTGATGACGTCGGAGGCGATCGCACGATCGAGGAGGGTCGGGCCTAGTCCAACCCGCACGAGGGCGAGGACCGCGGCGAGTCCCGCCAGGATCGCGGTGGTGAGATAGACGAGGCTGAGTGCGCTCATTCCTCCCCCTGTCCGGTCGTCTCGCAGTCCTCGAGGCGGGAGACGACATCCGAGGGTGCAATGGCGCGGAGGATCCTCGCCTCCTGTTCGCGGATGGCTCGACGCACTCCCTCGGGACCGCCCTGGGCATCGAGGTCGAGGATGTGCAGGTAGATGCGCGCGCACGCCTGATCGACACGGACGACGATGGAACCGGGGATGAGGGAGGTCATCGCGGACAGGATCGTCAGGTGAACCGGGTCATCGGAGCGCAGGTCGACGCGGACGATACCGCGTGCGACGCAGGCGCCCGACAGCACGATCCACGACACCTGCAGGCCCGACTTCACCAAGTCGACGAGGAATCGGCTGAGGAGTCGGAGCAGGGCGATCGGACGGGCCCTCCACCTCGTGCCGACGCGCTCCATGGGGAGCAGGAGTTGGATTCCCACGGCTGTGAGGATCCCCGACACGACGGTCAGGGGTGTCAACTCGTGGAAGAGCATCAGCCATACGACGACGAGCCATAGCGTCAGTGACGCAGAGATGCGACCCTGGCGCCGGGTCTTCATCACCCGCGGAGGAGTACCCATCATCGGCCGCCCTTCCCGGTACCCGACTGTTCATCGAGGGGCGTCGCCCTCGGATCGGGGGCGATGTCGACGGACTGCGTCCCCCCGGACTCATCGACGGAGACGCCCAATCCGCGCCCATTGGAACTGAGGACGGCGCTGACATAGGAGGTGCGGGCCACCTGATCCCTCGCGGATGCCTCGACGTAGTCCCAGATGGAACCGGAGAAGAGTGCCATCGCTGCTTGCACCGCGAGCAGCCCCGCGACAACCGCGTACATAGGGCGCGAATTACGGACGGACGACGATTCGGTCTCGGTGCGCGAAGCACTCGCCGCCCGCGCCGACTTGACGGCGACTTGACTCTGAGCGGCTCTGGCCCGGGCGAATCGGCGCTCCGCGCGGGCTCTCAAGCGCTGCGGCGCGTCAGCGCGAACGGCGGGCGCCGACAGGAAGGCCGTCGAGTCGTCGGCGGACTGCCAAAACGCCAGGTTCCACCACTTGATAACCGCGAAGAGAGTGAGGAAGGAGGTGACCATCCCGCCACCGAGGAGCAGCCACCCCTGCGGGCTCGCCGCTTCCACGGATGCGCGGGCGAGGCCGAGTTTGCCGATGAAGCCGGTCAGCGGGGGAATGCCGATGAGGTTGAGTCCCGCCGTGAGGAACATGACGGCCAGTTTTGGCGCCGCGCGATACAGGCCCGACAATCTCGTCAATGAGGTCGTCCCCCTGCGCCGCTCAATGAGTCCCGCAATGAGGAACAGGGTCGTCTGGACGAGGATGTGGTGCGCCGCATAGTAGACGGCGGAGGCCAGCCCGATCCGGGAGGTCAACGACACGCCCCAGACCATGAAGCCGATATGGCTGACCAGGGTGAAGGACAAGAGCCTCTTGATGTCGTCCTGGGCGACGGCACCGAGGATCCCGACGAGCATGGTCGCCAGCGCGATGACGCTGAGCAGGGTCGTCAACCGTCCACCCGGGAAGAGGAGCACCTAGAGGCGGATGAGCGCATAGACGCCGACCTTCGTCATGAGGCCGGCGAAGACCGCGGTCACAGGGGCGGGCGCCGTCGGATAGGAGTCGGGCAGCCACGCGTGCAGGGGGAAGACAGCGGCTTTGATACCGAAGGCGACGAGGAGGACGACCTGGATGGCGAGCGAGGCTCCGGGATCGATCTGGGGCAGTCGTTGGGCGAGCTGAGCCATGTTGACGGTGCCGGTCGCCGCATAGACGAAAGCGATCCCGGCGAGGAAGATCGCCGAGGAGATGAGGGAGACGACGACGTAGACGGTGCCCGAGCGCACCCTCCCGCGGGTCGCCCCCAGGGTGATGAGCACGAATGAGGCGGCGAGGAGGATCTCGAAGCCGACGTAGAGGTTGAACAGATCACCGGTCAAGAAGGCGTTCGACACGCCCGCGGAGAGGACGAGGAAGGTCGGGAAGTACACGGAGACCGGTGCGCGCGGATCGTCGTCAATGGCTGATTGGGACAGCGAGTAGATGAGGACGGCGAGGGTCACGATCTGACTGACGAGCAGCATCACTGCGGCGAGTCGATCGGCGACGAGGGTGATGCCGATCGGGGCGGCCCAGCTTCCGACATCGAGTACGACGGGACTCGAGTCTGCAGCAATGGCGAGGATGGCCGCCACCAGAGTCGTTATGGTCATGACGACGAGGGCGATCGCCCGCTGGATGCGGGGCCTGCCCGCCAGGACGAGGGCGAACCCGGCTGCGCCGAGCGGCAAGAGGACGGGGATCGTGAGGAGCCATGCGGGCACTGTCATCGTGCATCCTCCCCTCGCGCGGGACCGTCGCCACCGGAGAGCGGCGCGGTGCCGCCAAAGGCGTCGGGGGCGTCCTCCGCATCGCGGTCGTAGTTGATACCCGCGTCTTCATCGCCGGTTGCCGCCCCTTCGACGTGCGTCTCCTCGTGGGCGCGTTCGCGCAGCAGCCGATCCTCGATGTCGTCAACGACCTCGTCGTGCCCGGTAAGGCGCCACTGGCGGTAGGCGAGCGCCAGACCGAAGGCGGTGGTGCCCAGCGAGAGGACGATGGAGGTGAGCATCATCGCCTGCGGCAACGGGTCCGTCATTGAATTGGGGTCCTCCTGGCCGAGGAGGGCGGGCCTGCCCGCTGCGCCGCCCGCAGCCAGGAGCAACACATTGATCCCGTGGGTGAGCAGTCCGAGTCCGATGAAGATCCTCGTCAGGGTCCGTTCGAGGATGAGGTAAACGCCGGAGCCGACGAGAACGCCGGCGACGATGAGCAGCATGAGCGGGGGAGTGTTCATCGACTCGCCCTCCTCACCGCTGAATCATCATGATCGGGTGTCGGCGATTGGCGGTCGATCTGCGCACCGGTCGCGGAGACCAGGTCGAGGACGAGACCGACAACGAGGATGTACACGCCGATGTCGAGGATCGTCGCCGTCGTGAAGTGCAGTGATCCGAGGGGTCCGGCGTCGAGGTCCACCGGCGTTGATTGGAGGACCGCGTTGCCGAAGGCGACGGGCGCCATGGCGGCGGCGCCCGCGACGAAGAGGCCGAGTCCAAGGATGCGCCCCGGCGCGATCGGCATCGCCTCGCCGAGTTCGTGGCGGCCTCCCGCCAGGTAGCGCAGGACGAAGGCGAGTCCGGCGACGACGCCCCCGACGAAACCGCCGCCGGGGTTGTTGTGCCCTATGAGCAGCAGCCAGATGGACACGAGGATCATGGTGGGGAACATGAGGCGAGCGACCACTTCGAGGACGGTGGAGCGCTCCTCGTGGGGCAGGGCGAGGGCGCCGCGCAGGAAGGGGTTGCGCTTCTTGCGCCGGATGAGCGCAGGGGCCCTGTCGATGCGACCCGACCGCGAGCGCACGTACAGCAGCGACGCGACGCCGGTGGCGATGACGAGGAGGACCGACAGTTCGCCGACGGTGTCCCAGGCGCGGATGTCGACGAGGATCACGTTGACGATGTTCTCCCCGCCGCCGAACTCGTAGGCCTCATTCGCCATGATCGTCGACACCGGGTCGTGGATGCGCGCCGATGAGGCGACGAGGCCGGTGATGACGACTCCCGCGCCCACGACGATGGCGACGGCGAGTTTCGCCCAGCGGCTCGACGCGAGGGGGCGGTCGGAGAAGAATCGGGGTAGGCGGCGCAGGACGAGGACGAAGACGACGATCGATACTGTTTCGACGACGATCTGCGTCAGGGCGAGGTCTGGGGCGCCCTGGGAGGCGTAGAGGACGGCGACGGCGAGGCCGACTGCGGACAGGGCGACGACCGCGCGCATCCGTCTGCGCGAGCGAACAGTCTCGACTGCGGCGATCAGCGCGACGATGCCGACGATCACATGGATTGGCGAATCCGTCCAACGGATGACCGCCGGATTGATCGAAGTGGCCGTCAATGCGCCGCCGACCAGCAGGATCAGCGTAATGAACAGGATCGACAGGTCCCACGGAAGGGATCCTCGACCGAAGGTGCGGGTGACTCTGGTCGCAAGGATCTCAACCTCGCGCAGGCTCCATGCGTACAGGTCGACGACGACGAGGGGGAAGCGCCATATCCTCTGGATCCTCCCGAATGCCTCGTGCCAACGGGAGATCAGCGCGGCGATGGCGAAGATGCCGACGGTGATGAGTGCGGGGACGGGGCCCGACCACCAGGCGAGGTGTGCGTGTCCGGGAAGGCCCACGCTCGCCTCGCCGAGAAGGCCCTCCACTGCTGCGGGGGCGAGCCCGATGAGGGCGCCCGCTCCGAGGAGGAGGATCGGGGCCTGCATGAGCGCGGGGGTGGGCAGGCAGTGCTTCGTATCCCGGCGCATCAGCCCCTCATCGCCCTCGGCGGGAAGGTCGCGTTCACCGAAGGCACCCCACCAGGCGCGCCACGAGTATGCGGCGGTGAGGATCGAGCCGACGACGACGATGACGAGGAGGAGGCGATCGACCGCGGGCGAAGCCCAAGCCGCCCCCGTTCCGTCAATGAGGCCGGTGATGAGTGCTTCTTTGCCGACGTATCCGACGGTGATCGGCACCCCTGCCATGGAGGCCGCGGCGAATGCCGCGCCCGCGGCGAGCACAGGTTTGTGCCTGCCCAGCCCGGACAGGTTGCGCCAGTCCCGCGTGCCCGTCGCGGACTCGATCGCACCGACTGTGAGGAAGAGTGCGGATTTGAAGAGCGAGTGGGAGATGAGCATGGTGAGTCCGGCGGTCATCACGGGGGCGCTTCCATGACCGACGGCAGCGGTGATGAGGCCCAATTGTGAGACCGTGCCGTAGGCGAGGACGAGTTTGAGGTCGTATTGCTTGAGGGCGCGCCATCCGCCAACGAGCATGGTCGCCGCTCCGAAGGAGACGATGACTGCAGACCACGGGCCGATGTGCGTGAAGCCGGGGGTGAGCCGGGCAACGAGGTAGACGCCCGCTTTCACCATGGCGGCGGCATGCAGGTAGGCGGATACGGGGGTCGGCGCGGCCATTGCGCCGGGCAGCCAGAAATGCGTGGGGATAAGAGCTGATTTGGAGAACGCGCCGGAGAGGATGAGCAGGGCGCCTGTGACGACCTGCCCGGAGGAGACGGCCAATGATCCGGATGCTGCGGACGATACGAGTTCACTGAGCCGGTAGGAGCCGCCGGGCGCTGCGGCGATCATGATGAAACCGGCGAACATGGCGAGAGAGCCGGAGGTCGTCACCAGTAACGCCTGCCGTGCTGCGATCCGCGCGGGCCGACGATCGTAGTGGTGTCCGATGAGCAGGAAGGACAGCACGGACGTCGCCTCCCAGAACACGTAGAGGCCCATAGAATGGTCGGTCTGGACGAGTCCAAGCATCGCTGCGGCGAAGGCGGTGAAGACCATCGCGAATCGGCGCAGGCCGTGCGATTGGTCGGAGAAGTACCGCGAGGCGTAGACGAGGACGAGGCCGCCGATTCCCCCAACGATGAGCGTCATCAGCCAGGACAGCGTATCCATGCGCATCCACACTATGAGGTCGAGCCCGCGGATCCACACGAGAGATTCTTCGACGGGAGTGCCCGACAGGACGCGGGGCGAATACGCCAGGGCGAGGGCGAAGGCGGAGAAGGGGGCGAAGGCGAGGAGGGCGAGCGCGCGCCGTCCGAAACGGGTCACGAGCAGAGGCGCCACGAGCACCGCACACACGTGCGCTGCGATGACGGCGAGCATGTCGGACTCCTTGATGGGGCTGTGGATGAATTCTACGGGAATGGCTGCCCGCCTGCGTGGTCGGCTCAGCGTCACGGGGGCGCCCGGTGTCACAATGGGGGCAGTACTGTGGTTCCCGATCTGCACTCCGGAGGTGCCCGTTGTCGGCCTCGCCCGCACTCAGCGTCGTCAGCTGGGTCTTCGTGCTCTTCGCAACCCTGTTCGCGCTTCTGTCATTCGGGAGGGGACTGGCGCACATGTGGCGCCAGGTGTCGCAAGGGTCTGCGGATCCGGGCAGGCTCCGACCCGTGCCCGCTCGGGTGTGGATGATGCTGACGACTATCCTCACCCACCGCGAATTCAGACACCGTCCGTGGGTGAAGGCCGCCCACTGGCTCGTCATGCTCTCCTTCCCCCTCTTGTTCCTCACGCTCGTCACGGCGTATGCGCAATTGCGCGATCAGATGTGGGCGCTGCCCCTCATCGGCCATTTCATCGGCTGGGAATGGTTGACGGAAATCCTCGCATGGGGCGGCCTGCTCGGCATCATCTACCTGATGGTGCTGCGCGGACGTTCGGGCCGCGGCTCCATCGCCGAAGCGGCGCTCTCCCACGACGACCCCGACTCCGCCGCGAAGGATGCGGGTGCCACAGTCCTGCCCTCCCAACTGTCATCGCCGCACCCGCGCGGAGGCTCCCCCGCTGCCCTGGCGTCCCGCTTCCTCGGTTCGACCCGCTGGCAGGCCCTCTTCGTCGAATGGGTCGTGGCGATCGTATGTGCGTGCATCATCACGCTCCGCGGCCTCGAATATGCCCTCATGTCGGCTGAGGGCCAAGGGGCGGGCCTCGTGCGGCACTTCCCACTGACCGCGTGGATCGGCGCCCTCGCGGGTTCGGCCTCGCCCTCGTCCATTGCGAATGCCATCGTCGTCACCGCGACCGTCAAAATCATGACGTCGATGCTGTGGATGATGGTCGTCGGTGTGCAGACGTCAATGGGCGTCGCCTGGCACCGATTCGTTGCCATCGTGAACCTCTACTCGCGCCGCAACGAGGACGGGAGCAAATCCCTGGGCCCGGCGGACCACATGCTCATCGGTGGCGTCCCCGTCACCTCGCCCGACCAGTTCGACGACCTGCCCGAAGATGCGGTCCTGGGGACGGGCACAGCGGCGGACCTGTCATGGAAGGCTCGCCTCGACCTGTATTCCTGCACCGAGTGCGGGCGCTGCCAGGAGCTGTGCCCCGCGTGGAACACCGCCAAGCCCCTGTCCCCCAAGCTCCTCATCATGTCGATGCGCGACCACATGGAGTCCGCGTCCAATAAGGAGATCGTCTCCCAGCAGGTCCTCGACCAGCAGGTGCCGGGCGACCGCGGCGTTTCCGGTGTCGAGGACGACGGCGAGATGCTCCTCGACAAGGGCGTCGACCCGAGCCCCCACTCCTTCGACCTGGCGACGGTCCTCGCCGCCTCGGGCGCGACCGGGCCACTCGGGGTCGCCGATGTTACGGCGCCCCTCGTCCCCGGCGTCGTCTCCGAGGAGGTGCTGTGGGACTGCACCATGTGCGGCGCCTGCGTCGAACAGTGCCCCGTCGACATTGAGCACATCGACCACATCCTCGACCTGCGCCGCCACCAGGTCCTCATGGAGGCGGCCTTCCCCCGGGAGCTGGGCAGGGCGTTCCGCGGTATGGAGTCGAAGGCGAATCCGTACAACCAGCCGGCCCGCAAGAGGCTCGATTGGGCGAAAAATCTCGACTTCCCGGTCCCCGTCATCGGAGAGGACATCGAGTCCGCCGAAGGCGTCGACTACCTGTTCTGGGTGGGTTGCGCCGGGGCCTTTGATGACAAGGCGAAGCAGACGAGCGCCGCCGTCGCGGAACTGCTCCATACGGCAGGAGTATCCTTCGCGGTCCTCGGCTCCGGGGAGTCCTGCACGGGAGACCCCGCCCGCAGGGCGGGCAATGAAGTCCTGTTCCAGATGCTCGCCGCCCAGGCGATCGAGACCCTGAACGGGGCGAAGCCGCAGCGGATCGTGGTGTCCTGCGCCCACTGCTTCAACACGATCGCCGGGGAGTACCCGGAGCTGGGCGGGCGCTTCGATGTCATTCACCATACGCAGTTGCTCAACCGACTCGTCCGCGAGGGGCGCCTCACACCCGTCGCCCCGCCCTCGGGTTCCACCGCCCCCCTTCAGGTCGCCTACCACGACGCCTGTTTCCTGGGGCGTCACAATCGGATCTACGAGCCGCCGCGTGAACTCGTCGGCGCACTGCCCGGCGTCGACCTTGTGGAGATGCCGCGCAACCGCGACCGCGCGCTGTGCTGCGGAGCGGGCGGCGCGCATGCATGGTTCGAGGAGTCTCGGGGCGTGCGCATCGCGGACGCGCGCATCGCTGAGGCCTCGGCGACGGGCGCGGATGTCGTGGCAACCGCCTGCCCGTTCTGCTCCCAGATGCTCGGATCCGCCTCCGGTTCCTCCGCCGGACTCGCAGTCTCGTCGTCCGGCGGCGATAGGGATGCCTCCGCATCGACTCTCCCGGAAGTCAAGGATGTTGCCATCATGCTCCTCGACGCGGTTCGCAGGAAGAACGACTGACCGTCGCTCAGGGGTCTTTCAGAGGCAACCCCTGAGCGACTCGCCCCTGCGCGGGCAGGGGTGTGGGACAATCGCACCATGCTCCTCAGTGACCGCGATATCCGCGCCAGCCTCGACTCCGGGAGGATCCAACTCGATCCCCTCGACCGCAGTCTCGTTCAACCGGCGAGCATCGACGTCCGCCTCGACAGACTCTTCCGCCTCTTCGACAATCACCGCTATTCGGTGATAGATCCCGCTGCGGACCAGTCGGACCTCACTCACCAGGTGGATGTCGGCCCCGACGGGCCCTTCGTGCTCCACCCGGGTGAGTTCGTTCTCGGCGCGACCTATGAGCTTGTGACGCTCGGCGACGATATTGCGGCGCGACTGGAGGGCAAGTCCTCCCTCGGCCGTCTCGGCCTGCTCACTCACTCGACGGCTGGATTCATCGACCCCGGTTTTTCCGGGCACGTCACTTTGGAGCTGTCGAATACTGCGACGATGCCGATCCTGCTGTACCCGGGTATGAAGGTCGGACAACTGTGCTTCTTCGACTTGTCCTCGGCTGCGGAGCGCCCCTACGGTTCGGCCGGACTCGAATCCCACTACCAGGGACAGAGGGGCCCCACACCGTCGCGCACCCACATGCGCTTCTCGCGCACCCGAATCGACGGATGACCCCATGGCCGATACCCCGCCCGACGGCCTCCACCGACGCTCCATGCGCGACCGCATTGCCGATGCGGCATCCTCCACCATCGACCGGCGAATCTCGAACCTCGCCACTCCTCCCGCCGTCGACCCCGCGCAACTCACCTCCACCTCCATGACGTCGATCGGCTCCCTCGCAGACATGTCGACGGCATTCACCGTGGGCGACGAGGGGGGGGTGATCCGCACGAGCGCCCTCGCCCCGATTTCCGCGCCCCTCGACGTGACCGGGCCCGCAGGGGTCATCGACCTCGCCGATGCCCGCGCCCACCACCTCCTCCTGATCGCCGATGATGTCGAGGCCGCCGAGATCGAGGCTCTCGCCCTCTCCATCTGGGACGTCGCCTCCTGGGAGGGTGCGGGACTGCTGCACCTGACGAATGGGGCGCGCCTCGAAGGACCGTGGACCGTCGATGTCGCCACCCGCAAGGAGTTGGGGACGCCCGCCTCCTTCACACGGGCGTGGGTGCTCCGCTGCCCGGCGTCGCGGCGCAACCCCGTCGCCCCCGGGCTCGCCGCGCTCGACGACTGGGCGCGGGCCTTCCCCGACGGCATCCCCTCGGGCCTGGAATACCGGGTACTCGTCGCACTGCGCCGGATGGCGCGGCGCCTGGGAGCGGGACTGCGGATCGCCGATTCGGGGGCCCTCATCGCGCCGGACCCGGATTCTGCGGTGTCTCTCGCGATCTACACCCCCCGGTGGCTCGATCCGCCCGATCTGATGGCGGCCCTGGAACCCGAGTTCCCCCGAATCATTGATTCTCGCGATGTGATGCTCGAGTCGCCCCGCCAGCCCAGCGCCGCCCAGATCAAGCAGATCGAAGAGGCGAAGAAGAACCTGGGGCCGACGCGTATGGACGTCGCGACGAAGATCGCGCACGTGCGCGAGGAGAGCGAGCGCCACGAGCAGCGCGGTGAGGTCCCCGTCGTGTCCGGTTATGCGACGATGACGCCGATCGCGAACCGATCCGACCTCATGATCGAGGTTCATCCGGTGCCCCGCCCGCCGCAGGTGCTGCGTTGGGAATCGTGGACGACGGGTGTCATCATCGAGTACCGGCTGCGTTGGCTGCCCGGCGGCTCGATGGAGTTCCCCGCCACCGGAATGTCGAGGACCGCTCGTTTGGAGCGCATGCGCTCCGCCCGCGATATTGAGAAGGCCGCGGGGATCCTGGTGTCCATCGTCGGGGGTTCGGTCATCGACGAGGACGGCTTCCTCGTCGGCCTCGAAGAGCAGCCCGTCGGCGAGGACTCCGCCCCCGAGCTCGACGCCGACCGGTGATCCCCGACCGCGTTGACGACGCCGCCCTCGTCGCGATCAGAAGCGCCCTCATCGACTGGTACCGGCACAACAAGCGGGACCTGCCAATGCGTTCCAGGGGCGTCACCCCGTGGGGAACCCTCGTCGGGGAGGTGATGAGCCAGCAGACCCCGATGCCGCGAGTCCAGCCCGTCTGGCAGCGGTGGATGCGACTGTGGCCGACGCCCGCCGACTTGGCGGCCGCGCCCGCAAGCCGGGTCCTCATCGAATGGGGGCGCCTCGGCTACCCGTCCAGGGCGCTGCGCCTGAGGGAGTGCGCCGCCGCGATCGCTGCGAGGCCCGGCGGCGAAGTCCCCGCTGATTACGACGAGCTCCTCGCGCTTCCGGGAATCGGGCCCTACACCGCTTCCGCAGTGGTTTCCTTCCAGTTCCACGGGCGCGTCCCCGTCCTCGATACGAATATCCGCCGGGTCCTAGCGCGCGCCCTCGTCGGCGAGGAGCGCCCCCGCTCATCCGCGCCCACTGCCTTTGAGCGCGCCCTCGCCACTCGGATGCTGCCCGACGAGGGCGCCGAGTGCGCACAGTGGAATGTTGCGGTCATGGAATTCGGGGCCCTCGCCTGTACGCAGCGTGAACCTCAGTGCGCCGACTGCCCGATCGCTACAGCATGCGCGTGGAATCTCGCGGGCAGGCCTGCGAGTGGGCACCCTGCGAGGACGCAGGCGTGGGCGGGGACGGACCGTCAGGCCAGGGGCCGCGTCATGGCGCTCCTGCGCTCGAATCATGAGGATGCCGAAGCGGCCTCACAGCGCGGCGTCACGCGCGACGAGGCGCTGACTGCGGCGACGCTCGAGGGCGCCGAAGGGGACCAGGCCGAGCGCGTCCTCGCCGCCCTCGAACGCGACGGCCTCCTTGTGGACGAGGGCGGGGTTGTACGGCTGCCCGATTAGCAGTCAGTAGCGGATGGCGTCGATCGGCTTGACCCTGACAGCGGCGAAGGCGGGGATGATCCCGCACAGGGCGCCGATCGATGTGGAGATCGTGACGCCGGCGATCGCCGCGGACATGGGGAATGCGGGCGGCTCCTGCATTTCGATGCCGAGTGTGGCGAGGGGGATGAATCGCAGGACGACGATCGCGATTGCGACGCCGATGACGCCGGCCACGAAGGTTGCGACCACCGACTCCATGAAGACCGCGAAGAAGACGCGTCCGGCGGAGGCGCCCATAGCGCGTCGAATGCCGATCTCCCGGATGCGTTGTCGGACCGTTACGATCGCCACATTGAGCAGGCCGAGGGCGCCGAGGAAGATGACGATGCCGCCGATGAGCATGATGACGGTGCGGATCGTGCTCGTCGAGGACTGGCCGGATTCGAAGCCCTCACCGCCGTTGACACTGCCCTTCCATCCCTTTCCGAGGACGGACGCGAGGGCGCTCGGCAGTACGGTGCGCGCCTGCTCCGCCTGGTCCTCGCCGGTCCAGACGAGCATTTCGACATTTCCGCCGGAGGGCTGCTCGTTCCCCAGGGCGGCCGCGCTGACCTTCGTCAGCTGCCACGCGTCGTAGGAGACGTAGGCGGCGGGGCTGTCGAAACTCGTCGGGGATTTCACGACGCCGATCACCCGGTACTGGGTTCCCGCATCGTCCTTCGAGTGCAGGATGATCGGATCAACGATGGGGGTGCGGCCGAGGTAGTCCCACATCGCCGAGTTGATGACGATGGGCACGAGGCGCTGCTCCGCGTCGGACTCGCCGATCCAGCCGCCCGCCATCGGTTGGAGTCTGAAGAGCGTCGCATAGGCCGGGTCGACGGCTTTGATCTGCATCGTCTCTTCGAACCCCCACGCGGGCTGTGTGACGGGGACACCGCGGAAAGAGGAGTTCTGACGGATCTCATCGAATTCCTTCAACTCGACGGATCCGTACTCCATGCGCGACCAGTAGGGGATTTCGAATCGCGCCGCGACGGTCTTCATCGCCTCTCCCATGGGGTCGCGGACGTTCACCCCTGCGATTATGGATTCGCTTGAAGAGCCCGCCGCGGATGCGGACGGTGATGCGGTGGTCTGGGATCCGTTCGCCTGGGACTCCGAGTTCGCGCTCTGCTGGTTCGCGCTGATGTGGAGGGTGATGGACCTGCCCGAATAGGACTCCGTGAGTTCCTGCGTCGCCTGAGCCGTCAGGTCGCCCAGGGCGATGACTGTAGACATTGCGGCGACCGCTGCGACGACGCCGACGAGGGAGAGGACGACACGGGCCTTTTGGACCTTCACCTCGCCCCAGGCCTCGACGAGTGCCCCGATCATCTGGCCGAAGAGATTCATGCGTCGGCTCCATCCGTCATGAGCGCGGAATCCGCGGTGGGACTGACGAGTGCGCCCGGATTGTCGACTGCGTGTAGGACGCCCTCGGACAGGGAGTACACGCGCTTGGCGCGGACGGCGACGTTGAAGTCGTGGGTGATGACGATGAGTGCCGCATCGTTCTCGCGCGCGACGCTCTCGAGGAGTTCCATGACTGCTGTGCCCGTATTCGGGTCGAGGGCGCCGGTCGGCTCATCGGCGAGGATGATCTTCGGCTGGCGCACGAGGGCGCGCGCAATGGCGATGCGCTGCTGCTCTCCGCCCGACATCTGGGTCGGATAGGAGTCGAGGCGGTCGCCGAGGCCAACGCGGGACAGCATGTCTGCGCTGAGATCCTTGCGCTTCCAGAACTTCATGCCCGCCGTGTAGAGCATGGGCACTTCGACGTTCTCCAGCGCTGTGCGCGCATTGAAGATGTTGAACTGTTGGAAGACGAATCCGAAGGTGTCGCCACGCAGACGCGCCCGTCGACCCTCGGACAGTTTCGAGACGTTGATGCCGTTGATGTGGTAGGCACCGGCGGTGGGCAGGTCGAGCAGTCCGATGATGTTGAGCATCGTGGATTTTCCGGTTCCCGAGCGGCCGACGATGCAGATGTGGTCGCCTTCGTCCACAGTCAAGTCGATCCCCCGAAGGATATGCAGATCAGAACCATCGGGCAGGACGACTGTGCGAGTGACTCCCTCAAGAGTGATGAGTGACATGACGGTGATGCGCCCCTCATTCGGTGGAGGTTGAAGTGCCGGTCGGCCCGTAGACGACTCCGCCCTCCGTTGATGGGGAGGGGGCCTCGGAGTCCGTCTTCGCCGTCGGGATGAACTCGAGGACCTCTTGATCCTCATCGATGCCGTCGACGACCTCAACGACCTTGCCATCGGTCAGGCCGATCGTGATCGCAGTCTTCACCGGATCGGCGCCATCGGCGCCGGGCACGTACACGTAGCCGGATTGGAAGCGGCCCTCGACGGCGCTGATCGGAAGCGTCAGAACATCGCTGGACTGCCCCGCGACGATGTCCATCGTGACTTGTAGTCCGGGGAAGACCGTTTGGTCGGCGGGTACGGGGCATTTCGCGCGGGTGCTCGACGAGGATGCGGCGGAAGCGGAGTCCGTACTCTTGTCGTTGCTATTCGTCTTCGCGGACTGGGGGGTCACGATCTGCAATCCGGTGCACGTGAATGGAGCGGGGCCGTTCGTGATGGAAAGGGTCGCTTCACTCGGAGCGTTCTGAATGCGGTAGAGCTGTTCGGCATTGAGGGCGGCGACCGCCGAGTATGTGGACGGCTGGATGGTCGCAACGGCGTCGCCGATGGAGAATTGCTGTCCGAGCAGGGCGGTCAGATGGAGGGTCCCCGAGGCGTTGGCGTAAACGGTCGTGTACTCGTAGGTGGGCCGACCTGGCGTCGTCGTCACAGTGCCCTCCTCGTCCACGGTCTGAGTGTCCCGCCCCTGGATCTCCTTTTTCAGTTCGAGAATCGGCTCGCCGGTCGTGATGGCCGCGCCGTCACCGGTATACAGGTAGGAGACGACGCCCTCTCCGGTCGCCTTGACGGTAGTGGCGGGGTCCTGTTCGATGCTGCCCTTCGCAGTGACTGTGTTCGCGATGTCGCCGCGGACGGGAGTGACCGTCATGTGGCCGTAGTTGGCGCTCGGGTCGAGGGATTGGGCGCTGTCGGCTGCCGTCGACGGAAAGAAGGCGAACTTGACGAGGGCGATGGCGATCACCGCCCAGATGAAGACTTTAAGAAAGTTGAGCACGTGAACGGTGCGACTCTGTGCGGTCATCATTCCCCCACTTGTTGTCCTGCTGAGACTGGGAACAGTATGTCCCGCCGGGCTGCGTGCGCGTAAGAGTTCCATCGGTTTCACGCGCCGATTCAGGGATAATCCAGGGTCTCACCCCGAGCGCTCAACGAGCATACGCCTGGGGCGAGGATCTGCTAGGCCAGTTCCTCGCCCCAGGCGTTTTCGTCGCGGCATCACGATCGGAAAGGACACCCCAAATTGCTTCCCGGTCGTCACCCCACGTCGTGTTCCACCGCTCCCGGGTTCCCCACAGGTGAGCACGTGGCTCCGGAGGCGGTGAAAGCCTGTTGTGCGCGACCCCGGTGCGACCCGGCATTCGGCGCGGTTCCCGACTGCCGTGTTCCCCGATTCGAGGGTCGGTCACAGATGAATAAGGTTAGAGGCTTGATCGGACGTTTGCAAAGGCCAATCGGGGGTTTCCGGGTTGAATCAGGGTATTTTCAGGGTAGCCTGAAAAGCATTCTCAGTGATGCGCCCCGTTGGGCTCTCGCAGAACCGCCATCGCGATCGACACGGGTGGCGCAATGGGCCTGCCAGCGGCGCACCTCCCCTACTTGGTGCGGCAGGTGGAGGCTCCGAGGAGCGAATACAGGGGGCAGTAGTTCACGAGCCCGGTGATGAGGGGCAGGGCCCCCACCGCTCCCCACCACGATTGGAAGTACACTCCGCTGCCGATGATTCCCAACCCCAGGAGGATGCGGATCGTCTTGTCGACGGTGCCGACATTCTTCGCCATTGCCATGCCTTTCTAATCGTTTTTAACATCGGGCACTGTCAGGCTAGCGGCGGCGACGACGACCCGCTCGGCATAGAATCGGAGGATTCTCACGGAATAGCTCGGCCCTGCCCGACGTTGAGCACCGCACAGGCGGGCGCACACGCACCCCGCGGTCTTGACCCTGACGCGACGTGAGGGATGAGACTCGTGCACATGAGAGATGCTGTCCCCATGGACGATGACGCTTCGCTGCTGGGACACCGACCGACCTCGACCTCGTCGAACGCTGAGAAGGATCTGACGGTCGGACAGGTCGCCGCCATGTGCGGCGTCACCGTGAGAGCCCTGCATCATTGGGACCGGATCGGTCTGTGCTCACCATCGGCGAGGTCGTGGTCGGGATACCGCCTCTACACGCCCAACGATATCGAGCGCCTCCAATTGGCATTGGTCTACCGCGAGACCGGTATGCCCCTGAGTCGGATCGGCGAACTCTTGAACGGGCCCGCGGATGTGGCGGAGCACCTCGCGCGTCAGCGCGACGCCCTCGTGGAACGCATCTCTCAACTGCAGCGGATGGTCCGCGCAGTCGACGCGATAATGGAGAAGGACATGACCGACACACCGATGAATGCAGAGGATCGCGCACGCGCTCTGGGCAGTTCGTGGTCGCAATACGAGGACGAGGCCGAGGAGAAGTGGGGCGATACCGATGCGTGGGCACAGGCGAGTGCCCGGCGGGAGGCACTGACTCCCCAGGAGTGGTCGCGAGTCACCGCCGAGGTTGATGCACTCGAACGGGACCTTGCGGAGGCGATGATCCGCGGAGTCCACCCCGGCTGCGAGGAGGCGAATGCCTTAGCAGAGCGTCACCGGGCATCCCTTGACCAGTGGTTCGACACGACTCACGAGCGCCACGTGCTCCTCTCGCGCGGATATGCCGCCGATCCGCGCTTCACGGCCCACTACGACGCTCGCGCCGAGGGTCTGGCCGCCTGGCTCGTCACGATCATCGAGGCGAATGCACGCGCCCACGGCGTCGATCCCGAGTCCGCCGAGTGGGACCCCCGCCGCTGAGCGTCCTGCGCACTCGGCGAATACTCTACGGTTCCGAACGCTGCAACGTTCGGATCGGCAGCAACGCAAGCGCACATGTGCTCGCGCAGCGGCCCACGGGGCGCCTGGACAGCGAAAAACGGCCGACCCTCGGGTCGGCCGTTGCCATGGAGCGGGCGACGGGAGTCGAACCCGCCTCTGAAGCTTGGGAAGCTTCCATTCTACCGATGAACTACGCCCGCCAGGCGGCTCACAAGTGGAGCAGCCCCACGATCATAACCGCCCGCAGCCCCCTTCGTCCAAGCGGAGCGGAAGATGAGACGGCCGACCCCGCCCGCGAGCCCTAGAATGTGCACCGTGAATCCCCGCCCCGTCGTCGCCGCCGCCATCGTCGATTCACTCGACCATCCGACCCTCCTGCTGTGCGCCGCGCGCGCCTACCCCGAAGAGTTGCGCGGCGGCTTCGAGCTGCCCGGCGGCAAGATCGACGAGGGCGAATCGCCCGAGGAAGCGCTCGCGCGCGAGATCCGCGAAGAACTCCGCACATCGATCACGCTCGGACCCGCCGTGCATGGTCCTCACGGCCAGTGGTGGCCGATCCTCCAGGGCCGCACCATGTCCGTATGGCTCGCGGAAGTGGATCATGGGGCGCCCGCACCGACACTCGGGGCTTCTCACTGCGAGTTGCGCTGGGTCCGCCTCGACCGGGTCGCCGACCTCGACTGGATCGGCCACGACCTCGCGATCGCCCTCGCCGTGGCGAATCTGTGCGCCCGCAGGAGGCGCGCCCCTCGGATCAGCCTCCCCTAGAGTTGACGACACTCCACCCGTAACTGTCAGAATGACTCTATGCCGAAGATCATCGGAGATTCACTCGCGGACCACCGCGCGCTGACGCGCCACAAGCTGTTCGACGCGCTCGGCCAACTCCTCGCGGAACAGTCCTTCGACTCCATCACGATGTCGCGGATCGCGGCCCGCGCCGGGGTCGGGCGCACCGCCGTGTACAACCACTTCGAGGACAAAGAAGTCCTGCTCCTGTCCTATATGGAAGAGGCGACTCGGGAGTTCGCCGCGCTCGTTCACGCAGCCCTCGAAACCGAGCCGGACGCGGTGGAGCGTTTCCGCATCTACATCCGCGCGCACCTGGAGATGACGAACCGCTACCACCTGGCCAGCCGGATCCACCTGCGTGAACAAATGTCGCCCATGAACTCCGCGCACCTGCGCGAGCACGCCGGGATCATTGGCGAGGTCCTACTGATGATCCTCACCGATCTCATGTCGGATCATGCGATCCCCATGCAGGATCCGCATGCCCTCATCCCCCTCGTCAACGCCTGCCTCGCCAGCCAGGAGCTTCCCCCCGATCCCGCGCAGCGGCGCACTGCGATCGCCACGATTGAGGCATTCGTTCTGCGCGCCGTGGGAGTCGCCCCAAACTTCATCCATCCCATCCCTCGCGCGCCCCACTCCCCCGAGTCGCTCGAGGACGGCGCGCCGGAACACGGACAGGCGGCGTTCGCGCACTGTCCGGCGGTCCGCTGACGCCCGAATAAGGCATCGAGCCAGCCTAGGACCAATGTCACAACGCGCTGGATTCGCATTTGCGGAATAGACTGCACGCACGGGTCGTTGAAGTACTCAGACGGGTCGCGCACCCGGCACCCACGACCATCCAGAATCCTCTGGCAATCATAAGGAGACCACATGGCCACCATCGCGCTCACCAATGACAACTTCGAGACCACCGTTTCCGAGAACGCCATCGTCCTCGTCGACTTCTGGGCCGCATGGTGCGGTCCGTGCCGCCAATTCGCCCCGATCTTCGAGGACGCTTCGGTCAAGCACAAGGACATCGTCTTCGGCAAGATCGACACCGACGCAGAGCAAGAACTTGCACGCGCGGCCCAGATCTCCTCCATCCCGACTCTCATGGCGTTCCGCGACGGCATCGCGATCTTCCGCCAGTCGGGCGCACTGCCGGCGGTGGCCCTCGAAGATCTGATCTCTCAGATTCGCGAACTCGACATGGACAAGGTCCGCGAGCAGATCGCGGCCGCCGAATCCAAGTGAGCACCGGAGCCCCCTCCCGGCTCACCGCTTCGCGAACAATTCGTCCTTGACGAGTTCTGCAACCTGAATCGCGTTGAGGGCAGCCCCCTTGCGCAAGTTGTCGCCCGATACGACGAGGACGAGGCCCTTGCCCTCATCAACGGCAAGATCCTGGCGGATCCTTCCGACGAGGACCTCGTCGCGGCCCGCTGCCTCTAGGGGCGTGGGAACGTCGACGAGGCGCACGCCCGGCGCGTCGGCGAGGACTGCCCGCGCCTCCTGCGCGGTGATCGTGCAGGGGAAGTGCGCGTGAATCGTCAGGGTGTGTCCGGTGAACACGGGGACGCGCACGCAGGTGCCCGAGACCTTGAGGTCCGGCAGGTGCAGGATGCGGCGCGATTCATTGCGCAGCTTCTGCTCCTCATCCGTCTCCTCCGTGCCGTCGTCGACGATCGACCCGGCCAGAGGCACGACGTCGAAGGCGATGGGGGCGACATAGGCTTCCGGCTCCGGGAGAGTCACGGCGCGACCATCGAGGGCGAGGGCGGCGAGATCCTGCGTGACAGCCGCATGCGTCTGGCGGACGAGCTCTTGCACCCCTTTGAGTCCGGAGCCCGACACGGCCTGGTAGCTGGACACGAAGAGGCGCTCCAATCCGCCGGTCCTCTCGACGAGGGGCCGCAAGACGGGCATTGCGGCCATCGTCGTGCAATTGGGGTTGGCGATGATGCCTTTGGGACGGTTCGCAATGTCCTCGGGGTTCACGTCGGACACGACGAGGGGGACGCCCTCGTCCTTGCGCCAGGCGGAGGAGTTATCGATGACGACCGCCCCGGCTGCGGCGAATTTCGGCGCGTATTCGCGCGATGCATCCGCTCCAGCGGAGAACACGGCGATGTCGACACCCGCGAGGTCCGCGGTCGCGACATCTTCGACGGTGACATCCTCGCCCTTCCATTCGAGGGTCGTTCCGGCGCTGCGGGAGGAGGAGAAGAATCGGATGGTCTCGACGGGGAAGGCGCGCTCGTCGAGCAGGGAGCGCATGACGCGCCCGACCTGGCCGGTGGCTCCGACGACTGCGACATTCAGGCCGCTCATAATGGTCTCCTTAGTGGTGGATGCGCACACAGGGGTGCTCTGGTGTCGCGCTCAATAGTGGGGCGGGGGCTGCGGTCAGCGGCCAGTCCCGCCGTAGATCACGGCTTCCGTTTCGGTCGTGTCGAGGCCGAAGGCCGAGTGCACGGCTTGGACCGCACGATCGAGGTCGTTGAGCTTCGTGACGACGGAGATGCGGATTTCGGAGGTGGAGATCATGTCGATGTTGATGCCCGCATCCGACAGGGCGGAGAAGAGCTTCGCCGACACACCGGGGTTCGTGCGCATCCCCGCGCCGATGAGGGAGAGCTTACCGATGTCGGGGTTGTAGCGCAGTTCCCGGAACCCGATCTCGTCCTTGGCCGCTTCAAGGGCTTCGACCGTCTTCTTCGCGTCGCCCTCGGGAAGGGTGAAGGTGATATTCGCGAGCGTCGCATCGGATACGGGAACGTTCTGGACGATCATGTCGATGTTCGCGCCGACCCTCGCGCAGGTGGAGAAGACGCGGGCGGCGGCTCCCGGCGTATTCGGCAGATTCGTCACAGTGATCTTGTCCTGTGAACGGTCATGGGCGATTCCAGAGATGAGCGGCTTCTCCATGTTCTCCTCCTTGGGATCGACGAGGGCGGCCGAGGGCACGAGGCCCGTGAGTTCAGGGTTTGCCGGGCGGTCGGAGATCCACGTCCCGTTCTTCTCCGAGAAGGAGGAGCGGACGTGGAGGGGGACGCCGTAGCGGCGCGCGAATTCAACGGCGCGCAGGTGGAGGATCTTCGCCCCGTGAGCCGCAAGCTCGAGGGTCTCCTCCTGAGTAAGGGTGCGCAGACGGTGCGCTTTGGGGACGATGCGGGGATCAGCGCTGAAGAGCCCATCGACGTCGGTGTAGATCTCGCAGACATCCGCTTTGAGTGCGGCTGCGAGCGCCACCGCCGTCGTGTCGGAGCCGCCCCGCCCCAGGGTGGTGACGTCCTCGTCGCGGGAGACCCCCTGGAATCCGGCGACGATCGCGACCTGGCCCTCTTTGATGGTGCGGGCGATCCTCTCGGGGACCATGCCGATGATCTGGGCGCGGCCGAAGTGCGAATCCGTACGGATGCCCGCCTGTGCACCGGTATAGGCCTGTGCGCTGACGCCGAGCTCATTGACTGCCATGGACAGCAGCGACATGGAGATGCGCTCGCCCGCGGACAAGAGGATGTCCATCTCCCGGTCGGGCGCGTCGGAGGTGATCTGGGCGGCCGTATCGAGCAGATCGTCGGTGGTGTCACCCATGGCGGATACGACGACGACAACCTGGTGCCCGGCATCGTGTGTGTCGACGACACGGCGGGCGACTCTCTTCATGGCCTCAACGTCGGCCACGGATGAGCCGCCGTACTTCTGCACGATGAGTGCCACGGATCCCCATTTCTGCCGGGGCGCCCGAAGAACCGGACGCAGTCCTCGTTAATACTAGAAGGAGTCGCCCCTCATTGAGAGCACGACCGCGATTCGGTCAGAATACGACCGAATATCAGGCGAGCAGGGTCCGGTCCGACAGCCCCTGGCCGTCCGAGCCTCGCAGCTTATCGAACTCGGCCAGCAGCGACTCCACGGTCGCATGCTGCTTGGCCACGCCGGACAGTTCAAAGATGATGCGCCCCTCGTGCATCATGATGAGCCGATTGCCCATTGACAGGGCCTGCTCCATATTGTGCGTCACCATCAGCGTCGTGAGGCGGCCGCGCTCGACGGCCTCTTCGGTGAGCTTAGTGATGAGGGCGGCGCGCTTAGGGTCGAGGGCGGCGGTGTGCTCGTCGAGGAGCAGCACCTTCGGGCCGGAGAAGGTCGCCATGGTGAGGGAGAGGGCCTGGCGCTGGCCGCCGGACAGCAGTCCCACCTTCGTCGTGAGGCGATTCTCGAGTCCCTGTTCGAGGGGTGCGAGCACATCGCGGAACATCTGGCGCTTCTTCGAAGTCAGCGCCGGTCCGAGGGTGCGGCGCTGTCCGCGCGACCACGCGAGGGCAAGATTCTCCTCGATGGTGAGGTGGGGCGCCGTGCCCGCCATGGGATCCTGGAAGACCCGGGACACCAGCTGTGCGACTCTGCAGTCCGGCAGTCGCGTGACATCCCTGCCCGCAATGGTGACGCGACCGATGTCCGCCTGATAGCGGCCCGAGACGATATTGAGCAGCGTCGATTTGCCGGCGCCGTTGGAGCCGATGATGGTGACGAAGTCACCGGGGGCGAGGGTGAGGGAGACGTCGCGCAGGGCGAGGCGCTCGTTGACGGTCCCACGGAAGAATGTCTTGGTGACGGCTTCGACCTCAAGCATCACAGCACCACCTTCTCGTTGTCGCGCTCTTCAGGCGTGTGAGTGATATCCGGTTCGGGCGCCAGGGTGCGCGCGCGGCGGCGCTCGCGGATCTTCGCGAAGATGCCGAAGCGGGGGATCATGAGTGCGGCGAACACGATGACTGCGGAGATGAGCTTCATGTCGTTCGCCTCGAGGAACTCGACTCCGAGGGCGAGCTGGATGATGACGCGGTAGGCGATCGAACCGAAAACGACGAAGAAAGAGGTCACCCAGACGCCGTGCGAGCCGATGATCGCCGTGCCGATGATGACGGAGGCGAGGCCCGCGACGATGAGGCCGATCCCCATCGAAATATCCGCATACCCCTGGTATTGGGCGATGAGGGCGCCGGAGGCGGCGACGAGGCCGTTGGACAGAGAGAGCCCGATGACTTTCATTGCACCGGTGGGAACACCCTGGGCGCGCGCCATGCCCTCATTGTCACCGGTCGCGCGCATCCCCAAGCCGACCTGAGTGGACAGGAACCAGTTGAATACGATGGTGATGAGTGAGACGACGACGGCGAAGATGACGACAGAGGCCCAGGTCCCGATGAGGCCATTGGAGCGCAGCGGGGTGAGAACCGTTTCGATGCCCTTGAGGAGGGGCACATTCGCTTTGCCGAGGATGCGCAGGTTGATCGAGTACAGGCCGATCTGGGTGAGGATGCCCGCGAGGAGCGGGTGGATTCCCGCGGCGACGTGGAGGAGCCCCGTGATGACGCCCGCAGCGCATCCGGCGGCGAATCCGCAGATGGTGGCCAGCCAGGGGTTGTATTCGGCAGTGACCATCACGGCGGCGACTGCCGCGCCGGTCGTGAAGGAGCTGTCGACCGTGAGGTCCGCGATGTCGAGGACGCGGAACGTCAAGTAGACGCCGAGCGCCATGAGGCCGTAAATGAGACCGAGGTCGAGAGCTGTCAGCACGAGAGGTCCTTCAATGGTGGTGATTCGGCAGAGGTGTCGCCGAATAAGAGTGCGTCGCCCTCGCTGGGGCGGGGCGAGGGCGACGCCGAGGAGGGGTCAATCGACGGTGACCGCCTTGTCGACGAGACCCGCGGGGATCTCGAGGCCGATCGCCTTCAGAGTGGCCGTATTGATGGTGAGCTGGTATTCCTTCTGCGTCTGGACCGCCATGGTCCCCGGATCCGCGCCTTCGGTGAGGATCTTGATGGCCATCTCGCCGGTCTGACGCCCCAGCTCCGCATAGTCGATGCCGTAGGTCGCAAGAGCGCCATTGGCGACGGAGTCGTTCTCACCGGCGATGAGGGGCAGCTTGGCGTCCTCGGCGGCCTGAACGACGGAAGCGAAAGCGGAGACGACGGTGTTGTCCGTCGGGACGTAGATCGCATCGACCTTGGACGCGAGGTCCGTCGCGGCCTGCTGCACTTCGGAAGAGTTCGTCACGGTCGATTCGACAACGTCGAGGCCCTCGCTCGCGGCCGCTTCCCTGGCGAGCTCCACCTGGACTTCGGAGTTGACCTCGCCGGAGGAGTAGATGATGCCGACGGTCTTCGCATCGGGCGCGAACTCCTTGATGAGAGAGATCTGGTCGGCGACCGGGTTCATGTCGGTAGTACCGGTGACATTGGACCCGGGCGCGTCGAGGGAGTCGACGAGCTGAGCGGAGACGGGGTCAGTGACCGCGGTGAAGAGGATCGGCGTAGAAGTGATCACCTGAGCGGTCGCCTGAGCCGACGGGGTCGCGACAGCGAGGATGAGGTCGAGGTCGGCGTTGGCGAACTTCGAGGCGATAGAGGTCGCGGTCGCCTGGTCCCCCTGCGCATTCTGCTCGTCCCAGGTGACGGCGATGCCGGCGTCGTCGAAGGCCTGCTTGAAGCCCTCGCGCGCAGCGTCAAGCGATGTATGGGTCGTGATCTGGGTGATGCCGATCGAGTAGGACCCGGAGGAGCCCGAAGCCGTGGACTGCGACGCGGTCGTGCCGGAGTTCGAGCAGCCCGCAAGAGCGAAGGCTGCGGCGGCAATGGCGCCGACGATGAGGGATGAGCGCTTCATAGGGGTCTCTCCACTGGTGAGTCGGATGATGTGCGACGGTGCAGGACCCGCCGCCTGCGGTGAAGGCTAACCAGAGGGACGAATCGTGAGAAGGAAGTGTTCGCTCCGTGAACACAACGGCCTCGAATTCATTCCACAATGCGGGATTAGTTACCGGACAATGCGTGTTCGTCTCTGTTCATCAATGAAATCAGTCGTGATTGAGGCGCGGGAGGAACACGGAGAACGCCGTCCCGCCGCTTCCCGTCTCCATCTCCACCCTGCCGCCGAGCGCCCGGGTGATGGACGAGACGATCGACAATCCGAGGCCGGAGGAACCCGTGCCCGCCCTCGTCCGCGACGAATCGCCGCGAACGAAACGATCGAAGACCGTCGACCGGAGGCCCTCGTCAATGCCCGGCCCGTCATCCGCAACCGTGATCCTCACCGAACCGGCAGGACCCGTGCCAGAGCGCCACCGGCGCGCTCCCGAAGAGTCCACCACGACGTCCTCCTCGGATACGGGCAGAGCATGGACGCCGATGACGACTCTCGTACCCGCAGGAGTGTGGACGCGGGCGTTATTCACCAGGTTGGCGAGGACCTGACGGATCGCGGACTCGTCGCCGAGGACCTCGCAAGCGGGGATCTCCTCCTCGTCGCCGTCCACATCGAGGACCCACTCGTGGTCCGCGCCCGCAGCATGGGCATCCGAGACGGCATCGATCGCGAGGGGGAGGACATCAACGGGAACGGACTGCAATTCCCTGCCCGCATCGAGGCGGGCGAGAAGGAGGAGGTCCTCGACGAGTCCGGACATGCGCGCTGACTCCGAGGAGATCCTGGAAAGGGCGAGCTCGGGCTCGATCGAATCGCGCCGGAGGAGTTGCGTATAGCCCTGAATCGATGCGAGCGGGGTCCGCAGTTCGTGGGAGGCGTCGGCAACGAATCGGCGCAGGCGCTGCTCGGACTCGGCCCGCGCCTGCAGAGCGGAGGCGACATTGTCGATCATGACGTTGAGGGCCTGGGCGACATCGCCGACCTCGGTGCCCCGGGGCGCAACGGATTCGTCCACGCGGTCGAGGGGCTCGATCATGTCGGTGGCGAGGTCTTTTGCGCCGATGCGGCGGGAGGTCTGGGCGACGGCGCCGAGCGGGGCAATTTCGCGGACGATCCAGCGCCTGCCGACGAAGGCCGCGCCCGCGATGATGACGATGGACAGTCCCGCCCCCATGAGGACCAGCATCATCGTCGTGCGGTCAACCGTATCGAGGGACTGCCCGACGACGATCCGGGTCCCATCCGATGACTCGGAGACGAGGACGCGGAAGGAGCCCAGGCCTTTGAGGGAGACGGTCTGGCCATGGCGCTCGACCGGCAGGGCGCGCAGCATCGCGAGACTCTCATCGTCCAGCGATGTCACCCGGAAGTCGTGGACGACGCCCGAGGTCGTCTGCCCGTCGCGTTCGACGACCTGAAGCTGTCCCTCGCTCGAGCCGGGCCCGTCCAACCCCTTCAGGGCTTTGCGGCTATCACCGTCGCGGGGGCCCTCGTCGATGGAGCGGATCCGGTGAACCGATTCCTGAAGGGTCTTGTCGACCTGGAAGATCATCCACGAGCGCATCGCGACTCCCGAGGAGGCGACGACGAGGGCGACGGCGATGAAGACGGTCGCAGCGAGGAAGAGGCTGACCCGGGTCGACAGTGGGCGCCTGCGTATTCCGATCGAGTCCCGGTGGCGCTCGAACGGGGTTTCCCGCGTGTTACTCACTCGGCGTCCTCGCCCGGGCGCAGGATGTAGCCCGCGCCGCGAACGGTGTGGATCATCGGAGTTTGTCCTGCTTCGATCTTCTTGCGCAGGTAGGAGATGTACAGTTCGACGACATTCGCCTGGCCGCCGAAATCGTAGGACCAGACCCGATCGAGGATCTGTGTCTTCGACAAGACGACATTCGGATTCTCCATGAGGTAGCGCAGCAGTTCGAATTCCGTGTTGGTCAGCGCAATGGCCTCCCCAGCGCGGGACACGTCGTGCGAGTCCTCATCGAGGCTGAGATCTCCGACGGTGAGGACGTGCGATACGGTCTGGGAACTCATCCCCGAGCGGCGCAACAGCGCATCGATGCGGGCCGTCACCTCATCGAGGTCGAATGGCTTCGTCACATAGTCATCGGCTCCGGCGCGCAGGCCCGCCACCCTGTCGGACACGGCGTCCCGCGCGGTGAGGAAGAGCACCGGCAGGTGGGGGTAGCGCTTGCGCAGACGGTCGAGTGTCTTGAGGCCGTCGAGGCCGGGCATCTGAATGTCGAGGACCACGATATCCGGATCGAACTCCGCGGCGGCGTCAAGGGCCTCCCACCCATTCGACGCGGTTCTGGTCACCCACCCCTGGTGGCGCAATGCTGCCCCGAGAAGTTCAGCGAGGACGGCCTCGTCGTCGACGACGAGGATGCGTGCGGGGGTTCCGTCGGAGCGGACGAATGATGATACGGGTGCTGGGCTCACAGGGCGATTCTGCCACGGGGCGGGTGTGTTTCTCCCGCAGATCCCCTATGGAATTCCTGTGAAGGGCGGGGCGTGTGCGCCGAATCTCACGTCAGGCCCTCAGATCCGCTCTGGCGTCGCGGATCACCGCTGCGGATCGGTGCCGGATCCCGGGCGGCGTCGAAGGAAATCGGGGCGACCTGTTAACATCCGAAGCAGTTCGCTTCGCATCTCCGCCCGGTGATGTGATCTCTCAAGAAAGCAGGCACCATGTCCACTCCAGTCACTCCTTCGGGATCTGAGCAGAATCCGTACGGCCAGCCGCTGACCCCTGCAGAGTCTCCCGTCGAATCGACCTACGAGCAGACGAATCCCTACGCGCAACCGGCCGCGGCCGCGCCCGCCCCTGAGCAGATGCCCTACGGCGACGCTTACGCGCAGACTCCCGACGCCCAGACCTCGTACGCTCAACAGCAGTACGCCGATCCGCAGGCCCAGCAGGCCTACCAGGCTCCCTATGCGGCGCAGCCCGGATACGGCGCGCAGTACTCGTACGGCGCGCCCTCGCCGGTCGGCGGCAAATCGAAGATCGTCGCCGGCATCCTCGGTCTCTTGCTGGGCGCCTTCGGCGTTCACAACTTCTACCTCGGGCGCACCGGTCGGGCCGTCGCCCAGCTGCTCATCACGGTCCTGAGCTTCGGGATCCTCTCATTCGTCTCGGTGGTGTGGGGCCTCATCGAGGGCGTCCTCATCCTCGTCTCCTCCCCCGGCTCCCCCTGGCACCAGGATGCTCAGGGCTACGAGTTGACCGACTGACCACCAGTCGTCGCGCGAGCGCCCCCGGCTAATACCGGGGGCGCTCGTTTCGTGAGGGGATGACGGCGTCAGACCATGTGGCGGCGCCCCTCAAGCGCCCGCCCCAGAGTCACCGCATCGGCGTATTCGAGGTCCCCGCCCATCGGCAGGCCCATCGCGAGCCGTGATGTGGTGACGCCGATCGTTGCGAGAGTCCTGGCGAGGAACGACGCCGTCGCCTCGCCCTCGACATTGGGGTTCGTTGCAATGATGACCTCGCTGATCTGTCCGTCGGCCAGGCGGGCGAGGAGTTGACGGATGCGCAGTTGGTCGGGCCCGATCCCGTGGATGGGATCGATGACCCCTCCGAGGACGTGGTAGCGGCCGCGGAATGCGCGGGACGCCTCGATCGCTTGAATGTCCTTGGCCTCTTGAACGACGCAGATCGCCGTCGGGTCGCGGCGGACATCCCGGCAGATGGAGCAGAGCTCGTCTTCGGTGAGGTTCGCGCACACGTGACAGTGGTGGACGCGCTGGCGCACGGCGTTGATGGCGTCGACGAGGCGGGCCACGTCTTCGGACGGAGCGTCGAGGACGTGCATCGCCATGCGCTGGGCGGACTTCGGGCCGATCCCCGGGAGCAGCCCGAACTCGTCGATGAGGTCTTGGAGTGCGCCTTCGTACACGGATCACAAGCCCCTCTCGTCAGTGCGGGTATCGATGATAGTCCCCCCGAGGATCTCGAGGACGGCGGGGACTCCGAAATTGCGGTTCATCTCGATGTCGTCGTCAGTGACGGATGGAGTGTCCTCCGCGTCGTCGAAGGCGGGGGCCGCCGGTGCTGCGGGAGCGTCCTCTTCGGGCGCCCTCATTCGGGGACTGCGAGTGGCGGGTTCGTTCGCAGTCCACGCGGGCGCCTCGTCCTCGAATGTCACTTCGCCTCCGGGCAGGGAGACCGTTTCCGCCCAGCCGCCGATGGGGGCAGATGGGACGTCATCGTAGGTGAAGACGCTCACCGTCTGCGTCTGGACGCCCGCCCCTGTGGGAGCTGCGGGCTCTGTCGGCACCACCGGCTCTGCTGCGGCTGCAGACGCGGTCAACTCTGCGGGCGCCACGGGCATTGCTCGCGGCGACGGCTCCGGTGCAGCGTCGACGGGCGCAGCGTCCAAAGGGGTGTTGTCCAAGGGCGCCGAATCAGCGGGCGGGGCGTCCATCGGCCGGGCGACCGTGGGCCACCCCTGCTGCGACGTCGGGGCATCAGCGGCGCCCGAGCCCCCCGCCTCATCGAGGCGGGGGCGGGATACGGGCTCAAAAGGGGACGGCTCCGAAGCCGCGTCATAGGCGGGGTCGACGAGGGGCTCATGCACCTGACTGTCGGGCTGCTGGGCGCCGCTGTGGCCCACCTGGGCGCGCACAGTGACCGTCAGGCCCGTCACGGCTCGAATCGCCCCTGCGACCTCAGCTGCACGGTTGCCGCGCGACAGGTTCATCGCCATGCCCTCGGAGGGGAAGAGGAGTTCCACTGTCGAGTCATTGACCGCGCCGAGGCGGGCATTGCCGATGAGGCTGCGTGTCACGCGGCTCAGCGACTCCACCTGGGCGACGATCTCCGTCCAGCGGGAGCGGATCTGGTGAGTGCCGCCCGGGGTCGATCCGGCGAAGGGGTCTCGTGCGTCGATGGGACGGGCATCCGCACCCCTATCCGGCGGGTCCGATGCCTGAGTGCTCCGCCCGCGCTCGGAGTCGGCCTCGTGATCATCCCGCTCCCGGGAGTGACCGGTGGGCGCAACGGGTGTCCCGAGGACGGCGGCGGATGGCCAGCCGGACGGGGCCTGCGCATCGGGTGATTGACGATCCCGTGGAAGCGGCGAGGGGTGGTCAACGGGTCGGTCGTCATCGCGCTGTGGGGGCGCGCTGGGCGAGTGCGTGCCCGCAGTGGAACCATGCGACGGCACGCGGGAGGAATCATCCCGCTGCCCCGCACTCGCCTGAGAGCGCTGTCTCTTCGAGCGTGCGAGCGCCTCTCTGGCTTCCCGAGCACCGAAGCGGCTCTGCGCGGGAGCGTCCTCGATCGACGTCGCAGCCGGTGCCCCGGCGGGAGCGGGTTCGACGAGGAGCCTGCCGATGAGCAGTTCGAGTTGGAGGCGCGGCGAGGTCGCGCCGACCATCTGACGCAGCGCCTCATCCGCGAGATCCGCCGCACGCGACAGGCCGCGGGAGTTCCACGCCGCGACCTGGGAAACCATCCTGTCCCACTGGTCGGCGGGAACGGACGTCAACACGTCGCGCGCGCGATCACCGGCGACGGAGATGATGAGCAGGTCACGCAGTCGCTGGAGCAGATCTTCGACGAAACGACGCGGATCGTGGCCCGAATCCACCATCTGTTCGACGACGCGATAGGCACCGGCCCCCTCCCCCGCTGCGAGTGCTTCCACCGTCTCGTCCAAAAGGGCGGTGTCGGTGTAGCCGAGCAGGGAGACCGCAGTCCGGTAGGAGACTTCGGAGTCGATGGCGCCCGCCATCAGTTGGTCGAGGATCGACAGGGTGTCGCGTACCGAACCGCCGCCCTCGCGCATGACGAGGGGGAGGACGCCGTCGGCGACGCGGATGTGCTCGTCGTCGGCGAGGGACTGCAGATACGGTTCGAGGACGTCGGGCGGCACGAGGCGGAAGGGATAGTGGTGGGTGCGCGAGCGGATCGTGCCGAGGACCTTATCGGGCTCTGTCGTGGCGAAAACGAACTTCACGTGATCGGGCGGCTCTTCGACGAGTTTGAGCAGCGCATTGAAGCCCTGCGGCGTCACCATATGGGCTTCGTCGATGATGAAGATCCGGTAGCGGTCGCGTACGGGCACCGATGTAGCGCGCTCGCGCAGGTCGCGCGCATCATCAACGCCGCCGTGACTGGCCGCGTCGATCTCTACCACGTCAAGGGAGCCGGGGCCGCCTGTGGCAAGTTCACGGCACGAATCGCACTGCCCGCACGGCGTGTCCGTCGGTCCTTCAGCGCAGTTGAGGCAGCGCGCGAGGATACGCGCCGACGTCGTCTTCCCGCACCCCCTGGGACCGGAGAACAAGTACGCGTGCGTCACCCGATTGGCGCGCAGCGCAGCGCGGATCGGGCTGGTCACATGATCCTGACCGATCACCTCGGCGAAAGTGTCGGGGCGATACCGTCGATACAGAGCTATGGTCACACCCCAACCCTACGTGTCGACACGAGCATGTGCGGCATTGATCATCACATGTGCGACCGGAGCGCCCCGTACACGATGAAGTCCCGGGACATCGCGGAACAACGTCCTGGGACTGAGAGCGGAGACGAGGGGATTCGAACCCCTGAATCGCGCAACACGATTAACTCCTTAGCAGGGAGCCCCTTTCGGCCGCTCAGGCACGTCTCCAATACCGACAACCCTAATGCATGAACTCCGAGCGTCGAAATCGTCAGGCCCACACCACAGCGAAGTCGGTCTGGCGGAGGGCGGGGGATTCGAACCCCCGGTGCCATTGCTGACACAACGGTTTTCAAGACCGTCACCTTCGGCCACTCGGTCAGCCCTCCAGACTCGTCGATCGTACCCGACGACGAGCGCAAACGAAGACTCAGAGTCACATGATCAATGCCTCAGACCGAAGAAGTTCCACGACTTCTTATCCGAGGGCGCCTCTTCGGGTTTATCGAGCAGGCCGCGCGATAGGGCCGCCGCATACGGCGGCCACAGCGGCACGCGGACGGCGAGCATCGCCTGCACCGCATGGTAGACGTCCCAACGGGACGCCTTCGCGGAGTCGACCTTGCGGTTGACATTGTCGAGGCGGCGCTTCCACCTGCCCGGCTGTGTGATGAGGTAGTCGTTCACATAGTCGAGGAACGACCGGTAGCAATGCTCGTAGTGTTCAACCTCACCCGGAGCGCAGCCATCGTCGAGACGAGCCCGGCGCAGTGCCGCAGTCGCACTGATGCCCTCACACACAACCCACTGCTGATGCTCATCCTCACCCTCGAGCGGCGAGCCGTCGACGCCGATGCACGTCGCGAAACCCGGTTCACCGTTCATGCGCCGCCATCCGTCGACTCGCGAGCGCTCGAAGACCTCGGTCGCGAATTCGAGGAGGTAGTCGGGCTGTGAACGCCCCATGGAGCGCAGCCCCGCGCGGATCTGCAATGCGAGCCTCGACCACTGCAGGGCGTGACCTGTCACGTAGCCGTGATAGATGCGGCGCCGATCGCACATCCCCTCGGGCTCGCCGATCAGGGGCTTCCACGAGTTGTCGTAGTACTCCGGCAGGCGCCACTCGTGTTCGGATGCGCTCTGGTGCGCGAACTCCGCCATCACTTCGGCGCGCTCAAGCCACACCGGGTCGGTCGTCGCCTCCGCGGCGGCCAAGTATGCTTCCGCGGTGTGCAACAGGGTTCCGATCGTCCTGACGGGCAGTACATCGGAGAAGTCCTCGGAGTACTGGTCGCGGACCAGGCCATTGCCCTCGAGCCAGTGCCTCTCTTGATCGTGGAGCATCGTGTGCAGCAGTTCATGCGCATTGGGGCGGTTGGCGACTGCGGCGGCGGCGAGGCCGAGGATGACGTAGGCGTTGTGGTACTGGGATTTGCAGCGCCCGTACTCGTCCCAGGGGACGCCGTGCCCCTCGGCGTCGGGCTCGGCGGTGATGGATGTCCACATGCCGCCGTGAACGGGGTCGAGGAAGTAGGTGGACAGGGCCTTCATCGCATGGTCGGCGTAGCGGCGCGAACCGGGCAGGCCCATCAGGGCCCCCAGCGAGAAGACGTAGAGCATGCGGGCGGTAACAGCGAGGTCGATCCTGCGGCTGAGGTCTGGTTCTCCGTCGTCAGTGAGGTGGGCGAAGCCGGTTGTCACAATCGCGCCTTCGGCCTCTTTGATAAGCGCCTGCATCTGTGCGGACAACCATCTGTTGTGCTCCACTGAGTCGAACCATCCCACGGTGTTCTCCTAAGCATCGTCGCTATTGCCGGCCGGGCGGTGACTGGCGCTAACAGCGTAGCGGATCGGCGCCCTCGGCTGCGACATCCTTCCCCCGTCCCCTCCCCGACGAGGGGGCGAGCGAGCGCCCTCGCGCAGTCCCAGCAGGCGAAACAATTGCCCTATTCGATTCCTCTACCGCCCCGATGAGTGAGAAACTATGGACTATGCATGAAAGAGCTGGCACTGTTGCCCTTCCAGAAGACCTCATCAACGTTGACGAAGTCGTCAACGCCTACTATGACATTGAGCCCGACCCGTCGGTGATCGACCAGCGCGTGTCCTTCGGCACGTCCGGGCACCGCGGCTCCTCCCTCGATGCGAAGTTCAACGAGGCTCACATCGTTTCGATCACAGCTGCGATCGTCGAATACCGTGCGGCTCAGGGCTTCGACGGCCCTCTCTTCATCGGCCGTGATACCCATGCCCTGTCGGAACCGGCGTGGCGGACCGCCCTTGAAGTGCTCGCCGCAGCTGGAGTCCGCGTCATGATCGATTCACGCGGCTCTTACACCCCGACTCCCGCCGTCTCCGTCGCGATCCTCGGTGCCAATGGCGCCCCCACCGAGTTGCGCACCTCGGGCCCCGGCCTCGCCGACGGCATCGTCGTCACCCCCTCTCATAACCCGCCCCGGGACGGCGGCTTCAAGTACAACCCGCCTCACGGCGGCCCCGCCGATACGGATGCGACCGGGTGGATTGCGAATCGCGCCAATGAGATCCTCGAACAGGGATGGCGCAAGATCCCGCGCATCATCGGCTCCTCGCTCTTCGAGGACGAGCACCTGGAGAAGTTCGACTACCTCGCCTACTACGTCGGCCAACTCGACACGGTCATCGATATCGACGCGATCCGCTCGGCCGGGGTCCGTATCGGCGCAGACCCCCTCGGCGGCGCCTCCGTCGACTATTGGGCGGCGATCTGTGAGCAGTACGGCCTCGACCTGACGGTCGTCAACCCCGTCGTCGACCCGGCGTGGCCGTTCATGACGCTCGACTGGGACGGCAAGATCCGCATGGACTGCTCCTCGCCGAACGCCATGGCGTCCCTGCGAGAGGCGATGACCCCGGATGCGCAGGGCAACACCCCCTACGATATCGCCACCGGGAATGACGCGGACTCGGACCGCCACGGCATTGTGACCCCCGATGGGCTCATGAATCCGAACCACTATCTCGCGGTCGCCATCGAGTACCTCTTCACGCACCGCCCCGGATGGGCGGAGAACGCGGCCGTCGGCAAGACCCTCGTGTCCTCGGCCCTCATTGACCGCGTCGTCGCCGCCATGGGCCGCACGCTCATCGAGGTGCCTGTCGGCTTCAAGTACTTCGTCCCCGGCCTCCTCGACGGTTCTGTCGGCTTCGGCGGCGAGGAGTCCGCAGGAGCGTCGTTCCTGCGCAAGGACGGCACCGTGTGGTCGACCGACAAGGATGGCATCATCCTCGCCCTGCTGGCATCGGAGATCCTCGCGGTTACCGGGAAGACCCCTTCGCAATTGCACGACGAGCAGGTGGCCCGCTTCGGCGCCTCCGCCTACGCCCGTATCGACGCACCCGCGTCGCGCGAGGAGAAGGCGAAGCTCGCGGCACTGTCCCCCGAGGATGTGACGGCAACCGATCTCGCGGGCGAGGCGATCGTCGACCGCCTCGTCGCGGCCCCCGGCAACGGGGCCGCGATCGGCGGGCTCAAGGTGACCACCGAAAACGCATGGTTCGCGGCGCGGCCCTCAGGTACCGAGGACGTGTACAAAATCTACGCGGAGTCCTTCAAGGGAGCCGAGCACCTCGCCGAAGTCCAAGAGGCGGCGAAGGGCGTCGTATCCGACGCCCTCGGATGACGCGTCTCAATCGCTGAATCTGGGAAGCGCCCCCGTTCTTCGTGCCGGAAGGCCGAAGGGCGGGGCGCTTGTTGCAGTGGCCCCGTTGGTCGGGGTTCTGGTCACTCAGCTGGGTATGATTTTGTTGCCCTGTTGTTGATGATCCGGTGGGTGTTGCCGCCTAGTCAAGTAATAGGGACACTGCCCAGGAAATGCCTGAGGTCTATTCGCAACGCGGGTGTCAGCATCGGGTGTCACCATCCATGTACCAAACCTCAACGCCGCCGTTGGACCGTCACCGAAGTCCTGACACATAACATGCTCGCCCACACCAACGTAATCCCACTCAACAAGATCGCCTACGACTGTCCCGCGTCAAGTAGTTGGCACGATTTCCTTGGGTTGAAATGTCGGGATGGTGGGGTCGGCCAGTCTCAGGTGCACCTCCTTGGGCCGGTTCCATGAAATGGCCTCGTGCGGCCGGATCTCGTTGTACTCGATCCGGTAGTCCTCGGCCCACTCGGCGAGCATGAGCGCATCATCAATCTCATCCAGGTAGAGCCGTTCGTACTTCAGCGTGCCGAAGCCGCGTTGCCGGGATCCGTTCTGCCCCGGGGTCTTCACCCGGGTGCGCACGTGGTGTAGTTCGGGGTGGGCGGTGACGAAGGATTCGAAGCGGAAGGACCGGGACGGGCCACCGTTGTCCGTCACGATGGTCACCGCCAGCCAGCACGCTCACCACGATCCGGGTCTTCTTCTCCGCCGGGATCGAGGGTGGCCTACCCATACTCAGACTCTCCTTCAAGGCCTACATAACGGCCCTGCCACATAGTCTGACGCGCGACATCAGCACACCACTGCCGGACTTGACCCGCGATCCCCAAAGGAAGGCGAAGCAGCCATAACTTTATGTGACTCTTGACACACAGGAATCTGCTTGGCAGCATGTAACTGTGCCGTAGCACAAACACAAGAGAAGCTGTTGCGTGGTGGATTACATGCCAAAACAAAGGCATGTATCCAGCAGTCGACATGCCTGCCTTCTCGCAAGGCGGAACGTGGAAGGCGTACTGCAGGAGCTAGTCTCCGCTTCCAAACCCCCAACCAGGCAGAAGATGGAGTGGAGGGCCGTGACAACGACAACTCTAGATGCTTCAAAGCTAACTAAGAAATACGGCCGCCACACGGTCCTGCAGAGTTTCTCACTGAACCTAAAGCCAGGGGTAATCCATGGCCTCTTAGGGCCTAATGGCTCAGGGAAAACCACGACCCTCCACATCATCACTGGAATAATAAAGCCAAGTTCCGGTAGCGTCCAAATTACAGGTGTCTCAATTGAAAAAAGGAGTCTCGTAATCATTTGGGATTTGCACCTGACGATCTGGCGTTACCCATGTCGTTAACAGGTGAAGAATTCCTGAAATTTCATGACTCCTTGCGACGCACTAACACCAAACTCCGTAGTGAACTTCTGGCTGAAATCCTGGGACTTACTGACGATATCCACCGCCCAATTGCCCAATATTCCCACGGAATGAAGCGGAAGGTACAACTTATCGCAGCTCTCTCTCATGAGCCTGAACTACTCATCCTTGATGAGCCATTCCGCAGCCTCGACCCTGAGGCCTCATCCATTTTACTGAGCCTATTGAATGAATTTACCTCATCTGGACGAACAGTACTGATTGCAACACATGACATGCTACGCGCAAACCGAGACTGTGATACCGTTACCATCCTGAACCAAGGTAGCATTGTTAGCCAAGGTGCGCCAAACGAACTCATCACACTCACGCCGGGAGCGGAGACTCTTGAAGACGTCTTCATGAATGTGACAGGACTCTACGACGAGAAAGAACTGCGTCAAAGTAGACTGAAGGACTTATTCAATCCAATGCACATTTAAATCACCTGATCTCCTGCTCACACACAGAAGGACGAAATCATGAAGCTTTTCTCCAACCTGATGATTGCCGCAATTAGCGGGATTCTGACTGGCGCATCTCTATTGTTTTTAGCCATCGTTGTGGCGACGGGATTCGCTTACCTGACAAGTTCTTCGATTTATTTGCCTGGCATCATCCAAGCATGGTTTACAACTGAAAACGACATGCCTGCTTTGAACTTCAATCCAAATTTTACTGGAATGCTAGGGTGGATTGGAGTAGTTGCGGTCATGTTTTGTCTTACAGCATGGCGTCGGACAAGAGAAACTCAAGCAAACACCACTCACGCCAATGATTAACCCTATTCTTACAGTTTCCAGGACTGTAGTTCTCACGTGGATTCGCGGAATGGCATCAACATTTCGAACACGACCCAAGAATATTCTCTATGGCGGAATACTACTCTTACTATCAGCAGTAGCCCTTGGCTTCCTTCTAGCACTCATAGCGGTTAGCGGGTTAAATGTTAAAATACCGATAGAGCTGAGGTCCACTATCCTCAGAACATCTATCGGAGGTTCTGTAATAATCGCTGGCACAATTGCCACAATTCTCTGTATTACAACACCCGCAAGCAATGCGCTGCATACGCTTCTAGATCTTTTGCCCATCTCGAGAGTTCATGCACATATTGGCATGAGAATGCCATTCCTCATTGTCGGGCTTTCCTTCAGCATCCCCTTATCAGCCACAGCATGTCTGATCATCGTTCGGTTTAGTTCAGGATGGACCGATTTCCTTCTGTCCCTTATAATCCTAGTCGCAACGATCCTCGTCGCCCTCACTACCGCCACTGGCCTGTTTACCATAATCCACTTCTTTCTGCGTCAATACCTTAGAATTCCCTACAATTACGCAACTATTATGGCTGGAGCAATCGTGATTGCTTCAAGCATATCAACAGCCATAGGAGATATTGTAACCTTACACCCGTCCACGGAATCCGGATTTAAATTCGCAGACCTTCTTCTTCATCGAGTCTCCGCTTCTATCGTGGCTAATCCATTGACAGTTGGCGGTTGGCTCGGACTAGCTGCCTGGGGATTAGTCGGGCTTCTTACTTTCATTTCATCGGGCCATCTGCACGATCAGAACCTTACTAAAACTCCGGTACTCATCTTTCACGGCTTGACACCGTCACTAAGTCCTGTACGCGGCTCATTGTGGTTCACCTTCTTGCTAACAGCACGAAGCTCACAGTTCTTTATGGCTGCACTACTGCCAATCCCTCTTCTTACAACGATGTGGCTCTTTCGAGAGCATCCTTTTCTGCTTGAAACTCAAGAGGCCTTCGCCCTCATTATCCCTAGCCTTCCTTCCTATCTCGCCGTCTATGCGGTCGGCCGCATCATACATTCGAGATGGATTGGAACCATGACCACAGCATCTTCCGATTGGTGGATTTGGCCAACCATCATTGTTTATACTACAATATCACTAACGATAGCCACATTGGCGGCCACTGCGGAAATAACACTAGGTTTCATAGCCATCAATAACCTTCATGAATTGTATTCTCGGGTTGTGTTAACCGTAGCATGCGCATTACTCGGTGGCGCACTTGTTCCGTACAACGAAGAACATCCACTCACCATCACGGCTGCAGGGCTTGCAACCCTGGTGATCACGATGGCCGCATCACTACTTCTGTCGCTCGCCACTCCCACAGGACACGCGATAGTTGGATCATCACTGAGGCTACTAAACGCATTTTTTCTCATATTACTTGTGTTCATGGTTTGCCAAAGAGTAGAAGACGCGGTCAGCCATGCGGAATAGCACGCCAATTCGCCTAACAAGCGGAGTACGCGTAGTAGATGATGGCTACCTATTTGCAGAAGTTGGAATATTTGTTTCGTCACACCATCCCCGACTGCGGAGTGAGCTTCTTGGTGCAGGGCTCGCATCGGAGATATCGTCGCCTTGGTGGAGATCAAGAAGTTCCGCGATCGTTCTAGCTCCTGACGTTTCTGCCGCCCCCCTTCGATCTTTGATTCACAATCTTCACGGAATGCTTCGAACGATCATCATTTTGGTATTTTTGACAACATTATCCATCACTTTCAACAATGTTGGCATAGTCGGAATATGCATCGCCGCAGCTATCTTCCTTGCTAGCATACTGTTACACGAAGCAGGCCATGTTTTCGCCTTTCGCCTCGTCGCTCCTCGTCGGTACGCAGTCTTGGTTTCTGCCGGATTGCGCTGTCACATGGTTCGCCCAGCCCTAGAGGGTTGGAGGGAGATCACAGTAGTTATTGCAGGTCCAATCGCACCTATGCTCCCGACGATAGGGTTTCTTCTGTATGCAAGAAGCGCAACTTTCGTTGTCTATGTGTGGGGTGCTATAGCTTTGGGGCACGTCCTACTATTGCTCATTCCTATCGGAGATGGCGCGAATCTTCACCTTGCTATTTTTCGCCGCAGGACATAGCGGATTATTCAGTAAAGTTCGAAGAACTTCTTACACACGAGTAACTGGGTTAAGTTTTGTCGCGTTGTTGTGGATAGGCGCCGGTAGCTGGGTGTGGTGACGAGGTCTTGGAGGGTAGTGTCGGATAGGTAGTGCCGTTCGCCGTTCTTCGTGTTGTTTGAGCTGGACGGCTCCAGGGGAGGTGGACGCGGTCGGTTCGGCGTTGACTCGATGAGTGGGACGCTTCACCCGAGGATCAAGCGCTCCGACTGAGAAACACTCGCATGTGAGCGTCGAGGACCGCATCCGGGCCGATCATGAGGCGATCCGGCGGCGGCCGCTAGAATCGTCTCGTGCTGTCCGCTTATAGTGAGCTTCTCCGCGTGCCCGGAGCATGGAGATTCTCCCTCGCGGGGTTCGTCCTGCGGCTTCCGATGTCGATGATGGGGATCTCCACGATCCTCCTCGTCAAAGCATCCTATGGGAATTACACGCTCGCCGGCGCCGTCGCCGCCGTCGCGATCGTTTCCACGGCCGTTGTCGCGCCCACTTTGGCGCGCCTCGTCGATCAGTCGGGGCAACTGAAGGTGATGGGGCCCGCGCTGACGGTGTCCGCCCTATCCGCCGTGGGTCTGCTCGTCGCCTCGGCGAATCGAGCTCCGATCCCCCTCGTCATCGTCTTCGCGGCATTGGGCGGCGCCACGTGGGGCTCTCCGGGCGCCCTCGTGCGCTCCCGCTGGGCCCGCGTCGTCGCGAACCCCCGTCAGTTGACCTCCGCTTATGCTCTGGAATCGGCCCTCGACGAGTTCATCTACATCCTCGGGCCCGTGCTCTCCACCATGTTGGGGACCTCCGTCCACCCGGGGGCGGGGATCGCCCTGTCGGCCGTCTTCCTCGCCCTCGGCGGCACCGCCTTCCTCGGGCAGCGATCCTCTGAGCCCCCGCCGCAGCCGCGGGCCGATGGAGTGCGCAGCCATTCCGTCATCCTCCAGCCCGTCGTCCTCGTCATGGCGCTCACCTATGTCGGAGCCGGGGCGCTGTTCGGGGCCAATGATGTGGCAGTCGTCGAATTCACGGCTGAACGCGGGGCTCCCGCGCTCAGCGGCGTCCTGCTCGCCGTCTCCTCCTTCGGCTCGTTGGTGGCGGCCCTCGTCTACGGGGCCCGAGTGTGGCGGCTCGATCTGTGGAGGCTTTACGCGATCGGCGTCGTCGCCCTCGGGATCGGTGTGGCACCCTTCTTGCTCGCCGATTCACTGCAAGTGATGGCCGGGGCGATGCTGATCATGGGCATGGCGTGCGCTCCGACAATGACGAACGTCAATATGATCATTGCGAAAGTCGTTCCGCGGACCCAGCTCACAGAGGGGTTGACATGGATGAGCACATCCATGAATCTCGACGTGTCCATCGGGTCCGTCCTCGCCGGGCCCGCTGTCGATGCGGGCGGTGCATGGGGCGGCTACCTCGTGGTGGTCGGCGCCGCATGGGTGATGGTCGTCCTCATGGTGGCGGGTCTGGGGCACCTGCGCCGCGGGACCGAAGACGCATCACCACCGCGTTTGCCCTCTGGCGGCTGACGAGGACGGCCACCCGCAAACATGGCGGCCGGGCGCACGGGAGGCCCCGCGCGCGTATGAGCCGCCCTCGGATCAACTCTGTGCTCGCCTGCGTCGGGTGAGGGCGAGTCCGACTGCGCCGACGATAAGAGCAGTCACGAGAACACCGACGACACTGGCACCGGTCTTCGACAAACCACCACCGGGGAGGGTCCCGGGACCTGCCCCATCGGATGGAGCATCGCCGCCTCCGGGCGGAACAACATCAGCATCTGCTGCGACTACGACCACGGACGCACTGGCCAACTCGACCCCCGCCTCGTCAGAGGCGATCACTCGGTGCTGCCCCACGGGGAAGTCGGAGGGCACGCTCCACACCGCGGACACACCTCCGGCCTCGTCCACAGTCACATCCGCGATCACCACCGGATCCGAATGCGCCGTCAGCGTCACCACCGCACCGGGGACGAAGCCCCCACCCGATACCGTCACCGATTCACCCTGACGCACGTGTGCAGGATCCACCGCCAACGACACTACAGGCGCCGCACCCACGGTGAACACATACGACCCCGACCCCACCTCAAGGGTTGCGACCCCACCCTCAATCCCCACGAGAGTCACACCCTCAGCGGCGGAGGCCACGACCTCGCCCTCGTACACAGTGTCACCATCGCCAAGACCAGGGAACTTGACCGTTGCCGACGCATTCGCCGGAACCTCCACCCGATACGTCAATGCCCCGTCATCGTCGACACTCCACCGCGATCCGATCACGCCATAGGGCGAATCGAAGACGCCCTTCGCCCACATCACACGACCATCATCATCAATGCGCGGCGCCAGCACCACATGTTGGAAACCGGGCGATGCGGGATCGGCATTGATGCCCGCGACAGTGTTGTAGATCCACTTCGACACCGCGCCATACGCGTAGTGGTTGAAGGAATTCATCGTCGCAGGACCGAACCCTGCGTCCTTCGTGTAGGAGTTCCACCGCTCCCAGAAGGTCGTCGCCCCCTGATCGACTGTGTATAGCCACGACGGGTACGCATGGGAGAGCACCAGGTCGTATGCGGCATCCGTTTCCCCGTTGTCTGAGAGTGCGGGGAGGATGTTCGGGGTGCCGAGGAATCCGGTGTTGAGGGCGGACTCCCCCGCGGTGTTCTTGGTCAGTGCCGCGAGTTCGGCTGCCGCCTCGACTTCGTGTCCGGCCGGGACGAGGCCGAAGTTCAGGGCGAGGGAGTAGCCGGTTTGTGTCGCCCGCTTGTCCCCTTGCAGGATTCCCGTTCCGTCCGGGAAGTACGTCGCGATGAATTGTTCGCGGAAGGCGGCGGCTTGTGCGGTGAATTCCTCCGCGTCTGCGGTTTCACCGATGGCTGCCGCCATTTCAGCAATCATTTCGAGGACGCGCACCCGGTAGGCCTCGAGGACGAGGGCGGAGTCGGTTTCCACGAGCGACAGGTGATCGGCGAGGCCGCCACGGGCGTTGCCGACGAGTCGGCGCTCATAGGCTTTCATCGCCCCGTAATTCGTCCGCACGAGGTCGGTGTCCCCGTAGGCCTGATAGGCCGCATAGGTGACGATGATCCCCGCATCGTGCCAGGCGTTCGTCGTCCCACCGGCTGTTCGGTTCCCCTTCGCGAAAAACGCGTTGGGAGCGAAGAGGGGGTAGTAGCCGTCGACTTGCGCGTCGATGAGGTCGACGGAGAGCCACTTGTTAAAGAAGCTCTGCACGTCTGCGGTCATGACGGCGGTCGACGCGAAGACCTGTGCGTCGCCCATCCATCCGAGCCGCTCATCGCGGGCGGGGGTGTCTGTGGGGATGGACAGGAAGTTGCCGCGCAGGCCCCACACGGTGTTCGAGTGAAGCTGGTTGAGTCCCTCGTTGGATGATTCGAAGGACATGGTGATGTCCTTGGCTGAGGACAGGACCACTGCTCTGACGTCATCGATTCCAATAGCGTTCGGATCGAAACCGTCGTAGCCGCTCACTTGCAAGTAGCGGAAGCCGTGGAATGTGAACGTCGGTTGGAATGTCCCCGATCCAGATGCCCCGAGCGTGTAGTAGTCGGTGACCTTCGCGCTGCGGTAGTTGATGTTGTACACAGTCCCCTTGGGACCGTCGGCGCCCAGAGAGCTGTCATTGAGGGCTTCGCCGTAGTGGAGTTCCATGGTGGAGCCGGGGGCTCCCGACACTGCGACGCGAACGTTTCCGACGAGGTTTTGTCCGAAGTCGAAGACGATATTGCCGTTAACGTCGACGTTGCGACTGATCGGAGCAATCTCGTCAACGACGGTAATCGCGGCGTCCTGGTTGCCCCGGACGGCTGCCTCGGGGCGCTCGGCGATTCCCGGTTCTGCCCATGTCGATTCGTTGAATCCCGCGGTCGACCAGCCCTCGAGAGCGGGTTCGCGATTCGCGTCGTAGTTCTCACCGTGGATGAGGTTCGATTCGAGGATCGGAGAATCCGGCGAGTATCTCCACGTGTCGTCGGTGATGATGTTCTCCACAGAGCCGTCCTCGTAGACGATTCGCAACATCGCCATGACCGAAGGCTGTGCGCCGTAGGGCTTGAGCATTGCGGCATTCACACCGGAGTACCATCCGTCCCCGACACTGAACCCGATGGCGTTGCTGCCGCGGGTCAGCATGTCGGTGACGTCGTAGGCCTGGTACAGGATGGACTCGTTGAAGTCGGTGTAGCCGGGGGCGAGGTATTGGTCACCGACTCGCTTACCGTTGATCCGGGCCTCGTATGCGCCGCGGGCGGTGGCGTAGAGCTGAGCGCTCGCCACTCCGCCTCGGAGGGTGAATTCTTTCCGGAAGAGAGGGTCTCCGACCGGATCCATCGGTTCTGCCGCAATGGCGTCGGTGACGGTGATCCACCCGTCGGCAATGGTCGCGCCGTCGACTCCGGCGAATATCGACGAGGCCGGGGCCGCGCCCAGCGCGTCGGTCGTCTCATTGATGATCCCGTCTGTTCGACTCGGCGAGGTCCGGTTGATGACGATATTCGAATATTTCGCGGATTGTCCCTCGGGGTTGTAGAAGCCCAGTCGGCCGAGGCGGATGGTGCCCGCGTAGTCGGGCAAGGAGAAGGTCGCGAGATCGCTGCCGTCCAGGCTGATCGTCCAGTCCTGTGCGATGGCGAATGGCGAAATGTTACCGCCGTAGAAGATCTCTGATCCCGCGACTGCGACCTTCAGAGTGTGGATCGCTGAGGGGTCGAACGACCGGTCGAGTTCCACGTCAACGGCGACGGGTCTGTACCCCCGGGGAGAGGCAGCATCTTCCTCTGCTGAGTTGTCGCGGGCGAATGGGGTGATGCCATTCGCGTCGCCCTCGTAGAGTCCGAGGCGCCATGCGCCGTCGTGGTGATAGATGCGCGCAAGGACATAGTCGTCGTCCATTCCCGCCCAGGTGAAGCCGGCACCGCCGTCGATGTCGGTGACATCTGCGCTGATTTCGTAGGCGACGGCGAGGAGGCGGTCGTCCTCGTATGTGGGGTCTTGGCGGGTCTGGGTGATCCATTGGGCGCCGCCCCAGTTCGTCACACCATCAGTAGAGCGCAGACCCGTACGGAACACAGAAGTCACAGGATCCGACGCATGGCCCTGGCCGTCCCACACCGTCACAGTCCACGAGTACTCACTCATCGCAGCAAGCTCAGCACCCCCATAGACGACATCAATACTCGACGAGGACTCCACCTTCCCCGAATCCCACACCACACCACCAGCATCAGACACCACCACCCGATACGCCGACTGAACAGCACCGCGCACCCCCGACTCCGACCGCCACGAAAACACCGGAGCGTCCTCCACCAGAATCGGAGACGACGCATGATCCACCCGCGGATCCACCACCGTCAACACACCAGAATCAGCAACAGCAGGACCGCATATGAGGGTTCCCGCGCCGAAGGCCGCTGCTGCGACGAGGACGATGCTCCGCGTGAGGAGCGTATGGAGGGACGAGGACATACGGCTATCCGTTCATCATTGACAGGATGTTTCGTTATGGCGATCCCCACGAGGGGACGCGTGTCCACCGCGATCACATCGTCGTCGATGTGTGCGAGGAAAAGGTGCGTTGCCGGTGGTGGTGTTGCACTGTCGGCGACTCGCACGGGCGTTGGTCCGATGGATTCACATCATGCCCGTGCCTGGAAAACCTGTCAATGAATAGTTTCATTCTCGCTACTCGTCACACAGGCGCCGCCCCTCACCCCTTGATCGCTCCGAGCAGCGGAATCATCGCATTTTCAGGGCAACACATCGGCATAATCGGCTACATCCAGCCAGTTCTTCACCATTGGCACAGATATCGAATACTGAGAAACCTCCGACGAGACTCTCCGGAAACTCCTCGCCTCGAATGGCTTCGTAGGGGTGTTGCGATCGCTGGAGGCTTCCTATGAATCGTCTCACCATGCCCGCTGAACGATCTCCCCATCTCTTTAAGAATCGTTGACACCCGCAGACGGGTCCCATACTCTCAGTTATGAATCGTTTCACTCTTCACTGTCGAAGGGATCCCGTCATGACCGACCTCACCACCCAACTCATCGCCCTCGCCAACGAAATCGGCGGGAACACAGAGTTCTCCCGCGCCGGCGGCGGGAACGCATCCGTCAAGCTCAACGGCATCCTCCACATCAAGCCCAGCGGCGTCCCCCTGGCGACTCTCCAAGCGGAGGACCTCGTCCCCCTGCGCATCGACGTCCTCCTCGATGCGCTCCACTCCGACGAGGAGGTCGAGGGAGACCCTGTGCGCGCCGCGGCCGCCAAGGCGCAGGTGGGCGATGCTCACGGACGCCGCCCGAGCGTCGAGATCCTCTTCCACGCCCTCATCGCCGATCCGCTCGTCCTTCACCTGCACCCCCTGACGGCGAATGCCGTGACCTGCAATGAGAAAGGCGCCGAACTTGCGCGCGAAATCCTCGGCGACGACGCCGTATGGGTCGACTACATCGATCCGGGCATCCCGCTGGCTCGCGGCGTCGAAGAAGCGCGGGACGCTCACGCCTCCCGCACCGGCCGACCCGCACCGTCGATCGTCCTGCTCGGCAACCACGGCATCATCGTGTCGGGCGCGACCTACGACGAGGTCGCCGAGCGCGTCCATTTCCTCACCGACTCCATCCGCCGAGCGATCGACGCCTCCCCCGAACCCGCAGCCGCAGACGAGGCCGTCGCTCCCGTCGACCTGAAGGGCGGGGTCGCGCAATCCTTCCGCGCCGCAGTCGGCGCCGAAGCGGTTGCCGTGTCCGCCGACGGGTATGCGCGCAGCGCCTCGCATCTCGATGCAGGCCCCGTCTCTTACGGTCCGCTCATCCCCGATCAGATCGTCTACGCGGGCTCCTTCCCCGTGATCCTGCGGGCCACGGATTCTGCAGAGGACGTGGCCTCCGCAGTCGCGGCCTTCCAGTCCGCTCACGGCCGCCTTCCCATCATCGCCGTCGTGCCCGGACAGTTCGTCGTCGCCGCAGGCGAGGACACCGACACAGCCGATAACGCCCTCGCCACGTACCTCGACGCGCTGCGCGTCGCACACGACGCCGACCGGCTGGGACGGGTGCGCGTCATGAATGAGCGCGAGCGCCACTTCATTGAGAACTGGGAGGCCGAGGCCTATCGACGCTCGGTCGCCAAGAAGGCCTGAGGGCCTCTTCATTCCAACGGAGGAACCATGATTTCGCCGCGCACCCGCATAATCGGCGTCCTTGCGACGCTGACCGCCCTGCCCCTCGCACTGATCACGGTCGGCGCCCCCGCCCTCGCCGCACCGGATGCCACCCCGAGTGTGGACCCGATCCGATTCGCGAACCCCGACATCACCTATCGGCCCGGCGTGCGCTGGTGGTGGCCCGGCAATGGTGCGACCACCGAGGACCTCGTCGCCCAAGTGGAGTACCTGCACGACAATGGCTTCGGCGCCGTCGAGATCGTCGCCTTCTCGAAGGGCTTCCTCACGGGCAATGGCACCACCACCGGCTACTTCTACGACTCGGCGGGCCTGGGATACGACACCGACCAGATCGCGTCCTACGAGTCGCCCGAATACTTCGACAAACTTGACGCGGTCATCGCCCGCGCCAATGAGATCGGCATCACCGTCGACCTCAATATCGGCTCCGGCTACCTCGCCAACGACGATTCGGTCGCCCTCGAGGACTCCCAGGCCACGATGGCCCTGGGGAGACAGAGCATCGATGTCTCCCCCGACGCGCCCATGACGCTGACGATCCCCGAAGTCGAGGCCTCCCCGATCTTCGCGACTGAGAAGTTCGGCTTCGACTTCGCCGAGTGGGACGCCGACAATGCGCAGCTCTCCGCCGTCATCATCGCCCGCATCACTGACGAGGGCGAGGCCCTGACGACGAATAACCAGAGCCTGTCGGCCGACCTGTCCACCGTCATCACCTATCCGAATCAGACGGTCGTCGACCTGGCGAATGCGACGGTCCTCTATCCCGCCACAGGGGCGACCACCGTCGACCTCGACACCTCGGATATGGAAGCGGGCCCCTATGAGGTCATCGCCCTCTACTCGACGAACACCGGCTCCTTCGGCCTCAACTCGATCATTGAGAACACGACGACCGGCAGACGCAACCGGGTCGTCGACCACCTCGATGGCGGAGCCGTCACCCGCATGATCAACGGCTGGCTATCAGAGGCGGGCCTCAGGCAGATCGTCGACTCGCGCGACATCCGCGCCGCCTTCAACGACTCCTACGAGTTCTACACGGACGCCCACTACAACTCCGTCGTTCAAACGGCAGCCCAGTCCACCGCGCTGTTGGGCTACGACATCACGAAGTTCATCCCGAGCTTCTACCAGTTCTTCGGCGAATCCTTCCTCATCGACGGGGCACCAACCATCAAGGATCAGTACGCGGCGGAGGGCTTGGCCGACCTCTCCTTGTCGCGCTTTTCCGGCGGGGACGTCTCCCTGCTGTCTGCCGGCCTGAGCGACGACGAGGCCGCTCGCGTGTCCTACGACTACGCGCAACTGCTCAACGCCGCCTTCCACGAGGGCATGAGTGCCTTCTCGCAGACCCTGGCCGATTACGGCATCGTCTACCGCCAGCAGGCCTACAACCCGCCGATTGACATCCTCGGTGCCGCCGAATTCGTCGACATCCCGGAGACGGAGGGTCTCAACGAGTACAACATCAAGAGGGTCTCCTCCGGCGCCCACCTGTACGGAAAGAACCTGGTGACCTCCGAGGTCTTTACCCTCGGCTCGGTCCCCTACACGGTCACCCCGGACTTCCTCAAGCGCGGCTACGACCTCATGGCGACCTCGGGAGTCAACAACTTCTTCTACCATGGACTGTCGGCCACCTACCACGGCTCCGATGATCTCGCCTCGGACGATGGTCTCTTCCCCGAAGAGGGCTGGCGCGCCTGGCCGACTATTGGCGTCTCGATGGAAGCCACGAACCCGCTGAGCACCTACTTCCCCACTCTCAACGCCTACGCCTCGCGCGCGAATTACACGATGCAGCTCGGCTCGCCCAGCGCCGACGTCGCCGTGTACAAGCCGATGCTCGGAGACGTTGACCTGGGGAGCGCCGGAGCGGGCTCAAGCTCGGCCATGGCCCAAACCGCCGAGGCCCTCAACACGAACGGCTTGGCGTGGGACATGATCAATGACGACACGATCCAAGGGGGCCTGACCTGGACCGGTTCTCAGCTGGTGGCGAATGGTAATGTGCGCTACGACGCGCTCGTCGTCGAATCGCAGTCCGTCCCCGTCGCCACCCTTGAGGCCCTCAAGGCGCTGGCGGATGCGGGCGCGCCGATCTACTTCCACGCCACCGCTGTTGCTTCGCAGCCCGGATACGCCGACGGCGACTACGCGGCCCTGGATGCGCGCGCCGTCGAATTGTTCAACGCCATGGGCGGCCTGACTGCGACGGATGCGCTGGTGTCCGAACTCAAGGCGAATTCGAATGCGGCGATCTCCTACGCCGCGAATGATTCGATCCGCTTCAATAGGCGCAGTCTCGACGAGGGCGGCGAGCTCGCTTACTTCCGCAATACGTCGACCGATATGCCGACCGCGTTGACGATCGAGGTCGCAGACGAGTCGGCCTCGTGCTACTGGCTGGACATCGACAATGGAACGATCCACGAGGCTGAGGTGGCGCAGGGCTCGGCACCGGTGTTCCTCGAGGCCGCCGGAGCCGTCGGTTTGGTGTGCGAACCGCGGGGAGTATCTTTCGCCGCAGAGGATCTGAGCGAGGGCGCCCCCGAGTCGATCGCCGTCTTCTCGGGCGAGCAGTCACTGGGCCTCACCGGCTTCACCCTGGAGGTCACGGCCGACAATATCGGTTCGCAGACCCCCGGCGGTGAGGCGACGGTGACGTGGGGCGAGGACGGTGCCGATGTTCTCGGCGACTGGTCGGATCCCGGCGTCCTCGACGGCGCTCTCGCGTGCGTCGCCGATTCGGGCGTCTATCGGATGACGCTGACGGTGTCGAATGCCGAGGAGGTCCGATCGGGCGGTGCCCTGCTCGACCTGGGCACGGTGAACTACGCGGCGACGGTCCGAGTGAACCCGGGAACCGGCAGTGCTGTCGAGAAGCAGTTGGTGCACTCCCCCTTCACGGTGGACATCTCCGACGCCCTCGTCGACGGCGCCAATGTCATTGAGGTCGAGGTGCAGCCGGTGAAGAACAACCGCCGCGTGTGCCTCAAGCGGGCGTGGCAGTCCGATCCCGAGACGAACGCGCAGTACATGGCGTATGAGGCGCTGCACGGGTCGAGTGAGTTGATGCCCGCGGGCATGGTCGGCCCGGTGCAGCTGCGAACGGCGGTCGGCGTAGATCAGACGGAGCCGACGCTGCGCCCGAGTGTCGCCCTCAGTGATATGACGGTTGAGCGCGGCCAGACGATCACCATTACGGGCGCGGGTTTTGCTTCCGGCATGGAGGTCGCGGCGCGTTTCCATTCCGATCCCGTTGACATCGGTGTGGCGCCTGCCGACGCGGAGGGCTCGGTGGCTTTTAGTTTCACGATTCCCTCCGATGCTGAGCTCGGGTCTCACCGGATCGTGCTCAGCCAGGATGCGGGGGTGGAGGCCTCGGCGGAGCTGACCGTCGTGGAGGCAGCGCCCGCAGAATCCGGGACAGTCGATGGCGAGGGCGATTCGAAGACTCCTGCCAAGGGCGGGCTCGCCTCCACCGGGGCATCCGACACAGCACTCCTCCTGACGGCGGCGGCACTGGTGGGATGCGCGGGGATGATGCTGCGCCGACGTGCCAATAGGTGATCCCAGGGCATTGCCCTGATCGGACTGGGGCCCGGGCGCCGCTGAGAAACGGTGCCCGGGCCCCAGTGCTGGTCGGGGAAGGGTCTCAACCCGAGTCAGCTCGCGGGGGGCGCGTAGGATACGCCGGGGATGACCGGGCGACTCACGCGACCGTTGTCGTCACGAATCCATAGGTCGCGCCATGCTCCGCCCTCGACCGCATCGATCATGGGAACCCCCGGGCGCCACGAGGCAAAGCCCGCGGGATAGCCCGGCTTTGTGGGAGTATGAAGTGTCGTCCTCAGCGGTTGTCCATTGTTCGCATCCCACACGCGCGCAGTCCGATCCCTGCTCCCGGTGACCACACGCGCCCCATCCGCCGACACCGCCACCGACCACACGGAATCACGATGGCCCTCAAGCACTTTCACCACTCCACCGGTGTCTGCATCCCACACACGAGCAGTCCCATCTCTGCTACCGGTGACCACACGCGCCCCATCGGTCGACATCGCCACCGACTCTACACGGTCAATGTGACCCTCAAGCAGACTCACTTCCTCACCCGTATCCGCATCCCACACACGCGCAGTCCCATCTCTGCTTCCCGTGACTACACGCGACCCATCCGCCGACACCGCCACCGACGTTACCCAGCCGTAGTGGCCGGACAAGACGCTCGTCACGTCACCGGTGTCCGCATCCCACACACGCGCAGTCCGATCCCTGCTTCCGGTGACCACACGCGACCCATCCGCCGACACCGCCACCGATGTCACGGTGTCACGATGGCCCTCAAGCACTTTCACCTCCTTACCCGTGTCCGCATCCCACACACGCGCAGTCTGATCATCGCTCCCGGTGACTACACGCGACCCATCCGCCGACACCGCCACCGACCACACTCTGTTGGCGTGGCCACGACACACGCACATCACCTTGCCAGTATCCGCATCCCACACACGCGCAGTCCCCTCCCATTCTCCGGTGACCACACGCGACCCATCCGCCGACACCGCCACCGACAACACGGCGTCACTGTGGCCCTCAAGCACCTTCATCACCTCACCGGTGTCCGCATCCCACACACGCACACTTGAATCCCCACTCCCGGTGACCACACGCGCCCCATCCGCAGAAAGTGCAACAGAATCTACGCTGTTCACGTGCCCCTCAAGCACGCTCACTACTCCACCGGTGTCCGCATCCCACACATGCAAAGTCCCATCCATGCTCCCGGTGACCACACGCGACCCATCGGCCGACACCGCCACATTGTGACAGTCGACTAGTGGGTTGAGAATGCCACCCTGCATCAACAGATTCTTCCCCGAGATCTTCGGAGCGACCCAGGCCGCTGATGAGCTGTCAACCGGCCACAGCGCACCTTTATGTCGAGTACTCGCGAAGGTCGCTTGAGCCAAGCGCGCATCCGTAAAGTTGGTCCGGTTCAGGTTCACGTTCTCGAAGACGGCACGTCGAAGCGAAGTACCGACAAAACTCGCTCCGCTGAGGTCGATCAACGCCCCTTCGCTACCTTGTACCACGAGGTCATCCAGGTGGGCACCATTGAGATTGATGCCTCGTAAAACCGGAACGGGCAGCCCATGTTGACGCGCATGAAGCGCATAGCCGACGAGAAGCTCACTGACCTTCGGTCGGTAGGTGGTACGCCAACGCGTGACGTTCCTCAGAGCATCCGAATACTCGTCCTGGAAGAGCTCGCCGAGGAAGGTGAGCGTCTCTCGGCTCGGCACGCTGATCGCCCAACCCTCCGGCTCGTTCCGTCTTGCTGACTCAGCGAGATGCAGAGCTAGGAAGTACTCCAACAGAGAAGTGTGCGCAAAGCGGAATCCTTCGTCAGGAGCGTCTTCGCGGCTCAGGAATGTCGCCGTTCGGAGGTCCTCCTCCAAACGTTCTATGTCGGCACCCGCGTAGCGCCTTTGGAGGCTGGCATCTCCTGATACCCACTCATGGAACCAGTCGTGGAGGTCTGAGACGGGCAAAAGTGTGGTTCCCGAACGCCACAGGTAGGCCGCCAAGGAAGCAACCAATCGCGGCTTGTGCTCGCGCGCGATGTAGTGTTTCTGGTCATCACGGTCCAGCCACTCCTCTGTCATCAATCCGTAGAGGGTGGCTCCGGATGCAGCTTCTCCGGCAGCGCGTTTTCGCTCGAGTTCAGGGACCTGTTTTGAGATGAGCTTGAGCGTGTACGGTCGCTCCGAGAGTTCGCTCAGGTTGTGAATTCCTCTGACTGTCTCCATCACCGCATCGACTGGAATCGAAGGAACGGCTGCTCCCAGATAGGTGCGCACTTGTTCCTCAGTCAATGGCAGAAGGGTCATCGCCCGATAGGTGTCGGCAACAACATCGCCACGATCTCGGAGGAGAAAATGGTTCCGCTGCGCCCTCAAGGTTGGGAAGTACTGCGTTCGACAGGTGAGCATCACCTTCGTTTGAGACCTCAGCTCCGTAGGCACCACGTCGATCACGCCGAGAAGTTGCTGGGTGAAGCCAACTCCTACACGTTCATCGAACTTGACCAGCAGCTCATCAAGACCGTCGAAGATCACCAAGCACGGAACTGAGGCAAGCCAACTGACGAACCGCTCCCATGTGTAGTACTCCGACTCCTTGGGGAGCCAGCCGTCGCGCATGCAGGTCTCCACGGTTGACCTCAGTGAGGACGCATCCTCAACACTCTTGATCCGCTTGAAGTCGAAGTACAGCGGCATCGGCAGAGTCGGATCGGTCTCACGTCTCTTCTCCAATTCTGTTGCCAGACGTTGAGAGGTCACTGTCTTGCCCATTCCGTATTCTCCGAGCAATGCAAAGAACTGCCCTGCCTCTGGATCCGACACCCACTCCATGAGAGCTTCGAGGACCGGCCTTCCTGCCTCGGCGTTGGGGGCAGGATCCTGCTTGTCCAAGCTCAGGGCTGCCGCCCGCGGGTCTTCGATAATGCGACCTTGCTTGAGAACCTCATCGAACTTCCCCATCGTGGCAACCGTCGGGCTCAGCAGGGGGCGGTATCCTCGCGGCGACTCACCTGGTCCTCGCTCGATGATGGCACGGACAACTTTGGCGGCTTGCCTGGCTGCGACTATCTGATCTCGCTCCTTGTAAGAATTGTTCTTGCCTGCGCCCCAGTCACAGATCCCCTTGACCACCAGCCATCGAACCGCTTCCCGGCAAGCGAGCTCAATACCAGAACCCTCCATCTCGCCACCCACAACTTGGGAATGCAGTGCTTTCAAGGCATTTCGATAGCTCTCATTGTCGACCAAGGGATCACCGCTGACCACGATGCCCTTATGGATCGTCGGCCAACCATCCTCCCCAGCACGAGCATGTTCCAACTCAAGTACCCGTCGAAGCAGGGCTTCGGAGGCATTCCTCGGCGTCGCCCTGAGAGTGAGCTCCCCACTCGGTTCAACTCGGACATGCATGTAGTTGAGGACAGCAGTACTTACGAGAACATCACCGATGTTCTGCTTGTCAGGATTGATGCCGAAGGCGATTCCCACTGCGTAGACTTCAGTGGGATTCCAGTGTTGTACCGCTTCCACGGCCGCCTGTTGGGCCTCCCCGGTGGTCTGCTTCGAAATGGCATGGATGACCTGCACTCCACCGAATTCACCCAAGTGGAAGTAGCTCCGTCCTCCGCGAGGAACGCGATGAGCCGGTTCTTCCTCGCTGCCCGTGAATTCCCGCCACACAGCCCGAGTCTCGTTCGGATTGAAGGTCAGCAGCACCACCGTAGGCGCTCCACTCTCTACTGCCCTCTATTCTGCGAGTTGCCCCTCAGGGATAGCCCTCAAGGTATCGGTATCGAACTGTGGAGCTTCGAGATCAGGGCCCTCGAACCACACCCTTCGGGCTGCCGGTCCTCCACTCTTGGCAGCGGTGACGCACATGGACAATGCCAAGTTCTGTTCTTTGGCGGCCTTGTTGACTGCACTGATCAGACGATTCAGGCCGCGGTTGAGGTTCGCAAGTTTATTCTCGTACGGGTAGAGCTTCTCGAACAGGTCAGCGACACTGACGAAACCGTCTGCGTCAAGCATCTCGACGATCGCCTTAAGAGCAGCGAAGTTCTGTTGGGAGAGACCCTTGAGCCTCATGATCGCTCCGCGAGCACTGACGAAATCCAAGATCCTGGCCATGACACCATCCTTCCGACGGTGTCACCCTAGCAGATTCACTTCACTTGAGTGACTGAATTGACTGAATAACGACTGAATGAAGCGTTACCCCATTTCAACAACCATTCAAGCTCTTCAGATTTCGACGAGTCAGAGCGCATGCCACTGGACGCCTGCTCGCACTCCCTCCCATCACTCAGCCAAAGGCGCGCTTCTCGGCCTCGTCCCAACGGGCCGCCTCGGCGGCACGGGCATGCGGGTCAGCGCCGCCTGCGGGCTCGTAGCGGCGCATGTCGGTGGAGGCTCGCACGATCTCACGCAAATCCGACAAAGAACCTTCCAATAGACTTGCGCCACGGGCCGCCACCAGGACATTGCCCAGGGTCGTCGCCTCTTCGGGGCCAGCGACGACCGGCAGGCCCGTAGCGTCGGCGGCCAGCTGGCACAGCAGACGGTTGCGAATGCCGCCGCCCACCATGTGCACGGTTGCCACCTCAACGCCCGCCAGCTCACCAGCTTGTCGCACAGCGCGACGATAAGCCAAGGCGAGGGAGTCATCAATGCAGCGCACATACTCGCCAAGATTGCGCGGGATCGGCTGTCCGCTGGCGAGAGCGAAAGCGTCGATGCGGGCCGCCATATCCCCCGGTGCGAAGAAGATCGAATCATCGATGTCGACCACCGTGCGCAGGGGCTCGCTGGCCGCAGCAGCCGCGTCCAGCTCAGCAAACCCCGCCTCGTGACCCTGTTCGCGCCAGGTGCGCACGGCCTCGTTGAACACCCACAGGCCCATGACGTTCTTCAGGTAGCGCACCGTGCGGTCCACGCCGAGCTCATTGGTGAAATTCGCTTCCCGCGACGCCTCGGATAGGACCGGCTCAGGCAATTCGAGGCCGACGAGGGACCATGTCCCACAGGAGATGTACGCGAAGTCCGGCCCCACCCCAGGTGCAGGGGGCGATGCCGGAACGGCTGCGACGGCAGAGGCCGTGTCGTGGGTTCCCACTGCGACCACCGGGGTCGGCACGCCGGAGGGCGTGCACAGTTCCACGACCTCGGGGCGGACGCCCCCGATGGGGGTTCCGGCCTCGACCATGCGCGGAAGGATCGGGGAGATGTCCACCTCGAAGGAGCGTCTCACGGCCTCTAAGAGGGGCGGGGACCAGGTGCGGGTGCTCGCATCCATGAGGCCGGTGGTCGACGCGTTCGTCACCTCGATGACCTGCTGGCCCGTCAGCCAATAGGCGATGAGGTCGGGCAGCATGAGTAGCGTGCGCTGGTGCCCGTCGGGCAGCCCGCCCTCGCGGTATTCGGCAATGAGTTGGAACACCGTGTTGAAGTCCTGCACCTGCAGGCCGTTGGTCGAGTAGAACTCCTGCGCGGTGATCTTGGAGAACACCTCGTCGGGAATGCCGCGGGTGCGTCCGCAGCGGTAGGAGGCGACCTGGCCGCGCAGCGCCCCCGCGGCGTTGAGCAACCCGTAGTCCACCGCCCACGTATCGATGCCGATCGCGCTGAGCGGACCCACCCGCCTCGCCCCCTCGATAAGGCTCGCGACGATCTCCTCCCACAGGCGCAGCACATCCCAGTGGAGGCGCGGCCCGCGCATGGTGGGCAGACTGACCGGCCCATTGCGGAAGCGGCGGATCTCGGTGAGTTCAACGCGCCCACCCGCCAGGGTCGCGACCATGACGCGCCCCGAGGATGCGCCGAGGTCGACGGCGCCGATGTGGACGGGTTCGCTGTTGTTCATCGCTGCTCCTTTGCGCCGATCAGGGGGTGCACGTGAATGGGAATGACGAGGGCGGGGCCGCCTGCCGTGCGGCACCCCCGATCGGCGGCTCCGCTCTCGTCGATGGGGTGGGAATCAGGCTCCCCAGCTCGCCTGCTGCCCGCCGACGCGTTCCTCAGCAATTCTTGCGAGGTAGCCGGAGCGCGTGAATGCGGCGAGCGGCTCCGGATCAAGGCCCTTCTCTTCTCGTAGTTCGCGCAGGAGGGGGCGGACATCGGTCCAGAACGCGTCCATGAGGATGTCGTTTGCGGCGATGACATCGTGGTTGAGCTGTGCGGCATTGAGGGCCTCTTCGTCGACGAGGAGCGCCTTGGCGGTCGCCTCCTGGACGTTGAGGACGGAGCGGATCTGGCCGGGGATCTTCTCTTCGAGGTTGTGGCACTGGTCGAGCATGAAGTTCACGCCCGAGTCCTTGTCGAGAGCATTGGCCGCGACGATCTCCCGCATGATGCGGAACAGCTGGAACGGGTCGGCCGCGCCGACGATGAGGTCGTCGTCTGCGTAGAAGCGCGAATTGAAGTCGAAGGCGCCGAGGCGTCCGGCGCGCAGCAGTTGCATGACGATGAACTCGATATTCGTGCCGGGCGCGTGGTGGCCGGTGTCGAGGCAGACGACGGCCCGCTCGCCCAGGGCGAGGACGTGGCCGAGAGCGGTGCCCCAATCGGGGATGTCCGTGGTGTAGAAGTACGGTTCGAAGAATTTGTATTCGAGGAGGAGCTGTTGATCGTCGTCGAGGGCGGCGTAGATCTGGCTGAGGGAGTCTGCGAGGAGTTCCTGGCGCACGCGCATGGAGTCCTGTCCGGGGTAGTTCGTGCCGTCGGGCAGCCAGATCTTCAGCGTCGAGGATCCGGTGGCGCGCATGACGTCGATGCAGTCGATGTGGTGGGCGATGGCTTTGGCGCGGATCGTCTCATCCGTGTTGGTCAGCGAGCCGAACTTGTAGTCGTTGTCCTGGAAGACATTCGAGTTGATCGTGCCGAGCCGGACTCCCAGCCCTTCCGCGTACTCGCGCAACTTCGCGAAGTCCTCGACGAGGTCCCACGGGATGTGGAGGGAGACCCGGGGGGCGAGGCCGGTGTAGCGGTGGACCTCAGCGGCATCGGCGATCTTCTCGAAGGGGTCGCGCGGGGTGCCGACGGTGGCGAAGACCTTGAAGCGGGTGCCGGAGTTCCCGTACGCCCATGAGGGGACCTCGATGGTCTGTTCGGCGAGGAGGCGGTGTTGTTCGGGCGTGAGGTCTGACAGAGTAACCATGATATGTCCTTCGTGAATGGTTGAGGCGAGTGCGCCCGGGTCAGGGCAGGTAAAAGTATTGGGAGAGGATCTGAGCGTCTCCGCCGTCGGGCTGGAAGTATTGGGCCATGGCCTCTTGCCAGCGGGTGTTGACGTCGTTGGCCGCCATGGCGCGCTGAGCCGCGTTGACGTCGTCGGATTCGAAGTATCCGACGACGAGGCCGGTCTTCTCTTCGAGGAAGAGGGAGTAGTTGCGCCATCCCGCCCGGGTGAGGGCATCGCGCATTTGCGCCCAGACTCTCTGATGCACGTCGACGTACTCGGCGAGCCGGTCGGAACGGACCCTGAGGAGAAAGCACTGCCGCGTCGGGGACGCCTGGTCGGTTGTTGCGAGAATCGCATGAAGATCGGGGCTGTCGCTCACTGGTCCTCCTTCGTCATCGAATAGGGATCTGCTGTTTCCCAGCATAAAATGAAACGTTTCATCATGTCAATGAACAATCCGTATTGTACAAATGCGGCGGTCAGGATCGTTACTCCCCGACCGCCGCATCTCATGCATCTGATGGATCAGAAGTCGTAGTCGTCAATGTTCTCCGCATTGAACCGGACCGGATCGCCGACGACGACGATGCCGCCCTCTTCAACGGTGCGCTTGCCGAGTTCGCCCGCGACAAAGGTATCGCCGACGGCACCGGTGATCGCCCCGGACTGAAGGGCCGCGCCCGCGTAAGCGGCGACGTAGCCGAGCTGAGCGGGATCCCACAGGCCGAACTCCGTAACGGTGCCGTCCTTGACGAAGGAGCGCATCTCATTGGGAAGCCCGAGGCCGGTCAGCACGATCTTGCCCTTGTACTCCGAGGTCGACAGGTAGCGCGCGGTCGCGGCAATGCCGACCGTCGTGGGGGCGACGATAGCCTTGAGGTTGGGGTTCGCCTGGATGAGGCCCTGCGCCTCCTGGAAGGACTTCGTGTCATCGTCGTCGCCGTACACCTTGGCGACGATGTTGATACCGGAGTACTTGGAGTTGGAGGCGATCTCCTCTTCCATGTACTGGATCCAGGTGTTCTGGTTCGCCGCGGTTGCCGTGGCCGACAGGATCGCGATGTCGCCCGAGCCGCCGATCTGCTCGGAGACCATCTCCAGCATCGTCAGCGCCACCTGCTTCGACTCGACCTGGTTGATGAACAGATCGCGGCAGTCCGCAGCGGCATCTGAATCGAAGGTCACGACCTTGGAGCCGGCTTTGCGCGCATCCTTGAGGGCCGGGCACACCGCATCGGGGTCGTTCGCGGCGATGACGATGACATTCGTGCCCGCCTGGACCTCCGAGTTGATGAAGGAGACCTGCGACGAGGACGAGGCCTCAAGAGGACCGACGACGTTATTCTCAGCGAATCCCAGTTCTTCGGCCGCGTTCTTCCCGCCGCTGAGCATGACATCGGAAAAGGGGTTGTTGAGCTGCTTGGGAATGAAGGTGATGGTCGCGTCGGAGACGTCGTACGAGCCGTCGGCAGATGCAGCCGTTGATGTGGAGCCGGTTGCAGAGGAGCCGTCAGATGCGGAATCGCCGCCCGAGCAGGCATCCAGGGAAAGGGAGGCCATGACGAACATGGCTCCGAATGCGGCAGTGAGGCCGCGGTTGAGACGAGACATCGTTGTCTTCCTTTCAGGCGCGCACTGCGCCAGTATTGGGGGTTGGTGTCGGTTGAGATGATTCAGGTCGCCTCTTCGAGCGCCATTCCTTCCACGCGGTGACCACCGACGGGGCCACCACCGATGCGATGAGGAGCAGACCGGTGATCATCACGAGGACGACCTCCGGAATCCGGTTGAGGCGGAGGGCGTAGTTGAGGACGCCGACCGTGAAGACACCGCAGACGGAGCCCCAGATGGAGCCCTTTCCGCCGAAGACCGATACGCCGCCGAAGACGATCGCGGCGATGACGGTGAGTTCGAGGCCCTCGAGATTGTCGGATTTGGCCGCCGAGTAGCGCAGGGTCCAGAAGATCCCCGCGATGGCGGACATGAATCCCGATAGGATCAGTGCGATGAGGCGCGATCGCTTCGTGTTGATACCGACGAAGCGGGCAGCCTCTTGGGAGTATCCCAGCGCGAAGAGTCCGCGCCCGTAGGGGGTCTTGTTGAGCAGGATCCAGAATGCGAGGACGAAGACGATGAGCGGGATGACGACATAGGGGATGCCGGTGCTTCCGAAGGATCCGGTGACGAAGGACGTCGCCCATTCGGGGAATGCCGATATCGACTGATCGCCGATGACGACCAGCGCCAGGCCCCTGTACAGGGCGAGTGTGCCGATGGTGACCGCGAGCGCGGGCAGGCCGACATATGCGGTCATTGCAGCATTGAACGCCCCGCAGACGATGCCGATAGCCAGGCAGATGAAGATCGTCACCCACAACGGCGTTCCCGATTGGATGAGGACGCCCATCGAGGCCGAGACGAGTCCGGCGATCGATGCGACCGACAGGTCGATATCCGCATTGATCATGACCAGCGTCATCGACAGCGCCATGAGGAGCGTCGCCGTGACGTCGAGCGTGAGGTACGTGAGTGTGCGGGGCTGGCCGAAGCGGGGCACGAAGATCAGTGCGAGGATGATCGCCGCCGCCAGGATCAGCACCATTTTTACATCGCGCGATGCTGCGATTCGCGACATGAGATCGCTTTTCGGGCGGGAGACGGTAGTGGTCGGGGTGCTCACTGTGCCCCTCCTTGCTTTCGTAGCGCCTCTTTGCGGCGGATGGTGGAGACACGGTCCATGACGATGGCGACGATGATGAGGGCGCCGACCACCGCTTTCTGCCAGAATTTGTCCACTCCGACCGCGGTGAGCGCCGATGTGATGGTGTTGAGGAGAAGCGCGCCTATGGCCGCGCCGTAGGCGATGCCGACGCCGCCGGTCATTGCGACGCCGCCGACGACGCAGGCCGCGACGATGTCGAGTTCCATGCCGGTGCCGGTCGTTGCGCCGACCGAGTTGAAGCGCGAGGCGTATAAGACCCCGCCGAGGCCGACGAGGGCGCCGTTGGCGACGAATGCCGCGAAGACGCGTTTGGCGACGGGGATACCGTAGACCGCTGCGGCCTCGCGATCAGAGCCGATCGCGTAGAGGTCGCGGCCCGATCGGGCGAAGCGCTGGTACAGCGACACGATGACGATGACGACCACGGCGAGCAGGGTGAGGACGGGGAAGCCGAAGAGCGTTGCGACTCCCAGATCACCGAAGGCCTGAGGACGGTCGCCCGCGAAGTACTGGGTCGATCCGGCCCACCAGTTGAGCGCCCCTCTGAATACGTAGAGGGTTCCCAGGGTGATGACCATGGCCGGCACTTTCGCCTTCGTCACCAGTACCCCGTTGATCGCGCCGAGCAGGGCCCCCAGCAGTGTGCCCGCGATGAATACGACGATGATCGGCATGGAGTCGGAGGAGGCGAAGAGGACTCCTGTGAAGAAGGCGGAGAAGCCCAGGATCGACCCGACGGACAGGTCCACGCCCTCGGTGGAGATGATGAGGGACTGTCCGGCCGCCATGAGCATGGCGATCGTCGCATTGAGGAAGAGGTCTTTGACGCCCTGGGAGGTCAAGAAGCGCGGGTTGATCACCCAGGTGATGATGATGAGTGCGATGAGGGCGACGATGACCGGCATTTCGCGGATGCCGAATATGCGCTTGAGGCGGGCCAGCACGGTGGGCCGCGCGGTGTCAGTGGTAGTCATGATGCCGCCTTCACATGGTCGGTAGCCGCGGTCATTACGTTCTCCGCATTCGCCTCGTCTCGCGAGAATTCACCCGTCACGACGCCCTCGCACATGACGATCACACGATCCGCCATTCCCAGGACTTCGGGCAGCTCGGAGGAGATCATGACGATCCCGACTCCGGACTGGGCGAGTGCGGACAAGAGGCGGTGCACTTCTGCTTTGGTCCCGACGTCAATGCCGCGCGTCGGTTCGTCCACGATGAGGATCCGCGGATCCGTGGCGAGCCACTTGGCGAGGACGACTTTCTGCTGGTTGCCGCCCGACAGTGAGGAGACGGGCTCGCGTTGGCTCGCGGTCTTCACCTCGAGTTTGCGCGACCATTCAGCTGCTGCCTCGGCCTCGTTCTTGGCGCTGATGATGCCCCACGTGGCGAGCTTGTTGCGAAGGGTGAGCGCGGTATTGCGCAACACGGACAACTCCATGACGAGTCCCTGTTTGCGCCGGTCCTCGGGCACGAAGCCCAGGCCCGCTTTAATGGCGGCGGTGGTGTCGCCCAGTTTGAGGGGCTCGCCGAAGACGTTGACGCCGCCGGCATCGACCGAGTCGATGCCCATGATCGCGCGGGCGACTTCGGACCTGCCCGCACCGACGAGTCCCGCGAGGCCGACGATCTCACCCGCGTGCACCTCGAAGGAAACATCGCGGAAAACGCCGGTCCGGGTCAGGCCGGTGACCGTGAGGATCGTGTCGCCGATCTCTGCGTCGAGTTTGGGGAAGAGCTGTTCGACATCGCGACCGACCATGTCGCGCACGAGTTCGGCGTTATTCGTCTCGGAGAGCATACGCGTCGAGACATAGCGCCCGTCCCGCATGATGGTGATCCGATCGCACAACTCGAAGATCTCTTCCATTCGGTGAGAGATGAACATGAGCGCCGCGCCCCGGTCCCTCAAGGACTTCGCGATCGTGAAGAGGCGCTCGACCTCGTGTCCGGACAGCGCTGCAGTGGGCTCGTCCATGATGAGCACTTTGGCGTCGAGGGAGATGGCTTTGGCGATCTCCAGGATCTGCTGATCCGCGATCGACAATCCCTCAGCGGGGCGCGCGGGATCGATATCGACTTCCAGTCGATCGAAGAGCTCCTGTGCGTCTTGGCGCATCTTCGCGTGGTCGATCATATTGAGCGCGCCGGTGGGCTGGCGCCCGATGTAGATATTCTCCGCGACCGACAGATCGGGGAAGAGGGTGGGTTCCTGGTAGATGACGGAGATGCCCGCGGCCTTGGATTCGGCCGGGCTGTGGAACGAAACGGGCTCGCCGTTGACGAGGACTTCGCCGGCGTTGGGCTGATGGATTCCGGCTAGTACTTTAACAAGCGTGGATTTCCCCGCCCCATTTTCTCCCGCGAGAGCATGAATCTCGCCGGGGTACAGCTCGATGCACCCGTCCCCCATGGCGACGAAGTTCCCGTACTTCTTCACTGCATGGCGGACTGAGATAATCGGCTGAATAGCTTCGCGTTGCACGCGACCACCTCCACACTGAGGTTGAAACGATTCATTGTTTTGAGTTTGACATGCGTCATGCGGCGCTGTCAACACCAGGAACGCTTCCCCGGGCGATCTGTGACCAAGTTGAGATGAATCGTTTCGCCATTGGAGTCGAACTGACGGCACAGACCCACCCGAGCGCACCGCCCCCCGCCACGGCAGGCAGACGCCTGACTGTTCGCACAAGTAATGACAGAATTGGCCACAAGCAGCGGTTTCCACGAAAGGTCTAAGCAGTGCCACGCGCATCAGCAATGAGTCGACAGGTCGATACCGCCTCCCGGACTCTCGCAGGCAATGAGAAAACACCTCCCCCCTCCACCCAGAAGGCACCGGGCGTCAAAGATGTTGCGGCCCTCGCGGGAGTGAGCGTCGGATCCGTCTCCAATGTCATCAACGGACGCGGAACAGTGCGCAACGATGTGCGCCAGCGCGTCGAAGACGCAATCGCCGCACTGGGATACGTCCCCAACCCGACCGCACAGGCGCTGAGGAGGGGAGTGTCTCCCCTCGTCGGAGTCACCGTCTTCGATCTGACGAATCCCTTTTTCATGGAGGCCGCTGCGGGAATGGAGCAGCGCCTGCGAGAAGACGGCTGCGTCATGTCCCTCGCCTCAACCAATTCCAACGTCGACACCGAGGCGACGGTGCTGCGCGCCCTCGCCGGACAAGCGGTGCGCGGAATCCTCCTCACCCCCGCCGACTCCGACCTCGACGTCGCCCATGAACTCGTCAAGCGCGGCGTGTCCATCGTCCTCTTCGATTCGCCCGACACTCCCGAAGACATGTCGGCGATCAGTATTGACGACCGCGCCGGAGCCTCGCTCGCCATCGAGCACCTCCTATCCCTGGGGCACCGCCGCCTCCTCTTCGTCAACGGCCCCTCGTCCGTGCGCCAATCGCGCCAGCGCCTCCTCGGAGTGCAGGACGCCATCCACCAGTGGCGCTCGCGCCCCGACTACGACGCCGAGTCCTCGCCCATCGTCCTCGATGTCGCGGAGGTCACGGACTTCACCGCCGAGGCCGGTCGGGCGCATATGCGCCGTATTCTCGCCGACGCCGGGGTCAACGCCACCGACCCCCGTAGTGGTGACACCAGGCCCTCATCCCCTCCCCCCGCCTCCTTGCCCGCGGACTTCCCCACCGCAGTGTTCTGCGCCAACGATCTGCTCGCATTCGGCGTCATGAGCACCCTGCGCGACGCCCGCATTTCGATCCCCCGCGATATCTCCCTCGTCGGATTCGACGACATCGCCCTCGCCGCGCAGATGCCCATCCCCCTGACGACGATCCGCCAGCCCATGAGGGAGTTGGGGCGAGAGGCCGCAGACCTGCTGCTCGCATCGTCCGCGCGCGAGGCGACAATCGTTCATCGCAAGTTCTACCCGAATCTGGTCATCCGCCAATCAACCGATTCCCCATCCCGCTGAGGCTCTCCGCCCGTCCGCATGGGCGCCGGGTCGTCGGACGGGACCGTGGATCGTGTACGTTGAAGATCCACCCATCCCGAGGAGGATAATGCTCTCCGAACCGCTCATCGATGATGAGTCGCCCTCCGTCCTCCTCACCCTCGTGTCCTCCGGCGGCGAATTGGGGTCGCGCACCCTCGCACGCGTTTTGTCCGATTGGGGGTTCCACCCCGGCATCGTCGGATTCGGCGGTCTGGGCTCCGAGCGCCGCGCCCGTGTCATCGGGCGGGTCATCATGGAGCGCACACGCGATCAGCGCTCCTGGCTCGCCCAGCGCCGCGGATGGCGACAGTTCTTCGATGCTCAAGTGCCCCGCCAGCCGGTCCTCGTCACAGTCGGATCGCAGCGCCGCATCACCTTCGCCGATCGGGGCGGTTACATTGACCTGACCGTCCCCGACCACGGCCTCGTCCCCGGATGGCACAGCGCGTGGATGCAGCCCCTCCATGAGGGCGATGTCCGTGCCCTCGGACTATCCGAGGGTGACACCGTCGAGTCACGTCCCTCGACGAACACCACCGGAGAAGTCCTCTACGCCGCGGGGCGCGTCCGGGCCGGTCAGCCGGTGTCCGTCGCCCTGCGGATCATCGGAGACGACGAGCGGGTGGGGATCGTATCGGATATCGACGACACCGTCATGGTGACGATGCTCCCCCGTCTGGTGGTTGCGGCGAAGCACTCCTTCGTCGATCGGGTCTCTTCGCGCGAAGCAGTCCCCGGGATGGCGGAGTTCCTCTCCGCCCTGGCGTCGACGCCGCTCAGCCGCGCGGGCAAGCAGCCGCACGCCCCCGTCGTCTACCTGTCAACCGGCGCATGGAATGTCATTCCGACCGTCAGGGACTTCCTCCAGCGCCTCGACTACCCCCTCGGGGCATTCCTCATGACGGATTTCGGCCCGTCGAACACCGGATGGTTCCGTTCGGGGCCAGAGCACAAGCGCAGAGAATTGCGCCGCCTCGCACGGATGCACCCGACAATGAAATGGCTCCTCGTCGGCGACGACGGGCAGCGCGACCCCGAGATCTACGCGGAATTCGCGCGAGAGTACCCGCACAATGTCGCAGGAATCGCGATCCGATCCCTCTCAGAGATCGAGCAGTTCATGTCGCACGGCACCTTCGAGTCGATGGTTCCCGATGCGCTGAGGACCGTGCCCGATTCGATTCCCGTGTGGTTCGGCTCCGATGGGCACGCGCTTGCCGCAGCCTCCGATGCGGCCGACCTCAACCTGGAGTAGTCGACCGGGGGTCACTCGGCCGATTGAGCGTCCGTCGGCTCTTCTGATTCGGCTCCCTCGGCCTCGGCACCGGATTGCTCCCCCGACCGAGCGGACTGTTCCGCGTCGCCCTCGTCATCAGTGTTGACCGCCACGCAATTCTTCGGCGCCCGGATCGGATCGCGCGAATCAATGATGCGTTGAACATCGTCGGCGCTGAGCGGGCCGTCGTAGAAGTTGCCCAACAGCACCGTCACAGTGGTATCCGTCGACTCGGTGAGGACCACCTTCGAGCCGGGGAAGAAGCGGGCGACGGTATACGCGGCATCAACAGCATTCGGTCCGACGTCGATCTCTACCTTGCCCGGGTATTCGGACACCGCATTGCCCGGTTCCAGAGGCGTGTACCCCGCTGTGGAGAGCATAGCCGTCGCATCGGAGGCCAGACTTGGGCGCGATGTCGTATTGAGGATCTGGACTCTGATCCCCGCGGGATCCACAAGCGCGGTAGAGGTTGGACAGGGAACGTCCCCGGGCGCAGCGTACTTCACGGTGCGCGAGAACTCGTTGCCAATGGGGACGGGAACGATTCCCGTGAGGACGAGAGCGGAGACGATCGCAACGACAACCAGGATCGCACCCGTCATGGCGAAAGTGAGGGCCTGACGGCGCTGACGGGCCTTGAGGAACCGCTGACGCGGAGTGAGAGCGGGCATTTGTGACGTCACAGGACAAACCTACTCGACTCCACTCGACTCATGCAGCCCTTGGCACGATTCGGCACCCATCGCCTGATCCGGCAGATGCATACTCTTCACGCTACCGTGGGAGACTCAAGCGGCGCGCTCCCCGCTTGACCGTCACCACCATGAGAAAGGACGACGATGGCGTTCCTCAGCGACGACCTGCTCGCACGAATCCACGAACGTGCAGCCGCACACGACCTCGACAACACCTTCCCCGATGAGGACCTCGCGAACCTGCGCGACTCCGGGTACCTCACGGCATTCGTCCCCAAGGAGTACGGCGGCGCTGGCTTGACCCTCGAGGAGATCGCAGCAGAGCAGACTCGCCTCGCCAAGGCCGCCCCGGGGACCGCGCTCGGCATCAATATGCACCAGATCATCGTCGGTCTGGGGCGCCACCTCGTGCGCAATGGGAACCCCCGCGGCGAAGTCATTCTGCGCGACGCTACCGCCGGTGAACTCTACGGTTTCGGCATCTCCGAACCCGGCAACGACCTCGTCCTCTTCGGGTCCATCACCACGGCAGAACCCGACGGCGAGGGCGGCTATTCCTTCACCGGCACGAAGGTCTTCACATCGCTCGCACCCGCATGGACACGTCTGATGACATTCGGCCGCGACGACTCGGGCGAGGACGGACCCCACTCGGTGTTCGCCATCCTCAACCGCGAAGACGGCGGCTTCACGATCACAGACGATTGGGACACGCTCGGGATGCGCGCCACCCAATCGAATACGACCCTCCTGGAGGGGGCGCATATCCCCGCCGAGCGCATCCTCACCCGCTGCGAGCCCGGCCCGTCGAAAGACCCGGTCGTCTTCGGCATCTTCTCCCACTTCGAGATCCTCCTCGCCGCGACCTACATGGGGATCGGCGAGCGCGCCGTCGAGGTCGCCGCCAAACATGTGAAGACCCGTCAATCGGTGAAGAACCAGACGGTGTACTCCAATGACCCGGATATCCGCTGGCGCATCGCGGAGGCCGCGATCACCATGAACGCGGTCGGCCCGCAGATCCGCGAACTCGCCCGCGACGTCGAAGAGGGCGTCGATCGGGGCCCGATCTGGATGCCGCAGTTGTCGGCGGCGAAGAACGCCGCCGCGGAGGCGACGCTGCGCGCAGTCGAGCAGTCGATCCGCGCATGCGGCGGCTCTTCCTACTACAACGGCCATGAGCTCTCGCGCCTGTACCGCGACGCACTGGCGGGCCTGTTCCAGCCCTCGGATCAAGAGTCGCTGCACGCCGCGTGGGCGAACGCCGTCCTCGGTCCGATCAGCGAGTAGTCGGACGGTCGGCGACAAGTCGCGCAGCTCGGCGAGCAGCTCGGCATGACGGGCACGTGGGCGCCCTCGTCAATCGACTGACGAGGGCGTCCGCCGACTTTGGTGGGGTCGGACTTCGTGTCGGTGGTCGCGTGTCTTGCCGAAGTGGTCTGGTGTGGGGATGGGCGAGGTGCTGGGAGTGTCTCCTCATATGATTCGGAGGTGGCTTCGCGGTCGTGGAGTGAGCGAACACAGTGGGACGAGCAACGGTGAGGCTGGTGGTCTGCAGGCGGAGAACAGGCGTCTGCTTCATAAGAATCGTGAGCTTCGCCGAGCCAATAAGATCACGAAAGCCGCGTCGGCTTTTCGCAGCCGAGCAGGTCGCCCCGGCCCGCGATGATCCGTTTCACCACTGAACATAAGGCTCCATGTGGCCTCTGTGTCAGTGTGGAGTCAGCGCCAAGAGAATCGGTCCGGGGTGATCTCGCCCTTGTCTCCGGTCATCCACCCGCTGCGCGACAGGGCGAAGGAGTGACCGGAAACAGTGTTCCAACAGGAGATGCCGTCCTCGGTCGCCGTGCACGCCGAATGGCCGTTCACCGCGTAGCGACCATAGTCGAGGACTGCGGTGACATCCCCCGCGTCTCCTTGCGCGCAACTGTTCTGCGCGCCATCGGCGGTGGCGATGAGGACGCCCCCCTGCGCGCCGCCGCACGCCTCGTAGCCCGTGCCCGCCCAGTTCGTCCGATAGATCTGGCAGAGCACCCGGTCGCCGCCGAGGAGGCAGACGATGTTTCCGGAGGGGGCTCTGAACTGCCTCATGGTCGCAGCGGACGCCGGTGCCGGATACTTCACCTCGTCCTCGTCGGCTTCACTTCCCCGCGACTGGGCGGCGTCGGGCGTCGTCGGAGCTGAGGACTGCGCCGTCTGCGAGCCGGGCGAGGGCGACGGGGCCCGCTGTGTTCCGAATCCGTTGGTGAAGACGAAGGCCACCGCTATGAGGAGGATGACGGCGAGGGCGATGAGCGCGCCGAGCAGTCCGGCGAGCCACGAGCCGCCCTTCTTGGACCCGTCCTCGATAGCCGTTGGCGCCGATGCCGGGACACTGGAACGTGCGGGCGCCACGGCGGGGACCGGCGCATGAACCGGGGGCGTTGCTGCCTGTGACGTCGGAGTCCACCCCATCGGCTGAGTCTGACCGGCGAACGCCGAACCGGGGGCGGCCTGTGCAACGGCGGGCGACGGCCCGGCGGGGTCTATCGGAGACCATGAGAAAACGGAGTCGCCCGGCTCTACCGGGGCGCTTGCAGGCGCGGGGAAGACCGATGTCCGCTCCACAATCGGCTGTTCTCCCCCGGCGCCTGCCCTAGGCGCAGTCTCAACCGCCGGGAGCACTGCGGTGCCACCGGCTGCGGCGGGCGAGAAGACCTCCGGTTCGAGGACCGTCGTCTCTTCAGCCCGGGGTGACGCGGATGTTTCGTGTCTGTCGGCGGCCTCCCCAGTTGCGGGGGTGTCCTCAGCCTGCGGGGTCTTTGCGATCCCCGGTGCGTCTGCGGCCCCAGCCGTCTCCCTGATCTCGGGGGCGCCCTCGTCGGCCTCGGGGTTCCGAGACGACGCAACTGCCTGCTGCGCGGTGTCCACCTGCGGATCTGCATCCGCCTGGGGCGGCGCGTCATCACGGGGCGTCGGCCCTGCTCCGGATCCTCTCACCGCGAGCGCGGCCGCAACCTGCGGATCCCCGAGGTTCTTCAACCACTCGAGCAGCCCCGGATACGCATTCGGATGCACGGCGACCTGCGCGCGCAACTCGGGGTTGTAGTAGGCAATGAGGCGCAGTTGCTCGGCGCTCGTCGTGGGGTCGGCTGCGGCGCGCGCAGCGTCCGGGATCTGCTGATTCGACATCAGTGCTCCTCACGCTCGGGACTCTTCCACGATCCAGCCTAAACCGCGGCGGGCGAACTCACGCGGGCCGGAACGTGAAAACTTCAAATCCCAGGGCTTCGCAGTCGCGCGCGAGGGCGGCCACCTGATCGTCCCACCCGGCCGCCTGCGCCACGAATCCCTCCGAAGTGCCCAGCGCCCTCGCCTGCTGCAGGGCGAAGCACGTCACCCCCATATCCCGCAGCCGACGCGCCACCTCGGCGCCGTCACCGGGACCTTCAGGGTAGACGGTGAGGCGGACCTCGTAGTCGACCTCGGGATGGTCAAGGAGGATGCGCAGCGACTCCCACGCCTTCTCCCCCGCGCCCTGGCGCCCTGCGACGGCCGCGTAGTTCTCGGGCAGCGCCTTGATGTCGATGCCGACCCAGTCGATGAGGCCCTCGTCGAGGAGTTCCTCCAGCCGTTTAGGGTAAGGGCCCGCAGTGTGGAGGCCGACCGCGTAGCCGAATTCCTTCACGCGACGCATCGCAGGGGCGAGGGCGATCTGGCGAGTCGCCTCACCACCGGAGAAGACGACGCCGTCGAGGAGCCCGTGGCGCCTGGCCAGCAGATCCTCCAGCGCGCTCCACGCGACAACCCCGGGGATTTTCGGATCGATGATCGCCACATTCTGGCAATACGGACACATCCACGGGCACCCCTGCAGGAACAGGGACGCGGTGAACTTCCCCGGCCAGTCGACGCTCGACATGGGGACCATGCCTGCGATCTGCAGGTCGTCGGGCAGCCACCGCCTGCCCGACGCCGCAGAGTCGTTCATCTCAGCGCGCCTCGATAGGAGGGAAGGCGGAGACGAGTTCGCCGTGACGCGACGCCGCATCCTCGGAGAACATGGTGCGCTCGGCGTACTCGCCCTTCTTACCGATGTTGAAGGACTGGACGGGGCGGAAGTAGCCCATGACGCGGGTCCACACCTCGCAGGTCTGCGGCTCGCGGTCGGGATGACGCTCGGCACACTTCTCGCAGGTGAAGTGCTCGCCCGCGAGGTAGCCATGAACCGGGCAGATCGAGAAGGTCGGGGTGATCGTGATGTAAGGCAGCTTGAAGGCGGTGAGCGAGCGCTTCACCATCTCCTTGCAGGCGGCGCCGGAAGTCATGCGCTCGCCCATGTACAGGTGCAGGACGGTGCCGCCCGTGTACTTGCCCTGGAGGACCTCTTGATCCTCGAGCGCCTGGAACGGATCATCCGTGTATCCGACGGGCAGTTGCGAGGAGTTCGTGTAGTACGGCTGGTCGGGGGTGCCAGCCTGGATGATGTCCTCGAAGCGCTTCTTGTCCTCCTTCGCGAAGCGGTAGGTGGTGCCTTCGGCGGGGGTCGCCTCGAGGTTGTAGAGGTGGCCCGTCGCCTCTTGGAGTTCCACCATGCGGTCGCGAACGTGATCGAGGATGCGCACGCACATGTCGAAGCCGCGCGGGTCGGTGATGTCGTAAGCGTCGTCGGTGAAGTTGCGGACCATCTCGTTCATGCCATTGACGCCAATGGTGGAGAAGTGGTTGTCGAGGCTGCCGAGGTAGCGCTTGGAGTAGGGGAAGAGACCGTGATCCATGTGGAACTGGATGGTGGAGCGCTTGCGCTCCAGCGACTGGGATGCGAGGTCGATGAGATGGTCGAGGGCTGCGACGAGGCCGTCCTCGTCCCCCTTGAAGAGGTAGCCCAGGCGCGCCATGTTCATGGTGACGACGCCGATGGAGCCGGTGAGCTCGGCCGAGCCGAAGAGGCCATTGCCGCGCTTGAGGAGTTCGCGCAGATCGAGCTGGAGGCGGCAGCACATGGAGCGGATCATGTGCGGGTCGAGGTCGGAGTTGATGAAGTTCTGGAAGTAGGGCAGGCCGTACTTCGCGGTCATTTCGAAGAGGCGGTCGGCGTTGGGGGTGTTCCAGTCGAAGTCGGGGGTGATGTTGTAGGTGGGGATGGGGAAGGTGAAGACGCGCCCGTCGGCGTCGCCGCCGCTCATCACGTCGATGAAAGCGCGGTTGATGAGGTCCATCTCCTCCTGGAGTTCGCCATAGGTGAAGTCCATGACCTCGTCGCCGATGAGTGGGTACTCCTCGGCGAGGTCGTCGGGGCAGGTCCAGTCGAAGGTGAGATTCGTGAAGGGGCACTGGCTGCCCCAGCGGCTGGGCACGTTGAGGTTGTAGATGAGCTCCTGCATGCACTGGACGACCTGCTCGTAGCTCATATTGTCGATGCGCACGAAGGGGGCCATGTAGGTGTCGAAGGAGGAGAATGCCTGGGCGCCCGCCCACTCGTTCTGCAAGGTGCCCAGGAAGTTGACGATCTGGCCGCATGCGGAGGAGAAGTGCTTGGGAGCGGCGGAGGAGATCGCGCCAGTCACCCCGTTGAAACCCTCCTGAATGAGACGCTTGAGGCTCCACCCAGCACAATACCCGGCGAACATGTCGAGGTCGTGGATGTGGTAATCGCCCTCGCGGTGGGCCGCGCCGATCTCAGGGGTGTAGATCTGTTCAAGCCAATAGTTCGCGGTGATCTTCCCAGCGGAGTTGAGGATCATGCCGCCCAGCGAGTAGCCCTGGTTCGCATTGGCGTTGACTCGCCAGTCGGAGCGGTCGAGATACTCCTCGACGGTGGAGATAGCGTCAACGTCGTAGCGCGGGGCACGGTCCTGGGGGCACTGGTCCATGTTTGTCACCTTCATTGGGTACGTCAGTCGGGATATTTCGTCGGGTGTCCGCGCATGCTCGGGCATCCGACGTTCAAACACTGCATCTAGGGTTTGAGACGAACAGGCACCACTGTATCTAGGGGCCCCTGGGGAGTCGAGCCACTAGATATGCAACACGCCGGAATAATTCACCAGACGGTCACCGACCCATAATCTCCTAGGTATAAAGTCCCATTACTGAGTAATGTTCGTCGCTTCATTCACTTGTTTCCCGCATGATCGACCGCCCGTCCTTGGTGCTGCGAGATGCGACCGATGCCGCCGACCGCCCGGCGGGCGGTCCCGGCAGACCTGGTCCGCCCGCTCGTTGTTCGTGTTGGCTGGCATAACTGCACACAGTCTGTGTGTTGGTTCGTGGTGGTCTGTTGAGTTGTTGTTTATATCTGCAGTTCACAGTCACGGACACGTGTGTCGCACAGTGTGGTGTTCGGGGAGTGTGTGCAGTTTGGCTGGTTGCCGTTCGATCGGACGCTATTACAGCATCCTTCCGTCTGCGGGTGGATCAGTGCGTGTTTCCACACGCTGTGGTCCTGTTCCACACGGTGTGGCCTTGTTCGGAGCGGTGCGGCCTGGATGTGAACGGTGCAATGTTCGGATGGTGTGCGGAGTGTTCCGATGGTGTGTGTAGCGTTCGGATCGGCGTTGGTGTTGTGGGGCGCAGGTGGCGGCGTCGACCAGCGCAGGCTTCGGTCGCGGGCACGAGTCGCACAGCCAATCCGAAGCGGACGAGGACGGAGCCCCACCACCTGTGTGTGCTCGGGCGACCTGTGGTCGGCCCCACCGACTGCGAAAACCTTAGACAACCACAGACGAAGGCGCGGCACAGCACGCCGATTCCACCGCTCCCTATGACAACCTCGTACGCATCTTTCGGATCGCCGGTCGTGGGACTTTCGGATCACCGGTCGTGGGAATCGCACAGGGAGTCGACCTCGTGGATGACGAAGCCGGTGACGCTGATGATCCACAGCATCCCGGTCACGGCAAGCAGGCGCGCGCGCCACGGCTGCTCCGCCAAGAAATGGGAGAACCCGTAACCCGACGCCCCGGGAGTCGCGACGGCTGCGACATCCACTCCGATGAGTGCGATCACCGAGGCGACGACGGCGAAGGCGAAGACGATGACGACTGCCCACAGCATTGTGCGGCGCATCCCGGGGACATGCCGGGCCCGCTGCTCGATGGGGGTGAGCAGCAGCGCCCACGCTCCACAGATGAGGACGGAGACGAGAACATCGGCGAGACGGTGCCACGCCGACATCATGACGGCGAACCCCATGAGCGCAGTCCACAGCCACCCCACCCACGCGGACGGGCCTCGCAGCCATTCAGGCGCCACCATGACCAGGGCGAGGGTCACCGACATTGCAACAGTCGTATGACCCGATGGCAGCGAGTTGGGGATCACCGTCGTCACATCGAGATCGGGCCGTTCCAGCACTGCTTTAAGCAATTGGGTCGACGCATTCGCGGCGGCGACCATGCCGACGGCGCGACCGGCGAGGGTCGGGCGACGCCTGGCCACTGCTACTCCGACGACTGCGACCGCGACGAGAATGATCGCCGGCACCGACACGAGCCCCGTGATGAGCGAGGCGTACGAGCCCAATGAGAATCTCCATCTCATCGCCGCCTCCATGAAGAGGGTGTCGGCGCTTTGACCCCAGGCGGTGTATACCGCGCCCCGGGTGAGCGCCGCCGCGGCGATGATGCAGGCAAGGGCCGCGACGAGCCTCCTGCGCAGCCTGGCCCCGTACCACTTGGCCTCCGACAGCGCCCGGCGCTCCCCGGCGGACGGGCGGGGTTCGGCGGAGGGCCGGCGAGTGCGGTCCGCCGATGGGTGCTCGTATGACATCGGAGGCTCCTTCCACATCGCTATCTGCATCGGCCCGGACTTCATCTGTGCTGCGCGCAGTCGGATGACGTTCGAACGCCACCTTACCGTCTTATGCTGCACGATCCCCCGGCGGGTCCTCGACAGTGACTGAATACCGACGAGCATCCGCTCACCGCGCGCACTCGTTTGCCCGGGCCGAGGCGTGCGCCCTCGGATAGAGTTGGTGAGACTGAGTTGCCATCCCTCGCCCCAGGAGAATCCGTGCCCGCCACGACGCCCGTCGACACCGAGCGAATCAGAACGTTGCTCGCCGGTCGCGACGTTTCCTTCGGCCAGTTCGACGATGCCGAACTCGCCTGCCCCACGCGCAACGCCGTCTACTTCTGGAACGCCTCAAACCCGCAGATCCTGCAGCTGCGCGCTCAGTGGCGGGGTATCGCTGAAACGGACGCCCAATTCACCGACCTCGTCGATGAGGTCGCCGCCTGCAACTCCACGCGCACCGGCCCCAAAGCCTATCTCGCACCCCTGGAAGACGGGCGCCGATACGGCCTCATCGCCGAATGCAATGTCGTCGCAATGGAGGGACTCACCGAAGCCCAGTTGAATTCCTTCTTTGAAACATCCATGGCAATGATCATGGGGTTCTTCTCCGATCTCGAAGAGGGGCTGCCTGATTTCGTCACTTGGGCCGATGAGTCCACACCAGTGCAGGAGCAGGCATGAGCACCCCCTATTCCGTCCCCTCCGACGACTCGACGCCCTTCCCTGTCGACTTCGCCCGCCTCGTGACCGATGTGCGTGACATGGGCTACGAACTCGACATCCTCCTCGAAGGGCGAGCCGCAGGAGCCGTCTTCGACAAGGTCCTCTTCCTCCTCACCTTCGATGCATCGGGACGCTTCATTTCGATCCGCGCCATGTGGGACACGGAGCTGTCGGCCGATGCCGCAGCGCATTCGATCTTCGCGGCGGCGGACTCGTGGAACCGCGAGAAGTACTTCCCCACCGTGTACTGGATCCCCTCGGACTCCGGTTCGGTGCAGGTCTGCGCCGATTTCGTCATCGACGCGGGCGCTGGAGTGTCGCGCCGCCAGCTGCGCGAGAATATCTCCGCAGGAATCTCCACCGGCATCTCCGCCATCGCATACATGAAGGAAGCCGCGGCTCACACACTCGGTTGGATGGATCCGCGCACATAGTCCGCCACAAGGAGGTCACTGGTGGAGTCCACACCCTCGTCGACGCCTCCACCCGGCGTAGGCGCCCTCGTCGATCTGTTGCACCGGCGCAGCGCCGACAATGATTGCCTCGTCGGCATGCACGTCCTCCCCGGGCGCAGTGCCCGCCACGCAGACTGGCCCGCATGGGTCGCTCCGCAGGTCGTGGCCGCGTGGGCCGCGCGCGGAGCGGAGTGCCCGTGGAGTCACCAGGCCCAGGCGCTCGACGCAATTCACAGCGGACGTGACGTCGTCGTCGCCACTGGCACCGGCTCGGGCAAGTCCACCATCGCATGGACGCCGATCCTCTCCGACATTATCGAGGGCGACGAAGTCGGGCGCATCTCCCAGATCCGGCGCCGACCCACGTGCTTGTACATGTCGCCGACGAAGGCTCTCGCCGCGGATCAGTTCGCAGGCCTCGGGCGCCTCCTCGGATCCGGCGCCTCGGGCACAGGCTCGGAGCTCGCCGGGGTGCGCGCCACCACCGCCGATGGGGACACCCCGCGCGAGGCGAAGGACTGGGCGAGGACGAATGCCGACATCCTCCTCACCAACCCCGATTACCTCCACTACGTCATGCTGCCCGGCCACGAGAGGTGGACCCGTTTCCTCGCGTCCCTGCGCTACATCGTCATTGACGAACTCCACCACTGGCGCGGCGTCACCGGCAGCCACATCGCCCTCGTTATCCGCCGCCTGTTGCGCATCGCCCACCATCTCGGCGCCGACCCGCGGATCATCATGCTCTCGGCGACCATCCGCGACCCCGCTGCAGTGGGCGAAGCGATGACGGGCAGGCCGACACTGGCGATCGACGAGGACGGCTCCCCAGCGGGAGCGCACCACCTCGCCCTGTGGCAGGGGCAGCTCATCGCCGACGAGTCGGAGGTCGACATCTCCGACTTCCTGCGCGCCGCCTCAGGAGAGGATGTCGTTGTGGAGGCGCCGACGCGCCGCCTCTCCGCACACACCGAAGCCTCCCGGCTCGGCGCCGCAATGGTCGCCGAGGGCGCCCGCCTCCTCACCTTCGTCCGCTCCCGCGGGGGCGCGGAAACAGTGGCGGCGCAAATGCAGCGGCGTTTGAGTGCCCTCGGCTCCCCTGACGCGGGCAGGGTCGCCGCCTATCGGGGCGGATACCTGCCCGAAGAGCGCAGGGCGTTGGAACGGGGACTGCGCACGGGCTCTCTGAGGGCCGTCGCGACGACCTCGGCACTGGAGTTGGGGCTCGACATCTCCGGCCTCGATGCGACGATCAGCGCCGGTTGGCCCGGCACGCGTGCCTCCCTGTTCCAGCAGATCGGCCGCGCGGGGCGGGCGGGCTCTGCGGGAGTGTCCGTGCTCATCGCCTCCGACAATCCCCTGGATGCTTATCTCATCCGCCACCCGGACCAGATCTTCGCGCCCGTCGAGTCCGCGGTCATCGACCCGGGCAATCCGTGGGTCCTCGCCCCGCACCTGTGCGCGGCTGCATCGGAGCTTCCCTTGTCGAAGTCGCGCAATGACGATGAAGACCTGCGGCTTTTCGGCCCGGGTTTTATCGCTCTGGCGGAGCGTTTGACTGCCGATGGTTATCTGCGGCGCAGGGAGGCCGGCTGGTTCTGGGATGCAACGAGGCTCGAACGCGTTTCGGATCTGACGGATCTGCGAGGCGGCGCGGGGGATGTGCAGATCGTGGACGCCCGTTCGGGGGCAGTCATCGGCACCGTTGACGAGGCTGCAGCCGATGCCCAGGTCTTCCCCGATGCGATCTACGTCCATCAGGGCCGCACATTCCACGTCCTGTCCCTGTCGTCCTTGGAGGCCCCCATCCGGGAGGATTCGGTGCAGCAAACGCCGGTGTCCTCACTCATGCCCCCCTCCGCTAGAAGGTCGGCGGATCGGACGAGGGTCGCCGTCGTCGAGGAGGTCCGCACCCCGCTACGGACGAGGGCGAAACAGCACGTGTCGGTGTCGATCGTCAACGCCGAACGATCGTGGTCATCGTCCGACGGTCTCGTCACCTGGAGATTCGGCGCAGTCGATGTGTCGACGCGGGTCACCGACTACGATCTGTTGCGCCTGCCCGGCCTGGAGTTCATCCGCAACGTGGAGCTGAGGATGCCGACGAGGACTCTTGAGACGAAGGCCGTGTGGTACGAACTCGGCCCCGGCGCACTCGTGGCGGCGGGGCTGGAACAGGAGGATCTTCCCGGGGCGCTGCATGCGGCTGAGCATGCGGCGATCGGCCTATTGCCGCTGATCACGACCTGTGACCGCTGGGATCTGGGCGGCTTGTCGACTGCTCTGCACGACGACACGGGAACGGCGACGGTATTCGTCCACGATGCCTTCCGCGGTGGCGCGGGGCACGCGGAGTGCGGTTTCGACAGGGCATCCGAGTGGGTTGAAGCGACGTGGAATGCTGTGGCATCGTGCGACTGCGAGGAGGGGTGTCCGCGCTGTATCCAGTCCCCCAAGTGTGGGAACGGCAATGAGCCCTTGTCCAAAGCGGGCGCCCTCGCGCTCATGGACTTCCTGAGGGAGCGCTGCCCCGGGGAGTAGCCGCGCCCGGCCGCACCGCCATCGTCAGTCGCGGCGGCTCCGGAGCGGCGGTGCTTACTGCAGACACCGTGAGGGGCCGACCGAAGCGGTCGACCCCTCACGGCATCCCATCAACACAGTGCAAGTCTTCGAATATGTCCCTTTCTCGCCTCTCGTGGTGCTCGCTCCACTCGGGGCATTGGCTCGATGGATATAAAGATACGGAGCCCTCCTTGTAACACCATGGAGTGGGCCTGTGAGTTTCCTGGGAATTAGTCGCCCCGGATTGAGCTTTCTTCGGGCCCGGCGCGAGAGCGGGCCCGAAGCGTCACCGACCATCCCGCGATCACCGTCGCATCGGAGACGATCACTCTGGTGTCCGCACCCACGACCTCGCAGGATTCGAGGGTCATGGAATTGCGCTGAGCAACTGTCGCCGCTTGGTCGCAGGGCCGCGACCCCACGTCCTGGAAGGGTGCCGTCGCAGACGCATCCCCTCCCGCCAGTGCGGCGAGGTCGCCGACCGCTTCGACCCGGGCTCGCGCCGCGTACACGTCGCCCATTGCGCCGACCGCGATGGCGAGGACGAGCGCGCAGGCGACAATGCCCGCGACGAGGACGGTGCCCGAACCCCGCTCTCCCCGACGGAGCCCCGAGTCCCGACGCTCGCCGTTCATGCCGATCCGCATGCAGATCACTGCGATGAGCCACGACGCGCCGACGAGTCCGCGACTCATTCGCGGGGTGCGGGATCTCATGGCGCTGTCGATTCCATGAGGGTCTGCACCGTGCACGAAGCGGATCCCGCTGTGAAGGATCCGATGGCGACACCGGGCGCTGTTGCGGTCGCCGTCACCCATCGTTCGGATCGTGACAGGTGCACGGCGCCTCCGCGCTCCGCGAGCACTCCGAGTGCCTTATCGGCCACCGATGCGCTATCGGGGGCACCGAGCGAATAGGCGCGCGCCCCTTCGCGGGCGGCGTGGCACAGCCTGTGCCGTGTCAGGGAGGTCTGGGCGACGACGAGGATGAGGGCGATCATCGTGACGACGGCGACGAACCCGATGGCGAGTTCGACTGTGACGGATCCGCCGTCGCGCCCCCGCCCCGGCCCCCGACGGCGCTCGGGCAGTGCCCTCATAGCGTGAGCGCGGACTCGATGATGCCCTGGAGCAATCCTTTGACGGCCCCCGATTTCAAGATGACGAGGAGCAGGCCCGCGAATCCCGCTGCGGCCACTGCTCCGATCGCGTATTCGACTGTTGTCGACCCCTCTTCTGAATCCCGCCCGTCGGCGCGCGCAAGGGATTCGAAGTGCGCTGCCATTGCGATGCGCGCCGCGATGAGGCGCGTGTGGGCTGCGGCGATCGTGTACATGAGTCCTCCTGAATGTAGTACCGGTAATCGGCCCCGATGTGGGGGCTTTCAGACTCGTTGACGCGGGCGCTCGCGGCGAGTGCGCGGCCTCTGCTCTGTGAACGAATTGGCCTGTCGCACTTCTTTGTGGATCGAGGTGCGCTGTGCACGCACCGCACTATTATGACACAGCGTCAGAAAACAATGTTGTTGTCCACCCCGCCGACCAGCGCCCGCGGGGCGCGCTCGTCACCCTGGCACTCCCCTCGGATCGGACTCGGAGCTGATAGGGGGCTCTACGTGAATCCGCTGCCCGTCGCCATGAGGTGCATGATGATCGGCAATATTCCGAGGGCGATGAATGCGGGCAGGAGCAGGGCGCCCAGAGGGGCGACCAAATGGACACCGAGTTTCTCGGCTTCAATGCGGGCGTCGGCCGCACGCCGGGAACGGATTTGAGCGGATGCGCGGTGGAGCATCGGCCCCGGCGCCACCCCGTCGCACCAGGCGGATTTGAGGGCGCGCGCGAGCGCCCGCGCCTCTTCGGGGGATTCCTCCCACGCGCGATCCCAAGCGACCCCGAGCGCGATCTCGCGGCCGATCCTCTCGAGCCGCTCACTGCCTTCGGCCATTCCAAGGGCTTCAATGATGCGGGGAATCGACGCTCCTGACTCCAAGCCCGCGCAGGCGAGGTCGCATAGGACCGCCGAATCGACTCCGTCGGCTGAGCATTGGGCGCGCCTGATCAGAGTTCTGCTCACAAGATGAGCCGCGATCATGCACGAGACGCCGACGAGGGCGGATAGTGTTCCCACCCCGCCGTCAGTGAAGCGCGCTATCGGATCGGCGCCCAGTCCCCATGCGCCGCCGAGTGCGACGAGGGGCAGGGCGGTCATGATTCGCGCGGAGGTCTGTACTCCTGAGGTCGCGGCTTGTCTCGATTCCTCAGCCGATTCGGCCTCGTCGACTCCGTCGGCGACGAGGTCGAGCACCTGTGCGACGGGCGAGCCCAGCATGACCGTCAGCGAGCATGCCGCCTTAAGGGTTTGCGCCGCTCGTCGCGCGGCCCTGGCCCTCACTCCCCTCCCCCTCCAGTATTGTCGCAGGTCACCGAGGCCCCTCACCTCGGCAAGGGAGTGCTCGTGAGCGAGGGCGGCCACGACGCGCGGAACTCCCCTGTCGTCAATACCGCACCAAGGCGGACGAAGTTCCGCCTCATCCCAGGCGGCGCGCCATGCGCCATCCAGGGGAGCACCCGCGCGCAGTCTCGCTGCGACATCGACGATGAGAAGTGCGAGCACCGGGCCGCTGGGCTCGCGCGCGCTTCCCGCTATCGCCCGCGCTCTGGCGTGTTCTGTCGCACGACTGCTCGTTCTCCGCCACGCGACAATGCATCGGCGCCGGTAGACTCCATCGCCAACGATGACCATGGCGACGAGCACGACGGCGCTGACACCGAGGAGCGTCCCCATCATTCGCCCCGGTCGGGTACGAATGCATCACAGTCAATCGGCCCGGTGACGACGCAGAGCCTGTCCCATCCGGCGTGTGTGCGCGCTGCTCCGTCCTCGTCGACGGTGAGGGCGAGGACGGAGCGCAGTTCCCCGCCTTCTCGTTCCAATACGGCGACCTGCGCCACCCACCGCCTTCTGTTCACGCCGTCTGCCCCGACCGGGCCCCTGCGCATATGAACGACGGCGTCAATCGCTGCGACGGCCTGCGCGGCGATCGCCGTGTCGCTCATCCCCGCAAGCGCTCCGAGCGCCATCAGACGCGCGGGCACATCGTCCGCCCCATTGGCGTGCAGCGTCGCCCACCCGCCGTCGTGGCCCGTGTTGAGGGCAAGGAGGACATCGCGCACCTCGACTCCCCGGCATTCACCGAGGATGAGCCGGTCGGGCCGCATCCTCATGGCGGCTCGCACGAGTTCCGACAGTGGGATCGCGCCCGCCCCCTGGATATTCGCCCTCCTCTCGGCGAGGCAGACGATATGCGGGTGGTCGGGCCGCAGTTCGGGGATCTCTTCAATGCAGACGATCCGCTCGTGAGCGGGGACGAGGCCGAGGAGCGCGGACAGTAGGGTCGTTTTCCCACAGCCCGTCGCCCACGAGACGAGGACATTCGCGCGGCGTTCGACGAGCCTGCGCAGTACCGCCGCCATGAGCGCAGCGATGGAGCCCGATTCCTCCATATCTGTGATGCTCAGCGCCTGCGCCCGCGATGTACGCAACGACACAAGGGTTCCCGATGCGCTCGGGTGGGGCAGGACCGCGTGAAGCCTCACTCCTCCGGGCAATGTCCCATCGACGATGGGGCTCGAGTCATCAAGGCGTTTGCCGCAGGCAGCGGCCATGTGGATGGCGAGGCGACGGGTCCCCTCTTCTCCTGCAATCGCGGTGTCGACCCGTTCGAGTCCCCCGCCGCGGTCGATCCACACGGCCCCGGAGTTGATGAGGACGTCGGTGACCAGAGGGTCTGCAATGAGGGGCGCGAGGTCGGGGCCGATCCCCTGGGCGAGTGTACGCACCCGTTCCATCGCCATAGTGGCCTCGCGCATGCCCGATCCGGGGCGCGCAGTCGATTGGATCGCACGTGCCAGGCCCTCTCCCGCTGCGAGTGCTTTGAGTGCCGCGTCGTCAGTGGTCATGAAGCCTCCTGAGTGAAGCGGTTCGCCCAGTGGCGTCCGAGGAGTCGCCGCACTGCGGTAGTGATGTCGTCGCGTCCGAATCGAAGAGCCCTACTGCCCGATGCATCGGCGTAGGACAGGAGTGGTGCCCCCGGCGCCGCCGCTTCGATGTGCTCGCGGTGGCCGCCGCGGAAGACGAGGATATGGGGCAACTCAGGCGTCCACAATTCGTAGGAGCAGGCCAGAACGGATGCCCCACGAAGGCCGGAGTGTCCGACAAGGACGAGGGCGTCCATATAGGCAATCGATCCTCGGTGCGCGCCCTCCCCCCAGCGCCCCGCGTCAACGACGATGAGGGGATGGTCGCCCGCACCGCGGCGAATGCGGATTCCCCTGCGGCAGGCGTCAATCACTGGGATGAGCCGCGGATCCACGGGGTCTGCGACTCCCCCGACGTCTCCGGCGAGAAATGGGAGGCTCCCCGACTCGGGCAGGTGCGTGATGAAGTCCGCGGCGAAAGCGTTTTCGGCGGGGTCGATATCGCACCACCTGAGGCCCGGGTGCGCCGCTGCGCCCTCGTCAATGATTCCGGGAGCGGACCCCGAGGCGTCGATGAGCACTCCTCCTGCACGGATTGCGAGGCGGTGAGCGAGTGTCGACGCCCCGGCCCCTCCGTTCCAGCCGCACACGCCGATACAGGCAATTGGTGCTGTACGGCCGGACTCCGACTCGTAGTCTGAAGCATCGATAGCCCGCGCCGAGCACTGCCAGGCGCGCGTCAGCCACGAGGCTCGCAAGCGTCCAGAGCGGCTGCCCGGTGGCGTCTCCTGCGCTGTTGCCCCTTCGGTGGAGGCGATGATCTGAGCGAGCAGGGAATTGTCCTGTGGCAGGCGCAGACTCCCGCGCTCCCCGATGCGCACCGTCGCCACTGCGAGACCCGCCCAGTGGGCCGCCGTCTGCGCATCTTGGGTACACACGAGGGCGGGAAGGGAATCCTCGTAGCTCATCGTCCATTCGGTTCCCCCTACGAGTGCGAGGATGTCGCGGACATGCGCGAGGTCGGGGCCCGTCAGTCCATCGCAGTGCACGCCCCGCCTGGGCGTCTGGCGCCCCTGGGCTTCATCTGATCCCGTCATGGTCCTAGGCCACCTCATTGGCACCACCGAACACAAGGACGCGACAGCGGATCTGTGGAAGACTTATTCAACCGATGAAACTGTGGATAACGACACCCCGCCTAGTGGAGGCCCGATGACCGATCAGCCGTCATCTACTCGCTGCGCAGCATTCTTCGACCTGGACAAGACGATCCTCGCGACGTCCTCGTCGCTCGCCCTGCAGGGCTCCTTCGTCGACGCCGGGCTCATTTCGAGGCGCGCCGCACTCATGTCGGTCATCGTCCACCTGCCCTATCTCATCCAAGGCGCCGATGAGGAGCGGATGGATCAGATGGCGCGCGTCATCGGCGATCTCGCTCGGGGCATGGATGCGCATGCGGTCGAGAGGATCGTGGAGGATTCGCTGGGCGCAGTCATCGACCCGGTCTGCTACGTACAGGCGCTCGAGCAGATCGCCTCCCATCGCGCACAGGGGCATCCGATCGTCATCGCCTCTGCCTCCGTCGAGCAGATCGTCCGCCCGATCGCTCGGATGCTCGGGGCCGACCACGTCCTGGCGACCAGCGCGGGCATCGACGAGAATGGCGCATACACCGGGGAGATCCTCCACTACAACCAGGCGCATGGCAAAGCAGAAGCGTGCGCGAGGCTCGCAGCACAACAGGGCTGGGACCTGGCCGAATGCTGGGCGTATTCGGATTCCGTGTCGGATGAGCCTCTGCTCGCGAGCGTCGGGCACCCCGTGGCGGTGAATCCCGACAGAGGACTGCGCGATATCGCTGTTGAACGAGGCTGGCAGATCATGCATTTCACGACGAGGGCGAGAGTGCGCCGCCGAGTCCCGCAACTCCCGCTGCCCGTCGCGGCCGCCGGGGTCGGCATCGCGGTGGGCGTCGGCGTCGGCGCATGGGCGCTCCTCGCATCTCGCAGGGCCGCCTAGGCCATCCGATTCCCCGCCGTCACATGTGGCGCACACGGCGGCTAAATACTCACGACAGCTTGCGCGCTTGAACGTGGAGCGCGATGTCGGCTCCCACCTCGGCGCCGTAGACGATGGAGTCGGCGAAGTGGACCATCCAGCGGGCGAGCCCGTCCTCGTCGACACTCACCCACCCCGCGAGGTCGCGCACACCGCCCGCCTGATCGAGGGCGTCGGCCGCTGAAATGACGCATACCCCCGTCGGGTCGACGCCCCTGACGGTGAGGACCCACCGGGCAAGAGCCGCCCCGACCGCGGCCGAGGCGGGGGTGAAGACCTCGCGGACGCGGAAGTGCGCGACGAGGGCGGCTGCGGATTCGATGGCTCCGAGTCCGCTTCCCAACAGCCGTATCGCGTAGGCGAGCCGGACCGGATCAGCGGGGATCGCCACACCACTGGGGTCGAGGCGCCCCGACTCGACGAGCGCGGAGCACAAGTCCCTGTGCAGGGATGCGATAAGTGCGGGGAATGCGGGCGGACGGTGAAGCGCCGACATGCGCGTATTGAGAGGCGGGAAGAGGGAGACGAGGTGGAATTGAGCCCTCCACGCTCCCAGAGCGGCATCCATCGCGGGATCATCTGCGGCGCGCCCCTCGCCACGGGCATCCTTCAGGGAAGCGATGCGCAGGTCGTCAACGCTGGTGCGCGCACCCATGAGGATCGCGAGTGCGGTCGCCTCCCTGACGCCGGCCTCTGCTCGGGCCTCCTCCCATCCGCGCCGCAGCCCTTCGTGGAATCTCAGGTCGGCGAGCACGCCGCGGGCGGAATCGAATGCCCCGCGCACATCAGCGCGTCCGGCGACGGCTGCGATGAGGCTGATCTCAGGATCGACGAGGGCGTCAATAGTCACCCGTCAAGAGTACGTTGCCGCGGCTCGGAGAGCCCGGCTCCGCTCATCAGCGAGGGCGGGCAGGGCGCGCCCCCTCCAAAGAACTCGTAAAGCACCATACTTAGGGTATGCCGACTCCATCGCCCCTGTCCTCAGCGCATGCGCGCAGCGGCCTCTACGCGCTCATCTTCTCGCCCATCGCCCTCGTCCTCCTCGGGTCGTCAATGGTCGACGTCCAAGGGCAGACGGCGATCGGCCAGCCCCTCGCATCTGTGGAGGGACTCATCGGCATGGCACTGGCTTCCATCCTCCTCGCCCTCATTTCCATGAACTGCGAGGAGTCCCCTGCAGGCATGATCGTGACCTCCGTCGTCTCCTTGTTCATCGGAGCGGCACAATTCACCGGTTTCCTGCGCATCCCGCTCTTGCAGTCGACGCGCATCGACGCATTGGATATGCGCGCGGCCGTCGTGTGGAGCCTCTATCCCGTGTCGGTCACCGTCATGACGGCGTGCGCCGCCATCGCCATTGCGTCGGCTCGACACGCGCCGACCGTTGTCGACGCCGATACTCCCCGGCGAGTGCTGCGCGAGCACAGACATGCGTGGGTGACCTCCGCGACCCTCCCTCTCGCCCTGCTCGCGGTGGTCCTCACCATCATGATCGCCCCCGACGATACGACATCGGTCGCGGCACACGGCCTATCGGGACTGTCCTCGTCGCATCCGCTCATACCCGTGTACGGGCTGGTCATCGCCCTCATCTTCGGGTGCATCACCCTCATGTCGGTCCACTCGCTGACTGGCCCTCAACTCGTCGCGTGGATCGTCCTCGTCATTCCCGGCTATATGCTCGTCCCACTGTGGACGTCCCTCACCGGCAAGGTTGCAACGCCCGGGTATTCGCTGTCGACCCAGGTGTCGCTCGCCGCCCCCGTTCTGACTGCACTCGGCCTTGTTTTGGCGACGACGAGCGTCGGCGTCCATTGGGCGCGGCCACGCCCCGTCGCCGCCCCCGAGGATGAGGGAGAGACAGTCGTCAAGGAGGGGCCCGAGGACGCTGTTGCGCTCGACGACGAGACGGTGACGAACCCGTCCTCCTGAATCGGAGGCGGGCCGACATATGAGCGTGGAATTGCGCCGTTTTCCCGCTATCGTGTGCCCACAAGCAGGAGGAGCACCATGTCTGATACGGATTTCCGCGGCCCCACAGAGTCGGGGGATGCAGCCGACACCGAGTTCACTCTCGACCCCGCCTTCGTCTTCGAGTCCGTTCCCCGAACCGACGGGGACTCAGATCCGCGACGAACCGACGCGGACGAGCACGTCGATTCGCACGCGGATGACCCGGAAACCGATAACGAGTCCGCGTCCACGGATGATTCCACAGTTGAGCCCTCCGACGTCAAACAGCCGGAAGAGGCCGACACTGCGGCTCATGAGGACGCGCCGATTGCGGACGGGGATGCCACGGTCGCGCACGAAAATGCTCCTTTATTCGACCAGGACGAGGAGCCGACACGCTTCGATGAGCCGGAACCGGTTGAAGAGAGCCTCCGGGTCGACGAGCCGGACCCCATAGCGGCTGAAATGGATGACGCCGCTGCTCCGACGCCCGAAACCTTCGAAGAACCCGAGGCGCCCGCCCCTGACATCGACACCGTCGAGGAGCCGATGACGGCACCGGTTGCGGACAAGGCCGAAGAATCCGAGGACCCAACCCGCGATGCCGCTGCTGAAGAAGCACGGCTCGTCGTCGAGGAGGCCGGACCCGTCGTCGCCAAGTATGACGAGCTCAGCGTTGAAACGAGCGGCCCCGTCCTCGTCGATGAATCGCCGGACGAGACGGCGAACTCATCGCCCCTCTCGCCGTCTCCCGCAGATGCGGCGCCCATCACGGCGCCCGAAGCGATGCCCGCCCCTGTGGACGCGGACGACCCGTCGGAGAGGATGTGGGCGGCGGTGCGCGACCGGGGGGCCGTCCTCACCGGTGAAGAAGTCGACATGCCCGGCGAAGTCACCGACGCCGAGGACATCATCGGAGAGTCCTCCCCCGTTGAAACCGCTCAGATCGAACCGGTGATCGTCGGCCATCGCACGACGACCATCCCCGCGATGAGCCCGCAGCCGGAGCCCGAACCCGAAGCCATCTCCACTGACCCGACGCCGACGCCGCGCGACGTCCTCGCGAACCGCACAGAACCAGAGGCGACTGCCCCTACCCCGCGCTCGGATCTGGAAGACACGCTGACACGGCGCCGCTCCCTCATCACCCCGGCGCCCCTCGACGCGCCCGAACCCGAAAGAGAGGCCGCGTGGAAGCCCCGCGAAGAGACCGCAGGGCACCGCATCGCCTCAACGACGCCGAAATCCCTCGATGACGCGCTCTTCGAAGGGACAACCCTCATCGCGGAGGTCCCTTCACGGACCGGGGCGCATTGGGGCTCCCTACTGGGGACCCTCATCGCGGCGCCCGTCGCCTGGTACCTCATGGCGGACGCGGGGGCGCGCTTCACCCTCGCCGACAATAACTCGATGACGACCGGGATCGTCTCCGCTCTCGGGGTGGGCGAACTCCTGGGGGGCCTCCTCGCCCTCGCCGTTATCGTCGCCTTCGCCCGCACATCATCACTGGGCTCCTGGTTCACCGGCGTCCTCGCGCTCATCGCGGGACTGCCGTGGGTCATCGTACCCGGGCTGACGGCGCAGACCGTGCTTCCGATGCTGCGCTGGCTCGACCAGTGGAACACCTTCGGGGCGAATATCTCCCACCACCTGCAAGCATCCGGCTATTCGGGTCGCTTCATCATCGCAGGCGCGCTGCTCATCGGCATGGGAATCGTGTCCCATTCGGTGCGCAGGCGTGGACGCGACGAGGAGGCGCTTCGCGCGCAGGTCGAAAAAGTGAATCCGGTCGGTGCCCATTTCACCGCCCGCGACCGGCGCCAGGCGGAGAAAGCGGCGGACCTGCGCTGAGCGTGGTCGTATTCCCACACCGGTCATCGCTCGTTGACGAATTCAACGGCTCACCGCGCATTGTTACGCACGGCGCACTTCTCGGGGCATAATGTGTGGTGAGTCATGAAAGACTCCAGGACCGAACGTCTTGGAGTTGATGAGACAACCATCGTCGGCCATCCGGACTCCTCCGGGGCCAATGAGCAGAACGGAGCTCGCGCCAAATGTTCGGTGACGGCAACTTCATCAGCCAGGTTCCGCTTTTCGGCGGCCTCGACGAAGCCCAGCAGATTTCCCTCCAACAGAAGATGGGCCACACGACGCTTCGCCGCGGTGAAACCCTTTTCGACGAGGGCGACCTCGGGGATCGTCTGTATATCGTGACCGAGGGCAAGGTGAAACTCGGTCATACCTCGAATGATGGACGCGAGTCCCTGCTCGCCGTCCTCGGCCCCGGCGAGATCATCGGTGAACTCACCCTCTTCGATCCGGGCCCCCGCTCCACGACGGCGACCGCCGTGTCCCCGGCCTCCCTGCTCTTCCTCGAGCACGAGGACCTTATGGAGATCCTCGATACGAATCCCGCACTGGCGAAACACATGCTCAAGGCTCTCGCCCAGCGCCTGCGCCGCACGAACGAGTCCCTGTCCGACCTGGTTTTCTCCGATGTGCCCGGGCGCGTCGCCAAGGCGCTCCTCGATCTGGCGGACCGTTTCGGAACGGTATCCGACAAAGGAGTCCACGTCCCCCACGACCTCACCCAAGAGGAACTCGCCCAGCTGGTCGGCGCGTCTCGTGAGACGGTCAACAAGTCCCTCGCCGACTTCGTGTCGCGCGGATGGATCCGTCTCGAGGGTCGCGCGGTGACTCTGCTCGACGTCGATCGTTTGGCGCGCCGCGCGCGGTGACCCGACGTCCCCCGCCAACGTCACGAGCGGCCTCGAACCGAATGGTTCGAGGCCGCTTCGTCAGTCGGATCAGCGGGTCATTTCTCGATCGGGCGCTTGAGGTAGGCGACGAGGTTCTCCGACCCGGTCGGACCGGGAATCACCTGGACAAGTTCCCACCCGTCGGCGCCCCACTGGTCGAGGATGGCTTTCGTGGCGTGCGTGAGCAACGGGATCGTTGCATATTCCCATGTAGTCATGGCGTCATCCTCTCACGTGTGCGAGGACTCGCGGAACCTTCGGCTCGCGGATCTCCACCGCGAGAGGATCGTTAGACGCCTCCAGCCATTCCTTCCAATTCGTCACGTGGGAATAGTGGCGCAGGATCGCCCGACGCTCTCGTTCGGTCAGGCCGCCCCAGACGCCGAAATTCGCTTCGGATTCGAGGGCGTCGGCCAGGCACTCGAGGCGGACCTGGCATTGAAGGCAGCGCAGCCTCACTTGGCGCTGACTCGCGCCTTGAACGAACAACGCGTCGGGTTCGTAGGAGGCGCACAGCGCCTTCGCCACCCAACTCTGGTCTTCATCGACACCGAGGGTCATGAGATGCACTCCAAATGGCTCGCCTATGAGCTTTCACCTGTGACGATACACACATGTCATGGTTTTCGGCAAACCGAGTCCACGGTGTCATCGGTCATCTCTCAGGCAACACTCAGCGCCGAATCCGTGTACAGCACGTATTCTTGGTGCTATGTCGCAACCGCATCCGCGTCTCGTCCGTCCGGCACAACTCGTCGCGCTACTGCTCGCCTTCCTCAGCGTCTCCGCACTCATGGGAATCCTCGGCGCGGGGATGCTCGTGCCCGCAGCGGGGTCGGCCGCGATCGTCGCGAAGTCCGTTCCGACGATCTTCGACGACCTTCCCAGCGAGATCCAAGTGGTGCGGCCCGCCGAACAGTCGAAGATGCTCGACGCATACGGCGGAGTCATCGCCAGTTTCTACGACAAGCAGCGCATCGTCGTCCCCTCGGCGAATATCGCCGACACCATGAAGCAGGCGATCGTTGCGATCGAGGACAAGCGCTTCTACGACCATCACGGTGTCGACGCGACGGGTATCGCCCGAGCCCTCGTCTCCAACCTGTCGGATTCTGGCACCCAGGGCGCATCCACGATCACTCAGCAGTACGTGCGCAACGCCCTCCAGGAAAAGGGCTATCTCGAGGGCGACACCGATCAGGTGACCTCCGCGACGGAGCAGACCCCCGCGCGCAAGCTCCGCGAAATGAAGTACGCCCTCGCCATCGAACAGAAGATGGATAAGGATTCGATCCTCGCGGGCTATCTCAATATCGCCCCCTTCGGCCCCATCACCTACGGCGTCGAAGCTGCAAGTCAGCGCTACTTCTCCAAATCCGCTTCGGAGCTCAACTACCTCGAGTCCGCTTTGCTCGCCGGCCTCGTCCAGTCGCCCGTCGCCTACGACCCGCTCACCTACCCCGAGGCCGCCCAGGAGCGCCGCAACACCGTCCTCTTCGTGATGCTCAACGAGGGTGTCATCACCCAGGAGGAGTACGACCAGGGCATTGCGACCCCGATCGCCGACATGCTCTACCCGACCACATCGGCCGAGGGCTGCTCGGGCGTCTCTACCTCCGCCGGATACTTCTGCGACTACGTCCTCAGCCAGTTCCTCGCCGATGAGACCTACGGGGCGACCTCGGCTGAACGCGAACACCTGCTCAAGACGGGCGGCCTGACGATCCGCACCACTCTCGACCCCAATATGCAGCAAGCGGCGTGGGACGTCCTCACCGCGACGATCCCCGTCAATGACGCATCCGGCGTTGACGACGCCCTCGTCTCCCTTGAGCCTTCCACCGGCAAGATCTTCGCCATGGCGCAGAACACTGAATACGGTATCGAGGGCGCGCAAACGATGAACAACTACGCCGCCGACGGCGAATTCCAGGTCGGATCGACATTCAAAATATTCACCCTCCTCGAATGGTTCAAGGAGGGGCACTCGGCGTACGAGTCCGTCGGGTCGACGAACCGCAGCTACGGTTCCAGCGCCTTCAGGTGCGGCGGCCAAGCCATCTACACCGAGCCCTACAGAGTGAACGACCTTCCGGGCAAGGACGGCCCCATGAACGTCATCAAGGCGACCGGACTGTCCGTCAACCAGGCCTTCGTCAATATGGCGTCCAGGGTCGATTTCTGCCAGGTGTTCCAAACTGCCTACGACTTCGGCATCACTCAGAACGGTGAGGTGCCCGCAGCGCTTCCCGCGAATATCATCGGCTCCTCATCGGCCTCCCCCCTCGAAGTCGCCAGCGCATTCGGCGCCATCGCGAACCGCGGCCAACTGTGCACCCCCATGTCCATCCTCACGGTCACCGATCGAGATGAGGACACGCTGAAGGAGTACGAGCCGTCCTGCGCGGAGATCGTCTCCCCCACCGTCGCAGACCAGGTGGCCACCCTACTGACCGCGTCGGCGGGTCAGTACTACACGTCGACGCGGCTGTCAGACGGCCGCCCATTCGCAGCGAAGTCGGGAACGACCGACGGCAATTCGAATACGTGGCTCACGGGGTTCACGCCCTCGATCGTCACCTCCGCCTGGGTCGGCCACGCGAACGCCTCGACTACGCCGGTCGCAGATGTCACAATCAACGGACGGTACTACTCCGCGATCTACGGCGAGACCTTCGTCGGGCAGAACATCTGGGCGCCCTACATGTCGGCAGTCCTGGCGGGAACGGAGGCGGAGGCAATGCCCAACGCCTATATCGGCCCCCAGCAGGCCACCCGAACCACCCGGCAGCAGACGACGACCGACTCGGACAACACGCAGGCCCGCACTCAAGAGTCATTCAGCGCCGCCCCCGGGCGGCGCTGAATGAGGACAGGGGGAGCAATGACTGACGCATATCTGCCGCTCGGCCTCGAATACCTCGCCGATCAGCCGTCGATCGCGCCCCGCGGCCTCATCGCATCGGGCCGCGCCCTCGGCATCGCCCTCGGCGGTTTTACCGTCGCGGGTATGGCAGCCCTCGCGTGGGGATCGGTTGAGCGCAGACTGCCCGTCCTCCGCCACGTCACCGTCACCCTCCCGCCCGAGCGCGAGATCCGCGATCTCGACATCCTCCACATCTCCGACCTCCACCTCTACCCGGGCCAGGAGTTCATCGTCCGCTTCCTCAAGGACGTCGCCTCCGCCCACGACATTGACCTCGTCGTCTCAACGGGCGACAACTTCGGCGCCGTCGAGGGCCTCGACCTCGTCAAACGCGCTTACGAGCCCTTCATCCACCTTCCCGGGGTGTTCGTCCTCGGGTCGAACGACTACTACTCGGCGCGCAAGAAGAATTGGGGACGCTACCTCATCGGCGGGCACAAGCTCCCCGAGCCGACGATCCCCGATCTGCCGTGGACGCATATGGTCAAGCTCTTACGCGACGCGGGGTGGCTCGACCTGTCGAACCGTTCGGGCACCCTTGAGATCCCCGTCAATGGGGCTGGTCCCGCCCAGACGGTGTCGTTCCTCGGGACGGATGACGCGCATATCAACCGCGATCGGATCACCCCCGTCGGTGATGAGTGGGCGGCCGAGAACTCCCTGCGGATCGGCGTCACCCACTCCCCCTACACCCGTGTCATCAACGCCTTCACCTCGGCGGGTGCGGATCTCATGCTCGCCGGCCATACCCACGGCGGGCAAATCGGTCTGCCCGGCTTCGGCGCGATCGTGACGAATTGCGACATCGACCGGGCTTATGCGAAGGGTCTGCACGCTTGGAGCGCCAATGGTCACGAGTCGATGCTGCACGTGTCCGCAGGCTTGGGCACCTCCCCCTATGCTCCTGTAAGGATCGCGACGCGCCCCGACGCGACAATGATCCACATCCGTTCATGATCCACACCTGCCCGTGGCGTGTGATGCACACGGCAGCACCCGTTTTTTGCAGGGCGATTCCCCGGTCGCTATACTCAAACAGTCATACGGGGTGTGGCGCAGCTTGGTAGCGCGCTTCGTTCGGGACGAAGAGGCCGTGGGTTCAAATCCCGCCACCCCGACCGTGTGAAGTCCCAGGATATTGTTCCGCAATGTTCTGGGACTTCGTTCAGAACGCACACAGTTTCTGGAAACCAAAGCTAAGCTGAACAGCTCCCAAGCCGGTGACCTGCAGATATGTAATGATCGTCCACGTGCGTGAGGAGTTTTGTAGGGAAACTGTGTGCGTAATAGCGTAGCTTGAATCTCGGTGTCTTCCCCCGAGTGGTATTCCTGCGCCTTTTGGTCCACTCTTGAGTCATGACTACTTTCACGCTCGCAATTGCAGGGTCTGAGGCCTCCGGCGGAGCCGGCGCTCAGACGGACATCAAGACCTTCCACCAGCTCGGCGTATTCGGGGCGACGGCGCTGACGTGCATCGTCTCCTTCGATCCGGCGAACGACTGGGGGCACCGCTTCGTCCCCATCGATCCGACAGTCATCCACGACCAGATCGAAGCGGCGGTATCCGTCCACGGCACGCCCGACGCAGTGAAAATCGGGATGCTCGGCACCCCCGCAACGATCGACGTCGTCGCCCAGGCCTTGGACGAGTACTCGTTCCCGAATGTCATCGTCGACCCGGTCCTCATCTGCAAGGGACAGGAGCCCGGCGCAGCCCTCGACACCGACAATGCTCTGCGCGAGCTCATCCTCCCCAAAGCGACGGTCATCACTCCCAACCTGTTCGAGACGCAGATCCTGTCGGGCATCGACGAGATCACAACGGTCGAGGAACTCTCGGACGCCGCCAAGCGCATCCACGACCAAGGGGTTCCCGTCGTCATCGCGAAGGCGGGGACTCTGTTCAACACGGGAACCGCTCTCGACGTCTATTACGACGGCGAGACCCTTGAGGTCCTTGAGGTTCCCGCAGTCGGCAGGGAACGAGTCTCGGGCGCCGGGTGCACCCTCGCCGCGGCCATCACCGCTGAGATCGCCAAGGGCGCGTCCGCCCTCGATGCGACGCGCACCGCGAAGGATGTCGTGGTGAGCGCCATTGAGAACCGTATGCACGGCAATGCGCCCTTCGACTGCGTCTACCAGGGGCGCTACGGGCGCTAATTCCCCTTCGATACGACGGTGGCCCCGGAGTATCGCTCCGGGGCCACCGTTGATTCACAGGCTGCTCGCCCGCGTCGATGCGCTGTGCGGGCTTGCATGGGTGGTCGGGCACTGATAGTGTCATGCCATAGCTCCCCGTCGTCCTTTGGGATTGGCGGGGTTTACTCTACCTACAAGGGGCCAATATGCTGCCGAAGATGGCCGTTGTTATCGACTACCAGAATGTGCACCTCACAGGGGTTGAACTCTACCTGCCGGGCCGCCCCAAAGAGGAAGGACTCATCGATCCGTTCAAGTTCGCGTGCCAGCTTGCCAAGGCACGCAACAAGGACGGAGACCATGAAGTCGAGCTTGCACGGGTCGAGGTCTACCGCGGCCTCCCCTTGCAGGAGGACGATGCCAGCGCATACAGGCGGAACCTCGAACAACAAGCCAACTGGCAGAGTGGCCACGTCGGTGTGGTGTCAGTGAACCTACGCCCGTTAAAGTACGTGTGGGAGTGGCAACACGGCAAGAAGGTCCCCATCCGATCCACACGCCAAGAAAAGGGCGTGGACGTCCTGTGTGCTCTCGCCCTTGTTCGCCTTGCCCGCTCAGGAATGTACGACATCGTCGTTTTGGCCTCCCGGGACACCGACCTTGCGCCTGCCTTGGACGAGGCCGCGAGCTTGAAGAAGGCCAAGGTTGAGGCCGCGAAGTGGTATGACCACGATGAAAAGCGCACCTACGGCAACATCAAAACTAAGGCGCGGATCTGGACCACGTCCATGTCGCGCGAACACTTCCAACACTCGCTAGATCGACACGATTACAGGTGATTGAGTGCCACTCGTGTGTATCGTCACCATTTCTAGGGCATTCACGGTACCAGGAAGGACACGGACCTAAGGGGAATCCGGGATTGTTGGACTAAATGCACTGCTCTGATCGAGGTCTTCGACTCTCTCATGGAGGAAAGTCCTGGTTTTAGTTGGGTGTGTGTCGTGAGAGTGAACACTGATTCGTGTCCGGTGTGTGGCTCTCGAATGATCCTTCACGGAAAAATGAATCCCCCCAGTTGAAGCAAGTCATATCGGTGATGGACAACCAGATCGAATCAGCCGACACCAAGCCTCACACGCCTGCCCAGCAAACGCATGATCCCCAGGTGGCAGTTGCCATCAGCTGCAACGACCTCCACCACTCGACCCCACACCACACGACCTGGGGCTAGCCCAGCAACACATTGTGCCTTATAACCGCGTCGATGCAGGTCAGTCGGTGATGGGACGACGGCGGTAGAGCATTGCGAGGACGGCGCCGGACAGGTTGTGCCACACCGAGAAGACGGCGCCGGGCAGTGCGGTCTCCGGGGTTGCGGCGAAGTGGGTTACGGCGAGGGTCGCTGCGAGGCCCGAGTTCTGCATTCCGACCTCGACGGAGATCGTGCGGTTGACTCGCTCATGTCCGCCTGTCACCTTCGAGGCGAAATAGCCCAGCAGATAGCCAAGAATGTTGTGGCACGCGACGACGAGCAGGATGAGCAGTCCCGCCGAAAGGATCTTCGATTGCGACACGGAGACGACGGCGAGGACCACGTAGCAGATGCCTACCACGGACACCCACGGCATCGCGGGCAGGAGCGGCTCAACGATCGTCGACAGGAAGCGGCGCACGACGAGGCCGCCGACAACGGGCACGAGAACCATCTTCACAATGGAGATCGCCATCGCCGTGGCATTGACGGGCATATAAGCGCCCGCGAGCCATCCGGTGAGCACAGGCGTCATGAGGGGGGCGAGGAGGGTCGACACGGACGTCATCGTGACCGAGAGGGCGACATCTCCCTTGGAGAGGTAGGAGATGACATTCGAGGACGTGCCGCCGGGTGCGCAGCCGACGAGGATGACACCGACGGCGATCGCGGAGGGTAATTGGAAGACCCATGTGAGCAGCACCGCGAGGAGCGGCATGATGACGAACTGGGCGATGACGCCGATGAGAACCGGGAGTGGCCTTTTGACGACGAGCGCGAAGTCCGGCAGTGTCAGGGTGAGTCCCATGCCGAACATGATGATTCCGAGCGCCCAGTTGGTGCCCGCGGCAAGGGGTGTAAACACGTCAGGGAGGAGCATCGCGAGAATGAAGGAGGCGATGATCATGAGGGGGAAGACGGTGACCGCAATACGCGCGGAGCGGTCTTCGCTCGTCGTAGTTCCTCCCTGTTCGGCGGAGGACTGTGGTGGTGTCGATGTACTATTCATCTCTCCGTGGTACACCTCTGGCTGCTGCCCGAGATGTTTCGTCTCACTGGGTGGGTCCACCGCGCACAAACCTGCGCGCAGCCTCAAGGACGCGGTCATTCGTCGACGGATCTGCGACGGTGACGCGAATGCCCTCGGGGAAAGGACGCACGACGAGGCCCGCAGCAGCGCACGCCTCGACGAAAGCGCTGCCCGTTCCGGACACGAAGACGAAGTTCGCCTGAGAATCGGGCACGTCGTATCCCATGGCCCTCAGCTCGGCGATCATCCGGTCGCGTTCGGCCACGATCCGCTGGGTGCTCATGCGAACCGACTCGTCATCGTCGAGGGAGGCCAGTGCGGCCGCCTGGGCGATACTCGACACTCCGAAGGGGACCGACACCGCTTGGATCGCATCGATCATGTCCGCGTGTCCGATCGCGTATCCGATGCGCACCCCCGCCAGGGCGTGCGCCTTCGAGAAAGTGCGCAGGACGAGGAGGTTCGGATACTGCGCGATGAGGGGGATCGCAGTACGCCCCTCGGGATCCTCAGAGAAGTCGATATATGCCTCGTCGACGAGGACGAGCACGGTCGACGGCACTCCCCCGACGATTGAACGCACATCGTCGCGTGACAGCGCCGGACCCGTCGGGTTATTCGGCGAGCACACGATGACGACCGCCGCATCCTGGGCGGCCTCCACCATCGCGTCGCAGTCGTGGGTCCCGTCATCTCTGAGAGGCACGGGAGCCGCATGGCCGTGGCAGGCGGGGATCGCGATCGGGTAGGACTCGAAGGATCGCCACGGGTAGACGACCTTCGCCCCCGGTTCGCACACGGCAGTCAGCGCGGCGATGAGCAGGGCAGAAGAGCCTGTCCCCACGCAGATCTGGTCGGCGTCGACGCCGAGGCGCCCGGCGAGGGCGTTGCGCACGGGGGCGGCAGTGAGGTCCGGGTATCGGTTGACCGTGTCGAGGTGGCGGGCCATCTGATTGATGACCGCCTGTGATGGCGCATCGGGGATCTCGTTGGAGGAGATCTTCACAGCCCCGGGGGCGCTCTTGCCCGGCGCGTAGCGTGGGAGGTCGACGACTTGGGGACGGATCGGGACACGGCATTCGCTCATATGGCAGTCCTACCGCATACGACGCACGCGCGCGACCATACGGCCACCACGTGAGAGGGGACGAGTTCGGTGCAGCAGGACGAATCAGGCGGAGTGCGGGATAATGGGGTCATGGAGTTCGTTCTTCGCTTGGCCGCGACAATGGCCGGAATCTGGGTGTCGACGCGTCTCGTGCCCTCTATCAGCTTCGATGAGGGGACCTCACTGTCGACGACGCTGATCTCCCTCGCAGTCATCGCACTGGTATTCACCGTCATCAACTCCATTATCAAGCCGATCGTGAAGACCCTCGCCTTCCCCCTGTACATCCTGACCTTCGGGCTCTTCGCACTCATCACGAATTCGTTGATGTTCGCGCTCACGGGGTGGCTGTCCACGCAATTGGGCTTCCCCTTCCACACGGGCGGCTTCGTGTCGTGCGTCCTCGGCGCCCTCATCACCGCTGTCGTCTCATCGATCGTATACGGCCTCGTCGGCTCCGATTCGAAGAACTGAGTCGCTGCCCTGGCCGCTCGGCGCACGCCGCCGAGTCGCACCCGTCACTGTGGTTCGTAGGTTCTGCGCGTATCGAAGACGAATGCGGTCGACGCGGTATTCGCCTCCAACCCGAGGCTGTGTCTGCGATGCTCTTCCCACTCGTATACGTCGCCGCTCTCTCCGCCCTCGATGGACTCCATCAATGTGCGGTAGGTGCCCAGGTCGTGCGCTGTCGGGACGCCATCGGGGGCGACCTCGGGCGGGTAGTGGGCGCCGTCGAAGTGGACGGTGAGCGTATCGGAGTCCGCTCGGTTCGCCGCGCCGTCGAGCGCGGGGACGAGGTCGCGCGTGTTCTCGAGGTGTAGAGCCGATACTCCCGGCGCAGGTGGGGAGGCGGCTGTCGGTGATCCGGCGGTGAGGACCGATGACACTGAGTAGTGTTCGACGACGTCGGGGTCCGATCCGAGTTGGGCGGCGATGATTCCGCCCTGGGAGTGGCCGACGAGTTCGACGTTCTCCCCCGGCGCGATGCCCGCCATGTCCATGGCGGCGAGTACGGCGCGGCGCTGGTCGGAGTCGGCGCCGGATACAGCCTGGAAGTTGGTGAGCATGTCCTGCGGGTTCGTCCCGCCCGCTCCCCACTGCTGGGTTCCCCGGATGATGACGCTCCATGACCTCGTTGTCGTCCCATCGGCGCCGGGGGTGTCGTGGCGGAGGACCGTGATTTGGCCTTCGTCTCCGCCGCTTCGCATGCCCGACAATGCGGCGAGAGCCTGAGAGGGCGAGTGCGGGGTGGCGGCCGGGGTCGGCGCCTGCCCGGGCGGCATGTCGGGGACGACCGGCGTGCTCCGCGTGCGCAGGTGTGTGCCCACGGGGTTGTTCCCCAGTGAGGCGAAGACGGAGAACAGGCCGGCACTGACGGGTATCCCGCCCCCGGGGACGAGGACGGCCCCCGACCAAGCGGGCTCGTTAGAGGGGACGACGCGCGTCATCGCGGCGTCTCCTGTGCCTGTGGAGATGACGACCCCGGTGGGGCGGCCCTTCGCCCAGGCGCTCGCCCCCTGGGCCCAGACCCCTGCCAGCTGAGATGCCCTCTGTGTTCCCACTGCATTGTCGGGTGGTGCGTCCCCCCACGTCAGCGGCGTCCGGGCGGAGATGTGTCGCCCGAAACCGTCGATGTCGAATTGGGTGCGAGGACTGGACAGCAGATCCGATTCGCCGAACGCGAAGGCGAGCCCCGCGGCGCCGATATCCTCCATCCGCGCGCCGGGTTCGATGGTGTGCTCCAGGATGAATCTCTTCAGGGGATGTGCACCATTCGACGGGTGCGAGGAGTCAGTCGGCGCAGTTCCCAGGTGCATCTCCGCTGTCTTCTCGAAGGCGTGGAAGCGCTGGGCGTCCCCCTCTGCTGCGATGTAGATGGCGGCGGCGTAGGCGAGATGAGTGCAGAACTCATTGATCCGCCGGGCGACGGCAGTGGCGAGCGCCAGCGCCTCCGCCACCGATGCTGCGGCGATTGGCGTGGCGATCGGTGCTTTCCTCGAGGCCGTCCGGATGGCCTCTTCCGCGCGGGCGAGAGCAGTGATCACGGCTTCTACATCTTCGCCGTAGCTGCGCAGTCGCAGGTAGGAGGCGATGAGTTCGTCGGTGTCGACACTGGTGCGCCCGCCGGAGATGACGATATGCGCCGTCTGTTCAGGAGGCACGTCCAACCTCCCACCACTGCGGAACCGTCAACGGCAGGAGGCTGATCGGCTCCGGTGCCGCCGCCACCTCATCGCACTGCTCATTGACGTGGGTGAGAGCCCATTCGAGGCTCTCTACAAGAGAGGAGAGGTCTGCTGCGATTGAGGAACGGACGCCGTGAGCGGCATCGGCGCTGGCGCCCTCCCACCCGGTGAGAGGTTCCACTGCGAAGATGAGACGCGCATTGTCTGTTTCAGTGTGTGCAGCGGTGATCTGTGTGCGTGCTGCGTCGAGTTGTTCGAGAATCCACGGGGTCATTGCGCCTCCTGAGTCCATCGCGATCACGGCGCACACTATCGGGGCGTCATATCTCTCTGCGAGGACGAGGAGCGGCTCCTGTGAGTGTTCGGATTCGAGCCGGACAAGTGTGGATGCAATCCCCTTGTGGATAAACCGGTTCCGCCGGATGAGAGCATCAGTGGTCGGTTGAGCGGATCCGATCACCAGTCGGCAATGCCGAATTCTCGACGGGGGGCACTGAGGTCGTCAATGAAACGTTGCTGAGCGTCGAGCCAGTCGATGCGCAGTGTTGCCGCCCGTTCGGCGATGCTACTGGCGAGGTCGAGCGAATCGGGGTTCGTCTCGACGAAAGCGGCGAAGTTGGAGGAGTTGCACACGCAGTCTGCGGGGATTCCCGCTTCGGCGGCATCGGTGAACGCCTGTTCTGCAGCCTCGCGCAGCCTCAGGAGGTTGTCTCCAAGGCCTGCATGGGCGTCGGCGGTGGCCGTTATGAGGGGGGCGATGTCCGCGGGCACGGTCCGGGCCCACTCCTGAAGGTTGACCGCCGCCTGGGACAGGGCGACCGGATCGCCCGGGACGAGTTCGCCGGGAGTCGCCGGGATCCTCGTTACCGTGCCCGTCGGAGAGAATTCTGTGGGGCCGACTCCCTCACATCCTGTGCGTTCGAGCAACAAGACGGCGATGAGGCGGGAGAGCTCACGAGTGTCGGGTCGTCCACAATCGGCGTGCACATCGGCGAGACGCATCATTTGCCTTCTTCAATCCTCTTGATACCGGGGGGCAGCGGCAACGCGTCCCATTCCTTCGTCCATACACCGTCCACCTGCACGACCTTCGAGTGGCCGATATCCGAGGACAATAACCACAGGACGTCCTCGTCCTCCTGCCAGATGACTCCGACGGGGTGGGCGCTCATGAGATAACGCCGATCGTCCTGCCAGACGATCGTGCCCGAGGAGTCCTTGATGACGGGGTAGACATTGCGTTTGCCGTTGATCTGCTCTGAGAGGAACTCCGAGGTATACCCGCCCGATGGGGACGTGCGCGTCTCGCCGTCGCGCAGGACCGCCGGATCGGGCCCGGTGCACGCTGCAAGCCCGAATATTGCGAGGACCGAGGCGAGGAGGACCCCGCCCAGCTTTGCACGACGATTCATCAGTGCGGCCACCCCTTCCCGGAGACGACATTGCCGTGAGCATCGACGATGACAGTCGTCTCTCCCTGCCAGCCGATATGGATGTCATAGGGATCGGCTCTGCCGAAGGTGATGATCTCGGCGATGGTGGATTTCCACCGATCCGTCCCGTATTGAGGATTCGGGTCGATCCTATCGTTCCACCGATAGTTCGACGCCACGGTGACTTCGTAGGTGCCGTCCTCGAGCGGACGGACTCTGGTCGTGCCATTGTGGTTGAATCCCCCGGCATTCGCATCGGTGCCGTGGAGGTACTGGTGGCCGACGATGCCTTCGCCGTTCTCCATCTCCATGGGCGACGTCGTGTTGAAGGTCCCATCGGTCTGCCCGGTCTGAAGGTATTGCTCGACCGCGGCCTTCGCCTGTTCGTCATTGATTGCGGCGACGTTCTGAGTGAGCATCGGGCTGGATTCCATGTATTCCGTCCACGTCGGATCGTTGTCGATGGTCCAATCGTCGCCTCCGCTGAGGTAGCGATCGAGAATCGCCCGACCGGCCCAGTCGTTGGACGTGTGCGAAAATCCTGTGCGGTCCCCGGGCAGGCGATCGTTGCGGACCCGTCTGCCGTCGCGCCCGTCGGGGTTCCGATCCCTATCGCGCCCCCGGTTGCCGTCGCTTGCGCCGCTGCTGGTGAGCACCATGCCGACTCCTGCGATGGCGCCGTCGCTGCTGCTCGTCTTCTCCTGGTCGGCTGCCTCACCATTCAACCGGGTCCTCGTCTCATTCAAGGCGGTGGAACTGTGCGTCAAAAGCGTTCGACAGTGCTTCCACGTGTGCTCGAACCTGTCCGCGTCCGGGCCCCTCCATCCCGCATGCGCTAAGAGGGCCGTCATATCGCGTTCGATGAGGTTGAGTTGCTCGGCCGACTCGCCCATCGCCAACGCCAGTCGGCGAACCTCCTGAGCATCCATCCCAACAAGTGCCACGCTGTATGCTCCAATGGGTCGACGATCGTAGGTTCTCACTGTAGGGGATGGCAAGGAGCCGTTTCAAGGGAATTTGGTGTCGACTGAATGAGCCTCTGCCAGACCGGGGCGGGCACCGCTGGCGACTACTCTGATATCGACTCATGACAGCTGATCGGAGAACGCATGGACACTTGGAGGAAGACCGATCCTCATCCGTCGAGGATCTCCCACGAAGCGTGTTCCCTCGCGTGGCTCGCCAACTCCGGCCCGGGCTCGACGCCCGTCGTCCGCGTCCTCGGTGTCGGGGATACGTGGATCGAAGAGGAGCGTCTCGTCCGCTCCTCGCCCACTGCTGTGGCGGCGGAGGATTTCGGCCGTACCCTCGCCCGCACGCACGCAGCCGGAGCCCCTCACCTCGGGTGCCCGCCCCCGGGTCATGAGGGGGACGGATGGATGGGGCTGGCACCACTGCCCCTGCTCAGCCAGTCGGCAACCTCCTCGTGGGGTGCCTTCTACGCCGAGTACCGCCTCGCCCCCTACCTGGAGTGTGCGGCTTTCAGCGCCGCCGACCGGGCCCTCTTCACCCGCCTCCTCGACCGGCTCGCCTCAGGCGACTTCGACCACCGCCAGCCCGCCCTCGTCGAAGAGGGAGGGGCAGGAGCCGCGCGTACCCACGGGGACCTGTGGAGCGGGAACGTCATGTGGACACCGGCAGGAGCCGTCCTCATCGATCCCGCGGGTCAGGGCGGACACGCCGAAGAGGATCTCGCCCAACTCGACGTCTTCGGATGCCCCTATGGGGGGAGGATCCGCGCCGCCTACGACGAGGCCTCTCCCCTGGCAGACGGGTGGAAGGAGAGGATCGGACTCCACCAGCTCCACATCCTCACGATTCACGCTTCCCTCTTCGGCGCCTCGTATACACCGGATGTCATGAGGATCGTCCGCCGATTCGTCGACCGGTGACGATGGCGCAGACGCCCCCGCCCGCACACATGTCAGCCGTTGGCGGAGGAATCGTCAGTGCTCGACCACGGTCCTCACTCTTACCACCGCCGCAGCGACAAGGACGAGGACGACGCTCACCAGTGCGACCGCCGCGACATAGGGCACAGCAGACCGAGGAGCATTTTCATCGTCGTGGATTTGCCGGACCCATTGGGGCCGAGGAACCCATAGACGCATCCTGCGGGGACATTGAGATCGAGTGAGTCGACAACGGTGCGCCCTGAAAAGGCCTTCGTGAGGCCGTGGGTGGTCACGACGCAGTCAGATAATGGTGTGTGCATGGCATCTATCGTCATCGGTGCTGGTCGCGACGCACATCGTACCGTGGGATGGTTCTACGCTCCGTCGCTTTCATACCGTGGGATGAGGGCGTCGAGGCTGCGGTGCCCTACGGTGGTTCCATGACCTCCTCGTCCGCCGCCCCGCCGTGGCGCCGTTTCATGCCGATGCCCCTGGATGCGGGTCTGGGCATCGTCGTCGGCGCATTGGGGACGGCGCACCCACCAGAACCCGCCACGGCTGTCGCGATGAGCGTCAATACGGTGGCCGTTGTCGTCTGCGCGGTCGGTATCGCATGGCGTCGGCGCTTCCCCCTCGCGGCCGTCGCCCTCATCGGCGTGGGATTGTCCGTCTCGGTCGCGGTGTCCGAGCAGATCACGATCGTCGCCGTTCCCGCGGCGCTCATCGCCGCATGGACCATCGGGTCTCGCGTGGATCCGCCGTGGCGCTGGCCCCTGTACGGGTGGCTGTTCCTCGGCTGCGCAGTCGCCATCGGACGCATCGTCCCGCTCAATGACGACACGACGACCGTCATACAGGTGTTCATCCTCGTCGTGTGGTCGTGGGGGATCCTCTCCGCGGCGGCGCTGGCGGGGGCGCGCAGGCGCACGATACGGGGGCGCATCGAGCTGGCGGAGGAGAGGGCGGCGCTGCTTGCGGCGCAGCAGGAGACTGCGGCTCGACTGGCGGTCGCACAGGATCGTGCCCGCGTGGCGCGGGAGGTTCACGACCTCCTGGGGCATACGCTCACGGCGATCGCCGCCCAGGCCGAGGGCGCGAAGTATGTGCTGTACTCCCAGCCCGAGCGCGCCGAGGAGGCCCTGACAACGATCGCGGAGGTGAGCCGCACAGGCGTGGAGGACGTGCGCGCCCTCGTTGATCTTCTGCGCGATGATTCCACCGGAGCACTCTCCCCTCAACCGCCTGACGGTGGGACTGGGACGCCCACTCCCGCGCTGAGCCCTGTTGCTCCCCCGGTGACGAGGACGGCCTCGTCCCTCATCGCGCAGATCTGCGATATCGCGGCCGCAGTCTCCCCCGCGGTCGAGGTGGAGGTGCAGTGCTCGCAGTCGCCGCACCCGTCGATGGCGGTCGTCGATGCGATCCTCGGGGTGGAGCGCGAAGCGCTGACGAATGCCCTGCGCCACGGCGCGGGGGGTGCCCGCGTTCGGGTCTCCTCAACCGGGGAGCATCTCTCGTTGAGCGTCACGAACCCCATCGTTCCCGACGCGTCCACCTGCGCGAGTCCCGACGAGGACGGTGAGCGCACGGGGGTCGGCATTGAATCCATGCGCATGCGGGCACGCTCCATCGGGGCGCGCGCGACTGTCGGCCCGGCTTCGGACACGACGTGGGCCGTCACCATGGAGGCGCCGCTGTGATCCGTCTCGGACTCGTCGACGATGAACCACTATTCGCCACCGGCCTCGCCATGATCCTCGATTCGCAGGAGGATATGCGCGTCGCCTGGCGGGCGATACACGGCCAGGATGCTTTGGTGCGCCAGAGGGCCGACCCCGTCGACATCATCCTCATGGATGTGCAGATGCCCGTGATGGACGGGGTGGAGGCCACTCATTCCCTCGCCGAGCAGGGCCTCGCCGGGCGCGTCATCGTGCTCACGACATTCGACACCGACGCCTATATCCTCGGGGCGATCGACGCCGGGGCCTCCGGCTTCCTCCTCAAGACGACTCCTCCCGCAGAGTTGATCGCCGCGGTCCGCACTGTGGCGGGCGGCGACGCCGTCATTTCGCCCGGGCCGACCAGGCGCCTTTTGACTGCCGTGCAATCGGGAGGGAGAATCCCCGACGCCCCCGGCCCGTTCAGAGTCCCCTCCCCCACAGGCCATGACGCGCAAGATCTGGAAGCAGTGAAGAGCCTGACGGAACGCGAAACCGAAGTGCTCGCTCTCATCGCCGAGGGCTTGACGAATCAGGAGATCTGCGATCGCCTGTGGTTGTCCATGCCCACTGTGAAGACGCACGTCTCCCACCTACTCGTCAAGACGGGGGCGCGCGACCGTGTCCAGCTCGTGCTCTTCGCCCTGCGCAGCTCCATTGTCTCGGCCGACACTCTCCTCAGGCGCCCCTGAAAGGGATGGTGTCGCGCGGTGACGATCCTCGCGGTTCACAAGGCGAATCGCGAGCCTGGGAGTCGCCCTCGTCTGGAATGATGAGGGCATGAGCGCGAACTGGTCATCCCTCTTCTCCCCCGACGGCGGATACGCCGACCTCGCCGCCGCAGGCGAACCCCTTTCCCCCCTCGACGGCCGCTACCGCGCAGCCGTCGCCCCCCTGTCGAATACCCTGTCCGAGGCGGGCCTTAACCGGGCGCGCGTCCACGTCGAGGTCGAGTGGCTCATCCACCTGCTTGACGGCTCCGTCCTTGCGGGGGCGCCGCGACTGAGCGACGCCGAGCGCGACTATCTTCGCGCCCTGCCGCGCGATTTCTCCGCCGAGCACATCGCCCGCCTCGCCGAGTTCGAGGCCGTTACCCGCCACGACGTCAAAGCGGTGGAATACCTCATCGGCGAGCATCTGGAGGCCGCTGCGACCGTCCTCGGGCAGGACTCCGCCCTGCCGGGCCTGCGAGAAGTCGTCCACATCTTCTGCACCTCGGAAGACATCAATAACCTCGCCTACGCCCTTACCGTCAAAGCCGCAGTCGAACAGGTGTGGCTGCCCCAGGCTCGCGCCCTGCTCACCCGGCTCGAACGCTTCGCCGAAGCGGGCGCCGATATCCCGATGCTCGCCCACACTCACGGACAGCCCGCTACTCCCGTCACCATGGGCAAGGAGATGGCGGTTTTCGCCCACCGCTTCTCCCGCCAGCTGCGCCGCATCGAAGCGACCGACTACCTCGGCAAGATCAATGGCGCGACCGGCACGTGGGCGGCGCATGTCGTCTCCGTGCCCGACGCGGACTGGCCCGCCATTTCCAGCGCCTTCGTGGAGGGACTGGGGCTGACGTGGAATCCGCTCACCACGCAGATCGAATCCCACGACTGGCAGGCGGAACTTTACTCCGACATCGCGCGCGCCGGGCGGATCGCTCACAATCTGGCGACCGACTGCTGGACGTATATCTCGATGGGCTACTTCCATCAGAACCTCGCGGCTCAGGGGTCGACCGGCTCGTCAACCATGCCGCACAAGGTCAATCCGATCCGCTTCGAGAACGCCGAAGCGAATCTCGAAGTGTCGTGCGCGCTCCTCGATTCACTGTCCGCCACTCTCGTCACCTCCCGCATGCAGCGCGATCTGACGGACTCGACGACGCAGCGCAATATCGGCGTCGCCTTCGGGCATTCGGTCCTCGCATTGGACAATCTCGTGCGCGGACTCGACGGCGTCGATATGGATGCGGCGCGCATGGCCGCCGATTTGGATGCGAATTGGGCGGTCTTGGGTGAAGCTGTCCAGCAGGCGATGCGGGCCGCCGCGATCGCCGGGGCGACGGGCATGGCGAACCCCTATGAGAGGCTCAAGGAGTTGACCCGCGGGCACGAGGTCGGCCAGTCGCAGATGCGGGACTTCATCTCAGGACTGGGACTTCCCGCCGAGGTCGAGGCGCGCCTCCTCGCCCTCACCCCGGCCTCCTACATCGGTTTGTCACAGCGCCTGGCCCGCTGGGAGAAGTGAGCGTTCGGAGTCGGTGCAGCCGCGTCCACTAGGCGCGTTTCCCACTCGATCGGCAGCCATGCGACGAGTTCAGGGAGACTCGTATGAAACACCCCCGCTCATTATGAGCACGAAGCCGCTTCGACTCTGGCGCTCCCTAGTCCACGCGGTACCAGGTCGTCGAGTCCGCGGGCAGCACCCGCGCCTGCGCTCCCCCGGCGGTGTTGAGCACGAGCCGCGCATCGTCCGCGCCCTCCCAGGCAATGGCAACGTTCTCGTCCCCCGTGTTCGTCATGCAGACGAGGGCGCCCGCCTTGAATGCGACGACGCTGTCCTCTTCCGAGTCGATCCACTCGATGCGACTCGCCTCCCCCAGCAGCTCACGCCGCCCTCGAATGAGGTCGCGGTACAAGGAGAGCATCGACTCCGGGTCGCCCGTCTGGATGTCGCGGGCGAAGTCGCGGAAACGCTCAGGTTGGGGCAGCCACGGCTCTTGCCCGTCATCGGGTCCGAAACCCATTGACGATCCTTCAGCGCTCCACGGCAGGGGAACGCGGCAGCCGTCCCTGCCCAGGTCCTTCCCATTCGTGCGCAGCCACGCGGGGTCCTGGCGCGCCTCGTCGGGAAGGTCGAGGACCTCGTCGAGGCCGAGTTCCTCCCCTTGATAGACGTACGCCGTCCCCGGGAGGGCGAAGAGCAGCGCTGCGGCCGCTCGCGCGCGACGCACCCCCAGGTCCGCATCAACCGCCCAGGTTCGGCGCGCATCGATGAGCATGTCGGCAGGATCGGGGTCCTTGTCGACCTGTCGTTGCCCCAGTCGGGTGACGAGCCGGTGGACGTCATGATTGGTGAGCGCCCACGCGGGGCCGTCTTCGGCGCCAGCGCTGCGATAGCACCGGTCGATTGCGGCGCGCAGCCGGTGCGCGAACCACGGCTGGACGAGCAGATCAAAGGCGAAGACCTGGTGAAGGCGACCCGGTGCGGTGAAGAGCGCCGCAGTCTCGGGAGAGTCCACCCACGCCTCGCCGACGAAGTATTTCTCGTCCTCGTACGAGTCGGCGATCTCACGCCACTGGCGGTAGATGCCGTCGAGTTCGGGCTGGGCCCACAGACCCGACTGGCCCTCGTCCCACACGGGAAGCGGATCGGCTTTAATGAGGCCGTGCGCGACGTCGATGCGGAATCCGTCGACGCCCCGGTCGAACCAGAATCGCAGGATATCGGCGAACTCGGCGCGCACCTCCTCGTTGCGCCAGTTGAAGTCCGGTTGCGTCGTGTCGAACATGTGGAGGTACCACTGTGGGTTCTCGGACCCGTCGGGTACCCTGTCCCAGGCGCTGCCCCCGAAGATCGACGGCCAGCTGCTCGGAGGCTCATCGGCATCCGGGGCATCCGGGGCTTTTGCGTCGTGGAAGAGGAAGCGGTCGCGCTCGGCGCTCCCCGGCCGTGCCGCAATCGCCGCCTGGAACCATGCGTGCTGGTCCGAGGAGTGATTCGGCACGATGTCCATGAGGACCTTGATGCCGAGGGCGTGGGCATCCGCAACGAGGGCGTCGAATTCGGCGAGGCTGCCGTAGTCGGGGTTGATGTCCCTGTAGTCGGCGACGTCATAGCCGTGGTCGCGCTGGGGCGAGGGGTAGCAGGGGTTGATCCACACCATTGACACCCCCATGTCCGCGATCTGCTCCAGCGCCTCGCGCACGCCCGCAAGGTCGCCGATGCCATCGCCGTCCGAATCTTTGAATGAGCGCACGTACACCTGATAGGCGACCCGGTTGCGCCACCATCGGTCCGTCTGCGTCGATTCACTGGTCATGACTCTCCTCTTCGGTGTCGTCGACTGGCGGCCGATCACGGCCTCCACGCGGGGTCGGAGTCTGGCGCCCCGTATCGCGCATAGAGTTCATCGGGGCGGGCGGTCTCATCAATGAAATCGAGAACCGTCATGTCGGCGAGGACGACCGGCTGGGATCCCCCACCGCTTCCGGCGTTGGACGGGCGCGTTCCATCCGTCGGCGCTTCGCTCTCCCCGTTCGCCGACACGGAGGTGGAGGCGAGGACCCTGCCGCGGATCGCCAGCGGCGCCAGTTCCGAATTGTTCCACGTCGCACTCGTCGCGACATCGAGAATCTCAGCGACCGCCGTCAGGTCGAGGTCGGCGGATGCGGGCACGAGAATGTCGAAGGTCGCCAGGGACGGTTTGCCGAACCCGTCGCTGATCTCCGCCTTGATGTCGATCGGGATGTCTCGGGGGAGGGAGTGGCTGGGCGCGGAGAGTGCGTCATCGAGTGCGGCGAGCAGGAAGAGCCTGAAACGGTCGGATCGGCCCCGTCTGCGGGCGGGTCGCATGGCGCGCAGTGCGAGCCCAGCTCCGACGACGCCGACGCCGAGGGCTCCGATGACGAGGGGGCTGGCGATTTGGGGGATCTGCCTGCCCGCACCGGAGGCGGACTTGTTGACGGGCGTGGAGGCGCGGATCCACTGGGGCACGTCGCGCAGGTGGGGTCCTGTGGGGTCGCTCATCATTGTGGTCCTTTCACGTGGTGACTGCGTCGTCGGTAGCGGGGGGCGTCGGGGCCTCGGCGCCATCCTGAGGGGTCACGGGCTCTTCGTCTGCGGCTGTTGCGGCATCCTGTTGAAGTACACGACTCTTGGGTCCCGCTCCGGTTCCCGCATAGTGCTTGCCGACAGTACCCGAAGCGAAGGGGAATCCGGGAATGGACGCGATGTCGATCGATGGCAGTGCGGGCAGATCGACCAGCGGCGAGGGCGCCCACTCGGAGTCGTAGTCGACCGGTGAGAAGTCCTCGGCGCGGTCGAGCGCGACGAATGTGTCGACGGTGCTCGACTCCGTCGGCTCGAGGATGTCCTGCCACAGCTCGTAGAAGAAGACGCGCACGTCTTCGTCCTCGGCGGGGAAGTAGTCGCGCAATGCAGCGACTGCGGTGGGGGTCGGACCCCAGGGGGTGACTCCCGCCTTGCGCTCCAGTATGCGCACCGTTTGCGTGTACGTGGCGGATGAGTGCGCGTAGTACAGGGGTGAGGTGCGAGGTCTGACGAGCGAGCGGCCCACGCTGACGCGCTGATCGGCGGAGCGCGTCGGTGTGCCGTCCATTGAGGGGATGACGTCTTGATCGTGGGCCACCGACACCATGGTGACGTCGGGGCGCAGGCGGATCCTGCGACAAGGGCTCCCCGTCGCCAGAATCGCACGGACATTGACGCCTGCGCGTTCGGGCGGCATCGATGCGAGGGCGACCGCGATGATCCCTCCCTGCGAGTGCCCGCATACGAGGACGGGGTCGATCGCCCATTGTTCACTCGGGATGCCGTCTCGTCTCATTGCATCGTGGATCGCCCGCACGGTCCCGATGCGCATCGCTGATTCCAGGCCGATCATCTCGCGGATATTGGATTCCATATCCGCTGGATTCGCCGTGGAGTGGAAGTCCATATTCGCCGTTCCGGGCAGGGATACGAGCCAACGCCGCCCGGATCCGGCGCCGACCCGGGTGATCTTGACGGTGTGCCCATCGGTCATCGACCAGTAGAGGTCGTCGATATCGGCGCACATGTCTTTAAGGTCGCGGGGGACGTCAACGCGTCGGAGCTGAGCGGCTGCGTGACCGTCGGGCGCGGGGAGGGACTGGGGTCGGGCGTTGGAGTCGCGGATCGCCTGAGCATGGACGGGACCGCCGCGCATGGCGCCGGTCGCGGTGCCCACAGTGAGCATTGCAGTCATCAGCGCGTCGTAGCCGCGAGTCGGGATGAGGGGAAGGATGCGGCGCGCCCTCGTATCGTTGCGGGTGAGCGCAGCGCCTAGGCGCCACGCGGCCTTCCCCATGCGGGAGACGCTGCCCGCGATCGAGGACAGGGACCTCACGAACAGCGTGTCGAGACCCGGTTCGTCGAAGAAGATCCGCTGAGATCGTTCCGAGGCGCTGGTGCCGAGGGCGTCCGAGCGCGTGCGCGCCGCCTCGCGCCACTGTTCAGGCAGGAGGGGGAGTTCCGCTGCGGCTCCGCATCCGATGGCCGCGGCGAGAGTCGGGATGAGCGGGAGAAGCTTCGCCCGCACATAGGCGGGAGGGTACGACTGGGGGACGCGTCTGGCCGGCAGTCTCTTGGGCCGGTGCAGCCGCATGTTTCGCGCCATGGTCCTCCTTTCTGCGATCCTCCTATTGTCCGTCTTCGATCGGTCTCGCGCTCAATGTAGCGCTCCGGCGGTGCGTGGAGGAGGCACTCCCATTGACACAAATACCCCCTAGGGGTATTTTGAGATGGAATCCCGCAGTGAGGAGCGGAAATGGCGCACGGCTACTCATCATCGACCGACCAGTACCTCGCGCGACTGCGCCGCATCGAAGGCCAGGTCCGCGGCCTGCAGCGCATGGTCACCCAGGACGAATACTGCATTGACATCCTCACGCAGGTGACCGCCGTCCAATCCGCCCTCGATGCAGTCGCCATCGGCCTGCTCCACGACCACCTCGCCCACTGCGTCGTCGACGCGGCCCGACAATCCGATGAGGCGGCGCACGAGAAAATCGAAGAGGCCGCGAAGGCAATCGCGCGCCTCGTCAAATAGGACCCCGCCCACTCCCATCCTCGACACTCGAATCACCCAACCGCGAAGGAGAATCCCATGACCATCGAAATCGACCGCACCGTAGAACTCTCAGTCGATGGCATGACCTGCGGGCACTGCGTCATGTCCGTCACCGAAGAACTCGAAGAGATCGCCGGAGTGAAGAACGTCGAGGTCATCCTCAATTCCGGCGGCACCTCGAAGGTCACCGTCGTCACGGACTCCGAACTCGATGACGATGCGCTGCGCGACGCAGTCGCCGAAGCCGGATTCGAACTCGTCGGCATCACCCGCGACTTCTGACCCCACCGAACGGTCGGCACCCGCGCACCAGGGGCTCGGGCGCCGCACTCACACCCGCACACGTCGAATCACAGTCATGACTCCCACCTCCCCCACCACTGACCGATCCACACATATCGGCGAGGGCGCCCGCTCCCATGCGGACACTCTTCGGCGCCGCCTCCTCGTATGCGCGCCGCCGACACTCCTCGTTCTCGCACTGTCAATGGTCCCCGCATGGCAGTTCACCGGATGGCAATGGGTTGTCGCACTCATGTCCGTCCCGGTCGTCACGTGGGGAGCGTGGCCCTTCCACCGTGCGGCTTTTGCCGCGGGCAGGCACGGGTCGACGACGATGGATACCCTCGTTTCGCTCGGGGTCACGGCATCGACCCTATGGAGTTGGTGGGCCCTCCTCTTCGGCGGAGCGGGCGAACTCGGAATGCGCATGTCGATGACTGTGCTGCCCAGAGCAGCCTCCCACCACGCGGAGATCTATTTCGAGGGCGCCTGCACCATCACCGCGTTCCTCCTGCTGGGCCGGTGGATGGAGGCGCGAGCACGATACCGTGCGGGCGACGCGCTACGGTCGCTGCTCGAGTTGGGTGCCAAGAACGCGAACCGAGTGACCATCGACCCCGTCACCCGGGATCGGCGCATCGAGGTCGTACCCGCATCGGACCTCGTCGCAGGGGACCTGTTCCTCGTGCGGCCCGGGGACAAGGTCGCGACCGACGGCGAGGTCGTCGACGGCGCCTCCGCCCTCGACGCCTCCCTCGTGACCGGGGAGTCCCTGCCCGTTGACGTGGGTGTGGGGGATCTGGTGACGGGCGCGACCATCAACACGTGGGGCACACTCACCGTGCGCGCGACCAGGGTGGGCGAGAATACGACACTCGCCCAGATCGGCCGCATGGTGACCGAGGCTCAGGCGGGCAAGGCGCCCGTCCAACGCCTCGCAGACGCGATCTCCTCCGTCTTCGTCCCCATCGTCATCGCCATCGCAGTCGCGACCCTGATCGGATGGATGGTCTCCGGGGCGTCTCCCCAGGCGGCCTTCACCGCGGGCGTCGCCGTCCTCGTCGTTGCCTGCCCCTGCGCGCTGGGGCTCGCAACCCCGACGGCCCTGCTGGTCGGATCCGGCCGGGCGTCCCGCCTCGGCATCGTCATCAAATCCTCTCAGATCCTCGAACAAATACGGACGATCGACACCATGGTCCTTGATAAGACGGGCACGGTGACGACGGGTCGCATGGAATTGGAATCCGTCATCGCCTGTGACGACCTGTCCGAGGATATCGTCCTCGGGATCGCTGCCGGCGTGGAGACGTGGTCGGAGCATCCCGTCGCCCGGGCGATCATCGCGGGCGCTGAACGCCGCGGCGTGACGGCTGACGCGACGACAGCGTTCACCAACCATATGGGGCTCGGGGCGTCCGCCCTCGTCGGCAAACCCGCGGGTGGTGCCCAACTCGCCCTTGTCGGACGCGCCTCCTGGCTCGAATCCCATCGCGTCCCCATTCCCGACGACATGAGGCGGGCCCTGGCTCAGGCCCGGGACACTGGTGCCTCTCCGGTCATTGCGGCCGTCGTCGACTTCTGGTCGGAGGATGTCGACTACTCGAGCGGTGCGGCTGACGGATCAGCTCCCGCCTCGATGATCCCCCTCGATGCCACTTCCCTCCCCTTGGCGACACTCACCATGGACGTTCAAGGAATGACCTGCGCATCTTGCGTACGCCGCGTCGAGCGCAAGCTTTCAAAGCTCGACGGCGTGAGCGCGACGGTGAACCTCGCCACCGAATCCGCGGCGATCACCCTGACGAAGCCGTTGACGAATGAGGAACTGGAAGCGGTGGTGGATGCGGCCGGGTACCGCGGGCGCGTGGTCGCCAGGACTGACGCCGATGGGGCGGGCGCTGCGGGCGACTTAGATGCCGGATCATCCGAGCGACCATCATCCGAGCGCATTCTGCCCGACGCACTCGAAGGCGCCCGCATCATCGGCGTCCTCATCGTGCGTGACCAGGTGAAGGACTCCTCCCCGGAGGCGGTCGCGCAGCTGCGCGACCTCGATATCGAGCCGATCCTATTGACGGGCGACAATGAGTCTGCGGCGCGCTTCGCGGCCGATCGCGTAGGGATCACCCGAATCATCGCCGACGTCATGCCCGACGAGAAGCGCACCGTCATCGCGGACCTGCAGGCGCAGGGCCGTACTGTGGCGATGGTGGGCGATGGGGTCAATGATGCGGCGGCCCTCGCCCAGGCGGGGATGAACGGCCTGGGAATCGCAATGGGCACCGGCACAGATGTGGCGATAGAGGCTGCGGACATCACTCTCGTGAATTCGGAGCTGACCAGCGCGGCGACCGCGATCCGTGTGTCGCGGAAAATTCTGCGGATCATCAAGCAGAACCTGTTCTGGGCGTTCGCCTACAACGTTGCGATGATCCCCCTGGCGATGGCGGGGCTTCTGAACCCGATGCTCGCGTCAGCGGCGATGGCCTTCTCCTCCGTCTTCGTCGTCACGAACTCCCTGCGTCTGCGCTCCGCGCACTGAGGTCGGCGACTCCACCGCCCGGTACCGCACTAGGAGCAGCGGCTGACGGACTGCACGGGCGCATCTCCCGTCGTCTCCTCCGGTGCCCGACGTTCACGAGCCGCCCTGGGGTAGGGGGCGCCAATGCCGCGATGCGCTCGCGCGCCCGCAATGCGTTGCGACAGGGGGAGGCGGTGACGGCGCAGCATCTTCCTCAAAGACGCGATCGAAGCGTCGGCGTAGCGAGTCCACGGGTTGAGTTCGCCGACGCCGCGATCCGCACCCGTATGGTCGAAATTGCAGGGGATCTCAACAATGGACAGGCCCGCGACGAGAATGTCGATGCTCATGGCGACTTCTAGGCCATAGCCGTTCATGAACGGCATCGCCGCCGTCACCGCTTCACGGGTGAGGCATCTGTGTTGCGACAGGGGGCATTGGGATTCCCAGCCGGTCGAGCGGCGGATTGCCTTCCTGGCGAGGCTCTGGGCGCGTGAGCGGATGTGTTGCGGATCCGGGCTCGCCGGGACGGAGCACGCGCAGTCCGCCTCTCCCGTCATGACCGCTTCGACGAGGGCGGTCGCCTCCACGGCGGATTCTCCGAGATCGCCGGAGAGGATGAGCAGGAGTCTGGGCGGCCAATCAGCGCGGTCCCGCATCGCGGCGACCTTCACTCCCGTTTCAACGGCGGAGGCTCGCCCTCTGTAGACGGAGTGGCGGACGACGACGGCGCCCGCGGCACGGGCAGAGCGCCCCGTGTCGTCATCAGAACCGTCATCGACGACGATCAGCAGGTCCACCCCCGGGATGGCGCGGCACGCCCGAATGGTCTGTGCGACATCGTGGCCGACATTGTGGGCGGGGATGATGGCAGCGACTCGCTGAGGAGCCGCTTTATCTGCGCCGACTCGTCCGGGGATGCTCACATCACCATTCTAGGCGGGCCGCTGCCCTCGCGTGGCGCGCCGCGTCGTCATGTGGAACAGCGCCGGGGGCGTCCACATGAAGTAGACGCTCTCGACACACAGATCAGTCGGCACTCGTCAGGCGGTCAGCGGATCGTCACTTGGCGGGAGATCATGCCCTGGCGGGCGCGGCGCTCGTCTGCGGTCAGCGGCTCGACGGATGCAATCGCCTGATCGAGGTTCTTCGCGAACAGGACCGCATCGGCAGCGATATCGTCAGCAGTGGCGCCCTCGGCGAGCTCAATGACGGGGATCGCGATACCGCACGCGCGGAAGGCTCCGACGAAGCGGGAACCTTCTCCCATCGTCGCCTTGCCCGCCGTCTGCAGGCGCGCGAGGCCATTGAACAGAGCGGATTCGTCAACATCCGTGAGGTAGCGGACGAAGTTGCGATTCATCTGACACCAGTACATGCCCGGAGCGCCGGGGACGGCGACCATCGGGATGATCTCCTCGCGATTGTGCTCCAACGCGTGGCGGGTCTCGTCGTCGATCTCCTCATTCGGATCGAGCCAGAACACGAAGTTGTCGGCGAGTTCAAGGGCGCCGAACCCATCGGTGTCGACGATGTCTTGGAGACGTTCGGAGGGCTCGCGCACGTCAACGTCGATGATCCCCTCATCACCCGCATCCTTCGCGGCGATCGCAGCGAGGATCGCCGCACCCATGTCATGGGACAGGTCCGCCGATGAGAATCGCGTCTGGGCTGCGACGAGGATCCTCCCATCGCCGCGAACCATGGCGGGATGCCCATCCGGGAGCAGGGTGACGATGTCGAATTCGACTGCACCATGATCCTTGTCGGTGCGCGCCGTCATCGTCGCGCACGGGAGGATTTCGCGCATGGCGACGAGTTCGACCTCGCGCGAGAGCCCCTCGAAGGGGCGGGCGACGAAGGGGATCGGTGGACGGTAGGCCGCGACGGCTGCAGGATTGGAGACCTTTTTGCGGCGACTTGCTTTACCCATGGGGGCAATCGTAGTGGTTGTGAGGGGATCACTCCACGCCGCAGTGTTCGAGGATCGCGCGGATCACGGCGGCCGCACCGTCATTCTCCACGGCTCCCGTCACATGATCCGCCTCCGCTTTAATGGCCAAGCTCGCTCCCCCCATCGCGACACCCATATTCGCCCACCGCAGCATGGGAACGTCATTCGTCCCATCGCCGACGGCGACGGTGCCGGATGGGGGGACCCCCAGATCATCTGCGAGGGCCTGCAGGCCGCTCGCCTTCGTCACGCCGAGGGGAAGAACATCCGCCCAGCTGGTCCACCCCACGGAGCACTCCCACGAGTCGAAGACCCCGATGCGTCCGAGCCTGGCCTCGAAGACATCGCGGTCCATCTGCGGGGAGCGGATCACCACTTTGATCGCCAGGGCATCGCGCAATTCGTCGACGCCGCACACCCTGAACTCCTCGATGAACTCGCCCGAAGGGAACCTTCCCGACAGAAGGAACATATTCGCGACCTCCACGCCGATGAGGGCGTCGGGCATCCGATCCACCACCAGGTCGATGAGCGGGGAGGCGTCGAAGGTCTGGATGTGCGAGAAGTCGGCCCTGCCCTCGTGGGTCGCGGAGAAATGGACGCGGATCGCACCATTGGAGCAGACCGCCCACACATTCGGATCCCCAAGCTGGTCGAGGACCGGCGAGGTCGCCTCCAGGGAGCGCCCCGTCGCGATGACCGCGTGGAGTCCCGCATTAGCGGCGTCCGCTATGGCCTGCTGCACGCGCCAGGAAGCGCCCGTCGGCAAGAGCAGCGTCCCATCGAGGTCCAGTCCGACGATGATCTTCTCCGGGTCGGTGGGAAGGTCGTGGGGCAGTGCCGTGCGCGCTCTCGCGACCAGTGTCTCAAAGGGGATCGGCACCTCTCCGGACAGGGGCGGCGACACGAGGTTGGCGATCGGCTCCACGAGCGTCACTTGACGGGTTCGAGGACCGTCAGTCCGCCGAGGTAGGGGTGCAGCGCCTCGGGGACGCGCACCGAGCCGTCGGACAGCTGGTGGTTCTCGAAGAGGGCGACGAGCCAACGGGTCGTCGCCAGCGTCCCGTTGAGGGTCGCGACCGGGTGCATCCCGTCCTCGCGGCGCTCGCGGATGCCGAGGCGGCGGGCCTGGAAGGTCGTGCAATTCGACGTGGAGGTGACCTCCATGTAGCGGCTCTGGGTGGGCAGCCACGCCTCGCAGTCGAACTTGCGGGCGGCCGAGGTGCCGAGGTCCCCGGCGGCCGTGTCGATGATCCGATAGGGCAATTCGACTTTGCGGAGCATCTCCTCCTCCCAGGCGAGGAAGCGCTCGTGCTCGTCGGCGGCGTCCTCGGGACGGCAGTAGGAGAACATCTCCGCCTTGTTGAACTGGTGGACGCGGATGATGCCGCGCGTATCCTTGCCCGCGGATCCGGCCTCGCGGCGGTAGCAGGTCGACCAGCCGAGGTAGCGCTTGGGGCCATCGGACAGGTCGAGGATCTCGTCGGCGTGGAAGCCGGCGAGGGCGACCTCGGAGGTGCCCGTCAGGTAGAGGTCGTCGGTGGGCAGGTAGTAGATCTCGTCGGAGTGCTCGTTGAGGAAGCCTGTGCCGCCCATGACGGCCGGGGTGACCAGCGTCGGCGTCATCATCGGAGTGAATCCCGCGGCGAGCGCCTGGTCGAGGGCCATCATCATGAGGGCGAGTTCGAGGCGCGCTCCGATGCCCGTGAGGTAGTAGAAGCGGGCGCCGGAGACTTTCGCCCCCCGCTTCATGTCGATTGCGCGCAGTCCTTCGGCGATGGCGAGGTGGTCGGCGGGCTCGAAGCCCTCGGCCGCGAAATCGCGGGGCTCGGGGCCCTCATGGCGCAGGACGGTGTAGTCGTCCTCGCCGCCTGTGGGCACGCCCTCGATGATGAGGTTCGGCAGTAGACGCGCCAGGCGATCAGCCTCGGCATCGGCCTCGTTCGCGGTGGTTTCTGCGGCCTTCACCTGTTCGGAGAGCTCTTTCGCCTTCGCGAGCACCGCGGGGCGATCCTCCGGGGAGGACTTCCCGACGGATTTTGAGACCTCTTTCTGCTTGGCTCGCAGCGCCTCGAATTCTTGAAGAGCGGAGCGCCGTTGTGCGTCGGCCTCGATGATCCGGTCGACGAGGTCGACGTCGCCGCCGCGGGCCCGTTGGGAGGCGCGGGCGGGCTCAGGGTTCTCACGCAGTGCACGCACATCAATCATGGTCCCATCCTAGGCCAGACGATGACGCCGGTGATTGCGGGGAACCCCGAAGAGCCCGCTGGCGCTTCCGATACTCGATGACGTCTACGAGGAACAGACGACGATGCCGACGCGCCTTCTCGAAGGGAATCTCACCGGCCTCAAGCATCCTCACAAGAGTCAACCCCGAGATTCCAAGGAAATCGGCCGTCTCCTGTGCCGACGTTTCGAGTGTTCTGAGGAACGACGCTCACCGCCAGCCCCTGTTTCGTGGCCCGGGCGACCGCGGAGAGAACATCAGCCATCTCCTTCGTCAATTCAATCCGTTCATCACCGACCAGCAGACGCGACTTGTCAGAACTCCCGAGAGCCTCAACCATTTCCCCGAAACGCTCAGCAACTTCCTCGTCAGGCGGGTGAGTGGTCTCGTGAACTGATATCCCGGTTCCTCAATACTCTCGAGAACAAATCGCTCGAATTGAACGTTTTACTCGAATTAAGGACATCTTGTTGAGGGTCGAGCGACGAGCCAGTAGCACCGTGGACGACCCCTGCCCGTCGACTTCAACGTCCAGCCGGGGACACATTGGAGTCGTGTTGATGCGGACAGCCCCCGAATCAGACACGTGCAGCGGCGCCGTCTAACGGGCGGAGCCGAGAACCTGCAGCCATCCCCTTCCTAGGGGCCGCTCGAACACGAGCGTCGTATTGCCCACCGTTGTCACCCACGGATTCTCGATTGACGTCAGGCCGAGATCCTCTCGGTTGTGCTCGTCGAGTGAAGCCGGGTATTTGTCGATGATGGCGGAGTTATGACTCGTGTAGTCGTCGACGTAGCGACGGATCGCCTCGTCGTCGGCGCGGTAGGACACGACGTAGCCCCAGCCGGTCGGGTAGCTCTCGGCGAACTTCACAGCCGGGGTGACGGCGATATCGGTCGCACCCTCAGGGATCGCCCCGAGATCGGACAGGGCGAGAATCTCATCGAGGTGTTCCAGATCAGCGGGATAGGGGGCGTCTTCTTGCACAGATGACATTGCAGGATCCTTTGAATCAGACGACGGCGATGGGGGAGCGCACGCGCTCAAGGAGCAGGCGATGAGTACGACGCCCGCGGAGCGCATCAGACGGTTCATCATGGTCCGCTCATCACCTCCGAGTCTCCGACAAGGTCATACTCCTGTGCGATCCCTGCGCGGTGAAGCTCCTGCAGACTCGCATCAGTCACTGTGAACGGACCGATCTGCGTCGACTTGGTTCCGTCCCAATTGTATCGATCCGCAACATTGACCTGGTAGTCGTAACTGTATGTCCACTCGGGATTGTCGGCACTGGGGGGATAGACGGTGACAGTGCCCGCCGTGTTGTGTTGAAAACCGCCAGTTGCGTAGAACCAATTCTGACTCTCTGAGGGGTCAGCATAGTACCCCTGCCATCCCGTTGTGAACGGGTAGGTCATGGGACCAGTTGCCCCAGACTGTTGCGCCGCGGCAACGGCTTCCTCGGCTTTCGCCGTCACGTTCTGCGTCACTGCATTATTCAGGCCTGGCAAGTCGGTCAGCATCTGGTCGACATTGATATCCTGGGGCTCTCCCGAGTTATCCAAGAAGTGGAGGAGGTTCTTCGATGCGTCCGGCCACTTTCCTTTCATGATTTCCGCAGCGGAAGTAGCTGCCTCGTGGGTCACGTAGTCGCCAAGACCGGGACCCCGCTGCCCGTGCTGTCCCGACCCTTCCGCCTCAGCGTCGCCCGGATACGTCCACGGCTTGACTGTGGGGATCGGGGCTTTCTCTCCCGGAACCCCCGTCCCGAGTCCGCCAGTGGTGTCATTCGGATTACTTCCGCCCACCGGCTCACTGTCGTCACCGCGGCGACCATCGCGAGCACTGCGTCGATCTTTTCGCGACCACCACGGTTCCCCGTCTTGTCCGGCAGCGGGCAGCACCGCAGTCGGCACGGCGCCGACACCTGCCATCGCGAGGACGCCCGGCGGAAGAGCCCCTCCATCTGACGTCGAATCTGCCGCTGATGTGTCGTCCTGTGCACGCGCATTGCGTTCGAGGAGTTCAGCCCCTTCAACGAGGCGTGCGGCAACCTCACGAATCGACGGTGCATACTGGCGCTGCCATAGATTGCGGAACTCATCCGCATTCGTCCCCTGCCAGGGGCTGGACAGGATCTGTCGTCCGAGCGTTTGGACGACGTCCGATTGCAGGAAATCGGCGCGCGACTGGAACTGCTTGGCGAGATCGCGCAATTGACTGGTATCGGCGCCTTTTATCGCCACTGGTCACCTCGCGTACTGTTGGTCGTCTGTCAGGGTCCGTCTCAAACAATCGCATGACATGACGATCCCATCTTCGCCTCAACGATCCCCTCTCACAACGAATATGGCAATGGGGAGGACTCCCCCTTCTCGTCATGCGGATCCATTGGGGACGCCGCTACGGCGGTGTTGGCGCGACCGGGAGGCCCGGGACCACTACCCTGGTGGCCATGATGGTGACGGCGCTGACCTGGATGGCAGTCGTGTGCGCACTCGCAATCGGGACTCGTTTCTTATCGCGGTGGCTCCTCGCGCGCGACGCGAGGATCGCCGTGCGACGCGCCGCTATGCTCTCACCCGCATCCGTCATCGACCCCTCCCGAGGGCGCCCCCGCCCCTGGATCATCGTCAACCCCTCGAAGCACGCGGATGTCGGCGCCTTCCGCAGGCACGTCGACGCGATCGCCCAAGAACTCGGCATCACCGGGATCCACTGGTTGGAGACCACCATCGAGGATCCCGGCACCGGCCAAGCCGTCCACGCCGTCCACGAGGGGGCCTCTACCGTCATCGCCGCAGGCGGGGACGGCACCGTCCGCGCCGTCGCCGCGGGGCTCGCGGGCAGCGGGGTGCGCATGGGGATCCTGCCCGTCGGCACGGGGAATCTGCTGGCGCGCAATCTGAGCCTGCCGATTGATGACACCGACGGGGCACTGCGCATCGCCCTGGGCTCCGAACACAGGCTCGTCGACCTCGGCTGGCTGCGCATCGCGAACGTGGAGTCGACCTCGACGCTCCCGCCCGAGGGGATGCTGCTGCGCTCGGCGTACGCGTCGTTGCGCACATCCGGCGTCATTGAAGAACTGCCCGACTATCTCCCCGCAACGGATGAGTATTCTTTCGTCGTCATCGCCGGCCTGGGTTTCGACGGGGAGACGATGGCGACGACCGACCCCGAGCTCAAGAAGCGCATCGGCTGGGTCGCATACGTCGTCGCAGCGCTCGGCGTCATCGTCGGCGGGGCGACGCGACTGCGCCTCCTGCTGCGCGGCCCCCTGCCCGTGTCGGACCCAGTCGGTGATGCTCCAGCCAAGGACGAGACCAGTCATGTGGTCGCACAGTCGGCGACCCTGGGCGGACATCCGCTGACGGATTCCCCGCGCGAAGACGAGGTCGCCTGGATCACCGCCCGGACCATTATGTTCGCCAATTGCGGCGACTTGCCCTATATCACTCTGGCTCCAGGGGCCCGCATCGATGACGGCCTCGTCGATGTCATCGCCGTCAATGCGCAGGCGGGAGTACTCGGGTGGGCGGATCTGTCGTGGAAGATCCTGGGCCAAAAGCTGGGGATCAAGACCATGAATCTGCCCACATCGACGGGGCACATTTCCTTCCGCCAGGCAGAGGGCGCGTCCGTTACGGCACAGTCCGCGCAGGTCATACAGGTCGATGGTGACGCTGTCGGCACTGCCCGCACTGTTCATGTGCGCATCGACCAGGGTGTCCTCGATGTGTCGGTTCCGCCCGCTCCGGACATCGGCGATTAGGCGCCCGCAGCGGCTGGCAGAGCCGACACCCCTCAGCCCAACAGCGGCCAGTTCACGTTCGCAGTCCTGTCGAAGGATGCGCCGTCGCCGCCGTGGAGGATCGACGACACCCACGCGCGCCCCACGCGGAAGTCCTCATCCCGGGTTCCGCGCAACACCGGCGACCTCACTCCGTCGACGCGCGGGTAGGAGCCCATGAAGCGGACCTCGGGCGAATGACGGTGCAAACCGACGAGGGCGGCCTGTACCCGCTCCTCGCTGATGTGTCCGACGATGTCGATGCTGAAGGTGTAGTCGCCTAGGCCGTCGCCGCTGGGACGGGACTCGATGCGCGACAGGTCCACGCCGCGCACGGCGAACTGCTCGAGCATCTTGAGCAGTGCTCCCGACTCGTTGACGGGCAGGGCCACTTGAATCGTCGTCTTGTCGGCGCCAGTGGGAGGGGGCAGGACTCCGGGTTTGGCGACGAGGACGAATCGCGTGACGGCTCCCGGGTTGTCGGCCACGTCCTCATAGAGGGCGTTGAGCCCGTAGTTCCTGACGGACACCGCATTGCACAGCGCGGCGTCGAAGGTTGCGTCCCCGCCGGCGAGTAGTTCGGCGCCCGCAGCGGTCGACGTTGCCGGGACGTGGACCGCTGCGGGGAATGTGGATTCGATCCAGTTGCGGCACTGCGCCCACGCGTGCGGGTGGGTGCCGATCCTTCGGATGTCCTCGGCGCGAGTACCGGGTCGGACGGCGAGTTGGAAGACGACGCTCACCACCATCTCCGCGACGATCACCAGCGGGTCCCCGTGGGAGAGGGCGTCGAGCGTCGCATTGACGCCGCCCTCGATGGAATTCTCGATCGGGACGACTGCTCGGTCGGCTTCGCCCCGCCTCACCGCTGCGAGTGCCTGCGGCGCGGAGGTCGTCGGCAGGAGCTGGGCTCCTGCGGGCGCCACCTGGTGGACCGCCTGCTCGGTGAATGTGCCGAAGGGGCCGAGGAAGGCGATGCGCATGCGATCGCCCGTCGGGGGTGGGCCTGGAAGGTGGGTCGCCGGATTCTGCATGGTCTCAGCCTAACGAGGGCGGCGCGTGCGGGGCGCCGGGGTCCACATCAATGCGATGGGATTTCGACTCAGGGGACTCATGCCGCGCCGCGTCTGGTGGCCCCGTGTCGGTGTGGTGAGTCAGCCGGCGTCGCAGGCGGTGATCTTCCACAGCTTCGCCGTGCCGCCCGTGTCGACCAATTCGAAGCCGGTGGAGGTGTCGACGTTGTACAGACCCGGGAATCGGGAGGATCGGCGGAAGTTGTAGTACCAGCCGTCCTCGTCCTCGTAGAAATGGGTGATGCCGAGTTCGCGGACGACGTCGCACACGTCGGGATTCGTGTGGATCTCATTGAATCGCCGGGTGAGGACCTGCTGCCAGCGCTCCTCGTTATTCGTGAGGGTGAGCTGGGGGAACACAGCCTCATGCTGTCCAATGACCTCGACGTAGGCCGCCCCGGCTATCGGGTCTCCCAGGACGAGGGATTCGCGGGGGATCCGCAGGCGCATGCGGCGGATCATGGCGAGTTCCGCAGTGGTCGCCATGCCGGGCTTGCCGAGGTGCTGAGCGTCGTACACGTAGTCCGTCGCCCACACTCGCGCATCGAAGGCCCCGAATCCCGTGACGACGATGAGGATCGCCCCGATGAACGCGTCGGTCCTCCACCGCGAGTACGGCCGCGGTTGCGGCAGGACGAGTCCTTCGACCCATCGGTGCGCCCCCGCGGTGATCTGTTCGAAACCGATCGCCATGATGGGGACCATCATGAGGCCGTGTACGCCCATGATGCGCCGCGCGTCGAGATACCAGGGGGCGAGGAGGAATGTGCGCAGATCCCCGATGGGCGCATAGGCGAGGGCGGTAAGGGCGCTGAAAATGAGGTAGGCGGCGATCGGCCACAGGAGGTGCTCGCGAGGTCGGGCTTTCACCGGGGGCGGTTCGGGGAACGACGGGGGGACGAGCGGGCCCGTCTCATCGGGATCGGCGTCAGCCGTACTCGCCCCCTCTGGCTCAGGGGGGTCCGGAGCCTTCTCAGCGGACTCGGCATCCCCCGGGTCCGTGTCACCGGACTCAGCACCATCCAGAGTCGTGTCATCGGACTCACCGCCTGTGGGATCGTCGGCGCGAATCATCGTCGCGAGAGAACGCCACAGTCCGAGGATCGTCACGACTCCGACGAAGAGGAGGATCGCCTGAACCCCGATGAGCAGGGCCAACGATCCAGTCGACTGGAACGGCGGGACGGGAATGAACATGCGCGACAGCGCCATCGACCACGAGACACCGGCGCGGGGATACCGCCCCATTGCGCTGATCCTGTCGGTCGTCAGTAGCCACAGCGGCACGACGAGGGCGGCGATCGCGCCGGCGGCGGCGATGAGGGCGGCAGCGCGGCGGCGCCTGAACGACGCCCACTCGACGAAACGAATAAGGGAGGCCAGAAGCGGTGCGATGAGCATCACCACGAGGGTGAAAGCAGAGGAGGGGTGTGCCGCCGTTGCGCCCGCAGCTGCGAAGAGGAGTGCGAGGATCGTCGGCGTGTGGCGCACGACTGCGACGGCGCTCCTCTTCCACGCGTCGAGGACGCGTCGGCCGACGATCACCGCGAACGCCGCCACCCCGGGCACTGCGGCGAGTCCCATGGCGAGCGGCCACTGATTGTACATCGTGAGATTGTCGGCGGGCATGTTGAGCAGAGTGCCCGCCAGCACCGGAGCCGCGAGGATCGCACCGCGCTTATCCGTCAGAACGGAGGTGAAGGCGGTCGCCCCGATGACCCACACCGCCATGAGGAGGATCGATGAGGCATTCGACACTTCGATGACGCTCGTCGGCGTGGCGAAGAGCGCCGCGAAGGCGTGCCAGGTCGTCGGGTAGAAGACCTCCCGACCGCCGTAGAGCTCCGACAATCCCCCGAAGGGGGAAGCGACCCGCGTCGACAGCATGGACCACACGCCGTTGAGGTGGAATGTCGAGTCCCACTGCTGTGCGGGCATGCGCGGATCGGCATTCGTGAGCATGGGGAGCGCAGCGAGGAGGGTGCCGACTGCGATCATCCCCCACGTCGATGCGCGCACGCGGCTCTGCAATTCCCCGAGAGGCCTGCGAGGGCCCAAAGAGGCGACGATCCCACCGGGCTGGAGACTCCCGCCACCGGACCTGCGAGCCTCGACGAATAGCCAGGTGATCGCTCCGAGGGCTGAGAGGAGACCGAGAATGGGGAAGACCTTCGCCTTTTCCCAGGGGACATTCGCCGCATCGAAGAGGACGGACAGGCCCATGATGATGGCGAATGTGATCGCCGGGGCGACACCCACTGCGACCACGGAGGACTTCACCCACGCGCGGACCCATAAGCAGGTCGGCAGGATCGCCACGATCGCCATCGCGCCGATGGTTGGAAGGAGGGTCCACCACAGGCCGAGCATGTCGGATCACTTCACCATGGTGGAGGATTCGTCGGAAGAATCCTGGTGCGCTGAGGAGCGTCTGTGGAGAAGGATCTCCACGAGCATCGGCACCAACGACACTGCGACGATGGCGAGGATAATGAGGGAGAGATGGTCGTGCACGAATTGCACGCCCCCGAGGACCGAACCCAACCATGTGATGCCCGCCCCCCACAGCAGTGATCCGAGGGAGTTGAAGAGGAGGAACTTCGGGTATGGATAGCGGGCGATGCCTGCGGCGAGGGGGATGAACGTGCGGACGAATGGGATGAACCGGCCGATGACGAGCGAGCGACCGCCATAATTCTCGAAGTAGTGCTCGGCCTTGTCCAGATGCTCCGTCTTGAGGAAACGCGCAGTGTCGGAGAAGAGGCGCCTGCCGAACTGCGCACCCAGCCAGTATCCGATCTGGGCGCCGATGAAAGCGGCGATGAATGTCAAGACAATGAGCGTCGGCAGGTGCAGGCCGAGGCGGTCGTGGAGGAGGCCCGCCGTGAACAGGAGGGAGTCGCCGGGAAGGACCGGGAAGAGGACTCCCGACTCGACGAGGACGATTGCGAGGGTCCCCCACAGCACCCACGGCCCCATGGCGAGAAGCAGGGACTCCGGATCGTGGAACCATCCGATGAAGGTCTCCAGCCAAGAAGTGTCGGCCATCGGGGCCAGGGTCGGCACACTCACGCATACTCCATTCACATGACGAGCAATCATCTCAACCCTACCCGTCAATAGTGCGCAGTTAGGATTAAGAACATGGAGCAACGCGAGGACGATGTCACATCGGCGACTGAAGACACCGCTCTCGGACCCCTTCCAACTGATGAAAGACCCGATGGCGCCGCAGTCGCAGAACCGAGAAGGCGCGCGACCTGCGTCCACTTCGCGGACCGGGAGCGGCCCCGGCAGCGCCGCCGCGAGGATGTGCTCGATGTCGTCGTCTCCGCCCTTGGCATCATCGTCGTGTGGATCATCGGCGTCTTCGCCAACGCCACAACTCAGGGCGTCACCGAAGACGTTCTGCGCTTCCGCTTCATCAGGGAAGTGCTCCTCCTGCCCGTCACTCTCGCCGAGGGGATGGTCGTCCTCGTCGCGCCGATCGCAATCGTCGTCGCCCTCGCACTGAGACGACGGCTCAACGCCATCATCCAGGCGGTCGGCACCGGCATCGCAGCCGCCCTCGTCGGCTGGGCGATCCTTGTCGGAGCTTCACTCCTCCCCCCCGACATCACCGCTCCCCTGCGCGTCGCAAAGGCCGTCGCCGTTCAGGGCAACACGACCTCCACCGCGATCGGCATCAACCTCGTCATCGTGACCCTGTGCGCTTTTGTCACCGCCGCCGGCGAAGCGCAGAATATGAAGACCGTGCGATGGTCGTGGGGGGGCCTGTGGGCGATCGTGTTCCTCGGCGTCATGCGCTCGTCCATGACACTGCCAGGGGCTTTCATCTCGATCTTCATCGGCCGCATCGTCGGCTCCGCCGCACGATGGATCTTCGGCTTCGAGGACAGACGGGCCTCTGGGATCGACCTCGTGGCGGCTCTGGAGTCCATCGGGATCGCCCCGTCGCGCCTCGTGCGCACCGACCTCGATACATCCTCCCAACCGTTGTCGACCTGGCAGATCACCACCGATTCGCGCGGGCGGCTCCGCCAATCGCCAACGGATATGGGGGCGACGGAGTACACGGTGACCCGACGCCCCGACCCGGATGGGAACCGTCACTATCAGGCGTGGGATTCAACGGGGTCCGTCTTAGAAGTGGTGGTCCTCGATCCGGGCAGGGAGATCATGGGGACCCTCGTCGACGTGTGGAACAACATCCGTCTGCGGGGCATCAGCCGCTGGGTGACGCTGTCCCTCAAAGCGACGGCAGAGCGGGCGACACTGACGGCGCTGGCCGTGCGCCGATCCGGAGTGCGCACTCCCGATGTCGTGGGGATCGCGCAGGCGGGCGACTCCTTCATCTGCGTCTCACAGGCCCTGCCGCCCACCACTCCCCTCACGCAGCTCGCCGCCGACGACATCACCGATGACATGCTCGACGAGGCGTGGAATCAGCTGAGGGCCTCCCACGCCTGGGGGATCAGCCATCGCGACCTCACCTGCAACAGCGTCGTCATCGACGAGGACGGCCACGTGTGGATCGTCGACTGGGAGCGCGGAGACATCGCAACGACGGAGCTTAACCGGAGGATCGACATCGCCCAGATGCTCGTACTCCAGGCGATCGCGGTCGGAACTGATCGTGCTCTCGCATCGGCGCGCCGATGCCTCGACGAGCGCACCCTCACGGCATGCGCAGCCGTCATCCAGGGGGTCGCCCTCCCCCTGTCCGTCCGCCAGCAGGTGCGCCGCACCGACCTCGTGGAGGACCTGAGAACGCGCGTCATGGGGGCCGAGTCCTCAGATGATGTCGAGGTGACCAATCTGCAGCGCTTCCAGCCCCGGACCGTCATCATGGTGACTGTCCTCTTCTCGGCACTGGTCATCGTCCTCGGCTCTCTCAACTTCTCCGAAATCATCGCCGCGGTCACTGCGGCGAACCCCATGTGGATGGGCATCTCCTTCGCGCTGGCGTGCCTGACCTGGGTGGGCGGCGCGATCCCCCTCATGGCGCTCAGCCCGGTCAAGCTGCGCATGAGGGACGCGGTGATGGCGCAGGTCGCCGCATCGATCGCCACGATCGTCGCGCCCGCAGGAGTGGGGCCCGCCGTCGTGAATCTGCGCCTGCTGCGCAAGAAGAAGGTGAATACCGTCGTCGCGGCGACGACTGTGACGCTCCAGCAGCTGCTCCAGCTGATCATCATGATCTCCTTCCTCCTGCTCGTCATGGTGGTCTCCGGGAACTCCTTGTCCGTCCAGCTCCCCTATGGCACGATCCTCGCGGTCGCAGCCGTTGTCATCAGTGCGATCGGCGCCGCCCTGTCCATCCCGAAACTGCGCAAGTGGATATGGTCGAAGGTATCGCCCACGTGGAACCAGGTGTTTCCTCGCCTCGTGTGGATCATCGGGCAGCCGCGCCGCATCGCAGCGATCATCGGCGGCAATATCGTGATGAATATCGGCTTCGTGGGAGCATTCTGGGCGGCTCTGGCGGCCCTGGGCGGTTCCCTGGACTTCCTGTCGGTGGCGCTGACCTATCTCGCGTCGAATTCCCTCGGCTCGGTCATTCCCTCTCCCGGCGGCATCGGCCCCGTCGAGGCGGCGTTGACGGCGGGCCTGCAAGTGGCGGGCATCCCCCTGTCGATCGGCCTACCCACTGCAGTCCTCTACAGGCTCGTCACCTTCTACGGCCGTATTCCCTTCGGCTGGCTCGCCATGAAATACATGGAGAAGAAGGATCTGCTGTGACGCTCCTCCCCCACGGTCAATGACATGCTGTCACCTGCTGGTTTGACCCTATGTCAATGATGCGGGGACACGGAGCGGGGGTTTCGGGACACGCATCACTAAACGCGGTCACCGGCACAGTCGGTGCGCGTCCTGCCGCTATCGTGGTGTTTCGACCGGTGAAACGGCCACATGCCCATTCAACTGATCGGAGAGCTCTGTGATGAGCGAAACCCCCCGCGGATTTTTCCGTTGGACCCTGCACGGCGATGGCACCACTATTTCCCCGGGCGAGGTCGTCGCCGCGGGTGAGCGCCTGTCATGGCCCCGCACTATTGGAATCGGCGCCCAGCACGTTGTCGCAATGTTCGGCGCGACATTCCTCGTCCCCCTCCTCACCGGCTTCGACCCGGCGACGACTCTGTTCTTCAGTGCGCTCGGCACGCTCCTCTTCTTCCTCGTGACCGCGGGCAGGCTGCCGTCCTACCTCGGGTCCTCCTTCGCCCTCATTGCACCGATCACCGCGGTCAATGAGCAGCTGGGGATGAATTTCGCGCAGGGCGGCATCATCGCCACCGGCGCGACCCTCGCCCTCATCGGCGCGATCGTCCACTTTGCGGGCGTCCGCTGGATCGATGTGCTCATGCCCCCGGTCGTTACCGGCGCGATCGTCGCCCTCATCGGACTCAACCTCGCCCCCGCAGCGTGGAACAACGTCCAGACGGCCCCTCTGACTGCCGTCATCACGATCGTGTCGATCTGCCTCATCACGGTCCTCTTCAAGGGGATCATCGGGCGACTGTCGATCCTCTTCGGCGTCCTCATCGGCTACGGGGCCGCCGTCGTTCAGAATCAGGTGGACTTCTCCGCGATCTCCGAGGCCGCATGGTTCGGCCTGCCCCAATTCCGGGCCCCCGCCTTCGACCCCTCCACCTTGGGGTTGTTCATCCCGGTCGTCTTCGTCCTCGTCGCCGAGAACGTCGGGCATGTGAAGTCCGTTGCCGCGATGACGGGTGAGAATCTCGACGATGTGACGGGCCGAGCGCTCTTCGCCGACGGCGTGTCGACTGTCCTTGCGGGCACCGGCGGCGGTTCGGGCACGACGACTTACGCTGAGAACATCGGCGTCATGGCGGCGACCCGCGTGTATTCGACTGCGGCCTACGTGGTCGCCGCTGTCGTCGCCTTCGCCCTGTCGCTCCTGCCCAAGTTCGGCGCGATCATTGCGACGATCCCGGCGGGCGTCCTCGGTGGGGCGGGCACGGTCCTCTACGGCATGATCGGCATGCTCGGCGTGCGCATCTGGGTGCAGAACCGCGTTGATTTCTCCAACCCGGTGAATCTCAATACGGCTGCCGTGTCCCTCGTCGTCGCGATCGCGAACTTCACCTGGTCTCCCTTCGGCATGACCTTCGAGGGGATCGCCCTGGGAACCGCCGCCGCACTGCTCGTCTACCACGTGATGAGGTGGATCTCGAAGATCCGCGGCACGAACCTCGAACAGGCGTCCCCGGCCTCTGCCCCTGCGGGCACCGAACTCGAGGGTGAGGCATACGCCACGCGCCACCGCTCAGCGGGGACTGCCAAGAGCTGAGTCCACTAATCCTTCACTCCTGATCGGGGAGGCGGTTGCCGACTGACACGTCGGCAACCGCTTTTTTCAGTGATGCGCGTCATGAATCCAGTCGGCGGGCCGCGCCGAATCTCCCAGTGATAGTCCGATTCTGCACCGGAGGAACCCGTGTACCACTCGCCACAAAATCTTCCCCCACAATTAGTTGATCTGTAAAGTGTCGGCTGATGAAGAATCCACTGCTCGCCCAGGCGCTCTTCTCAGCGCTCATCCATGCGGAAATCGCGGTGTGGAACCGCCTCGAACACGAATTGTGGGCAACGCCTAATGCTGCGACGCTCGGCCGCTTCCTCACGCTGAAAACCATCGCCGCTGCGGCGCCGCACGCGGTGCGGATCAACGATATCGCCGTCGCCCAGCACATCACCCTGTCCGCTGCATCGCGCCTCGTCGACCGGCTCGTCACAGACGGACTCGTCGACCGTGAGCCCGATCCGACTGACCGGCGTGCGACCGCCCTGCGCATCACGGATGAGGGGCGCATCCGCCTGGACGCTTCCTCCGTCGTATTCGAGCGCGCGGTGCACGACCTTGTCGAAGATTTCGACCCGGACGTGATCTCCTCGCTCACTGACTCGCTCACCCGCCTGGCGGTGACAGCAGAATCCGCTTTCTCCTCCGCATCTCGAACTCCTGCGGCGAATAAGCGGAGCCGCAGCCGTGCGATCACCCGCCCCGCACTATCCCACTGAAAACCGCCATGACGACCATCCCGCACTCCATGCGCGCTGTGCGCCTCGACACCTACGGGGGCCCCGACGCCCTCCACATCCACACGCTTCCCGTCCCTGCTCCGTCAGACGGCGAGCTCCTCATCCGAATCGAGGCATTCGGAGTCAACCGCTCGGAGCAACACTTCAGGAAGGGACTCGGCTCTTTCGGGACCCTGCCCCGCGTTCCCGGTCTTGAAGCGGTCGGCACCGTGTGCGCCACCGGGTCGACGACAGCTCACGAGTGGAGTACCGGACAGCAGGTCTGCGCACTCATGGGCGGCATGGGCAGGCTCTTCGACGGCGGATACGCCGAATACGTGTGTGTTCCCGAAGGGATTGTCATCCCCTTCAAGTCCTCCCTCGATTGGGGACTCCTCGGTGCGATCCCGGAGATGCTGCAGACCGCGAATGACTCGCTCACCGTGGGAACCGACTCTCACGAGGGCGATTGGCTCCTCATCCGCGGCGGTACCTCATCCATCGGGCTCGCCTGCATCGCCCTCGCCGCGTCGAAGGGCATTCGGGTCATCGCAACCAGCCGCAAGGCCGAGCGACTCCCTCTCCTTCGCGATGCGGGCGCCGAGGTCGCACTCGTCGATGATGGGAGCATCGAGCCCGCAGTCCGCGCGGCGACAGGCGGGCGAGGAGTCGACGGGGCCGTCGAATTGGTCGGCGTCAATACCCTGCGCGATACCCTCGCTGCAACGAGGAGAGGCGGCACCGTCTGCTTCACCGGCATGCTGTCGGACCAGTGGACCATACCGGATTTCTATCCGATGGATTGGATCCCCACGGGTGTGCGCCTCACCGTGTACTCCGGTGAGGCCGTGGATCTGCCCGTCTATACCCTCCAGCAATACCTCGATGGGATCGAGGTCGGCGCGATCACGCCGCCGCGGATCCGCGTGTACGAGGGGCTTGAATCCGTGTGGCGTGCACACGCCGACATGGACGCGAACACCGGGGTGGGCAAACAGGTCGTCAGGGTCGTCCACGCCGACTCAGGACCCAGTGCGCCGTCCGCCGTTTCACAGGAGGCCTCATGATCGAATTCGACCACGTGAGCAAGGTGTACCCGGGCGGAACGACCGCCGTCGGGGACGTCAGCCTGTACGTACCCGAACACACGACAACCGTCCTCGTCGGAACCTCCGGTTCCGGGAAGACGACTCTCATGCGGATGGTGAACCGCATGGTGACGCCGACGTCCGGCCGCGTCCTCGTCAGGGGCGAGGACGCGGCGGATCTCGACCCCGTGACACTGCGCCGATCCATCGGCTACGTCCTTCAAGACGGGGGGCTCTTCCCCCACCGCACCGTGCTCGACAATATCGCCACGGTCCCTGTCCTCGAGGGGGCGAAGCGGAGGGATGCGCGTCGGCGCGCCTCACAGCTCCTCGAACTCGTCGGCCTCGACGAGGACACGGGCAGGCGCTTCCCCTCACAATTGTCCGGCGGACAGCGGCAAAGGGTCGGCGTCGCCCGGGCGCTCGCCAATGAGGCGGACATCCTCCTCATGGACGAGCCCTTCGGTGCCCTCGATCCTCTGGTGCGCCGTGATCTGCAGCGCGAACTCGCCCAGTTGCGCGACCGCATCGGAGCGACGATCCTCTTCGTCACCCACGACATTGATGAGGCCTTCCTCCTCGGCGATCAGGTCGTCGTCCTCAAGACGGGCGGCGAGGTCGCGCAGATCGGATCGCCCGCGCAGATCCTCGCCCGACCGGCGGATGCTTTCGTGTCCGACTTCGTTGGCGCCTGCGCCGCCAGGCGCCGCCTGCGCGTGACAACCGAGGATGGGATCGAGGTCGTCACCGACCACGAGGGGCGGACTCTCGGAGTCCTCGCCGCCGACGGGGATCCCCCCGCCCCCTGTACGGACTCCCCCGCCCGTGGCGGCGAAGGACGGCGCCCATGACGTGGCTCAACCAGAACTGGGGTCTTATTGCGGAGCTCACCCTCACGCACCTGTCGATCGCCCTTCCCGCGATCCTCGCATCCATCGCGCTGGCGATTCCGCTGGGATGGTGGGCACAGCGCTCGAAGCGGGCGGGCGGCGCGCTCCTGACGGGATTGTCGGTGCTCTACGCAATCCCCTCTCTCCCGATGCTCATCGCCATCCCCGTCATCGTCGGCGTCGCTTTGCGGTCGAACCTCAATATGATCATCGTGCTCACGGTGTACGGCGTTGCCGTCCTCGTCCGTCAGGTAGCCGAGGCATTCACAGCCGTCCCCTCCGCCGTCCTCGAGTCCGCCGACGCCGCAGGATTCGCGCCGATGCGCCGCTTTTGGACGGTCGAGCTCCCCCTTGCCCTTCCCGTCATCGTCGCAGGTGTGCGCGTCGTCATTGTGTCGACGGTGTCCCTCGTGACGGTCGGGGCTTTTATCGGTGTGCGCTCCTTGGGGACCCTGTTCACTGACGGCTTCCAGCGGGGCCTCGTTTCCGAAGTCGTATGCGGACTGGTCGCAACGGTCCTCCTCGCCCTCGCTCTCGACCTCATCGCCATTGGTGTCGGCTACGCCGCGACCCCGTGGACGCGGGTGCGCGCCGAAGCCGATTCCATCTCCCGATCCCCTGTGACGGGGGCAGTCGCATGAATCTCATCCTCGATGCATTCGCGTGGCTGTCAGATCCCACCGCCTGGAGCGGGCCCACCGGAGTGTGGTGGAGGACCGTTCAGCACCTCGGCGTCACCGGCCTCGTCGTCCTCCTCGCCTGCCTCATCGCCCTGCCCATCGGCATTGCGATCGGGCACACGGGGCGCTGGCGTAACGAGGTGACGCTCGCAACCGGGGCGGTCCGCGCCGTCCCGACCCTGGGAGTGCTGACCCTGCTCGGCCTGTGGTTGGGAATCGGGCTGGCGGCTCCCGTCATCGCGCTCCTCGTCCTCGCCATCCCTCCGATGCTCGCAGGAACCTACTCGGGCATTGCCTCCGCCAATCCCACGACTGTTGACGGGGCGAGGGCGATTGGCCTCACCGAAGCGCAGATCGTCTCTCAGGTGGAATTGCCCGCAGCGCTTCCCATCATCATGGGCGGGCTGCGCTCGACAGTCCTCCAGGTCATCGCAACCGCAACGCTGGCCGCCTACACCGCCGATGTGGGGCTGGGGAGGTTCTTGTACACGGGGCTCAAGACCCGTGACTACGGGCAGATGATCGGCGGTGCGATCGTCATCGTCGTCCTCGCCCTCGTCTGTGATCTGATCCTCGCCCGGTGCCAGAGTGCGCTCACCCGCAGGGCCGATCCATCCGTCTCGGCCCGCCCCTCCGCATCGTCATCCACCCGATCCGATTCTGAAGGAGCGTTCGCATGAAACGCCTCACCACCGCCGCCATCGCACTGGTCTGCGCCCTCGCGCTGGGCGCCTGCGGAGATGCCTCCGCTCTATCCGACAGCGACTCGGATTCCCCCTCGGGCGCCGCCCGGGACCGTGCGATCGTCGTCGGATCGCAGGACTACTACTCGAATGAGATCATTGCCGAGGTCTACGCTCAGGCTCTGGAATCCTCCGGGTACAAGGTGGATCGTCAGCTGCGCATCGGGCAGCGCGAGGTCTATATGCCGGAGATCCAGTCCGGTTCGATCGACGTGTTCCCCGAATACACTGGCAACCTCCTCCAGTACCTCGACCCCGCCGCCACGCAGACCTCCTCCGGGGATGTCTATGCTGCTCTGAGCGGCGCTCTGCCCAATGGGCTGCGCGTCCTCGACCAGGCCGATGCATCCGACCAGGACACCTATGTGGTGACGACCGCGTTCGCCCGCAAACACTCGCTGACCTCGATCGGCGATCTCGCCGGGATCGGGGATCTGACACTGGGCGGCAACTCGGAGTTGGAGACCCGCCCCTATGGGCCCGCGGGGCTGCAGTCCGTCTACGGGGTGTCGGTCGCGTTCACGCCGATCGAGGATTCCGGCGGGTCATTGACCGTTAAGGCCCTGCGCGACGGAGCTGTGCAGCTCGTCGACATCTACTCATCCGATCCCGTGCTCGCAGGCGGGGAGCTGACCGTCCTGGAAGACCCGCAGGGCCTGTTCCTCGCCTCCCGGGTGGTGCCCGTCGTGTCGGACCGCATCGACGAGGGCGCAGCCGATGTCATCAACCGCGTCTCCGCGGCACTGGGCGCATCCGACCTGGTGGAGATGAACCGCCAGTCCACCGAGGAGGCCAAGTCCGCGGGAGTTATCGCCGCCGACTGGCTTAAGGCGAAGGGCGTGAAGTAAGTACCGACTGACATGGTCAGAGCGCGAAACGGGGCTCCGACCCATCGAGGACGGTGTCGACAGCACACGCGACTTGCGGATCACAAGGAGAATCGCACGCCCGGCGCCATCCGAAAAGGAGTGTCGGTGTATGCCAAACCCGCCCCCACTCCGAAGCGCCCCGGAAGCGGCGTCCCACAGCACGGGCACGCCCCGGAAGTAGTGAGTCGGTAGGCGGACACGACATACCCTTCCCGCTCGATGAGCGCCTCACCGCATCCTGCGCACCGTGTCACCGAACCCTCGGGGTCGACAACGTTGCCGGTATAAACGTGATGGAGCCCTTCCTCGAGCGCCAGCGCACGCGCTCGGATGAGCGTCGAGACCGGTGTTGGCGAGATACCGGTCATCCGGTGGGCGGGGTGGAAGGCAGTGAAGTGGAGGGGGACCTCGGGGCCGAGCTCGCTACGAATCCACTCGGCCTCCCGCCGGATCTCATCATCGGAGTCGTTGAGCCCGGGAATGAGCAGGGTGGTCAGCTCCATCCACGTCCGACCCCGACGCGCGACCCAGGCGATCGTCTCGAGCACATCGGTGAGCGACGCTCCCGTGATCCTCCGGTAGAACTCTTCGTTGAATCCCTTGAGGTCGATGTTCGTCGCATCCATGACATCGAAAAATTCCTCGCGGGCGCCGCTGCCGATCCAACCGGCGGTCACGGCGACCGAACGGATGCCCTCAGATCTGCAGGCACGCGCGGTGTCGATCGCATACTCGGCGAAAACGACCGGGTCGTTGTACGTGAAGGCGACCTGCGGAACGCCGTTGTCGACGCACCATCGGGCAATCGCGTCGGGGGTCGCGGCTGCGGCGAGGCGATCCCATTCTCGCGAGGTCGAGATCTCCCAGTTTTGGCAGAATCGGCATCCGAGATTACACCCCGCCGTCCCGAAGGAGAAGACCGCCGTCCCCGGGTGGAAGTGGAAGAGGGGCTTCTTCTCAATGGGGTCGACGGCGAAGCCGGAGGAGCGGCCCCAAGTCGTGAGCTCAATCCCGCCGTCGGTGCCCCGTCGGATGAAGCAGTACCCGCGCTGTCCCGGCCGCAGTCGACACCTCCTAGGGCAGAGGTCACACTGAATGCGTCCGTCGGGAAGGGGCGTCGACCAGCGCCCGGGCGCACCGACCTGGGCGCCGTTCATCGGGCGCCTGTCTCCCGATCGGGTTCGGACGCAGCCCCAATCTCGTAGACGAGGAGTCGCGTGCCGGGGCCCCAATGCCCGGGGGCGAGACCCGCCTTACGGGCGAGATGAGCAAGGAAGTCATTGGGATCAGGGAGTCCCTCCCACACCTGGGGGAGGAAGGTTGCGCGGTGGCATCCGTCTTCGAGGACGACCCCGTCGACCCCCGGGCGCAGGATACCAAGTGCCTCTTCACGTGAGCGGGCCCCGAGGGGACGCTGCGGCGAGAGGACGGAGATTTCGATCCGAAGGTCGGCGAGTTCGCCGGGTACGACGGGAAGAAAGCGCGGGTCCCGCGTGGCGGCGGCGACAGCGTTCGCTGACACGTCCTCGATGAGGGGGCGGTATGCCTCGAGCGAGCCGATGCACCCACGCAGGTGCCCGGCCTTCGTGAGGGTGACGAAGGATGCGCCCGGTGCGTTGAAATCAACGGGGGCGTCCTCAAGCCCGGCAGCAGATCCCGCGCTCATCCCAGGCGCCCCGACGGCCTCCTCGATCGCCGCGCGCGCAATGCTTAAGAGCGCCGCGCCGAGCTGCGGGTCAAGGGGAGTGGGCGCGCTCATGATACCTCCCTGATGTGGAAGGCCGCGTAGCCGACGACGCGCGAGTAATCACCGGTGCGGGCACCAGAATGAGAGACCCCGAGGAGCTCCGGGTGCAGTCCGCGCCGTCGACAGGCGCACAGAAGCCCCGCGAGAGGGAATGCTCCGCAGGCGCGCTCGTGGTCGATTCGCTCCTCCGCTGAGAGGATCCATTCGATTGTCTCGGCGTCAATGCGGGTCGCCTCGGGCGCCGGGCGGTAGTGGGAGAGGTCGGTGGACACGGCGATCGCGGTATCGGGTCCTCCCCACAGGGCATCGATGAGATCGGCGATCTGCTCCGCATCTACGCCGCCAACGTTGAAGGGGACGAGTTCGACCTCCCCGAGGACGAGCCGGAGGAAAGGGGCATGCACTTCAAGGGCGTGCTCTTTGACGTGGGTATACCGATCGATCGAGATCGGGATCTGCAACCCTCGGGTTTCTTCGATGACGGCGTCAACGGGGATGGGGAGAGGACCGAGGGGCGTATCGAAGGCGTCGGCGCTCGGCAGGGCGGCGCCGTGTACCGCGACGTAGTGGGTGGGACCGAGAAGGACAACTCTGCGGACGGTCCCAGTCAGGGGCGCGAGGCGACTCCACGCGAGGGCCGCAAGGTCACCGGAATACTCCCACCCCGCGTGAGGCGCGATGATCGCTTTCGGGGCGTATGCCCGGGCCTCGTCCTCGTCGGTGGGAAGCGGGTATTCGGCGAGCGCTCGGTCGAGCAGCTCCTGCGCCATGGCCCGCGTCTCCTCCGGATCAGCGGGGTAGAACCGTCCAGCGACCGCGCACCGGCGCGTCCCCCGTCCACCGCCATCGGGTGCCAGAGTAGTCATCGCGACCTCCCAGCGTTCAACTGCCCCCTCGCCTGTAGTCCCCACCTTATCGCCGGAAACCGTCGTTTTGCGCTCCTTCACGCGGCCCACTTTGACGCTCCTGTTCGCCCTCACGGCTGTCCGCAAGCCGGTGCCATTGTCTCGCAATGATCCATCGGGAGTCAGGAGCTGTGGGGGACGAGGACGCTGTCGGACGGTCCACGAGTGGAAGGGGTTACAGGTTGAGCTGGATGTGCCGCCCGGGCACCGCCTCGATGAGCTCGCGCGTGTAGTCCTGAATCGGATTGGCGAAGAGCTCATCCGTCGTGTTCTGCTCGACGAGCTTGCCCTTCTCCATGACGACCACGTCGTCGGCGATCTGACGGACGACCGCCAAGTCGTGGGTGATGAACAGGTAGGACAGCCCCAGCTGCGCCTGCAGGTCGTTGAGCAGGTAGAGGATCTGATTCTGGACGAGAACGTCGAGGGCCGACACCGCCTCGTCGAGAACGATGACCTCGGGGTTGAGGGCGAGGGCGCGGGCCACCGCGACTCGTTGCCGCTGCCCACCCGACAGCTCATTGGGGTAGCGTCGCATTGCAGAGCGGGGCAGGGCCACCATGTCGAGCAGTTCGGACACGCGCTTGATGCGCAGCCTCTTGGGGTGGAATTCCTTCTTCTCCTGCGCACTCAGCTCGCGACCGGCCTTCCTCGCATCGACGAGAGTCCGGATCCACTCCTCCGGTTCGCGTCCGGTCCGCTTTGCCCGCGCAAACTCCTGCTCGGCGTAGGCGAAGGTACCGTATCCGTGGACGCGCAGGGGCTCTTCGACGACTCGGAAGATGGAGAACATCGGGTCGAGGGAGCCGTAGGGGTTCTGGAAGACCGCCTGGAGGCGGCGCCGAAGGGCGAAGAGTTCCTTATCCGACAGCATGGACGTGTCCTGGCCGTCGAAGAAGACCCTTCCCGAGGTCGGGTGGAGCAGGTGGAGCACCATATTCGCAGCCGTCGACTTGCCCGAACCGGATTCGCCGACGACGGCGAGGGTGGTTCCCCGACGCAAGGCGAAGGAGACGTCGTCAACGGCGAGGAGCTTCTTCGCCTCGCCTTTCGACCCGCGGATGTCGAACTCCTTGGTGAGGTGCTCGACGCGGACGATCTCCTCTGTCGAGGTCGATCCGTATCCTGCACCCGTGAGTTCTTCGTCGGTCACTTGGATGCCCCGGGCGTGGGCGGACTCGATGCGCGCGGATGCGAGCGACGGGGCCGCTGAGACGAGGCGCTTCGTGTACGGGTGCTGGGGGCGCTGGAGGATCTCCAGGGCGGGGCCTGATTCGACGATGCGGCCGCGGTGCATGACGACGAGCTGCTCGGCGCGCTCGGCGGCCAAGCCGAGGTCGTGGGTGATGAAGAGGACGGCCGTACCCAGATCGTGGGTGAGGGTGTCGAGGTGGTCAAGGATGCGGCGCTGAACCGTCACGTCGAGTGCGGAGGTCGGCTCGTCTGCGATGAGGAGCTTGGGACGGGCCGCCATGCCGATGGCGATGAGGACGCGCTGGCGCATGCCGCCGGAGAACTCGTGGGGGAACTGCTTGGCGCGGCGCTGTGCATCCGGCAGGCCCGCCTCTTCGAGCAGTTCGGATACGCGCGCACCGACGTCGGATCCGGGGACGATGTTGTTGGCGACGAGTGCCTCCTTGACCTGCGTGCCGATGCGCAGCACGGGGTTGAGGTTCGTCATCGGGTCTTGCGGGACGAGGCCGATGCCGGAACCCCTCAGGCGCACCCATTCTTTCGTCGTCAGGTGCGTAATGTCTTCGCCGTCGAATTCGATGGAGCCCGCTGTCACCTGTCCGGTGCCGGGCAGCAGGCCGATGACGGCGGCGGCGGTCGTCGACTTTCCCGAGCCGGACTCGCCGACGATGGCGACGGTCTGTCCGGGGTAGATCGTGAGGTTGGCTCCGCGCACTGCGGGGACGACGCCCGTCGATGTCGTGAATGTGACTTCGAGGTCGGTGATCTTCAGCAGCGGATTCTGGTCGTCCGGGTGGACGTCCTCGACCGGGGCGGGGGCGTCCTCGCCGCCGAGGACTGCGCGGGTGACGGCCTCTTCGAGGGCGTCCTCGTTCAGTGGGAGATTGTTCTGCTCATTCACTTGCGTGCCTTCGGGTCGAGGGCGTCGCGCACCGCGTCGCCCATCATGATGAAGCTGAGGACGGTGAGGGCGAGGGCGAGCGCCGGGTAGAAGAGGACCATCGGGTTGGTGCGCAACGAGGCCTGCGCCGCCGAGATATCGGCGCCCCAGGACACGATCGTCGGGGGCAGGCCGATGCCCATGAAGGACAGGGACGCTTCGGAGACGATGAAGGTGCCGAGTGCGACCGTCGCGTAGACGATGATCGGGGCCATTGAATTGGGGATGATGTGGCTGAGCAGGATGCGCGCCTTGGAGGCTCCCGTTGCTCGCGCCGCGGTCACGAATTCCTCATTCTTCGCGGTCATGACGGCACCGCGGGTGATGCGGGCGATCTGAGTCCACCCGAAGCATGACAGGACGAGGATGACCATCCAGATATTGCGGCCCTCCTTGAACATCTGCATGAAGACGATCGCGGCGAGGAGCAGCGGAATCGCGAAGAAGATATCGGTGATGCGCGACAGGAGGGCGTCGAACCAACCGCCGAAGTAGCCTGCGACGGCGCCGATGACGCCGCCGATGATGACGACGGCGATAGTGGTGAGGACGCCGACGGACACGGATGCGCGTGCGCCGTAGATGACGCGCGCATAAATGTCGCAGCCCTGGCGGTTGAACCCGAAGGGGTGTCCCTCGGCGGGGCCCTTGAGGGAGTTCGTCAATTCGCAGAACCTGGGGTCCTGGGCGGTGAACACGCCGGGGAAGACTGAGATCGCGATGGCGACCAGGATGATGACGAGGGCGACCCAGAAGATGGGGCGCCTACGCAGCCTCTTCCACGCCTCTCCCCATACTGATGAGGGCGCTGACTCGTCGGCGACGGCGTCGACTGCGCCGAGGCCGGTCTCATCGATGTCTGAGACGTAGTGGCGCTGTCCTGCGCGGGTGCGTTCGATGCGTGCGGAAGGAATGTAATCACTCATAGCGGATCCTCGGGTCGAGCACGGCGTACAGCAGGTCAACGATGAGGTTGGCGATGATGTACACGAGCACCAGGACAGTGGTGACGGAGACGACGGTGGCTGGTTCGCCCTTGGTGATGGCCTGCCACAGGGTGCCGCCGACACCGGAGATATTGAAGATTCCTTCGGTGATGATGGCGCCGCCCATGAGGGCGCCGAGGTCGCCGCCGAGGAAGGTCGCCACGGGGATGAGGGAGTTGCGCAGGATGTGGCGGGTCATGACCTGTCCATTGGACAGGCCCTTGGCGCGGGCGGTGCGCACATAGTCGGCGGAGACGTTCTCGGACACGGATTGGCGGGTGAGGCGGATGACGTAGGCGAGGGAGACGCCGCCCAGCACGATCGCCGGCATGGTGAGGGACTGGATCGAGACATTGACGCCGACTGTCGTGGGGAACACTCCGAGTTTGACGCCGAGGATGAATTGGAGGACGAAGCCGAGGACGAAGGTCGGAACCGAGATGAGCAGGAGGGACAGGACAAGGATTGTCGAGTCGAAGAAGCCTCCCCTGCGAACGCCTGCGATGACGCCGGCGACGATGCCGAGGAATGCTTCGATTGCGAGGGCGTAGAGGGCGAGGCGGATGGTGATCGGGAAGGCGTGCGCCATCACCTCGGTGACGGGGCGTCCCGAGAAGGTGGTGCCGAAGTCGAGGGTGACGACGCCTTTGAGGTAGAGCAGGTACTGCATCCAGAAGGGCTTGTCCAAGTTGTACTTGGCCGCGATTTCGGCATAAGCGGCTTCGGTGAGGCCCCGGTCTCCACCGAGGGCTGCGACGGGGTCACCCGGCATGAGGTACACCATCGCGAAGATCAGGAACGTGGCTCCGAAGAAGACCGGTATGGTCTGTAGAAGCCGCCGTCCGATGTAGCGCAGCATGGACAGTCCTTCGAGAATCGGAACGGGAGGAGTCTCCCGCATCTGGAGTATTCAGAGCCACAGAGCTCTGACAGTGGGCGCGCATGAGCGCAGCGGCACTTCCGGCATCATAGGGTAAAAAGACGGCAAACGGGATATCGTGCGCCTGAGTTCTTCACCGTCAGGGCGCACCATCAGTGAAAACACGCCGGTGGCGGATGGGCTGCACCCATCCGCCACCGGGATGTGTCGCACTGTCTGCGTCACCGCTTCGACTCAGTCGTCGAATCACTCGGCCTTGGTGATGGCCTGGTATTCCGGGACGGACTTCCAGTTGAACACCACATTCGAGACCTTCTCGGACCAACCGCCGTTGACATTGGCGTACCACAGCGGGACGACCGGAAGTTCCTTGAAGAGGATCTCCTGGGCCTTGTCGAGAATCTTCGCGCTCTCCTCGGGCGAGGTTGCAGCAGCGGCCTGCGTCATGAGGGAATCGAACTCGGGGTTCGAGTAGTCGGTGTCATTCGAGCCCGCACCGGTCTGATAGAGCGGGGCGAGGAAGTTGTACTTGCCCGGGTAGTCGGCCTGCCATCCGGTGCGGAAGGCAGTGGTGATGGTGCGGTTCGTGATCTCGTCCCGCAGGGACTTGAATTCCGGGTAGGGGTTGCCGACCGCTTCAATGCCGAGCGCGTTCTTGATCGAGTTGGTCGTCGCGTCCACCCACGCCTGGTGACCGCCATCGGAGTTGTAGGCGATCTGGAAAGTGCCGGACCACGGCGAAATGGCATCGGCCTGCGCCCACAGTTCCTTCGCCTTGTCGGGGTTGTAGGTCAGAACCTCGGAACCGGGGACGTGGTCGTTGAAGCCGGGGAGGACCGGGGAGGTGAAGTCCTTCGCGGGTGTGCGGGTGCCGCCGAAGATCGTCTCGGTGATGGTCTCGCGGTCGATTGCGTAGGACAGTGCCTGGCGACGGAGGTTGCCCTCTTCACCGGAGAAATGCTCGAGGGTCGCCGGGATCGCGAAGGATTGGAAGATCGCCGCGGCCTGGTTGACTGAGCGACCGGATAGTTCCTGCTCATAGGTGGCAAAAGCGGAATCCGGGATCGCGTCGAGGATATCGAGGTTGCCGGATAGCAGATCCTGGTAGGCGGCATCCTGCGAGGAGTAGAAGATAATGGTGACGCCACCGTTCTTCGCGACGTTATCGCCCTTGTACTCGGGGTTCGGGATCAGCTTGATCTGAGTGTTGTGCTCCCAGCCGCCCTCGGCGACCATGTAGGGGCCATTGCCGACGGGCTTCTCGCCGCCGGTCTTCGGATCGGCGAGAGTCGAATCCGGGAGGGCGAAGTATGCGGAGTAGCCGAGACGATCCGCCCAGTCGGGGGTCGTCTCCTTCAGCGCCATCGTAAAGGTGTAGTCATCAACGACCTCGAGACCGGTGAGATCACCGGCGCCCTCGTCATCAGAGCCGACGATCGGCTGGTAGAAGTTGACGGCAAGCGCGGCCGCCTTGGCGCCCGCCTTCCACGCCTCGACGAAGTTCTTGGCCTTGACCTCGGTGCCATCGGAGAATGTCACGCCCTTCTTGAGCGTGGCGGTCCACACGGTGTAGTCCTCATTCGGTTTGATGGACTCTGCGACGCCCATCTTCGTATTGCCTTTGGCGTCGTAGTACACGAGGCCCTCGAAGATGAGGTCGAGGATCTTGCCGCCGCCGGTCTCATTCGTATTCGCGGGGATGAGCGGGTTCTGGGGCTCAGAGCCGTTGGCCGTGATGACAGCCGTCGACGAAGTCGCAGTGCTGCCGGAGGAAGCGGTGCCACCGGTGCCGCCGGAGCATGCGGCGAGGCCGAGTGCCAGGACGGCCGGTACGACCAGCCAAGTCCTCTTGAGGTTCATGAATGACTCCTCTTTAGTTGATGGATTCGTCCTGCGCCATCATGGCCGCAAGATATGCGTGCGAGCATAACGGGAATCACCGAGCATTTCTTTCCTTGTCCGTCACGTGTACGTTGCTATTCGGTTACAAAATGTCAAGAAACCTATATAAACGGCAAAATAATCGTCATGTGACATGTGGATGCTACTCACAGGACGCGAGGACCTTGATCATCGCATCGCGTTCGGCCTCGGTAATGGACAAACCCCATTGCGTCTTCACGGAAATCTGCCGCTTGACGTACTCGCAGTGGAACCCGGTGTTCTCCGGGAGCCATGCATCGGCAGAGGCGGCTTCCTTGTCCTGATTCGCCTGACCGTTGACGGCGAGTAGATTCGATTGGTCGTTCGCGAATCGTTGACGCGTCGCCGTGTCCCACGCCCAGGCACCCGACTTCCACGCATCGGCAAGGGCGACGACATGATCGATCTGGACGAGGCCGGAGGTGTTCTGTCCGCGCTGAAACTCGATAATCGTCCCCGTGTACGGCTCTGCGAGGGTTCCCGACAGGACCACGCATCCATGTGTTCCCTCTTTGAATGTCGGGCGGGCCAAGTCGCGCGCGAGGACATCATTGCGGGTGTCGCAGCCGTTGTGGTCCTCATCCGCCCAGGTTTGACCGAAGGCCTGGCGATCATATCGGGGGATCTGGTCCTCATCCCGAGCAGTGCGGATGGGAAGGGTCTCCAATTGATGCGATTCTTCAGAATCGGGGAGGGAACGCGCGTGCGGGCGAGTTCCAGGAATAGGGATTTGCGCCCGAGCTGTATCGATCGCGACACGGAAGGCGGGGCTTAGCGCCCAGGCGATGATGAGGAGGATCACCAGCGCGACGATCCCATCGCCGATGTCGACTCCCCGACGTCGCTTGCGCCCCACTGCTGCTCCCTCCCCCTCAGGCGGTCCCCACGGCCGACATGCCGGATGGTCGCACTCACGACCACTCGGCCATTGTCGATCACCCCGTGCTCATTTGCATGCGCCGAGCAGTCGTCCTGTGGATAAGTTCTCAGTGGCTCCGAATGATGCGGATCATCTCCCGCACCGCGCTCTTCGCCTCGGGGGTGGGGAACAGGGGGTACACATGCGGCAGCGCCCGGCCGACGTGGAGGCACTCCTCGACGCCCGCAGCGCGGAGCCCATCATGAAGCGCCTGTACATCGGGGAACAGCACCTCGTAGGCGCCGACGAAGGAGGTGACCCTCGTGCCCGGCGCGCTCAGCGGCGACAGGTCCGCATTGATCGGCGATAGATGCCAGTCGTCGTACGCGGTCGTCCCCGCCCAACCGCGGGCGAACACTGCGAGGGTCGGTCGGCCCAGCCACGGGTCGAGCGCCTCATACTCCGGAATCCGAGGATTCGTGCAGGTCAGATCGACCCACGGGGAGATGAGGATCAACTCGTCGGGGATCGTCACGCCCGCCTCGGCGGCTTCGAGTGCGAGGGCGAGGGCGAAGCCCCCGCCGGCGCTGTCCCCCATGAGGATGATCCGCGCACCCGGGTTCTCATCAAGGACCTTCGCGTACAGGCGGAACACCTCGCTATGCGCCTGTTCCCACGTGAATCCGGGTGCGAGAGGGTAGGCGGGGGCGTAGATGCGGGCATCGGTGTCGGCACTCAGGGATTCGAGGAGCTTGCCGTGCGCAGCGGACATGGGGTAGGTGTAGCCGCCTCCGTGCAGAAAGACGATCACCGTCGACGCCGGTGGAGGGTCTCCCAGAACGGCCACCGGCATGTCGCCGAATAGCCGGGCGATCCCCGGCTTTCGCAATGAACGGGGCAGGCTCGCACCGAAAGAGGGCGCTAATACAACCGCCATACGGGGGATGAGGCGGTCCTTGCGCATGGCGTGCGACGCCGCGCGCAGCAGTCCGTCACATGCGCTCGCCCTGAGCGACCTTCCCCACCGCGACCTCGAGTAGAGCGAACAGGCTGCGCCTCCCGCGCCAATGAGGACTCCGAGAGCCGCTGCCCCAAGGACTTTCTTCATCATCGTTCCTTCGCCGGTCTACGACAGAATACCGGCCCGCCCCCTTCAGGCACGTCGCACTGAGCGCTCACGCAGGAGGTCAGACCCGGCCGCTGCGCGAGAGCCACCACCGTCTGACGGCGTAGATCGCGACGATGATGACGGTGAGAGCCGTCATCGCGATGAGTTGGCGGCGCGCCACCGGATCCCACGCCATGAGGCCGCCCACTCCCGCGAGGGAGGCGAGGACGACCCAGTCGAGCCACGGCCACCCCGGCATCATGACGCGGTCGATGCCCTCCGCATCGAGGCGGGGACGAAGGCGGATGTGCGACACGACGATGAACACCCACGCGACGAGGAGGACCATGCCGATCGCATTGATGAGGATCCCGAGGAGCACTTCGGGCAGATACCAGTTGAGGGCGACCGAGACGAGGGCGAGGGCGATCGACACGGACACTGCGCGTCTCGGCGTGCGTCCTCGGGCGATGTCTCCGACGGCCCCCTCCTCGTCCACGATCTCCGATACGCGGTGCCCGCCCTCGTCAGTCGAAAGGCGCGCCGCAGGTGCGGCGGAGCCGAGCAACCATGTCCAGCCCATGCCGCGCGCCGACAATGAGTACGCCATGCGCGAGGACGCGAAGACGATGGCGCTGAATGCGCTGATCAGCGCGACGAAGACGACCGCTTCCATGATGACGCCGACGGCGGGGACGCCCGCCATGGTGAGTACCGCGGCAAAGGGGGACTGCCTCATCTGCTCGGAGTCCCAGGGCAGCAGGCACACGAGGAGAACGACGGAACCGACGTAGAAGACGAGGATGCGGCCGATCACCGAACGGATCGCGCGGCTCATCGCCTCACGGGCGTCCTCAGCCTCGGCGGCTGCGATCGTCACCGTCTCGATGCCCCCGAAGGAGGTGATGATGGCGAGCAGCCCGACTGCGACTCCGGACATCCCCGTCGGCATGAGCCCGCCGTGTCCGAGGAGATTATCGGCGATGGAGCCCGCTCTGCCGGGAATGACGCTCGTCACGAGGCCGATCGCGATGATCATGAACACGATGATCGCTGTGACTTTGATTCCGGCGAGCCAGGCCTCGACCTCGCCGAAGTCTCCCGCCGCCATGAGGTTGATGCCCCCGAAGACGATCACAATGACGAGGGCGACGCTCCACTGCGGAACACCGGGGAACCATCCGGTGAAGATCCTCGCGGCGCCGGTGATCTCCATGCCGAGGACGAGGATCAGCATGAACCAGTAGAGCCATCCGACGGTGAAACCCGCCCACCTGCCGATGCCGACCTCGGCATAGGTCGAGAAGGAGCCCGTGGAGGGCAGGGCGCTGGCGATCTCTGCGAGCGCGTACATCACCGAGACCGCGACGAATGCGGCGAGGATGTAGCTGATGAGCACTGCGGGCCCCGCTTGGGCAATCGCCTCCCCCGTGCCGAGGAAGAAGCCCGCCCCGATGGCGCTGCCGAGCGCCATCATCGACAGGTGCCTGGTTGTGAAGCGGCGCGGTTGCGCGTTCCCTGCTGCGTGCCCGGAGGTGGTGGGCTGTGATGCGGCAGGCACGGTTCGACTGGTCGTCACCATATGCCTTTCGTCATGCGCGGCCCTCCCGGCGGGGTGGTTCGGGGTGGCGCGTCAGTGAGCGTGAGATGAATAGTGAGAACACTACTCACATGCGCTGGTGGGGGCCCGCCTCGTCCGCACTGAGAACGCTCGGCTCCACGGGGGCGCGCCGCCCATCGCACCCGGATTTCACCGCCCGCTCTCCGAATAGTGCTCTCAGTTGCGTCGACGTGATCGTCAGCGTCCAGTCCCCCGCCTGCGGCAATTGCCAGCGCCTCCAATGAGCGATGACGGTGAATCCCGAGCCGATGATCGTCGCGACGAGCATCCCGATGGTCGGCTGATCCCATTGCCAGCACACGATCATGATCAACGCGGATGCGAGGGCGGGCGTCGCGTAGAGGTTGTTGCCTCCGAACACGTGGGGAACGTTCCCCGCGGAAACGTCTCGGATCGCGCCGCCGCCGACTGCAGTGACGATTCCGAGCATGATCGCGGGGAGGATTCCGAACCCGGCTTGCAAAGTTTTGAGGGCTCCCGTGGCCGCCCAGCATCCCAGGACGATTCCGTCGGCGATGATGAGGGCGATGCGCCAGGGGCGGGACTCCAGTTTCCACAGCATCGCGATCGCCGCTCCGACGAGGGCGGTGCCCAGGTAGTAGGGGTCCGTCAGCGCGACGGGCGGCCCCGCCTGAAGGAGGACGTCGCGCAGCATTCCCCCTGCGAGGGCGGACATGATCGCGAGTACCGCGAATCCGACGGCGTCGAAGCGCTTCGTACGGGCGAGACGCCCGCCGATGATGCCGTTGAAGACAACACCGAGGAGGTCAATAGCGCGGAAGACGTCGGGCAATGCGTCATTGAGGGCGTCGAGCACGCCCCCTATTGTCGGCCATCACCGGCCGTTTTCGCACCTCTCCCCTCTCAGCCCACGGCTGTGCCGAAGGCGAGGCCGAGGAGGTAGGTGATCGCAGCAGCACCGTATCCGATGAAGAGCTGGCGGATCGCCCTGGGAAGCGGGGCCTGTCCCGACAGGACGCCGACGACGCCGCCGGTCCCGAGCAGAGCGAGGCCGACAACAAGCGCGGCGAGGATGATCGCCGTGAACCCCGATAGTCCGAGCAGGTAGGGGATGAGAGGGAAGAAGGCTCCGATGGCGAAGAAACAGAATGAGGAGGAGGCGGCACCCCATGGCGTCCCCACCTGTTCGGTGGCGCCCTCCATGTGCTGGGGACCGCTTTCGAAGGCGGAGCGCACCGCGATGACCCCGGAGTCGGTGGACGCGGGGCTGGAGATCTGTGCGAACACTCTCGCCGCATGCTCATCCGCTTCCTCGGGCGACTCCCCGCGCGCCTGGAACACGAGGGCCAACTCATTGGCATTCACATCGAGGGCGGGAACCGCCTGATGCGCCTCGGGGTCGGGGATGGAGGCGTCGAGGAGTTCGCGTTGAGAGGTGACGGACACCCACTCGCCCGCCGCCATTGACAGCGCCCCGGCGAGCAGGCCGGCGACGCCGGTGGCCAGCACCATCGATGGCGCCATGCCCGTCGCAGCAACGCCGAGTACGAGGGCGAGGTTGGAGACGAGGCCGTCATTGGCTCCGAAGACTGCGGCGCGGAAGGTGCCCGCGAGTGCCTCTCGTGAGCGTGCGGTCAGTCCGCGGATCACCTCGCCGTGGATGTGCTCGTCCGCCGCCATTTGCGCGGGGGCGTCCTCGTCGATGTCGTAGATGGTGCGCTGTTCTGCGCGCTGGGCCATTGCGAGGATGAAGATCGTCCCGAATACCTGTGCGAGCCATGCGCTCACGCGCACTCGGATCGAGGGGCGGGGCGCTGGGAGAGCCTTGTCTCCGAGGAGTGCCAGCCAGTACTCCTCATGACGGCGCTCCGCGTCGGCCAATTGCAAAAGAACTTCGCGTTCCCACCCGGTGCGGCGCTCTGCGAGTGCCCTGTAGGTGCGCGCCTCCATGCGCTCTTCAGCGAGGTGTCGGCGCCAGCGGCGGATCTGGGCGCGCGTGGGCTCGGGACGGTCGACGGGGATGTCGATCGGTGTGAACGATGGCATTCGGTTCAGGAGTGCGTTTCGGCCGACATATGGGCATCTGTCCCGACGGCGCCGACGTCACTCGCCTGCGAAGGCGAGGCGGGGGCGCCGAAGAGGCGCTCCTTCACAGCATCGGCGACTTTGTCGGTGACTCGCTCGCCCTGTTGGCGTACGACGTCGGACACCCTTTCGCCCGCAGAGTCGAGGGGGGCGGCGATGACGGGGATCCGGCGCAGCTTCGACGCCGCTTCGCGGATCTTCTCGTACTGTTCGCGGCCCGCGCGGGCGCCGAGAATATAGCCCGCTGCGAGGCCGACTGCCAGTCCGAACTTCGTTCCCATGACCATTCCTTCACTTCGAAGCGGCACAGTGTCTGTCCACTACCCTACCGTTCGCACCGAACGGCGGATACACCGCATCGGAGAATTCACACACGTGCATGTTGCGGAATACGGGTCGCACGAGGTCAAGACCACCGGTAGCGTAGTGGGGTGAGTGAAATCAGGATCCCCACTCCCCGGGGCGTGAGCCTTGCAGGGACGTATATCGCACCCGTGGACAGCGTTGATGCGGCGGTCCTGTTCTCTCATTCCTTCCTCGCCGACCGACATTCTGCGGAGCACTTCGACCGGCTCGGGCGGCTGTATCGCGCCAGCGGGTATGCGACCCTCGAGTTCGACTATTCAGGGCACGGGGAATCGGGCGACGAGATCATCACCCTCGACGCTGAGATCGAGGATCTTCGCGCGGCCTCCGGCTGGCTCGCCGATCAGGGGTACGGTCGGCAGGTCATCCATGCGCATTCCTTCGGGGCGACCGTTGCGCTGGCGGCCAAGCCTGTCGCCGCACTCACCTATATCCTGTCGTCGCCCTCGATCGGCCCGATGTCGGTGGATTGGACCGCGATCTTCTCCGATGTGCAACTCTCCGACCTTGAGCAGTACGGGGTGACGACTATCCCCGATGATTCGGCATCGATCCGCAACCAGTTCACGATCTCGAAGCAGACCCTCATGGACTTGTCGATGGGCGATGCTGAGAAGCTGCTGAGCGGCCTCGATAAGCCGACTCTCATCATTCACGACGCCGCCGATGTCGAATTCGGCCTATTGGCGGCGACACAGGAGGCGTTCCACCTGCTGCCCGACGGGTCGCGCGTCGAGGTTGCCGGCCGGGCCCAGTTCGGCGCGGGCATCAGAGTCGAGGACTTGGATGCCCCATCGTTGGAGTGGGCGCACCGGTGGGTGCCCGTCGTGCGCCGATCCGAGTAGCCGATAGGCGGACAGCCGCACCGACAGCGCCTCTTCGATGCGGCGAGCGCTAGTCGGCGCCGTTGAGGTAGTCGCGCACCGCCTGCGCTGTGCGCTCGTCCTCGATCCATGTGCGCGTCCCGAATAGCGTCGTCGAGATGCCCGCGATGCGTGCGGCGAAGCGGATCTGCTTCGTCGGCTCCCCGATCGACTCTCCCGCCGCATGGGCGAGTCCGAAGGCCCAGGCGAGAGCACCGTGGAAGACGTCTCCCGCGCCGAGGGTGGAGGTCGCGATATCGTCGCTGGCGGGCGTCTCGCCGCACTCGGCGTCCCACCACCATTGGATCGGCCCGGGTCCTTGTGTGCGGATCACCCGGGTGATGCCGAAACCGGCGAGGAAACGGGCGATCGCGCCCCCATCTGGGGTCGACATGAGGGGTGGGCAGAAGTCGGCGGAGAGGACGGCGACGTCAATGAGGGGCAGCAGCGGAGTGAACCAGTCCTTCCACGACCCGCCGTCGAGCAGTCGCAGGTGAGACGGTTTCACATCGATGTCCGCGAAGGGATCGTCGTCGACCCCGGGGGATGGGGCGACGCCGAGGCGAAGGGCGAGGTCAGCGAGCTTCGGATTATGTCCGTCGACGAGGACGACATCGGGCGCACCATGAGCGGCCAGGGCGGCGTCGAGCATCCGCTCCGCTGTTTCCGCATCGACGTCAATGCGCGCATTCGTGGAGGCGACCATGCGCCCGTCAGGGTGTTCAATGATGGAGGAGACGGCCGCCCTCGCGGCGCTATCCCCGGGCCGTGTCGCATCGAGGAGGCCGACTGCGCACTCGTCGAGGTCGGCGCGGATGACGGACGCGATGGCGCCCCCTCCGACGGCGCTGAGCAGCGTCACTGCGCAGGCTCCGTCCTCGTCGATAGCGGAAACGATGGCACCCAGCGCTGCGACGGTGACGGCGGCGTTCGTCGACGGGCCGCCAGCCGCCATGAGGTGCTGCGTCGACGTCGTCTTCGTCGTGAGGCTCGGAGCGTGGTCGAGGGCGTGGATGACGTCAAGGGTCGTCAGGCCAGCGAACAAAGCATGCATGACACCCATTGTCGCTGATCGGGGCGTCGCAACGAGGGCGGACCCACAGCGGCGACAGCGCAATGGGGACGATTCCCCATTGAAACGGAACACTCGCCACATCAATACTGATATCAGTACCCGTCTCGCCATTTACGATCGGAACGAGGAACAGCGATGCCAGTGCTTGGAATGGATACTGAACAGGCACGATCACTCGCGCAACAGTTCGCGAAGACCGCCGACGAACTCGATGCCCAGATCGTCAGCACACTGGGCAAACAGATCGCAGCCAGTCCGTGGAAAGGAATGGCGGCTGACACATTCCGCCACCAGTGGCTCAGTATCTTCGCTCCGAATGTGCGCGCAGTCGCCACCGAGTTGCGCTCCGCCTCGGAAACGCTGAACAAAAATCTCGCAGCGCAGGAGCAGACCTCGGCCGACGACGGTGCTTCGAGTAGCACGAGTACGAGCGGCAGTGGCTCATCCTCAACAGACGGCAGTGCCTCATCCTCAACAGACGGAGGAACACATGGGGCGGTTCCAACAAACGGAGGCACACCAGCCCCCGCCTCTCCCGGAAATCGTCCTTCACTCGATGACGTGCTCCGAGACAATCAGGTCTCTGACGACACAATGGTCGACTGGGAGCCCGGCTTCCCGTTCAGTCTCGCAACTGACCCGAAGAAGATCACGGCGGGCGAGGCTAGTATGCTCGACGATCTGTGGCCATGGCAGCAAAATGACTTCAAGGACATCCACGACGAAGCCTTCGCCGAAGCTGACGAGGTGTTTCCTCCCACAGGGGACCCTAATGACCCCGGCAGTCGGAATGACAACCATAACGACGCATACCGACATGCACTCTGGAGCGCTAAGCTGGCTCAGACATTCGGAGCCGATTGGGCGCAGAAATACACCACCGCCCACGAACGGATTCCTGGAAACGAGCCTCAGCGAGAAGCCATGGATTTGCACAATAACAATCTCGGGATTCAATTAGTCCGCAATAATCCGAATGCATCGCCGGAAGAAATCGCGCGTATGATTGAGGATGCCATCAACAATGGCGATGCGGTCGTTGTGGATTCCAACGGTAACCTTGCATGGAGTGATCAGGTGCCGCAGGGTCAAACAGGACACCCCGCCGACGGACAGCCTCCTCTCCCCGGCAAGGATCCCGGTGAGCCGAATTCCGACGGAGAATCGTAAGAAGGAGTGACCAGCGATGCGCAGTCTCGTCACCAGGGTGCTGGCGGCATACCTGCTTGCCGCTTCCGTATTCGTCCTCGCATCCTGTCAACTGGGAGGGAATTCAATGCTGACATCCAATGACACGCTCGACAAATGGCTCGTGTCCATCATCGACTCGAAGGATGAGCCCGTTCCATTGACATCTCTTACGGACTTCGAATGGGACGAATTCGGCTTCGCGACTGAGGGGACGACTGCCGACGACATCAAACGAGTCTTCGGTGAGCGAATCATCAAGGACAACCGCTACTCCAGTTCAACGAACCTCTTCGTTTTCAAGAAGGACGGCGCAGTCATCCACGCGATCATGGTCTCCGTCGACTACTTCGACGCCGACGAGGCGCTCACGTTGTACTCCGATGAGGTCACCATCGGTTTCAGAGAAACGACTGCCCGCCCCGACTTGCTCCACTTCGTTGATGAGTGACGGGTGATAGAGGCGTTGATCGGCGAGTGCCCACAGCCCGTCGTCGGCGAGTACTCAACTCCGAAGTCGTGAGAATAGCCTGTTCCGATGCTGTCTGACGAGACCCTTTCTCGTCAGGGGAGCGAACTTCCATCTCTCCCACTCAGTCCGAGATCTTCATGTAGTGGACGCTGAAATCCGATCTGACGAGTCGAAACTCCTGATGATGTCGTCCGAAGCTGAAAGGACTATCACTCGGTTTCTGCCAGATATCGAGCCCCGCGGATGTTCCGATAGACGCCGGGTGCATTAGAGGCGAAGTCGTCCATTGCACGGGTGAATATCCAGAGGACGAAGTCGTCGACGGACGGGGCGTCACTCCGGTAGCCGTATATGTCATGCAAGCCCGACCAGAAGAAGTCGTCAAGATCGAATGCCCGGAACTCGTCGATTTTCGCATCGCAATCGTCGGCGGCATTGAGTAGGATCTCTCGCGTAATCTCTCGGAGATCCTGTGATTGGAGGACTTGAGGAGGACCTGGCACATCTTCGTCCGAAGGAGTGCCGGATCGTCGTCTTCGGCGAGTAGCTTCTCGAGTGCTTGTTGCAGAAGGCCGCCGCGAAGAACTTCGGGTGGGCTTCGATAACGCGCAGGAGTAGCGGGTTCTCGATTCCGAGTTCCTAATCGAACAACCAATTGCCGGTACCTGTAGGGATCTCACCCGTGCGGTACACAAGGTGCTTGCTCTCGTGGTCGGTGAGTAGGCGGTGCTTGATGCCGAACTCGTCGCCTTGGACCCACATGAGCACGACGTCCTCGGGGACGTAAGTCTCGACGCTATCGTTGTAATTCCCTACACCGTCGTGCCAGAAGAGGATCTTCTGCGTAGTCGAGGCATGGTGACGATCCGATCGAGTTCTGTGATTTCGGCTGCCGCCAGGTAGTTCTTCGGAGTCATCATGTCACGTTTGCGAACGACGGTTCCGCTCCATGAGGTGAGACCCATATTCGAGGCCTCGGGGTTGGAGCGCACGGAGATGATTTCCGCTGCGGTCTGTCCTGTCACAGCCCAGAGCATCTTGTTCTGAACTGTCGCGAAGAAGGCCTTCGCGGCCCGGCTCGACGAGTCGTAGTCGATCGCTGTCGCGTAGAGGTCGCGAACCTTCTGGTAGAAGCGCTTCTCCGAGGCTCGGATGTCTCGGATCCGCTCCAAGCACTCGTCGAAGTAGTCCCAGCCGTCCGAGCCCTTGAGTTTCGCGTCGTCCATAGCGAAGCCCTTGACGAGGTAGTCCTTGAGAACGCTCGTCGCCCACTGCCGGAACTGGACCGCACGAGGAGTCGTCACGCGGTAACCGACAGCAAGGATCATGTCGAGGTTGTAGACCGTGATGTGCCGACGAACGTCTCGCTCGCCTTCTCGGCGAACTATTAACTCTGAGTGAATAGTTGCCTCGTCGACCTCTCGATCATCAAGAACGCGCCTGATGATCTGCGCAATGTTGGGAACCGAAGTGCCGTACAGTTCCGCCATTTCGGCTTGAGTCAGCCACACGGTTCCCTCCGATGCACGCAGTTGCATCTGCGCCCCGTCGTCGGCGTTGTAGAGGATCACCTCACTGTTCATCCGCTTGCTCCTCCGATTTTCGTCAGTTGTCTGCTTTTTTGAGCCCTTTGATGCGTGTGAGTGCATCCCGAACTTCGGGTAGTTGATCCGCACGCCATCATCGAGGTCGATCTCGATGTTCTCCGTCGCTTTCGGGAAGAGGACGTCGTGCTCGTACTCGTTGAGTTCGATGAGGACTGCGCGCAAACGATCCGCTTCCTTCGCATCATTGTCACGCTCGGCATGGGCAAGTGCGGACTCGAGCTTCGTCACGTACTCGCGCAGGTAGGTGAGGACTCTCGACACCGTCGAAGGCGTGTAGCGGTGGGCTAGCGGCAGAAATGTGTGTACAGGATTGACATTTTTGGGCGTAATTGCAGTGGAAATGACGGTGTAAACATGCTCTGAGAGCATGTTCGGGGTGTGTTTGATGGTTTGTGTAGGTCGTACTGAGAGGAGCGGTGAGAGTCATGATCGTGGTCGGGGAGAAGATGTGGGCGGGGCTTTCGGGTCGGGAGTTGGTTGAGTATTTGAAAGCGAGCGGGCAGTTGGACGTCCTGTTCGCTCAGATCGATGTCGGTCAGGTGTAGCTGACTGGGGATGGCGGGTTCGTGCCCGCGCTGGTCAAGGCCGCGGTTGAGTGAGGATTACAGGCCGAGCTGTGCAGTCATCTTGGCTATGTGAAGGGCTCACGTGAGGCACCGCGCTCCCCCAACTCCCGTAACGCAACGACATCGAAGGACGGTACAGACCGAGGTCGGGCCGGTCGTCCTGGAGGTGTCCAGGTGCCGGGAGGGGGCGTTCACCCCGCGCCTGGTACCCAAGGGCCAGCGGCGCCTGGGGGCGTGGACGAGATGATCATCAACCTCGACGCCAAAGGGATGACGGTCCGTAATATCCAGCACCACCTGGCCTCCACGATCGGCACGGACTTGTCGCACGAGACGATCTTGCACATCACCGACGCCGTGCTCGAGGAAGTCGCCGCGTGGCAGGCGCGGCCACAGGAGGAGTTCTACCCGAAGGGCGCTGCGCGTCGCTACGCGATGCGACAAGCGGCACCCTTGACAGCTCCCTTCCGCCCACCTTCTGGCTACTATCAGGACGAAGGAGAAGACTGCACGCGGTTTAGCGCCCGGATCACGCTGGAGCGGCCAACGCCGAGCAGCTGAGCGATCTCCTGGAAGCTCTGCCCCTCGGCCCGCAGGCGCACGGCCTCGGCCGTGCGCGCCGGGGTCATCACGCTCGGACGACCGCCCACCCGGCCGCGCGATCGCGCGGCCGCTAGACCCACCATGGTTCGCTCGCGCACCAGATCCCGCTCGAACTGAGCAAAGGCCCCAGCGACATGGAACAGCAGCCGCCCCGTCGGGGTCGTGGTATCGATCGCTTCCGTCAACGAACGGAACTGCACTCCCCTCTCCCCCAAGCCCTGAACAAGCTCGATCAGATGTGGCAACGACCGCCCCAGGCGGTCCAGCCGCCACACCACGAGCACGTCACCCTCGCGCAGATAGTCCAGCGCGGCCTCCAACTCAGGCCGCGCTCTCTTAACCCCCGAGACATGATCCGTGAACACCCGCAAGCAACCTGCCGCAGCCAGCGCATCAAGCTGGCCTCCCAGCTCCTGCTCAGCAGTAGACACTCGTGCGTACCCGATCATGCTCACCGCAACGGCCCGCCTCGTCGTGGCCGCGTCGGCCCCAGCTCCGTCGGCTTCGAGCCACGCTCGGCTATCCGTCGGCTAATCTCCTCGCCCAAATACTTACGGGTCGCGGCCCGCTGCGCCGCCAACGTCTGAGCGGGTGGCGCATGCAACGGCACAACTTCCTTGCGAAGCACGTCAACCAAACGTGAGTTGTCCCCCGTGGCCTGGCTATAAAACCTCGCGGCCACGAACTCCTCGCGTGCCCGACTGCTCGGCAGAAAGCGGGTAGGCTCGATCTTCCAACCTGCCTGTGCCGCCAGTTGCGTGAAAAACGCGAACTGGCTGCGAGTGTTTCCCTCCCGGAAGACGTGGATGACGTTCAGCTCGCCCCAGATCTCCCCCAGCTCGCGCACGAAGGTCTCATGGTCGAGCCCCTGCAACAAGTTCTTGCCCGCCAGCTTGGCGTATTGGGCCTCGGCCGCCGACTCCATCGCCGGACCGGCCGGGTAGTACGAATAGGAGCGCCACGGCGCAGACGGGTCGCCCACGGCGTAGCTCACCACATCCGGCCCCATCTTAGTCATTGGCCCATGCGTCGGCGCCACCCGCGCCTGTCCGGCCCACTCGTAAACGTCCTGGAAGATATACCCGTGGATCGCCTTCATGTGGGCGTAATCGAACCGACCTTGGATCGGAGCGGCTGTCAGCTCACCCAAACGTTGGGCGGTCATGGCTTCTTCCAGCCGCTTCAGCGTGGCGGCATCAGGCTCACCGAACGGCTTGCCCGGCGCGATGAACTTGTTCCTCAACACAGACGTACCTGGGATGAAATAGTCATCCCAGGTACGAAAGGTATACAAGCCAGGCATCAGCCTTGAATGTGTCGGCGCAGCGCCTCGCGCGCCTCGTCACCGCACAACTCGCCGCGAGCGTTCCGCTCCAGGATGTCAAGCGCGACCGGGTCAATGATCTCGTGCCCAGCCACCGCTAGGGCAGCCAAAGCGAAGTCCATCCGTTCCTTGGCCTCAGCCTCAGTGAAGCGAGCCGGGGGTGCCGCCAGGTTAACAGTCATAGGAGCTACCTCCTTCTCCTAGGTCTCTATTTTACCAGCCCAGACCGAAACCCGTCTATGTAAGGTTTCGGTCAGTCTTGGTTTCGGTCGGGGGTTTCGGTCGATTCCGACTACGGATTTTGGGTGGCCGACGCGCATCAGCGCTCACCGCCCGCTAACGATCGTTTGCGGGGTCGGCAGCTCCGCGGTCGCGGTGAGGACGTGGCACGCTGGACCGAAACCGATACTGCCCAAAACGGTCGCTAGATCGTTTTCGGGCAAAATGGTAGAACGAGAGATCAGAGTACCGAGAAGGGGAGGCCCTGTCATGGCTGAGAAGTTCGACGTCGAGGACCGTTGGCCTGAACTGTTCGCGCAGCTCGACGGTGCACAGCGCAACGCCGTGCGGCAGGCGCTTGTGGCTGCCTGGCACGAGGGTTGGAAGCCGAACCGTGAGGACGTAGAGAACCTGACCGACGAGGCATGCGGAGCGATTGACGAGACCGAGTACCTGCGTCGGGTACGTGAGGCAGCTCGACGGACCACGCCGGCCGCGATCGCCCACTGAGACCGTGACAACCTTCGACACCTGGGAGTCGTACTTCTACCCGCCCCCGGTCGACACGACGATGCGCAACGTCCAGGACATACGGGACCCCCATGCGTTGCGGGTGTTCGAGTACGGAGCCACGGCTCTGCGGCAGAAACAGCTCTACATGGACCCCTCGATCGTGGCTCACACCTACGACGCCGCCCACGTCCGTGCGATCCACTCTTACCTGTTCCAGGACGTCTACGAGTGGGCCGGTCAGTACCGGAGCGTTAACATGTCGAAGAACTTTTCTTCCTTCGCCGACATCCACACTGGCGAGATTGACCGGTACCTGGTTGACGTGCGTCGTCTTGTTGAGGGCACCAGTTGGGCGAGGCTGGACCGTGACGGCTTCGCACGAGCCAGCGCTGAGGTCTTCGCCTACCTGAACTGGGCACACCCGTTCAGGGAGGGCAACGGACGCACGTCCAAGGTCTTCATGGAGCACGTGGCTGAGCAGTCGCGTTTTACTCTCGATTTCGGTCAGGTAAGTCCCGAGGTGTGGAACCAGGCCAGCATGCTATCAGGGCCCGACCTCGGACACTACGAACCCGTGCCCGACTCACTCGTGCCGGTGTTCCATGCGATCGCGCTCGATCGGCCCACTAGTTTTCGGGCGGTCGGGCCGGGCAGCGTCAGCCATACGCGGTCGCCGCTGAGTGCGAGCTATCCGCAGTCGCCCTCGCAGGCCACCGGGCGGTCTGTCGTCGGCCCGCAACAGCAGCGCGGCGCCTATCGCGCCGGCTATGGAACTGGGTCTCAGGGAGCGGAGCGGTGAACGATTATATGTGAGGCATCAAGATCGTCGCAAAGAAACCAAATGCCTCCACCATGCCGAAATCACCTTTTGCTCAGCTCATCTTCCTCCCGCCCGCCGGACTGCAGGGTAGCGAGGACCGCAGATGCGCATGCCCGCCGATATCCTCTTCCTATGGGGGATCCGGACGCCGCCCACCGGGCGCGGGCTGGGGGATCCCCACCGGAACGGACTGCAGGAAGCGAGAACGCGATGAGCGATGACACGACCCTTGAGGAGCGCGCGCGGGGGATGCTCCTCGGACTCGCGTGCTGCGACGCCCTCGGGACGACGAACGAATTCCTCCCCCGGGAGGAGGCCCTCCGCCTCGCCGGGATCGTCGGCGGCGGCCCTTTCGAACTCGATGCCGGGAAGTGGACGGATGACACCTCGATGGCGCTGTGCCTCGCGGACGCCCTCCTCGACACCGGGCGCTACGACTCCGAGGCCGTGATGAACGCCTACGCCGACTGGCGGTTCAGGGGGCGACGCTCCTCGACGGGGAAGTGCTTCGATATCGGCGCGCAAGTCGCCGCCGCGATCGACGGCTTCCTCGAATCCCGGGGGGCGCTCATCTCAGTGAGCGAACCGCGCACGGACTCCGCCGGCAACGGCTGCATCATGCGCCTCGCGCCGGTCATCATCGCTGGCTTCGCCTCGCGCAGACCGGGAGACATCGTGAAAATGGCGCGCGTGTCCGCTCGTGAGACCCACTACTCATTCGAGGCAGAGGCCGCGACCGAGGTCTTCGCAGCCCTGCTCGTCAACGCCATGCGAGGCCTGAGGAAGGACGCGATCATCGAGGTCTCGTGGGCGCGCCGAGGCCGAGGCCCGCACGACGGGATACGTCATCCACGGCCTTGCACTGGCCGTGCACGGGCTCATGGACTTCGACTCCTTCGAATCGGGCGCCCTGGCGATCGCGAGCCTCGGCGGCGATGCGGATACCAACGCGGCGATCTACGGACAGCTCGCCGGCGCCCACTACGGGGTCGAGGCGATCCCCCGGACCTGGAGGGAGACCGTCTTCGAGGGCGGGGAGATCCTCTCCCTCGCCGATGATCTTCTGGCTTGTCGCATCTGCGAAGAGCTGAGGACCCGCTTCGCCGAAGACCTCTGAGCAGGCACGCACGCTCGTCTTCGCCGGTCGAGGAGGCGGTGCGCGGCGAGCCGCCTCCTTCGCCTTTCGGTAGACTTTCAGGGTGCGAAACGCCCCTGAACCCCGTCGCTCCCGAACCTCGCGCGGCAGCGCCCGGGGCGCTGGCGGCTCTCACCCGAATCGACCGGTCGGCGAGGACGGGCGTCCTCGTCGATCACGAGGCAGGGAACCCGCCCGCACCGAAAAACCCCGCAGACTGCGCCGCGATCTGGCCCGAGCCTTCAAGCCCTTCACCCCTGAACAGCTCGCCGCCCGAGCCGCCGCGATCCCGGTCATCGACTTCCCCGATCTGCCGGTCTCCGCGCGCAAAGATGAGATCGCCGCAGCGATCCGCGACCATCAGGTCGTCATCGTGTCCGGTGAGACCGGGTCGGGCAAAACGACGCAGCTGCCGAAGATCTGCATGCAATTGGGGCGCGGCGTTACCGGCATGATCGGGCACACCCAGCCCAGGCGCATTGCCGCCCGCTCGGTCGCCGACCGCATCGCGCACGAGCTCGGCCAGACGGTTGGCCGAGAGGCGGGGAAGGTCATCGGCTACCAGGTGCGCTTCACCGACGAGGTCGGAGAGACAACCCTCGTCAAGCTGATGACCGACGGGATTCTGCTAGCTGAGATCCAATCCGATCCACTGCTGCGTCGCTACGACACCCTCATCATCGACGAGGCGCACGAGCGCAGCCTCAATATCGATTTCATCCTCGGATACCTGGCGCGCCTGCTGCCCGCCCGCCCCGACCTCAAAGTCATCATCACGTCGGCGACGATCGACTCGACGCGCTTCGCCGCCCACTTCGGCCGCTGGGAGGGGACGCCCGGGCGGGGGATCCTCCTCGAAGCGGCTCCCGTCATTGAGGTGTCGGGGCGTACTTTCCCCGTCGAAGTGCGCTACCGGCCGCTCGCCGCAGACGCCCCCTCCTCGTATACGAGTCAGTCCTCCGATGCTGTGGATGAGGGTGACGCTGAGGCGGGGATGATCCCGGGCCCCGAGCAGTTCGTCCTCGAAGACCCCGATGACGATCTACCGACCCTGGGGTACGGGCTGGGCGACGACATCGACGTCGAACAGGCAATCTGCCACGCCGTCGACGAATTGTGCTCCGAAGGTGACGGCGACATCCTCGTCTTCCTTCCGGGCGAGCGCGACATCCGCGACACCGAGCAGGCCCTCCTCGACCATCTCGGGCCCCGCGCAGTGCGCGCGGGCGACACTGCGAAGGCGCGCTCCTCGGATATCGAGATCGTGCCGCTGTTCGCGCGCTTGTCAGCAGCAGAACAGCAGCGGGTCTTCGAGGACCACCGGCTGCGCCGCATCGTCCTCGCCACGAATGTCGCCGAAACGTCGCTGACCGTACCGGGAATCCGCTACGTCATCGACCCCGGTCTGGCCAGGGTGTCGCGCTATTCGAATCGGACGAAGGTTCAGCGCCTCCCCATTGAGCCCATATCCCAGGCGAGTGCGAACCAAAGGGCGGGCCGATGCGGGCGCGTCGCCGACGGCATCGCGATCCGCCTCTATTCGCAGCGCGACTACGAGTCCCGGCCCCGCTTCACTGAACCGGAGATCCTGCGCACCTCGCTCGCCTCCGTCATATTGCAGATGGCGGCCCTCGGCCTGGGCTCCATCGCAGATTTCCCCTTCCTCGACGCCCCCGATTCGCGGGCCGTGCGCGATGGAATCTCCCAGCTCGTGGAGATCGGAGCGCTCGAGGACGAATCCTCGCCGTCTTCGCGGCGCGACCGTGCTCCCCGTCGTGCATCTGCGCTGCGCCCGGATTCGGCGAGCCACCGTCTCACCGCGATTGGCCGGGATCTCGCGCATCTCCCGATCGATCCACGCCTGGGGAGGATACTGTTTGAAGGCGATGCGAATGGATGCGCGTCAGAGGTCCTCGTCATTGTGGCGGCCCTGTCGATCCAGGACGTCCGCGAGCGCCCCCTCGATCATCAGGCGGCGGCAGATGCCGCACACGCCCGTTTCGCGGACCCGCATTCGGATTTCATCACCTATCTCAACCTGTGGCGCTATCTCAGCGTGTGTCAGCGCGACCTGTCGGGTGCGGCCTTTCGGCGCATGTGTCGCGCAGAGTTCCTCCACTACCTGCGTTTTCGCGAGTGGCGTGACGTGGTCATCCAGCTTACGCAGATGGCCAGGCCACTCGACCTCGATATTCATCCGATCGGGGAGCCCAGCGCCCGCGACGTCATCGAGGCGGCGTCGATCGGAGGCCTCGAAGGGGCGGCGGCGAGAGCCGTCGTCGCCTACACGCAGGGCCACGAGTCTGTGGACGCTGATGAGATTCACCGGTCCCTGCTCGTCGGACTCTTGTCGAACCTGGGGTCCTGGGATGAAGGCAAGCGGGATTATGAGGGCGCCCGCGGCACTCATTTCACGATCTGGCCGGGCTCCGGTCTGGCGAAGTCTCACCCCGCATGGGTGATGACTGCGGAGCTTGTGGAGACCAGCCGCCTTTTCGCGCGCACCGTTGCGCGCATCAAGCCCGAATGGATCGAGCCCCTCGCGAAGAACCTCGTCAAGCGCGTGTATTCGGAGCCGTTCTGGTCATCCTCTAAGGGCGCCGCAATGGTGAAGGAAAAGGTTCTCCTCTACGGGTTGACGCTTGTGGCGGATCGGTCGGTCCTGCTCGGGCGCCTCGACCTCATCATCGACGAGGGCTCGGGAGTGCGCAGGTCGGTCGCTGCGGCGGGCACCCTCGCGGGGATCGCTCAGGGCCTGATCGGCGGCGGTGAGGACGAGGGCCCTCACGATCTGGGTTCTGTGGGCCGTGACTTCCTCGCGATGGCCGAGTGCGGTGAGTGCGACGTGGCAGGTAGTGCCGACGGTTCCACCGCAAAAACGCACACAGTTTCCAGCGGCGAACAGGTAAACGCGGACCAGCACACCGCTCTGACCAGCGACAACACCGACAGCGCTCCGTCAGAGTTGATAGCAAGCGGCGAAACTGTGTGCATTTCTGCGTCTCCGACCGCGCTAACCGCACGCGAGCTTGCCCGCGAGATGTTCATCCGCCACGCCCTCGTCGAGGGTCAGTGGAGGGAGCGCCACCGCTTCCAGTCCCGCAACGACGAGCTCCTCGAACAGGCCCGTGAAGTCGAGCGCCGTTCGCGCACGCACGGACTCGTCGCCGACGAGGAGGCGCGCGCACGATTCTTCGACGACATCCTCCCCGACGACATCGTGTCGGCCGTTCATTTCAACCGCTGGTGGAAGCGCGAGCGCGAGACGCACCCCGATCTGCTCACCTACACCTCCCAACTGCTGCTCCCCCGCGGGACGGGTGGGGACTCCGACGGATTCCCCGACTACTGGGAGTGCGCCGAGCTGCGCCTGCCGCTGTCCTACGAGTTCACACCGGGTTCGGCGCGCGACGGTGTCACGGTGAGGATCCCCATTGAAGTGCTCGAACGCATCAGTGACGAGGGGATGGACTGGCTGGTCCCCGGGATGCTCGACGACCTCGTGACGGAAACGATCCGCGCCCTCACCAAGGCGAAGCGCCGCCTCCTCGCCCCCGCCCCGCAGGTGGGCGCCCAAGCGGCCGAGTGGATGCGCTGCGCCCTCGCGGGCGAGATCGACGAGGAGGAGGCCGCCCCCGTTGGCGCCCCGCCCGAGGAGGCTGATCCGATGAGCCTGTCGGCTGCGATGGACCGTCTCGCAGCGTGGAGTGCGACGACCAGGAAGGCGCGCGCCGACTCGGCGGAGGACACTACCGGAGTTCCCGATGCGCCGCAGGCCGCCCCGACCTCGGGCGTCGACTGGAGCGGGGAGCGCCCCGCCTTCGCCGACGCGTTCCGCACCGCGATGCGCATCCTGCGCGGCGTCGACGTCACCCCCGAAGAGGCGAAGTCTGCTCTCGACCACCTGCCCGACCACCTCAAGATGACCCTCGTCGTCGTCGACCGCACCGGTCGCGAACTCGGCTCGGGGAGCGACCTCGTCGCATTGCAGCGCAAGCTCGCCCGCCGCGCCGATGACGCGATCCGCACGGCGGTGCGCGGAGCGGTCGCCGACGCGATGGAGGACGCGCGCGATCGGAAGGACACGCGCGGCCGTCCCTCGACGGCCAAACCTGACAAGACTTCTTCGACAATGCCACAGGAACTCGATGCGACTGGTTCCCTCCACCTCGACGGGCTCACATCCTTCCCGGATACTCCCCTCCCCCGGTCGATTGACTCCCCGGGGACCCAGATGACGCTGCGCGGATACCCCGCCCTCGTCGCCCAGGGCAGCGCAAACGCCCCCGCTGCGGGCGTGCGCGTCATGGCGAATGCTCAGGAGGCGGATCGTCGCTACCGCGAGGGCCTGGCCCGCCTGCTGCTCCTGCGCGTGCGCCTCGCCGATAAGCGCGTGACGACGCGCTGGACGGGCAGGCAGGCGCTCATGCTCGCCGCCTCGCCTTACGCCGGGATCGGTGCCCTTGTCGCGGATGCACAGTGGGCATCCGCACTCTCCCTCGTTGACGAGCTCTGCGCCGCAGGACCGTCCTCGATTCGCGACGCCGCCGCCTTCGAGGAGGTGGCGGCGCGTGCGCGCAACCTCCACGAAGACCGGGTCTTTGAGATCCTCTCCCACGTGGTGCGCGCCCTCGACGCCCAGTCGGAAGCGGAGTCGGCGATGCGCACCCACACGGAGCCTTCCGTGTCAGAGGTGGTGGCCGATGTGCGCACACAGGTGAGCGCCCTCGTCTACGAGGGGTTCGTCGGCGCCACTCCGGCGTGGGCGCTGCCCCATCTGGCGCGTTATCTGCGTGCGGGCGCTGTGCGCATCGACAGGGCATCCTCGTCTGCGGGGGCCCTGGGACGGGACGTGGAGGATATGGATCGCATCCACTCAGTTGCCGAGAGCCTCGCGGGTGCGCGCGACGACGCCGCTGCGCGCCCCTACGATGCTGCGCTGGCAGCGAGGCTGGAGCAGGCGCGGTGGATGCTCGAGGAACTGCGGGTCTCCTGCTTCGCCCAGCAACTCGGCACCCCTCACAAGGTGTCCTTCAAGCGAGTCCTCAGTCTCATCGAGCAGGCCCGATGAGGGGCGCACCGGCGCGCCGCTCCCTCAGGTGAGCTGCGATGAATCGTGATGAGGCGCGTCTCCAGGCCCGCGCGCTGATGGACGCCGCCGAATTGCACCAGTGGCGTTTCCGCTTCGACTCCGCCAAGCGCAGGGCTGGCTCGTGCGCGCATCGCACGAGGACGATCACCCTGTCCGGGCCGCTCACCGACCTGTACGACGCCGACACTGTACGCGAGGTGATCCTCCACGAGATCGCCCACGCCCTCGTCGGCCCGGAGCACCATCACGACGCCGTCTGGAAGGAGACGGCGCGCAGCCTCGGAGCCCCCGATGATGCCCGGCTGCCCGCGCACCTTCCGACTCCGGCGGCGCCATGGGTGGGGACCTGCCCCGTCTGCGGGTCACGAAAGACGCTGTACCGCGCACCCCGCAGGGTCGTCGCTTGCGGAGCGTGCGCCTGCGCTTTCGACCCCGAGCGGATTCTGCGCTGGACGTTCAATGGCAAAGCGGCAGAACCCGGCGGGGCGTACGCGAAGGAGTTGCGCCGACTGACCGGCCATCGCAGATGGGGGCGGCGCCGCTTGGGGCGCTGATGTCCGCGACTGCCTCCTATCGTCTCCAGCCCGCTTCCTCCCTTTTACCACCGGGCCCGACGACATATAGTGCATTCATGGATTCCGCCGCCTTCTCCGCGCTCGCCGCTTCGCGTCGATCCACTCGCGATTTCCTTCCCGATCCTGTCCCCCATGACGTCCTCGATGAGATCCTCGCGGATGCGACGACGGCTCCGAGCTGGTCGAATACGAGGCCGTACATGCTGGCTCTGGCGACCGGCGAGCGGGCGGACCGTCTGCGCACCGCCTACGTCGCCGCGTGGGAGAAGTCCGCGCCGCTTCACGGCCGCAATAAGGCCGCCGCCGCGAAATCGTTGGCGACGGGGGGCCTGCCGGATGGGGATTTCAAGGCCTGGCACCCCTACCCCGCTGATCTCAAGCCCCGCAGTGTCGAAGTCGGAGTGGGCCTGTACGCCCACCTCGGTATCGGACGCGAAGACAGGGAGCGCAGAGACGCACTGACGCGACGCAACTGTGAGGGCTTCGGCGCACCCGTCATGGGTTTCGTCTTCGGTCACGGCGACTTCATGCCGTGGGCCGCGATGGATGCGGGCCTCATGCTTCAAACCCTGTTCCTCTCCGCGAAGGCGCACGGCGTGGATTCGTGCCCGCTGGGGGTGCTGTCCTACTGGCGCAGTCCCCTTGATGCCGAGTTCGACATCCCATCGCACTACAAGCTGTTGACGGGCTTCGCCCTCGGATATGCATCCGATGAGAGCATCAACGCTTTCGCGGCGCCGCGCCATCCGATCGTCCTCGTCCCGGAGAAGGCCTGACCTGCTCCGGGACATACCAGGTTCCGCCCTCATTGTCACCTTCGGTCAACGGCGGAGCCACGTCGTAAGAACCAACGGTGTTCTCGCACCGATGATGTCAGTCACTGAAGCCAGTGTGATGCTGGTGAGCTGAGCGACCGAAAACATGCCTACGCACCTGACGCTGTTCCTTGTGCTGCGGCGAGTCGCGTGTGCACCGACGGGAGGGCAGTAGGCTGGGTCGTAAGTACCCCGTCGAGTCGGGGCGCGACTCGACATTCAAAGGCACAGCCTCAGGAGCGTCATGACCGACCAACCGACAACGAGCCACCCGGAGAGGAACAAGGACGCCTCGGATGCGCCCGACCGTGAGATTCTCACGTGGACGCTTTTCGGTGAGGCGTCACGCGAACTCACCCGGCAGATCGTTGAGTCCGGGTGGATCCCGGACCTCATCGTCGCGATCGCCCGCGGCGGCCTGATCCCCGCGGGGACGATCTCCTATGCGATGGACGTCAAGGCCTGCGGGACGATGAATGTCGAGTTCTACACCGGTGTCGGTGAGACCCTCGACGAGCCGGTCCTGCTGCCCCCGCTCATGGACGTGTCCGCGATGAACGGCAAGCGCGTCCTCGTCGTCGACGACGTCGCCGATTCGGGCAAGACCCTCAAGATGGTGATGGATCTTATCGACGAGCACGGCCTTTCTCTCGACGGCGAGACCCAGGTGAAGGTCGATGCCCGCTGCGCCGTCGTCTACAAGAAGCCCGTGTCCATCATCGAACCGGACTACGTGTGGCGTGAGACCTCCAAGTGGATCAACTTCCCCTGGTCGACGCTCCCCGTCATCACCGCCTGACCCCTTCACAATGATGAGGAACGAGGACGAGGCGGGGCGCCCCTTCGAGGAGGGGAAGCGCAGCTGCAGCGAGGTGACCGCCCCGCGCGCTCATTCGGGTGAGCGCGCCCTCGCCTCCCTGTCAGTCGCTCAGCAGGTCGCCGACCTTGTCCTCCACCGGCTCGCCCGAGGCGAGGAACTCCGCATCCTCGGGATCACCGGGCCTCCGGGTACAGGGAAGACGACTGTTGCCCAGCTCACTGCGGAGATCCTCGTATCCGTGGGTGTCGAAGTCGCGGGTCTCGCCCCGATGGACGGCTTCCACCTGTCGAATGCTGTCCTCGACGACCTCGATCGACATGGGCGCAAGGGGGCGCCCGATACTTTCGACGTGTGGGGATTCGCGGCGATGCTGCGCCGCATCCACGAGGCTGAACACCCGGTCCTCGCCCCCGATTACAGGCGCGACCTGCACGAGCCGATCGCTGCTGGGATTCTGCTCGACACTAGGGGGATCGTCATCACCGAGGGCAATTATCTTGCCCTCGACCTGCCCGGATGGTCGGGTGCCCGCGAGTCGATCGATTTCCTCGTCCATATCGATACCCCCGACGTCGCCGTCTACCGGCGCCTCATCGCTCGCCACGAGGCCTTCGGGAAGGACCGGGCGGCTGCGGCTCATTGGGTGCGCACAGTGGACGCGCCGAATATTGCCCTCGTGCAGTCCTGCGCGAGCCGTGCGGACGCCGTCGTCTCCGCCGACCGCTAAAACGCACACAGTTTCCCGGCTACGGGTGTGCTGATGCAGATCCTCGATCTATGGTCGAGCAGTTCAAGGCATGTTTGTGTCACGTGCTCGTCTGCTGTTGGCAAGAAACTGTGTGCGTTTTAGCGGAGAGCCCCGGCTGACATGCTGGTCGTGAGTGCATGTGAGCGCACCGCGAGCACCTCTGTGACGAACCGATTCGAGTTCATCACCGTGTCGAAGTCGAATCTCAACACTACGTACCCGAGCGCGCTCAAACGCCTATCCCGCGCAAGATCCTTCTCCCTCTGTTCCTTCGATTGATGAAAGCGCCATCCGTCAAGCTCAATGACGACGCAGTCGAAAACCACCAGATCCACTTCACCGACTCCGGGAATAACGACAGCGACTCGACTGCTGATCCCCGCATCCTCGAGCTGCATGCGCGCGCACGTCTCGAGGATTGATCGCGATCCGCTAACCGACCTCGATACTGCGACGCGAAGAGAGGGAACCGACGGCCCGCGCTCAGGAATGCGCAGTTCTGAGATGTCGCACAGCCCCTGAGTTCTCGCAGAATCGAGCATGGCAACAGCGCTTTGTAGCGACACACACTGACAGGCTCGCTCGAGGACACTCCCGATGTCGGCGAGCCACGGGCGTGCGGCATCCTCATCAATCTTGCTCTCCCGATGGATTCGAACATCGTCCAAGCGTCGACTCCGACTCATATGAATCGCTCGATTCCGAGGCACCGCGAGATGCGTATGTGGATCACGATCCTGCGGTAGTAGAGGGAGGTCAAACAATGCTGCGGCGCTGCAGCAGGTGACCACTGCGTTGTACACGGACGCTCTGACCCTGTCGATTCCAATACTCCCCTCCAGAAAGATCCACCCGCGGTAGACACCGATTCCTGGCGGGATCGATTGAAGCGACAGCCCATTATGAACAAGCGGGGCCAATCGCATAATGCCGCCGCTCGCAATCAGTTTCTCGAAGAGCTCCATACTTCGATCATGACGAGGAATTGAGCGTAGCGCACTACTCGGATGACGGCTGTGGATAATTCTGTCATCAGCGTCGTCTCCGCCGACCGCTAAAACGCACACAGTTTCCCGGCTACGGGTGTGCTGATGCAGATCCTCGATCTATGGTCGAGCAGCTCAAGGCATGTTTGTGTCACGTGCTCGTCTGCTGTTGGCAAGAAACTGTGTGCGTTTTAGCGGGTGAGGGAGCGCAGGTGGCCGGCGAGATACGGGGTAGTCCGCTCGATTACAGCGAGTGTCTCCACGAAATCGTCATGTCCCCCGTACCACGGGTCAGGCAGGTCCAGGTCCATCCGAGTCGCCTCGGGGTCGAAGTCGCGGAACATGCGCACATCCGTCACGGGCCCGCTGCTCCCCGGCGGATTGTTGAACGCATTGAGGATGCGCCGGTGCCGGTCGGTCATGGCGAGGACGAGGTCCCACGAGCCCATTTCCGCGGGGCTGATCCGACGCGCACGACGGTCGGGCACCCCGTGTCCCGCTTCGCGCAGGACTCGCGCGGCCCGAGGATCGATCGGGTTGCCCTCCTCCTCATCAGAAACCCCCGCCGAATCGACTTCCACATCGAGCCCGGCTTCGGCCACGGCTTCGGCGAGCACCTGGTGTGCCATGGCGGACCGACAGATATTGCCGGTGCAGACCATGAGGACGCGGATCATGTCGAGACCTTTCCGGGGTCGATTCAGCGGGTGAGGGCGAGGAAGGATCGGACGGCGTGCGCGCTGCGGGCGGCCGCAGCCCCGCCATCCATGTGGAAGTCCTGGTCGGCCTGCGGTCCGCACAGGTCCGACACGGCGCGCAGGCTCACCCAGTCCACTGCCGACGCCCATGCGACTTGCGCCATTGCGCAGGTCTCCATATCCGCTGCGATCGCGTCGGGGAACCTGTCGCGCACGGCGTCTGCAAAGGGCGCAGTGACGAACGAGTCCGAGGATACGATCCTGCCGGTCATCATCGGGACGTCGATGTGTTCGCTCAGCTGTTCGAGGGCTGCGCCCACGGTAGCGGAGGAGCGGTAGTCGACGGGCATCTGCGGCACCTGCCCCCTCTCGTATCCGAAGGCGGTGGCGTCCGCCGCCCCGTAGATCGCGGTGGTCCCCGCAGCGATGTCGCCAACATTGATGGTGCGCGCGAGTCCGCCGGTGGTCCCCGCTGCGATGACGATGGGCGCGTCGACGAGGCCGAGAGCGCGTGCGGTTGCGCTGGCGGCGTTGGCGAGGCCGATCCCCGAGGTGATGACGAGGACGCGCGCGGAGTCGAGGCGCCCGAGGACTCCTCGTTGTACGGCGCGCCCATCCGCGCCCCACGTGATGGTTCGCGGCTTAGTGTGCGGGCTGTCCGAATCGGCGGCGAGCACGTCGAGGAGGGGGGCGGCCTCCATACTCATGGCGCACTGGATGACGGCGTCGACTCGTGCGCGGGCAGGAGGTGGCGCACTGGTCATGGGCGTCAGTTTACGGGACGCAGACCACCTGGTTAGCCTCGCACCCCCGATCAGCCAGAGTCGTGAGCTGAAACTCCACATCGCCGGGTTCGCCGTTGAACATGGCGAATCCGCAGTCGACTTCTGTGTCTGCAAGATCGCTGTAGTAGTTCTCCGGATCGTCACTTGCTCGCCAGCCCACCGACACAGCAATCGCCTGCCCCTGCTCACGCGTTAAAGGCCAGGGGGCGTTGGTCCACGCGTGGATGAGCTCGAGACACCGAGCAGCGGGCAGTGTGCGGAAGTCGGTCATGAGGTGTTCTCCTTGATGGTGGGGGGCAGGGGTTAGGGGTGGAGGTGGGTGGTGACTCGGGGGTGGAGGTGGGTGGTGACTCGGGTGGTGAGTTCGGCAAGGACGCTGGTGGGCATATCGAACGGTAGAACATCTATGGGGGTAATCTCAGGGGTCTTGGTGTAAATGACCCGCAGCTCCACCGCAAGCCTCCCATCAGCCAGCCTGTCCCACACCTGTGGGGAGTCGGCCATGTACTGAATGACCCGGGGATCTGTGAGCATCCGGTCCCTGGTATACGCGGCACTTCCCTGGCAGGCGTGTCCCTCCAACAGGGACGTCACCGGTGTGGTGCTCAATGTCGAGGTCACTCCTTTGAACTCCCCAACGATCAATGTGCTCTGATCAGCTGACAGTGCTAACCCATCAATACGCAACCGCCCCGGAGAACTCGCCGTAAAGGAAGGGACCGCGCTAGCGTCCAGGCTGTCCAGGTGAGCCCACCCGCCCACCTCACCAATCCTCTCCGACACGCCCGTCAGGCCAGCACGCGCCGAGGATGCAGCATCCGCAAGATCAGCGAGACGGTCGCGGGTACGCGGGCTGACGCCGTCTTTCTTGAGGCGTTCGAGTGTGTCGGCGACCCTGGTGCGGGTGAAGTCTGTGAGGGTATAGCCCTCGGGGAGGGCGTCGGCGAGGGTGTGTTGGGCGTGGTCGCGGGCAGCGATGAGGGTCTCACGCTTAGCGAATAGGGCCGCGACTTTCCCTTCGCCTGAGGATACGATGATGCGGCTGGCGCGCAGGTGGGCGACCAGGGTCGACATGCTATGAGCGACCCGCGACATCACCCCAGTCGTCGTCGACACCGGTCGGGCGAGTGCACCCGCTACTGTGGATGTTCCTGTTCGTACTACCGTCAGCGTGCGGACGCCCACACCTGCTAGACCGCCAGCCGCTGTCCACGCGCCACGCACACCCCTCAGGCCCTTCAGGCCCCCCACAACACCGCGGACGCCGCCCAATCCGATGCATCCGAGGGCGGCGAAGATGATGGATACGATGGCGTGTGTCCAGGATTGTTCTCCGGTGGCGGCCAAGATGATGTTCGCGATGGCGGCAATAATCCCTGCCAGTGCGGCAATAGATAACAACGCCCCCGCAAGGGCTTGCCCGATGACGGGGATCCAGCACACGAGCAAGGCGAGGATGCCCGCAATAGCGGCAACGGCTTCACTGATCTTCGCGATCCACCCAAGAGCCGCAGCACCCCAGTTGTCCCACCACGAATCATGGAGCCCATCAGCGCCGGTCGCCGCCTCGATGGCGTCAATGGCCTGTTGGGCCGCGGTGTCTCGGTCGGCTACCGCCTGGTCAACAATCTGCCGCTGCGCATCAAGCCGCCCCTGGGCAACAGCGGCCTCATCCGCCTGCGCCGACGCCAAGCGCGTGTAGCGCACACTCACCCCCACCACTGTCATCGGTGGCGGTGCGGTATTCGTCAGCGAGCCCCTGATAGTGGGCTTTCATCCGGTTCGCCTCATCCAACTCCGATTTTGCGTCCCTGGCCGCATACAACGCGTTCAACGTGTCGGTCTGGACCCGATCCAACACCTTCGCGTAAGAATCCAACGCATCCGCGGCCACCCGAAACCGGTTCTCCGCCTTCACCACCCCATCAACAATCATGTCACGCGACTCCAACAGTGCCGCAACTGACTCCGCGCGACTCGACCCGGCCTCCAATGCTCGAAGGCTCTGCGCGCACCGATTGATCACATCCGCCACCTGCCGATACCGCGCCGCCCCATCAGCGACCACCACCGGATCACCCGGAACAGGATCCACACTTCGCCCCACCACCGACCAATCAGAAGACCGAACCGACACCCACACCCACCCCGACTCCTTCCAACCAATCGAAAACCCGCCAACAACCTAATACAGGACAACACCACCCCCACCACCACGGAAAAGAAGAAACAGACACCGCAGAGGACAAACAGAACCACCACATACACCGTAATCATCCCACACCCACCCTCACAAGACTGCCCCCGCGCAGACACAACAGACGACAAGAACAGATGCCTTGACGGGCAGTGGACAATGGTCGGCATGGATTATCCGGCAACCGGCCGGGCGGCCGCACCCGACCTCTTCGCCCCCGGCTCCCCCACTCCCGCCGCCCTCGTCTCGGGGGAGGTGCCCTCGTCGAAGGCCGCCCATCCGCTGTCGGTATTCGACATGTTCCGCATCGGTATCGGCCCGTCCTCGTCGCACACCGTCGGCCCGATGCGAGCGGCCCTCGCCTTCACCGCTGAACTGGCCGCCCTGGGCTCGCCCTCTCGGATCACTATCGACTTCTTCGGCTCTCTTGGGGCGACGGGGCGCGGCCACTCGACGGATCGCGCGGTACTGCTCGGACTGGCGGGCCACGACCCGGAGTCCGTCGACATCACCACCGTTGAATCGACCCTTCCGCTGCTCGCCGACACCGGACGGCTGTGCCTGCCCGGCGACAGGAGCGTCCCCTTCGACATCGACCGCGATATCCGCTTCCTTCCGCGCACAGTCCTGCCCTACCACGTCAATGCGTTGACGATCAGCGCTTTCGACGCCGAGCGCGTCATTCTGGCCCGGACCTATTACTCGGTCGGCGGCGGCTTCGTCATGATGCAGACGAATGACGACCCCTCCCGTCCCGAAGTCGCCTCCCTGGCCTCCCCCCGCATCGGCGCCTCCATTGACGTCGAGGCGCCTCACCCCTTCTCCACGGGGGCGCAACTGCTCGCGCACTGCGCGGCCTCCGGCCTGCGCGTCTCGGATGTCGTGCGGGCGAACGAAGAAGCGATCCGTCCTCGGCAGGTTCTCAACGACTATCTCGACCTCGTCGCAGACACCATGTTCGACTGTGTCAACGAGGGGGCGAGCGCTCAGGGGATGCTGCCGGGCGGACTCGACGTTCCGCGGCGCGCACGCGCACTGTCCGCGAAGCTCGCGGCGAGGGCGGCGTCGACGATGATCCCCACGGCGGGGTCGGCGTGGGCGGCGACACCGGACGATCCGATGCGCGCGATGGACTGGGTGAATCTGTTCGCCCTGGCGGTCAATGAGGAGAATGCGGCGGGTCATCGGGTGGTGACGGCTCCGACGAATGGTGCCGCCGGGGTGATCCCCGCAGTCCTGGGCTATCTCGTGACCTTCTGCCCAGAGGCGGGCGTGAGTGTCGGAGCGGGGGCCGGGCCATGTGATGCCGTCGCGGCGCGCACGCCGCTCGCCCCCTATAGGCTCGCCTCCCCCGGCAGCCCCCGCGGACGGACCCGGGGGGAGGCGCATGCCCGGCGGCGCCGGGTCGTCCACGACTTCCTCCTCGCTGCGACCGCCATCGGCGGGCTCATTAAGACGAATGCATCGATTGCGGGAGCCGAGGTCGGCTGTCAGGGCGAGGTCGGCTCGGCCTCGGCGATGGCGGCGGCGGGTCTGGTCGATGCCCTGGGCGGCAGTCCCGAACAGGTGGAGAACGCCGCGGAGATCGCGATGGAGCATTCTTTGGGCCTGACTTGTGATCCGGTGGCGGGCCTCGTGCAGATCCCCTGCATTGAGCGCAATGCGATCGCGGCGGTGAAGGCGATCAATGCGGCGCGCATGGCCCTGTGGAGTGACGGGCGCCATACGGTGTCCTTCGACGCCGTCATCGAGACGATGCGCCAGACCGGCAACGACATGTTGTCGAAGTACAAGGAGACCTCTGCGGGCGGCCTCGCCGTTAATGTCGTCGAATGCTGAGGTGCCACTGCATCTAGGGGGAGGTCGTATTAGCGGACCACTAGATGTAGGGGCGCGCGGGCGCGACACGCCGGTGTCGACGAAGACTTCCCGAGCTCTTCACAGGGACTCGCCATCGAATTATCCACATGGTTGTGCACTAACTGTGCACACTCCCTCCACAAGTGCGGAGAGAAACCGACGCAGCGAACCGAGTTTCCGAATCGGCTGTTTTCTGCGCCGCTGAGATGGTGCCGGGGATACCCGCGCCGTTCGGAACAGTCGTTCCATGCGCGCTCGGTCACTGAATTCACACGGTGTCCACAAGCCTCGTGACAGCGACCCACAACCCTCTCCGCGCGACACGCCAAACACAATATCTTGGGGTCGTAGCACTCGCCCACCACGAGGTGTAGTGTTATCCCTATCTTCGCGGAGCCGACGAGCACCGCGACGCCCGCCCGGCGGATATGTCCCATATCCGCTTCCGCTGTGAACACAGGAGACACCGATGACGATCACCGTCTACTCCAAGCCCCGCTGCCCCCAGTGCGACGCCACCTACCGCGCCCTCGACAAGCAGGGGCTGGATTACACCAGCATCGATGTCACCGAGGACACCGACGCTCTCGTCTACATCAAGGACCTCGGCTACCAGCAGGCCCCCGTCGTCATCGCGGGCGACAACCACTGGAGCGGTTTCCGCCCCGACCGCATCAAGGCGGTCGCTGCAATGGTTGAAGCAGCCCCTGTCGCAGTCGGTCAGATCTGACAGCCCTGTCCCGGCCGCTGCGCGGCCGGGACTTCGTGCGTTCACGCCCCGACGGGTGTGCCGACCCTTGTACGGAAGGATTCGAATGGTTCACGTCGTCTACTTCTCGTCCGCGACCGGCAACACCCACCGTTTCGTTGAGAAGCTCAATGTCACGGCCGACCGCATCCCCCTGCGCCGCACGGATGAGCCGTTGCACGTATCGGAGCCCTACGTCCTCATCGTGCCGACCTACGGCGGGGGAAATCTCAAGGGCGCGGTCCCCAAGCAGGTCATCGCCTTCCTCAACGACCCGGAGAACCGCCGTCATTGCGTCGGCGTGATCTCCTCGGGGAACACGAACTTCGGCACCGCGTACTGCCTCGCCGGAGACATCGTCGCGGCGAAACTGGGCATCCCCCACATGTACAAGTTCGAACTCCTCGGCACCTCCGAGGACGTCTTACGAGTTCGCGAAGGACTGGAACAATTTTGGCAGAGAATCTCACCGACACAGGCGTAGAAGACATCCGCAGCCCCGAGCTGGACTATCACGCGCTCAACGCTCGACTCAACCTCTACGACGCGGATGGGCGCATCCAATTCGATGCGGACCGCATGGCTGCGCGTCAGTACTTCCTCCAGCACGTCAACCAGAACACCGTGTTCTTCCACGACCTCGAGGAGAAGCTCGCCTACCTGGTCGAAGAGGGCTACTACGAGGCCGAAGTCCTCGCCCAATACGACCCCGAAGACGTCAAGGCCCTGTTCAAGCAGGCCTACGCCCACAAGTTCCGCTTCCCGACATTCCTCGGCGCATTCAAGTACTACACCTCGTACACCCTCAAGACCTTCGACGGCAAGCGCTACCTCGAACGCTTCGAGGACCGCGTCACCATGGTCGCCCTCTACCTCGCGCGCGGCGACGTGGAACTCGCGAAGAACCTCGTCGATGAGATGATGACGGGCCGCTTCCAGCCCGCCACCCCGACCTTCCTCAATGCGGGCAAGGCGGCGCGCGGCGAACTCGTCTCCTGTTTCCTCCTGCGCATCGAGGACAATATGGAGTCGATCGCCCGCGGCATCAACTCGGCCCTGCAGCTGTCTAAGCGGGGCGGCGGCGTCGCCCTGTCCCTGACGAATCTTCGCGAGGCCGGTGCGCCGATCAAGAAGATCGAGAACCAGTCGAGCGGCGTCGTGCCGGTCATGAAGCTCCTCGAAGACTCCTTCTCCTATGCGAACCAGCTCGGGGCCCGTCAGGGTGCGGGCGCCGTGTACCTGCACGCCCACCACCCCGACATCATGAGCTTCCTCGACACCAAGCGCGAGAACGCCGACGAGAAGATCCGCATTAAGACGCTCTCCCTCGGCGTCGTCATCCCGGACATCACCTTCGAGTTGGCGCGCAATAACGAGGACATGTACCTCTTCAGCCCCTACGACGTTGAACGCGTCTACGGGGTACCCTTCACGGAGATCTCCGTGACCGAGAAATACCGGGAGATGGTCGACGACGGGCGCATCCACAAGAAGAAGATCAACGCCCGCCGTTTCTTCCAGACCCTCGCCGAAATTCAATTCGAGTCCGGCTACCCCTACATCCTCTTCGAAGACACGGTGAACCGCGCGAACCCCATTAAGGGCCGCATCACCATGTCGAACCTGTGCTCGGAGATCCTGCAGGTCTCCGAGGCCTCGACCTACAACGATGACCTGTCCTACTCCCACATCGGCAAGGACATCTCCTGCAACCTCGGCTCGCTCAATATTGCGAAGACCATGGACTCCGAGGACTTCTCGAAGACCGTGGAGACCGCGATCCGCGGCCTCACCGCCGTCTCCGACCTCTCCGACATCCAGTCGGTGCCTTCCATCGCCCGCGGCAATGCGATGAGCCACGCGATCGGCCTGGGGCAGATGAACCTGCACGGCTACCTCGCACGCGAACACGTCATGTACGGCTCACCCGAAGCCCTCGACTTCACGAACATGTACTTCCTCACCATCGCCTACGAGGCAATCAAGGCGTCCTGCCTCATCGCTAAGGAGCGGGGCGTGCGCTTCGAGGGCTTCGAGGATTCGACCTATGCGAGCGGCGAATACTTCGACACGTACATCAACGGCATGTGGGAGCCGACGACGGACAAGTGCCGCGAACTGCTCGCCAAATCCTCGATCCGCGTCCCCACAGCCGATGATTGGCGGGCGCTCGCCGCAGACGTCAAAGAGTTCGGCATGTACAACCAGAACCTCCAGGCGATCCCGCCGACCGGTTCGATCTCGTATATCAACAACTCGACCTCGTCGATCCACCCGATCGTGTCGCGCATCGAGATCCGCAAGGAGGGCAAGATCGGGCGCGTCTACTACCCGGCGCCGTATATGACGAATGAGAATCTCGACTACTACGTGGACGCTTACGAGGTCGGCCCCGAGGCGATCATCGACACGTACGCGGTGGCGACGCAGCACGTCGATCAGGGTCTGTCCCTCACGCTGTTCTACCCGGACACGGTGACGACTCGCGACCTCAACAAGTCCTATATCTACGCGTGGCGCAAGGGCATCAAGACGATGTACTACGTGCGCCTGCGCCAGATGGCCCTCGAGGGCACCGAAGTCGCCGGCTGCGTGTCCTGTATGCTGTGACGTCTGGTGACATTTGTCAACAGATAATCGAGATTGGAAAGGAGGGGCGATGAGCGGATCTGGAAGCAGGACATGTTCCATTTGCGGACAATCCGGACACGACAGGCGGACTTGCGATGTTCCAGCGAATGCTGGGCGCTGTAGCGTTTGTGATTATCGGGGTCACGACAAGTGGAACTGTCCAAATAAGGTAAGTAACTTCGGAATAGGGCTTCTCGTCTCGGGGGTTTCCCCGGACAAGAAACCGTTTCTACGAACAACAGTCGGTCCCGTCCTCGTTACGAGGGCGGGACCGCCGCTGTCAGGGTCGCCGTCGGGGAGCGGAATCCGGGCACGATCAGGGGGATTCCCAATGGTGAGGGCGAATCCTCGTTAATAGGATGGTGACAGTCCTCTTGAGAAAGGCATTCACATGTCCACCCCGCAGCCCGCCTCCTCCCCCATTGAAGAACCGGGCGTCCCCCCGACGACCCAGTACCCCACCGATCAGGTGCCGCCGACCCAGCAGATGCCCGCCGACCAGAACGCGGCACCGCAGGGTCCCGACGCGCCACCGGTCTTCACCCAGCACGCCGACGGGGCTGGAACCTCGCCCTCCTCCCACGCCTACGATCCTCACGGCGGCATGCCCCAGTGGGATCAGCCCCCGTACACGGGGGCCGCGTACACCCCGCGCCCGGGCTGGAACACGGTTGAGCGCCTGCGCAACAACTCCGTCATCTGCCTCGTTCTCGGAATCCTCAGCTTCGTGGGATTCGGCCCCCTGACGGGTATCCCCGCGTGGATCTGGGGACACTCCATCATCAACGAGGCGCGCTCCCTGGGCATCGGCGACGATGTCGTGTCGAATGCGAAGATCGGCAAGATCCTCGGCATCGTTTCCACGGTGATCTTCATCGGTCTGATCCTCATCAGCGTGTTCTTTCTGGTGATCATGTTCGGCCTGATTGCCGCATCGGCATCGCAGGGCTTCATCCTGTGAGCCGATGACGCTCAGCCATGGCGTAGGTGACTAATGTAAGGGTATGACGCCTCGCTCAGACTTCGACCGCCTCCGACGACGCAGCGGCTCCGACCAGGATCTCATCTCCTCCCTGCGCCGCATGGATTCGCGCCCCTATGGGACTTACAAGTCGGTGACGGGAGACTGGGACTACGGGGACTTCACCCTGTCCATTGATCGCGTCCAGTCCGACCCTTACGCCCCGCCCTCGCACCTGCGGGCGAGCACGAAACCCGCGACGATGGGTCTGCCCGACGAGGCCCTCGCTTCATCGGCGGCGCGCCTGGCGACCGCAGATTTCCTCGTACGCAGTTTCGAGACGGCGATCAGGAACCGCGAGTGCGGGGGCACCGTCCGGATCGCCCACCCCGGCCAGGAGATCCTCCAGCGCTCGGCGGCCACCGTTATGCCCGATCATGTGGAGATCCGCTTCCAGGTGCAGCTACCCGCCAGGGGTCGCTCCATCCGGGGGCACGAGGCCGCCCGCCTTTTCGACGTCGATGTGCCCAATATTGTGATGGACTGCTTCGACTTCGTGTCCGACGATGAGATCACCGACCTGTCCCGCAAGGCGCTCCTCGCCCACATCGGAGCATACGAGGACCACCGCGCCCTCCAGGACGCGCTGGCCGATAAGGGGTGGGTGGCATTCGTCGCCGACGGGTCCGTCCTCGCCCGCAAGTCCGGGATCTCGCAGCTGCCGATGGACTCCGACCAGGCCATTGCCTTCGAATCGCCCGACTCGATGCGCGCCACCGTCTCCTTGCCCCATGCGGGCGAGGTGTCGGGCATGGCGATCACCCCGGGTGTCACTCTGATCGTCGGAGGCGGCTACCACGGCAAATCAACCCTGCTCGGCGCCCTCCAGCGCGGCGTCTACGCCCACGTCCCGGGCGACGGGCGCGAACTCGTCGCAACAACGCCCGACGCCATGAAGATCCGCGCCGCCGACGGGCGCTCTGTGACGGGCGTCGACGTGTCTCCCTTCATCATGCACCTGCCCGGCGGCGCCGATACGACGCGCTTCTCCACTCAGAACGCCTCGGGGTCGACGTCTCAGGCCGCGTCGATCATGGAGGCGGTCGAACTGGGCTCTCCGCTGCTCCTCATCGACGAGGACACCTCTGCGACGAATCTGCTGATCCGCGATGCGCGCATGCGCGCCCTCGTCGCCGCCGACAGGGAGCCGATCACACCGCTGGTTGACCGCATCGGCGCCCTCTCGTCGGAGAAGCAGGTGTCGACGATCCTCGTCATGGGCGGCTCGGGCGACTACTTGGACGTCGCCGACCGCGTCCTCATGCTCGACACCTACCGGTGCGTCGATGTCACCGACCGTGCACGCGAGGTCGTCGCCGAAATGCCGCGAGAACGCAACGACGAAGGCGGCCTCGCATCGGCGGCCCCGCGTTGCCCGACCAGGATTCGCGGCGGAGAGTCCCGCCCGAAGACGAAGTCCTCGGGACTCGACGAAGTCGTTCTCGACCGGCAGATCGTCTCCCTGGCGGACGTCGAGCAGATCGTCGACCCCGGCCAGACGGAGGCCATTGCGTGGATGATGCGCGGGATCCTCGAACAATTCGCCAATGGCGAGCTCCCCGTTCCGGAGTTGCTCACGCGTGTGGAGCGGCGGGTGAATTCCGAGGGTTTGGACGCCGTCGTCAAATTCGGGGCCAGGGAGTTCCCCGCGCATCTGGCGAGGCCCCGCCTGGTGGATGTGGGTGCGGCGATCAACCGATACCGGGCGCTCCACCTCTGAGCCCCGTATTCTGAGCCGACGCCGTTCAGTCAGGAGAGTCCTCGCTGCAGGAGGACGGTGAGAACCTCCGGCGCTGTGAAGAGCCGAGGCTGTGCATACGGATTGATCGCCTCCAGGATTCCCAGATCGACGAGTTGTTTCACAAGACCGTTGACTCGCGAATACGACAGCCCCGTCGCGACCTCGGCGCGGCGGATCGTGAATGAGGGATTCGCGACGGCGAAGTCGACGAGTTCGAGCGCGTGGGAGGAGCGCAGGTTCGATTCTCGAATCCGCTCTTTCAGATGCTCTTGAACCTCGACGAGTGCAAGCATCTGCCGACAAGTCGCCCTCGCTGAGGCGGCGAGGCCCTTGGCGAAGAATGAGAGGAACGAGTCCCAGTCGCCTTTGGTACTGACGCCGAGAAGGGTGTCGTAGTACTCGCTTCGCCTTGCCTCGAACCACGGGGATACGGTGAGAGTCGGTTCGGACAACACACCGTTGTGCAGCAGGGTCAAAATGATGAGGTAGCGACCGAGTCGGCCATTCCCATCTCTGAACGGGTGGAGGGTCTCGAGCTGATAGTGGGCCATGCCCGCTTCGATCACCGGATCGATCATGCCGTCATGATCTGCTTGAATCCAGGAGAGCAATGAATCGACGCCCGCGCGCAAACGATCCCCCGGCGGAGCGGGTACGAATCGCGCGCTCATAATCGCCGGATCGGAGGGGCTTGCAACATCCCGTCGGCCGATGACTACTTGCGTGTCTCGAAGACGACCGGACTCCGACTCCAGGGCGGTCCCCCGCATGAGAGCGCCCTGCAGATCCTCAAGCAGGCCACGAGTGATGTGCCGCCCCTCCGAGACCCATGAGTAACCTTTCTCAGCCATATTCACGTAATTGAGGATCTCCCTCATCTGCACAGTCGTAGTGGTGTCCTCATCAGCGGTGAGAACAGCATCGAGTGGCGCATAGGTTCCTTCAAGGGCCGAGGTCGACTGCGCTTCGGTTCGCAGTGAGGGCATGCGGAGGAGACGAGGATTGGGGAGTCGACGCGCGGTCGCATCGAGGGCGGCCAGCTCTCGCCCTGCTGCCGCAATGTCCCGGTAGGCGGCTCCGGACAGCGCGGGCTCATGCTCGGTCAACGGCGCAGGGATGAAAGCCTTGTGGGTCCATGCGCCGCGGATCGGGTCCGAACCGCTGATGTCGACGAGTTCTCCCATGTCCGCGTTTGTGAACATCACGAGATCCATGATGTTCATCATATACTCATTGTTAGACATGACGACTATGTGCTTTACACACAAAAGTCCCTTGTGTGCAAAGCTGCGTGCCACTATGCGCATTCTCAGTCATCCCGATGCGCGGAGTACTGTTCGTCGAGGAGTGACGCGTCAGAGCCCCAGGAACGCCTTGATGGCAGGCATTTCGCGGCGGATCTGAGTCTCGCCGGCCCTGAAGGCGGTTTCGAGGCGGTCGCGGCGCAGCTCCGTGTTGGAGATCGGCGCATCCTCGGGGAAGTAGAGGTAGGCGCGCCCCCGTTCCTCAAGTTCGAACATCTTCGCCCTCGTCGCGTTGTAACGCGCGGGTCTGGCGGCGACGCCCTCGTAGACGGCGGGCAGGTCCGCGAACTTCGCTTTGAGCATGGCGCCGACGGCGGGGCGCAGCGGGCCTTTGACGTAGTCGCGGGGCCGGGTCGCGATGATGAGGAACTTCTTGTATCCGTCGCGGATCGCCACATCGAGGGGGATGCCGCCGGAGGGACCGAGCGCGCCATCGACGTAGGTTTCTCCGTCGATGACGACCGGGGGCATGAGGATCGGCAGCGTGGAGGAGGCGCGTGCCCTCGGACCGAGGGTCTCAAGGGTGGACATCTCGTCCTTGGAGAACCATCGCATCTGCCCGCGGGTGGCGTTGAAGGAGCCAACGCGGGTGGTCGCCGGGTTCGCGGCGAAAGTGTCGATGTCGAAGGGGATCGCTCCGTCGGGGTAGCAGATGTCCTCATACAGATAGGCCGCGTTGAAGAAGCCCCTGCCTTTGAGGAAGTGTCCGAGTCCGGCGAATTGCGGGTCGTCAACGATATCGACGAATGTCGCGTAGGAGCGAGCGGGATCGCGGGAGACGTAATTGCACAGATGAGAGGTTCCGGCGGATATTCCCGAGACGTAATCGAAGTACAGTCCTTGTGCCAGCAGCTCGTTGACGACGGCAGCCGTGTAGGCGTTGCGCATCCCGCCGCCCTCGAAGACGAGGGCGGTGTCGGTGATATTCGACGTCAGGATTAGAGAGTTCAGTGCTGACTCAGCCACGCATCGAGCATATTCCCGCTTGCTGAAATTCCGCTCGTCGAGATCGCGAAATGAGTCGCGGACGACTGAGGGTTTCCACACATTCACCCCGCTGCGCATAGATCCGCCCCTACTCAGCTGCTCGTCCCGGTGCCGCCGGGTAGGCTCACACCCATGACTGACATGCTCGTTCCCCCCGTCGCGCCCAAGCGATTCGGCGTCCGCGTCCGCTCGATCCACGGCGACTACATCGACGACGGGTGGGACTGGCTGCGCGATGAGACCGATCCCGCGGCGATCGCTCACCTTCGCGCCGAAAACGAGTGGGCCGACCACATCTGCGCGCCGACCCGGGGCCTCGCCGACCGGATCGAGGCCGATGTGAAGGCGCGAGCCGCCCTCTTCGACGTCTCGGCCCCCGTGCGCAACGGCGACTACTGGTACTACTGCCGCTTCGAGGAGGGCAAGTCCTACGCGATCCACTGCCGTCTCCGAGCGGCCCACGGCCCGCTCGACTTCAACGACCCGGTCCCCTCCCCCGATCCCCGCATCCCCCTCGACGGGGAGAGCGTCCTCGTCGATGAGAATGCGCTCGCTGAAGGAGAGGAGTTCTTCCGCCTCGCCGATCTCGTCCCGAGCCCCGATGGGCGCCTCATCGCATGGGCGCGCGACACCGCAGGCGATGAGCGCTACACATGGGTGATCCAGGAGGCGTCCACCGGGCGCGTCATTGATGAGGCGGTGTGCGACGCGGGCTACGGGCTCGCATGGTCGGCCGACTCCGCATGGGTCCTCTACACGGGTCTGGACACTGCATGGCGCCAGTGCGAAGTGTGGGCGCACCGTCTCGGCACTCCGATGTCGGAAGACCTTCTCCTCCTCACCGAGCCCGATGGGCGCTTCGACCTGTGGTTCGACACCAGCGCCGACCCCGATCACGTCGTCATCCATTCGACGTCGACGACATCGGGCCGGGCGTGGCTCTGGCTGCCCGCCTCCCCCACGATGATTCCCCTTCCTCTCGTCGACCTCGTCGAGGGCCGACAAGTGGGGGTGGAGCCCGCAGGCGATCACCTCCTCATTGTGCACACCGCGACATCCAAGGAGGGGTCGCTCGCTGCGGCTCCTCTCCCCGTAGCCCCTTCCCCTCGCATGACGGCGGGACCGGAGCGCAGGCGCGCCCTCGTCGACCCGGCATCTGTCGGCGGGCTTGACCGCGCCCCTCTCGCGCCGAGCAGCGCGTGGGTGTCGATCCGCGAGGCGCAGCCGGGCGAGCGCATCGTCTCCGTCGCAGCCCACGAGCACTTCTGCGCGGTGTCGATGCGTTCGGGCTCTCTCACCCAGGTGGAGTACCGCGAACGCGTGCTCGCGCTGCAGCGCGACGACGCCGGAATGATCCTCGCCCTCGATGCGGCGCACCTGGGATGCGCGTGGGGGCCGGGTCGCTTCGTCGACGTGGAGTCGCCGACGAGGACGATTCAGGTCGCTCCCGGTTCGCGCTTCGAAGACCGTCAACTCCGCGTGTCCTACCAGAGCACGATCGTGCCCGAGACGACACTCGTCGTCGACCCTGCGAGCGGCGAGCGGCGGGTCCTCCACGTCCAAGACGCCCCCGGGTGGGACCCGAGCGTCTTCGTCGAAGAGCGCGTGTGGGTGACGGCCCGCGATGGCCGGACGCAAATCCCGGTCACTCTAGTGCACCGGGCGGACGCGACTGCGGACGGGTCGAATGCGGGGTGGCAGATCGGATACGGCTCCTATGAGATCTCCTACGATCCCCAGTTCGAGATTCTGCGCCTGCCGATCCTCGAGCGCGGAGTCGTCATGGCGATCGCGCATATCCGCGGCGGCGGGGAAATGGGGCGCGCCTGGTACGAGGCCGGAAAGGAGCGCGTCAAAGTCACCACATTCACGGATTTCATCGACGTGGCGCATTGGCTGGTGGAATCGGGGTGGGTGGCGACAGACCGCCTCGTCGCTGAGGGGCGCAGTGCCGGCGGCCTGCTCATGGGGGCGGTGCTCAATATGGCGCCCGAGTCGTTCCGCGTCATTGTCGCGGGCGTGCCCTTCGTCGACGCGTTGACGACGATCCTCGACCCGAGTCTTCCGCTGACGGTCGGCGAGTGGGAGGAGTGGGGTAATCCGATTGACGATCCTGAGATCTTCGCAATCATGAAGTCGTATACCCCGTACGAGAATGTCCCCGAAGGAGTGCGCCTCCCAGCGGTGATGGCGACAACCTCTGTCAATGACACGCGAGTCGGGTTCGTCGAGCCGACGAAGTGGGTGCAGCGCCTGCGCGAGGCCTCTGGGCACAATGACGACGAAGACGCGGCCCACGCCCGTCCGATCGTGCTGCGCACACAGATGGTGGCGGGGCATGCGGGCCCGTCGGGCCGACAGGCGAAGTGGACGGCTCGGGCCGAGGAGTTCGCCTTCGCCCTCGCGCAGGTCACCACCTGTTAAGCGACGGCCCACCCGCACGCACTACCCGCCAAAACGCACACAGTTTCTCACTGCTGTCATTCTCGGAGACACCGCGCTGCGCCTCTGACCTGGTCGGATATTATTCGGACTGTGCTGGGGCACCGCGATTGGACCGAGACTGTGTGCGTTTCAGCGTCGGAATGGTGGTTCTCACGCTGCGCAGCAGATCCTTCGTCTCGTCGGAGACACGGTAGGAGTCGATGCACTTGCCGATCGCCTTCCGACGGATCGGCGCCGCAAGCCGGTCCTCGACCAGCCACGCCAATGCATCGTCGGGCCGCTTAGTGATGGCGGTGGCGAAGTACCACGCGATCATCATCTGAAGGTAGTACTCCTCGGTGTCAATGCCTCCCACGAGCTCGAGGAATTCCTCTTTGAAAGCGCCTGTGAGGAAATGCTCCATGAGCACCCCGATGCCGAAGCGCCTGGTGTAGAGGTGGTCACTGTCGATCCATCGCCGGGCGGCGGCTTCAAGGGCGGAAAGGTCGGTGCCGAGCGCCTTGGGATTCATGGAGTCGCATACGGCCCAGTTGTCCACATAGGGCAGAAAATCGTCAACGGCCGCCAGGCACGCGGCGAAATCCTTCTCCTGGGTGATGAGCAGACCGTGAAGCATATTCTCATCGAAGAGGCGATGAGGAGTCGCCGCCATGAATGCGCGGGCCTCCTCATTCCGGGTGCGCCACAGCGTTTTGGCGAATGCGCGCAACTGCGGCGTCCGGGCCCCGAGGATCGTCGACGCATCGACTCCGGGAACGAGGCGGGCGACGAAGGCGGCGTTCTTCGGATCTGCGAGATGGTCGATGGTGATCATCCTCTATGCCCCTCTATTTCCCATACGCCTCGATGACTTCGTGGAACGTCGGGCTCGGGTTGGCGAACCCGAGATCGCTCTCCTCAAAGCGGAAGTACTCGTCGTCGTCGGCGACGACGTACATGTTGACATAGGCGTTGTCGCGGTCGGGGAGGACGGCCGCCGCAATGCGGTGCAATTCTTCGAAGGCGGCACGGGCGGCCGAGGGGTCGGCTGACGCGATGGAGATGCGGCCGTCGAGGTTGAGCGCCCCGGTCGGCCCCTTCCTTCCGCAGGTCAGGCGCACGTCGGTGACTCCTGGGATGGCGCGGGCGCCGTCGACGATGACAGTCTCCATCTGCGTGATCTCCTCATCAGAGACGTCTCGGTGGGGGGCGCACGCGGCGATCCACAACGACAGGACTCCTGCGAGGAGTGCGTACAGCGTGCGGATCATTCGCCGTCTCCCCATGACGAGCCTCCTCTCGATGCCGCCGCCGCGCTGTCCGCGACAACAGTCGCCCGGCGAACGCCCCCGATCCCATTATCAGTCGACGACACGGCCGAAAGGCACATTATACTGCTCCGTCCTCCTCGGGTCATTCGTGAAGAACTCGTCGATCTGCGGGTTCTCCCGCTGCCACTGGGTCATGAGGTCGCCGCCCGGAGTCCCGGGTCTCACCGAGTTCACGTAGGCGTTCTGATCATGGTTGTCGAATCCTGAGGCTGGGGATTCGAGATAGCCGTGAGTGATATTGTCGGCCGATCCGGGCCAACCGCCGAGGTCGAGCCGGGGAACGGGATCGCCGAAGTCTCTCAAGGGGTTCGACGCCCCGTGCTGCAGTGCGAGAACGGGGACATCGGACGGTATTTCCGCGCAGTCGATCGGGGAGCCGTAGGTCACCATGCCCTGGATGTTGTAGCGCGAGGAGAAGCCCTTGTCCGCGGCCATATTCGACGTGATGATGCCGCCTTGCGAGTGACCGGTCATAAGAAGCTGGGGGTGCTCGCCGATATTCGCATCCGGGTGCTCCAAGCGGTACTGCTCGATGGCATGGTCCACGGCCTGTTGCGCTGCTTGCGTGCCCGAACTCGTCCCATTCGCCATCCCCCACACATTCGCCGGCCAGTCGCGCCCGTTCGGGTGCCCGGTCCACCCCTCCCAGGTGTCGATCGCCGGTTCGGTTCCGGCAACTGCAACGATGAATCGGGTGGTCCCATCAGATCCTTCGACTGCCACGACCTGCACGCCGTCGTGGTTATAAGCCGAATTACCGAGGGCGAGAAGGTCCTGGATGGTCTGCGGTTCGACGGCGTCCCTCTGAGAGACGGGCTCGGGCTGCCCGGCCCACGGTTTTCCATCGTCGAAGAAGTTGAGGTCGCGTCCGGCGACGACATTGCCGACAGTTCCCGCACCTGTTGCCAGGACAAGACCGACCGAGGCGAGGATCTCCGCCGGCTGGGGGATACGACCCTCGGTGAAGATGCGCGTGAACTGACTGTTCAGCGACTGCCATGCCCTCGCATGCACAGCCATGCCGGCCGTGAATGCGTTCCATCGGTTCGCCAGATCGGTGGTGACGGAGTGGAAGAGGCTCTTGCCGTCGTCGATGCGATCGCGGGTCCACTCGATACCGTCCCGGACCCGGTCGCCGATCCAGCGAAGCCCATCGCGCGCCCGGTCACCGACCCACTCGATGCCGTCGGAGACGGCATCGATACCGTGGTAGAACCAGTCATCCCAGGCGCCCGGCAGGCCGGGATCACGGTCGGAGGATCCGCCACCGCCGTGTCGCGAGCCTGCCGGTGAACCGCCGGATGAGCCCGTGCCGACCCCGAGATCATTGGACGTGTCCTCCTGCGCGGACGCATTGGCACGAAGGGTCGCCCCGGCCTGGCGGATCGCGCGCGCCGAATCAATCATGGTGCGCTGGTGCCGACTGGTCCACATCGCGCGGAAGGCATCGGCATCGGAGCCGTCCCATGTCGTCGACCTCAGTAGATTGGACACCTCAGCGCGGATCGCGTCAAGAGAATCCGCACTCCTGTCGAACGCCAGCGCGGCTTGGCGCGCAGCGGCAACGTCCATTCCCAGGAGCACCATGTCATGCCTCCTCGTTCGCGCGCGCCGAGCCTTCGCGCGCGCCGCGCTCCATGATGTCGAAGCCGCCGAGGGCGAGCCATGTGACCGTGAAGCCGATGTCGCCCGGCGATACCTTCGTCACACATGCCGTGTCCTTCTTGCGCTCGAGGGAGTACAGGCCGTCCTCGCCGAGGACCCATGCCGTAAAAGCGATGCCCGATGAACCGTCGGGAGCGCCCGGCGCTTCAACGAGGGTCATGAGTGTGACGGTCGCCTTGGGCGTAAACGCATCGAAGACACTCGGGGACAGTCCCGGGACATCGAGTCCCTCACGAATCGTCATGAGGACGTCGGCGTCGACCGGCTGTTCGATGCGTTCGACGGCGCGCGTCTGCCGAGGAGCCGCCCGCAGGTCGTCCACGGGGGGAAGCGCGCGCCGGATGAGCTCCCACGGTCGACCGGGCGTGGTGACGGCGAACTCCATTTCCGGGTCGGCGCCCGTGGGCTCCAGTGAGCCGTCCTCGCCCTCGGCCACGCTGAGGCGGCGCGTGAGGCACGTGGTGACGTTCTCACCGAGGGACACATCCGCGATATACGCCAAGCCGTTGTAGGTCGATGCGACGCGGAAGGCGATCGGCGCGGTGAGGGTCTGGGAGAAAACGGTCCTCCACATCGGGTCGAGCACACCCGCCTCGACGGCGATGCCCGCGTCGACGAGTTCCTTCCACGAAGCGTCATCCGCTCGATCCGTCGGCCGCCCGATCTGGTCCTGCGCGGCCTGCGCAGCGACATTCCACGTCTGGGGCGTCACCATCCAGATTTTCATGGGGGGCTGCTGGGGGGAGTCATTCATGAGCGGCAGCCTAGTGAGAACCCGTCGGGCACGGCAATGGGGACTCCTCCCCGCGCCCGCGTCGATGCGTCCCACGGGTGGCGGTGCTAGGAGCGGACGCACGGGGAGCGCTCAGTGAGCGGAGGGAGCGTGCCTCATCTTCATGTAGACGCCGCCCACTTCCAGTTCGTTGAGCATCTGGTCGATGCGCTTCATCCGAGTTTCGGGGCGCTTGGCGCGTCCGATCCACGCGAGGTAGTCATTGCGCTGGTAGGCGGGCCGGGCGTCGTAGTCCTCACGCAGACCCCGCTCGTTGAGCAGGCGGGCGATGTCCTCGGGCATCTCCTGCAGGGGGCGCATCAGTGTCATTGGGACCTCCCGGAGACGAGTGTCGACTGGTGCAGGAGGATCTTCAGCCCGGCGTCAGTGGGGGTCCACACGGATGTTTCAGTGCTGGAGCCGCCCTCGAAACGCATCGTGTAGCGCACGCACCAGGCGCCCCCCGCTTCGACGGCGTTCATGGCGCTGATCGTCATGCCCGCGGGAGCGGGGCCTGCCATACCGCGCGCCGCGCGTCCATTCGGCCAAATCCGCGTCGCCCCATCGGCTTCGAGATCGACCAGGGCGTCGGCGTCGCCCGCCGCCCATGCGCGGATCATGTTCTTTTCGAGGGCGCTCACCGCTCGGGCGCCCTCGTCTGCGCGAACCGAGTCGCCCGCATCCAGCGTCGCTTCTCGACCGGGGGTGTCGCCCTCGTCGATCGCCCGCCTATTCGAAAAGCCGGGGCCGCGGGCGGGGACCCTGCCCGCCTGATACTCCTCGGCGCAACCTCGGGCGCGCTCGTCGGCCAGTTCGTTGAGCGCGTGCCCGGCGTGGCCCTTCACCCATTCGAAAGTGACGCGGCGCCCCTCAATGGCGCGGTCGATCTGTTGGATGAGTTCGAGATTCTTGATCGGCTTCTTATCGGTCTTGACCCACCCGCGCCGCTTCCAGCTGATCCTCCATTTCGACACGACATTGATCGCGTACTGGGAGTCGCACAGGATGTGCAGCTCTTCACCGCCGAGGCCCGCGGCTTCGGTCGCCTTGAGCAGTTCGAGGACGGCGGTGAGCTCCCCGAGGTTGTTCGTTCCCTCCGGCCAGCCGCCCGCGTCCCAGCAGTCCTCGTTGATGACCCATGCCCATCCTGCGGGTCCGGGGTTTCCGAGTGAGGAGCCGTCGGCGGCTGCGATGATCGTCATGGGGTCATGGTAGACGAGGGCGCCCGCACTGCAGCGAGTGGAGCACTGCGCCCGATGAGCGGGTGTTGACAAGGTCCATATGACGACGCCGGTGGTCCGACCGAATGTTGCGCGGACACAATGGGGCCATGTCCATCTCCGCCACTCCCCCTATCGATCCTGCCCACGGCGCGCCCGCCACCGGGCCGACGCCCGCAGTATCGACACGTCGTGAGATCGTCGAGGGCGTGCGGATCACCGCTCCCGTCGCCCTGGGGTACATCCCCTTGGGCATCGCCTACGGCCTGTTGATCTCTCAGACGAGCCTGCCCTGGTGGATCGGGGTCGCCCTCAATATCGCGGCGTTCTCCGGATCAGCAGAGCTCCTCCTCGTCTCCCTCATCGCCTCGGCGACGCCGGTCGCCTCCATCGCGGTGACGATCTTCCTCGTGAATTCGCGATACCTGTTCTACGCCTTCTCCTTCCCAATCTCGCTGGTGCACACGAAGCTCGGGCGCTTCTACTCGGCGTACGCACTCGTCGACGAGGCCTACGCCCTGTCCCTGTCGCGCCCCGGGTGGACGCACACCCGCATCCTCACGATGCAGCTGTTCCTGCAGGGGCTGTGGATGTGCTCGGGGCTGACGGGGCTGACGCTCGGCTCTCTCATCCCCGCGTCCATCGAGGGCTTCGACTTCGCTCTCGTCGCCATGTTCATCGCCCTCACTTTGGAGGCGGCGCGCTCACTGTCGGACATCCCCTCCGTCCTCTTAGCGAGTCTCGCCCTCACCCTCGCGTGGTTCATCGCTCCGAGTCAGTGGCTCATCACGGCACTGCTGATCTTCGTGGGACTCTTGGCCGCGCGCTTCGTGTGGCTGAATATGCGCGAGGCTCTTCCCTCGCTCGACGAGGGCGGCGCCGGATCTCCGGACCAGTCGGGGGCGGCGTCATGACTCCGACACTCGGCTACATCCTCACGGTCCTCATCGCGGTGTTCCTCGTCGACCTGGGGCTGCGGGGCATTCCCTTCCTCATTCTGGAGCCGCTGCGCGAGTCCCGTTTCGTTCAGACGATGGGAGTGTGGATGCCCGCGGGGATCCTCTTCGTCCTCGCCATCGTCTCCGTCCGGTCCAGCCTCGTCTCCATTCCGGGCAAGGCCTGGGCGACGATTGCGGCGAGCGCCATCACGGTGGCGGCGCACCTGCTGGGCGGGCGTCGCATGATGGTGAGCATCGCAGCGGGGACCCTGTCCTACGTGCTTTTCATCAACATCTAAACAGACCTGTTCTTGTCGATCATGATCGACAAACATGTCACAGTCATCGACTTTGTCGACTATGATCGACAGAGCGCGAGTACATCTGAATGGAGGCATCCATGGACAGACTCATCGATCGCCCGCGGTACCTCTCACGGATCCGCCCTTTCGTCGGCATCCCCGTCATCAAGATCCTCACAGGGGTGCGGCGAAGCGGAAAATCGACACTGCTGCAGATGCTCTCGGCGGAGATCTCCCAGTCGCATCCCGACGCGGTTGTCGTTCATCTCAACCTCGAGTCAGAAGCGGGCTTGTCGATTCGCACTCCGCAGAACCTGCTCGATGCTCTCCGTCACTGCGGCGCAGACTCCCACTCCCGGTCCTACATCTTCCTCGATGAAGTCCAGCGGCTCGAATCCTGGGAGGATGCGATCAACGCGATCCGAGTCGATTGGGACTGCGACCTCTATCTGACTGGATCGAACTCAACAATGCTGTCGAGTGAACTCGCGACTAATCTCGCCGGCCGCTACACAGAGTTCTCGATCCGCCCATTGGCGTTCGCAGAGTTCGCGGAACTCTATCCGAATGAGGCGGACCGGCACGCGCTATTCGAGGACTATGTCAGCGTCGGCGGATTCCCCCTCCTCAAGTACTTCAATCGTTCACTCGCCCCTTCCCTGCAGTATCTCCAAAGCGTTGTCGACACCGTCGTCGTGCGCGATGTCATCGAACATCGGAACATCCGCGACGTTGATCTCTTCCAGCGGATACTCCGATACTGCGTCGGCAATATCGGACGAACCTTCTCGGCACATTCCATCGTCCGATACCTCAAGAGCGAAGGGCGCACTGTCAGCGTCGACACGGTCCTCTCATACCTCGACTACTGCACCCAGGCCTTCCTCATCGAGAGGGTCCCCCGCTTCGACATTACGGGCAAGACGGTACTGCGCGCCGACGAGAAGTACTACGCCGTCGACCACGGCATCCGGTCGGCGATGGGATTCGACAACCGTACTGATATCGAACTCGTGCTTGAGAACATCGTCTACTCGGACCTGCGATCGCGCGGCTACGACGTTCACGTCGGATGTCGGGGCAATAAGGAAGTTGATTTCGTCGCTGTGAATGGTTCGAGCCGCCTCTACATCCAGGTGTCCTACCTCATTGCCCCGGAGCAGACTCGCGACAGGGAGTTCGGGGCGCTGGAAGCGATCGCGGACAACTACCCGAAACTCGTGCTCAGCATGGATCCCATGACGCAATCGCGCAACGGCATCGAACATCTCAATATCGTCGACTTCCTCCTCGACGAGGGCGCCGCCTGAGCCGATGCGCGTCGCGATAGGCTGAGTACCATGCGCACCGCCTCGTACATCCAGCACTCCTGCACCATCACCGAGCACCGCTTCGAGGTGCCCCTCGACCACCGCACCTCCTCACCGGGGGCGCCGACGATCGAGATCTTCGCCCGCGAGGTCGTGCGCCCCGGAGGAGAGAGCCTCCCCTACCTCGTCTACCTGCAGGGCGGTCCCGGATACGGGGCGCCCAGAGTCCAAGACTTCCGCGAATCCTGGCTCGGACGGCTCCTTGAAGACCACCGTCTCGTCCTCCTCGACCAGCGCGGCACCGGCCAATCCGGACGCCTGGACGCGCGCTCCCTCATCGAGGAGTCACGATTCCGCTCTGCCGACGGCGCCCTCGACGCCCAGCGCCTCGCCGACTACCTCATGTTCTTCCGCCAAGATCAGATCGTCTTCGACGCCGAATTCGTGCGCCGCGAGCTCGCGGGCGACGAACCGTGGTCGACGCTCGGGCAGAGCTTCGGCGGCTTCATCACGACCTCCTACCTGTCTCTCGCCCCCGAAGGACTGAAGAAATCCCTCATCACGGGTGGACTGCCCGGCCTCGTCCATGTCGACGACATCTACCGGCGCACCTATGCGGCCACAGCCGCCCGCAACCGCGCCTACTTCTCCCGTTACACGGGCGACGAGCAGACGGTGCGCGAGGTCGCGGCGCACCTGGCGGACACGGAGGAGACGCTTCCGACGGGCGAGAGGCTCTCCCCCGCCCGCTTCCGCATGATCGGCATGGGCCTGGGCACGACCACGAGGACGGATCTGCTCCACTACCTCCTCGAAGGGCCGTGGGTGAGCGTCAATGGGAGCCGTCGTCTGTCCTCACAATTTCTGGAGGCGGTCGGCGCTGAGATCGGAGTCGCTCCGATGTATGCGGTCCTCCAAGAGGCGATCTACGCCGGTGCGACCCCGGGGCTCGCGGGCACGGCGACCGCGTGGTGTGCGGATCGCCTCGCCGAGGAGGTCCCCGGGTTCGCGAAGGACGCCGACCCCCTTGACTCCTCCCAGCCCTACTATCTGACGGGCGAGCACATGATGCGCCGGATCTTCGACGAGGACCCCGCCCTCGTCCCCTTCGCCGGGGTCTGCGACATCCTCGCCGCCCGCACCGACTGGCCCACCGTGTATCTTCCCGAGGTTCTCGCGCATAACAGCGTGCCCGTCGCAGCATCCGTGTACTACGACGACATGTTCGTCCCGCGCGACCTGTCCGTGGAGACAGCTGAAGCGATCCGGGGCGCGCGCACGTGGGTGACGAACGAGTATCAGCACGACGGACTGCGCGCCTCGGGTACTGCGGTCGTGTCTCACCTGCTCGGCCTCGTCGCCGACTGAGCGGGCGCAGCGCAGGAGGGCTGTACGGGCGGGGCTGGTGCAGGTTTTGGTGACACTTGATGTGAGTTCAGGTGGTGCGTTTGTGGGAGGGATGTTGATCATGTTGAAGGTCTTGTCTTAGGGAGTTGTGTGGGTGGCTTGCGCGAGTGGTGAACCGCTCTGGCGGGTCGCGAAGGGATGTCGGTATCGCCGAGTCGTGTGTGCGCCGCTGGTTGCGCGCGACCGAACAAGGCGATGCCCTTTGGCTCGCCATGAGATCACCACACGAATTCGAAACCCTTGCCGCCTCAACCGCTGAAGCTGCATGATTCAACCAAGCAAACCGGACCAGAATAAAACCCACGAGGCTTCAGGACGATGAAGCACCGTCAGGAGCTTCACCCGTCCCGCCCTCGTCCATCGGGCAGATGCCGGGTACGCTTGACGTCGATCCGCTTTGTGGGCGGCGGTTATTTGTCAGGAGGACGCGTGAGCACGGAGCCGGTTTTCGAGGCCATCAACTGGAACCACATCGAGGACGAGAAAGACCTCGAGGTCTGGGATCGACTCACCGGTAATTTCTGGCTGCCCGAGAAGATCCCGCTGTCGAATGACATCCCCTCGTGGAACACCCTCCACGCCGATGAACAGCTCATGACGAACCGCGTCTTCACCGGCCTCACCCTGCTCGACACCCTCCAGGGCACGATCGGCGCGGTGTCCCTCATCCCTGATGCCCGCACGCCCCACGAGGAAGCGGTCCTGACGAATATCGCCTTCATGGAGTCCGTTCACGCCAAGTCGTACTCGTCGATCTTCTCTACCCTGTTGTCGACGGAGGATATCAACGCATCCTTCCGCTGGTCGGAGGAGAACGTTGCCCTGCAGAAGAAAGCGGAGATCATCAAGGGCTACTACGAGGGCGACGACCCGGCCAAGCGCAAGGTCGCCTCGACGATGCTCGAATCCTTCCTCTTCTACTCCGGTTTCTACGCCCCCATGTACTGGAGTGCGCATGCCAAGCTGACGAACACCGCCGACCTCATCCGCCTCATCATCCGCGACGAGGCCGTCCACGGCTACTACATCGGCTACAAGTACCAGCTCGCCGTCGCCGAATCCACGCAGGAGCGGCGCGACGAGCTCAAGGACTACACGTACTCCCTGCTCTACGAACTCTACGAGAACGAGGAACAGTACACCGAGGACCTCTACGATCCGCTCGGCCTGACCGAGGACGTGAAAAAGTTCTTGCGTTACAACGCGAACAAGGCGCTCATGAACCTGGGCTACGAGGCGCTGTTCCCCGCAGATGAAACCAATGTCAACCCTGCGATCCTCGCAGCCCTGTCCCCGAACGCGGACGAGAACCACGACTTCTTCTCGGGTTCGGGCTCCTCCTACGTCATCGGGGAGATCGTCGACACCGAGGATGACGACTGGGACTTTTGAACCTCCCCTTTCCCTACGGTGCGGCCTTGGTAACCGTGAGGGATATCAGGTCCGGTGCTGGTGCGGAGTCGTTGCCCAGAGTAATCGTGTGAATTCTGCGAGTCAGGGGGATCGAGATGGTCCGGATGGCTCGTTGCGACCAGCTTCCCGTCTAGATAGAGCCGCATCTTCCCTGGAGCCATTCAAAACCGTAGGTGTGCCCATTGGGCGCTGAGATCGCTTCCGTAGTTCCACTACGCCTCAGGATCTCGAAAATATCGACCTCGCCGGATTGACGCGCCTGCGTATTGGCATTCTCGGGCTGATCCTGATCAATCCATAGTTTCAGGCTCCCCTCAGACACCCGGTACCGAGCCTGCGTCCCCTCCGATGTCGACTAGTGCGGCAGGTAGTCACTCGTGAAGAGTTGATGTCGTCGCCGTTGAACTCTTCCGATGCCGCGAGAACATAGCCGCTGCGTTCGGAAGAGCCGGGATCGATGAGCCCCGTGGAAGCATCCATCAGTCACTTGACGAGGAGACGGTCCGAGATTCGTCCACGCGGATCGATCCACGGCTCGAAATCAATCCGCATCCCGTTAATGGTGAACACGTAGCGAGAGTCCTGGATGACCGTGGGCCGTCGCGCGCGGGTGCCCATTTCTGCGCAGGTCTGTCGCACCGATGCCCGCTCCTCATCGGTGAGCCACGCATCGGGGTCGGAGCATGAGAAATCGTCGCAGACGATCGACAGGTACCGCGTCATGGCGTTGGCCTGCGGGGATAGGAGCGAACCCCGAGTGCGCGCATACGCGACATCCGGGTCGATGCCCACCAGGGATTTCAACCAGGTTCTCGCCAGAGAATTGCGCAGCGCGTTACGCATCGCGGGGCCGCTCGGATCACGATGCCTGTCGGTGTTATCCCAGTAGGGGGCGGTATCCGGACCGACACGGATCGAGTCGACGAGCCCGAGAGAGGGCGCGACGACGGCGCCGGAGGCGAGGATGAACGCGTCTGCGGCTGCGGATCGAATGAGTTGGAGGGCCGTGCGATAGGCCACTTCGCGCGGAATATCCAGGTGGCGCACTCCCTCGATCGCCCCGGCATTGAGGAAGTCGAGCTTGAGATGCGCGTACCCCCACCCGTTGACCCGGGTGATCGTGTCCATCAGCCACCGGCGGGCACCGGGGTGTGTGACATCAAGGGAGAAATAATGCTGCCCCCAGTTGTGGCCCGCAACCGCGAGGCGTCCGTCCCGCGTATGCACGAAATATTCGGGATGTTCGGAGACGATAGGGGTACCACGAGTGGCGATCAGCGGCGCGATCCACAGCCCCGGTGTCATTCCCGCACCTCGGATGCTCGTCGCGAGTGATGCCATTCCTGCGGGGAAGTCGCCGTTCGGTTCCCACCATCCCACCGCTTTTTCCCAGCCATCATCGATTTGAATGACGTCGTAGCCGTTGCGGGCTGCGGGCTGCGGGCTGCGGGCTGCGGGCTGCGGGCTGCGGGCTGCGGGCATGATCTCATCTTCGATGGTGCGTTGGGTGATCTCTTCGAACCACGAGTACCACGATGACCACACGGCACTCGACGGATGGGGCTGATGGAACGCGTCGTCTGCCGTTGATCCCGCAAGGGCCTCAGCATACGCGTCCCAGCATTCGCGCTCGGGGCCGATCATCAAGAACCATCCGCTCACCCGGCCTGATTCCCCACAGTCGCGCGTATCGGCGTGGTCGGTGGACTCCTGGTCGAGCGGCGTTCCACGGATCTGGCCGGGCAGGAACGTGAGGAGTCCCGAATAATGTCCGAGTGATCCGATCAGGAGGCTCACGTCCTCACTCACACTCAGACAGGTCACCATATACGATCGGTGGAGTTCCTCGGAGTCGGTGACGGCGTCTTCGGCCGTCAGCGTTCGTTCCGGGTTGTTCCATACGCGCCACGGATCACGGTTGAGACGCCACCATGCGGTCGGGGACCATGACGTCCACCCGTGTCGGTAGTACTCCGTGTCAGCGGGCAGATCGTGTGCCACTGAGATCGTTGAGGATCCGCTCGTTACCGTGCGGCTCGTTGTCCCGTCGTGGAGAATCGCCCACTCCCCGTCATTACAGACAATGCGTATATCCATGCTGCCCTTACGTGAACTTGGCGCGGCGCCATTCATTGACCCCGGGGGTCCGGGCCGGTTGGGCGCTGTCATCCGTCACGCCCAGTCGCCCCGATTCCGCTGCGGATCGGCCCTGGTCTACTTGCTTGACAGGATCGAGTTGATCTTGTCGTTCAGGGGCGGAAGCACCTGTGAGGGCGCTGCTGTTCCGCGCTCGATCTGCTCAATGACCAGGTCGGCCTCCGTGTTGATCTCATCGGCCTTGAACGTGATCGGGTAGTAGGCCAAGGAGTCCGGCTGCTGCGCAATGTCCCAGTAGGCAGACACGTCGACTCCCTTGGCCTTGTGCGCGTCTGCGGCTGCCTGCGACTGCGCTTTGATCGAGGGGAAGACCACGGCTTCCTTCGCGACAATGGACTGGCACTTGTCGGAGGTGAGGAACTTGACCCACTTCCAGGACTCTTCGGGGTGCTTCGTATCCTTTGAGATCGAAGGGGCGATTCCGTTGATGATCGTCTTACGGCCCGCGGGACCGGCGGGCAGGGGGGGCGAATCCGAACTTCTGGGCGGTGGAGGAGGCCCACGTGTTGATGCGCCATGAGCCGTCAGGGACCAGGGCCGCCTTGTTCTGCTCCATCATCGGTTGCAGACCCAGGTTCCCAGCCTGTTCGACGGGGGTGACGTATCCGGCTTGGATCTGCTTTTGCCACCAGGTGAGGGCCTCGGCGAGCTTGGGATCGTCCAGTTGGTATTTGGTTCCGAAGGGGTTTTCGTCGAGGTAGTTGAATCCGTTGGACAGGGCGAGCCACGACCAGGGTCCCTGTCCGACGACGCCCCCGCCGCTTTCGAGGCCCCATCCGTAGGTTTCGACATTATTCTTGTCGAAGCCCTCCTCATCGCCCCGCACGCCATTCTTATCGATGGTCAGGTGCGCGATCAGTTTGCCGAAAGAGCCGCCGTCCTGCGGGTTCCAGTCGAGGTTTTTCAGGGAGGCGGGGTCAACGCCGCCGTCTTGGATGTCTTTGACGTTGTACACCAGACCGATCGTGTCCCAATCCTGCGGGATTCCGTAGCGTTTGCCGTCGTGTTCCCACAGGGACGCGAGGTTTCCCGTGTATTGGCTGAAGTCCACCGGATCGTTCGCGAGGTGGGGATTGAGGTCCGCCAGGACCCCCTTGCTGGCGAGTTCCGGATAGTGTGCGACGTGATTGGTGAATACGTCGGGCGCCGTCCCGCCGTTGAAGGCGAGGGATAGGTTCTGCCAGTAGTCGTCCCATCCGGACTGCTCGATCTTGACGTCAATCCCCGTCTCTTCTTTGAATTGTGCCGCGCATTTCTCGTAGACGGGCTTCTGGTTGGGATCCCAGAGGGCGTAGGTGATCGTCGTCCCTCCCGCTGATGGCTGGCTTCCCTCGGTGAGTTCGCTGGGGGTGCAGGCGGCGAGCGACAGTATCATCACCGCACTGGTGAGCACGACCGTGCTCTTGAACGGGGTTTTCATTGTGTTCTCTCTCCTTCGAGTAGAATTGTTCGCAGGATGGGGACTTCTATTTCGCCGATGTGAGCCCGATCGAACTCACGAGCTTACGGCCGAAGACCAGCAGCAGGAGCAGCATGGGGAGTGTCTGGAGTGCCGCGGCGGCTATCAGGCCTGCCCAGTCGGGCCGTGTCGAGGGTGACGCCTGCTGGAAGACGGCCAATGCCACGTTCAGCAGGCGCACTGCGTGTTCCTTGCCGATGAGCTGGGGCCAGAGGTATTCATTCCAGGCGAATACGGCCTGAATGATTCCGACTGTTGTGATCGGGGTCGCGCTCATGGGGACGATAATGCGCGCGAATGTGCGCCAATACCCCGCGCCGTCGATTTTTGCTGCTTCCTCAACCTCTTTGGGGATCGACAAGAAGAATTGTCGCAGGAAGAAGATGGCGAAGGGGCTGACGAAGAAGTAGGGGGCGAGGAGGCCAGGGAAAGTGTTGAGGAGATTGGCGTTCTTGATCAGAACGAAGTTCGGCAAAACGATGAAGATGGGCGGAATCATCATTCCGGTCAGGAGGATCGTGAAGATGATGTCTCTGCCCGGGAACCTCAGGCGCGCGAAAGCGTAGGCCGCCATTGTCGACGTGACCAGCTGGCCGAGTACGAGCAGTGACGTGAAGACCAGCGTGTTGCGCAGGTAGAGCCAGAAGTACATCTTGGCCCCTGCTCCGCCTGCGGCCAAGTCTTCTTCGGGTGACACGAGTCCCAGGACCCGCTTGAAGTTGATGAACGAGGCGTTGCGCGGAATGAGCGAGTAGTCGCCGTCGAAGATGTCGGCATTGGGCGTGAAGGCCGTCCTCAAGGCCCACACGAACGGCAAGAGTGTGACGATCAATAGGAGGATCAGCGCCATCCATCCCACGATCCTTCCCGGCCGGATCCGCCAGCGCTTCTTCTGTGTCAGGGTAGCCATAGTCAGTCCAAGTCCGTTTCGGTTGCTCGCGTCATTTTCAGCTGGAGAACGGTCATCACCAGGATGATCAGGAGGAGGACGACCGCCATCGCCGCCGCGTACCCCATTTGCCCCTGCTGGAAGGCTTTCTCGTAGATGTAGAAGTAGATGACCCGGGTTTTCCCGATCGGCCCGCCCTTCGTCGCGACCGCAACGGTATCGAAGATCTGGAACGAGCCGATCATCGAGACGACGATGACCATGACCAGGATCGGGCGGATCAGCGGCAGCGTGATCGAGCGGAATGTTCGCCATATCGACGCCCCGTCGAGCTCCGCGGCCTCGTACACCATTGCGGGGACAGTCTGCATTCCGGCGAAAATGAGGAGGGCGGTATAGCCCATGTTCCGCCACGAATTGACCAGTGCGACGGTGAAGATCGCCAGATGCGGATCGCCGTAGAACGCAATCGGTCTCGTGCCGATCATCGAGAGGAGGTGGTTGACGAGTCCGACATTCGGGTCCAGAACGAAGAGGGTGATCACCGCGACGGTGACGTTCGGCACGAGTCAAGGCACGAGGAGCAGGGATCTGATCACCATCGACTGGCTGATGCGCTGCATGAGGACTGCGATGCCGAGTCCGGCGACCGTCTGAGTCGCGATGTTCACAATGACGTAGATCAAGGTCGTGACCAGCGCGTTCCCGAAGTGCTCATCGCTGAGGAGCGCCCGGTAGTTGTCCAGTCCGATCCACCGTGCGGGGGGCAGTAAATCCCAATCAGTGAAACTGATCTGCACCCCGCGGATCATGGGGACAAGGTAAAAGACGATGAAACCTGCACAGGCCGGGACGATGAAGAGGTACGCGACTCGTCGCTCGGTCCTGCGTTGGCGGCTCATCCTTGAGGACTGTTCCACAGTTCCCTTCCCGCTCCTCGTGAGAGATGGGGCGTCATCGACCGTCTCACGCGAGCTCAACTACGCACATAGTTATAATATTATATTTATTAATGTGCAAGTGATTCACCCCTCAAAGCAGACAAGGCGGCCCGAGATGGCGCAGAAACGGCGCATCCAACGCAGGCACAACATGTTCACGGTCATCACCCGATGCGGCAGCGGCCCCCACACAATGGCGGAACTCGCCGCGAAAGCCGGAGTCACCCGCCCGGCGATCGAAGCCGTGATCGCGGACCTCACAGCCCTGGAGTGGCTCGAACCCACAGACGCCCCCAGCCAACGCGCCATCGGACGCCCCGCCGCCTACTTCCGCCTCAAACCCTCAACGACCTCGATCCTCGCCCTCGACATCGGGGCGCACCACATCAGCGCGATGCGCGCGACATACTCGGGGGATATCCTCGCCGAGGACTCGATGCCCATTGACGAACAGGTCCCCGCTTCGCAGCGACTACGCGTAGCGGCACGCCTCGCCCGCGATTTGACGGCGCACGCGCACAAACCGCTCGTGTGCGCGGTCGCCTCGCCGGGAATCATTGACGACAACACCGTTACATACTTCGGAGGCCGGGGCATGCCCGGATGGCAGGGACTCAACCTCGCCGACAGCCTCGGCCCCTCGCTCAACACCAGGGTCATCTCCTCGGGGGACTGCGCCCTCGGGGCGCGCGGGGAATCCTGGAAGGGCGCCGCCGCGAATGTCAGCGACGTCCTCTACATCCTCGCGGGACAGCGCACGGGGGCCGCTTCAGTGATCGACGGGCGGGTCCACGCGGGGCACGCGGGAAGCGCGGGCCTCATCGGAGAATTCCCCGAACTAAAGTGGCGCGAGCTCGAGGAAGAAACCTTCGCCTCGGCGCTCTACCCCGACGGGCAGCCCGTACGAGACGCGCTTTTCCCCCTCGCGGCGGGCGGCGACACCACGGCTCTGCGAGCCGTGCAAGAATACGCCGACCGATTGGCCCTGGGGATTGACGCCATGATTCTCGCAACAGCGCCCGAGTGCGTCGTCATCGGAGGACGATTCGCCGCCCACGCCGACCTATTCCTACCACGATTGATCGAGCGATCCGCGCAGGTGTGCCCCTTCCCCCCGAAGATCACCGCCTCGTCCCTGGGCGGACGCGAAGTGATCCTCGGCGCGATCCGCTACGCGATTGACGCCGTCACCGATCGGTTGGGTGAAATGGTCAGGGACTCCGACCGGTTCCCCCACGCCTCGCCGGACAGCCTATGGGAGGCTACTCACTAAAGGTCGATTCCCGCTGCTTCAAGGCCCAATTATCGATCCGCCGGTTAGCCAGCAACCCTCAAGGTCACAACAATGGTTAGACTATGGCTGGACGTGTGCGCCCACTAGGAAGGTACGTCGCGCGAAGCGCGCGGGGGAATGGGAAGAGACGACTATGAGCATCTTCGACCGTTTTGAGAACGCCGTCGAACGAGGCGTCAACGACGCCTTCTCTCGCGTCTTCAAGTCGGGGATCAAGCCCGTCGACGTGAACTCCGCTATTCGCCGCTCCATGGACGATTCCGCTCACGAACTCTCCTCGGATCGCACCATTGCCGCGAATCGCTTCGTCGTCCACGCCGCACAATCCGACCTCGACTCCCTTGAGGCGAGCCTCGACGTCCTCGCGGATGAATTCGCCCAACAGGCCACCGAATACGCGACATCGTGCGGCTATGCCCTCCTGGGCCCCGTCACCGTCGAATTCGTCGTCGACCCCCAGGAGATGACCGGTCAGCTCAGCGTCCAGTCCTCGAACCGGCGGGGCGCGGCAGCACCCGCGACCGCTTCCTCCCCCTCGCCCAAGCATCCGATCATCGACATTGACGGCGAGAAGTGGCTGTTGACGGAGCCCGTCACCGTCATCGGGCGCGGCTCCGAAGCCGATATCGTCGTCTCCGACTCGGGGGTCTCCCGGCGCCACCTCGAACTGAGGATCACTCCGACCGGAGTCATCGCCACTGACCTCGGCTCCACGAACGGGACCTTCGTCGAAGGGCACAAGGTCGAGGCGGCGACCCTCCTCGACGGGAATCGGATCGTCATCGGACGCACCACGATCTTCTTCTGGACGCACCCGGAGGACGGTGATCAATGACCACGGATCTCGCGTTCACAGTCTTTCGGATCGGCTACCTCATTCTCCTATGGATCTTCGTCCTCGGAGCGGTCAATACGCTGCGCCGCGACGTCTTCGGCACTGTCGTCACCCCACGCGGCAAGGGCCGCAAAGAGGCCGATCAGCGGCGCAGGGAGAGTCGGAAGTCCCGCCTCGCCGACCGCGCCTCGGGTGCGATGGACGAAGCGCCGCACAACATCCTCCTCACCGGCGGCCCCCTTGTCGGCACCGTCATGCCCCTGACGGGGTCTCCTCTCATCATTGGCCGCTCGCCCGCCTCGACGCTCGTCCTCGAAGACGAGTACGCGTCGAGCCGCCATGCGCGCCTGGCGCCCTCCGATGAGGGCTGGTGGATCGAGGACCTGGGCTCGCGCAACGGCACCTTCGTTGACGATGAGCGTTTGAGCGAGCCGCGCCTGCTCAAAGCCGGTGATGTCGTTCGCATCGGTCAGACGACTCTTGAACTGGTGAGGTGACATGCCGATCCAGCCCGTCGAGTTCCACTGCGCCGCCCGATCCGATGTCGGCCTGGTCCGATCGAATAACCAGGATTCCGGATATGCGGGGGCCAATCTCCTCGTCCTCGCCGACGGCATGGGCGGGCCCGCGGGCGGTGATATCGCCTCCTCTGTAGCGATCGCGCACCTCGTTCCCCTCGACACCGATTCTCATCCGGCCGAGTCGATGCTGCCCCTGTTGCGCGAGGCCCTCATGGATGCGCACGACGAATTGTCGGATCGCTCCTCGCGAGACAAGGACCTGAGGGGCCTCGGGACGACGTGCATCGCCCTCATGAGGTCGGGCAATAAACTCGCGATGGTCCACATCGGGGACTCGCGCGCCTATGTGCTGCGCGGAACGACCCTCACGCAAGTGACAACGGACCACTCCTTCGTCCAATACCTCGTCGAAACGGGGCAGATCACGCCTGAAGAGGCCGAGCACCACCCAAATCGCAATGTCGTCCTGAAGATCCTCGGCGACGCCCAAGCCGATGTCAGCCCCGATGAGACGATGCGCGAAGCGATTCTGGGAGACCGCTGGCTCCTCTGTTCGGACGGATTGTCCGGCGTCGTCTCCCCCGACACGATCGGCAACGTCCTCGCAGAGGTGACAGACCCCGGTGAGTGTGCCGAGGCTCTCACCCGTCTCGCCCTGCGCGCAGGCGGCCCCGACAACATCACCTGTATCGTCTGCGACATCGTCGCATCCGGCTCCTTCCCCCCGTCGACGCCGCAGATCGTCGGCGCCGCGGCGATCGATCGCCATGCTGAGAGCCGCGGAGGGGGCGGAGCCGCGGCCCGCGCCGCCGCACTGCGCAGGACGCGCCCCCTCGACCCCGATGATGACGAGGACGACCCGCAACCCGCATTCAGGCGGTGGCTCGCCCCGCTCGTCGTCCTCATCACTTCCCTGCTCATCATCGGCGCCGGGTGGCTCGGCTGGGCATGGACCCAGACCCAGTACTACGCCATCGGAGAGGACGGTTACGTCGTCATCTACCAGGGGATCCCCCAATCCCTCGGGTCCTGGCAGCTATCCCACGCCGTTGAGGTGACCAACCTGCCCCTCGCCCAGCTGTCGGCCGTGGACCGCGACCGACTCAAAGACCCGGTGATCCGTTCATCGCGCAACGAGATCGACACCTATGTCGAACAGCTCCGCGTCGCGGCTGCGAGGCGCTCCGCGGTCCTCCAGCCCTTGCAGAACCAGTCGGGATCAGCGCCCCAATCCGGCAGCGAATCCCAATCGGGGGCGGACTGATGGCCACAGTCTCCATCGCGCCCGCAAGGCCCAAGCGCCTCCTCGAGATCATCCTCATGATCCTCGCACTGGCCATCGGCATCGGCGGCTACGTCCTCACCAGCATTAACCGGACGGGGCACTTCCCCGGCAACCTCCTGCAGCACATCGCCGTCCTCCTGGCCCTCGCCCTCGTCGCCGAACTCGGCATGCACATCCTCGCGCCCTTCGCCGACCCCGTGATCCTCCCGATCGCCGTCGCACTATCGGGGTTGGGACTGGCGATGATCTACCGGCTCGACATGTCGTACGAGCTGCTCGAACAGGCAACGGTGGGGATGCGCCAACTGATGTTCGTCGGCATTGCAATAGCGGCGGCCGCTTTGACTCTCGTCCTCCTGCGCGATCACCGGATCCTCCGCCGCTACACCTACACCTTCGGCGTCATCTCACTCATCCTTCTGCTCCTGCCGATGATCCCCGGGCTCGGTCAGGAGACCTTCGGCGCCCGCGTGTGGATCCGCGTCGGGCCGATGTCATTCCAGCCCGGTGAACTCGTCAAGATCACGCTCGCGCTGTTCTTCGCCGGATATCTCGTCACCAATCGCGACAATCTCGCGATCGGAGGGCGCAAACTCCTCGGGATCCGCCTGCCACGCGCACGCGACCTCGGACCGATCCTCGTGGTGTGGATGATCGGCGTGGCGATCCTCGTTCTCCAGCGGGACCTGGGCACGTCGCTGCTTTTCTTCAGCCTCTTCGTCGCAATACTGTACGTGGCGACGAATAGGGTCTCCTGGCTCATCATCGGCTTCGTCATGTTCGTTCCCGCAGTGCTCGTGACGATCAGGGCATTCCCGCATGTCGCGAACCGCTTCACCGTGTGGATCAACGCCCTCGACAATGACGTGTACGAGAAGATCGGAGGCTCTTACCAACTCGTCCAGTCCCTCTTCGGCCAGGCGTCAGGCGGCCTCATGGGGACCGGCTGGGGCCGCGGATACCCGCAGCTCGTGCCGCTGGCGAACTCCGACTTCATTCTCTCCTCGCTCGCCGAAGAACTGGGGATGACCGGGCTCGCGGCAATCCTGCTGCTCTACCTCGTCCTCATCGAACGGGGCCTGCGCGCCGCGATCTCGGTGCGAGACGGCTTCGGCAAACTCCTCGCAACGGGTTTGAGCTTCTCCCTGGCAATCCAACTCTTCGTCGTCCTTGGCGGCATCACCCGCCTCATCCCCCTGACGGGTCTCACTGCGCCATTCCTGGCCGCCGGAGGCTCATCAATGGTGTCCTCGTGGCTCACCGTCGCACTCCTCATCCGGATCTCCGACGCCGCCCGTAGGCCTGCCGCGACCCCCTCCCCGTGGAACTCGGGAATCCACCCCGACGGTTTGGAGCGGACGCTATGAACCGTCAGATCCGCCGACTCTTCATCGTCATCCTCGCCATGTTCGCGATGCTCGGACTGGCCGTGACGAATAACCAGTTCCTCCAGACGCCCTCGCTCAACGCCGATTCGCGCAACGAACGCACGATCCTGCACGCCGCAGAAACAGACCGCGGGCCCATCATCGTCGGGGAGAGTGCCGTCGCCTCGTCGACGAAACTCGAAGGATCGACGCGCTTTCAGCGCTCCTACTCGCAAGGCCCCCTCTACGCCTCCGTCACCGGTTATTTCTCAGCAGCGTTCTCACAGGCGACTGGCCTTGAGGCGGCGGCCGAGTCCGTCCTCGACGGCCAATCCGATGCACTCCTCGCCCAGCGACTGCGCAACCTGTTCACGGGGGCGAATCGCCAGGGCGGCGGCATCGTGCTCACGCTGGACTCGACTCTCCAACAGATCGCAGCCGAACAATTGGGCGACCGAAAGGGGGCCGTCGTCGTCCTCAATGCGAAAACGGGAGCGATCCTGGCGCTGTACTCATCGCCGAGCTACGACCCCAATGCGCTCACCGCCTTCGACTCCGCTGCAGTCAATGACGCCTACGAAGCATTGGCGGTGGACCCCTCAGATCCCCTGTCGAATCGGGCGATTGCGGGCAACCGTTACGCCCCGGGTTCCACCTTCAAGATCCTCACGACGATCGCTCTCCTTGAAAACGGGGTGGCGACGGCGACGACGAATCTCGAATCCCCCGTGTCGACGGTCTTGCCCGGCACACAGACGACGGTGTCGAATATCGATTCGGCGACCTGCGGGGACGGCAATCCGACGCTGGAGGAGGCCTTCGCCCGCTCCTGCAACACCACCTTCCTCATCGCCTCGCAGAATCTCACCCACGATCAACTATCCGGTGTTGCCAAGCGCTTCGGTTTCGGCACCGCTTCTGCGATTCCCCTATCTGTCACCCCCTCCACCTTCCCCGACCAGACGGATCCCGCTCAGCTCGCAATGACCTCCATCGGGCAGTTCTCCGTCCAAGCCACACCTTTGCAGATGGCGCAGATCGCCCAAGCGATCGGCAATGACGGGACGATGATGACGCCCTACCTCATCGACAGGATCGTCGACGCCGACCTGCAGGTCCAGTCTGAAACCACGCCGAAGGCGCTATCCACCCCCGTATCCGCCGATGTGGCGAATCAGGTGACGGAGATGATGAAGTCCGTCGTCTCCGCGCCCTACGGCTCGGGAACGTCAATGGCCCTCGACGGCGTGTCCGTCGCCGCGAAGACGGGCACCGCCGAGACCGGGGTCGATGGTTTCGCCAACGCCTGGGCGGTCGGGTTCGCACCCGCGGACGACCCTCAGATCGCCTTCGCGGTCATCGTCGAGGGCGACGAGTCCGATCCTGCGCCCCATGGCGGCATCGTCGCCGGCCCGATCGCCCGTGCTCTCCTGGAAGCAGGTGTCAAATGAGCCCACAGCGCATCAAGAACTCAGCCGGTCACGTCCTCGGCGGACGCTATACACTGCTCGCTCCCATCGCTCAGGGCGGTATGGGTGAGGTGTGGAAGGCGCGCGACCGCGAAACCGGTCAACTCGTCGCCGCGAAGGTCCTCAAGTCGGAGCTGTCCGGAGAAGAACTCTCCTTGTCGCGGCTGCGCCTCGAGGCCCGCAATGCGATGAGCATCCAGCACCCCAATATCGCCAACGTTCAGGATTCTGGCGAAGAGGACGGGCGCGGCTGGATCATCATGGAGCTCGTTGAGGGCAAGCCCCTCACCCACTACCTGCGGGGCGGTTCGCGTATTGAACCCGTGGACTTGCTGCCGATCCTCATGCAGATCGCCATGGCGTTGGGGGCTGCCGCACAGGCGGGTGTCGTCCACCGCGATATTAAGCCCGCGAACGTCCTCGTCCGCTCCGATGGAATGGTGAAACTGACGGACTTCGGGATCTCACGAGCCTCCGACCAGGTGGATCTGACCGCCGCCGGGATGGTCATGGGAACGGCGCAGTACCTGCCCCCCGAGCAGGCGATGGGAGAGGAGGCGACCTCTATCGGCGACCTCTACGCCCTCGGAATCATCGCCTACGAGGCCGCTTCCGGTCGGCGCCCCTTCACCGGCAACACCCAGGTCGATATCGCATTCGCGCACGTCAACGACCCTGTTCCGCCCCTGCCGTCGGATGTTCCACAGCCTTTCGCGGATGTCGTGCTGCACCTGTTGGAGAAGGATCCCTCCAAGAGGCCGGAATCCGGAGTCGCCGTCGTGCGCGAATTGTCAGCTGCCGCAAGGGCGATGGGCATCCCCGTGAGCGCACACCCCCTTCCCGAGCCCAAAGCTTCGGGGGAAGTGGACGATCCCGTGTCCGCGGCGCTGTCCTCGCTGCCACCGGTGCGCCATGTGCGCAAGCGCCAACTCCCCGATTCGATGCTGCAAGAGCCCGCGGGCCTGCGCGATGAGCACCCGGCCGCCCCTTCAGTCGTCCCCGCCGAGACGAGCGCGCCCGAAGCCGCCGCGCCTGCCGTGTCAGCACCTGTTACCGCGTCTCCCGCTGCGTCAGCGCCCGTTGCCCCGGCGCCCGACGCTGCGAAGTCCCACGTTCACTCCGATGAGGCCGCCGCCAAGGCGCCTGCTCCCGAAGCGGGTCCCACACCCAATGACACCGCGGGGGGCGACCCGAACGCCCAGCGTCGCAATGCCCTCGTCGCCCGCCTGCGCGAGCGCGCACGGGCACGTGAAGAAGCCCGACGCGAAGAGGCCCCTCGCCCCCCCGCACCCCGCGAATCTGCGGCGGAGCCGCAAGTCACCCACCTGACGGGACTGGCGGCGGCCAGATTGCACGCCTCCGACGTCAAGCAGCCGCTGGAACGCACCCTTGACATGCCCCCCGAACTGCTGCCCGTGGCCGCGCGCAAGGGCCGTCTGCCCGAACCCGAGCTCACAATGCCGTGGCAGCCGACGCGCTCATCGTCCACCGTGTCGAAGCGTTCACAATCATCCAATCGGCGCAAGCACTCCGACGCGACCACAGCCTCCACGCACAGTGCATTGCCGCAGGGATTCCCAGAGCCCAGGAGTGGGACCCCGCGGCCCCTGCCGCAAGGAATGTGGTACGCGGTGTCGGAAAAAGCAGCAGGGCTGGCTCACGAGACCCCCATCGCGCCGACCGCCTATAATCGTTCGGTCGTCGCACCGCCCGTACCCCTGGGCAAGCGGTTCCTTCGGGGCATGCTCATCGCCCTCATTATCTGTGTCATGATCGCGATCGCCGCGTATTTCGTCCATAACAAGTTAGGCTCTCTCACGTCCATCATCGGACAGGGTTCACACGTTCACGAGGAGGTTCGGACATGGCTGACTCCGCTCGCCGTCTAGCAGGCAGGTATGAGGTGCGCTCACTCATCGGGCGCGGCGGCATGGCCGAAGTGCATCTGGGGTTCGACTGGCGACTCTCGCGCACAGTCGCGATCAAAATGCTGAGGAGCGACCTCGCACAAGACTCCGTGTTCCTTGCTCGTTTCCGCAGGGAGGCACAATCCGCTGCCTCCCTCAACCATCCGAATATCGTCGCCGTCTACGACACCGGCGAAGAGATCGTCACAGGAGCCAATGGGCGGGCCCTCTCCGTCCCCTACATCGTGATGGAATACGTCGAAGGGCACACCGTCAAAGAACTGCTCTCGGACGGCACCCCCGTGCCGATCAATGAAGCCATCCAGATCGTTTCCGGCGTCCTGTCCGCCCTCGAATACTCCCATGCCCAGCACCTCGTCCACCGCGATATCAAGCCGGGCAACATCATGTTGACCAACACCGGCAAGGTGAAGGTCATGGACTTCGGCATCGCCCGAGCCCTGACCGACTCCCAGGCGACGATGACTCAGACGAATGCCGTCGTCGGCACCGCCCAGTACCTCTCCCCCGAACAGGCGCGCGGCGAGCAGGTCGATGCGCGTTCGGACTTATACTCGACCGGCGTCGTCCTCTTCGAACTGCTCACGGGCCGCCCGCCATTCATCGGCGATTCAGCGGTGTCGGTGGCGTACCAGCATGTCCAGCAGCTCGCACCGACGCCCTCGTCGATCACCCCGGACGTGCCCGAGGCTCTGGACCGCGTCGTCATGAAGGCCCTCGCGAAGGATCGCGACGAGCGCTACACCTCGGCGGGCTCCATGATGGCCGACCTCATGCGCGCCTCCCATGACGGGCGGGTCAGTGCACCCGATGTCGCCGTGTGGGAGCAGCAGACGACGAAACTACCGCCAACGGAGGAAGTAGGACCCACCCAGACTCTTCCCGCTGCCGCTCTCAGCCCCTCCACTGCGACCTCGACGATCGCCGCGATCAATGGCGAAAAGGAGCAGAAGAAGAAGCACACCGGCGCCATTGTCGGCGTCATCGTCATCGCGGTCCTTCTCATTGCGGGCATCTGGTATGCGCTGACCAACACCGGCGGGCAGCAGACGGAGACGGTCGCCGTTCCCGCCAACCTCGTCGGCATGACTCAAGCAGAAGCGAAGTCGGCGATCGAGGCCGCAGGCCTCGTCTTCGCGATCTCGAGCGAAACGGTCTCCTCTGAGGAGGTCCCCGAGGGGAATGTTGCCGAGACGAACCCCGCGTCGGGGACCTCCGCTGAAAAGGGCTCAACAGTCGAAGTGAAACTGTCGAGCGGATCCGCGTCGGTAACGATCCCGGATAACCTCATCGGCATGAAGCCCGAAGAGGCCCAGGCGGCGATTGAGGCCCTTGGGCTGAAGTGGCGCACCTCATCAGAAAGGGTCGCATCGGAAAGTGTCAGCGAGGGCAGCGTCGCTGAACTCAACCCGTCTGCGGGATCCAAGGTGAAGAAGGGTGAGACTGTCACCGGCAAGCTCTCCTCGGGTTCGGATAATGTGACGATCCCTGACATCATCGGCATGACGCAGGATCAGGCTCGCGAGAAGCTCGCCGACGTGGGCCTGCAGGTCGGCTCCGTCGAAACCGCCGACGACCCCTCCCAGGAGCAGAACCACGTGACTACGACAGTCCCCGCCATTGGTGAAAGAGCGAAGAAGGGCGATTCGGTGACGCTGACACTCGCCTCGGGCAAGGTCGTCATCCAGTCCGGCATCGTCGGTATGGAGCAGGCCGCCGTGTCTGCGGCGCTGTCGAATCTGACGCTGTCGGCAACCGTGGAGGAGCAGTACTCAGACACGGTTGAGAAGGGATACGTCATTTCTGTCAGCCCCGGCGAGGGCTCGATCGTGCCTCAGCGGTCGACGGTGATAGTCACCGTGTCCAAGGGTAAAAAACCCGCATCGAATACCGGAGGCACGTCGAATACGGGGCAGACCGGGGGGACGAACTCCGGGCACTGACGCCGCGACTGAGAGGGAGGGAATACGCCCCCGCCCTCTCTCCATGAACCCGCTCGCCAGCCTGTACTCGCCTCCGATGGCAGCACGCGCGCGTTCCGCGAGCGCTCAGACGGCGGCGGATCCCAACTCGAAGTACTCCTGCGCCCAGGGGTACACCCAGGTGAACAGCACCCACACGGCAACCCCGACAAGGGCGGCGAATTCAATGACCTTCAGCCACACCGGGCCGGGCAGGTGCCGGAAAATCCATGCGTACACGCGTCGCTCCTTTCGAGATCAGCTAGCGGGTTCGTCGACGAGCTCGAGTGGAACGCCCGTGTCCTTCGGCGTCCACGACGCCAACTGGAGGTGGACGATGTAGCGCTCCGAATTGCCGTACTCGGGGTGACACGTCGTCATCGTCATCCAGCGCTCCGTGGGGGCCTGACTGAAGGTGATGTCCCCGATGACGGGGGCGACGACGCGGATATTCTCAGGGTCGTCGGCTGCGACGATCTCGTGGCTGCGCATCGTGTACACGAGGTAGTGCGTGTCGAGTTCGACGATGACCGAATCGCCGTCGGTGAGCCGGTCGATCCAGCGGAAGTTATTGCCGTAGGTGCGCCGATGGCCGGCGACGGAGAAGTTGCCGATTTGGCCGGCTTGCGCGGTCTCTTTGTAGTGGCCCGCGAATCCCTGGTCGAGGACGTAGGAGGAGGTCCCCTCGGCGAGCGGGATCTTCATCCAGTCCCACGAGGGGACGTGGATGAGGCCGTAGATCTCATTGTCGGCGATTTCCCTGTCGAATGGGGGCGGGTCGTCTGTGCGCACCTCTCCGGCATTCGTCGTCGTGGGCCGGTGCTCTTGGGAGTACTTCTCGATGGCGGCGGCCCGGGGTCCCTCGACCTGGTAGGACGTCCAGTACAGCTGCCAGAATGCGAATCCGGCGAGGACGAGGGCGGCGGTGATGAGCAGTTCACCGATGACCCCGAGGATGTTGGAGACAATGCTCGATGAGCGCGATGACCTCCCGGCGTGCGCCGCCCCTCGGCGTCTACTCATCATGGTCCACCACCTGTGCGTATGAATTCGTCGTCTTCGTGTTCGCGGCCGGGAAGGAGAGGTCGTCCGAGCTCTCCATTGTCCAGCCCAACCCGTAGAGTGTCACATATTCCTTGTAGTTGACGATACGAGGGTTGGAATTCACAGCATTCTTCAAGGAGTCGATGTCGCCGATCGCCTCGATGACATAGGGCGGGGCGTAGGACTCCCCATCGACGAGGATGACATTGCCGATGCATCGGATGACGGTTCTGCCGGTGACGCGCACCCCCTGAACGGTCATCGCTTCTGCCCCGCCGTTCCACAGGGCGTTCATGACGTCCTCGATGTCCTGCTGGTGGATGACGAGGTCGTTCGCGGTCGCACCCTCGGGGATCGAATCGAGGTTCGCGTCGGTGAGGGTGATGCGCACGCCCGGGCCGCTCACCGTGCGCGTCGAAATGCCGGGCACAGTTGTCGAGGCGGCCGGTTCGGCGTCGACGGAGTAGGCGGCGAGGTCGGCGCGCAGGCCCGATACTTGGGCGTCGAGGTCGGCGACGCCCTCTTGGGTGGACTTGACGAGGGCGACGAGGCTCGCGTCATTCGCCTCGGTGTCGCGGTTGGTCGAAGCGGAGACGGCGAAGAGCATGCCGGAGGCGATGGTGACGATGAGGATGGAGGCCGCTGAGCGCGCTGAGAGTCGTCGCGATGAGCCCGCGGCCATCTTTCCCGTGTCGGAGTGCGACGATGACGGGTCGGTCATTGCACCCTCCTCCGTGTCGAACTTTTGCTAGCCGTTACTGGAAGACTACGCTACGAATGGTGTCGTTTCCGCGACACGACCCGGTAATCAATACCATCGGATACAAGTGTCAAGGAGTGACGTGGCTGAGTCGAAGAAGCGTAAGAAGAACGGCAGGGAAGCCGCAGACGATACCGAGCTCCATGCATGGACCGAGGGCATTCCGCTGAGCCCACGCTGGTGGGCGCCCGCATTCGTCACCCTGCTGATCCTCGGCCTGGTGTGGCTGATGGTGTACTACATTTCCGGCGGCGCCTACCCGATCCCCACCATCTCCTGGTGGAATATGGTGATCGGCCTGGCCATCATGTTGGTCGGCTTCCTCATGACCCTGCGCTGGCGCTGACGCGCCCGCAATAAGAGGGGCTCGGACGGATTCTCATCCGTCCGAGCCCCTCTTGTCAGTGAGCTGTCAGGCGTCAGTCCTCATCGAGGGCGGCCTGTGCAACGCCCTCGACCTTCTCGGCCTCGGTGGCGGGGACGAAGGAATCGGTCTCGAGATCGGCCCAGTACTCCTCCGCCCAGGGATCCTCAATGGGCTGGCTGCGCTTCCACAGGATGTAGCCCGCTCCGGCGATGGTCCCCGCCAGGGCGGTCCACCCGATGGCGCGCAGGAAGCGGCGCTTCTTGCGGACCTTGCGGGTAGGAGTGGTCAGTGCGACCTGGGAGAGTTCGCCGGCACGGCGCGCGCGGGCGGCGAGAGTGCCGTCGCTGGTGAGGGCGGCCCCGCCCTCGGCGACTGCGCGGTTGATGCGGGGCAGATAGTCGTCGACGACGACGACCCGCGCCTGCTCAATGGCGGGCTTCGCCCTGTCGAGGGCGGCCTGCGCACGCACCGCCGCATCATCAACGGCAGGGGTGGCGCGTTCGATCGCATGAGCGAGGGCGGCCTGTGCGCGCGGCGCCGCCCAGTCGATTCCCTGTTCAGCGAGGTCGGTGGCCTTGACGGCCACTCGGCCGGCGTGCAGTGCGACGGCGTCGCGCAGCTGCAGAGCCTCTAAGCGAAGCTTGTCCGTGTCGAAGTTCGGCGTATTGGCCATGATGTCTCCGAATCTGTCTGGAGTGGTGGAGGCGCCGCCAGACGCCACTTCCCTCTATTGTGCTACGAAGTGATGTGATCTGCAGCCCACGGGAGGACTTCTTTTCGACGCTCGTCATGCTTGCCGCCCTCGTTTCTGGAACGATGGAGCCATGGAAGCAACACTGCACACCTCAATGGGTGACATCACCCTGGAACTGTTCCCCAACCACGCGCCGAACACGGTGAACAACTTCGTGTCCCTCGCACGCGGCGAGCGCGAGTGGGTCGACCCGTCGACCGGCCAGAAGACGACCCGCCCCCTCTACGACGGCACGATCTTCCACCGCGTCATCTCGGGCTTCATGATCCAGGGCGGAGATCCGCTTGGCACCGGAACCGGAGGCCCCGGATACCAGTTCAATGATGAGATTCACCCCGAGTTGAACTTCAACGAGCCCTACCTGCTCGCCATGGCGAATGCGGGCAAGCGCATGGGCAAGGGGACGAACGGCTCCCAGTTCTTCATCACCGTCGCCGCGACGCCCTGGCTGCTCGGTAACCACACGATCTTCGGGAAGGTCACCGACCAGGCCTCGAAGGATGTCGTCGACGCGATCGCGACGACTGCGACCGGTCGCAATGACCGCCCCGTCCAGGATGTCGTCATCGAGTCGGTCACCATCACCGACTGATCGCCTGTGAGTATGCGCCGGGGCGGGGCCGTCGGCTCCGCCCCGCGGCGTCTCACCCGGCGTCCACACCGACCTCGTCACCACCGCTGAGGAGCCCCCATGTCGATGCCCACCTACGGACAGCGCTCGAACCCGAATGCTGCGCCGGACTGCCCGCGCCATCCCGGCGCCCGTTCCATCGACTACTGCAAGCGCTGCAATCGCCCCATGTGCATCGACTGCGCGATCCGCACCGAAGTGCGCTCCATCTGCGTCGACTGTGCGGGCAGGTCGAAGCGCCGACTGTCGGCGCGCGGCCCCGTCGTCACGAACGCGATCATCGCGGTGTGCGTGGCCCTCTTCGCCCTCGGCTTCATCGCCCCCGCCATTGACAGACTCCTGCTGTTCACCCCGGGCTCGGCCTACCTCCAGCCGTGGCGCTTCCTCACAACGGCATTCCTGCACTCCGGCCTCTTCCACATCGCCTTCAATATGCTCGCCCTGTTCTGGGTGGGCAGGCCTCTGGAAGCGGCGTTGGGGCATTGGCGCTTCGCCGCCCTCTACATTCTCAGTGCGATCGGCGGCTCGTGGGCGGTCCTCGCCTGGGGAGTCGTTCAGCCCTCTACTCTGCTCGCCGCCACCGTCGGCGCTTCGGGCGCAGTCTTCGGGCTCTTCGGAGCCGTATTCCTGCTTCAGCGAGAAGCGGGCCTCGATACGAGGTCGGTCGCCATCCTCGTCGGCGTGAACCTGCTCTACGGCTTCATCGCGTCGGGCGTGTCCTGGCAGGCCCACCTCGGCGGCCTCATCGCGGGCCTCGCCGTCACGTGGGTGTACCTGCGCATCGGGAGGCCCCGCCCGGGTGTCACCGCCCGCGCCCAGGAGCGCAAAGCCATCTGGACGACGCTCGGCATGTTCGCCGCCCTCGCCGGACTCATCGCCCTCACCTACCGGGTGATCTTCGAGGTCCTCGGCTGAGGCTCGCGAGCCGCAGAATTCCAACAATCCTTCATTTTCACACGGGTTTGTCCACTGTTTTCACGCGCGCCGCTCCGCATTGGAACGACCCTCGTGGAATTACATACGTGTTGTTCATCCCCAGGTGTGTACACAGCTGTGGATAACTGTGCGGCCCTGCTCAGTCGAGCCCGATGAGCGTCCTCAACACGGTCACGACGCCGCCCTCGTTATTCGATGGCGCGATGTAGCGAGCAGCCCCGATGACATCCGCGTGACCACTGGCCATTGCGAATGACCAGTCGGCCTCGTCGAACATCGACAAGTCGTTGTGGAAGTCCCCGAAGGCGGCCGCACGCTCGGGCCCGATGTCGAGGGCCTCGCGCAGGGCGCGCACCGCGCAGCCCTTATCGACGCCGCGGATCTGCAGGTCCGCCCAGTTGAGCCCGGACACCGCGTACTGGTGAGTGTCGGCAAAGCGGGCAAGGGTCCGCTCAGCCAGGGGCAGCACCGGATCGAGGCACATGATGGCGAGTTTGACGATGTCGTCGTCAATCTCACCGCTCTCCATGGCGCGCAGCACCGAGTGCTGGTCCTCGATCTTCGCAGTGCGGTGGTAGTAGGGCATGACTTCATCGACGAAGCGATCGTCCGTGCGCTCCACATAGGCGGATTGCTTGCCGCACAGGACCAGTCCTCCGTCGATCCCGGTGGCGACGGCCTCGCGGACGAGGTCGATCGCCCGGTCGATCGTCTCGTGGTCGACGGGGCTGGAGGAGACTTCCTCCCCTCCCCTCATGACGATCGCCCCGTTCTCGCCGATAACCGTCATATCGGGACGATCGGGGAACAGATCGAGCAGCGTCCACGCCTGGCGCCCCGAGGCGGGTGCGAAGACGATGCCGCACCGGTCGAGTTCGTCGAGGAGCTCGTCGAGGCCGTCGGGGAAGTTCTTCTCGTCATCGAGGAGGGTCCCGTCCATGTCGACGGCGACGAGGGCGAGGTCGCAGGAGTCGGCGACACCGGTGAGGTCAGTGGGCTCAGGAAGCGTCATACCCATGATTCTCCCCGATCTCCATGTCATCGTATGCTTCCGACACCTCTGGAGGCATTAATCTCCCTTAGGCTCCGAGGAACCTATCGAGGTAGGCCTTGAGTCTGGCAATGACGCGGGCCTTCTTCTCGGCGCGGGACTCCCCGTCCGCGGCTTTGGCGAAGCGGGAAATCGGCGGGAGGATCGACAGGATCTCCGTGCCGTCCTCGGCAACGAAGCCGCGCTCCAGGGACTTGGCGAGGAATGCCCTGGCCTTTTCGGGCTGCAAGCGCTCGGAGGCGATGATCTCCTCGGCCTCCGACGTGCGAGCGGCCCCGAGGATCGCTTCCCAGAGGGCCCCGCCGTCCTGGCCGAGGGTGAAGGATTCGAGGAAGCGTTCGATGAGGTCGCGCTTGGAGTAGAGCGAGGGGCTGGCGTTGACCATTCGCGAGAGGTCGGCGCGGATCTCCTTGTCCTTGGCATCACCGTGCAGGGCCTTGTGCTCTTCGACGAGGCGGATGATGTAGTCGACGTTGACCTCGACCTGTTTGACCAGTTCAATCTCGAAGATGAGGTCATCGTTGATCGGGACCTTGTCCTCCCCCGCCCGAGGGCGTATCTCGTTGTACAAGTCGACATAGACACCCCGGTAGTCGTCGAATTCGCGAGGCTCCATCGGATCGTCGGCGGCGAAGTCGTCGAAGGAGGTGAGGATGTTCCTCAGCCTGAGGAGCGTGGAGAAGGTCGCGATGAAGGCCTTCTGCTGTTCTTCTGAGAAGATCAACCGATCCGTCGGGAAGCCACGGACTTCGTCGACGGCGCTGATGTACTCCCCGAGGTATTCGCCATAGGGGCGGATGAGGAAGGAGCCCCCGCCCTCCTTATTGCCGAAGAGGGCGATCGCCTCGTCGACCTGATCCTTGAGGTTACGGAAGCAGACGATATTCCCGTAGGACTTCACGGCGTTGAGGATCCGGTTGGTCCGTGAGAACGCCTGGATGAGCCCGTGGGTGCGCAGGTTCTTGTCGACCCACAAGGTGTTGAGGGTCTTCGAATCGAAACCGGTGAGGAACATGTTGACGACGATGACGAGGTCGATCTCGCGCTCGCTGAGGGACTTCGCGACGGCCTCGTAGTACCCCTCGAAGCCCTGGGCCGAAGTGTCGTAGTTCGTTCCGAAGGCGCGGTTGTAGTCCTCGATCGCACGGTCAAGGAAGGCGCGGTCGTCGGCGCTCAAGGCGCTGGGGTCGACGCTCTCCTCTCCGAGGGCGTCTCCGGGCGCTTCGGCGTTGGGGGCGTAGGAGTAGATGATGCCGACGCTCAGGCGTTCATCCGGAGGCAGGTGCTCCTGCTGGCGGGCGAATTCGGCGTAGTAGTCGCGGGCCGCGGCGATGGATTCGGTGGCGAGGAGCGAGTTGAAGCCGCGCAGGCGCTTCTCCCCCATCGTGTAGGAGGCGTGGCGCTTCGTCTTCTGGTCGAAGTGCTCGCGGATGTAGGCGACGACTTGGGCGATCCGACGCGGATCCCGGTAGACGGCGGCGGTGTCGATGCCGACGACCTGCTGGTCCTGCACCTGTTCGCCGTGGTGGAAGGTGTCGATGTAGTCGACGCGGAAGGGCAGGACGTTCTTGTCGGCGACGGCGTTGAGGATCGTGTAGGAGTGCAGCTGGTCGCCGAAGGCCTGCTCGGTGGTGCGCAGGTGGATGCTCCCGCTTCCGGCGTTCTCGGCGAAGATCGGGGTGCCGGTGAATCCGAAGAGGTGGTAGTTCGTGAAGGCCTTCGTGATCGCCGTGTGCATGTCGCCGAATTGGCTGCGGTGGCATTCGTCGAAGATGAGGACGACGTGCCCGGAGTAGATCTCGTGTCCGCGATGTGAAGCGACGAAGTTCGAGAGCTTCTGGATGGTGGTGACGATGATCGGGACCTGCGGGTCGTTGATCTGGGCGGCGAGCTGCCTGGTGGATTGATTGGCCGACACTGTTCCAGCAGCGAAGCGGTTGTATTCGCGGATCGTCTGGTGGTCGAGGTCCTTGCGATCGACGACGAAGAGGACCTTGTCGATGTCGGGCATCCCGGCGGCGAGCTTCGCGGTCTTGAAAGAGGTGAGGGTCTTGCCCGATCCGGTGGTGTGCCAGATGTAGCCGCCGGCCTCAAGGGTGCCCGGGGTCCTCTGGATGGTGGAGGTGCGGATCCTCTGGAGGATCGCCTCGGTCGCGGCGATCTGGTAGGGGCGCATGACGAGGAGCTTCTGGCCGACGGTGAAGACGCAGTATCGGGTGAGGATCGCGAGGATCGTGTGCTTGGCGAAGAAGGTGCGGGTGAAGTCCTCGAGTCGGGTGATCTGGTGGTTGCGCGCATCCGTCCACCATGAGGTGAATTCGAAGGAGTCGGAGGATGCGGCCTTGGCCTGTGGGCGTCCGGGACGATCGTCGGTGATGTGGTCTGCGCGCGTCGTATTCGAGTAGTACTTCGTGTGGGTGCCGTTGGAGATGACGAAGATCTGCACGTATTCGAACAATCCCGAGCCCGCCCAAAAGGAGTCGCGCTGGTATCGGTTGATCTGGTTGAAGGCCTCTTTGAGTGCAACACCTCGGCGCTTGAGCTCGACATGGACGAGGGGCAGGCCGTTGACGAGGATCGTCACGTCGTAGCGGGTGTCGTGAGCGCCGCCCTCTTCGACGTACTGGTTGGTGATCTGGAGCCGGTTGTTGTGGATGTGCTGCTTGTCGATGAGGGAGATGTTCTTCGTCTCTCCGTTGTCGCGGATGAGGACTTGGACGTGGTCCTCTTGGATGCGGCGGGTCTTCTCGAGGATGGAGTCGGAGCGCCCGGCGATCTTCTCGGCGAAGAAGCGCTCCCATTCGGAGTCGGTGAAGGCGTAGTGGTTGAGGGCTTCGAGCTGGGCGCGCAGGTTGGCGATCATCGCCGCTTCGGAGTCGAAGACGATGTACTCGTAGGCCTGCCTTCTCAGTTGCGCGATGAATTCCTTTTCGAGGGCGACCTCGGACTGGTAGGAGGTGTCGGTCTGCGGGGCGGGGTCGAACTGCGCGACGACGGTCGCCTCGTCGCTGAGGACGATCGGCTCGATCCGCATCGAGGGGTTGAAGGCGGATGAGTTCATGAGGACCCCACTTCATGTTCTGCCGACTGGACGCCGAATGCGTGCAGCACGTCTATTGGTGCGTTCAGAGTGTTTCACACCGCATGGGCATCTTCGTCCCCGAGACGGTCAACAGGGCGGGACAGGGATCAAGCGACCGATGCTACGGAATGCTACACTTGTGACATGGGCGCGAATCTCATCAGCCAGCGCGAGTTGCGCAATGACAGTGCGGCAGTGCTGCGCCGCGTGGAGGGCGGAGAAGATCTCACGGTTACTCGCCGCGGTGTTCCCGTCGCCCGTCTGTCGCCCTATTCCTCGCGCGAGGAGCTCGTATGCCTCAAGCCCGCGACGAAGAGGATCCGCTTCTCGAAGCTGCGCAGAGTCTCCTCCACCGTCCTGTCCGAGCAGATCCTCCAGGATCTTCGGGACGAACGATGAGGTGGTACATCGACACCTCCGCCGCCCTCAAGCTCATCAAGGAGGAAGCCGAGTCAGCAGCTCTCGCAGCCTTCATCGACGAGGGCGGGGCCGATCTCGTCGGGGGAATGCTCCTCGAAACGGAGCTGCGCAGAGCGGTTCACCGCGATCCGGCGCTAACGCAGGGAATGGTATCGGATCTTCTCGAGGGGATCGCATTGTTTGATATGCCCCGTTCGCTCTATTCGGAGGCCGGCCTCATCTCCGGGACGTTCCTCCGTTCCTTGGACGCGCTGCACATCGTGACCGCCGTGCGCTGCGGTGCCGACCTCATGCTCACCTACGACGAGCGCATGGCCGAGGCTGCGCGGACCTCCGGACTGCGCGTCATCGCCCCGAGGTAGACCGCAAAGCCCGGGGCACCGGGAACTCATCTGCGACGACGGTCGACTCATCGCTGAGGACGATCGGCTCGATCCGCATCGAGGGGTTGAAGGCGGATGAGTTCATTTGCTCGTCTCCTGATCGCTTGCCGTCCCGCGTTCTTCCCAGTCGCCGTAGCTGAGGCCGTCGGTGGTCTTCCAAGCGTTGCGGCCATTACGCGTGCGACCGCACACGATCGATGCTGCTCCCGAGGGCGATGCGAATGGGATGTCCCGGGCGGCCACGCCGTTCGATCCTTCGAGCAAAATCGACCCGTCTGCGACGAGCTTGCTGAAGCGCGCTTCTATGGCTTGATATGCGCGTTTCGTCGACTCCGTACGAGCCTTTCCACCCACTTCGGCCACGAGTATCGAGCCTTCGAGCAGGACGAACTCACCGCCGACGAATTGCGCGCGCGCGTGGACACCATGCTTTGGAAGATCCAGGTGGAAGACCGGCGATTCAGCGGAGTCTGTTCCACCGATTTCCACCGACGAGGACGGGGCCGCGAGTCCTACAGTGGGTTCATCAAGATGTCCGTCGGCCCGCCTCGGAGGCTTGGAGGAACGGGTCTTGAACACGGAGATGCCGAGGACGGGCAGGACCTGGCGGATCTTCTCGATGAAGGCTTCGGCGTCGGAGCGCTGGGCTTCGGAGAGTTTGCGCAGTTGCGGGGTCTGCTTGTTGTCGTCGAGGCTGGAGCGCTCTGCTCGTTTCGCGATCTCGACGAGCCGGGATTCGATGTAGCCCCAATGCCCCTCGTTGAAGGAGTCGTCGAGGCTGGACACGAGGATCGCCCGATCCCACCACTCCTTCTTCTTGTCATGGTCGAGGAAACGCCGAGAGAAGTCCTCGGTCTTCCCGATGTAGCAGCGGGTGTTGTCGATCGATTCCGGGTCGTCGCCGAGCAGCAGGTAGACGCCATTCCTATGTGACTCTTCTCGAGCGAGCAAATCGGACAAGCGTGAGCGAGGCCCGGAGAGGATATGGCCCGTCCAGGACGCGACGTCGGCGGTGATAATACCACCTGCCTCGCCGTCAACGAGGAAAAGCTCGATGTGCTTGCCGTGGGCCATGGGGGTCACTTCTTCTCGGGGAAAGTGAGGAGTTTGTCGCGGTAATACTCGTACTGCTTGCGACGCGCAGCAATTTCTGCGGGAAGACCCGAAGAAAGGTCATTGACGAGAGCGTCGAAAGAGTCGAGAACATCAGCAATGCGGCGCTGAACATCGAGGGGCGGAATCGGAACAAGAATTCGCGACAAACTCGAGGGAGAAATACGTTTAACCTTTCCCTTGGAAATCAAAGATCTTTTCTGTCGATCAAACACTTCAGAGCGAAGGTAATATGAGAGGTATCGTGAATCCTCTCCCGTATGCCATGCAGCAGAATCATCATGATAGGCGACATTCCGTTCTCCAAGCCAGGCGACACCTCGTCCAAGATCCCCCACAGTTTCACCAACACATGCAATGATCACATCTCCAGGACTTGCAAACCGCAAAGAACTCTCAAGAGAAGAATCGAGAAAGGTAAAGTGATTCCGAGCAACCGCCCCGTAAGAGGTATAGATCTCTCCATAATGAATTGCCGGAATTCCTGAATCGCGCATATCGGCCATCGTAAACCTACGCCCTCGACAAATTAAACCAACTTCACCCATCGATTTCCACTCCACCTCGAAGGGCGGCAGGCCGAGAACGCTCGTTCGCCCCGCCTCCCTGGCAGATTCAAAGTTCAAGAGTTGATCCCGATAGAAGGCATACTGCTTCCTTCGAGCTTCCAGCTCGGCTTCCAGCTCGGCTTCCAGCTCGGCTTCCAGCTCAGTGAAGGAATCTAATATTCTCACAATCTCACGCTGAATCTCCAGCGGAGGAACAGGGACTCTCAAACCCTTGAGGATCGCTTGAGTTAAGCTCGGAACTCCTCCCGCCTGATTTAGATTCTCCAAGTGCAACTTAGCAAGGAAGTAATAGAGATACTTCGACTCGATCCTCGAACCAATGACCGTATAATAGATCGTATCTACCGCCCAAAATGGCTCGTCAACGAAATAGAGCTTATTCAAAGACCCCTTCCTAGGAATTAAAACTGAGGGACCGTCATATACCGCACGATCAACAGACGTCATGATTCCGCCTGAACCAAACACTGGGACATTCCCGGGACCAAGTTGCTTATAGTCTGATCCGTTCTTGATCTGAACGAGTTCACCCAACGGCCGGTACTCCACCCCGTCGGAGCAGAGCTCCCGCAGCATCTCATCGATGCGGTTCATCGGGCACCGCCCTCGAGGTTTGCGACGATGGCGTCGATCTTCGCACGCAGCTCAGACTGCCTGGCGACGATTCCTTCGATCTCACGGTTGAGCTCATGGATGTCGATCTCTTCCCGCGTGTCTTCGGGTTCCACATAGGAGGAGACGGACAGGTTGTAGGAGTTTTCAGCGATCTTGTCGGCCTCGACAAGAGAAACGACATGCTCGATCGGCTCGCGTTTATCGAGAGTATCGACGATGAAGTCGCGGTGCTCGGCGTCGAGAACGTTCTTGTTCCCTCGCCTCATGAATTTGTCGGAGGCGTCGAGGAAGAGCACCGCATTGTCTCTCTTCGACTTCTTCAACACGATGATGCAGGTCGCAATCGTCGTGCCGAAGAACAAGTCCGGCGGAAGCTGGATCACTGCATCCACGTAGTTGTTATCGATGAGATACTGGCGGATCTTCTGCTCGGCCCCACCGCGATACAGCACCCCCGGGAACTCGACGATCGCGGCGGTGCCATCAACCTTCAACCAGTGGAGCATGTGCATGGTGAAAGCGAGATCCGCTCTCGACTTTGGCGCCAGAGCTCCTGCGGGCGCGAATCTGGAATCATGCAGGAGCGCCGGGTCATCCTTGCCGATCCACTTCGTCGAATACGGAGGATTCGACACGATCGCATCGAAAGGCTCGAAGTCCCAATGCGCAGGATCGATCAGCGTATCCCCGAGTGCGATATCGAAGTCCGCGAAGTTAATGTCATGGAGGAACATATTGATCCGACACAGGTTGTAGGTCGTCAGGTTGATCTCCTGGCCAAAGAATCCCTCAACATTGTCAGGACCGATGAGCTTCGCGAACTTCAGCAGCAGTGACCCTGAACCACACGCCGGATCGTAGACCCGCCCAATCGATTCGCGCCCATCCAAAGCGATGCGCGCAAGAACCTCGCTGACCTCTTGGGGTGTGAAGAACTCACCACCTGATTTGCCTGCGCTCGAGGCATACATCGTCATCAGATACTCGTAGGCGTCACCGAAAGCATCGATCGTCGACTCCCCGTAGGACAAGTCCATGTCCCCGATCGCGTCCAAGATCCTCACGAGCTTGAGGTTTCTTTGAGCAACAGTGTTGCCGAGCTTGGGCGAATTGACGTCAACGTCGGCGAAGAGGCCCTTCATGTCCTTCTCCGCTTTGGTCCCATATGAGGATCGCTCAATGTTCGCAAACACCATCGACAGGGTCTCGTTGAGGTTCTCATTGTGAGGCGCCCTCGTACGGACATTGACGAAGAGCTCGGAAGGACGAATGAAGAAACCCTTCTCACTCACAATATCTCGGCGGAATTCCTCATCTTCGGCGTCCGCATCGGGCAGCAGCGCATAATCGAATCCCGTGTTTCCTGATTCCGCCTCGCCCTCGTTAATGAAATCCGTAAGGTTCTCAGAGATGAAGCGGTAGAAGAGGAAGCCGAGCACGTAGGCCTTGAAGTCCCAGCCGTCGACACTGCCGCGCAAGTCGTTGGCGATCTGCCAGATGGTCCGATGAAGTTCAGCACGCTGGGCGTCAGTGCTCACGGCAAGCCTTTCGAGGAAGGGGAGGTGCCATCCAAGTCTGTCACCAGAACACTCCGGAGCCCTGCTAACAGGCCGGTGGAGCCGCTTTTCGTTCAGGCGATCCTCAGCGCGAGCCGGGTGGGTTTCCGGGATCGGGCAGGGGATGCTCCGCGGCCTCGGTTCCACCATCCTCTCCCGGCTGCTCCCCTCCAGGGCCTTCCCCCGCCGCCGTCCTGTCTTACTCGTCTCCCCCGGCGTCTGCCGTGATCCGCCCGATCAGATGATCCGCGAGGGGCCGGTCGGTGTCGAGCACCATGCGGACATGGGCGCCCTCCTGGTCTTCCTGGCCGAGTCTGCTCCCTCGCAGGTCCGCGATCGTCTGGCCGCGCCCCGGCCCCTCGGTGTCGTCTACCTTGACCTCCACCCACGGGGAGTCGAGCGCCCGCACGGTCCCGATGGCGATCGCTGCGGCCAGGGGGTCGTGCAAGGGGGCGCAGCGCCGACCGAATTGGGGTCGGTAGAAGTCGTAGTAGAGGTCGAGGATCCGCCCGAGCGACCGCGCGAAGGGCCTGTCCGAAGCGAGGAGCCGCTCACGATGAGACTCCTCCAGGACGTTCTCGAGGGTGACGTCCAGGCCGATGAGGGTCACCTCCCATGGGGCGCGGATGACGAGTCTCGCGGCCTGAGGGTCGCAGAAGATGTTCGCCTCGGCGACGGGCGTGACATTGCCCGGGACGAGGGCGGCGCCGCCCATGGCGACGACCCGTTTCACCCGCTGCGCCAGGTGCGGATCCGCTTCGAGGGCGCGCGCGATGTTCGTCAGCGGTCCGAGGGCGCAGATCTTCAGCTCGCCCTCGTACTCGTGGGAGAGCCGCAGGATCATCTCGACGGCGCTTTCGCCCGTGGGTGCGAGATCGGCTGCCGGCAGTTCGACGTTCCCGAGGCCGTTGGCGCCGTGAACGCGAGTCGCACGATGCGCGTATTCCCTTTTGAGATAGCGGCTCTCCCCCACCGCGAGCGGCACCTCCGCTCTTCCCGCGAGGGCGAGGAGGCGCAGCGCGTTCCCGCTCGCCTGCTCAACGTCGACGTTGCCGCAGATCGTACCGATGCCGAGCAGGGAGGCCTCCGGGGAGTTCAGCAGATAGGCCAGCGCCAGGGCGTCGTCGACGTCCGGATCGCAGTCGACGTACAGGGGGTGCTTCATCATCTCGGAATCCTTCGTCGCTACCTGGTTCGACATTATTACGAGCGGCGGAGAGGTGTGCTTCTCGGGTGCCGAAACGGTGCAGAACCGCAACGAAGACCTTGCAGAACCGCAACGAAGACCTTGCAGAACCGCAACGAAGACCTTGCAGAACCGCAACGCACGCTTAGACTGATGCTATGAGCGAGGCACTTATTCGACGCAATTCTGCGGATCTTGCCGAGGAGATCCTCTCTGACACCCCGGTCCTCAGCGTATCGGGAGCGCGCCAAGTCGGGAAGACGACTCTGGTCTCGCAGCTCATCAAGAACCGCCCGGCTCACACCGTGAACCTCGATGATGCCGCGACCCTTGCAGCGGCGAAGAGCGACCCGGATGCCTTCGTGCGCCAGAATCCCGGTGGCGTTCTGGCGATCGACGAGATCCAACGCGCCCCCGAACTCTTCAGAGCCATTAAAGGCGCTCTTGAGGAGGACCGACGCCCCGGCCGATTCATCATCACCGGATCCTCCAACCTCTCGACTCTGAAGGGGGCGGAAGAGAGTCTCGCCGGACGAGCCGAGACTCTCCACCTCAGGGGTTTCAGTCAAGGCGAACGCCACGGATTCGTCGAGGACTTCCCCCGATTCGCCTGGAACCTGGATACGGAGAGCAGCGGCATGGAGATCCCGCCCCTCTCCCGCTCCGACTACTTCTCCCTCCTCGCCTCCTCCTCATTCCCCGGGATCGCCAATGTCGGCGAGCGGCGCCAAGAGCGTTGGATCAATGCGTACACGGAGCGAGTACTCTCGAAAGACGCGTCCGAGCTCTTCGGCCTTCAATACCCGGATCGCCTTTCGAAGCTCCTGAGCCTCATCGCCAGAAGTGGCACGAGCGAATTTGTCGCCGCTCATGCGGCTCGCGAACTCGATCTCCCTGAACGCTCCCTGCCCTCCTACATGGAGGCGCTCAACTCGGTCTTCCTCATCGACATTCTGCCCGCATGGGGACGCAATCTCAGGAAACGGGCGATCTCCAAGCCGAAGGTCTTCGCTCAGGATCCGGGCCTTGCGGCCGTCCTCGCCGGCGTTGATTCGCGAGCTCTTGAAACACAGAGCCTCAGTCCCCTCTCCGGCGGCCTCATGGAGTCCTTCGTCGCCACAGAACTCCTCAAGCAGCAGACGTGGTCAGCGAAGAGGTTCGTCCTCCACCATTTCCGAAGCTCCTCCGGACAAGAGGTGGACCTCGTCCTCGAAGACCGGCGGCAAATCGTCGTCGGCATCGAGGTCAAGGCCGCAATGTCAATCTCTCAGAATGACTTCAAAGGGCTGAAATTCCTCAGAGAACAGCTCGGTGACCAATTCCGAGCGGGGATCCTCCTGCATGCCGGCAAACAGATACTTCCCATGGGAGACCGCCTCTGGGCGATGCCAATCTCGACGCTGTGGAGCGTGTGAGCACTCTCTTCTTAGAGAAGTTCACGGGGATCAGGGCAGGGCCCGGCACCACGAATGCGGCGCTTATGCGGAGAGGGCGCCGGTCGCTCAGCGGGCCCCTGGCACGATGATGAGGGTGAAGCTGATGGTCTGGCCCGTCGGATCGGTGAGGGTCACCGTCGTTTCGCCCTCGGCGAGCGGGTGCACACCGGGGTTGTGGGTCACGGAACCGTCATCGGTGCCCGGCACGAACTCCGCGATCGTCTCATCGTCGAGGGCACCGGTCCACGCTGCCGCATCGTCACCCTCAGGGACGACGAGGACGAGTTCACGCTTGATGGGCACCTTCACTGTCGAGCCGTCGAGAGCGGCGGGCTCTTTCATGATCGGCGGGAGAGCCTCGGTCGTCGTTGCAGTCTGCGTGCCCGGCGTCGACTGCGTCGCCTCGGGGGCGGAGGAGCAGCCCGCCAGCATCACGGTAGCGATTGTTGCGGCGGCGCACAGCGTCGTGAAGGATCTCTTAATCACGGGTGATATGGTAACGCTTCTCATGCCCTCTTCATAGACGTTGTCATTCTCATGTCTGTGCTTCCCTCCGTCCGCCGAGTCGTCCCTAGTCGCGCAGCAGGTGAGAACGCAGCGCCCTCGTCGACTCCGATGCCGCCAGAATCACCCCGACCGCCGCAATGAGGAAGCCCCCGAGGGTCGAGACGATGAGCAGCAGCCCTCCTGTCGGTGCGTCGCCGAGGATCGGAGTGAGGAACACCAACCCCACGCCCATTGCCCCGCCGATGATGAGGGTCGCCGGGATCCCAACCTCGCTGCGCCTGGCGCGGTCCACGAGCGAATTCGGAGCACCTGCATACGACAGCGCCCTCGTCTCGGAGATGGTATCGAGGAGTCGCACCGCCTGATTCACCGCCGTCGACACCGCCGCGAGGACGACCGTCATGGACAGGGTGAGGAGCAAACCCGTGTGAATATCGCGCCCCACCATGGCCTCTTCCGGCTGCGCCCCCTCGCCCCCCGAGTGCACAATGATGGAGATCACCGGGTAGAGGCAACCGACGATAAAGCCGACGAGAGCGACCGCACCAAACGAGCGCCACACGGAGCGCGGATCGTCTGCGAGCCTCCTGCCCGCGATGAGCATATGCGGACGGCGCGCCAGCGTCGCCATGATCCTCCCGAGGAGCCCCACCGACCATGCGCCCACCGCATTGACCCCCGCCAGAATGAGCGCAAGGATCGAGCAGATGACCGCCACGGCCACCGCCTGGGGGAAGGCGTTGACAACGCTGCCGCCCACGATCCACGCAACGACAAGCACCACGACGAGGAGGACCATCACGGGGGACACGCGCTTCGCATTCGCGTGGCGCACCACGCCCAGCGGCGTCACCGCCACTTCGCGCACCGCTATCCACGCGCTGAGTGCCACGAGCACCGCCATGACGGCAGCGGCGAGGGCGAGCCCAGCGACCCCGACCCACATCTCCGCGACCCCCAGCGGGCGGTTGTGGAAGCTCAGCAGCGACCATGCGGGCAGAGTCACCGCGTAAAGGACGCTCCCCACGCCGATGCCGATCAGGGTCTGGATGAGGGAATCGGCGACACACGCGACCCTCATCTGCGAGCCGGTGACGCCGATGAGCCGCAGAATCGCGAGATGTTCAGAACGCCTGCTCATGCCGAGCCGGACAGCGGCCGCCCCCATCGACAGGATCGGAACGATGAGGAGCACGGCGGCGAAACTGGATAAGAAGACGTAGAGCTCGCCGTTGCCCATCCCCAGATCCATCGCGCGGGCGCGCTCGCGGAATGCGAGGACGCCGCCGACAACGGCGAGCAGCATCGCATGGGGGACGGCAACCGACGCGATGGTGAGTGCCGAGGTCATCGGGTCGCGCCCCTTGAGCAGGGTCTTCGTCGCAACTCCGATGGCACTCATCGTGCACCCCCCGCGAAGGGATCGGCAGCGAGGATGCGCCCGTCTTCGACTCGGATGATGCGCCCGAGTCTGTCGGCGACTCCCGGATCGTGGGTGACCAGGACGAGTGTCGCACCGGACCTCACGCACGCCTCGCACAGCACTCTCATCACGTCGGCTCCAGTCTTCTGATCAACGGATCCCGTCGGCTCGTCGGCGAAGACGACGCTCGGCGATGTGACGAGGGCGCGGGCAATGGCGACCCGCTGGGCCTGCCCGCCGGACAGTTGCCCTGGACGGTGCGGCCCCAGCCCGTCGAGCCCCAGGCCCGCGAGGATCTGGCGCGCCGCACTGATCGCAGAGGTGCGGGAGTGCCCATTGAGCATGAGAGGCAGCGCGACATTCTCCTCGCATGACAGTTCCGGCAGGAGTTGACCGTCTTGGAAGACGAACCCGTAGGAGGACAGGCGGAGGCGGGAGTTGCGCGCATCACTCAGCCCTGTGACATCGGTGCCGCCGACGATGACCCGACCGGATGTGGGGCGGATAATGCCCGCCAGGCAATGCAGGAGGGTCGTCTTACCGCTGCCGGAGGGCCCCATGATGGCGACCTGCTCTCCGGAAGCGATGTCGAGGTCGACGCCGACGAGGGCGGGGACGTCGACGCCGCCCCGCATATACGTCTTCGTCAGGCCGCGAACGCTGATCGCTCCCGGACCTGCAGTGGGAGTCGAAGCGGTGTAGGAGGGCGTGTGATGCGGACTGTACGGTGCGTGAACTGTCATGAGTCAATTCTCTGACGTCTCGTTGTCACGCCTCTATGAGGTATCCCCCCGCTTGTGCCCTGGTACTACCCCGAGGAGATCACCCATCCGGACCCTCGCGCCGGAGTCGGGGCAGGAGCACAATGGAGGGGAATGGCCCCAGAAAGGACGCCCCATGATTGCCGACCTCATGACCCGCGACACTGCTCCTATCGAGAACTCCACGATCGAGTGTCAACTCTCCCACCGAACGATCCGCGCATTCACCGATGAGCCTCTCACCGACGAGCAGATCACGACTCTCCTCGAGGTGGCCCGCCACACCGCGTCCTCGTCCTTCCTCCAGCAGTGCACGATCCTGCGCGTCACCGACCCGGTCATTCGCGAGCAACTCTACCTCGCCTCCGGTCAACCCTATGTGGGCGGGGATCGCGGCGAGCTCTTCGTCTTCATCGCCGACCAGTACCGCAATTCGAGGATCCGCGCCGAGGGCGGCGTGGACTCTGCGCCCCTGCACACGATGAACCTATTCCTCACGGCGGCCCACGATGCCCTCCTCGCTGCGCAGAACGTCGTCGTCGCAGCAGAATCGCTGGGACTGGGGACCTGTTATCTCGGGTCGATCCTCGCCGACCCCCGCAGGGTCATCACCGCCCTCGACCTTCCCACCCTCACCTTCCCCATCCTCGGCCTCCTCGTCGGCCATCCGGATCAAGAACCGCAGTTCAAGCCGCGTCTGCCCCTGGAGGTGATTGCCGGTGAGAACACATACCCGGTCGTCGACTCCTACGCGGATCTCATCGCCGAGTACGACACTGTGATCACCCGCTACTACGATCTGCGGGATGCGTCCACGCGCGTCGAGTCCTTCACGAATATGGTCCGCACCTCCATCGGCACGGGGGGCGCGCATGTGTCGCCGATGCTCGACGTTCTGCGCGAACAAGGCTTCGCGCTGCGCTGACACCGCTTAGCATGGGTGCCATGTCCTCGCCGGGGTTCCCCGCCTACGTGTTCATCGAGCGCCACAGCGCGAATGCGGCTGTGCTCCACCCATTTCCGGAGCACACTATCTCCACCGTGCGCGACGCCCTCGCTGACGCGGACTACGAGATATCGATCCTGTCCGGGACCGAACCTCCCGCCGGGGAGGGGATCTACTTCAGCGATGAGCCCTTCGAGGATGAGGTCCTCGGCAGCCTCGCCGATGCGCTCACATTGCGCGGCATCGGCGCCTACGCCTATGCCCTCTATGAGGACTCCCTGGGCCCGGGGATGGGATCGATCGCAGTGTTCACCCGCGTCGGCGCCGCCTTCCCGAGGGAGGGAAACCGCGTCGTCCTCACGCATATGTGGGTCGGCGCTCAGGGCGGCGCCCCTACGGCAACAACCTGGATATTCGGTGCGCCGAGCGACCTGGAGGAGGCGAATGTGCTGCTGAGTTCGCGCTTCGACACCGAACCGGTCCACGATCTTGAGGGCATGTCCGCGATTGAGATCCGCCACCCCGAATTCACCGCCGGGGTCCTCACCCCGGCGCAGATCATGGACGCCATCTTCCAGATCCTCGGCGCCTCTGGTTTCGAGGGCCCCGCCTTCTGCTTCGACACGAGTAGCCAATAGTCCCCGTCGCGCATTTTCAGGGGGACAGTCGCCGACGCATCAGCCCAGCCGCGAGTTTTCGCGCCTCGTCGACCCACAAGACGAGGGAGGCGAGGGCGACGCAGACGATCCAGTGATGCGCATTGAGGTGCGCGGTGTGGAAGGCAGCCTGCGCGAGGGGCACTTCGACGACTCCGACCTGCAAGACGACAGCAAAGCCAATGGCCCCCCACAGCCACCGATTGACGAAGAGATTCGACAAAGCGCTGATCTCGTCGGAGCGCGAGTTGAGGGTGTTGAATAGTTGAGCGAAGACGAGGGTCGTGAATCCCGCAGTCCGGGCGACTGTGAGAGAGTCGGAACCCTCGATGAGGCCGCCCGGTGAGAATACGTCGATCGCCGTGAGTGAAGCCGCCGCCATGACCACGCCGACGAGGAGGATCCCGCCCCACATCCGCCGGTCGATGATCGTGTCGGAGGACCTGCGCGGCGGTTGTGCCATGAGGTCGCCCGTCGCCGGGTCGACGCCCATCGCCAAGGCGGGAGCGGAATCGGTGACGAGGTTGATCCACAGGATCTGTGTCGCCAGCAGCGGCACGATGACGGTCCCTGACTCCGATACGAGGCCGAGGGCGGGGGCGAGGGCGACTCCCGCAAAGACCATCATCACCTCCCCCATATTCGACGAGAGGAGGTAGCGCAAGAATTTGCGGATGTTGTCGAAGATCCTACGGCCCTCCGCAACGGCATCGACAATGGTCGCGAAGTTGTCATCGGCGAGGACCATGGCGCCCGCCTCCTGCGTCACCTGCGTACCCGCAATGCCCATGGCGACGCCGATATCCGCCTGGCGCAGGGCGGGCGCGTCATTCACGCCGTCGCCAGTCATGGCGACGACGCATCCGTCGGCCTGAAGGGAGTGGACGATGCTCATCTTGTGGGCGGGGGCGACCCTGGCGTACACGTCGACATCTCGGACGGCGGCTTGGAGCTGCGCGGGGGACATGGCTGATAGATCAGCCCCCGTCAGGACTCGACTCCCCTGCTCCGCGATACCGAGGTCGGCGGCGATTCTGCCCGCTGTTGCGGGATGATCGCCGGTGATCATGAGGACGCGGATCCCCGCTCGGTGGGCGTCGGCGATGGCGTCGCGGGCCTCTGGGCGGGGCGGGTCGATGATGCCGACGACGCCGGCGAGGGTGAGCCCCGTTTCAAGGGATTCATCCGCCTGGTCGAAGGGGTCTTCAGCGTCGAGGATCCGATAGGCGACGGCGAGGGTGCGCAACGCCCTCGCACTCATCTGTTCGACTTCGGCGAGCATCGTGCCGCGCTGTTCGGCGCTGAGGGGGACGGAGTCGGAGTCGACTCGGATATGCGTGCACCGGTCGATGAGGACATCGGCTGCGCCTTTGACGATGAGTGAGCGCGACTGGTGCTTCGCGTCGTATTCGACGACGCTCATGAGTTTGCGCTCGGAGGTGAAGGGAATCGTTCCCTGGCGGGTAAAACGACCATCGCGCCCGCCGTCAACGCCGAGTTTCTTCTCCGCGACGAGGAACGCTCCTTCGGTGGGGTCGCCTAGGACAATCCATTCGCCCCGCTCATTCGTCGTCAGTTCCGCATCCGAGGCGAGCACCCCGCCTGAGAGCACCACCGTCACCTCGTCACGCTGCGCGCCGGTGAGCACGGGGCTGTCCATGACGTGGTCGCGATCCGCGTCGGGGCCGACATCGCCCTCGGGGGCGTATCCGATGCCGGAGACGACGGTCGCCCCGGAAGCGGTGACGACCTCTTGGATCGTCATTTCGGAACGGGTGAGGGTCCCCGTTTTATCCGAGCAGATGACACTGGCCGATCCGAGTGCCTCGACGGAGGTGAGGTTCTTAACGAGGGCGCGGCGCATCGCCATGCGCCTGACCCCCATGGCGAGGACGACGGACAGGATCGCGGGCAGCCCCTCCGGGACGGCGGCGACAGCGAGGGAGACGCCTAATAGGAGAGCGTCGACAATATCGTCGAGGGTGGACGCCCCTGACACGATGAGCATGACGACGATGATGATGACCGCGATCGCTCCGACGATGATGCCGAGGGCCTTCGACACCCGGGTGATCTCCCTTTGAAGCGGCGTCGGCGCCTCGTCGACGGAGTCGAGGAGGCGCGCGATGGCTCCCATTTCGGTGTCCGCGCCCGTCGCGGTGACGACCGCGAGCGCGGAGCCCCTCGCCACTGACGTACCCCGATAGACCATATTCGTCCGTTCGGCGAGGGGCGCGTCGGGGTCGATCGGCGCGCTCTGCTTGGCGACTGCCTCAGCTTCCCCTGTGAGAGCCGATTCGACGACGCTGAGGGCATCGGCGCGCAGCAGGCGCGCGTCGGCGCTCACGCGGTCGCCCTCGGCGAGGACGAGGAGATCCCCGACGACGATGTCACAGGCGGGGACCTGGATCCGCTTGCCCTCTCGGATGAGGGTGGTCGTCGCCCTCGTCATTTCGGATAGCGCGGCGACCGACGCCTGCGCCCGGGACTCCTCGACGAGGCCGAGGACGGTGTTCACGACGATGACAATCGCTATGACGAGGGCGTCGACGGGAAGACCGTCGGAGCCTTCGAGGACCCACGCGACAACGGATATGCCGATCGCGATGAGGAGCAGCCCGATGAGGGGATCAGCGAGCTGGTCGAGGGCTTTGCGCCACAGGGGCTCAACCGGTTGGGCGGGCAGTTCATTGGGCCCATCCGCCTCAATTCTGCGCTGCGCCTCGTGGGCACTCAGTCCGCGCACCGGATCCGACGCGCACGCCCGGACGACGGCGTCGGCGTCCGCAGTGTAGGCCGTCGCGTTCACATCGCTCACCTCCTCACGGACCCTGCTATCTGCGGGCCGACCGCCCGCACCTGTGTCAGCGGATCGACTCCATTACACGCACCGCGTCGAGGAGGGGCATGTAGGGCAGGGGATCGACCCCCGTTTCGAGAACGTAGTCGGTGAGCTGGGTGCGCACGACTTGGCGCAGGTTCTCGGGCGTCCACGGTTTGGCGATGTAGTAATCGAGGCCGGCCTGGTTGACGGCGCGGATCGTGTCGTCCTGGTCGGCCTGTCCTGTGACGAGGACCGTCCTCGTGGCAGTGAAGCGCGAGTCGTTGACGAGTTCGACGAGGAAATCGACACCGCTTTTGCCGGGGAGTCGATGGTCGGACAGGACGACGGCGAGCTGGTCGCCGTCGCGGGCGATCTCCTCGACCGCGTCCCATGCGTCCTCCACATCCTGGGCGGTTTCGAGGCGGGCCTTGGACCAGAAGTCCTCGAGGTCCCTTTCGAGTGCTTCGCGGACGTCTGCTTCATCCTCGAGGGACAGGATCGTCAGGGTCATGGTTTCTCCTCGGTGTGAGTGGAGGTCGGAGCTGCAGGAAGGGTGACGGTCATCACCGTACTCCCCGGGCGGGAGGTGATGTGCATATCGCCGTCATGATCGGAGATGATGGACCGCACGATCGACATCCCCATGCCGAGGCCGAATCTCACCCGGCCCGCTTTCGTCGTGAAATGCGGTTCGAAGATCTTCTCAAGAAGCGCCTCGGGGATCCCCGGGCCGTTGTCGCTGATCGTCACCTCGACGTTGCCGGCGCGCGCTGCGACGTCGATGGAGATCTTCGCGGGGGCGTTGCCGCGCGAGACCTCCGCGTCCTCGCCGCCATCGCGCCGCACCTGCACATCGTCCATCTCGTCGTCGATGGCTTCGGCGGCATTGACCAGCAGGTTCGTCCACACTTGCTGAAGTTTTGAGGGGTGTGCGCGAACAAGGGGGATGTCCGTGTAGTGGGTGGATACGTCAATGCCGCGCAGTTTGTACTTCGTCAGGCGCAAAACGTCGTCGATGCCGTTGCGGACGTCGACTTCTTGAAGGTCGGCTGCCTCGGGGCGCGCATAGCCCTTGAGGGATTGGGTGAGGTCGATGACCCGCTCGGAAGCGGCCAACACGGAGCGCAGGGAGGCCCCGATACGAGAGCCTGATTCGAGTAGTTCGAGCTCGGCTGGACGCAGTGTGCGCAGCTTCTTCGCCTGCGCGGGATCGGTGATGCCGATGCGCACCAGCCTGCGGGCGAGTTGACGATCCCCTTTCAGGACATCCATGAGTGCCCTGACCTGTGCGCGTTCATCGGATGTGGAGGAGGGGCCCGCATTAAAGGCATCGCGCATCGCGACACTCGCCGATTCGAGCGCGGGCGACGCGCCGAGGAGGCGCTCCACGTCCTCACGCAGGTGCGATGCGGAGCGGGCGAGGGCCGTCACGGGGTTGTTGAGTTCATGGGCGATACCGGCGGACAATTCGCCGAGCATGGCGAACCTGGTCCGCTCAACAAGCTCCGCCCTCGTATGATGCAAATCCTCGAGGGTGGAGGCGAGGCGCGCCCTCTCGGCTTCGAGGTCGGCGGCAAGCATCGCATTCTCCAGGTGGAGGTCCTCGGCGCGCATGAGCCTGCGTGTGAGGGATTGGATCGCCAGCGCCGCGAGGGGCGAAGCGAGTTCGGGCTCTTCGAGGAGGACGATTTCAAGCTGCTCGTGAGTGAGGCGCACGACTCTCGCCGTCGTCGTGGTCGTCGCCGTGAAGAAGGCATTCTCCCCGCGTGCGAGGGTGACCAGGCCGATGAGGGGGCCCGATGACGCCAGGTGTGCGAGGACCTCCCCGTGGGAGGAGTCCCTGTGCAGCGACACATCCCCTTCGAGGATGAGGTGGACGGCACAGGCGGGCTCCCCCTGGACCGCAAGAGCCGTACCCGCGGGGATCATGAGGCGGGGGCGACGGCCCAGAACCCTTTCGACCCCGTCGAGGAGTTGGCGGACGACTTCGTGTTCTGACAAGTCGAGGCCCTCCAGGAGCGGGCCCTGGACGGCGTTGGGAGGAGGGGGCCCGATGAGTGCGCGCACACCGGCGAGGGTGCGCCCATCGGCGACGAGGTGACGGACCATCGCCGAATAGGACTGCCCAATGAGCAGGGGCACGGTCCAGGGGACGGACACGACGGAGGCGAGCCTTTGCGAGGTCGTCGCCTTGGCCAGGTCGGAGTGGGACTCCTGGTCGGTGACGACGAGCCATCTGGTCGGTTCGAGGATCGGCATGTCGTCCATGCGGGCGAGGACGTCGTCGATTTCGGGTACTTCGGAGGTGATGAGCCCCAGGACGACGTGATCCGCGGGCCCCAGACTCGCGTTGTACGCATCGATCTCTCCGGGCCCGTCGATCCGGTCGAGGCACAGGTTCGGGAAGGCAAACGCCATGTCTTCGGTGAGGGAGCGAGCGAGGCGACGCGAGTCGTCGCCGATGACGAGGATGTGGACGTGAGCGCCCTCGCGGTGGCCGCTTTCTCGCACATCGGTGCGCCGCCACACGTCCGAGTTCTTCAGGGTGATCCCTGCGGCGGCCTCGCCCTCGACGATCGCCATATTAGATCACCCCGAGGGGACCCCACGTCAGCGGTGCGACGAACGCGAGGAGGAGGACGCCGACGACTCCGACGACGACTCCGACGACGACCATCTCCCGTGTGGGCGTGGTTCCCGTGGAGTATGCGATCGCATTGGGCGGGGTGGAGATCGGCAGGCACATGCCGAGTGAGCAGCCCAGGGCGAGGACGATCGCGATCTGCGCCGCCGGCATCGACACCGACGCCGCCAAGCCCATGCCCATGGGGACGAGGAGGTTCGCCGACGCCGAGTGGGAGATGACATTGGAGGTCACCCAGCCGATGAGGGCGAGGGTGAGGATGAGCAGGAGCATCGGGATGGCCGCCCACTGGATGGATCCGAGGAGCCATGCGTCCAGGCCGGTCGCGCCGACGCCGCTGCCCAGGGCGATACCGCCTGCGACGAGCCACAAGACCGGCCAGTCGAGGGCTCGCAGGTCGTCGCCGCTCATCACCCTCGTCACCATGAGGGCGACGACTGGCAGGAATCCGACGACATTCGAAGAGATCCCGTGAAGGGCCTCCGTCATCCACAGGAGGATCGTGATGATGGCGACGACATAGAAGATCTGCGCATTCTTCGAGGTGTCGAATGTCGCTGATGTGTCAATGGTGAAGGAAGCGTCCTTGGGGACGTAGCGCCAAGAGATGAACAGCCAGGACACGACGAGGACGATGAGCATGAGGGGGACGGCGGCGAGCATCCAATCGAGGAAGGTGATGGAGACGCCCGCCGCTTGCAGTGCACCCAGGGCGATGGCGTTGGGCGGGGTGCCGACGGGAGTGCCCATGCCGCCGACATTCGCGGCGACGGGGATCGACAGGGCGATGCCGGTTCTCGCCCTGCCCTCGGGCAGTCCGAGGATGACGGGCATCATGACGGCGAACATAGTCGCGGTGGTCGCAGTGTTCGACATGAACATGCTCATGAGTGCCGTGATGAGCATGACGCCCATAATGGTCAGGCGCGGTTTGCCGAGGAAGGGTTTGAGCAGAACCGCGGATAGGGCGCGGTCAACCTTGTACTTGGCTGCACCGTCGGCGAGCATGAAACCGCCGAGGAACAAGATGATGACAGGGTTGGCGAGGGCGCCGAAGAAGACCGTGTACTTCGGGGCGTCCTCGCCAACCGTGAGCAGTGCATGGTCGGAGACGAAGAGGACTTCTAAGAAGATGACGAGGGTCGCGGTCGCAGCGAGGGGAATCGCTTCGGTCACCCATAGGAGGATCGCCGCGAGGAAGATGCCGAACATGCGCGATCCTTCGGCTTCGAGGCCGGGCAGGCGCACGAAGAGGAAAATCACGATGGCGAGAACGGCCCCGACTTGACCGAAGAGTTTGACGGGGTTGACCTTCTGGTGTGGTCGCTTCTGTCTGGTCGACATGTTCTTCGCGGAGCGCGGGTTGACCGACAGCGGTGTGTGGGCAGTGGGTGTCATTCACAAGACCTCGTCGTCTTCATGGGTGATCGTTGTGCCAGTCTATTCGAGTTCTCGCAGGATCTGCGGGATTTTCATACTCGTCGACACCGATTGTTAACAGTTGTTGTTCGAGTCGTGGGCCACGGTTTTCCGGCACCGCCGCGTATGGACGTCATTTGACGCGGGCGCAGGATTGCTCGTAACCTTCTTCAAGCGCGCGAGTGGCGGAATAGGCAGACGCGCACGGTTCAGGTCCGTGTCCCAGTGATGGGGTGGGGGTTCAACTCCCCCCTCGCGCACCAGTACTTTTCCGCAGTATTCTGCGAAAAAACCGAGGTACTCAAAGTATCGAAGCTACAGCGGAGACTACAGGTGCCTGCGCAAGAAGCGATCTTAGCTCTTCGTTGACCGGTCTCGGCTGACGCGCTGCGAGTTGATCTGCGTGCCTAAGCCCTCTCCGATCGGCCTCAAGGACAAGACACTCATCTTCCAAGTCCAGTACCGGCTCGCCCCCCGGCCAGGCCCCGATATCCGACCGTTTCGAGACCTATCGGCAGACCCTCGACTTCTGCGATCTCATCGATCGGATCTGCCCTGTCGCGGCCCGTCAGATCCGCGAGGCCACGATCCGTGATGCCGAGGCTGAGACCACGACCTGCGCCCGAGCCTCCGAGGAGTTCTGCGAGCATCTGGCCTCCTACGCCGAGGAACGTACGATCATCAAGTAGCGGCGCATGTGGGACCGTTACATCGCCGAGAGGCTCGATCCGTGGCCAGTCGGTCAGGTATCGCGCAGTCTGGCGTGTTCTTCGCGTTCGGCTTCCTTCTCTGCTTTTTCGCATTCTGGTATTGCAGAACAAGGGCGAGCTCTCTGATCGGGCTGTAGGCTCCTGTCGTTCAGGCGTGGGCGAGCTGGGAAACACGGCCCTTGGTTACGCCGAGAACGGTTGCAATGTCCTGCATCGTCAGGCCTTCCTCGCGAAGCTGAGCAACTGCACGCACTTGTTCGGCGCGAGCGTGTTCGCGGGCGGTTTCAGCGGCTTCGGCTGCGGTCTTGACAGCGTCAGCGGCCTTCTTGACGTCGCCGTTGACGGCGAGGACGATCTCGGCGGCGCGCAGTGCGTCATCGTCGAGTTCTTCGGCCCACATGGCGACGAGGTCTTCGGCCATGGCCTGCGCTTCAGCAAGGGTCTTTCCCTGCGTGTACTGGGTGCTCCCGTTGATGGGGGTTTCGACGGCCCACCAGCGGCCGTCGCGGTAGACGCGGGCGATGATCTCCACGGTCACTTCTCCTCCATGCTCTTGATGATTCCTCGTGCGGTCCCCTCTGACACCTCGCGGTGCCGGGGAACCATCGTCACTCGTTTGCCGATGCGGACCTTCGTGTGGTTTCCGCCTTCTGTCATGCGGGAGGCCGGGGTGAATGCCGATTCTCCGATCGGGTGGATCTCAGGAAGAGACGAACGCATCTACGACTCTGCCCCTGTCTTCGACACTCGCGTCGTTCATGACATGAGGTGCGCATGCTACCGCGCCGGCCATAACGGTGCGGCGCCGACCGTCCAGTTGAACATCTGGGACTTCATCGAGCCAGAGGAGTGAATGTATGTCGTGGGTGAAGCTCGGCAATGAGTCGGACATGAATCCGCGGTGCTGACATGGTCATCATCCTTCCGCGGAATCAGACCCTCCACCACACCCAGGACGATCCGCTTCAGGGAATTGCACCGCAAGTCCGCACAATTGTGAACTTTTCTCCTCAACGACATTCAAAAGAGCTAAAGACACTGGTAACAAAAGTTCATTCAGCATCGGCTGGTTGTGTGAGCCGCTCAGTGCCCGGGCCATGAGCGGATCTTCGTGAGGATCGCGACATCATTCGCGTCCCACAGCCTCCCGGCAACCCACACGCCCCCGACAGCGATGATCAACGCCCAGGGAACGGACACGAGCGGGCCCGCCCATGCGGCGATCACCCCGGCCTGGGACAACGATGTGGAAATGATGACCGGAAGTCCCACGAGCAACGCACCCAGGAGGGCGGCGCTTTGAATGAGTATCGTCGCCATCATGTGACCGGTGCCCCGAGTCGACATGGGCGATGTTCCTGGAGGTTGAACCGGGTAGACCCATACCGAGCCGACGACCAGGGCAAGGGCAGCCGAGCACATCAGCAAGGCGATCGCCATCGCCACCAGGTTCGCGGTGTCACCGGGCCCCCTCCCCGTCAGGAGCGCGTATGCGAGTACGCCAGCGACCATGAGCCCCGCAGAGATGGGCAGAGAGCCCACTAATCGACCCGCGCGCTCCTGTCGCCCGGTGATCGCCGAGGATACCGAGATCCACAGCGAAGTCGAATCATACTGGGCGAGGCTCCCGATGACGGTGCCCTGAACGATCGGCATGAAGTAGAGCCAGAATATGCTCAATCCGCCGGGCATTCCAGCCATGCGGTCCCACATCACCGCCAGAATGATGAAGAGCATCGGACTCGTCAGGGACACCACGAGGCGCGCGTCTCGCACCCAGTAGCGCGCGGTCCGGGCCGCCATGGACGCGGTCGGGCCGCTCAGACCCATCATCTGCCACCACTGGACGCGCGGCAGGTAGTCGTGCGCCGCACGAGCGTGAGCCTCGTGAGCGCCCTCCTTCGACGGGTCGATCAGACGCCGCCCTTCGGCGATGGCGTCGCGTGCGCTCTCCGACACCGGGTCCGCGACCCCCGTCATGGCATCGGCGAGGACGCGCAGCCACAACCGGAAGCCGACAGCGAGCGTGAGTACGGCGAGGGCGAGGCGCGCTGCGGCGGTGAGCCAGTCGCCCTCGGCGATGGCGGCAGGCACGCCGAAGGCCGCGCCGAATGGCGTCCACGCTCCGATGCGCGCACTGCGCACGACGGCGTCGGGGCTAAAGTCGCGCACCAGCCATTGGATCCACAGTCCGGCAGGGGCGAGGACGAGGATGAAGAGGGTGGAGGACACTGCGGCGCTCATGTCGCGACGGGCCGAGGTCGCCCGCAGTCTTGTCCCGATCCACGTACTCAGGGCGCGGGCCCAAGTGAAAGCGGTGGCCAGGGCGAGGGGCGCGACGAGTAGGGCCGCCAGCGCGGCAGCCGGATTCCCGGCGACCGCCCAGCCGAGGGCGGGCAGCAGTGACAGGAGCGTGGAGAGGATTCCCGCGACGCCGACGCCGGTGGCCGCCACGAGTCCGGATGCGAATCTGGGGGACGGGTCGACATAGGGAGCGAAGCGCTCGGGATCCAAGGTGTTGTCCATTCCGAAGAACACAGCGGGCACGACCCACCAGGCCAGGACGAGCCCCGCGCCGCCCAGAGTGAGCACTGCGAGTGGGACTTCGGCGTCGCCCCAGAGGATCGACCCGACCACGGCGACCGTCAGGCTCGCCACCATGCCCAGTGCGTACACGAGTCCGAGGACCACCATGACGAGGACCCACGTCTGTCGGGTGAAGGTATTCCAGGTCATCTTCGCCTTCAGGGCGATCAGTTGCCGAACCACGACAGCCCCTCTTCGGCTCGGCGCCCGCCGACGAGTTGGGCGAATCGATCGTCCAGGCTCATCCCGGCGGCGACCTCGTTGGTCGTGCCTGCGGCGACGAGGCGCCCCTCGTTGATGACGGCGACGTGAGTGCACAGGGATTGAACGGTTGCCATGGCGTGGCTGGACAGGATGACGGTGCCGCCCCCATCCACGAAACGGGTGAGGATGGTGCGGATATTCGCGGCGCTGACGGGGTCGACGGCCTCGAAGGGCTCATCGAGGACGACGACCTGCGGCCCGTGGATGAGGGCGGATGCCAATGCGATTTTCTTGGACATTCCGGCTGAGTAGTCTCCGACGAGTTTGTTCGCGGCTCCGGTGAGGTCGAGGGCGTCGAGGAGTTCTGCTGTTCGGCTCCGCGCAGTGTCCCTGTCCAGGCCGCGCAGCATGCCGACATGAGTGAGCAGGTCCGCGCCGGAGAGTTTGTCCAGCAGACGCATCCCATCGGGCATGACGCCGAGGAGGCGACGGGCCCGCGCCTTCTCGGTCCACACGTCGACTCCCTGGACGAGGGTGGTACCCCGGTCGGGGCGCAGCAGGCCGGTAGCCATGTTGAGCGTCGTGGTCTTGCCCGCCCCATTGGGGCCGACGAAACCGTAGAAGGAGCCAACGGGCACGTCCAGACTCAGGTCGGCGACGGCGAGCAGATTGCCGTAGACCTTGACCAGTCCCCGGATGGCGAGTGCTGGGTGCGGCGAAGCGTCCATAGGAACTCCAACATAATGATCAACTATTTCAATGCGGGTCAGCGCATGCTTTGCCTGCCGGTGCGGGATGCTCGTCGTGTTCAGGTTACTCCCCCCATTCCATCCATCGGTTTCCACAGTCCATCCTGTGGGTTCCCCTGGTTTCAACCGGCGGGGACGACATTGATCTCATTCCGAGGTATCAACCACTTGTTGGACCATGGTGCACCGATGAGGGCCCCGGTCGATTAGGATGGTACGCGTAGTCACACAGTTTCATTGCAGGACTTGCTTTTTACCGGGCGGTTGCACGAGGTTGGGTCACTATGCCGGATCGGCACCCGGTCCGGTACACCGCCCCTGAGGGGCACATTTGCAGATTGGAAAAACCCCATGACCACCGGTGTCGTGAAATGGTTCAACGATGAGAAGGGCTATGGCTTCATCACTCCCGATGACGGCTCCGCCGACGTGTTTGCTCACTTCTCCAACATTATTCAGGAGTCCGGCCGTCGCACCCTCTTCGAGGGCGCCACGGTCGAGTTCACCACTGCTCAGGGCCCCAAGGGCCTGCAGGCGGAGAACATTCAGCAGCTCGGCTGACATTCTCATACGCCGGTCCTCCGTGCACTCCTCGTGCACGGAGGACCGGTTTTTCTCCGCGTTGACTTGTCGATAACCCTCCGCCTACGACTGGGACTTTCAGCCTAATTTCACCAAAAACTCTGGAAACGTTTCCGCCAATGATGATAATTTGTCGGACGACCCGGCGATTATGCAGGTCAAAGGCGTGTCTCATCGCTCACACGGAATGGACTCCCCCGCCTCGCACTGCTACCGTATGAGGTGCTGAACAAGGGGGCACAAAGGCCCAGACCTTCGAAGCAACATTGACACACTGCTGTGCGGGGCACAGTCGGTGCTTTCGCAACAGCACTGACTGAAAGAAGAATCCTCATGGAACACATCGTCAAGTCTGAGATCGCCATCGCCTCCTGGCAGAAGACCGCTGATGTCTCGGCTCTCGTCGCGACCGTCGTCCTCCTCGCCGTTCTCGGCGTCGTCGCCGCCATCAACGCCTCCTCCCCCGTGTCGATCGTCATCGCGGCCCTCGTCGGCCTCTCCGCGATCCTCTTCATCCCCGCCGCCTACGCGATCTCCCGCAACGAGAAGCACTGAGCAGATGATTCGGGGCGCGCAAGGATGCGCGCCCCCCATGACCGAGCGTGACACATGTGGCGTCACGCTCTTTGTTTTGCCCAGTGACACCCCGTCCTCGCCGCGTACATCATCTGGGGTTTCTTCCCCCTCACTTCCACCAGCTCTCACCCGCCGGAGCCGTCGAAGTGATCGTGCATCGCGCAGCGTGGGGGTTGCTCGCATGCCTCATCGGACTGGCCCTATGAGCATGCTTCACGCGCATGACGGGTTGACCCTATTCTGCGACGTTCTCTCGGCGCATGGCATCGGGATCCTCTCGGCGCGTGTCGTTGACGAAGCGTGCCATATGCCCTTGGAAAAGGACTTTGATCGTCGCCGTCGAGCCATTGCGGTGCTTGGCGACAATGATGTCCGCCTCACCAGGGCGCTCACCCTCCGAGTAGTACTCGGGGCGGTGGAGCAGCATGATGATGTCCGCGTCCTGCTCGAGGGACCCGGATTCGCGTAGGTCAGACATCATGGGCTTGCGGTCGTTGCGGGACTCTGAATTCCGGTTGAGCTGGGCGACCGCCACCACCGGAATCTCGAGGTCCTTGGCGAGGAGCTTGAGGTTCCTCGACATCGCGGACACTTCCTGCTGACGCGATTCGACCTGGCGTCCACTCGTCATGAGCTGGAGGTAGTCGATGACGACGAGGCCGAGGTTGTGCTGCTGCTTGAGCTGGCGGCACTTGGAACGGATCTCCGTGATCGTCATATTCGCCGAGTCGTCCACGTACAGGGGGGCCTCTGCGAGCTTCGACACGGTGCCCGACACTTTTCGCCAATCGTGCTCGGTCATGGAACCGGACTGCATCTTCGACAAGAAGACCCCCGATTCGGCGGAGAGCATGCGCATCGCGATCTCCTGCTGGCTCATCTCCAGGGAGAAGATGAGCGAGGTGATGCCGTGGCGCACGGATGCTGATCGGCAGAAATCGAGGGCGAGCGTCGATTTCCCCATGGCGGGGCGCGCGGCGACGATAATCATCTGCCCCCCGTGCAGGCCCTGGGTGAGATCGTCGAGGGTGGTGAAGCCGGTGGGAACCCCGGACAGCCTGCCCTGGTTCTCCTGAATGTCTTCGAGGTGCTCGAGGATGTCGTGCGCCATCGACTCCATCGAGATGTAGTCCTTCGAGGTGCGCTCCGAGGAGACCGCGTAGATCTCCGACTGGGCCTGTTCGACGATCTCCTCGACTTCGCCAGCATCTGCGTAACCGAGTTGGACGATGCGGGTCCCAGCAGTCACGAGGCGGCGCATGATGGCCCGTTCGCGCACGATGCGCGCATAGTATCCGGCGTTCGCAGCGGTGGGCACCGAGGCGATGAGCGAGTGCAGGTAGGCGGCGCCGCCGACGCGCTGGAGTGTCCCGTCGCGCTGGAGCTTCCCGGCGACAGTGATGGCGTCGGCGGGCTCGTTCTGCCCGAAGAGGTCGACGATCGCATCGAAGATGATCTCATGGTTGGGCATGTAGAAGTCCTGGCCGCGGATCTCCTCTGTGACGACGACGATCGCATCAGTCGTGAGCATCATGGAGCCGAGGACGGACATCTCCGCGTCGATGTCCTGTGGTGGTGTGCGATCGAAATCCCCCGCCATGCAGCCCTCCGTGCCCCGTCCCAATCCATGCGCTCCGCGCGCGTACACATGCCTGGAGGGTAGCGCCTCATCGCGTCGAATACCCACTCTCCGTGCACACGTGAATGGGGATGGAGTGTGGATGAGGTGTGGACACTGCGGCGTGTCGTCCACATGCCATGTGGACGACCACGAAACGCAAAAACATCAGAATTTGGAATTCGCTACACTTTGTGGCTCTATTGCCACACTCTGCGCACCCCACTTGTCCACAGATGTGTGCACAGAATGTGGAAAAGAATTGGAGTTGCAATCAGTGGATAACGACGAACGCCGCCCACCGAACCCTCAAGCGCCCCTCGAAGGTGCGCCCTCGACCGCGAACAGCGACTTTTCGGTAGTATCCCGCCAAATCTTCGCACTCGCTCTGCCCGCCCTCGGCGCTCTCGTCGCCGAGCCGCTCTTCACCTTCATCGACTCGGCAATGGTGGGGCACCTGGGGACGGCACAGCTCGCGGGCATGTCCCTCGCCTCTCAGATCATCCAGACCGTCGTCGTCCTGTTCATCTTCCTCGCCTACTCCACAACCTCGCTGACGGCGCGCGCCTTCGGAGCCGGGGACCCCGGGCGCGCCGTACGCGCAGGCGTTAGCGCCATATGGCTCGCCGCAGGACTGGGGATCGCGAGCGCTATCGGCCTCGTCCTCGCCACCAGTCCCCTCACGAAGGCGATGACGGTGGACGGCTCCCTCCTGCCCCACGCGAACGCCTATCTATGGGCCAGTGCCCCCGGCCTCGTCGGGATGCTCATGAGCTTCGCAGCCGTCGGCACCCTGCGCGGATTCCAGGACACGACGACTCCGCTGATCGTCACGGGAGTGGGAGCGGCGGTCAATGTCGCGCTCAATGCGCTGCTCATCTACGGGCTCGGGTGGGGAATCGCCGGCTCGGGCGCGGGCACGTCGGCGACCCAGCTCGCCATGGCGGGCGTCTACTGCACGATCATCGCCCGCAGGGCGCACCGACTCGCCGTCCCCCTGACCCCGGACACCTCGGGGATCTTCGCCGCCGCAAAGGACGGGGCTCCCCTCATCGTGAGGGGACTCGCATTGCGCATGGCGGGCCTGGCGACGATCTGGCCCGTGTCGCGGCTCGGCTCAGAGCCCCTCGCCGCCTACCAGGTGGTCCTCACCGTGTGGACGCTGACGGCTTTCATCCTCGACGCCCTCGCCATTGCCGCGCAATCCCTCGTCGGGCTCGCCATCGGACAGGGGGAGCGCACTCGGCTGCGCACACTCTTGCGGGTCCTCGCCCTGTGGGGAGCGGCAGCGGGAGCACTCCTCGCCGTCCTCGTCGCCATCGTCTCCCCGCTGTTGCCCCGCCTCTTCGGATCCGAGGCAGGGATGTGGCCGATCGCAACCTGGGGCCTTATCGCCGCAGGGTTCGGACTGCCCTTCGCGGCACTCGTCTTTATGCTCGACGGGGTGCTGCTCGGGGCGGGGGACAATAGGTTCTTCGCCGTTGCGGGTGTCCTCCAGCTGCTCGTCTACCTGCCCTCCCTCGCCTTCATCGACTCTATGCGCCAGGCGGGAGCCTCCGCGCAGGTCGTCGTCGCCGCCGTGTGGTTCGCCTACGGATTCGTCTACATCGGGGCGCGCACCGTCTCCAATGTGTGGCGCACCTGGTTCACGCCAGTCATCCTCGACCCCCCTGCCCCCGCAGGGCGATAAGCGGTTCGAGGGCTCGGTGCCCGATGAATGCGGATCTGCGGAAAGCGGCTGAGGACTCTGAGCGGGCAAGTGGAAAAGACGAGCCGGGGGCACTAGAGTTGACCGTTGGACTGTCATCGCCTCCCAGCAGTGGCGGTTCACGCGCGGGTCACATGGCCCTCGCACATGCATGACCCTCCTGTCACGGACCGTCCGTGACCGTAAAGACCAGAGGAGGTGGGACACAACGTGCGTAACTATGAACTGATGGTGATCCTCGATCCGTCGATCGACGAGCGCGCCGTCACCCCCATGATGGAGAAGTACCTCGAGCCGGTCGCCGCGAATGGCGGCTCCGTCGAGAAGGTCGACGTCTGGGGCAAACGTCGTCTTGCTTACGACATTCTCAAGCGATCCGAGGGAATCTACGTCGTCATCACCATGACGACGACTCCCGATGTCGCACTCGAGCTCAACCGCCGCATGGGCCTCGACGAGGCCATCCTGCGCACCAAGCTCCTGCGCCCCGACGCCCACTGAGCATCTGGCGAGAACCATCCCACCCACCTGCACCGACCCAAGGAGTCGATATGGCCGGAGAAACCGTCATCACGATCGTCGGCAACCTGACTGCTGATCCGGAACTGCGCTTCACGCAGTCCGGTGCGACAGTTGTCGACTTCACCGTTGCTTCAACGCCCCGCACCTACGACCGCAATGCCGGCGAATGGCGCGATGGGGACACCCTGTTCATGCGTTGCTCCGCGTGGCGGGACATGGCGGACAATATCGCCGAGTCCTTGCGCAAGGGCATGCGAGTCATCGTCCAGGGTCGCCTCACCCAGCGCTCTTTCGAGGATCGCAATGGGCAGCAGCGCACCGTCGTTGAAATGCAGGTCGACGAAGCCGGACCGAGTCTGCGTCGCGCCAAGGCGACCGTGGAGCGCGTCCCACCCCAGGGCGGCTACGCCCAGGGGGGCTACCAGGGAGGGAACCGTGGTGGCGCACCTGACTCCGGCTACCAGGGCGCCAACCGTGGTGGATCGAATCAGGGCTACCAGGGTGGTGGTTCTCCCCAAGCCAGCTACGGTGCTCCCGCCGGCGGCACCGTTGACGATCCGTGGCGCGCATCCTCGCAAGGCGACGCCGCATTCGGTGAGCCGCCGTTCTGATCGGCCCGGCAACTCCGCGCTGATCAGACACTCAGACATCAATGGAGTGGGATCGCGTCCCACTCGGATCCAAGGAGACCATCATGGCGAAGCCTCAACTTCGCAACAAGCCCATCAAGAAGAAGGCCAACCCGCTGAAGTCAGCCAAGATCGAGTCGATCGACTACAAGGACACCGCGCTCCTGCGCAAGTTCATCTCTGACCGTGGCAAGATCCGCGCTCGTCGCGTGACCGGCGTGTCCGTCCAAGAGCAGCGCCGCATTGCCCGCGCAGTGAAGAACGCCCGCGAAATGGCGCTCCTGCCCTACTCGTCGACCGGCCGCTGATCGGGAAAGGATACAGACTATGGCTACCACCAAGCTCATCCTCACCCATGACGTTGCGGGCCTAGGCAATGCCGGCGAGGTCGTCGAGGTCAAGTCGGGCTACGCCCGCAACTACCTCGTCCCCCGCGGTTTTGCGACCAAGTGGACCAAGGGCGCACAGAAGCAGATCGACCAGATCGCCGCCGCACGCCGCCGCCACGAGATCGCAACCGTCGACGATGCGCGCGAACTGCGCGACGCCCTCCAGGGCGCCGGGATCGTCACCCTTACCGGCAAGGTCGGCAATGCGGGCCGCCTCTTCGGCGCCGTATCCGCAGCTCAGATCGCCGACGCGGTCAAAGAGCAGCTCGGCCTGACGATCGACCGTCGTCGCATCATCATCGCCGCCCCGATCAAGACGGTCGGCGACTACACGGTGAGCGTCAACCTCCACTCTGAGGTGTCTGCGAACCTGAAGATCCGCGTCATCGCGGCGAAGTGATTCTTCGCATCGACTGATGCGAGTGAGCGATTCGGGCTCCCAGCATCGGCTGGGAGCCCGAACTCGTTTCAGCCGAGAATCTTCTTGCGGCGCTACCTGGTATTCGGGTTCGCCTGGCGGTTCTCATTCCCCGTGTCCGTACCGGGGTTCTGATTCCCACCGTTTCCTCCACCGGAGTTGCCGGCATCCGACGAGCCACCGTTGCCCCCGCCCCCCGGATTGGTGTTCGCACCCGAATTGGAATCGTTGCCGGCGCCCGTGTCCGGATTCGTTGTATCAGGTTCGGGGCGTGTGTCGGTGGACGGAGTCTGCGGCTGGTTCTGCGTCTGCTGATCCGCGGGCGCTTGGCCCCCAGATTGCCCGATCTGACCCGACTGCGGCACTGATTGGGGCTGTTCGACCGTCGAAGTGGACTTGCGATTCGTCGACACCTTCCAGTCGAAGTCGGTGGCGGTAAGAGTCCCCGTCGCAACCTTCATATAGGAGATCCACACATCGACCGGCCAATCGCCGCCGTGGAACTGGTTGAGTCCGCCGACATTATCGAGCGGCACCGCATTGCCATTCTCATCGGATTGGTACATGGACACGGCCGTCACCAGGCCGGGGACAAAGCCAACGAATTGCGCGGACCTCTGCTCCTGCGAGGTTCCGGTCTTGCCGGCGGCGGTGAACTTCGGCAGCGCCAACGCGACCGCCTCCGCCGTTCCATCGCTCTCGGTGACCGCCTCAAGAGCAGGCATGATCGAGGAGACGTCCTCGACGGTGAAGGCCCTCTTGCTCGTTGTCGGCGCCTGGTAGACGGAGTTGCCCCGAGAATCCGACACCGAGCGAACGATATGCGCATTGATGCGCGACCCGCCGTTGGCGATCGTCGAATACGCGGTAGACAAGTCGATGTTGTGGGGGGCCGCGAATCCGAGGACATTGAGGAGCGTCGGTTCCAGTCCGACCGTGTCCTCGGGGATCCCCGCTTTGATCGCCGTCTCCATGGTGGCGTGCGCGCCGACCTTCTCATTGAGTGCGACGAAGGCGGTGTTGATCGAGTACGAGGTCGCCTTGACGAGGTCGACAGTCCCGAAGGAGTACCCTCCGTCATTCGTCACCGCTGATTCGATGCCCTTGAAGTATTGGGGCGATTTACCCGAGAAGCGGTCCTTGACGGAGCCGCCGTTTTCAGCGTTCGCGAGCAGCGTGAACGCCTTGAAACTCGACCCGGCCATCGCGATGTCCTGAGTCACCCCGTTCTGTTGACGGCTCAGGTAGTCCGCCCCCGCGTACTCGGCGACGATCTCACCCGTCTTGGGATCCACGGAGGACAGGGCGACGTGCATACTCTTCGGATCCCATCCGGAGATCGAGTTCATCATCTCCGCTGCGGCGACTGCCGCGTCCTGGCGGTCCTTGTCGATGGTGGAGGTGATCTTCAATCCGCCGGTCGCGATCGCCTCCTCGGTGAAGGCGCCCGACGCGAGGAGCTCGGAGCGCACCTGTTCGATGAGGTACCCGGTCGGACCGGACATCGATTCGTCAACCTGCGAGGACGGGTCGACCGTCTGGGGGAAGACCGCCGCTTTGGCGTCTTCAGCGCTGATCCACCCGTCCTCGACCATGAGCGAGAGGACCCGCTCGAAGCGCTGCCTCGCCTGATCCTCGTCGACTGCGGGATCCCAGGCGGAGGGTGCGGGAATGATGCCCGCGAGCATGGCCGACTCCGCCAGCGTCATCTGGGCTGCGGGGTGGCCGAAGTAGGCCCGTGACGCCGCCTCAATGCCGTAGGCCCCGCGGCCGAAGTAGATCGTATTGAGGTAGTTGCCGAGGATCTCATCCTTGGACTGTTCGCGGTTGATCTTGATGGCGAGAACCGCTTCCTTCGCCTTTCCGAGGTAGGACGTCGTCTCCCCGACGTAGTAGCGCTCCACGTACTGCTGGGTGAGAGTGGAGCCGCCCTGCCTGCTCCCCGTCGTGAGGTTGTTCAACAGGGCACGGGCAATGCCCTTGAAGTCGATCCCGGAGTTCGTGTAGAAGGTCCTGTCTTCGCTGGCGACGACCGCTTTGCCGACGTAGTCGGGCAGCGTGGCGGTGTCGATGATATTGCGGTTGACGTCTCCAAAGCTGCCCATGGTGGTGGTGCCGTCGGAGTAGTACAGCGTCGTCTTCTGCGCGAGGGCGAGATCATCCGCTTCAGGGATCGACAGCCGCGAATAGAGCGTGAGGAATGCGCCCATTCCCGCGATGAGTACGGCGAGGAATACGAAGAGCAGGCCAAGCCCGATCTTGCGCCCGATATGACGCGAACCAGAGCCCTTACCCCGCTTCTTGGAGTTCGGCGCCGTGCCCGTCGCCGACTTGCGAGAACCGCCCGAGCGCGCAGCCGCAGACGTCGAAGAACCCTCGCGCGGGCGGGCCGCGTCGGCGCGCTTGGGCAGATGTGAGGACCGGGAGCCGGATCCCATGATCTCGTTCCAGCCCATTCTCCCGTCAGATTTCGCCACGAATTCAGCCTTTCAGCAGGGGTCTGTTCCTCCAGCCTACGCAGTAATCCTGCGAAACGGCCGAATTCGTGACGGGTTCTACTCCCCTTGGGAGGCCTCGCGTGCCTTCTTCGCAGCCTGTTTGCGGGCCCTTTTCGCGGCGGTGATCACCTCCCAGCGCGCCTGCTGCGCCTCGTATTCGGCGGCGACATCGCGGACCTCGTCCGACGCCCACCAGGCGAGCAGTTCTTCGCGCGCGGCTTCCTCGCCAAGGGGACCGCGGTCCATCCGCAGCGTCATGAGGTGATCGAGCGCCATCTTCACGGCGCGTGACGGGCGCAGCCCGAGGATCTCCATCACCTGGTCCCCGTCGAGGTCGGGGCGTATCGCATCGAGTTCTTCCTGCTGGCGCAGGGCATCGATGCGGGCTTCGAGATCGTCATAGGCGCTCGACAGCATGAGGGCCTTGCGGCGGTTGCGCGTCGTGCAGTCAGCGCGGGTGAGCCGGTGGAGGCGTTCGAGCTGGTCCCCGGCGTCGGCGATATAGCGCCGCACCGCCGAATCGGTCCACGTGGCCTCGCCGTATCCGTGGAACCGCAGGTGCAGGCCAACGAGCTTCGACACCGCTTCCGTCGTCGCCTTGTCGAACTTCAACGCCTTCATCCGCGAGCGCGTCATCTTCGCGCCCTTCATCTCATGATGGTGGAAGGACACGGTGCCATTGGGTTCGAATCGCCTCGTCGCAGGCTTGCCGATGTCGTGCATGAGGGCGGCGAAGCGGAGGATGAAATCGGGGGCGGGCACCGGGCCGTCCGGACCCGTCTCCAGGTCCATCGCCTGTTCGAGGACGGTGAGGGTGTGCTCGTAGACATCCTTGTGGCGCCGGTGCTCATCCACCGTGGACACGAGGTTGGACAACTCGGGAAGCACGATGTCGGCGACCCCCGTGTGGACCATTAGTTCGAGTCCGCGCCTGGGGGCGGGAGAGAGGATGAGACGTTCGAGTTCGGCGCGGATCCTCTCCGCGGAGACGATCTTGAGCCTGTGAGCCATGGCCTCCATCGCGTCCATGACGTCGACATCGACGTCGATCTCGAGTTGTGCGGCGAATCTGGCGGCCCTCATGATGCGCAGGGGGTCGTCGTCGAAGGACTGCGTCGGCGTGACGGGGGTCCTCAGCCGTGATTCGGCGAGGTCGTCGAGGCCGTGGTACGGGTCGACTAGCACCATGGCGGGCAGTCTCATCGCCATCGCATTGACGGTGAAGTCACGCCTGGTCAGGTCCCCTTCGAGGGTGTCCCCGAAGGATACTTCCGGTTTGCGGGAGCCGACCTCGTAGGAGTCGGTACGGTAGGTCGTCACCTCGACGGTGATGTCGCCCCTGCGCGCGCCGATGGTCCCGAACTCTTTGCCGATATCCCAGACCGCCGACCCCCATGTGGACAGGATCTCCTCGGTGCGGTCGGGAAGCGCGGAGGTCGCGAAGTCGAGGTCGTGGGGGGTCGCTCCGAGGAATGCGTCACGCACCGGACCCCCGACGAGGGCGATCTGCTCTCCTGCGTCGTCGAAGATCCGCCCGAGTTCGAGGATCGCGGGAGGAAGTGCGGCGAATGTGCGGTGAGCATTCGCCATGAGCGTCGGGATATCGCGCGATTCGCGGGCGGCGTCGACGTTGCTCCCCCGCTGGGGGGACGAATCGGAGGGGGAGACTCGGGCTGACTGTTGAGGGCACATCACCTCTAAGGGTGCCACGTCGACGGGTGCAAACTCCACGCGCAACGACCATGACTTTGGTGAGGCGACCCACGTCTACACCCCCGGTCTTCGTCGAGATAGTCGCTCCGGGCAACTAGAGTGGACCTATGCCTGCACGTCCGACGGATTTGAAACCGGGGGTCCCCAGACCCCCGCGTCGTGATGTATCGTCGCGCGCAGTCCACTCGCATTCGGCGCATCTTCCCGTGTCATCCGAAACCTCAGCGGGGGGCATCGTCGTCGATGTCGTCGACGCCATCCCCTATGCGGCGATCATTGCGCGGCGCAATCGTGCGGGCCGCATCGAATGGTGCCTGCCGAAGGGTCATTTGGAGGCCGGTGAGACCGCGGAACAGGCAGCATTGCGCGAGGTCGCCGAGGAGACGGGCATCCACGGCCGCATCATCCGCCATCTCGCGAGCATCGACTACTGGTTCTCGGGGGCAGACCGCCGCGTCCACAAGGTCGTCCACCACTACCTCATGGGATACGTGTCGGGGACAATCACCGTTGAGAACGACCCCGATCACGAGGCGGAAGAGGCCGCGTGGATGCCGCTCCAGGACTTGACCCGCCACCTCGCGTATCCCAATGAGCGCCGGATCGTCACCCTTGCACTCGATCTGTTGTATAAGGATGCGTAAATGAGGCGGCCCTACTACCTGCGCGCCGCGGCACGACGCTGGATTCGCACGGGTCTCGCCCTCGTCCTCGCAGTGGCGATGACCGGTTTCGCCGCAGTGGGCCTCCTCCCCGAGGCGGCATCCAGGGCAGCCGATTCGACTCCGTCACTCTTCGCCCAGGCCTCCTCCCACAACGGCATCAGCGTCGTCATCAATGACCTCCAGCCCCGGATCCTCACCACCGAAGAGGAGCTCGTCGTTTCGGGGACCGTGACGAATACGTCAGATCAGGTCCTCACGACTCCCGCGCTCTTCGTGTCGATGGAGTCGTGGACGCCGGTGTCCGTGGACGCCCTCGCCACCATGCTCAATTCGCCGGGTGCGACGGGCGTACCTGTCAGCATCGACAACCTCTCGCAGGATCTGGGGGTGGGGGCGTCCACACCTTTCGAGATCCACATCCCCTTCTCCCAACTGCCCCTGTCCCTGGACTCCGAGTGGGGGCCCCGCGTTGTAACGGTGTCCGCCCACTCCTCCGGATCGTCGGGCTTCGACCGGTCGATCGCGATCTGGGATTCGGGTGAGGATCTTGCAGGAATCGAGGTGTCTACCCTGGTCGCGTGGACTTCTGAGAACACGACGGGCACGTCTGCGGAGAGGCTCGCAGTCCAGCGGATCGCGCAGATGACGGGGGCGACTCTCGCCATGGATTCGCGGGTGATCCCCCGCGCCAAAGTGTCGGATGTATCGCAAGAGCATTCCGACGACTCCGCCCTCTACGGCGAGTCAGCAACCCACCACGCCAAAGTGTCGGATGTATCGCAAGAGCATTCCGACGGCTTGAACGCACAGTCGTTGAGCCGCGAGGATCAGCGCTTCTTCTCCGCCCTATTCACCACCGCCCCCCAGGTCGTTGCACTGCCCGATGGGGATGCGGATCTGGGAGCGCTCGTTCTAGCAGGCAATGAGAGCCTTCTCGCCAGGGCAGCCGATTCCCTCGCTTCATTCCCCGATCGCACAGTCCCCGCATACGAGGACGATGCCGCCTCCGGACAGTCGGCGGGAGGCGAACAGTCGGGAAGGGCCGAGCAGTCGCAATCCGACGCGCAGTCGGCTGATTCCCAGTCGGGCGCGCAGTCGGCGAACAACCCTGACCAGGATGCTCCCTCTTCCCCCGCGCTCCTATCCGCGACGAGTACGACACAGTTCCTCACAGATGTGGTGTGGCCCTCCGCCGACTCCTTTGGAACGACACAGTTGGCCGCCCACTCGGATCGGGTCACCATCGCACCCGTCGGTGCTCTCCAACCCGATGACGACCTCGACTTCACATCGCTCGCCATCGCAGAAGTATCGACCTCGACGGGCGAGACCTCCCTCGAAGGGGAAAGCTGGGACACCGCCACCGTCCTCGTTCAAAATGATGCGATCGCCAGCCTTCTGGGCTGGTCCACATCCTCTCGGGCGGATGCGCTCGACGCCGAACAGGGTCTCGCCGCAGTCACCGCGATCATTACCCGCGAGCGCCCCTATTCGCTGCGCACCGTCTTCGCGGCCGTGCCGCGCACGACCACGGTGACCAACGGCCTCACCGATCGGCTTACCGCTCTGCTGTCGCAGCGCTGGGTGACCCCCGTCCCCCTCCAGGACATGATGCGGTCAACGCCCACCGACGTGGAGAGGACGATCGTCGAACCCGGGTCCCTTGCTGAGGACTCCGACAGGGCACTGACCACTCTCAATGATGCGTTCGCCTCGGTCACGCCCCTCGCGCGAGCGACCAGTGATCCCCAGGCGGTTCTGTCGGATGTGGAGGAGGGCGTCCTGCCGACGATGAGCGCCGCGATCAAACCGGATGAGCAGTTGACGAGGGCGTCTCAGTTCAGCGCATCGGTGTCGGTGCTGCGCCAGAAGGTGACGGTCGAGCCCTCGGCGGCGGTGAACCTCATCAACAAGTCCGCACAATTCCCAGTCCTCGTGCGCAATTCCTTGGACTGGGACATCACCGTGTCCGTCACCCTCAATCCCTCGGACCCGCGTCTTCAGGCGATGAATGCGACGACGGCGACCATTCCCGCGGGAGCTGTCACGACGGTGGAGGTGCCGGTGACGGCGATCGGCTCGGGCGACATCGAAGTGACGTATAAGGTGTCGACGCCCGATGGAACGATCCTCGACGATTCGCAGAGGGTTCTCGTCCGGATGCGCGCAGGGTGGGAGGATGCGTTCACGATGGCGGCGGCCGGGATCTTCGGATTGCTCTTCATCGCAGGGCTCACGCGAACCGTGAGGAAACGCGCCGGAGCGCGTCGAGTATTGGAGAACCCATGACCGAATCGGCAGGCAAGTCCTCGCTCCTTCGAGCCAGCGCCATCATGGCGTCGGGCACGATGGTGTCGCGCATCCTCGGTTTCGTCCGCTCCGCCATGCTCATTGCGGCGATCGGAACGGCCGGCGGCGGCGTCTCCGCCGCATTCCAGACGGCGAACACCCTTCCGAACACCGTTTTCAACCTTCTCGCGTCGGGCGTCTTCGATGCGGTCCTCGTCCCCCAGATCGTCGGCGCTCTTAGGCGCAGACATGACGGGCAGACATATGTCAATCGCCTCCTCACTCTGGCCGGCACCCTCCTCTTCGTCGTGACGATCATCGCGATGATCGCCGCCCCCCTCCTCGTCTTCATCACCGCTGCTGGATACGACTCCGAGATCCGAACGCTCGCGATCCTCTTCGCACTGCTGTGCCTGCCCCAGCTGTTCTTCTACGGCTTGTACAACCTGCTGGGCGAGCTGCTCAACGCCCGCGGGGTCTTCGGCCCGTACATGTGGGCGCCCGTGGTCAATAACATCGTCGGTATCGCCGGACTGGGCGCGTTCCTCATGCTGTGGGGGACCGCCGATGGGCGCATCAATGTGGCGGACCTGTCATCCGCGCAGTTCTGGTTGCTCGGCGGTTCGGCGACCCTCGGCGTCATCGCACAGGCGCTCGTCCTCGTCATTCCAATGCGCCGCGCGAAGGTCCGTTTCACACCGGACTTCCACTTCCGCGGGACCTCCTTCGGGTCGACGTCGAAAGTCGCGGGATGGACATTCGCGACTCTGGGGGTCAGCCAGATCGGCGTCCTGTCGTCGAGTAACCTCTCTGCACTGGCCGACGCCTATGCGAAGGCGCACAACGTCCTCATCCCGGGGATCCTTGGATCGACGACTGCGTTCATGGTGTTCATGGTCCCCCAGTCCCTCATCACCGTGTCGTTGACGACGGCGATCTTCACCCGCATGGCGAATTCGGTCGCCGAGGACGACGACCGGGGAGTGGCCGACTCCTACCATCTGGGCGTCAAGACGATCACGTCATTGACCCTGCCCGCTGCGGCGATCCTCATGGCGGGGTCGGTCCCCATGATGCAGATGGCGGCGTATGCCGAGTCGAATCAGAGTCTCGTCGTCGGCTATGCGTGGATTCTCACGGCCTTCATGCCCGGAGTGGCGTCGACGGGAATGGTGCTGATGAGTCAGCGCGTCTTCTTCGCGTACGAGGACGTGCGCCCCGTGTTCCTCATGGGGATAGGCCCGACTATCCTTCAAGTCATTGTTGGCTGGTCCCTGTACTTCTTGACGGGAGCGGCCTGGTGGGTCGCCGGGGCCGCTCTCGCTGAGACGGTGTGCCGCCTCGTTCAGGGTATCATTGCAGTGGTGTGGGTCTCGCGCAGGAATGCCTACGTCGATCAGTCGATGCTGTTGCTCTCCTATGCGGCCTTCCTGGTGAGCGCGACAATTGCGGGCGCTGTGGCATTCGCCGCGCTGAGCGCCGTCGGTGTGACGACTCCGATCGCCTCATCCATCGTCCGATTCGCGATCGCGACCCTCAAACTGGTGATGGTGGCGGTCGTGACATCCCTCGTGTACATGCTGGTCCTGCGAGCCATCTCCCCCGAGCAGTCGGCGTTGACGATCGCCCCACTGTTGGCCCGCCTGCGGGTTCCAGCCCGTCTGCGCGCTATCCTCGCCGCGCCGATCGCGCAAACCCCTGCAGAGGCGGGGATAATGGCCGAGGTGGATTCTTCTTCAACGGAGGGTGATATGAACGAGGACGAGGAACTGATGCCTGTCGATCCTTTGGCGTCGGACTCGGACGGGTCGGCGAAGCCCGTGGATCGCGATGCGCTCGTCCACTCCCTCGAGTCCCATTCCTCTGCATCCCAGGATCAGTCCCTGCTGTCATTCGATGACGTCCTCGCGCGCGATGGCGATTCCCTCACCGATGACGATGGCGTGCTGTCCCCTCCGCTGCCCCCCATGCCGCACGAGCCGGAGGCGCCCGGAGACGATGCTCCCGAGACCGAAGCGCCCGGAGCCCAGGGGGCGGGCGCATGGTTCGCCGCCGCAGGAGCCTCATTATCGGCATGGGCCGTCAAGGCCCGCGATGGCGCATCGCAGATGGCCGCCAGGACGAAGGCCTCCCTCGAGGAGGCGACGGCCAAAGTCCGCACCCCCTCACAGGCGGATTTCGCGAATACGCCGCCCGCGCAGGAGCCCGCCTCCGATCCGGTCGACGATATGCCCCCGCGTCCTGACGCCGAGAACGCGCCTCCCCCGCTGCCCCACGACGGCCTCGATCTCAGCGGTGAGGAGCTCACGACGACCGTTGATGCCCCGATCGTCGCCTCCCGGTCCTTCGATGAGGCGATGCGAGTGGCTGACAATGCTCCCAGTGATGCCCATAGCGGTGATGGTCCGGTGTATTCCGCTGATGGGCACCGCCTCATCGATCCGACGAAGCCGACGCTCATCCTCGCCATCGCCATCACCGTCGTCGGCGCAATCTGGGCGATCAACACGGCCCTCGCCCCCGTGGGCGAGATCGACTTCGCCCAGTCCCTGGCGAGCGCCGCCTCATCCTCGGCGCAGTCCGGCGACAAAGAGTCCGTGGACAAGCCTGGGCCGTCGGCTGTCGTCGCGCCGCGGATCACCGCCGTCTCCGTCCTGTCGTGGTCCGATGACAACGGCGACCATCCGGAGACCGCAGTCAACATGATCGACGGTGACGGCTCCACGTCGTGGCATTCGCGCTATTACGAGTACAACCAATTCGCCGACGATTCGAATGTCACGATCCTCGTGAAACTCGAACAGGAGGCCACCGTCTCCTCGGTGACCCTGGAGATGGATCCATCGACATCGGGCGGAGAGGTCGTCGTGCGCAACGTCACAGACACCTCGAATCCGAGAAGCGGAACAGAAATGACGACGTCGGCGTTGTCACCTACAACGACGATCACGCTACCCGAGCCCGTGACGACCAGCGCCATCGCACTGTCATTCAGAACGATGCCGACCTCCGTCGATGGTCAATCATGGGCGTGGGTGCACGAGTTGAGCGTCAACTGATTTCGTCCGACCGGCTCTCGCCGATAACAGATTGGTTCTCCATGTCCTTCTCCTTCATCCCCAATGCCCTCGCCGTTGACGTCGACGCGACCGATTCCGTCGAGACCAGCGCTGAAGCGCGCGTCGATGTCACCGCACCGATCCCCGCTGATGCGCAGATCCACGAGGTCGTCATCGTCGGTTCGGGTCCGGCCGGGTACACGGCCGCGATCTACACGGCGCGCGCAGGACTGCGCCCCCTCGTCCTGGCGGGGGCTGTAAGCGCGGGCGGCGCTCTCATGAACACGACCGAGGTCGAGAACTTCCCCGGATTCCCCTCCGGCGTCCAGGGTCCCGAACTCATGGACTCGATGCGCGAGCAGGCGGAGAGATTCGGCGCCGACATCCGCTTCGAGGACGTCGTCACAGTCTCCCTCGCGAGCGATGTCAAGGCCGTGGCCACCGATGATGAGGTGTTCTACACCAAGGCGGTGATCCTGGCGACAGGTTCGGAATACCGGCATATGAACGTCCCCGGCGAGGACCGGCTCTCGGGGCGCGGAGTGTCCTACTGCGCGACCTGCGACGGGTTCTTCTTCAAGGACAAGGCCCTTGCCGTCATCGGCGGCGGCGACTCCGCCATGGAGGAGGCGACCTTCCTGACGAAATTCGCCTCGAAGGTGACGGTCGTGCACCGCCGCGATGAGTTGCGCGCCTCGAAGGCGATGGCTGATCGCGCCCTTGCCGACCCGAAGATCGAGTTCGCGTGGAATGCCACGGTGGACGAGGTCGTCGGCGACGAGACGGTCACCGCCCTTACCGTGAAGTCGACGCTCGACGGTTCGACGTCGACCCTGGCCGTCGACGGAGTCTTCGTCGCCATCGGGCACCTGCCGCGCACAGGCTTCCTCAAGGGCCAGGTCGACCTCGACGAGGCGGGCTACATCGTGGTTGACAATCCCTCGACGCGCACGAACCTGCCCGGTGTCTTCGCCTGCGGCGACGCCGTCGATCACACGTACCGTCAGGCGATCACGGCTGCAGGTTCGGGCTGCCGCGCTGCTCTCGATGCCGAGCGCTGGCTTGCCGACCATGCGGACTGAGACGATTCCTCCAATGCGCCGAATGCGGTAAACCGTCAGATAACACTGCCTTCACAACGATGGACGATGCCCTCACTCGTCGTTACTCGACCGACGACCCCGAAGGATTCCTCCACTCCGCAGGGGACGGGTTACTCGCCATTGATGAGATTCAGCGCTGTCCTCAGTTGATCCTGCTCCTGAAAGCAGAGGTTGATCGTGATCGAGGTCCGGGCCGTTTCCTCCTCACAGGGTCGGCGAACTTGCTGCGCATCCCCGACGCACCAGACTCGCTGACGGGGCGCGCCCTCACTATTCGCCTCCACCCATTCAGCCAAAGTGAGAGCACCGGGCGCCACGACGATTGGGTGAGTCGCCTTCTCAGTGGACTGCAATGCCAACCGTCGTCGACAGCGGACTCACGGCAAGAACCTGTTGTCCATGCCCCTCACCGCACTCTGGGACTCGTGATTTCCCGTTGCCGCAATCTATGTCAGCAGAATGATCGTGCGTGTCGCAGACGTTGCTCGCCCCCGACATGCGCATGCGAGGACGATAGTGCACGATGAGGGCATGACGGACTTCTATGACTTTAGTGCAACGCGCATCGACGGCACCGAGCAGCCCATGTCCGACTATCGCGGACAGGTCGTCCTCGTCGTCAATACGGCGACCCAGTGCGGCCTCACGCCGCAATTCGACGGGCTCGAGCGCCTGTGGACGACGTACCGCGATCGGGGGCTCATCGTCCTCGGATTCCCCTGCAATCAATTCGCCGGCCAAGAGCCGGGCGACAATGACGAGGTCGAGCAAGTGTGCCGCATCAACCACGGCGTCACCTTCCCCCTCTTTACGAAAATCGAGGTCAATGGCGGTGGAACGCATCCGCTGTGGGTGTGGTTGAAGGAGCAGGCCCCGTCGGCTCTCGGCAGGGCGATCAAGTGGAACTTCACGAAGTTCCTCATCTCCCGCGATGGTGAAGTCCTCGATCGTTTCGCGCCGACGACTGCGCCCGACGCCTTCGAGAAGGAGATCGTCTCCGCGCTGGACGCCTGAACTGCCGCTACTGCGCGCGCAGCACGTCTTCGAAGGACAAGGGGGCCCTGCCGGTCACTTCTTCGACATCATTCGTCACGAGGTCGAGTTCCCCGCGCGCGATCGCGGTATAGGTGGAGACCCAGGCGTCGTACTGCCACTGCGGGGCGGGCCATTTCTTCCGCGACTCATAGGCCTCGTCAATGGTCTCGTCGTGGTAGGTGATGCGCCGTCCGGTGACGCGGCTCATCGTCGCAGCGACATCCTCCATCGTCAGGGCCTCGGGCCCCGTCAGGTCGAGGGTGCGCCCCTCGTAGTCGGAGGCATTCGCGATGACCGCCGCTGCGACTCGGGCGACATCCGCCCTCGCAACCGCTCCGCAGCGGCCGTTCCCGGCTGGGCCGCGAATGACGCCGTCCTCGCCCGCGAGTTCGGCGAAAAAGTCGAGGTAGAAACTGTCGCGAAGGAAGGTCCATGTCATCCCGGAGGCGCGGATCGCCTCTTCGGTGGCGCCATGAGTGCGGGCGAGGGTGAATGTCGATGAGGCGGACGCCCCCTGGAAGGACAGGTAGATGATGTGGGAGACTCCCGCAGCCGCTGCGGCCGCGACGAATGCGAGATGCTGGGAGAGCCGCTCTTCGGATTCTGACGCGGACACCATGAACAGCACATCAATGTCGGCGAGGGCGGCGCGCGACTGTTCACTGTCCTCGTAGGAGCAGGCGACGGCTGTGGCTCCCTCAAGGGCGGGTGCGCGCGAGGGGGTGCGCGCGAGAAGGGTCAGTGGGATCCCCCGATCGGCGAGGCTGCGGGCGACCATGCCGCCGATCTGTCCGGTCGATCCGGTGATCCCGATGCGGGGCTGGGCGGAGGTGTTCGCGGGGCGGGTCGTCATGCCACTATCCTCCCACCATCGCCGCCTGAGTGCCGCGCAGTCGGTCGATCAGTCTTAGGCGGGGATTTGTCCTGCGTACACGTCACTCGGCGTCCAGTGTGATCTCCAGGTCGTACGCCAGAACGAGTGCCCGTGCAAGGCTCTGCTCCTGCTCAGCGGTGAGGCAGCCGATGAATCGTCCGATCAGGTTCTTCGGGATGGTGACGACATTGTCCACAGCGATCGCGCACCCGTGGTCGAGACCATTGAGGGCGCCCACGGGCACTTCGCTGGAGAGCCCTTTGAGTGTCGTTGTCATCGGAGCGACAGTCACCTTCGTCATGGTTTCGAGGGCGAGGTTGCGGGTGAGAATGACGACGGGACGAGTCTTATCGAGGTGGGCGAGGCGGATTTCTCGCATGGTCAGTCTTCGAATACGGCGGTCGATGCCGTCCAGGTGACGAGGCCGTCGAGGTCATCCTCAGTTCCTCGGGAGGCGAGGATCTTCGCATCTTCATGGGCTGCCCGGTGTCGGATCTCCCTTTCGACGGCAGAGGCGATGAATGAGGCGCGACTCTTCTCATCACCCCGGGCGACTGTCTCGTCGAGGTAGGCGACGAGCTGGTTCGGCAGTCGGATTGCGATCTGTGTCGTCACGGTTCTAGCGTACAGTGCCGCCCCAGTTTGGGATTCTTTTGTAGCAAGCGGCACCCACGGCGCACAGGTCTTAATGGGATCCCCGCGACGACTCCCCGCTACTGTGAGACTATGCAGAACGCTCGACGCGACAGCTCCGCTCCCTGCCCGTGCGGGTCCACTGCGCGCTTCGCCGACTGCTGCCTGCCGATGTTCGAGGGCGAGCCCCGGCGACGGTGGATGAACGTCGATGGGCGGATTCACCGTGCATGAGCCCCGAATTGCGTCGCGTGCGTCGGCAGCGCCGGGCAGGCTCGTCGTCTGGGGCGCCGTCCTCGTCGTATTCGTCATGTTGCTGGGCACGACCGTCACTCTCGCGCCCGTCGTCGCACTCGATCAGTCGATCTTCGAGTTCTTCGTCGACTCGCGTTTCCCCATGGCCACGGCCGTCATGCGCGGGGCGACCGCTCTCTTCGCTCCCGGGGTCGCCGTCGGCGAGGCTGTCGTCGTCGGCGCGGTCGTGTGGTGGATATCGAAGTCGATACGGGCCGGACTCCTCATCCCCATCGCCATGGGCTTCTCCTCTGCGATGACCTCCCTGGTCAAGATCCTCCTGGGCAGGGTCCGACCCCCTGAGGATGCGCGCCTGGTGGTGGAGTTGTCCCATTCTTTCCCCTCGGGGCATACGACTGCGGCAGCGTCTTTCGCCGTGTGCGCGGCGATTCTCGCCCTGACTTCTGCGAGGGTGATCGCCTCGGGTGCATATGCGGCCTCATATGGACGCGTGATCGTCGTGTGGGGCTGCGCATGCCTGCTCATCGTTGTCATCGCAGTGTCGCGCCTGTACTTGGGGGCGCACTGGTTCACCGATGTGGTCGGCGGCGCTGCTATGGGAACCGGCGTCTCCCTCATCTGTGCGGCACTGCTAGTGGGGCGCCACCGCCTGATTCCCCGCGAAGGGGGATAGGCTTGACTATCCGTGTTGTGCGGGGCTGATCAGCGGGAAGGGATACCGGTGGACACGATCGTCTCCTATGCCGAGCGGGCATTCGACCCGTTGAGCGTCGAGTCCTTCACTCCTGTCGACTCCCTCATCTTCTCTTGGTTCACCCACTTCGAAGTCTCCTCATGCGTTCCCGAGGTGTGCTCGCCCTCGGGCGCTCCCATTCGCGATCTCCTCCTCGCAGAACATTTCGGCTCCTACTTCCCGAGTCTGTGGGATCCGGATAAGAGTCGCCAACTCCTCGTTGCCCTCGCCGCGAGCCCCCGATTCAGGGAGGTGAGGGTGTCGAGATGCGTCGAGCAGATCGAGGACGCCGAACAACTGCAATTCGCCGCCTGCACCTTCCTCATCGGAGACGACCTCGCCTGCATCGCATTCAGGGGGACCGACCGCACCCTCGTCGGTTGGAAAGAGGATTTCAATATGGCGTTCCAGTGCCCCGTGCCCGCACAGGTGGCGGCCGCCCGGTACGTTCGCGAATTCGCAGCGGCCTCGCACCGTCAGATCCTCATCGGTGGGCATTCGAAGGGCGGAAATCTTGCGATCTATGCGGCGGCCGCGAATCGGCGCGAGGCGGGCGACAGGCTCGTGCGGGTCTACTCCCATGACGGGCCGGGCTTCTTGACCGAGTACTCGACGAGTGACGATCTTGTCGCGATCGCGGACAGGATCGACAAGACGGTCCCCCAGTCGTCGATCGTGGGAATGCTCCTCGATCAGTCGAATGACGTGCGCATCATCAAGAGCACCCGGATCGGATTGTGGCAGCACGACCCCTTCTCGTGGGAGGTCGAGGACGACGATTTCGCCCTCGTCAATGAACTCACGGCGGATGCACGCCATATTGACAACACACTGAGCGCATGGCTGGCAGAGCACTCCCAGGTCGAGCGGGAACGCTTCGTCAATACGATCTACAGCCTCATCACCCTGCCCGGCGTGCGCACAATCGACGACCTCATTGAGCAGTGGCCCACGCTCCTGTCCGCCATCGGTTCGGAGATCGCCGCCCTGGATCCGGATACGAAGACGTTCATGTGGGACATGCTCAGGGGCCTGGCCGAAGCGGGCTTCCAGCAGCTGTCTACGACGATCAAAGAACTGCGATCTGCGAAGGAAGGAGCGCAGTAGCGGTGCTGGGAAGCCCCGGGGCGTGAGGTCGGTGAAGCGATCGGTACCAGCGGCGCGCGTACGACAGGAATGGATCGGAAACCCTGGAATCGAACGGAGATGCGCTCGACTGCTCACTCCTGCCGTGAACCGGCGAGGTACGCCTGGACAGCCCGGTGCCGCGCTGGGATCTTGTCGATGGGCAACGACCCCACGGCGCTCTCACTCCCATTGGCGACGGCCTGTTCGTAGTACCAGATCTTGTAGTCCAGCACATCCAGCACCCGCTTCAGTTCCCTGATGTCCTGCTCGACCACTTTGCGACGTCCGCGAAACAGGGCAAGCCGGTCACCGAGGGTCGCATCGCCCTCGACCACCATGTGCATGAAGTCTTTAATCTGTTTGATCGACAGGCCCGATCGCTTCAGACACTCGATCACACGGCAGGCCTCAATGTCTGTGTCTACGAACACTCGTCGACCGCTTGACTTGACCGCCGACTGGGACAAGACATTCCCCCGCTCCAGTGCCGTCCGCCATCACAAGGTCAGCTTCCACAATCGCTTCGGGATTGAACTGGCGGCCGACCTCTACATCCCCAAGGACGCCTCGGCTCCCCTGTCGGCCCTCGCCGTATCTGGACCCTTCGGAGCCGTCAAGGAGCAGGCCTCGGGTCTGTACGCCCAGCACATGGCGGAGCGCGGATTCCTCGCCCTCGCCTTCGACCCCTCGTACACGGGAGAAAGCGGCGGCACCCCCCGCCGCGTCTCCTCCCCCGACATCAACACCGAAGACTTCTCGGCGGCTGTCGACTTCCTCGCCGCGCGCGACGATGTGAATGCCGACGCCATCGGAATCATCGGCATCTGCGGATGGGGCGGTATCGCCCTCAACGCTGCGGCGCTCGATCCCCGTATCAAGGCGACGCTGGCGTCAACCTCGTACGTGATGACCCGCGTGGCAACGAAGGGATATTTCGATTCCGAGGACACCACCGAGCATCGCATGGCTGCACGGAGGGCGCTGGCTGCGCAGCGCACCGAGGATTACATCACGGGCAGTTACCAGCGCTCCGGTGGTGTCGTTGATCCTCTGCCCGAGGACGCTCCGCAGTTCGTCGTCGACTACCACTCGTACTACAAGACGCCGCGCGGCTTCCATGAGCGCTCCGGCAACTCCACCGACGGGTGGAACACCACCTCGAACCTGTCGTGGATGAACACCAATCTTCTGCAGTTCGCCTCCGAGATCGAAAGTGCCGTCATGGTGTTGCACGGAGAGTTGGCTCATTCGCGCTACATGGGCGAGGGCGCCTTCGAACTGCTCACGGGCGACAACAAGGAGCTGGTCATCGTTCCCGGCGCGAGCCATGTCGATCTCTACGACGGTGGGGACTCCGATGCGATCCCCTTCGACCGGATCACCGACTTCTTCACCGAGCACCTCGGATGAGGCTCACTGTCCTCGGCCTCGTCGGCGCTATGGCGCTCGGACTGACGGCCTGTCAGTCGACTGCTTCAACCGAGACCGCGGACTCCGGCCGATCATTGATACCGACCTCCCCTGAGACCGCACCCACGGACGCCGGTGCGCCATCCGCCCTGCCACCCCTCGACGAACAGGAGTACGCGGACATGATCATCACCGTCAACGGGCATGCATTACCGGTGACGCTCGCCGACAACGCGTCAGCCAGGGCGCTCACAGAGCTGCTGGCCGGAGGCGATATCAACGTCGCGATGAGTGACTATGGCGGCTTCGAAAAAGTTGCGTCATTGCCCGGGCCTCTTCCAACGAGCGACGAGCAGATCACCACCCAACCGGGCGACGTGATCCTCTACCAGGGCGACAAACTCACGATCTACTACGACACCAACTCGTGGCATTTCACCCGCCTGGGAAGGATCAACGGCATCACTGCCGAGGAGCTGCGCGAAGCCTTGGGCGAGGGCGACGTCACCGTGACACTGTCGAATCCCTGACCGGGCGGGACAACCTCGTTCCCGAGGAGGTGCGAACCTGGGTCCCCTCCAGCACGACCCCTTCTCCTGGGTCGTCGAGGGAGAGGATTTCGCGAGGGCGAACGGGTTCAGCTTCGACGCGCGCAGGATCGACGCGATCGTGTCGGCCTGGCTGGTGGAGCACACGCCCGAGCAGCGAGAACTCCTCGTCGACGCGACCTACTCGCTTATCACCCTTCCCGAGGTCGAAACCGTCACCGACCTCGTCGACTCCTGGCAGCAGGCCATTCCCACGGTGCGCGAGAGGATCGGGGCACTCAGGGCGAAGCAGAAGCAGGGGTCTAAAGTCATTAAATCAATGTTGACCTGCGCAAATTATGCAGCGAAACCACGAAAACGCTTCAGCGAATCTACGGATTTACTCCAGCGAAACCACGAAAATAGCGCAGCGGAACCACGAATTCGGTATAGACTGAGGCCATGGACCTCATCAGTCGACACGCCGAATCCCTCGGGCGGGACATGCTCGGCGCCTTCCCCGCCGTTGTGATCTCCGGCGCCCGGCAGGTCGGGAAGAGCACGCTCGCCGGCCGACTCGTCCGCAACATCCCCCATCTCGCGGTGACCTTGGATGACGAGAGTACTCGGGCGGCGGCCCAGGCTGATTCGCGCGCATTCGTCGAGCAGTTCACCGAAAGCACCCTCGTCATTGACGAGGTGCAACGCTACCCGGAGCTCCTCCTCGCGATCAAAGCGAGCATCGATCGCAATCGCCGGGCCGGACGCTTCCTCCTCACGGGCTCCGCCGATTTGCTCAACGTCAAGGGGCAAACCGATTCCCTGGCGGGACGGGCCGTCACCTTGAATCTTCGAGGGTTCAGCCAAGGCGAGTTGGCCGGGCGCACCGACGATTTCGTTGCTATGGCGGCCAGCGGAGAGCGTTTCACCTCCACGACCACATGGGCCCGTCCGGACTACGCGCGAGCCTTGGCGTCCGGCGGATACCCGGAGATTCAACGCATGCCGGATCGCATGCGCACCGTCTGGATCGATAGTTACATCGACCGCATCCTCACGAGGGACGCGGTCAGTCTGCCCTCGGGGGGACGAGCGTCTCGAATCCGAACCGTCCTGGGACTGCTCGCCGCTAATCAGGCAGGTGAACTCGTCAAAAGCCGCGTCGCCGAACAGGCGCGCATCCCCGCGAATTCAATCGACGCCTACCTGGATGTTCTCCGTTCCGTCTACCTCGTCGATCTCCTCCCCCCGTGGACGCCGAACCTCACCAAGCGCGAAGTCGGTCGCCCCAAGGCATTCGTCACCGATCCCGCCCTCGCCCTGCGTCTCACCCGGCAGACCGCGTCCCAACTCGAGGACCTCGCCTCCGATACGATCGGCAGCCACCTGGAGGCCTTTGTCGCCGGCGAACTCCTCAAGCAGCAGGCGTGGAGCACCGAGGAGTTCACCCTCTTCCACTTCCGGGACCGCAACGGGGTCGAGGTGGATCTGGTGCTCGAGCTCGGAGACGGCCGCGTCATCGGTGTTGAAGTCAGGGCGTCGAGCACGTATCACACGGAGCATTTCAAGGGACTGCGCGCTCTTCAGGACAAGGTCGGCGATCGCTTCATCGCGGGATACGTTCTCGGCATGGGCGAACGTCGCTTCGACTTCGCCCCCGGCCTCTACGGCCTGCCCGTCTCCGCGCTGTGGGAGTGGCACTGAGGCGAGCCTGACGCTTTGCCGCGGTCTGCAGGCCAAGATGAAACGCCGTACAGCCCAGGGTTTGATACGCCGTTTAAGCCGCCCTGTCACCAAACGACGACAACGGCCCCGCTTCTCCCTCAGACGAAGGCTTCCAGGGATTCGGGATGCGCCGCCACAGCGGGCAGGTGCTGTGGGCCCGCGAGTTTCAGGACGATCCCCTCCGGGTGGACCTCGCAGTAGTCGAGGAACATATCGACGGTCGAGTCCGCATCGACGGGCATGGAGAGATCAGCCTCTTCACCCGTTTCGAAAGCGCCTTCCTTCCGGATGAAGGGGAGGAGAACAACGGAACCACGAGTGCTGATGAAGACGTTCGCGTACCCTCCGGCGGCGCGGACGCGCGCGAACAGTGCGCTCACCGGCTCCTCACCGAGGGCCGTGACGATGAACTGTCGCCCGAGGTCGTTGACGGCAGGCAGGGCCTTCGGATTGCGTCCGAACTCATGCATGATCCTCTTCAAGAGCTCGCGTCGCTTCTCATCAACGGTGCGCCTCATCGTGCCATCTCCTCTCTGTGAATGATTGTATCAGCGAAGTCGATGAGTGCTTCGATCGCCCTGTCGTAGTAGTCCGTTACATCATTGATCGAGCGCAGCGGTGCGAATGGCTCGAATTGTTCATGGTCAGGGAAGGCGATTTCATCGTGGAAGTGAATCGAGCCGTGGTGCCTGCAGTCCGCTGAAGCGATCTTCTTCGGAGCGGAGAAGCTCTCAACTTCTCCCCACATGACCGCCGCATAGAAGTCGGCGATACGTCCGTTGAGAGTCCACAGACGTACTTCGATGGTCAAGCGGAAGTCGTCAGTCGGATGAAAGGAAATCAGGTCAACAGAATCAAGACAGGAGCGCTCGGGCGGTGTCCAAAGGACCGTCCGCTCCGCATCTGCGAGGCTGCGCTTCGCCTCGCGCTTCACCCGATGACGCTCTTTCATCACGACACGATGGTCGCACAGTCAATAGGCATTTCCGTCTTGTCCACGATTTCTGATCCGGCGAAGACGCTCGTAGCGGCTCGCTTGATCAAGCGTCGCGCATTCGAACCTCAACTGTGAAATCCTGAGTTCGCCAGATCTGAATTCGACGACCTGCCGATTCACGAATCGGAACACCCTGGATTCAGCTCTCCCCCGGCCGGCTCCAGCTCGATCCTCTCCCCCGTCCAGTGGTCGAGGAGCCATCGGTCATGGCTTGCGATGAGGAGGGTGCCGTTCCAGTCGGCGAGCGCCTTCTCCAGAGCTTCGATGGAGTCGAGGTCGAGGTAGTTCGTCGGCTCGTCAACGATGAGGATCTCGGGCGCTGCGGCGACGGCGAGGGCGAGCTGGACGCGCCGTTGGTTGCCCGCCGAGAGCTCCGCGACGCTGCGATGCCACATCGAGGGGTGGAGGATGCCCGCTCCGATTTCGCCGATGCCCGACTCCCAGGTCTCGGCATCCAGTCCGGGGTCGCCCGGTTGCGGGAGGCGCTGGGGAACGAGGGCGAGGCGACCGCCCAGGTCGACGGTGCCGGTCGAATCGACGGTCGGAGCACTGCCTGTTGCGATCCACCGCAGGAGCGTCGACTTTCCGGCGCCGTTCGCTCCGGTGAGGAGCAGGTGCTCTCCGGCACACACGTCAAGGGTGACGCGTGCGAGTCTGCCGGGAACGGCTGCATTCCGGATCGCGACGGCGACCGCGCCGCTCGCCTCCCCGACCGGCGGCAGGTCCATTGACAGGAGGTATTCGCGGGGCTTGCGGACCTCGCGCGACTCCAGGGCCTCCATCTTCCGGTCGTCGTTGCGGGTGCGGCGCGTCATGGTCTTCGAGGCCCGGTCGGCGAAGAACTTCCGCTGGAAGGGCGTCGCCTCTTTGAGGCGGACACCGCCCTTTTTGATGTCCTCGGCGGAGCGCCGGTGCGCGCGGATGGATTTCTTCTCCTCCTGTTGGGCGGCGTGGAATTCGGCGTGTCCGGCGCGGGCCTTCGCCTTGCGTTCAAGATAGTCGGCGTAGCCTCCCGCGCAGCGTTGGACGCCTGCGAGCGGGGCTTGGCCGGTCGCGGTGAGGAGCGCCTGCCAGGGCGCGGTATCGAGGTCGAAGAGGACGGTCGCGGTCTCGTCAATGAAGGCGCGGTCGTGGCTGGCGAAGAGGATCGGCCCGTTGAAGGCCCTGAGGAGTTCTGAGAGGTAGTGGGCGGCTTCGGCGTCGAGGTGGTTGGTCGGCTCGTCGAGGACGAGGACGGAAGGCGAGGCGAGGAGTGTGGCGGCGAGTTCGAGCCTGCCGCGCTGCCCGGGTGAGAGGGTCGCGAGGCCGCGGGCCTTCCCCTCCTGGCCTGCAAGGACAGCGAGGTCGAGACCCGCGAGGGTGGTTTCGATGCGCGCGTCGAGGCTCCACACGTCGGCTGCCTCCATGTGAGCGAGGAGGGAGTCGAACTCGCGGGCGAGGCGGCGTTCCTCGGTGGGCGCGGGGCCCTGGGCGAGGGCGGCGTTGACTTCGTCGAATCGGGTGGAGAGCGCTCGGACAGGTGCGGTCGCCGCATCGAGGTAGTCGCCGACCGTTCCGGTCATGGCGAGAACGTCGGGGGCGCGTCGAAGGCCCGCGGCCCCGCCCTCGACGCCCGTGATCTCAGCGGTGCCGCGCGTGGGGGCGAGGTCGCCGGTGACGAGAGCGAGGAGGGTCGACTTGCCGCAGCCATTCGGGCCGATCAGACATGCGCGCTCACCGTTGACGACGGTGAAGGAGACGCCGTCGAGAAGGGACTCGGCGGTGTAGGAGAAGGTGAGGTCGGTAAGGGTGATCGCGGGCACGGGGGCTCCTGGGCGCATCGATGCGGACATGGGAAGCGTGTCGGACGGGGCCGAAAGCGTCAGGCGATCATGGGGTTACGATATCCCAGGAGTGTGCACGAGGAGAAGGGCGGGCGTTTTCTCAGGCGAATGCAGGGATGGGCTCCGGTGCTGTCGCGGTCGCTCGCATGTGGGGCACCGAAGGAGGCTATCCGAAAATTTGGTCATGAGTTCCGGTGCGGAGGAAGACTGCAGTGTGACTACTGACCTGCCATACACACAACCAGTCACCAAGGTTTGCCACATGGCATTCTTGTGACCCGCACCATCGTCCTTTGAGTTCGTGCATGCGACGACGGCGTCGAAGCTCAGCGAGCGAGTTTTCGTCATTCGTCAGAATCAAGCGGACGACCTCTTTAAGCAGGTCAAGGTCAGCGTGCTTCTTCTTCAACCGCTTCACATCACGCTCGAAGTGCGAGGTGTATTCCGCTCGAAGCATGGGTTCCTTCAGATTCCAAGAGCCTCGAACATCTCGTCGGCATCAGCGAAGCGGGATGTGCCGCGCGCACCGATTTCGCGGGCTTCTTCGAGCGCGGCGAGGGACTCCGCATTCGGCTCTCCATAGCTCAGAGTGAGCGGAATGCGGTTTTCGCGCACGATCTGACGGTAGAAGGCACGCGTCACCGATGAGAGATCGAAACCGAAGTCCTCGGCGATCTCAGCGGCTCGCTGCTTTGTCTCAGCATCCACTCGCACGGTCACCGATACCATTTCAACCTCCCCTGTAAGACAGAATACCGCTTTTGTCGCACGTTCGACAATAGAGAGACCTGAAGCAACAAGCCGAACATTTCAGTTGCCTTCGGTCTGAGCTTCCTCACCCCGGGCCAACTTGGCCGACTAGTGACCCCATCCGATGGCCAAAAGACCCGAATCCCACAACACCGCGATCTCGCAGCGGCGCAGTGTCCACCTGGTAGCGGCAAAGTGACCGAAGATTCCAAAAAGTATTCAGGCGAATGCGGGCAAGGGCTCCGGTGCTGTCGCGATTGTGGGGTGGAATTGGGGTCCGGCTACTGCGATGGCTGTCTCCTCGGGATTCTGCGAGAGGTAGTCGAGCAGCATGTTGACGGCGGAGTCAACATCGATCGGCATGGTGAGTTCAGATGCTCCACTGGTGACGGCCTACCCTTCCAGCGGATGACAGGGGACGAGGACGACTTCCCACGGGGCCCGATGAAGATGTTCGCGCATCCCCCGTCCGCCCAAACGCGCGCAACTGGCTTTTTGTAATTTACGGTGGAAGATTGGCTTGGACCTTGCGGTGTTGAGGGGTGAGTGGTGGGTGTTGATTCGTCCTGGTTTTGTGAGTGTGGGTGTTTAAGCTGCTGAGACTTTTGGTTGGTTCCCTTCTGGGAGGGGTTTGGTGGTGGCAGGTTTCGTGTTCGTCGGGTGTTATATAGCTGATGGATTCGTGAATACGTTCGGTGTTGTACCAGTAGACTCATTCGGTGGTGGTGGCCTCGACGTCTTGCCAGGTAGGCCGGGTGAGGTTGTGGATGTGGGTCTCCTCACTTTTGTACAGGCCGATGGTCGACTCCATCAGCCCGTTATCGTAGGCATCACTGACTGTGCTGGTGGAGCCGGTCAGCCGCTCTCGAGCAAGCAGGGCCCACAGGCTCTCACTGGTGTACTGGGACCTTTGCATCGAAGTGGTGGATAATGCCCACAGGACTGAAGTGGGGGTTGGGGCGGGTTCGTACGCTGAGTGCTTGTCGTAGTGCGTCAAGCACGAAATCTGTCTGTTGTGATCGGGACACGGCGTATCCGAGGATTTTCCGGGAGCAGACGTCGGCGATGAAAGCGACATAGCACACTCCCTGCTGGGTGTAGACGTAGGTAAGTCTGCCACCCACCAGTGATCCGGCCGAGTAACACTCGACCACGCCCGCTTACAGTGGTCAGCGAATCAGGGGTGCTCCTATGTGGTGTGTCAAGCGGCGGTGGGTAGTTTTGTGGCTGGTTGTGGGTTGTAGGGGGTGCCGTTGCGGATCATGGTGTGCAGGGTGAGGATGCGGCGGTGGGCCAGGGCGAGGACGGCTTGGTTGTGTTGTTTTCCTTGGTCGTGTTTGCGCTGGTAGTAGGCCCGGGAGACGGGGTCGGAGCGCAGGGAGGCGAAGGTGGATAGGAACATGGCGCGTTTGAGTCTCTTGTTGCCGCCGTGGGAGACGTGCTCGCCCCTGATGGAGGAGCCCGATCTCCTGGTCACCGGTGCCAGGCCCGCGTAGGAGGCCAGCTGCTCCGGTGTCGAAGGTCCTGCCCAGGGTCTCGGCCAGGAAGACGGCGGCGGTCCTGACCCCGATCCCGGGCATGGAGGTCAGGACCTGGTAAAGAGGGTGGGCCTGCACCAGGGTCTCGACCTGGGCGGCGACATCAGCCCGTTGGGTGTGCAGGGCGATGAGCTGGCTTGCCAGGTGCGGCAGCACCACTGCGGCGGCGTCGGTGCCGGCGACCACCACGCTCTGGCGCTCCAGGGCTGAGACGATCTGGTCGGCCCAGGTGGCGTGCCGCCTGCATCCGTGCTTCTTGAGCCTGGCGTCAATCCTTGCCTTGCCCGCCCGTCTCAGTTCGGCCGGGGTGGGCCAGGCGGCGATGACCTCCAGGACGGCGTCGTGCTCCAGCCAGGGCCCCAGCACCTGCTCGAGGGCGGAGTGGATCTGGGTGTACAGACCCCGAATCCGGTTGGCCGTCTGGTTGACCTGGCGGGCCAGGTCCAGGTCGAAGCCAGTCAGCATCGACAAGGCGGCCGCGTCCTCGTCCGAGGTACTCACGGAGCGCAGGGTGTGGGGCATGGTCCTGGCAGCGTTGGCGATGATGGCAGCGTCCTTCGCGTCGGTCTTGGCGCTGCCCGGTGTCAAGTCGGCGAAGCTTGCGATTCTCGCGAACCAGGCGCGTGTTCTCCGCCTGAAGATCCTTCCCCTCACCGTTGCGCGTCTCTAAGTGTTCTCCCAGATCGCGTCCGCGAAGCCACCCACGAACCGTGCGAGCAGACAGCCCCACATCTCGCCGACCCCCACGGCTGCAAACCACTGAGACACCCCCCTCTACCCGCATCCGCTCCTCGGCCAGACGAACCGCCCGCTGGCGGAACTCCATCGAATTACTGTCATGCCACAACACCGATCCTTTCCCAAACCGGACCAGAACAAAACCCAAGACGCTTCACCCGATGGTAGCGGGCTGGTCGACCACCACCAGCACCCGTCCCTTCTCTCGTAGATGCTGGTAGACCTCGCGCAGCCGGTCCTCGTCGTTGGGCAGGGCCGTGTCACAGACCCTTCCGCCCGTCCCGGTTCAGGGCCGTAGCCCAGCGCTCTGCCTTGCCCACGTCGACGCCGATGAAGACCTCGACATCCTCGATATCCATCTTTCCTGCTGCCTCTGGCTTAAATGGGTGCGGGGCCAGCCGGTGGACGACCGGCCCCGCACCCACGCCTGCGAAAGACCTCACACCCAGTGGGCCGTTCCCCATTATCAGCGGTCACCAGCGCCCGAGTGCCGCGGGTGACAACACTCCCCGGATCATTGGAGACAGGGGCAAGACATCATGCCCGCAGCAACTGGCCCAACCCCCGGCACCTACCACCAGGGACCACCAACAAAGCAACGGGTATTGGATTGTCGACTGTCGTACGCGTGGATTTGCGCCGCAGGACACCCTAAATACCCAGCAGTCGCAGCAGCCGACCCGGCTACCGCCCTACATCCTCATCTGTGAAAAGCGCGTGTGGCTGCACGCCACAGCTTATGTCGACCGTAGACACGCCTGTTGCGTGTCCAGATGTCCACCAATCGGTTGGCATCATACGCGTCGCGCAACTCAACAGGTGTAGGCCCGAAGAGACGCGCCTGGTAGCGGTAAGTACGTTGCTGGTGAGATCTGGTATTGATTGTCGTAGAACTTGGCACATCCGCTCGATGGAAAACTGGTGCTGGTACGTGTGGAGGAAATCCACGATTATTTGCGTGTGCGGCCCGGCTCCGCCTGGGCGAAAAAGCCGAGGCCAACTTCAGGATCTCGTTGGCTTCCTTCAGTTGCTTGTTTTCTTTGCGCAACTGGGCAAGCTCAGCGTCTTTCTCCTGCTCGGTTTGGGCCGTGCCGGCAGCCTGTTTTGCTTCAGCATTTCCGTATCCAGTTGTGGAGGGTAGTTGGAGTGATATCCACCATGCCGCCGATCGTGCATCGGGCGCCTGCTTTAGTGGAACCACCTCCAGCGAGCGCCTCGTAGCACAAGCACAGCACACGCTCTATTGGTCTCCCTACCACACTTCACATCAGCCACGACCTGAAACTATCCCCCTACGTAAATCAACACCTCTCACAAACCCACGACACTTCAGACATCCGGGCGTAGGCGGCGACACGTTTGACTGCCTGTAGCGGTTCGCCATCGGACCTTCTGCCACTTAGGGGTCTGGTGGCGGGGATCGTTGTGACGGTGCGTGTCATCGCAGATGTCCTTTCTCATCCAGGCCGGTAGTGACGGTGGTGCCGTCAGTCGGGGAGATCTCGAGCCGATCGGGATACACCTACGTCGAGGTGTTCTGCGACCGCTTCCTCATCGAAGTGGTCGAAGCCGAGGATGTCGGACATGAGGTTTTCAAGCATGGTTTCGCGCAGGTTGTGGCTCCCGCACGGGTTGCTGTGTCCTTTGCAGGCGTTCTGGCAGCGCCAGAATTTGTAGTTGGGCATGGTTGTGCGCGTGCGGGTTTTGCGTTGATAGTTACACCTGCAGGCTGGGCAGGTGATCTTGCTTGTGAAGCACCCAGTGTTTTTTGACGGGGTTGCTGCCGGGCCTATTTCTCGACGGCGGGCGATCTCGGCTTGTACCGCGTCAAACACCTCAGGATCGATGATCACGGGCAGGACTCCTTCGACCCAGTATTTGGGTAGTTCGCAGGTATTGGGGCTTGACAGTTAATGTCATTTCGATTCTTGCAGGGTGTAGAAGTTGTGGCTGGCGAGATCAATGCCGTAGTGGTGGTATCCGGTATCAGGTTCGAAAGCGACATAGCGACGAGCCGTTACCGTCAGCCCCGCCTCAAGCAGTGCGATAGTGAGTCGGTCACGCTCAGCCAAGTAGTTACCTTTCGTAAATAGGCCGAGGCGTACTTCCTCGATCTCCACACCGGGCTGGTTGTCGGCGAACACGTCGAACAGGTCAGCTAAGGGCGTGGCAATGAGGTAGGTGTCCGGCAACGGTGTGGCGGTGAACAGGCCAACCTCAATCGGCAACCCAAGCCCGTCAGCCGCCACGGTGATGCGTTCCAACAATGGTATGGTGTGGTGGTCATGGTGCTACCTGGTTCATTCGTACGGTCAAGGGAGGACGTCTTCAGCCGCCGTATCAAGAAGGACGGAGGCGGCGTCGAGTGAGTCAATAAACGCAGCCGGTAGCTTGATCTGCGCGCGTGCCATATTGAGGTCCATTCGTATCAGCAAATCTGTAAAATTCTTGACAAGATCAGTTGTCAGTAATCAAAGCGAAATCGAGGAGCAAAATTATGTCGGTTGAACAGGTAGCCTTCGTAATTCCCCCACATATTGAAGCTGGTCTAGCAGATGGCAAGTTGGTTCGATATGGAGGAATTGTTCGCAACGAGACAGGACACATCGTTACTCACTTAAAAGAAGTTCCCCCTCCAAAGCTTGACAAAGCATTGGAGCGAGCCCGCAAGTTGGCCGCAACCAACAAGCGAGCTTTAGTAGCAGGGGTTGTAGTAACTGTTGCTCTAGTCGGTACGGCTATCACTGTCAAAACAATCAAGCAGAGAAAGCTAGGAAAAGCAGAAATACAAGTCCACAAAGCTCTGTCGGCTTATTTTGAAGCGATCGTGGCTCAAGATATGAATCTTTCTGTTATCGACAAACTCCAGCAAGCACTCGTGGACTTACGTGAAGTGACTGGCAAGCCAATCAATGAGCTTCTCGAGGGTGAGGCCTTAGATTCCCTCATTGAATACAGTCGAAATTTCATTCTTCGCAACTCTTCGGAACAACTACAACAACCTGAATTGGCACAGCTAACAAGCCTGGAAGATTATCTGGCTGAGCAGAGACGTATCTTCAGTGAAGCAAACTAATTAACAGCTTCTGGAACGGATTGGTGGGCAAGAATCTCGACATACCGGCCGATCACCTCGACTACGTCAATCACGAACTGGCCGTCATACGTGGTGATCTCCATCGCCTCAGTGACCTCTAGGCCGGGAATCACCCGAATCCGGAACAGGACGGTAGCATTGGTGTAAACAGCGCGGTTCACCCACGCGCTCGAGGCATGCCGTACTTCTCGATACGCCCGCACAGTCGCCACGATCCGATCGGGGCTGTTTGAAGAGCGGTGTGTGGGGGGTTCGGCTTGATTCGAAATGGAGATGGTCGTGACTGACGTGATCGAGTTGTTGGAAGAGGTGGTGATTGGTCTTGTGATGGGGAAGATCATCGATTAGAAGGGTTTCGCCGAGTGTTTGCTGGCGCGGGTGATAGAGCAAGGTGTGAGCCTGGTCGGCCTGGGAGGGCTGCTGAACCAGTTCACGAAGAATGTCCTCGAGATCGCGTTGAACGCCGAGCTGACCGAGCATTTGGGCTACGAGCATGGCGGGGCGCCGCCGGGGTCACACATGCGTAACGGCACCCGCTTGAAGATGGTGGTGACCGAGATCGGGCCGGTGGAGATCGAGGTTGCGTGGGATCGGGATGGGTCGTTTGAACCGGTGATCGTCCTTAAGTGCAAGCACCGCTTGGATGGCATTGACCAGATCGTGGTGTCGCTGACCGCGGGGGGCTGACGAGCGGGGAGAGTGCCGCGCACTTCGACGAGGTCTACGGGGCCAAGGGTGTCCAAAGACGCGATCAGGCGGATCGCGGAGAAGGTCACCGGCGAACTCGCCGAGTGGGCCTCTGGCCCGCTGGATGCGCTCTACCTGGTCATCTTCGTCGACACGATCGCGGTCTGCGACGGGCTCAAGGACCTACCCGAGGCGATCAACACGACCTGGGAACAGACGATGGTGCACCAGTGCATCGTCCACCTGATCCGCAACTCGTTCCGTTACGCCGAACGGCATCGGGACGCGATCGTGAAGTCTTTCAAGCTCGTGTACACGGCCCCATCCGAGCAAGCGGCGAAGGGACAGGTTCGAGGAGTTCGCCGCCGAGTGGGGACAACGGTATCCGGTGATCGTGCAGCTCTGGCGCTCTTCCTGGGCGCAGTATCGTGCCGTTCCTGGACTACGACGTCGAGATCCGGCGGGTGATCTGCACGACCAACGCGATCGAGTCGATCAACGCCCGCCACCGGCGAACCGTCAGGGCGTGCGGGCACTTCCCGAACGAGGCCGCGGCGATCAAGTGCGTGTACGTGGTGACGCGGTCGCTTAACCCCACCAGCAGTGGGAGGGCACACTGAATGACCAGATGAAAGCCCACACTGAACGCGTTCGCGATCACCTTCGCCGGACGGTTCGAAACAACCACCCATTAATGAAAACCACCAGATCCCACACACCACTCATCAGACAGACCCAAACCCAGAACGGTTCAGAAAGGACTTCAGTCATGAGGGTCAGACAACTTGAGATCGATAACTTTCGCGGAATCACAAAGGGACGTGTGGTCTTCCAGCAGCACACCTTGCTGGTCGGCGGAAACAATATCGGCAAGTCCACAGTGTGCGAGGCATTAGAATTGGTCTTGAGGCCAGAGCGCCTCTATCGTCGTCCAATTATCGACGAACACGATTTCTCCCACGATGCCTACCTTGACGACGAGGGTAACTCACGCGAGATTCGCGTTCGCGCCGTACTCACGGACCTTTCGGATGAGCAGCTACGCCGGTTCTTCCAGCACGTGCGACGCTGGGATGACGAGGAACTCTCCTTCATTGACGAGGAACCGGACAGCCTCCAATCTACTGATGGTGATGGAACTGTCTGGGCGCTTCCCATCATCTTCGTCGGGCGCTATGACCGTGAAGAGGACGACTTCATCGGGGACACGTTCTTCGATCATCCGCTACCCGAATTTGACGAACTCGATGAAGACGCGCGTGCATCACTCGGCTCGGGCCGCGCACAGTTCAACCGTGCGCACAAGCGACTCTGTGGCTTCATCTTCCTGCGAGCGCTGCGCACCGGATCTCGTGCGCTCAGCCTGCAGCGCGGTTCGCTGCTCGACACAATCCTCCGGCTCGGCGGTGAGGGCGCAGCGAAGATGTGGCAGGACGCGCTTGGGGCGCTGCAAGGCCTTGATCCGGCGATCGGAGAGATCGAACAACTCAAGGTCATCCGTGAGAACATCCGCACGCGCCTCGACAAGTTCGTGAACCTTTCTCCAGGTGAGAACTCTGTGGGGTTCTTCGCCTCAGACTTGACGCGCGAGCACCTACGCGAGGTCGTCCGACTCTTCGTCGCGACGCAACCAAGCAACCATCCGGTGCCGTTCGCCAAGCAAGGCACAGGCTCGATCAATCTGCTGGTCTTCGCGTTGCTGACGATCATCGCCGATCTGAAGGAACATCAATCGGTCATCTTCGTGATGGAGGAGCCTGAGATTGCGCTTCCTCCTCACACCCAGCGGCGCGTGACCAAGTACGTGGTACAGCAAATGGGACAGTCGATCGTCACATCCCATTCGCCCTACGTGATCGAGCAGTTCGACCCGAAGAACGTGGTAATCCTATCCCGTGACGGGGATACCTTCATCGGTGCACCAATCGATACCAAGCATGTCAAACCGAAGAGCTACCGTACGCAGCGCCGCCAGTTTGCCGAGGCAATCCTGAGCCGCGCCGTGTTCGTCCTCGAGGGACAGACGGAGATGGTCGCCGTGCACGCGGTCTCATCGGCGCTCGAACAGTTCCGCGACGATTACATACACGTCGATCTTGCTGGCGTCACCCTCTTCAACGCGGGTAACGACCGCGAAGTGCCGCGGTACGCTCCGATGTTCAAAGCTCTCGGCAAGCGGGTCTATGGCATGCGGGACAAGCTGAACGCCCCTGATGCAGGGGACGCGACGGAGAACATCAAGTCGTTCGACGAGTTTTGGGAGTCGCCGGAGACGGGCATCGAACAGATCCTCGTGAAGCAGGTTCCGACGCATGTGCTGCGGAGCTTCCTCGACGCAGTTGTGCAACGCGATGACTATCCGACAAGCCACCCCTACGTGCCCGAGCAGACTGCTGACGATGACCTGGCAACACTGGCAGCGAAGGTGCTGGAGGCCCGCAAGGGCGATGGGTACGGCTTCGGGTACAGTGGCACGCTCATCGAGCAATGCCAGACCGAGGCTGACCTGCCTGCCTTCATCCGCGATGCGCTTCTCACTATCAACGAACAGCTCCAGGACGAGCCTGAACTGGCATTGGATGACGTGGCTGCACCGGTGACCGAATCCGCAGAGCACGAGGAGTAATTGCTATGAAGGTGCAGCTCTCCAAGACTGCCCAAGGAGTGCTCGATCATGACTTTCCCGTCCTAGTAATCGGCGGCCCAGGCTCCGGCAAGACCACGCTGTCTCTTCTGAAAGCCCAGGCAACGCTCCCCGCCCTGTACCCAGGCCAGGAGATCCTCTTCCTCAGCTTCTCCCGAGCGGCCGTCCGGCAGGTAGAAATCCGCTGCCGAGACATCTTGCGATCGGAAGAGCGTCGCCAGATTGTGGTGCGCACGTACCATGCGTTCGCGATGGACATCCTGCGAGCGCATGGTCGTCTGCTCACTGGACGCGCTCCGCGCATTCTCTATCCCGGCGCCGAGAATCTCGTCAAGGCCGCCTTCGACGGCGACTGGAACGCTGAAGCCGAACACCTCGCGCGTGATGAAGGCCGCTACGTATTCAGTCAGTTCGCCGCGGCCGCTGCCCGACTCGTCACTGGCAGTGCGTCGATAGCGTCCCTGCTCGCCAACAAGTATCCCGTAATCATCCTGGACGAGTTCCAGGACACCGACGATGCGCAATGGGACCTGGTCAAGGCGCTCTCCGCACGCTCGAAGACCATGTTCATGGCCGACCCGGATCAGCGGATCTTCGACTACGATCCGCGGGTGGATCCAGAGCGCCTCAAACACCTGCGTACCCACCTCAATCCAGCCGAGTTCGATCTCAGCGGGGAGAATCACCGAAGCCCCAACGCTGGCATCCTGCGGTACGCCGACGCCGTGCTTACGAATCGACCTCTGCCGGACACCAAGGACGTGATCACGTGTTCGTACTGGCCGGGGGAATTCGAAAGCGTCGCCCACGCTGGCGTCGTCTGGATGCTCGACTCGCTTCGCAAAGCGGGTATTGCCCATCCTTCGGTCGTCGTACTCGCACGAACGAACAAGCTCGTCGGGAGACTATCGACGATCCTCGGGCAGGAACACAACTTCAACAGTCGGCAAATCAGACCCGTCGAGCACGACGTGCTGTGGGACGCCGACCTTACCGCAGCGGCCGCACTAGTGGTGGCCTCGGTTCTGGAGTGGCAAAGCCACCCCAAGGAGATTGCACTCGGCCAGACCTTCGACCGCATCGCCGACTACTTCGACGCGAAGAATGCTGCCAGGGCGAGCAAGACCGCCCGGCAGACTAGCGAGCGGTACCGGACAGCCGCTGATCAGGTGCGCAGAGGTGAGGCGCAGCGGTTGAAGAGTGCCAAAGTTCTTGCAGCCTCGTACGACAGCGGTCTGGTGCTTCGGGGTAATCCGGCACAAGACTGGGTGCGCGCGCGTGATCTGCTCGATGCCGGGAACGACTTGTCAGATCTGCTGGCAAAGGTCAAGTTCGTCCGGCTCTTCCGCGCAACCGACGAGATCGGAAGCCGACTCGCTTCTGCGTGGGATCTTCGTGGCAGCTACAGTAGGGCCACCGATCTGGTACGTCGTGCACTCCAGGCGAGTCGGCTTCAATCCGACCAGCGTGACCCTCGCGGTTGTGTGATCATGACGACTCACAAGGCCAAGGGCAAGGAATTCGACGGTGTCCTGCTCGTCGAAGGGAAGTACCAGGACAGCTTTTTCCGCGATACGGACACCGAGGCGCAGCGCGCCGCAGCACGGCGTCTACTGCGCGTCGGCATCACTCGGGCGCGACGCCAGGTGGTGATCGTTCGGCCGCAAGGCGCTCCGGCGCTTGTGACCCCAGCGGGTGCGTCCGTGTCGGCATGACGTGATATCCCTCTTCAAGAGTTGATCTCAAGCTACCGATGACACGCCGAAAGTAAAATTCAATACACCATATACTGACTGTGTGCTACTCTGGAAGGCGTGACCTCAGAAGACGATGCGCTGGAGAGCCTGGATCATTCCGGGCTGCTTAAGGTGCTCATGTGGGCTGCTTCCGCGGCGTTTGCTCGAACGGGGCAGGACTACGACGAAGATGCCGGCCATGATCAGATGATCATCGGCATCCACAACTTCGTGTACCTCCGCGACCTTCTCGACCGCGCGACCGCCAATGGGCGCTATACCCTTCCCGACGGAGTTAGCAATCTCGGTAAAGACATCCTCGGGCACGGCATCACGCCAGGAGCGCGGCGGGCAATGCCGCTACTTCCCCCTGATCGTGTCAGTCGAAGCGACTACAAGCGTTCGCCGGGATGGGCGGCTGACGGTTATCGCATACTGCTGCAGTCGTTTAAGTATGGTGAGGTCGATCACATCAAGTGGGGAGAACGGAGTGAGGCGAAACGGTGCTTGGCATCGCAGTCCTTCATCACCCAGGACACGCTCTTCTCGGATGAGGACTTCTGCCTGGAGACCATCACTGGGATTCCTGACGACGATGACTTCAAAGGAGTGACGCTCGTCGCAGCACACTCCTACGACCCGATCACCAGCAAGTTTGAGCTTTACATCGGTCAGAGCAAGAACCCCGAGTTCCGGGGAGATTCATGCTGGCACTGGCGTCGTCAGCTGCTTGGCGGCGGTACACCTCCTGAGCTGACAGGACGGGACCTGCCTCCTGTGCTTCCGGGTGATGCTCCTTCGACTCAGGTTGAGGAGATTGCTGTTCGCCTCAAGAAGGCACAGACAGGCGACGACACGGTTACTTCGAATGGCTAGCGCGGGACGCACGGCTCAAACGCTTGCCAACGCCACGTCGCTCTTCAACGGACGGCGACTGACGATGGCGCGACAACTCGCTGGCTTTCGGAAAGCTCGTCTCGCAGACCTGATAGGGATGTCGCCAGCATCGGTTACGGGCTGGGAGAGCGGGGCTAAGCAACCCAGCCGAGCAACAGTGGCCAAGCTGGCGTTAGCGCTGAGGGTCGATCCACAGTTCTTCGCCGGAGGAGCCCCTCCCCGCGTCGAGAAGCCACACTTCCGTTCGCTGCGTTCAACCCCGCAGATCGCTCAGGATGAGGCGGAAGCATACGGCCAATTCGTCACGGAAATCGCCGAACTCCTCGAGAAGGTCGTTGAGTTCCCCAAGACGTTGCTGCCCGATTTCCCCGTGGCTCCAGATGAAGCTGATGCTTCACCAGAGGAAGTAGCGCACGAAGCCCGGGACTTCTTCGGTGTCACACCAGGGCCGATCCAGCACGTCGTCCGGCTGACGGAACGCGCTGGTGTGGTCGTTGTGTTTAGCGAACCTGGCATCGCGGCGATTGATGCCTACTCCCTGCACACCGACATGCGTCCGATCATCGTGCTCAATCCTATGAAAGACGACTACTACCGACAGCGCTTCGATGTTGCCCACGAAATCGGACACCTGATCATGCACCAGGATGCTGAACCCGGCGGGAAGGTAGCAGAAGATCAAGCCAATCGATTCGCTGCAGAGTTCCTGATGCCAGCCGAGGAGATCGGGCCGCATCTTCCCACAACGACTGCTGGTCGGGGCTGGGCCAAACTCGCGGAGCTAAAGGAACATTGGGGCGTCAGCCTCGCTGCGCTTCTCTATCGGGCTCGTACGCTGGGCGTCATGGGAGACGTGACGTATAGGAATGCCATGATTCGGATGTCTCAGAACGGTTGGCGTAGAGCCGAACCCGGCAGAATCTCCTCCCTTGAAGCGCCATCGATGCTCCCTCGAGCCCGTGAAGTGATCAATGAGGCTGGAATTGAAGATGAACAGCTTTTGTCTGGTTCTGGTCTTCCCCTCAGTCTTTTTAATGTTGCTACATCACGTTTGCCAATGCTCTGCAATGGTCAGAGGTAGGCGATCGCCACTAGTTGTACTTCCTCAGGAGGTTGTGAACGGTGTAGATAAGTAGCTCTTCACAATTAAGGGTGTAGTGGTGGTGTGACTGGGGGGCGGCGTGTTGGTGACCGGGTGAGGGTCGAGGTCTTCCGAAGATGGAAGTTGTCAGACTGCCCATCCGAAAGACTTCGACGTGTCCCAGGCTACCTTCGCATTGCCCGACCTGACCACGTTCACCCGCCTTGACGAACTCGGTCTAGTTGTACTCGGCCAGGACGTTGGTGACACTGGCTTTTGACGAAAGGGGAGGACCTTCGGGTGGGGTGTGGATTGTCAACATTCACACGTGAATACCGGAGGTCCTCTTGTTACACTCTAAGGCCCGTCTGACTTTTCATGGGCGTGGGCTGCTCGTGCGCCGAGTCATTGTCGAGGGCTGGGCGGTTGCTCATGCGGCAAAGGCCCAGGGCGTCTCGCGCCAGTGCGCGCATCGCTGGATAAACCGTCACCGCCAACTGGGTGAGCAAGGTCTTCGTGATCGGTCCTCGCGTCCGTTGTCGTGCCCGTCGCAGACACCTGCCGAAGTCGAGGAACTGGTGGTAGCGACCCGGTTGCGCGAACGTGTCGGGCAAGACTGGATTGCTGCGATGACTGGTGTTCCGGCAAGGACAGTGAACCGGATCTGGCATCGTCACGGCATGCCGCCGCCGACTGATCTGGACCCGATCACTGGCCAGGTGATCCAAGCGTCGAAGACAACCGCGGTCCATTACGAGCATGATCATCCTGGCTCGCTGGTCCATACCGACGTGAAGAAGCTAAGCCGGATCCCCGACGGCGGAGGATAGCGGTTCGTTGGCGAGCCCAAGGGGCTGCAATCGGGGCACCCCTCGACAAGTCCAAGAGACACGTTTTAGTCCCAAAATGGGCTACGTCTACGTCCGCTCGGTGATTGACGTTCATTCCTGCGTGGTGTGCTCCGAGTTCCTTAACTATGAGAGGGGCCAGACCACCGTCGGAGTGTTCAAGCGAGCTGTGGGCTGGTACGCAGTATGCGACATCCGCAGAGATCAGGTCATATCAGGCAATGGCTCGGCCTACAGGTCGCGTGCGTGGACGCTCGTCTGCATCGCCCGAGGTATCGCGGCCAAGCGCATCCGTCCGTACGGGTCCCAGAGCAATGGCAAGATCGAACGTCTCCTCCACCCTGGCCGACGGCTGGGGCTGATGCCCGCCATTACCGCTCAGAAACCGAGCATCGAGAGGCCCTGTGACTAAAATTCACTTCTACAATCACCGTCGACCCCACACCGCCGCCAAGGCGCACGCCCATCACGAGGTTGACCAACCTCCCCGATCAGTACAGTTAGATCGGGCTCGGCCTGCACGCGAGAGTCACATCATTAGATTCGCAGGACGAATTCGAGCAGCGTGGCACTGGCTGATAAGGTTCATATGAATCCGCAATCGAACGGCCGGTCCTTACCAAAACGGTAGAGACGGGCGAACCGCAGATTTGACAGATTGTCTCCATCTGTGTCTCCTATATTAAATCGATGATCGCTAATTGAATCGCTAACGCTAGATTAATTCTAGCATATTGAGTCTTTCTCGTCAGGGGTTTTTGTTGAGATTGATGATGACCGGGGTTGTGGTGGTGATGTGGGTGATGGCCTGTGGGTCAAGGGGTGATGTGTTGGAGGGCTTTGATGTGTTTGAGCATGGCGTTGGCTCTTTTGGCCGGGGAGCGCAGAGGTGGTGTGGAGGTGGTTGGAGGTGGCATCGTCGGGGCAGGGTTTAGTGCCTTTGACGGGTGTGAGCACGCCGATGCCGATGCCGGTGTAGCTCTTGTCTGCCAAGGTTTTCAGCCCCTTGGGAGGCGGCCTTGTGCAGGGCGGACAGCACGTGGGCGCGCGCGGCGCTCAGGTCATGGGTTGATCCCGGGTCGACGGGTGAGACCTACACAGGGAACCCGGTGTGGTCGGTCAGGACCTCGATGTTGCCCCCGAACGCCTTGTGCTTGCCTGAGTACCACAGGTGGTGGCCGGTGCCCGGGTTGCGGGTTGCGACGCGGTCGGTGCGGATGAGGGTGCCGTCCAGGTACACGAACGGCTCGCCCCTAGTCCTTCAGGCCCCGCAGGACATCGGACAGCTGCGGAGCGCGGCTTGCGACGACCTGGAGGGCCTCGTCAGGTACCTGTGGGCGGTCGCTGGGGACACGCGTGCGTCGCGGGGCAGGGGCGCCACACCGGTGGCGTTGATACGCCAGCGCAGCAGCATCACGGCGGGCACGGTAGCGGACGACAGACACATTGAGGGTGGCACGATAGGACAGCACGCGGGGACCTCATACCTTCAGGGAAGATTCTTTGATCAGAACCCATCCTGGTCGTACTCCCCGCATGCACCCCCACACGACACACACCTTCCCCCAGCATCCCAACGACCAGGCCGAGCACGCACCCCACCCCCGGTGAGAAAATCTCAATGATCGCAGTGTTCCCGCTGATGATTCAAAAGTAGCAGAGGTTGTAATGGCGCTCGCTTTGGATCTCATCGCTCGAAATCCGCGGCTATATCCACATGGAGCGAGTCTATTCTCACGACTCATCGATATGCGCAATGTTGACGAGGAAGTATGGCTCGATCGAATTAAGAATCGAATGAGATCAGTATTGAACACAGAGATGCTCGATCTTTGGATTCAAAGACTGTTGATTTCTCGAAATAAGAAATCTTCCTATGTCAAGAGGCTCTGTTATCATTGTCCGACGCGCTCCAAGAAAGACGCATATAGGTTGTGGAATGTCGACTGGCTTAACTCTGATGCGCGCAAGATCGTGGAGGAGACTCCGATCGTGAATGTTGAAGTTGTCAGTAGTCTGAAGAGAGTGATTGATCCTGAAGAGCTTTCCTTGTTTGATGAGTATGACGGTTATTAGCTGAATCCAGGTCCGAGCTCCGCCCTCGCCCGTCGACACGCGAGCGTCAACACTCGACGACGCTGACAGCTAGGCCCCCGACCGAGGTCTCCTTGCACTTCGACCCGAGTTGGACCTCTTTAGTGTGCCAGCGCCACGATGATTGTTTGGACAGCGGGATCGAACTGAGGTGCGGTGGTTAAACGGTTTCCGTTGATGAGGATGGTGACGTCTTGGAGCGGGCGTAGAGTTCGGATGATCTTCTTGATGTTCATGCCGGTGGCGTCTTGGAAGTAGCGGGCGACGGCCAGGGCCGCCATGACCACAGTGAGGTGCGCTTCGATTGCGTCCCTGGTGTGGTGGAAGATCAGGCGGACTCGTAGGTCGGTTTGAACATGCGGAAGTGCTGCTCGGCGTGCCACAGGTCGTGGTAGCTGGCGATGACCTCATTGACGGACATCATGCTGGCTTTGATGTTGGTGACGTAGCCTTTCAACCCGACTAAGGAACGGGCTCTGGCGAGGGTTTTCTCGTCGATGCGGACGCCGGAGCGGATGGTGGTGACAAAGCGCGGGGATTTTGGGCCTTCTGTTGTTTCCGTGGGTCAGGGGCGGGTCTAGGTGGGGTGGGTGGTGTCCGCCGAGGGTGAGTAGGGCGAAGGTGGCGAGGTGGTCGGTGTTGTGGAATCCGTAGGCGATGCGGGTGATGAGTCGGATTTTGGTGTTGATGGATTCGATGCGCCCGTTGCTCAGGTGATGTTCGATGACGGCCAGGATGCGGGGTTTGTAGTGTCGGATGGCGCGTCCTAGGTCGACGAATTGTCGGATTCGGCACCGGCTTGCCCATGCTAACCAGCGATCTAGGGCTGTTTGAGCGTGTGCGTGGTCGAGGGTGAAGATGACGCGTAGGCCTTCTTTGAGCAGGTAGGCCCGGTACAGCTTGGGGTCGGTGCGCGCGATCCCGGCGAGTTTGGTCTGCTGGTTACTGGTGAGGTCTTCGGGGTTCTTCCACAGGGCATACCGGCAGTTCTTCAGCGCTTTGGCCGTCTCGGTGGCGGGCCGGGCTGGTGCGTTCTTAGCGGACCTGCCTCAGGGGCGTTTGGGCTCATTCTTGGCTGCCTTTCGAGCTTGGTTCCATGCTGGGCGGCGTACTTCGTCGAGCGCGTCGGTGGCCCATTCGACGACGTAGAACGGGTCAACGCATCACAGGGCGTTCGAGCAGCGTTTCTTGACGACCTCGTCAATCCATCGGGCGCCGTCTGCGCTGACATGGGTGATCGTGGCACACCTGCCCGTCTGGGATGCTTCGAGCTGGGTGAAGAAGGACTCTAGGGTCTTTGTGGTGCGCCCGGGAACCATCCACACCAAGCATCCCGTATCGTGGCATACGACCACGGTCAAATACTTATGACCCCCTTCTTGTAACTGATCTCGTCAACGCCGATACAGCCTAGGCCCGCGAAGAAGTCCACACCCTTTGCGGTATCGACCCACACCCTAAAGACAATGAATCCGACCGCACGCCAAGCGATACGCCTCAACTGACACACTGCCGACTTCGATGTCACGGTCGCCAGCCAAGCGACCTCAAAGTCGAAGAACCTCGCGTAACCAGCGCCGTGACGAGCCCAAGGCACCTAGGCGACAATCACCCCATGGTCGGAGCATCTCACACACGGCGCGCCAGCTTCGACCCAAACTCGGATCGTTCCCAAATCCAATCCCCCCCCCACCGGCGTCGTTCCTCCCCCTAGCCATACAACGGAACCCGCGCCCCGCATAAACCACACCGGGGTTTAAGGCACCCGGAAACCCGCACACGAACAACCAGCGCCCACTTAACCAAGTCGAAATCCGTGTCCTCAACAATCGTATCCTCATCGACTCCGAGGACCCCACACCATAAACTTGCTTCCCGCACGCCGTTCTCCGCATCTCGTAACTGACCTTCAACAAGCCAAAAACGCAGACCAGAAAACAGCATGCTCCCACCTAGACCCGCCCCACCACCTACAGATCAGTCACAAGAGCCGGATTTTGCCCGTTTTTGGCCGGCGACCACGGCCCGTGCTTTGTCCTCCTGGGCGGCCAGGGTCCGCATGTCACGGGCGGCTCGCTTAGCGGAATACGCCCATACCGTCCGCCATGAGCGCGGGGTGGCGTCCGGGTCCTACACCGGCTCGGCGCGGACCGTGACGGTGTTCTCTGGTGCGGCGTTCGCGTGGCGTGGGATCAAAGTGTCGATCACCTGCCCGTCAGCAAAGGGGTCCCTGTGCCAATAGAAGCGGGAGGCCAGGTCCCCGGGGGCCTTGGCGAGGCGCCGCCCCGACGATGAACCGTAGGCCCGCCGCATCCAGGTCACCCAGGTTCGAGGCGCTCATCACCGCGGCGTCAGCGACCACCACCATGTCCGCAACCTCGTGGCGAGTCTGGAAAGCGTCAATGGTAGGAGATCAGTATCTTCGTCTCGGCCGTGTCCCCTCCCAACACGACACCTCCAAAGGAAAGCCGACCCTCTCCACGAGGAGGCCAACCACAACCTGCGGATCCACCCGCCGTCCCTTCGAATATCCGACCTTGCGCAACTCGTCTTCCTTCTCCGCCTCGAAACTAGAGTGTCGTCACGTCGTATAAGACCAACGACAGGCCCCCACCCGAGGTAGCATGGGCGAACCACGCGCGCGACCCGACCCCGATAATCATCCCTATTCGCCCGCTGGAGGGCGTTGAAGTACGGACGCTCGAACACTCGACCCCCACCTCACCCAGGACACACACCACGTCCTGCTTCAACGACCGCTCGATAATCCGGGCAAACTCCCTGAATGCCTTATCGACGAGCTCATCGAACCCGAGACGCGCGTACGCGGATTCCAGAATCTCCCACAGCCAGCGCGACCGCTTCCCCGTGATCAGCTCTGCTCCCGGTGCCCCGGTGTCAAAAACATCCAACACCCCCTGATCCGGATGAAAACGCTCCTGCGCGACCTCAACAAGAGTGGCTAGCTCAGCCTCACTATGAGCCGTGCCGACATGCTCGATCAGCCGGTTCGTCCGCCCCACCTTTTCTACAATCTGCACAGCAGTGCCGCCACCGTTGCAGACTTTGCAGACGAAAGGGCTCACACCCCGATCCCACGACCCGAATAAGTGATCTAAACCAGCATCATCACACACCCTGACCAGCACAAACATGCACCGAATAAGCAAAACCCACCAAAGTTACAGGAGTCAATCCTAACTGCGAAGAGCCTCAAAACCCTGCGCCCCTACAAGAAATCACGGTCCGGATCGGTGGCCACGAACACCAGGCAGCACACCCCATTCCGCCCGAAACCGCCGCCCTTCTGAACGCCATTCACGGCGATCCAAATGACACACCCCGGTGGCACGAGTCAGGTGGAACAGTCCTTCCGCATGGCTAAGACCGACCTCGCCGTCCGAGCCGTGTTCCACCACGCCCGCGAATCGATCGAGGCCCATCTGACCATCGTGTTCACCGCACTGCCCTCCCCCGAGCCCGACGCCCACTCCATCCTCAACCACCTACCTGGTTACTAGAGAGATCCAAGTCAGGAAAAAGATCGTCACCGCATCAGGGCGTGACTGACCATGGTCTCCAGAGCGTCGTCGAGGTCGTCTGCTTCAATGAGCGATTCGAGCCCCTCGCGATCGATCATTACGACACACATATCTTGAGTAGAGAACCGGAGCTCCTGGAGTCTTGCATCTTCGGTAAATCCAGCGAGAGAGACAAGGAAAGCAATTCGCGAAGTACCTCGTTTCGTCTGAAGCTTGGTTAGTAGAACAGACATCATCTGCTGCGAGGCCTTCTCCGCTCGATTTTTCGCCTCAACCAACATGAAGGGCACGCCCGACTTTTGCCACACACGAGGGCTAAAATTGTCGATCTGAAGAACAAGGTCGATCTCTTCTGTCTCCGTTCTATAGTTCCGTTCAACCACTCTCAGATCGTTGACCTGCGCGAACAGAAATACGAGCAGAGCCTCCAAGCGTCGACCACGCTCTTGGGATGTTCCCTCTCCAACTTTCGCCCAGGCACTTCGGCCAATCTCACGTCGGGACTCCGGAGACAAAGGTACACCGATATCCGTTAGGGCAATCAGAATATTTCGAGGCTTGAGTTGTCGATAGTCAACGTAATCATCGACCACCAGCACTTCGGCTTCGATGCTCACGAGGAAGTTGGTGACGTCCGGTTTAAAGAGAGCGGCAATTGGAAGAGCCACGGTCACAGCAATATCACACGGGACGGCGAGCAGAAGGCGATCCTTCACGAACCGAGGGAGCTCCTCCTGAAGGAAGACATAGAGGAGGCGCTTCCGATCATTAGATACAGCAGATGGGCGCCATTTCTTGCTGCCCAGAGTTACCTCAACATCACGCTCCCAATCTCCTCCATCCGCCGATGCGCAAATCGCAGCGATGGTCGACTCAATATCTCGATAATCTACCCGCTTGCCGACAGCCGGATCGCCCAAAATGTCCTCCATGTCGAATTCCTTTGACTCAGGCGGATGTCGCATCGGCATTGAGGAGTGCAGTCAACTGGGCAATCAGATCATGTCCCAATCGCTTAACCTCATCGTTGTCTGCGGTGCCAGCGGTCTGCGAGAGGAGTCGACTGAACACAGCAATCATTGACGAAGTACGGCGACCAAGTCTATCTACTTCGACCATCATTTGGACAGTGTCCTCGTAGGCATCGTCAATGGTTACGTCCGACTTTTCGATGAGATCGCGAATAGACGCATCAATAGTTGATTCGCCAGTGCCGTTCTCTTCGGCATCTTGGGCTGCAAACCTAATGATCGGCGAAACTTTACGCAAACTCACCGTGTCAGTAATGACATGATCGAGTCTCTTCTGAACGAATGCCGCACTCACCTTATCTTCGCCGAACTCTTTCAAGATTGCCGGCCGCTTTCTCCTAAGGACATCGACGACATTCTTCTTCAACTCCCAGAAGAAGTTCAGCGGGATCGTTTCTTCACGAATATAGTTCTGCCACTCATCAGGCAGGGTCACGATATACCGCAACTGCCGAACTCGTTCCATTGAGAGCCCCGTAAGATCTCGCAACTCGGAGTCATTGGCTTCGCGCCCTTCCAGTTTCTCGATCTCTTTCGCGAGGCGTTGCAGCGCTTTGGCTGTAGGAATGTCACGCCAAGGCTCCCGGATCAGATGAATATTGAACATCTGTTGGAGCACTTCGCGCTCGCTGCGCTCCTTCGTGATGAGGGCAGGGATCGTCACATGCCCTAGATCCCGCGAACAACGGTAGCGGCGCTCACCGTCCACGAGAACATACTTGTCATTCCGTGGGTAGACAACGATAGGGACAAGTACGCCTTCCTGGTCAATTGACCCCGTGAGGCGATCAAGTTCATCTTGAGGAAAGTCAAGCCGGGGATTGGCATTATTCGGCACGATGTCCGAGATCCTTAGCTCGCGCAGCTCAGCAGTTGAGTTGAGTGACTGTTCGACTGCTACACGGTCGGTCGGCGTAACAGCTTCCTCAGAGTGTGCAGACATAGAGGTTCTCCGTTGCCAGTTTCTTAGATGTTCCTGTTGATCCACCCATTGTCGAGTGGTTTGCATTGAATGACAACGTGTCCACTTCCGCAAAATACTCGCCTGCGATGTCGGCAACGGTGAGGTCACATGCTGCTAGCAGTCCAGCGGAAGGGTAACTGACCACAAGCGGCACTCGCATTCTGGCGACGTTCCGACAAAGATCGTGGAATGAGGATACGACTGCGCTCTTCAACGAGAATCCGGTTGTAAAACGGTCTGAGCGATTGCGCCCCACCCCACTGGCGTCCGGATAGTCATATCTATAGAGCGTTTCATACACGTGGTAATAGCGGCTGTACTGATCTTTCGTATATGGAGGATCAGCGTAGACAACTCCGATATCGTCGAGCTGACCGGCACTCACTAGATCAAGCGCATCGCCAACGTACACCGAGTTTCCAGATCTCCATTCTTCGGATCCAACAAGCGACACGGCACGCAACGCTTCGGCAAACTCATCCCACACCGAGCGCCCCCAGATACGAACGATACGTGCATGCGCTGAGTCGGAATTTGGACGAAGGTATTGGGCCGTATGTCCCGGCGCATTGATCAGTACTGAGGTTGCCGAGATCCAAGCGCCTAGGAGCCAATCCCGGTCATCAAGGTGGTCGTCGCCATCAATCGCTGCTCGGATCGAATCCACTTCGATCGCTTGGCGCAAACTCAAGTATCCTGCTGAAAAATATAGAGAAGCAAGTTCGTAATGATGACTGGTACTTGACACTGCGGCAGCACGTGCGGCGCGCCTATGGGACGCGGAGTTGACGACATGCTTTGCGTGCTGCATATACGATTTCAACGCACTACGATCGCCCGTAATGGCAGAATCTTCGGCAGCTAATTGGTCAGCATATTTTACCTCAAGTTCAGCGTAACGAGATTTGAATATCGGCTGCAATCTGGAAACCGTAGACACTGCATCCGCAGATCGCCGGAGCGCTGTGAATCGAGCGCGCGAAATAGAGGCCGTAAAGCTGAGTGCATCGTTTGTTACTACCGATGTCGTGTCGCGCAGACTCTCCGCGACGCTCCCCATACCCGAGAACAGGTCAACTGCCCTACCTTGGCTCGCGAGGCTCGCAATCGTGTCACGGACGGGGTTGGCCATATGGCGCTTCGTCCCCATGTACCGCACCACCATGCGATCGCTCTCCTTATGTCAGGCGGCCATCCTCGCGGCCGCTCACTCGTACGGTATCGGAGCTCGCTGTTTCCTACGCGCTGCCACGCCGTTTCACAATAGTCTCCTGGCTTCGCGCACAGACGCTCTAGCGTTGGTCGGTCAAGTCTTGTTGAGTGGTGTAATGGTTAGTGATCCTGGAGGTGGGGTTAGCTGGCGAGTGCGGGCATGGTGGTTTCCTGGCTGGTGGTGTCGGTGTCGGGTACGAGGCTCAGGCGGCAGCGGGTGAGGATGTCGAGGCCGAGGTAGCGGCGTCCTTCGGCCCATTCGTCGGTTTGTTCGGCCAGGACAGCTCCGACGAGACGAACGATCGCTGCGCGGTTGGGGAAGATGGCGACGGGGTCGGTGCGTCGGCGGATCTCGCGGTTCAACCGTTCGGTGGGGTTGTTCGACTAAAGCTGGTGCCAGACCTCGACCGGGAAACTGGTGAAAGCGAGGATGTCGGCTCTGGGGGCGTCGGGCTGGTCGTAAACCGAGTGGAGCATGGCCTTCACTGCTGGCCAGAGGCTTTTCGGGGTGATCACCATCAGGTTTGCTTGAGTAGTGAGTGCGGCAACGCTGCCACGATGCTCCCGGCAGGTTCGCCGCGACACTCTCTACGAGTCCTTGGTAGACGTCGGAGGTGACCAGCCGAACCCCGGTCAGCCCTCGGGCGACCAAGTCAGCGAAGAACTCGTTCCAGGCAGGGCCGGTCTCAGACGTGGCAACCCGCATGCCGAGGACTTCGCGGTGGCCATCAGCGTTGACCTCGACCGCGAGCATGACCACGGCGTTGACGACCGGGGCTTGTCGGTTCTTTTGTGTAAGTGGGTGTGGTTAGAGGTAGGGGTTGATGTGGTCGGGGTAGGTGGCGGTGAGTTGGGTGGGGGCTTGTTTCCAGTCGTTGGTGGTCTTGGCTTGGATGAGGCGGGCCTTGGCTGTGCGCTTGTTGGCAGCCGTGTCAGCTTCTTTGGCCCGCTTGGCGGTACGTCGGTCCTCGATGTTGCAGATTGCCAGCCACAACAGCTTGATGGCCGCGGCGTCGTTGGGGAAATGACGGGGGTTGTTGGTGACCTTGCGCAGTTGGTAGTTCAGCGACTCGGTCGAGTTGGTCGTGTAGATGACGCGACGCACGGCGGGAAGGCTAGGAACGGCACGAATCTTTGCCAGGCCCTCTGCCAGGCCCCCACGGCGTCGGGATAGCGCACCCCCTAGGGGCGAGGACGCGAAGTCGGCCAGAGCCCCTGGGGCTGCGTCCTCGTTGACGACCGTGTAGATGGGCGTGAGGGCGGCGGCGACCTTCTTGCAGTCCCCATAGGACACGAACCTCATCGAGGAGCGGATCAGGTGGACCAGGCAAGTCTGGACCAGGGAGTCGGGCCACGTCGCCTCGACGGCCTCAGCAAGGCCTGTCAGCCCGTCGCAGCACACGATCAGGACATCCCGCACGCCGCGGTTGACGAGCTCGGCGCACACGGCCGCCCACAACGAGGCGCCCTCGTCAGCCTGCACCCAAATCCCCAGGACGTGCGTGACACCCTCCATGTCGACCCCCACGGCAATATGGGCCGCCCTATTGGACATGCGTCCGCCGTCACAGACCTTGACGCGGATCGCGTCGAGGTAGACCACCGAGTAGAACTCCTCCAGCGGGCGGCTCCGCCACTGCAGGACGGTGTCGGCGACTGCGTCGGTGATGTTGCTGATCGTCCCCGCGGACAGGTCCACCCCGAGCGTGGAGTCCAGGTGGTGGCGGATCTCCCGCACCGTCATCCCGCCGGCGTACAGGCTGATGATCATGCCATCCAGCCCGTCCACGCCGACGCTGGCCCCCTTGCGCACCAGGCGGGGCATAAACGTGCCAGCGCGGTCCCGGGGGATCTCGATCTCGAAGGGGACCGACCTCAAAGTCCATCGTCTTCACGCTCATACCGTTGCGGGCGTTTCCCCTCGCCCGCGGCGTGCACTCGCCCTTATCGTAACCCAGATGGTCCGTCAGCTCGGCCTGCAAGCCCCCCTCTCCAAGGTGTCTTTGAGCAGCGCCGGAAGCAGACCATCGGCGCCTGTGAGCTCGACCTGGCCCACATCGATCTTGTCGAACAGGTCATCCAAGCCACCACAGGCCACAAACTCCTCCACCACCTTACGACCCACACCACCAGCAGCGGTCTTCTCATCAATCATGATCATCAGTGCCAAACCTCCCAGAAAGGCTTACACAAACCACTAAACAGGCCCCGAGGCCCTGATCCACCCATAGCGACAGACACCAGTACATCTCTTTTTGGCGTACTCACACGCGCTCCACGCCGTGGGAGTGAACCTCGGTCAGCACCGCGGGTGACAGCTACGACAACGCCTTGGCCAAGGACCATCAAACGGCCTGCACACGGGCCGAGCCCATCCACTCCCAACGCGTCTGGGAATCCACCAAAGCAGTCGAACTGGGGCCACGATAGGCTGTGGGCCCACTGTGGAACACCACCCACCCCCACGAAGCCCTGTCCCACCACACCCACTTACACAAAAGAACCGACAAGCCCCGGTCGTCAACGCCGTGGTCATGCTCGCGGTCGAGGTCAACGCTGATGGCCACCGCGAAGTCCTCGGCATGCGGGTTGCCACGTCTGAGACCGGCCCTGCCTGGAACGAGTTCTTCGCTGACTTGGTCGCCCGAGGGCTGACCGGGGTTCGGCTGGTCACCTCCGACGTCTACCAAGGACTCGTAGAGAGTGTCGCGGCGAACCTGCCGGGAGCATCGTGGCAGCGTTGCCGCACTCACTACTCAAGCAAACCTGATGGTGATCACCCCGAAAAGCCTCTGGCCAGCAGTGAAGGCCATGCTCCACTCGGTTTACGACCAGCCCGACGCCCCCAGAGCCGACATCCTCGCTTTCACCAGTTTCCCGGTCGAGGTCTGGCACCAGCTTTAGTCGAACAACCCCACCGAACGGTTGAACCGCGAGATCCGCCGACGCACCGACCCCGTCGCCATCTTCCCCAACCGCGCAGCGATCGTTCGTCTCGTCGGAGCTGTCCTGGCCGAACAAACCGACGAATGGGCCGAAGGACGCCGCTACCTCGGCCTCGACATCCTCACCCGCTGCCGCCTGAGCCTCGTACCCGACACCGACACCACCAGCCAGGAAACCACCATGCCCGCACTCGCCAGCTAACCTACACTGCCACCAAAACCTACACCAGACTCCAGTCAGATGAAGCGGAACCCGAACAGCCCGCCTTCTTCACCTGCATCGGTGAGCACCGGATCAATGATGTAGCTCCGCCGCTTGAACCCTTCGGATTCAGCAGCTGCCAAACGATCCGAGTTGAGTGTCACGACGTACTGGAATCCAACTTCATCTGCCAGTCGAGCACCAATGTTGAGACAAGACGCAATTTGGCGATCGTCCATCGAATCAAACAACTGGCTGTCGTGCACCAGGATTCGCGGGGCGCGACCGAGTTGAATTCCTGTAACTGTGCACACCATGTCAAGCAAGAAGGTCTTCACACCTAGAATCCCCGCTGACGCATCGCCATCAATCTTCGGCACAACTTTCAGTACGCCCCTGGGCGTGGCCTCAATCAGCAAAGAGACGTTGCGGTCGTTATAGATCTCTTCTCCGAGTTGCTGAAACAAGACGATGGCCGATTCCAGAGGCAGCTCGCGGTCTGCGATCTCAGTTCGAACGTTGGCTTCGGCCTCGGACATCATTGCACGCAGGCGAAGACCGGTGTCGCTGACAGACTGCACAAGCTCGAGTTTCCGCTCTAAATCCGCAACAAGAGCATCCAGATCTGTGAGTTCTCGTTCGGCGTTTCGGAACGTTTCCAATGCCATTGAGTCGTTCAATAGATTCATGACATTCGAGCGTCGCTGATCGAGGGCCTGACGTTCCAATTTAACCTCCGTCAAGCGCTGAGTCACAGACAGAAGCTCTGCTTGAAGGAACATTTGCCGATTTCGCACCACCGAAGCATGAAACTCAGCGACCTCGGCGAAGCGGTGGGTTGCAGCTCCCGGCAAGACGATACCGATCTCCGCATACATGCTCTCCAGCTGCTTGGCTAGCTCCATTCCTGCAACTGTGGGGCGCTCTTCTGTCATTGCAAGCTCAAGGTCGCGCTTCCGCCGTTCAAGCGAGAGACCCTCATCGTTGAGCTCTCTGATTGCGTGGGTCAGACTGTCTGCATCCGCTTGGTGGTCGGCATACTGTTCGTCGACTCTAAACCCCGACAGATTGGACTCCAAGCGAGACCGCTTCTTACGCGCCTGAGCCAAGCGGGCGCGCAGTTCCGGCTCGCTGAGCGTGATAGCCCCGATTGCACCTTCAGAGATGGCTTTACGAAGTGCTTTTCGATTCTTCTCCAGTGCTGTTACTTTGTCTGCTTTCGCAAGGATCTCAGGGGAGAACCCAAGAAAGAAGCCGATCCGTGCGCCGGACTCCCAATCGGACTCGACGCGATGAGTCTTGAGTGGATCACCGAAGTAATAGCGGGCAAGCTGTCCAAACAACTGGCCCACTGTCGGCCTTCTGACAGAATCGGGAATACCCAAAAGGGCGGAGAGTTCGTGCTTCCAGTCATCAACGCTAGTCACAGCGCCATCAACATAGACCTTCGTTTGCGGCGAAACAGGCCGTTCCACTCGGTTAGGTTCTGCCGCTTTGCCGAAGTCGAGTTCTGCCCAGAATGAGTGGTCGGACAATGCCTCAACCTTGAGGCTATCGGCGATATTTCCCCCAAGAATGTAGCGCATGATTTTAACGAAACTGGTCTTGCCCGCTCCATTCCGGCTATCCCCGGACGTGGATTCGGTGGTTTTGTCTGCGAGTAAGATATTCATCCCATCGTGAAACCTCAGTCGTTTGAAGCGTGAGTCAGACGAGCCCAGTTCATGTAGAAACACGATGCCTCACCAACTGCCCAGATTCATTCCAAGAAACTGCATCAATCGCAAACAGCATGGACAATGCCAAAGCGAACCAATCGAAGGTGATCTTGGAGTCTCCGCGAGCCTCACTTGAGCACTTCGAGAACCGCTCCCAAAGCCCTGACACGGTTGCAGGCGAGTCCAAGAAAGAGATAAGGCTTGCCCCAATGGTTAGCAGAGCGCGCTGAGGCTCGATGCCTTTAGTTGGTAGCAACATGCCGCACTTCGCCTCCAGCGTTGTCAGCAGGCGGTTCCTCGAAGATGTCGCATGAGTCAAAGAAGTATGCCGTGACGCCGTAAACGGCATTAGCCCTCTTCGTGGAAAGATCAAAGTCCTGGCCGCCAAGCGCCCCATAGACTCGGCGAACGATCTCGCGCACGTCCCTTGTGGCCTGTCGAGCCTCTTGGTAGATGACGCGGAAGCGTTGAGCCTTCTCGTCGCGCAACCCAGGATCTGCCTGTTGGGAGAACCATTTGTCAATGCGCGCCGAAAGGAGTCTCCCCGCATTGAACTCTGCCCTCGTAGTCTCCGGGAGATTATTGAAGTCCATCTTGGTGGAGGGCACTGGACGGATGGATTCGATATGGTCGGGGCCGTCTCCATCTACATCCTCCAGTGAGAGGATCAGATCCACAAGATCGGCTAACTTCACGTTCTCGGCATGTGGGACACCTGGGATTATTTCATCCAGCTGCGCTGGAGTTAGTTTGTCAGCGGCCTTCCACCACAGATCGTCAGCCCGCCAGATCTCGATTGTGATGGGACGTTGCGTCCCAGGCGCATGTTGCTTCCGCAGCGCTAGGACACTCTTAGTCGGCAAAGGACCACAGGAGGCGTTGGTGACAAACCGCCAAGTTGAGAAGTCGCTCCAACAAGCGATCCCTCTGGCGAAGTCAGACTCCAGCTTCTCTTTTGTCTTCCGGTCAACGCCGGTTGTGGCTCTCTGCCCATAGCAGGCGTATAGGATCGATCCGTTGTCAGCCAGCCCGTCACAACCTCCGTCGCCGTGCTTGCCCATCGGTGATGGATTCAGGTAGTCAGTGTGGAAACGGGCCAAGAGTGCCGTGGCATAGTCTTCGAAAGCATCACCAGAAGCGAGGCACCGCTGGTCATGCTGTGCTCGGTACCAGCTCTTCCATGCCGAGTCGATCATGGGCGCGCCCCTTCCCGTAGCTGATTTGCCCGTTTGGCCGAACGGTGTCGCCCTAAGAAGGTTGCGCCACCTTGTCAACCAAGTTTAGCTGTCCACCCCCGGTCGGAGTCTTCCCCGCCGGTTCGTGTTGCCGCTCGTCAACGGCCTCCTCAGGCAAGCCGACAGAGAATTGAGCAGAGTTGAAGCGGACACTCCATCCGCCGTCCAAGCCCCGTCTGGGCGTTCTCGACACCGGCGCAAAGCAGCATCCGTAGAGCGGACTCGACGCGAGTCCGGTCGATCTTCTGCGTCGTGCCTTCCGGCTGGGCGCTGAGCGGTGCCGGGTCGGTGATCTGGTAGCAGTCATGGTACGCGGCGTCGCCATTGCTGCCGCTCCCGTCCGTCGGCTGCATCGGACCGAATGCCGTGGTCCAGGGCTCGTGGGTGTGGAGGGCCGTATAGAGGACGGCTTCTGCTCGGGTTTCAATGAGGTGGCGGCTCCGCCAGGGCCTGCTGCATGTCAGGGGTCATAAGGCCAGTGACTTCGGGAATCAGCCCTGCGATGAGACGCGGGGCCTGGCGTGTGCGTCCTGATCCGGCGGGTCGGGCGGTAGTGGATGACGGAGGCGATGTCGTCGGCGTCGGCGAACCCGCGAGCCTTAATGAGGCGTGGCAGGAGGGTGTCGACGTTGTGGTGGTTGGCTTCGGCCCGGCGCAGCTCCGCGGTCAACGCGTCGAAGGCGTCGGAGTCGATGACGGCGTCTGCTTGGTCGGTGGTAAGGCCGCTGGTGGTGATGAGGGTGGTCCAGCGATCGTGTTGGGCTGCGGCGGTGATGGTCTCGGGCGCTAACAGCTTAGCACCCGAATGCTGGAGCACGCCGTCGAGGACGGAACGGACGGTGGCGTCGGGATTGTCGCCCGGATGCGAGGCGGCGTGATCGTCGGGACAGTCAAGGATGACGTAAGCCTGATTCGGCTCCTGCTCACGCGTCATCGCCACATACAGGTTCTCCAGCTTGGTCGTTGGCTCCATCAGCACATGCACGGTGTCGGTCGTGATATCCCGGGCGCAGTGGGCAGTGACTGCATAACCGAGATCAACGTGCTCAGCCACGTAGTCGGCGGGCAGGACGATGCTGTTGTCGAACCGGACCCTGGGTGAGCGAATCGTGATCGACCCGTCGCCACGAACTTGGCTGATGGTCCAGGTTTGGTCGTTGCGGACCCAGCCGTGCCGGTTCCGCAGCCGCCGATCGTTACGGCGGGTGATGATCGTGTCACCAACCCCCGCCATCGACCCGTCTGACAGAGTGGCCACGGGGCCGGCTTCAACGTGCTGTCGAGGATGAAATCGGCACGGGCGCGGACGTTGAGGGCGGTGACATTCTCGCGGGTTTCGGCGATCAGCACCGAGACGAGGCCTTGGTCGCGGTCGGCCCGCCACGCAGTGTAGGCGACGTCGGTCATGGTGTCGTGGTCGCCCTCGGTGATGCACTGCTGGTCGAGGTAGGTATCGATGACGTGGAGGTGTCCGTGGCGCAACGCGAGTGAGGCGATCTTCTCCCAAGCATGGGTGAACCGATGTACGTTGACCAGTTCTGGGGTGTCGGCCCGGTCGTTGGTGATCATCGCGAGCGCGCCGTCGACGTCCACGGATTGTAGTTGAGCGTAGTCACCGACCAGCAAGCACCTTCGCCCCGGCGGTGTGGGCGAGGTAGGTGATGCGGTCCAGCGAGAGGGTGTCGGCGAGGGAGACTTCGTCAATGATGACGAGTTGCCCTGGCTGGAAGGTGGTGCCATGGAGGAGGTGGTTGTGCCACCATTTCGCGGTGTTCTCGGTGGCGATCCCGAGGTCGTCGGCCAACACTTGGACGGCGTCCGCAGAGGGGCGAAACCAACGACGGAACCAGGCCCGTGTTCGGCTTCCCAGGCGCGACGCAGCGCGCTCATGGCGGTGGTCTTGCCCGCCGCCACGGAGCCGACCAGGACGTCGAGCATGCAACCGGATGCGGCGATGCGGGTCACGGCATCGGCTTGGTCGTCGCCGAGTATCGGCCCATCCGGGTCCGGTTTGCGGGTGGCCTTCTCGACTGTCTCCAACGTCACCGTTGGTCCGGTGAGGTCATTGGCGCGTTGCAGGAGCCGGTCCTCGGACCTTGGAGGAGAACACGGTCGAGCCTTTCGGCTGGAATACCGTCAAGCCGTCCGGCCGACAGAACACCAACAGAGAGGCAGCCAGGTCTGGTGGGGTCAATCGGAGCGATGCGTGTTGGGCGGCATCGGCGACCATCGCGACGATCGTTTCCCGGTCCTGCACGGTGGCGAATTGCCAATCCATCGTCTACCGGGACGCCTCCGCTACGAGGTTTCAGCGGCGCCAAATCGAACGCTTCTCCCCGACGGTCTCCACCACGCGGCTGCCGAAATCGCCGATCACATCGAGTGGCACATCGTCGGCGCGGAGCAGTAGCAGCTGCTCGTTGTTGGTAAGCTCCCGTGCCCACAGGGTCGCGTCCCGGCCCAGGATCGTAGTGGCGCGGGTGCACCACTCGGCGGTCAGCTCCGCCAACGAGCGGACTTGCTTCTCCGGTCGGGTCGTTAACGTCGCCTGCGCCCGCAGTTTCACGACCACCGCTGGGGACTACCGCCGCCCATGGTCCTCGACATAGGCCGCAATGAGCCGATTGGTTTCGGTGTCGATGTGCCGAGAACTCGGTCACCAGATTCTCCGGCACGCCCGAGATAGCCCACGCCGGGTTCCGGTCGCGGCCCATCTCGCGTTCGTCACATGTCACCCCGAACGTGCGGGTCATGTGGTCGGCGAACACCGCCTCGTGCAGCTCGGAAAACGCGACGACGGCGGCGTTCATCGGGCGTCGCTCCAGGCTGCGACACTTGCTGTCCAGGACGGTCTTGGCCTTATTGCTGATCACCACATGCGTGCGGAGACGGGGATCGCCGGCGCGGGAGTCGAAATGGTCGAACGCGGTCGCGACCAACCCGTTGACATCAACCTGTGCAACCGCGCCGTTCCCGGCGGCTGCGCCCGTGCGGGTGGTTGCAACCTCCCGTTCCATGAACGCAACCACCTCCACAACCGCCCGATGATGCGCCTCCCCCAAATCAGTGCCTACACCCCGGCGTCCGCGACCGCCCTCAACAGGTACCTGAAACCGTCACCCGCTGACATCACTCGCATCAAACCGTCACACCCGCCTCCGCTCTCACTCGGCAGGTGAACGCCCACACCCGCCGACTCCTACACCCGCCGCACCCCATGTACTGGTGGGGAGTTTGTATTCGAATTGGGCGAATTGCGGGCTACTGGGAAGAGAGCGGCGCTGTTGTGCTCCAGGCGATATCGGCGTTGGCGGGGGCGTTTCGGACCGCGTCGATGAGGAAGTGGTACCAGCCTCGGCCGAGGAGCACGGTGTATTCGGGTGCTCCGCCGACTCGGATGGAGGTGGCGGTTGGATGGCCAAGTTGATCTTCTATGCGGAGGTCGATCGGGAGTGCGGCGGTGCGGACGAGTTCGCAGCGCAGCTATTTGTAGAAGAGGTGGTCGAGATCGACAAGTTCACCTCGGTATTCGACCCCGATTGTCCAACCGTGCGTGGTCTTCATGAATGCCTCGAAGCTCGCCCGATACTGGTGATCTCGGGGAAAGTTATGCGGGCAGTGACGGCAACAGCGACAAGGACACTGAGCAGGGCTCCTTCGCGTCGACCGTGTTTCCAGAGGAGGTCTGCCTCCGCGAGTCGGTCTTTAATGGACATGTCTCAGCCGTTCTTCTCGTTGGGTGATGTGTCAAACCCCGGGTTTGATAGAGGCAACGCTCGTTGGGAAGGATCACTGTCATGAGTCGGAGGAAATATCCGGAGGAGTTGCACACGTCGTTCAAACGCGCCGCGTTTGACTTCAGGACTCGAGGATACTGCTCGACCGACCGGCTGCTTCGATTACTTCTTGTACTTCTTGGCCAGACTCTGCGTCGGATACGCCCCCTCGTAGGACAGCGGCCAAGTTATCGACATCCTCGCTGGCGGCAGCGCTAGGGAACACCCAGTGCAGATCGCTGTCTCCTATCGACACTTTAATAGTGGGGTGTTCGCAGGTTTCCCCAGATGAAGAAACACGCACAAGACACACCTCATCGAGAGAGTAGATTAAGCGAAATATACCTTGGTTCAGCAGATATCTCGGATTCTCAATGAGGATTCGCCGATCCGTCACCGCTACGAAGAGGCTAGGTGCGAGTCTCTCAGCAACAGCACCGATCCTTCCCGACACGAGCGCATCCCAGGTTGCATCCACACGTCGAGAAAGAAGCCCCGGCACGATTCCCGTGAAGTTGTGAACTCCCACCTCGTATGGGAAAGCAAGGGTGCGAAGTGTCTCGCCATCTTCGAGACGCCACCGAAGGATGCCCAGGTACGGTTCAAAGTTAAGCCCCTCGGGTGCGCATACGACGTCTGGAGTTGCCGGTTGAGACTTCTGTTCGTGCTCCGGCAGTAGTGTTTCGAATCCGGCGAGCAGTTGAGTACACATCTCTTTGGCCACACGACCTTCCCTCTTGCTTCTCCCTTGCCATAGAGCGCTCGGTTGGCGTAGGTTCAGCATGATGTTCAGTTCCTGCACGAGGGGCTTTGCGACGGCACGGACCTCTTCAAGAGCTTCCTTGATCTCCTTCGGAGAGTTCATACGGATGTCATTGAAGGTTCGTTCTTCAGCCGGATCAGTCAGTCCTCGGACTCGAGATCTCTCAGCTCGCAGCGCCTCGTAGGTCATCTGCATCTTCAAGGCCTTGAGTAGGGCCGTCGTATCGATATAGATTTCTTGGGCCCTCTGCACAATGTACTTGCGCTGATCAGAGGATCCAGCCTTTTTCAGCTGAGTCGAATGCTCGACAACCTTGCCACGATACAATTCAAATTGTTTACGAATCAGCGGAGCGCTCGGGGCGATCATCTCCCAGATTGTCTCCGTCACCGCACCTATTCTCCGAGCTTGGTTGAAAGCACTGTCAACGCTCTTAGTGAGACCTTTAAGTTCCGCCAGTTGCTCACTTCGGATCTTTTCGAGGACTTCAGTGGTCGCGGCAATGTTCTTCTCCAGCAGATTCGAAATTTCCGTCATCTGCATCTGCATCCCGATCATCGCAACGGCCGGGCCGAGTGCCGCAATAACCGCCCCCGTAGAAACCGTTGCAGGAATGAAGCGCGCCTGTGCGACGAGCTTTCCGTCTTGGAAGATTGCTCCGAGGTGCTTTCCGTCCTTAACGGCCATCTGCGCCCCGGATCTCAGTAATTTGGCACTTTCAGCGGAAAGTCTGTAGAGGTCCTTACTCTCAGCGAGGACATTTGCTGCGTTGCCCGCAATCGTCGCGAGGTTACCAGTCGCGGTCACACCCTCCACAAGACGACCTCGTGTCTCGGGTGAGACCTCTTCGTATCCGAGGAACCGTGGGCTAGTCAATCCACCTTCGAAGACCGCGAGCAGGTAGGGCTCCACTTCGAGAAGTGTCAACTCAGCATCGGCAACATTATCGTCCTGCGGAAGAACATGAAAGACTTCATCACCTTTATCGCCTGGCACTCGCCATCACTCTCCTTGGTCAGTAACCAATTCCTGCTCGGAAGACTACATCCTGCATGTAGCGTTTGTGTTCTCAGCGGATGCGGGGATATACGGCAGAAACACCGTGCGCTTGAGAGACAACCAGATGGTAGGACGCCGTCTTCGGCAGAGAACCTCGTCCTCCACCACTTGACCGCCTAGCAATGGCCAGTCCCGCTCCCACCTGCAACAAAACCCGAGCGCCCATCAATGATCACTCGGGTGGTGGTGGAGCTAACGGGACTCGAACCCGTAACCCCCTGCTTGCAAAGCAGGTGCGCTACCAATTGCGCCATAGCCCCTGGGGAAGGTCTCAGCCCTCGGCGGGTGCGTCCGTGACGGACCTCCACAGTTCAGCATTATCGGAAAGGTCTTCCATCACTTGGCGAATGACAAAACCCGCAACAACGGCAGCGCCAACGGCGACCAGTGCTGTCATCCATTTCTTCATGTGTCGACCTCCGCTTCTCGCTCACTGCGGATGGTGGGCCTAGGTGGACTCGAACCACCGACCTCAGTCTTATCAGGACTGCGCTCTAACCTACTGAGCTATAGGCCCATGATGACCCCGAAGGATACCGAATTATCGTACACAGACAACCTAACATCGACCAAATTGTTCGGCGTGACGTGCCGCACGCCAAACAAACAGTAGCTGATCAGGTCATTCGTCCATCAATGAGACTTTGATGCCGCCGACGAGAGAGGCGACGAGATTATAAAGCATCGCACCCAGAGTGGCCGTCGCAGTCATGAGGATGACATTCGCGACTGCGGCGATCGTCGCATAGGACAACACCTTCGGCAGGCGCACATAGTCGAGCAGCGACAAGAACCGCTCCGCGCCGATCGTGGTGAGGAACTCCTCGATCTTGGAGAAGACGTGCATCCCGTCGACCATGAACCACAGGACGGCCGTCCCCACGACCATCGCAATGCCCAATGCGACAGACAGCAGGAAACCCACCTTCATCACAGTCCACGCATCGATGCGGGCAATCGCAAGATCCACCCTGCGCGGCGCATCCGTCGACGAGTAGACGCTCGTGTGGTCGCTCATTCGTCGCTACCTTCCTCGTTGACATCCACCTCAGACGCTACAGCCTCAGCCCCGGTTTCGTCACCATTCGCTTCGGCAGCGCCGTTAAGAGTCCCCTCCAATGCGTCGGAATCCTCGTCCTCGTCGCGCTCGGAGTTGCGGGTGATCGCAATGATGCGGTCGTCCTCATCCGGGCGAGCGAAGATGACACCCATCGTGTTGCGGCCGGTCGGGCGGACATCGGAGGCGCACACCTGGACGAGTTTGCCGGATTCGGTGATCACCATGACATCCTCGTCCGCTCCGACGACGAGGGCGCCGACGAGGCCGCCGCGCTCATCGACGAGCTTGCCGACGCGCACGCCCACGGTAGCGCGCCCCTTCGTCGGATACTCCTCGACCGGAGTGCGCTTCGCATACCCCGACTCGGTGACGATCAAAAGGTCGGCGCCCTCGCGTGCGACCTCCATGGACAGCAATTCGTCGCCGTCGCGCAATTTGATGCCGCGCACGCCCGACGCGGATCGGCCCATCGGCCGCAATTGCTCATCGGTGGCGGAGAAACGGACCGCCTGTCCGTCGCGCGACACGAGGATCAGATCGTCGTCGGCGGTGATGACCTGCGCGGAGACAAGCTCGTCAGCGTTTCCGGCCTCGTCCTCACGCAGATTGACGGCGATGATGCCGCCGGTACGCGCCGACTCGTAGAGCCCCAGCGACGTCTTCTTCACCAGGCCCGCCTTCGTGGCGAGGACGAGGTAGTCGGAAACCCCGTAGTCGGGGATCGCCAGCACCTGCTTGATGCGCTCCTCGGACTGGAAGGCCAGCAGATTCGCCACATGCTGGCCCTTCGCATCGCGACCGCCCTCGGGGATCTCATAGCCCTTGGCGCGGTAGACGCGACCGAAATTCGTGAAGAACAGCAGCCAATGGTGAGTGGTCGTCACGAAGAAATGCTCGACGACGTCATCGCCGCGCAACTGGGTTCCGCGCACGCCCTTGCCGCCGCGCCTCTGCGAACGGTAGTTGTCCGTGCGGGTGCGCTTGGCGAAGCCGTCGCGGGTGATCGTAATGACGACATCCTCTTCAGGGATGAGGTCCTCATCATTCATCTCCCCATTGAAGGGCAGGATGCTCGTGCGACGGTCGTCGCCGTACTTCGCGACGATCTCGGCGAGCTCCTCGGAAATGATGGTCCGCTGGCGCGCAGGAGTATCGAGGATGTCCTGCAAGTCGATGACGCGGGCTGTCAGCTCCGCGTGCTCGTCCATGATCTTCTGACGCTCCAGGGCGGCCAGGCGGCGCAGTTGGAGGGCGAGGATCGCATCGGCTTGGACTTCGTCGACGTCGAGCAGGCTCATGAGCCCGGTGCGCGCCTCGTCCGCAGTCGCCGAACGGCGGATGAGGGCGATCACCTCGTCGAGGGCGTCGAGGGCCTTGAGGTAACCCTCGAGGATGTGCAGACGGTCCTTCGCCTTGCGCAACCTGAAGCGAGTACGGCGCACAATGACCAAGATCTGGTGCTTGACCCAGTGTCGGACGAAACCGTCGATGCTGAGGGTCCGCGGCACCCCGTCGACGAGGGCGAGCATATTCGCCGAGAAGTTCTCCTGCAGGCTCGTGCGCTTGTAAAGGTTGTTGAGGACGACCTTGGCGATGGCGTCGCGCTTGAGGACAATGACGAGACGCTGACCGGTGCGCCCCGATGTCTCATCGCGGATGTCGGCGATGCCCTGGATGTGCCCGTCGCGCACCAGCTGGGCGATCTTATCGGCAAGGTTGTCGGGGTTGACCTGGTAGGGCAATTCGGTGACGACGAGGCACTGGCGGCCCTGGATCTCCTCCACATTGACGACGGCGCGCTGCGTGATGGAGCCGCGCCCGGTACGGTAGGCGTCTTCAATGCCCTTGCGCCCCAGGATGGTGGCGCCCGTCGGGAAGTCGGGGCCGGGAATGATTGTGAGGAGCGCTTCGAGCATCTCCTCGCGGCTCGCATCGGGGTGGTCGAGCGCCCACTGGACGCCCTGGGCGACTTCGCGCAGATTGTGCGGGGGGATGCGGGTCGCCATGCCGACCGCGATGCCCTCCGAGCCGTTGACGAGCAGGTTGGGGAAGCGCGACGGCAAGATCGTCGGCTCTTGGTTCTTGCCGTCGTAGTTGTCCTGGAAGTCGACGGAGTCCTCGTCAATGTCGCGGACCATTTCCATGGCCAGCGGCGCCATCTTGCACTCCGTATACCGGGGGGCGGCGGGGCCGAGGTTGCCGGGGGTGCCGAAGTTGCCCTGTCCGGCCACCAGCGGGTAGCGCAGCGACCACCATTGGACGAGGCGCGCGAGGGCGTCGTAGATGGCGGCGTCGCCGTGGGGGTGATAGTTGCCCATCACTTCGCCGACGACGCGCGACGACTTCGAGAAGGACGAGGTCGGACGGTAACCGCCGTCGTACATGGCGTACAGGACCCTGCGGTGGACGGGCTTGAGGCCGTCGCGCACGTCGGGCAGTGCGCGCCCGACGATGACGCTCATCGCGTAGTCGAGGTAGGAGCGCTGCATCTCCACCTGGAGGTCAACCTGTTGAATCCGGTCGAAGTCGTGGATCTCTTCGATTCCGGTGGTCTCGTCGCTCACATGTGTCCTTAGGTCGTAGTCGCGTGACGAGGGCGGAGCGCGCCCGGGTCCGATCAGATGTCGAGGAAGCGAACGTCGGAGGCGTTGCGCTGGATGAAGGAGCGGCGCCGGTCGACGTCGTCGCCCATGAGAATGGTGAAGATCTCGTCGGCGTCGGCCGCTTCATCGAGGGTGACCTGCTTGAGGATGCGGTTCGCCGGGTCCATGGTGGTCTCCCACAGCTCATGGTCGTTCATCTCGCCCAGACCCTTGTAGCGTTGGATGCCCCCCTCCTTGGGGAGGCGGCGAGCCGCCGTTTCGCCCGCGGCGAGGAGCTTGTCGCGTTCTTTATCGGAGTAGGCGAACTCGTGGTCGGCATTCGTCCACTTGATCCGGTACAGCGGCGGCATCGCGATGAATGTGTGTCCGCGTTCAATGAGGGGGCGCATATAGCGGAACAGCAGCGTGAGCAGCAGAGTCGCAATATGCTGTCCGTCGACGTCGGCATCCGCCATGATGACGATCTTGCCGTAGCGGAGCTTGTCGATGTCGAAGTCCTCGCCGATGCCGGTGCCGAATGCGGTGATGAGATTGCGTATGGTGTCCGAGGACAGGGCACGATCCAAGCGCGCTTTTTCCACGTTGAGGATCTTGCCGCGGATCGGCATGATCGCCTGGGTCTCGGGGTCGCGCCCGCCGACGGCGGAGCCGCCCGCGGAATCGCCCTCGACGATGAAGATCTCGCATTCGTCGGGGTTGCGCGAGGAGCAGTCGCGCAACTTGCCCGGCATGGATGCCGATTCGAGGACGCCCTTGCGCCTGGTCGCCTCACGTGCCTTGCGGGCTGCGACGCGGGCCGCCTGAGCCTGCTGGCCCTTCGCGATGATGGCCTTCGCGTCTTGCGGGTGGGCGTCGAACCAGTCGGTGAGCTGCGCGTACACCTGCTGGTGGACGAAGGTCTTGGCCTCGGTGTTGCCCAGCTTCGTCTTCGTCTGCCCTTCGAACTGCGGTTCGGTGAGCTTCACGGAGATGACGGCGGTGAGGCCCTCGCGGCAGTCCTCACCCGACAGATTGTCATCCTTGTCCTTGATGATGCCCTTATCACGGCCGTACCGGTTGACGACGGTGGTGAGCGCGGTGCGGAAGCCCTCTTCGTGCATACCGCCCTCAGTCGTGTTGATCGTATTGGCGAAGGTGTGCACCGACGAGGAGTAGGCGGTCGTCCACTGCATCGCGATTTCGAGACTCATCGTGCCCTCGTCGTTCTCGGACTCGAAGTCGATGATCTCAGCGTTGATCGCCTCAATCTTCTTCGCCGAGTCGAGGTATTCGACGTAGTCGCGCAGGCCGTACTCGTACATGTAGGAGACTTGACGGTGACCGGGCATCGGGTCGTCCGCGGTGCCCAGTTCGTCGCCGGTGATCTCGTCGCCGTCATCAATAGCGGTGGGGCGCTCATCGGTGAGCGTGATGCGCAGACCCTTGTTGAGGAAGGCCATCTGCTGGAAGCGCTGGCGCAGCGTCTCGAAGGAGAAATCAACGGTTTCGAAGATATCCGGGTCGGGGTAGAAGGTCTGCGTCGTACCGGTTTGGCTGGTTTCTTCTCCGCGTTCGAGGGGGGTGATGGGCACCCCCCCATTGGCGAAGGACATGCGCCAGGCGTATCCCTGACGACGCACAATCGTATCGACCCTGGTGGACAGGGCATTGACAACGGAGATGCCGACGCCGTGAAGGCCGCCGGACACCGCGTATCCGCCGCCGCCGAACTTGCCGCCGGCGTGCAAGATCGTCATGACGACTTCTACGGTCGGCTTATGCTCGGTGGGGTGCTCGTCAACGGGGATGCCGCGCCCATTGTCAACGACGCGCAGGCCGCCGTCGGCGAGGATCGTCACTTCGATATGGTCGGCGTATCCGGCCAGTGCCTCGTCGACGGAATTGTCGACGACCTCGTAGACGAGGTGGTGCAGGCCCCTCTCCCCAGTGGATCCGATGTACATGCCCGGACGCTTACGGACCGCTTCGAGACCTTCGAGGACGGTGATGTCGGAGGCGCCGTAGCCCTCTGCTCCGTCAGCGGTCTTGTCAATGTCAGCCACGCGGCTCCCCTCACTGAGCCGGGTGGCACCCACCCGGCGATTAACCGTGCCAATTCTACCAAAAACGGCATGTGGGAACTGTTCGCCCAGTCATCTCACACTTCGTCGATATCAGCGATGATCTGGGAAAACAAGAGTGTGATCAGTGCCACTGAAAGCGGTTTCCGGTTGTTGCAGTATGGTTCAGGCGTAGGTGTCACGCGGCCCGCGCCCTGGAACCGACAGCGGCCCCTTCCTCCACGAGGGGGCGACGGGACCCCTGATGATCACCTGCGTCACCACGCCCGCGCCGACTTCTTCATCGATGCGCCGCTCAATCGTCGCGAGCAGCAGATGCAGTTGCTTCGCCCACGCCGTCGACGAGCATCTGACGATGAGCTTGTGCTCCTCGAAGGTCTCGACCTCGCAATGCTGGGCGACCGTATCGCCGACGATTTGCGGCCACTTCGCCATGATGGAGCCCATCTTCGTCGGTGTATCCCACTGATTGCGGTGGATCATCCGGCTCAGCACCGTATCGATGCGTCCGGCGCTGCGGTACTTGAGTCGCATCGGCGCCAGCCCCGGAGATTTCGCCCACTTGGCTCCCGCCCGGATGGCGGCCCGTTGCAGGGCTGTCAAGTTCCCATCCTCGTCGCCCTCGATCGGCGACAGCGGCCCCTCCCTGTCTATCTGTGTGGGAGCCGACAGATCGACGGCCGCACTCTCACTCGTCCCGACCATCGACCCCAGGCCCGGGTGGGTCTCCTCAAGGCCCCAACTGGGCGGAGCCGACCGGATGTATCCCTTCGCGCGGGCATGGAGCTGAGCTCTGATCAGCGCGGATGCACAATAGTCTTCGAGTTGCGATTCGTCTCTGAGCCCATTCATGATGCCCGGGACCCTTCCGCCTCGTCGAAATCGACGCGAATGACATGCCCGCCGAGGTCGGATGGAACATCATCAGCGACGGCAGCGGTGATGATCACCTGATCCGCGTCGCCCACCCGCTTGGCCAATCCCCTCCTGCGCGCGGAATCAAGTTCGGCGAAAACATCATCGAGGATGAGGATCGGCGTATCACCACTGTCACGCAGCACGTCGAACGCCGCCAGGCGAAGCGCGAGAGCCGTCGACCAGGACTCCCCGTGGGAGGCGAAGCCCTTGACCGGCATGCGCCCCAAAGTGAGTGCGAGGTCGTCGCGGTGCGCGCCGACGAGGTTGATCCCCCTCTCAATCTCTGAATCGCGCACCCTCTCAAGGGCGGCGCGCAACCTCGGAGCCTGTGCGTCACGATCCTCGAGGTCCGCGCTCGACGGATCGTCGGGATTCGTGCCGATCGTGCGGTCGACGCTCGCATCGAAGGAAAGGCCGAGTCGGCGGGGGGAATCCGCCACCTCGTCATAGGCGACACGGGCCGGCCCCTCCACAAGGCGCACTGCCTCGCAGCGGGCGGCGGTGACGCGGGCGGACAATTCGGCGAATTGGTCGTCCCACACGTCCAAGGTCGACAAGTCCGGGGTGAAGCCCCGCCGCAGTGCGACCTGAGCATTCTTGATGACCGCCGCCCTTTGACGGGCGACCCGATCGAAATCCGATTTCACCTGCGCGTGCACGGGATGCAATTGGATCGCGAGATCGTCCAGGAACGCCCTGCGCACTGAGGGATCTCCCCGAACCAGTGAGAGGTCTTCAGGGGCAAAGACGACGGTACGCACCAGACCGAGGATCTCACGGGGGCGTACCTGGGCCCGATTGATGCGGGCGCGATTCGCCCGGCCCTTAACGACCTCCAATTCGATAACCTGCTCGCGGTCCTCGTCGCGCACTGTCCTCACCCGGATGAAGGCGCCGTGCGGCGCCTGCTCGCCCTCGTTAGCGGGGATGCGAACGAGAGCCGACTCGGCTGCGACCCTGTGGGAGGAGAAGGTCGCGAGGTAGGCGATCGCTTCGACGAAATTCGTCTTCCCCTGACCATTCGCTCCCAACAGTACCGTTGGCCCCGGCGGCAATTCGACGACGGCATGCCTCCAGGAGCGGAAGTCATCGAGGGCGACGTGCGAGACGCGCACGGATCACACGCCGAAGCGAATCGGCATCAGCAGGTAGCGGAAGTCCGTGATCTCGCCCTCGTCGATCTTCTTCTGACCCGTGAGCACAGCGGGCTTATTCGGATGGGTGAATCCGAAGCGTACGTACTCCGTGTCGAGGACGGACAGGCCGTCGAGCAGGAACTGGGGATTGAACGCAGTCGAGATGTCCTCCCCGTACAGCTGGACTTCCACGGCCTCCGACGCCTGCGCATTATCGCCCTGACCCGCTTCGAGGACGAGCTGGCCCTCGGAGAAAGCGAGGCGAACCGAGGTCTTGCGCTCGGCGACGAGAGAGACTCGCTTGACGGCCTCAAGCAGAGTGGCGCGTTCGCACACGGCCTGGATCGGTGTGGATTCGGGGAAGAGCCGACGCACTGGCGGGTAGTCGCCATCCATGAGAGTCGAGGTCGTGCGGCGCCCCTGAACGGAGAAGCCGATGAGCGAGGACGCGCCGGGCACGGACTCCGTTGACATTCCGATCTCAATGGCTCCGCCGGAGGTCATCGATTTAGCGACGTCTTGAATGATGCGGGCCTTGACCAGGCACACTGATTCGACAGATGTCTGAGAGGGCTCCCAGACGAGTTCACGCATGGCGAGGCGGTAGCGGTCCGTCGCCAGCAGTGTCATGCGCTCGCCGTCGATCTCAATGCGCACACCCGTCAGCAGCGGCAGTGAGTCGTCGCGCGACGAGGCGATCGACACTTGAGAAACCGCCTGACTGAAGACTTGGGCGTCGACAGCGCCGGCGACCTCGGGTTGAGCGGGCAGGAGCGGATACTCGTCGAGTGGCATCACCGCGAGATTGAAGGTCGACGATCCGCAGGTGAGGTTGAGCTTTTGTCCGTCGAGTTCGAGGGTGACGGGCCGGTTGGGCAGAGCCTTGGCGATATCGGCAAGAAGGCGCCCTGAGACGAGGACCTCACCGCTCTCCTCCACTTGCACGGCGATTTTCGCATTCGCCGATACCTCGTAGTCGAAGGACGAGAGCACCAGCTCGTCCGCCTCGGCGTGAATGCGCACGCCGGCGAGGATAGGGCTCGCAGGCCTGACAGGAAGTGCTCGTGCAGTCCAAGACACTGCCTCTGCAAGGACGTCGCGGGCGACTGTGAACTTCATGCCGACCTCCGATGGCTCATGACAATACGCCGTCCTACTGTACCCGGACTGAGTCGACGTGCGCACGCATTCGTCGTGGCGATCGACGAGCGGTGATTGACGAGTCGGCGCCTTGGTGGGGATGAGAGGGATTCATGTCATTCGAAATGACATTTCTTCTTCATCATCAGCTGTGTGGACACTGTGGAAAACCAGTGTTCGCGCTGGTCGCAGCCTACGAGGGGCAGTGGATGAGATGGGGGCGAGACTGGGGACGACCCCGATCGGTTGTGAATGACACATTCATGGCGACTCCGCTCTCCACAGTCGCCCGCCGCGTATGCACATGATGGTCGGCGCTGTTCACCCGGGGATCCACATGAGGTGTGGATGAGTGCGGGGTCAGTCGCCGCGGGCCTTCTTCTTGATGCGATTCGTCAACTCGGACACCTGATTGAAGGTTTCGCGCTTCATCTTCATCTGAGCTGTGATCTTCTTATTCGCATGAATGACGGTCGTGTGGTCCCGTTCGAATGCCTGACCGATCTTCGGCAGCGACAAGTCGGTAAGGTCGCGGCACAGGTACATGGCGATCTGACGCGCCTCGACGACCGTGTGGGACCGGTCGGTGGAACACATCTGGTCGATGGTGACGCCGAAGTAGTGCGCGCATTGGCCCATGATGAGCGGCACGGTGATCTCGTTGTCTTCGGGGTCGGAGACGTAGTCCTTGAGCATCATCTCCGCTAGGGCGAGATCAACCCGCTCCTTGGTGAGATTCGCGTAGGCGATGACGCGCACGAGGGCGCCTTCGAGCTCTCGGATATTCGAGGAGATCCGCGACGCGATGTATTCGAAGACTTCCGGCTGGATCTCAATGGCATCTGTTGCGGCTTTCTTCTGAAGGATCGCGATGCGCGTCTCCAAGTCCGGTGGCTGGACATCGACGAGCAGTCCGGAACCGAAGCGTGACTTGAGGCGCTCTTCGAAGCCGTTGAGGTAGTTGGGGTGGACATCGGAGGTGACGACGATCTGCTTATCGGCCTCGTATAGGGCGTTGAAGGTGTGGAAGAAGCCCTCCATCGTCTGTTCCTTGTCCCCGATGAACTGGATGTCGTCGATGAGCAGGACGTCGAGTTCCCTGTAGCGCCTGTGGAATGCTTCCACCTGGGAGTTGTCCACCTTGTTGAGGCGGATCGCATTGATGAACTCGTTGGTGAATTCTTCCGAGTTGACGTAGCGGACCCGCAGTTTGGGATACATGGACAGTGCGTAATGCCCGATCGCGTGGAGCAGGTGGGTCTTGCCGAGCCCGGAATCGCCGTAAATGAACAGGGGGTTGAACGTCGTTCCGGGTGATTCGGCTGCGGCCAGGGCAGCGGCGTGTGCGAAACGGTTCGAGGGTCCGATGACGAAGGTGTCGAAGGTGTATTTCGGGTTCAGGCGCGTCGGAACGGTGTCGCCATTGGTTCCGCCTGCGCCGACACTCGGCGCCGGGGAGCGCGTGGTGTGTGCGGCTGCGGGAAGTGCACCATCATCGGATTCTGCGGCCTTGTCGTTAATGGGCGCAGTTGATGCTTGGGATTCTTCTGCGCCGTCGTTGTCGAGTGGGGGTGCGAGGTCGGGGTCGACTGTGATGGCGAGGCGGATTTGACGGTCGAGGATGTCGGAGAGCACCGCAGTGATATCGGTGGCGGCATGGTTCTCGATCCATGACTTCGTGAAGTCGTTGGATACGCACAGCAGGATGGTTCCCTCGATGTCGCCGAGCGGTTTCGCCGAACGCAGGTAGTTGACGGTGGCGGGGCCCAGGATCTTGATCGAGTCGGATTCCAGTGCCTGTCCCCACGCTTCAGCGAGTGAGTGTGCCTCCACGAGTCATCCTTCGCATCGAGAGGTTGTGATGTCAGTCATCAGATTGAACCACAAGAGTAACTTGTCCAATGTGGAGCCACTGTAGCCGTCTTCAGCCCCATTCACAGGTTGGGGATGAACATGTGGATAAACGTCGATGAATAACATGAATGTAGTTACAACCGTGGCTCCGCACGATTGGGCCGAAAGATGTTTTTCCACAGGCATGTCGATTGAGGCGCTAGTTGTCTGACCTGTGGACGAAACAGTCCACAGAACAATCCACAGGTGTGAATCGGGGGATTTGGTCACATCAACCTCCCTCACATTGACTCGAATCGACGGTCCTTCTACCCTGGTGATCTGTCTGTGCCCGCATGTCGGGCGTGCGGATTCCTGCGCAGAGCACTGCGGTGGAATCTCAATGAAACCAACGATGAGCGGGCACTCCCCGCTCCCGCCGAGGAGAACTGCAGTGACCACTAAGCGGACTTTCCAGCCCAATAACCGTCGTCGCGCCAAGACGCACGGCTTCCGTCTGCGTATGAGCACTCGCGCCGGCCGCGCCATTCTCGCCGCGCGCCGCCGCAAGGGCCGCGCCAAGCTGTCCGCCTGAGACCGCGAAGGTGCTGCCTCGCGCACACCGGATGGTCGACCCTGCGGATTTCCGATCGACGTTCCGCAAAGGGACGCGCGCAGGTGATTCGCTCTTAGTCGTCCATACTCGAACCGACGAGGACCGGGGAAACCGCCTCGTCGGTTTCGTCGTGCCCAAGCGGGAGATTAAAAGCGCTGTGAGGCGCAATCGCGTCAAGCGCAAATTGCGCCACATCATGCGTTCGCGCCTGGACACCATTCCCGAGGGCGGCCGAGTGGTCGTGAGAGCCAACGCCCAGGCCTATGGACGCGATTCACATGAGCTTGCGATCCACCTCGATTCCGCGATGAAGCGGGCGTGGAAGAGGTGGGATTCGCGATGAATCTCATGTCACGCCTCATTCGAGGCGTATTCACCGCGCCGATCCGCCTTTATCAGCGTTTCATTTCACCGATGCTCACACCGAGGTGCCGATATGCGCCGACCTGTTCGAACTACGCTGTCGAAGCCATTGATGTTCACGGGCTCCTCAAGGGTCTCGTACTGGCGGTGTGGCGGCTGCTGAGGTGCAACCCGTGGAGTCTCGGAGGCGTCGACTATGTTCCGAAGAAGGGGCGATGGACGTCCGAGAAGTGGATTCCCCCCGAGGATTGGGCGGGCAACGCCACCGATATCGACTACCCCACCCCGATGGGCATGACACCGGCGTCGACCAACGTCTGTGGAGCCCACCCCCAAGATGTTCCGGCGAACGCCGACAGACCCCAGGACGCGCCCGGCGTCCGCACTTCCTGAAGGAGCGCGCATGTTCGACAAGATCCTTCACCCCTTCGCAGTAGCCGTTGCGTGGATATGGGTGAAGATCCACGATCTCCTCGTGGCACTCGGATTCAGTTCCGGATCCGGCATCGCATGGGTGATCTCGATCATCCTGCTCACCCTCATCGTCCGCATTGCAATCGTTCCGCTGTTCCTGCGACAGATCAAGAGTTCACGCGCCATGCAGGCCGTCCAGCCCGAGATGAAGCGCATTCAGGAGAAGTACAAGGGCAAGAAGGACCAGATCTCCCGTCAGAAGCAGGCAGAGGAGACTCAGGAACTCTACAAGAAGCACAAGGTCAGCCCCTTCGCCTCCTGTCTGCCCCTCCTCGTTCAGATGCCCGTCCTCTTCGCGATGTACCGCGCGATCTACGCGGTCAAAGACCTCGCCGCGGGCACCTACAAGTACGCCGACACCGAGACCGATCACCTCGGTCCGATCACGCAATCCGTGGCATCTGAAATCAACGGGTCCACCGTTTTCGGAGTGCCGCTGTCCCATACGATCACCTCCGGCGACGGGGTCGCCGCAATCGTCATATTCGTCATCCTCATCATCGTCATGGTGACGTTGCAGTTCTTCTCCATGAGGCTGTCAATGACGCGGAATATGCCGCCCTCGCTGGACCCGAATAATCCGATGGTCCAGTCGCAAAAGACGATGCTCTACATGATGCCCGCGATGTTCATCATCTCGGGAGCATTCTTCCAAATGGGCGTCCTCGTCTACATGGTGACGGCGGCGCTGTGGGCATTGGGTCAGTCCTTCTGGACGATCCGCGTCATGCCGACCCCCGGCTCCCCGGCCTACGACGAACTCGTCGAACGCCGCCATGCCAAGTACATCGAATGGGCGAAGCCCTTCTTCGACGCCTACGACGCTAAGCGCGCACAGCTTCCCACCGCCGCCGACGATGCCTCAGTCGTTGAACTCAATGACTCGACATGGCAGGAGGCCTCCAAGCGCGCCAAGGAACTCAAGGTTGCGACCGACTTCCCCGAGGCGATGACCTCGGGAGACAAGGTCTCGATCCTGCGCAATCTCGCCGTTCAAGAGTGGACGACTCTTCCCGACGAGCTGTGGATGCGCGGCGTGCGCCACGCGACTGAGAAGGCGGAGACCCGCAAAGAGGCTCAGGCCAAGCGTGAACAGCACAAGAGGCTGTCGCGCGAGGAGCGGCTCGCTCAGGCCAAGCGCCAGCGTCGACTCGACGCCGAACGTGAGGCCCGCAAGAAGAAGGCGGCCTCCCCCGTCGAAAACCTGTCCGCTGAAGAGCTCGAGCGCCGTCGTCAGGAGCGCCGCAAGGCCCGCCGCCGGCAGAACAAGAAGAAGCGCTGAGTCGGATACGACCGACGCCCCGACCTCGTTCATCACTGTGGAGAAGAGATCATGACCGAAAACCCGAAAGACAAATTGACCCGCCTCGAAGAAGAAGGCGAGATCGCAGCGGATTACCTCGAAGAGCTGCTCGATATCGCCGACCTCGATGGTGATATTGAAATCGACGTCGAGAACGAGCGCGCGAGCGTGGAAATCATTTCCGATGACCCCCGCTCCCTTGAGCGTCTCGTCGGCGAGGACGGGGAAGTGCTCGACGCCCTCCAAGAACTCACGCGCCTTGCCGTCCAGACGGAGACGGGCGACCGCTCCCGGCTCATGCTCGACATCGCAGGGTTCCGCGCCGATCGCAAGGTCGAGCTTCAAGACGTCACGCGCGAGGCGATTGCACGACTGCGCGCAACGGGCGAGCCCCAGAAACTCGAACCGATGAACCCTTTCGAGCGCAAGGTCTGCCACGATGTCGTCGCCGACAACGGCCTCGTCTCGGAGTCTGAGGGCGTTGAACCGCACCGCTGTGTCGTCATCCTCCCCGCTGCCGACGAGGCGGCGGAGGAGTCAAGTGAGCAAGAGGCAGCCGAGTGACGGACCCCGTCGACGACGTCCCGGCGCAGGCGCCGACGGTTATCCGGGGTCCGATCCCGGATGGCGTCGTCGTGCCCGATCCGCTCAGGCGCAAGGCCTTCGAGCCGTTCATCCCCGAAGAGCCGACGCAACAGGTGCGCGAATTCTTCGGTCCCGCTTTCGCTGACGTCCAAGAGTTCGTGCGAATGCTCGAGGACGAGGGCGAAATCCGCGGACTCATCGGTCCACGGGATATGCCGCGGCTGTGGTCCAGGCATGCCGTCAACTCCGCTGCCGTACTCGACTTCCTCCCCCGTTCGGGCCAGGTGCTCGATATCGGGTCGGGCGCTGGCCTGCCGGGCATCATCATTGCGATCTGCCGACCCGACCTCGATGTGCATGTGGCCGAGCCGATGCAGAGGCGCTGCGAGTGGCTGTTCGACGTCGTCGAGCATCTCGACCTCGACAATGTCACGATCCATCAGGCGCGCGCCGAAGAGCTGCGGGGCAAGGGCCGAGCGGATGTCATCACGGCGCGGGCGGTGGCGAATATGTCGAAACTCATCCGCATGACGACCAGACTGATCGCACCCCGGGGTGCGCTGGTCGCCCTTAAGGGCAGGCGCGCTCCGATCGAGGTCGAAGAGGCAGCCCGGGAACTCAAAAGCCACCACCTGCAGGCGCGGATTCATGAGGTCCCCTCGGTGATGGAGGACGAGTCGACGTACGTCGTCGTGTGCACGCGCAAGCGTTGATCGTTGCTTCTCGCCCACTGTGCGGGCATTGTGCTGATCGAATAATGGAAGGCGCCCGGCACGCTTGCGCTTGCCCCGCACTCGGGCGGCGAGCCCGTAGACTGGTCGGGCGATGCCAACGGAAGGTGAGAATGTGAGTGAGGAGAACCAGAGCAACACTCCCCTGCTCTCCCTCGTCGAACAGAATATGCACGACCGGCAGATGCTCGATGCCGCCGAGTTCGGCAAGCCCGCCAAGACGCAGGTGATCGCGGTTGCGAATCAGAAGGGCGGCGTCGGTAAGACGACATCGGCGGTGAATCTCGCGGTGGGACTCGCGATGGGCGGCCTGTCCGTGATCGTCATTGACGCTGACGCTCAGGGAAATGCGTCGAGCGCATTGGGCGTCGAGCATCCGTCGGGCACGCCGTCGACCTATGACGTCATCATCGGGGGCGCTTCTCTTGCGGGTGTCCTCCAGCCGTGTCCCGATGTGGAGGGCCTGTCAGTGTGCCCGTCAACCATCGACCTGTCGGGGGCGGAGATCGAATTGGTCGATCTGTCGCGCAGGGAGTTCCGCCTCGCGGAAGCGATGCGCGAGTTCCTCTCGGTCAGGCGCGATGTCGATGTCATCCTCATCGACTGCCCGCCCTCGCTTGGGCTTGTCACCCTCAATGTTATGGTGGCCGCGGATCAGGTTCTCATCCCGATTCAGACGGAGTATTACGCGCTTGAGGGGCTGAGTCAGCTGTGGTCCACTATCGACCGGATTCGCATCGAACTCAATCCGAAACTCCACGTGTCGACGATGTTGCTGACGATGGCGGACAGGCGCACGAGGCTGAGCGACGAGGTCGAAGTCGAAGTCCGATCGCACTTCCCCTCCCTCACGCTGCAGACGGTGATCCCCCGCTCTGTGCGAGTCTCCGAGGCTCCCAGTTACGCTCAGTCCGTCATCACTTACGATCCGCGTAATGTTGGTGCCCTCGCCTATCGGAAGGCCGCGCTGGAGTTGAGTCATCGCCTCGCGGGCTGAATGTACTATTTCTCAGGCTGTGCTGAAATACCATGGGACATGGTCATATATCGATTATGTCAGTTCTGTTTTCGATGTAACTCCGCTATGTTGATACATCGTTGCTGCTTCCATGTGTGAACGGGTTCGAAAGAAGCTGTTTCACGTGAAACAATGGACCAGGCATGTAATGAGAAGGAGATGTCATGGCGGAGAAGTCCACTAAAGCTCGATCGGGTTCTCGTCATTCGGCGCTGGGACGAGGCCTCGGGGCTCTTATCCCGAATCAAGTAAATGATACGGACTCCCCTGCTCCGCAGTCCTCAGATCCGCTCGATGTCTTCTTTCCGGGACAATCCTCGCTCAGCGGCGGACGCGAGCGGGGCGGTTCGGCACGCGACCTCCTCTCTCCCGGCGTTCAGCGGCGAAGCGCTGCGAAGAAGTCATCGCGTTCACGTTCTGCCACTTCGGCATCAACCGATGCCTCCCATTCAGTGTCCAAAGGTTCAGACTCGAAGGCGGGTGCCACCGGCATTCCGTCTCGGACCACTGACGAGACCCGTACATCGCCGACTGCGTCGCCGGTAGATACTTCAATTCCTTCAGTCAATGTTTCACGTGAAACACCGAATGAGCTCCTCCCTGTTCCGGGCGCATCCTTCGCGGAGCTTGAGCTTGAACACATCGTCCCCAATACCCGCCAGCCGCGTGAAGTCTTCGATGAAGAGGAACTCGCTGAACTCGCCGCCTCAATTGCCGAGGTCGGTGTTCTCCAACCGATCATTGTGCGTCCGATTAACTACGATGCGAAGCCAAATGAGCGGATGCAGGAGGCCTTGGAGGCGAAGCCGAATGCACGATACGAGCTCATTATGGGTGAGCGGCGTTTGCGCGCATCGGAAGCTGCGGGACTGACTTCCGTTCCTGCGATTATCAAAGATACTGATGACTCGGATCTGCTTCGCGATGCCCTGCTTGAGAATCTTCACCGGGCACAGCTCAATCCACTCGAAGAAGCATCCGCTTATGAGCAACTCATGGCGGACTTCGGTGCGACGCAGGAACAACTTTCGAAGAAGATCGCTCGTTCACGCCCGCAGATTGCGAACACCCTCAGGCTGCTCAAACTTCCGCCGAGTGTTCAAAAGATGGTGGCCGCGCAGGTCATCTCCGCCGGACATGCTCGAGCGCTTCTCGGCCTCGCCACGACCGATGACATGGAAGCACTTGCACAGAGGATCATTGCTGAGGGGCTGTCCGTTCGCACGACGGAGGAGATCGTGAGACTGGGTCGGGTCAAGAACGTCAGTAGGCAGAGAACCCGCAGGTTAAAGCCTATTTCATCTCTTGGGGAACAAGTCGTGTCCGTCATGCAGGACTTCTACGATACGCGTGTGACGATCACCGAAGGCGCTAAAAAAGGCAAGATCATCATCGAATTTGCAGGTGCCGACGACCTCCAACGGATTGCCGACATCATGATGCGCAAGTGAACCTCGAGTCGATGAGAGGCCGCAGTGTTTCACGTGAAACACTGCTCCGAATAATGATGGTGAAACCGTCGTTTCCGCATTTCGATGCCGCATCGTCTATCAATGGTGGAGGGAGAAGTTCCTTGTTGCAGAAGGTCATTCCCTGACGGCATAGTACAGGATTCAAAAGTGCACACACGTACTAGGCAAGTCCTGACTCGAGTTGCCTCGTGGTGTTGCCCACTAAAGTGGTTGAAGCGCGCCTTCACATCAGACAATGAATCAACGTCGAACCAGCGAAGGAGTTGTCGTCATGCCCGAGTCCTTGGCATTGCGCCCCATACTCTTCGACATCGGCGGCGTCATTGTCGACTCCCACCCCGATCCTGAACATATCGCTTCACTCATCGGCGACGAATCACCCACTTTCGTCTCCCTCGTCGACCAGGCCATGTGGGCCCACCGGGACGCCTATGACGCCGGCTGCTCGGATCGTGAATTCTGGGACCGAGTGTCGGGAGACTGTGGAAAACCGCAGGTCAGTGACGAGACACTGGCACAACTCGTCGACTACGACGCCATGCGGATCCACGACGCGAACCCCGACACACTCGCCCTCATTAATGAGCTTCACGACACCGGAGTACCGCTCGGAATCTTGTCGAACGCCCCACATCCGATCGCACGGGAACTGCACAACACGCAATGGGTGAAGGCTTTCACCATCTTCGCCTTCTCCTGTGACATCGGAGCATGCAAACCCCACCGTGCGATTTACCGGCGAGCCCTCGAACTCCTCGATTGCTCAGGATGCGATGTCACATTCATCGACGACCGCAAGCGCAACGTCCGCGCAGCCGAACTCGTCGGCATCACAGGACTCCTATGGAACGGCGCCGAACAAATGCGCGCACAACTGGTGGAACTTGGTTACCTCGACTGAGTCGAAGACCCTGTCATCCCTCGATAGTCTCGGCCCCTGCGCGCCCCGAGGCAACGAAGTCGACAATCCGGCAACACACATCGGTGAATGAGCTGGCGGCATCCGCAGCCTGCGGGAACAGGGACGTATCCGTCATCCCGGGCATGACATTCGCATCAATGAACCAGCAGACGCCTTCGTCATCGACGACGAAGTCGATGCGCGACAAGTCCTGCAACCCGAGAATCCGGTGAGCTTCAAGGGCCGCATCGCGAAGGGAATCGAGGACTTCGGCGCCAAGACGGGCGGGAATGAAATACTCGGTTGAATCCGTCGTATAGCGCGCAGCGTAGTCATAGCGCCCGCCGTCCGTGCAGATCTCCACCGGGGGCAAGGCAACAGGACCGTCCTCGAGGTCGAGGATCGACACGGCGATATCCCGCCCGATGATGAGCCTCTCAATCATGATCCGCTCGCCATAGGCGAAAGCATCGACGAGGGCAGAGCGCAGTTGCTCGGTGTCATCGACGCGCGAGATTCCCAACGCGGAACCCCCATCAGTCGGCTTGATGACGACGGGGAACTCTGATTGCGAGGTGATCGCATCCAGCACGTGAGAGGCACCGATCTGGCGGAAGAGGATCTGGGGGAGTGTCACCCAGCCTGGCGTCGACATGCCCGCCGAAGCGACGAGCGACTTCGCCGTCGGCTTATTGGACGCGAGCATCGCCTGAATGGCCGGCGACCCGACGAAGGGGATGCCGATCGACTCGAGAAGTGTCTGCAAGGATCCATCCTCGCCGATGGAGCCGTGGACGAGGGGCCACACTACACCGGGTGCGAAATCGTCGATAGTGGAGGTGAGCGTCTGGTCGACATCACAGAGGCGCACCTCGTATCCGGCCTGGGTGAGGATATTGGCGACTCGGCGCCCTGATCGTACCGACACATCGCGCTCATGGGTGAGTCCGCCCGCAATGATGAGGACCTTCGTGTTCACAGTGTCTCCCGTCGTGTAAATCCTTTAAAGAAAAGCATCAGAGCAGATCAGAGCGTATTTGGTGCGGGGGCGACACCAGGACCGACCTCGTTGATGTTGACGCGGTGGAACCCGGCTCCGAACATGTCGACAAGCTCCTTCTCCGCATTGACCACCGTGGACAGGCGCCTGACCCCCTCGCGAATGTCATCCGGAGTCGGATAGCAGAACGACAGGCGCATATGATCGGCGCCCTGACCGTCGTAATAGAACGCGGTTCCGGACACGTAAGCGACCCGGGCGCGCACCGCACGCGGAAGCATTGACTTCGCATCCAGTCCCTCGGGAAGAGTCACCCACGTGTAGAAGCCCCCATCGGGGTGAGTCCACGAGCAGTCGGGCATGAACTCTTCGAGGGCGCCCATCATCGCCCGGCAGCGCTCGGCGTACATCGCCCTGAAAGACTTCACCTGCGAATACCAGTCATAGCTCGACAGATAGTCGGCGATCGCCATCTGACCGACCATTGAGGGGGAAAGGATCGCAGACTCGGAGGCGAGGACGAGCTTGTCACGGATCGCATGCGGCGCATAGGCCCAGCCGATGCGGAAACCAGGCGCGAACATCTTCGAGAACGATCCGAGGTAGACGACGCCCTCCGGGGAGAAGGACTTGAGCGCGGGCATCGGATCGGAATGGAAGCCGAGCAGGCCATAGGGATTGTCCTCCAAAATGAGGACCCGTTCGCGCATGCAGATCTCAGCAACAATGGGGCGGCGCTCGAGTGAAAGGGTGACGCCCATCGGATTGTGATAATTCGGGATCGTATACAGCATCTTGATGACGCGGCCCGACGCCCGCACATCGCGGATCACCTGTTCGAGCGCCTCCGGGATGATGCCATTGTCATCCATGGGCACATGGACGACATCCGCTTGGCGGGCGCGGAACACTCCGAGTGCGCCGACATATGAGGGGGCCTCGCCGAGAATGACGTCGCCGGGATCGATGAACAACTCGGTGACGAGGTCGAGGGCCTGCTGCGAGCCCGTTGTCACGACAATGTCATCGGGGTCGGCGCCGATGATACCGTCATAACTCATTACTTCTGTGATGCGTTCGCGCAGCACCTCCCAGCCTTGGCCGGACCCGTATTGCATGGCCTGAGCGCCATGAGTGGTGATGAGGCGCTTGGCGGATTCCGCGAGCCGATCGAGGGGAAGGTCCTTGAGGTTCGGCATTCCGCCTGCGAGGGAGACGACCTCGGGGCGTGAGACGACGGAGAACAGCGCGCGGATTTCGGAGGCCCGCAGGTTATGGGCTCGACCCGCATAGGCGTGGAACCACGGGTCGAGTCGGTTTCCCTGCTGATCGCCATCCGAATGGTGCGCTGTTTGGCTCACTGGACCTTCCTATCGTGTGGGCACAAGTGCCGGGGGCGGGGCAGTCTGCCGCAAGGTGATGCGGACAACACTGAGGACATTGTGCCACTATCGCGGGTGCGCCGAGGAACGCGGCCAATAGTGAATACGGTGTGACGCATTCCTGATCGACATGCGATGGCACCATGTAGCACACTGATTATCAACTATTGAATAACGTTGCCCTGAGGACTCGGCAGAATCTCCACAGGGACTCCCCATCAACATACTCATCTCCTATGGAGGTTTTTACATGCCCCGTCGTATCGCAGGTCGTCATGCCCTGACGGGCATCGCTGGTGTGCTCAGTATCGGTGCGCTGATCCTCGCGGTTCTGTCTCCCGGGGTCGAGGTGGAGCAGGTTGATATGAATGATGGTGGGGTGTGGGTGACGAATGCGTCTCGTGGTCTTGTTGCTCATGTCAATGTGCCTGCGCGTCTCTTGGATTCGGGTTTTCATGCGGCTTCTACGGTGTTCGATGTGTATCAAGAGGGGGAGAGTGTCCAGGTTCTGGATAAGGAGGTGGGGACGCTTACTCCGGTGGATGTTGCGGTGTCCGCTTTGATGACGCCGGTGGAGTATTCGGGTATGTCGACGAGTGTCGGTGGTGGCACGGTGGCGATCACGGATACTAAGGGTGGTCGGGTGTGGGTGCAGCCGACCTCGCAGATGGAGTCGTTCAACACCGACGAGGTTGAGCCGACGATCTCGGGTATGCCGGGCGCGGTCGCTACTGTTGATGTGACGGGCGGGGTTCATGCCGTATCGGCGGAGGCGATGAGGGTTGTGTCTTCTGTGCCGCGTGGATCGTTGGCGAATACGAGCGAGGGACGGCTCGTCGGTGTGAGTGCTGGCGATAGGCTCCAGATCGCGGCGGTCGGGACTACTGCGGTTGTTTGGGATGCGGATACGTCGCAGTTGCATCTGCCGGGTGGGCAGGTTCGTCCGATCGACGCTGGCAGCGTGGTCTTGCAGGAGTCGGGCCCTCAGTCTGATCATGTGCTTTTGGCATCAGCGGATGGTCTTCTCAAGGTTCCCTTGAAGGGGGGAGCCGTCGAGGAGGTTCCTGCTCCTGCTAGTGGGGGTGTTCCGTCGCGTCCCGTTACACATCAAACTTGTTCTTATGGCGCGTGGTCGGTGACGGGTGCGTTTGTGAGGGATTGCCCGTCGGATTCCGACGACAGGGAAATGGTCGTTGAGTCGCTCGTATCTGCGGAGAAGACGGTCTTTCGGACGAATCGGGATGTCATTGTCCTTAATGACATTGAGAAGGATGGCTTGTGGCTGCCTGATTCTGACATGATCCTCGTCGACAACTGGGATCAGATCGAGTCGAAGCTTGAGTCTGAGCAGGAGTCGGAGGAGGAGTCTGTCGAGGAGACCAGTGAATCGATGCTCCCGGATCGTACGCAGGAGAACACTCCGCCAGTCGCCGTTGACGATGAGTTCGGTGTGCGGGCGGGGCGTACAACGATGTTGCCGGTGTTGATGAATGATTCAGATGCTGATGGTGACTTCATGACGGCCAGTGTCGTGTCGCAGCCTTCCATCGGGGAGGTGAGTGTCGCCCGAGAAGGCGCGGCATTGCAGATTGCGGTACCGGCGGAGGCGACCGGCGCGAGCACCTTCGACTACGAAGTATCCGACGGGCGTGGCGGAACAGCACGGGCTCGGGTCACGGTGTCTGTTCACGGTGATGAGATCAATGGTCCGCCTGAGCAGATGGTTGTTCCTTCGGTCTCTCTCGCGTCGGGGCGCCGGGCGACGGTGAATGCTCTTGCCAATTGGATTGATCCTGATGGTGATCCTTTCTATTTGGCGAGCGCCACTGCTCCTACGGGGTTGTCGGTTCGTTCTCATGAGAATGGGACTGTTGATATCACGGAGGCGGGTCATGGTGTTGGTAAGGATGCTGTGAATTTGCGCGTGTCTGATGGGCGCGAGGAGGGAGAGGGCATCATCAATGTGACGGTCATTGACTCGGGGAATGAGGCCCCTGTTGCGAATGCTGATCATTTGGTGGTTCGCGAGGGGTCGTCGGCGACGATTTCCCCGATGGGTAATGACACGGATGCGAATGGCGACACTCTGCGCTTGGTGCAGATCGATCAGGCGCCTGCGGGGATCACTGCGGTGATGGATGGAACGACGGGGATTGTCACCGTCGAAGGCGTTAGTGTCGGTACCTATTACCTCTCGTATGTCATTACCGATGGTCCGTTGACGGGGACGGGAGTGATCCGCGTTGATGTCGTCGCTGCGGATGTTGAGCTGCCGCCGTCCGTTGAGGACGATATGGGTGTCCTCGCTGATGGGGGAGAGGCTCTCGTCGACCTGCTCGCGAATGACTCCGACCCGACGGGTGGAGTACTCACCGTTCAACAGGTTGATGTCCCCTCAGGATCTTCCCTCGTGGTCGCACTGGTGGATCATCATCTGGCGCGTGTGACGGCTCCTCGTGGGTTGGCGGCCCCGGCGACGTTCACCTATGCCGTGTCTAATGGGGCGGCGACTGCGAAGGGAACGGTGACGATCCTGCCGAAGCAAGCGCAGGCGGGTTCTGAGCCCCCTGAGTTGACGGATGACTCTCTTGTCGTGCGTACGGGGGATGTCGCGTCGGTTGCGGTGTTGGATAATGATCGTTCGCCGGGTGGTTTGAAGTTGACGGTGTCGAATGATCTTCAGCATGAGATTCCGTCTGATCTGGGGACTGTGTTCATTTCGAATAATGTGATTCGGGTGCGTGGTGGTGAGCGTGCTGGTTCGGGTCGCATTGTGTATACGGTGTCGGACACGATGGGCAATGTTGCTTCTGCGGTTGTCAATCTGACTGTTGTGGGGATGGATGAGACGACGAACACCGCGCCACGGCCCAAAGAAGTCACGGCGCGTACCGTTGCTGGGCGGCCGGTGACGTTGACGATTCCTCTTGATGGGATTGATGCCGAGGGCGACTCGACCACGCTCGTCGGACTGGGATCGGCGCCCAGACTCGGCACGGCGACTCAGGTCGGCTCGACTTTCGAATACGAGCCGGGCATCGATTCGACGGGGACGGATTCTTTCACATACATCGTCGAGGATTCTCTGGGCAAGCAGGCCGTGGGTCGTATCCGAGTCGGCATCGCCCCTCGTGCCGCCCTTAACCAGAATCCAATCGCCATGCCCGACCTCGTGCGCGTCAAACCGGGTACCAAAGTATCCGTCGCGGTCCTCGCCAATGACATTGATCCTGATGGGGATCCGTTGACTCTTGATGCGGGGTCGTTGACCAGTACGACGACAGGACTTGACGTGTCGGCTCGTAATAGTCGCGTTGTCATCATGGCTCCGCACGATGAAGGCACGCACGTCGTCTCCTACCGCGTTGAGGACGGCGCGGGAGGTTTTGCCGAGGGCGTATGCACAGTCGTCGTCACCGAGAACGCGCCGCTTCTTGCGCCGATCGCCCGCGATGACGAGGTGACGCTCAACCAGGTGCAGGCCTCCTCAGGCGCGGTAACAGTCGATGTTCTCACCAACGATGAGGATCCGGATGGGGACATTGAGGATGTGACCCTGACCAACAATGACGACGGCGTAAGCGTTGCGGCGGATGCTCTGGTCATCGCGACGAAACCACAGGCGCGCATGGTCGTCTACACGGTGACGGATCGTGATGGGTTGTCGGCCTCAGCTGTCGTGCGTGTTCCCGGTACTGAGGTGACGCGGCCGATTCTGAATACGCAGAATCTGCCGATTCGGGCCAAGGCCGGTGAGGCGAAGGATATCGCCTTGGGCGATTACATCATTGCGCGTGAGGGCCGTTCGGTCATGCTGACGAGTGAGTCGAAGGTCAGTGCGGGCCTGGGGTGGGATGGTTCACCTTTGGTGAAGGATTCTCGGACTTTGTCGTTCACCGCGTCGCAGGACTTCTCGGGGTCGACGTCGATCACAGTCGAGGTGAGTGATGGTGCCGACCTCAATGACTCGAGCGGTGCAGTGGCGACCGTGTCACTGCCCATCGAAGTCGAGGGCGCGAACAATCGTCCCCCTGTATTCACCCCCACTGCTATTGAGGTCGCTCCCGGCGAAGGGGCTGTCGCCTCTGACCTGGCGTCATGGATCTCGGACCCCGATGGCGATGATCCCACATCGATGACCTACAGGATCACGACACCCATCCCCGACGGGCTCTCCGCGTCGATTTCGGGCACGACCCTGTCGGTCTCGGCAGGATCCGATACGGCTAAGGGGCAGGCGGGGTCGATCGGCATTGAAGTTGTTGATCACAACGGTCATAGCGTGACGGGAACAGTCCCTGTCACAGTGGTCGCCTCGTCGAGGCCGCTTATTCAGACAACCCCGGCACAGGTCACGTTGAATGCGGGTGAGTCACAAACGGTCGATGTCGCACAATACGCGACCAACCCCTTCGCGGATCGCGGCCCCCTTCGAGTCCTGCCTTCACCGGGTGTGACCGATGGCGGTACCGCTTCGGTTTCGGGTACCCAGATCACCGTCAGTGCGAACGCCGGGTTCACTGGCTCCTTCACGGTGACCTACCGCCTCCAAGACGCCACGGCGGACACGGAACGCGAAGTTCAGGGCACGATCACCGCGACGGTGCGCGACAAACCCGAACCTCCGAGCGCTGTACAAGCGGTGTCGAATAGTGCAGGGTCCGCGCTCATTTCCTGGACGGCGGGTTCAGCCAATGGCGCACCCATCACGGGATTCACCGTCACGGACCATACCCAGGGAGACTCAAAGTCCTGTGGCCTTGTCACGACATGCCTCTTCGATGGGCGCAGGAACGGCATCGACCATGCCTTCTCAGTGACGGCGACCAATGAGGTCGGTGAGTCCCAGCCATCAGCGCAGGCGGTGGTCAATATCGATATTGAGCCGGAGACTCCCGCTGCGCCGACCGCCACGCCGGAGGATCAGCAGATCACGGTCACGTGGACGGCGCCCCACAATGAGGGCTCGCCGATCACCAACTATGAGGTGTCCCTGTCTCCGGGAGGAACGGTGGAAGTCGGGAACGCCACTTCGTACACCTTCACCGGTCTGCGCAATGGTGCAGAGTACGTCGTGACGGTCAGGGCGATGAACTCGAAGGGGTGGTCGCAGTCATCGGCCCCCTCACGATCGGTGGTCCCCTACGGCGCCCCCGGCGCCCCCTCTTCAGTATCCGCGTCTTACGCCAACCTCGGATCCGGCACCGGTTCATCCGCTACGATCGACGTGTCATGGGGGGCTTCTGCACCCAATGGGCGAGCGGTGGAGTACTACCTCGTGTCCGTCGCGGGCGGCACTCCCAAACGAGTCAATGGCACCCAGACCTCCACGTCAATGGAGGGCATCGGCTTCTCGAACGACAGGGTCGGGGTCACTGTCGCTGCCGTCAACGACTCGAGCAAGGCGGACAGCCATACGTCACCCGTCTCCCACACCTCGCTGTGGGTCGTCGGTCAACCCCTCGCGCCCGCCGCTGTGTCGGCCAGCGCGACCGGCAATGACAACGAGGTGAGCCTTCAGTGGAGTCCCAGCCCCGCCGGCCAGGGATGGAACCCGAGCGACTTCACCTACCAGTGGAGGGTCAATGGGGGCGGATGGGAGCGACTGTCCGGCACGACCCTTACCGGCAACGGATTGACGAACGGTCAAGCGGCGAATATTGAAATCCGCGCCGTCGGAACGAAGATCGACGGCAATGGGACATCGTCGCCGACCGTTGGAGCGAACTCCGTCACCCCCTACGGTCCGCCCACCGTACCGACCATGTCGTGCTCGGGAGGAGTCGAAAAGGTGTCGTGCTCCTGGTCCGGTGGCAGCGGCAACGGTCGCGATGCGACCTACACCCTCAGCGCCGGTGCGAGCGGAGAGGTCGGGGCTTCGGGCTCACGCGACTTCGAAGTCTCCGGCGGGGCGACGCACCAGCTGTGCGTGACCGTCACCCAGCAAGAGAGTGGAAAGACGGCGCAGAGCTGCGACTCGGCCACAGCGCAAGAGCGTCCGCCGAGCACGACCCTGACAATGTCCGGCCTCAGCGGCACCCTCAACTTCGTCAACTCCCCCCACGCGGGGGCGACAGTTGAGCTGCGCTGCTGGAACGCCGGACCCGGAGGTATCATCTGGCCCGACAACAAGGCCAACAAGCCGGGCAACTATCTCGGGGCGAGCAGCTACGTGACAATTCCCAAGAATGGAACGTTGAACTTCACCTGTCACGGGAACGAACTGGATCCCAGCCTCAGACCGAACGCGAACTTCCACGTCAATATCGTGAACGTATCCGGCTGGGCCTCACTGCAATGGGTGGGCCTGTGAGCGTGACGACGAGTCCGCTGCGCCGTGGAGGATTACGGCTGCGCCCCGAGGTGATGAGAGTGTCTTCTCGTCTGTCGGGGAGTGTCCGTTCGGCATCGAGCGACAATGGAGGTTGTGATTGTGCAGGCGCGTGACATCAAGCGTCGACTTCTGACTGCGGTGACGACGGGTCTTGGAGTATGCGCTCTCGTTTTGGCGATCCTCTCTCCTGGTGTCGAGGTCGAGCAAGTCGACATGAATGACGGTGGGGTGTGGGTGACGAATGCGTCTCGCGGCCTCGTCGCTCATGTCAATGTGCCCGCGCGCCTCATGGACTCCGGTTTTCATGCTGCTTCCGCAGTATTCGACGTCTTCCAAGAGGGCGAGAGCGTCCAAGTCTCCGATGGTGTATCCGGGACGCTCACCCAGGTGGATGTCGCAGCTTCCGCTTTGATGACACCCGTCGAGTATTCGGGCATGTCGACGAGTGTCGGTGGTGGCACCGTGGCGATCACGGACGCGACGAGCGGTCGAGTGTGGGTTCAGCCGACCTCGCAGATGACGTCCTTCAATCCTGATGACACTGAGCCCACGATCTCGGATATGCCGGGCGCGGTCACGACTGTTGATATGGCGGGCGGCGTCCATGTCGCCTCAGCGGAGGCGATGAAGGTTGTGTCCTCCACGCCTCAGGGCTCCCTAAGACGCTCTTCTGACCGGGAGCTGACCGGTGTCGCTTCCGGCGCAGAGTTGTCGATTGCGGCGGTGGGGTCCCAAGCAGTGGTGTGGGATGCGTCGGCGTCGGCACTGTACCTGCCCGGCGGCGTCCAATCGGTTGAGGGAGACAGTATCGTCCTGCAAGAGTCCGGCCCCAAATCCGACTACGTCCTGCTCGCATCTGCCGACGCACTGCTCAAAGTGCCTCTCAAAGACGGAGACATCGAGGAGATCACGGCCCCCGCAACCGGGGGAGTCCCGACGCGCCCCGTCAACCACTCCGGCTGCTCCTATGGCGCGTGGTCGGTGACGGGTGCGTTCGTGCGGGACTGCCCATCGCAAGAGGACGATCGGGAGATGGTCGTCGACTCACTTGTTTCCGCAGAGAAGACTGTCTTCCGGACGAATAGGGATGTCATTGTTCTCAACGACATTGAGAAGGATGGACTGTGGCTGCCTGATTCTGACATGATCCTTGTCGACAATTGGGATCAGATCGAATCCAAGCTCGAATCCGAGCAGGAATCCGAAGAGGAATCCGTCGAAGAGACCAGCGAATCGATGCTCCCGGATCGCACGCAGGAGAACACACCGCCGGTCGCCGTCGACGATGAGTTTGGTGTGCGTGCGGGACGCACGACGATCCTGCCCGTCCTCATGAACGACTCGGATGCCGATGGTGATTTCATGACGGCGAGCGCGGTGTCGCAGCCCTCTATCGGTGAGGTGAGTGTTGCCCGAGAAGGCGCGGCGCTGCAAATCAGCGTCCCAGAAGGCTCAACAGGAACCAGCACCTTCGAATACGAAGTATCCGACGGCAGAGGAGGGGCCGCACGGGCCCGGGTCACGGTCTCCGTTCACGGTGATGAGATCAATAGTCCTCCTGAGCAGATGGTCGTTCCCTCCGTCTCCCTTGCGTCGGGGCGTCGGGCGACGGTGAACGCCCTCGCTAATTGGATCGACCCGGATGGTGACCCCTTCTACCTGGCGAGTGCTACCGCCCCCACAGGCCTGTCAGTCCGCTCCAATGAGAATGGCACCGTCGATATCACTGAGGCGGGTCATGGTGTTGGTAAGGATACTGTGAATCTGCGTGTGTCTGATGGTCGCGATGAGGGTGAGGGCGTCATTGATGTGACGGTCATCGACTCGGGGAACGAGGCCCCCGTCGCGAATGCCGATCACCTTGTCGTCCGTGAAGGAGCCTCGGCGACGATCTCCCCGATGGGTAATGATACGGATGCGAATGGCGATACTTTGCGCCTTGTGCAGATCGACCAGGCACCCGTCGGGATCAATGCGGTCATGGACGGCACCACCGGCACCGTCACCATCGACGGCATCACGGTCGGTACCTATTACCTGTCCTATGTCATTACCGATGGTCCGCTTACGGGAACCGGAGTGATCCGCATCGACGTCGTCGCCGCAGATGAAGACCTACCGCCGTCCGTGGAGGACGATATCGGTGTCCTCGCAGATGGGGGAGAGGTCCTTGTGGATCTGCTCGCCAATGACTCCGACCCGACGGGCGGAGTACTCACCGTCCAACGAATTGATGTTCCCGCGAATTCGCCGCTGTCAGTGGCCCTCGTCAACCATCAATTGGTCCGCGTGACATCGCCCAGGGGACTCAATGGCTCTTCGGCCACCTTCGGGTACACCGTGTCCAATGGGGTGATGACAGCGAGTGGAATGGTGACGATTCTGCCCCGATCGGCATCGTCTGAATCACTACCCCCCGAGTTGACGGATGACTCTCTTGTCGTGCGTACGGGGGATGTCGCGTCGGTTGCGGTGTTGGATAATGATCGTTCGCCGGGTGGTTTGAAGTTGACGGTGTCGAATGATCTTCAGCATGAGATTCCGTCTGATCTGGGGACTGTGTTCATTTCGAATAATGTGATTCGGGTGCGTGGTGGTGAGCGTGCTGGTTCGGGTCGCATTGTGTATACGGTGTCGGACACGATGGGCAATGTTGCTTCTGCGGTTGTCAATCTGACTGTTGTGGGGATGGATGAGGATGCGAATACTGCTCCTCGGCCCAAAGAAGTCACGGCGCGTACCGTTGCTGGGCGGCCCGTGACGTTGGCGATTCCCCTTGATGGGATTGATGCCGAGGGTGATTCGACGATGCTCGTCGGATTGGGCTCTGCCCCCAAACTCGGCACAGCCACTCAAGAAGGAGCGACATTCCGCTATGAACCGGGGCGGGATGCCAAGGGCACGGATTCCTTCACGTACATCGTTGAGGATTCTCTGGGCAAGCAGGCCGTCGGCCGCATCCGCGTGGGCATCGCACCCAGGGCGGACCTTAACCAGAACCCAGTGGCGGTAGCCGACCTCGTGCGCGTCAAACCGGGCACCAAAGTATCCGTCGCGGTCCTCGCCAATGACATCGACCCTGACGGGGACTCTCTCTCCCTTGACCCCGATTCTCTCACGAGCACGACAACGGGCCTCGAAGTGACCGCCCGCAATGGTCGGGTTGTGGTTATTGCTCCGCAGGAGGAGGGGACTCATGTTGTGTCGTATGGGGTTGAGGATGGTGTTGGTGGTTTTGCTGAGGGTGTGTTGACGGTTGTTGTGACGTCGAATGCTCCTCTTCTTGCTCCGATTGCTCGTGATGATGAGGTGACGTTGGAGCAGGTGCAGGCTTCGTCGGGTGTGGTTGTGGTTGATGTGTTGAGTAATGATGAGGATCCGGATGGTGATATTGAGGATGCGGTGTTGTCGAGTGATGATCCGGGTGTGAGTGTTGTTGCGGGTGGTGTGAGTGTTGAGGCTGGTGCCAAGGCGCGGATGGTTGTGTATACGGTGACGGATCGTGATGGGTTGTCGGCGTCTGCGGTGGTGCGTGTTCCTGGTACTGAGGTGACGCGGCCGATGTTGAATACGCTGAATTTGCCGATTCGGGCGAGGGCTGGTGAGGCGAGGGATATTGCCTTGGGTGATTATGTCGTTGCTCGTGAGGGTCGTTCGGTGATGTTGACGAGTGAGTCGAAGGTGAGTGCTGGCCTGGGGTGGGATGGTTCGCCTTTGGTGAAGGATTCTCGGACGTTGTCGTTTACTGCGTCGCAGGATTTTTCGGGGTTGACGTCGGTGACTGTTGAGGTGACTGATGGTGCTGATTTGAATGATTCGAGTGGTGCGGTGGCGACGTTGTCGTTGCCTATTGAGGTGGAGGGTGCGGCGAATCGTCCGCCTGTGTTTACTCCGACTGCTGTTGAGGTTGCTCCGGGTGAGGATGCTGTGGTGTCGGATGTGGCGTCGTGGGTGAGTGATCCTGATGGTGATGATCCGTTGTCGATGACGTATCGGATTGTGTCGGATGGTCTTGTGGGTGTGTCGGCGTCGGTGTCGGGGTCGTCTTTGTCGGTGTCTGCGGGTGCTGATGCTGCCAGGGGCCCTGCAGGAACGATCGACATTGAGGTGGTCGATCAACAAGGCAACACCGTGATGGGAAGCGTGCCTGTCACAGTGGTCGCTTCGTCGAGGCCTTTGATTCAGACCACTGCGGCGGAGATCACGTTGAATGCGGGTGAGTCGCAGACCGTTGATGTCGCGCAATACGCGACCAACCCCTTCGCCGACCGCGGCCCCCTCCAGGTCCTGCCCTCCCCAGGTGTGACCGACGGCGGTACCGCATCGGCCTCGGGCACACAGATCACCATCAGTGCGAACTCTGGGTTCAATGGCTCTTTCATGGTGACTTACCGACTCCAAGACGCCACGGCGGACACGGAACGCGAAGTCCAGGGCACGATCACCGCGACCGTGCGCGACAAGCCCGACGCCCCCACCGCCATGACCGCCGAATCCAATACCTCCCAGTCAGCGATCCTGTCGTGGACTGCGGGGGCGGCCAATGGCGCGCCCATCACGGGATACACGGTCACCGACCACACCCAGGGCGATTCTAAGGACTGCGGAGTGAACACCCAGTGCATCTTCACCGGCAGGACCAACGGACAGAACCATACGTTCTCAGTGACAGCGACCAACGAGGTCGGCGAATCCGCCCCCTCCAATCAGGCGAGCGTCAATATTGACATCGAACCAGAGACTCCAGCTGCGCCGACGGCCACGCCGGGGGATCATGAGATCACGGTGACGTGGACGGAGCCTCATAACGAGGGCTCACCCATCACCAACTACGAGGTGTCCCTGTCACCGGGGGCAACGGCGGAAGTCGGGAACTCCACCTCGCACACCTTCACCGGTCTGCACAATGGAGCCGAGTACATCGTGACGGTGAAGGCAAAGAACTCGAAAGGATGGTCGCAATCATCGCCCTCATCACGCTCGGTCATCCCGTACGGTGCTCCCGCAGCCCCCGCTACTGTCTCTGCGAACTACGGGGGACTCGGATCCGGCACCGGCCAGGTCGCCACAGTCGACGTGTCATGGTCGCCGGGCGACTCCAATGGTCGCGCCATCGAGTACTACACGGTGAGCGCCGGAGGCGTCGTGAAAGAGGTCGCGGCGCCCTCGACGAGTACAACGCTGCAGGGCATCGGATTCTCCTCGGATCAAGTGACGTTCACTGTGACGGCGACGAATGATCGTGCCCAAGCGGCATCAAGAACCTCGCCCGCCGCGAGTACATCAGCCTGGGTCGTCGGCCAACCCCTCGCGCCCGCTGCCGCGTCGGCCAGCGCAACCGGCAACAACAACGAGGTGACCCTCCAATGGAGCCCCAGCCCCGCCGGCCAAGGATGGAAGTCGAGCGACCTCGCCTACGAGTGGCGAGTGGCAGGGGGTTCGTGGGCGCCTCTCAACGGTTCCACCGTCAGCGGGAATGGTTTGGCGAACGGTCAGGCGGCGACGATCGAGATTCGCGCCGTCGGAGTGAAAACCGGTGCCTCCGCAGCATCCCCAGCAACAACAAGCGAACCGGTGCTGCCCTTTGGCATACCGACGCCCCCCTCCGTCACCTGTCGCCCCGGCGGTGTCGGATGGGTCGACTGTTACTGGAGTGGCGGGAGTACTGGCGGAAGGGGTGCGCAGTTGGTTCTCGGTGGCAACACAAGTGAAACGATCAGCTGGAGCACTGACGGGCACCGTGCATTCAATGTCGGTGAAGGTGCATCAGCATCCTTGTGTATTTCAGTCGTGCAAGACACCGTTGAAGCAGGTAGGCGAAGCGCCGATGGTGGATGTGCAAGCGCCGTCGCTCCCCGATACGAGAGAAGTTACTCGACTTTCGCTGGCGGGAATGCGACCATCACCACTGGCAGTGGCGCAGGTAAAGTCGGAAACCGTGTCGGCGTCAACCTGTCCGGATGGCCACCCAATGGCAATGTTTCCTGCTCGGGCACGTGGGATGGAAGAGGTGTTTCCACGACTATCACTGTTGATGGCAATGGTGGGTATAGGGGAGAACCTTCATGGACTGGAGGCTTCTCCGGTATCTTGATTTCTACCGATCAACGGGACTGGAACAATCCACCGTGGTTCACTTGCCGTTAGAAGACAATTACACCATCAATCGTACGGATGACTCGAATAAAGGAAAAGGACACTACTCGTGACAGTTACTGAAGAAAACGCACACTGGTTCGCCGACGCCTTCGCGAAGGTCGTCGACAATGTCGGAAAGGCACTCCTCGGGAAAGAGGATGTTATCCGACTGGCACTGACCTGCATGTTCGCCGAAGGACACCTGCTCCTCGAGGATGCACCCGGCACCGGCAAAACCGCCCTCGCCAGGGCCATCGCAGCGACAGTCCACGGCACCCATTCGCGCATCCAATTCACCCCCGACCTGCTGCCCTCCGACATCACGGGCGTCACGATCTTCAACCAGCAGACCGGGAGCTGGGACTTCCACGAGGGCCCCATCTTCGCGTCCATCGTCCTCGCCGACGAGATCAACCGAGCCTCGCCCAAGACCCAGTCGGCTCTCCTCGAAGTCATGGAGGAGTCCCATGTGACCGTCGACGGCGTGCGCCACGAAACGGGTCGCCCCTTCATGGTCATCGCCACGCAGAACCCGATCGAACAGGCCGGCACCTACCGCCTGCCCGAAGCTCAGCTCGACCGTTTCCTCATGAAGGCGGAGATCGGCTACCCAGCACACGACGCGGGCGTGGAGATCATTCTCGGATCGGCGACCCCCGACCGTTCCCGCTCCCTCACTCCCGTCATGTCCTCGAAGATCGTTGCCGATATGGCGGATCTCGCCGCACAGAACTACGTTGACCGCTCCGTCGCCTCCTACGTTCAAGACCTGTGTGAGGCGAGTCGGCGCGACCCCGAAGTCCGCATCGGAGTGTCCACCCGAGGCGCGATCTCAATGATGCGCGCCGCCAGGGTCTGGGCGATCGCCCAGGGCCGCAACTATGTCACCCCCGACGACGTGCGCACTCTCGCCGTGAGGGTCTGGGCGCACCGCCTCGTCCTCGACCCGGACGCGGAGTTCGGCGGAGCGACCCGCGAAGGCGTCATTGAGCGCGCCCTCGAAACGGTCGCAGCACCCACCTCGAAGGGCTGATGCCGTGGCACGCCGTTCGGTTGCCGATACACAGCACCTCCGCGACGATCTCAACGTCCTCACAAGGGCGCGCCTCATCGGCATGCGCCGATGGGTCGAGGCCCGGACCGCCTGGGAGGAGACCTACGCACTGGCGAGGAGGATCCCCGTCCTGGGCACGGTTGTTGCCGTCTTCGCGTCGATCACCCCTCTCGGGTGGGGTCTGCTCATCACCGGGATCGTCGCAACAGCCGCAGGGCTCATCAATTCCTGGACCGAGGTCGCCATCGTCGGACTCATGTGCCTCGTCCTCGTCTTCATCGCCCTCGCATGGTCGATGGGCAGGGCGGGACACGTGATCTCCCTGGAACTTGCGCGCCCCCGCGTCACAGTGGGGGAGAGGGCCCTGGGCGAACTCGCCATCTCCAACCCGACGTCGCACCGACTCGGCGCCGCCCTCGTCGAATTGCGCGTGGGAGCGGGCGCCAGCTCCTTCATCTGTCCCACCCTCGCGCCCGGAGAGTCGCATGAAGAGGTCTTCGGCATCGCCACCACTAGGCGCGGTATCGTCGAAGTCGGACCGGCCTCCACCGTGCGCGGCGATTCCCTCGGACTCGTGCGCCGCGTCCAAACCTGGTCGGAGGCGACCGAACTATTCATCCACCCCACAACCGTGCACATGGTGGCCTCCACCATCGGATTCATCCGCGATATTGAGGGGGCGACGACCCAGGATCTCTCCTCGGCGGACGTGTCCTTCCACGCGCTGCGCGACTACGTGCCCGGCGATGACCGGCGCAATATCCACTGGCGCACCACAGCCCGCACCGGCACACTCATGGTCCGCCAATTCGAGGAGACCCGGCGCTCCCACCTCCTTATCGTCCTCGACCTCGATGTTGACGCATGGGCCGACGAGGACGAGTTCGAGACCGGGGTGTCCGCTGCAGCCTCCCTGACCCGTGCCACCATGGGTGAGTCGAAAGAGGTGTCCATCCACACTCAGGCGGGGGCGCTCAAGACCCCCACGATCCGGCACGCCATGGATTCCCTGTCGGGGGTCGAACTCGTCTTGGGAGCGGAGAGGCTCATGACACTCGCCCAGAAGGCGGGCGTTGAAGCCGCTCAAGCATCCACGGCGGTCCTCATCACCGGATCTCGCACATCAATGGGTGACCTGCATGCGGCGCTCGCCCGCCTCCCGCTCGGCATGATCGTCACCGGGGCGCGAATCGACACCGACGGCGCCCTCGACCTGCGCACACTTGGCGGGATGCCCGTCATCACGGTTCCCACCCTCGACGACTTCTCCATCGCGATGTGGAAGGCACTCGGATGAGCATGACGCCCGCATCTTCCCCATTGACACGCGCCCAGCGTACCGCTGTGGGGGGACGTTCGGCCTCCGCTATTCGGATGGTTGACCTGCGGCCCCGCCTTTTCGACGCGGCGGTCGTTGTCGTGCTGCTCATCATGGCGGCGCTGTCGCACGGCCCCGTCTTCGGCGAGAGCGGCGGCTATGTCGCGGCGCTCGGCGGCGCCGGAGTCGGCGCCCTCGTCGCATTCGCCACCGCTGCCGGGGGCATCCGCGCCACCGGCAGCGCACTCGCCCTCCTCGTGTCCTATGTCCTCTTCGGCGGGGCACTCGCCCTGCCGACGACGACGCTCTTCCACGTCGTGCCCACGGGACGCACATTCCAGATGCTCGTCTTCGGCGTCGTCACCTCGTGGAAGGATCTCCTCACCGTTCAGCCGCCCGCCGGCGTCTTCGTCGGCCCGGCGATCATGCCCTACCTCAGTGCCCTCATCGCATCTTTCGCCGCTCTTACCATCACGTTGAGGACACGGCGTCAGATGTGGGCGCTGGTGCCGGTGGCCCTGCTGCTCCTCGTCGGCATCCTATGGGGATCCCAGTCAGCGCCTTTGGCCCCCCTCCTCGGATTGGGGGCGGGACTTCTTTCCCTTGCCTGGGTCGGGGCGCTCGCGGCGCGATCCCGCAAAGAGGGATCCCGTGGGGTCGTCGACTTCGAGGGGACGGGGACGCGACCGGCGGTGCGCCGCAGGGTCGGCGCGATCATCATGCTCGCAGTCGCAGCGCTCATCGCCGCCCCCTCCGCGCTCGCCCTCGTCGGCTCGGGTCACCGAACCGTGGTGCGCGACTATGTGGAACCGCCGCTTGACCTGCGCGAATACCACTCTCCCGCTTCACAGTTCCGCGTGTACAACACGACGGACAAGGACACCGAGCTCCTCACTGTCGACGGATTGGAGGAAGGCGGCAGGCTGAGGCTCGCGACCCTCGACTATTACGACGGCACGGTCATCCAGATTGCAGGCGACGCGAAGGGCGCAGGATTCAGACACGTCGGTACGGCATTCACCGATGAACCCCTTCCGCAAGGGGTGTCGACCAATGAGATGAATATCGAGATTCTCAAGTACACGGGGAACTGGGTGCCCGGCGGTGGCGCGATCCGCTCTCTCGACTACACTTCGTCCAGATCGAGGGAACTGTCCGATGCCCTGTTCTATTCCGACCTGCTCGGCACCGCGCTATCGACGCTCAGACTCACCTCAGGTGATGAGTACACGGTGACGACGACCGTGGAGCGGCAGTGGAGCGACGAGGAACTCGAGGGCCGTGCTTTCATGACTGTCGTCGTACCGTCGGATACGGCAGTTCCGAGTGTCGTGTCGGAAATCGCTTCCGAACTCGCCGCCGATGCGACCCCCGGGATCAGTCAGGTCCGCGCGATCCAGCAGAAGCTGCACGACCAGGGCTTCTACTCCGATGGCACCGATCAGCTGTCGTTGCCTGGACACCGGTCTTCGAGGATTGAGAGGTTCCTCAGCGAGGACCAGTGGATCGGCGACGACGACCAGTATGCGATCGCCATGGCGCTCATGCTGCGTTCCCTGGGAATCCCCTCGCGCGTCGTCATGGGCTTTTACCCGGAGACTTCGACGAGCGGGCCGATTACCTTCACCGGTAAAGACACGCACTTGTGGGTGGAGGTCCCCTTCGAAGGGGCGGGATGGGTCGCCTTCGATCCGACGCCACCGCGTGACCAGATCCCCCAGACCGAAGTGCCCAAGCCGAAACCGAATCCCAGGCCACAGGTGCTCCAGCCGCCGGATCCCCCGCAGGATCCCGCTGAGCTTCCGCCGGACAACCTCGAAAAGGACGATGACGATGAGGAGGGGGTCCCCGGATGGGTGGCAGTGCTCCTCGCTGTCCTCGCGTGGACCGGCGTGGGCGTCCTCGTGACGTCGCCGTTGTGGCTGCTCCTACTCATCAAGGCGCTGCGGACTCGGCGGCGCCGGACCCGCGGAACGATGGATGTGCGCACCGCTGCCGCGTGGGATGAAGTCGTCGACCATGCGACGGACCTCGGTGTGAGTGTCCCGGTACACTCGACGCGTTGGGATCAGGCTCAGCGCATCGACCGGGCCCTTGATGCCGAGGGCGCGGAGTCGACCGTGGATTCTGGATTCCACCGCTGGGATGAGGAGACGACACCGATTACGGCGATGGCCTTCCTTCTTGACGGCGCTGTCTTCGCGGACGGACCTGTCAGGGAGGAGCAGCGCGTCAGCGCATGGCGTGCGCGCCGCGACGTCATCGCTTCGATTCGGGCGCGCGTCCCCTGGTACCGGCGCATACGCGCTGCAGTGTCGACCAGGTCACTGCGAGCTCGTCGACTGCGACTGCGCGAACGATTGGCTGCCGTCCTCGAGAAACGAGAACGGATCGCCCCGAAGGTGGAGGAGTCCGTTTCGGCGGCAACGCCCGCGGAATCGAAGGAGTGACGCATGAGTTCGATGAGTGTTCCGCTCAAGCCTGACGCCGCGGTGCCCGCCGCGCTAGACGGGACGAGAGCGGTCGGCATGGGGCTTCGCATCAAGTGGCGCCTCATCCAGATGTTGATCAGTGTCCTCTACGCATTCTTCATCGCGTTCTTGTTCCCATTGATGCTCGCGCAGGGCTCAATGTCGCCCACCGCATACACTGCGATTCTCATCGTCTTGACCCTCGCCTTCGTCGCGTGGGTGATCGCTGATTTCGTGTTCCTCCTCAAGGAGGGGGCGACTGTCCTCATGAAGGCGACCGGCGTACGATGGGTCAACGCGGAGACGGGTCTGCCAGCGCGCGGCGCGGGTCTGGGGAAGCTGGTGCTCCAAAGCCTCATCGGGTCCGTCACCGCCGGTCTGGGAACGATCATCATCTGCTTCGTGAGCATGGACGAGTGCAACCGCACCTGGTTCGATCGGACATTGAATATTCAACCGCTCGATACGAAGAAGGGACGCGATCCCTACAGGACTGCGCCGCCCATCCCCGCTCCTGCGCCGCCGCCCTCAGTCCAACCGTGGAATGCGACAGCGTCGGCGGCGGCCTCACTGCCTTTCGTGCCAGAACCCCCCTCGGATGAGGAACCCGGGATCGTTCCCCCCATCCCCACGCGCGTAGCGGTTCCCGCACCGCAACCCGCATCGTCCGACTACATCGTCGAAACCCCCTGGACCTCCGGCTCAGCAGTGTCCTCTGCTTCCACGGGTCCGGCTCCCGTTCACGATCCCACCCCCCAGGCTCCCGCGTCGACCGTGGCGCCATCCCCCTTTACGCCCCCCGTCGATACCGCGTCCGTCGCGCCCTCACCGACCGTCGCTCCCGGCGGCGACGCAGCGCCGGTCATTGCACCCCCTGTCATCACTGTGCCCCTCCTTGAGGACGAGGACGATGTCGATAAAACTCAACTGGGGACCCGTGCGACGCGACTGCGCATCACGCTCGACACCGGCAGTGACATCCTCATTGAGACGACGGTTCTCATTGGGCGCAACCCCGTTGCCACCGCGGCGCACCCGCACGCCGCTCTCGTGCCCATCGAAGACCCGGGGCGGACCGTGTCGAAGACGCATATGGCGCTCATTCCAGCGCCCGGCGGCGTCCTCGTCGACGACTTGCACTCCACGGGCGGAACCTCCGTGATCTCCTCGAATGGATCCATCCACGATGCGATCCCCTCGACTCCCGTCCTTGCCCGGCCCGGTGACAGGATCCGATTCGGGGATCGCAGTGCGGAAGTCAGTGAGTGATATGAAGGTCGAGGCGAGGTCCCCCTCCGGTGCGCGAGTCGAACTCGCTTGTGCCGCCCGAAGCGACGTCGGCAGGCGACGGAGCGTCAATGAGGACTCGTGGGGGGCCAGATTCCCCCTCTATTTTGTCGCAGACGGCATGGGCGGTCATAAGGCGGGAGACGTCGCATCACAGAAGGTCGTCTCCTCCCTCTTCGGTGCGCTTCCCGACGAGCGCTTCATTACTGCATCGGAGCTGTCAGCGGCACTGGCGCGGGTCGCAGTGGACTTGTATGAACTCGGAGTCGGAGTCGGAGCACCGGGCTCGACCCTCACGGGCTTCGCCGTCCATGAGCATCGTGGCCTTCCTTGCGCGCTCGTGTTCAATATCGGCGATTCTCGAACCTACCTGTTGTCGCAGGGATCCTTCGAACAGGTGACCGTCGATCATTCCGAAGTCCAAGAGCTCATTGATGCCGGAGAAGTCGATGAGGTTGAGGCCCGCGCACTGCCCCGCCAGAACGTCATCACTCGGGCGCTCGGCGCAGGATCCGGGCCCGATGTAGCAGCGGATCTGTTCATGGTGCCCCTCCAATCGGGGGACCGGTGGGTGATGTGTTCAGACGGGCTGTCGGGAGAGGTGACATCGGCGCTCCTGGAGATGATCGTGCGCTCAGTGTCCGACCCTCAGGCCGTGGCCGATGAGCTCATCAGCCAGGCTCTCAACGCCGGGGGCAAAGACAATGTCACGGTGCTCATCGTTGACGTCATCAACGCCGAGCCTCCATGGGAGGATCACAGCGTAGACCAGACGGTGGACAGCGACGAGAACACGATTCCGAGGCCAGCCCATACCGCGCCCGCGACATCGGAGGGGGAATGATATGAGTGCGAGGACGTGGACGCCGGGTGAGTACCCGACGGCGATCACTAATCGGGGGATCTTCATTCTCGAACCGGGCAATGAGGACAGCGCAGAACAGTTCTGGCGGTTGATGCGCGAAGGCGCTGACCTGCCGAAACTTCTCCAAGAGCTGACGAGTTCGCATGCGGCCGACCTTGCGTCCTTGCCGAGCTTCGTCGCGATCATTGACGAGGGCGCAGGAGCGCATATTGCGGTGCGCGGAGCATTCGAACTGGTCGTGGGTGTGCCGGAAGGGCCGCGTACCCTCACCAGCGGGTCAGTTATCACTTGGTCGGAACACAGGTTCCCCTCGATCAGCGGCTGGAGGATCTTCACCCCCGTCTCAGCGTCGGATTCAACCCTGCGGTCGTGGAGCGCTGAGTCCGCAGTACTGCCCGTGTCAATGCTCTCCTCGGGCACAGTGGGCGAGGTCGCCCCCGGACACGCAGCCGACCCTGAGAACCAGAAGGCCCCCGCCCGTCATCGGATCGCCCCTGCGAGCACCGACGCCCCTGACGAGTCCGCAGTAGGCGAAACCCCGGTGGATGACGCCATCCACACCCTCACCTCGTGGCACGATCCCGATGAGAAGATGCCGGAGCCATCCTCTCCACGGGCACCCGCTGGCGAACCGGTCGTTGCGGCCTCCCCCTACGACGACCTCGTGTCGAATACCAAGCTGGGCACTGTCGAAGACGCTGCCGTGCGGAATGTGCGCAACTCCGACGCCTTCGACGCCGACGAGCCCGACCCAGTGCCACTTCCCCCGCAGCCCGAACATCTAGTGGAACCCGAGCCGAGCCCGCTTGGGGACGCCTCATCGACTCCGCCGACTCCGCTTGCGCCGCTGCCTCCGCCTCCGCTGCCGACTCCCCCCGTCTTCGCGGCTGACATTGAAACTCCGCCGATGCCGGACGGAGGTTTCCTCATCGATTCCGTCCCCGGAGTCGAACGCGCCGAGGAGGAGCGAGTCGAATCAACCGGCGAGCAGATTTCTGATCTGCAGGGTGATCATGATGGGAATACGGTGCTTCCGTCACGCGCTCGCGGGCTCGACACCCCCGCGGCCCACGCCAGACACGAGGCGGCGCCCGTCGTTGACGGCCTTGAGGGGGATCATGACGGTCAGACCGTCCTTCCCTCGCGGGCGAGGCAATTGCGCGACCACGCGCGCTCGATAAGCGAACCCGCACACCAGGAGACTCCCGTTGACGGGCCCCTCGTCCTCGCCGTCCTCTGCACTCAGGGGCACCCCAATCCGACTCACGCCTCCTCGTGCAGGATCTGCTCGGGGGAGATGACCGATTCGAGCGCAAGAGTACCCAGGCCCCCTCTCGGGTCGATCATCCTGTCGACGGGGGAGACCCTTTCCCTCGACCGCGATGTCATCATCGGGCGCAGGCCCCGCTACGTGCCCGAACCGGGGCGCCCAGAGGCGAGGATCGTCGCGGTCCCCAGCCCCGGCAAGCAGATCTCCCGCAGTCACTGCGAAGTGAGGATCGACGACTGGGATGTGCGCGTGCGTGACCTCGGCTCGAATAATGGCACCTACCTGCACAGGCCGGGAGAAACCCCGGTGAGGCTCAAAGAGCGCGTCCCCGTCGTCATGCGCCCAGGAGACGTCATCGACATCGGCGAGGGCGTGTCATTCCGCATGGAGTCGTCATGAGCACACCACTGACGCCCCCGCAGATCCCCAACTCGCGTTTCGTCCGCCACCTCGGCTCCGGCGGATTCGCCGACGTGTACCTGTACCGACAGCAGATGCCGCAGCGCGACGTCGCCGTCAAAGTCCTGCGCCCGGGATCCAGCGACGAACAGAGCGCCGCCTTCGAAGCGGAGGTCAACCTCATCGCGCAGGTCTCCCACCATCCGTCCATCGTGTCCTTCTACTCGGCCGCCACGACCGACGACGGGCGCTCTTACCTCGTCATGGAGTACTGCCCTCCCCCTCACCTCGGCAAGAGGGCACAGGAGACGGTGTTCCCGGTGTCGCAGGTCCTCGATATCGGGGTGAGGATCGCGGGAGCGGTGGAGACCCTCCACCGCAGGGGCATCCTCCACCGGGACATCAAACCGATGAATATTCTGTTCACCCAGTTCGGACACCCCGTTCTCACCGACTTCGGGATCGCCGTGTCCACCCAGTCCGGGTATGTGAAAGAATCCGGGTTCTCCGTTCCCTGGGCTCCTCCCGAACAGCACAGCGGGGACGGCCGATTCAGTCCCGCCCTCGACGTCTACTCACTCGCAGCGACATTGCACACCGTGTTGACGGGGCATTCACCCTTCGCCGTGCCCGGCGGGGACAATCGGGAGTTCACGCTCCTCAACCGCATCCTCCATCAGCAGGTCCCCCCGACCGGTCGCGCCGATGTCCCCGCAGAACTCGAGCGCATCCTTGCGATTGCCATGTCGAAGGATCCTGCGAAACGGTATAAGTCGGCTCAAGAGTTCGCCCTCGCGCTCCAACAGGTGCAGGTGAGCCTGTACCAGACGCCCACTCCTTTCGAAGTGGAGGAGTTGCAAGAGCCGATCACCGAAGACGACTCGGACCACGATGATCGCACGGCAGCGGCCCCCATCGTCATGATCGACCCGCGCAGGGCACCGTCCGCCCCGGTACAGCCGACACCCCCCGCATGGTCGCAACCATCCGCATCCGTTTCAATGGCCACCGGTTCCCCCATCTCACCATCTGCGCCCGCTGTGGCCGACCGATTCGGACGGGACGACGCGGATGAAAGGACGGTAACGCGCTCGCCCTCGTCCCCCGGGGGCGACGAGACGGTCAGGATCCCTGCGCCGGTCGAACCGGCCCTCGCCGTCACCCTGGATGATGACACCGACGACACCCAAGACGATGAACCCGCCCCGCGCCCTCGGATGGGAGCACTCATCGCGGGAGCGGTGCTCGCGCTGCTTTTCGTCGGCGGTATCGGATTCGGCGTGTGGACGTACCTCCTGGGCGAGGGCGGAACCCTTGCCCCGACGACGACGGACCCCGTCGAGTCGCCCATCGACGGTCTGCCTGATGACACTCCCGGTCGCAGTGTCACAGGCCTCATCGGCAGCGTCGGGGACGATGGCGTCACCTTCACGTGGGATTCCCTCGGAGAGGGGACGACGTACCTCTACCACGTCGAAGACCCCCTGACTGACACGCCTGTCCGTCAGACGACCGCCACGAGCGTCACCATCAAAGCCGTCCCCGGGCGGACGTGCCTGTCGGTGGCAGTGCGTCATCGAGACGGAAGGTCCTCAAAAGAGGTGATCGAATGCGTGGAGACGCCGTGAACGAGGAACTGGAACGGCCCGTCGACTCGGGCCCGCTCACCGAGGAGAACGCGGGAGCAGTCGTCTACTACTGCGGGGAGGTCTACCCCCTCGCCGACGACCGAGTCTTCACGATCGGCAGAGATGCGGACCTGTGCATCGATGAGAACCCGTACCTGCATCGACGCTTCCTGGAGATCACCCACAGCGATGACATGTGGTGGATTCAGAATGTCGGGAGCCGCCTCGCCGCAACCGTTGCGGACTCCTCCGGCGCAATGCAGGCGAGAGTCGGCCCGGGGGTGCGGATCCCACTGGTCTTCGACTCGGTGACAGTGGTCTTCACCGCCGGGCCGACGACATACGAATTCGACGTCGAAGTTCACGGCACCGCTTTCCAAACCTCTAGTAGTCAGGATCTCGGCGCAGGGGAGGCGACAGTGGGGGAAGCGTCCTTCACGCCCTCCCAGTATCTGCTCATCCTCGGCCTGTGCGAGCCATGGCTCACGAGGGCGGGCTCCGGTTCGACGGATATCCCGCGCAATGCGGAAGTCGCCCGCCGCCTCGGATGGTCGATCACGCGCTTCAATCGCAAGCTCGACAATGTGTCCGACAAACTCGACAGAATGGGCGTCTCCGGTATGAGGGGAGAACCCGGATCTCTTGCGACCTACCGCAGGGCACGACTCGTCGAATACGCGGTGACGGCTCGACTGGTTAAGCGCGAGGATCTCCACCTCCTCGATGAGGAGTACACGAGGAATACTGTCGGAGCCCGCACAGGAAGGGACGTCCAGTGAAGCTCAAAGTCACGTTGAGGGGGCGCGGCCCTCAGGATATCGATCTCCTGGTGACAGCGGATGCGACGGCGACCGTCGGGGATATCGCCGCAGTCCTGGCGACTGCCGGCCCCGAGGATGCCGCCGCCGCGATCGACCCCGCGTCGGTGACGCTGCGGATCCTCGACCCCCTCGGCGGGCACGTCACCTCCGTCCTGCCGTCAACGGCATATGTCACGGAGACCGGACTGCGCTCAGGCGCCCTCGTCGATATCGCATCCTCGGATCGGGTCGTCCCCACCGGCGGGGCGGCGGCGCAACTGCGTGTCCTCGAAGGACCCGATAAGGGGATGAAGGTGTCGCTGCCCTTCGGCGGAACCGTCGTTGGGCGTTCCGCCTCCTGCGCCGTCACCCTGTCGGACCCGAAGGTGTCGAAGACTCACGCGCGCATCACGGTCGGCTCCGGCATTGAGATTCAGGACCTCAACTCCGCCAATGGCGTGGTCCTCGCCGATCAGAGGGTGCACAGAGCGAAGGTCGGCCCACAGGACGTCATCACTGTCGGCGATACGCAGATCCAACTCGTTCAGACGAAGATGCCGGAAGCTTCCTCCGGCGAATCCACGGATATCGCCTTCGTGAGGCCACCGCAGGTCGTGCCCCGGGTCGGTATCAAACAGTTCAAGCTTCCCGACATCCCGGACAACCCCCAGCCTCAGCGCTTCCCCATCATCGCCATGCTCATGCCGCTCCTCATGGGCGTCATCATGTATGCGATCACGAGGCAGCTTTACACCGTCCTCTTCGTCGCCCTCAGCCCACTCATGATGATCGGCTCCTGGTGGGACCAGAAGCGGCACATGAAGCAGATGGCGAAAATTGGCAGAGCGGATTTCCTTGAGGCCCTCGCGCTGTTGAGAGAGGAAGTACAGGCGCATCACGATGCGGATCGCGAGGCCCGCCACTCCCAGTTCCCGCCGGTCGACCAGGTCGTCGCGGGCGCGCTGCGCAGGGATGGATCCTTGTGGCTGAGACGACCGGAGAACCCCGAGTTCCTCAAGATCCGGCTCGGGATCGGGACGGATCTGTCGAAGATTGAGTTCGACGAGCCGGGCAATCGCAAGGGACTCGTCGATTGCGCGAGGGCGGCCCAAGAACTGCGGGCCGAATACGCGACGATCTCCGATGTTCCGATCATTGCGGATCTGCGCGCCGAGGGAGGGATCGGCCTGTGCGGCAGCGAGGAATGGCTCGATCAGGTGCAGTGCGCCATCGCCGCTCAAATCGCAGCCGAGTACTCCCCGGCAGAGGTCGTGATGACATGCCTGACGTCGACTGAGCGCCTGCACGCATGGCAGTGGTTGGAATGGTTCCCCCACGTCGCCTCGCCCCACTCGCCGCTGGGACACGGCGTTCACCTGTCCGCTGACGCGCAGTCCGGGGCGGAGCTGCTCAACTCTCTTGAAGGGCTTCTTGAGTCGCGGCGCGCCACCACCAAGGAGAAAAACACGCCGTCCCGGTCCCCCAGGGAGACGGGCACTCGGATCGACTCCGACGCCTCATTCCCCAACCCGATCCCCGCAGTGATCGTCTTCGTCGACAACACGCCGATCGATCACGCCCGCCTTAATAGAATCGCCGAGCTGGGCACGGACTTCGGCATCTACTTCATTTGGAGTTCTCCGGAGTTCGCGGGGATCCCCGCCGCCTGCCGAGCCTTCGTCGCCGTGGACGATCGGACCGCGAGTGTCGGCGACGTCTCAGGATCTCGCGTCCTCTCCGGCATCGTCGTCGACAGGGTGAACCGCGACGACATGATGACCCTCGCGCGGTCCCTCGCACCGATCATCGATGCGGGAGTCCCCGTCGATGACGACTCCGACCTGCCCGGATCCATCTCCTACATCTCCTTGACCGGTACGGAACTCGCCGACAGCCCGGATGCGGTTATCGAGCGCTGGGGCGCAGCCCATTCCCTCATTGATCGGAGTCCTGGCGCGCAGATCACGCCGGGCCCGCAGATGTCGATGGCCGCTCTCGTCGGGATGGGTGCCGGCGCGCCCCTCCACCTCGACTTGCGCGCGCAGGGCCCTCACGCCCTCGTCGGCGGTACCACCGGTGCCGGCAAGTCGGAGTTCCTCCAGGCCTGGGTCCTCGGCATGGCGCAGGCGCTGTCCCCCGACCGACTCACGTTCCTCTTCGTCGACTACAAGGGCGGTTCCGCCTTCGGCCAGTGCACGCAACTGCCGCACTTCGTCGGCCTGGTCACCGATCTGTCGCCGTTCCTCGTCAGGCGAGCACTCACCTCATTGCGAGCCGAACTGAAATTCCGCGAGGAGCTCCTCAATGCGAAGGGTGCGAAGGACCTCGTGACACTGGAGAAGTCAGGGGACCCGGATTGCCCGCCATCACTGGTCATCGTCGTCGATGAGTTCGCAGCCCTCGTCACGGAGGTGCCCGAGTTCGTTGACGGCGTCGTCGACGTCGCCCAACGAGGGCGCTCCCTCGGACTCCACCTCATTCTTGCGACGCAGCGCCCCGCGGGCGTCATCAAGGACAATCTGCGGGCGAATACGAATCTTCGCGTTGCATTGCGCATGGCGGATACGGATGACTCGCGCGACGTCCTCGGAGATCCGATGGCAGCGCACTTCCCCCAGGGTTCGCCGGGCCGCGCTGCCGCGAAGACCGGCCCCGGCCGTATCACGGTTTTTCAAAGCGCCTACCCGGGTGCGAAGACTGTTGAGGAGATCAAGACCGTTTCCGTTGATGTCGAGCAACTCGGATTCGGCGTGCCGAAGAGCTGGCAGACGCCTGAACTGCCCAAGCCCGACGACTCCGTTGAAACGGACATCAAGCGGGTCGTCACCACCTTGAAGTCTGCGGCCGTTACCGCCGGGATTCCCGAGCCGCGCAAACCGTGGCTTCCCGACCTCGCCCAGACCTACGACATCTCGAAGCTCTACCAGCGCAGAGACTCCGAGCTGGTTCTCGGTGTCGCCGATGTACCGACGAAGCAGGCACAGGTCCCCGAGTACTTCCTTCCCGATAAGGAGGGCAATATCGCCTACTATGGCGCCTCCGGCTCCGGCAAGACGCAGGCGCTGAGGTCATTGGCCGTCGCTGCTGCAATCACGCCGAGGTCCGGACCGGTCGAAGTCTACGGACTCGACTTCGCCGGCGGCGGTCTCGACATGCTCAAAGTGATGACCCATGTCGGCGATATTGTGCCAGGAGATGATGAAGAGCGGGTCGTCCGACTCATCTCCTTCATCGGTTCGATCGTTGATGAGCGATCCACCCGCTACTCGGCGGTGCGCTCCTCGGATATCACCGGATATCGCAGGATCGCGCAGCGCCCCGACGAAGCGAGGATCCTGTTGCTCGTCGACGGCATCGGCACCTTCAGCGAGGAGTACCAGTCCTCATCGGCGAAGTTGAGGATCTGGACGCAATTCCAGCAGATCCTCCTCGATGGGCGCGCCGTCGGAGTCCACGTCGCCGTTACCGCCGACCGGCCCCAGGCGATCTCCACGTCATTGGCCTCCAACTTCCAGCGCAAGATCATCCTGCGTCAAACGGATGACGACTCCTACCTGCACTTCGGGCTCCCCAAGGATGTTCTCAGTCCGACGAGCCTGCCTGGAAGGGCGATGCAGGTCGGAAGCGAGAACCTCATGCAACTCGCAATTCTCGGGAACAATATCAACGCCCTCGCTCAGGCGCGTGAGATGGAGGAACTGGCGAAGAGCGCGGTACTGCGGGACCGTATCCGGCCCCAGGGCATCGGATCCCTCCCGACGTTCATTTCGGCGGACTCGATTGTTCCGAACGTCAATGGTCAACCGGTGATCGGCATGGACTCCGAAGGGCTGTCGCCCCTGGCATTCCGCCCGATCGGTACTTTCAGCGTCGGCGGCTCGCCCCAGTCCGGACGATCGAACGCGCTGGCGTGGCTGCTTCACAGCCTGCACGCGACCTATCCGAGAGCGCGTTTCCTCCACGCCTCGACCGGGCGCTCGGCCCTCGCCTCGTCGTCCGTGTGGAGCGCGAAGGCTCAGGGCGAGGATCGGGTCGCCGACATGTTGATGGAGGCGAAGTCTTTATTCGCGGCGGAGGCGCCTCACAGTGGCCCAGGGGCGGTTCTCTTCATTGAGAATCTCGGCGACTTCACCTATTCGAGTGCCGACCAGCCCATTCAGGATGTCATTACGCTGGCGAAGCAGAACGGCCACCTCGTTATCGCCGAAGCCGATCTGCCCGGGTGGGCGCGTTCAGGAAGCTTGGGTCAGGCGATGCGCGGCGGGCGCGCGGGGCTGGTCCTGTGCCCATCGCTCGGTGATGGTGAGGGCGTCGTCGGAACGACGGTTCCCGGACTGCCGGGACGGGAGATGCTGCCCGGACGCGGCTACTTCACACAGTCCGGACACGTGTGGAAAATCCAGGTGCCCAAGATCTAAAATTCAGTTGATCTGCACCGATGCGCATGGGGAGTGGTCCCCATTGTGTGGGTGGGTGGTGATTGGCAGACTTGGTGTCAAGAGAAAGACTCAGCTTTCACCGTGGTGGTGGGAGCAGGATCATGAAGGAGAAGAATCATGGCTTTCCTCGGTATGGATGTCGAGCAGGTACGTCAGCTGGCGCGTCAGATGGATGCGAAGGCTCAGACGATTGATGAGATCGTTTCGACTCTGTCGTCGCAGCTTCAGAGCACGGATTGGAAGGGTTCTGATGCTGATCAGTTCCGCAACCAGTGGAATTCGGATCTGACGACGAAGCTTCGTCAGGTGTCGCAGGCTCTGAAGGAGGCGAGCCAGACGGCGACTCGCAACGCTCAGGCGCAGGACTCCACGTCAGCGTCTCTGTGATTCGACTGCGAATCGCGGGTGCCCCCGGGCATGCTGCATGTCCGGGGGCACCCGTGCACAGGCAGACTCAAGCGGGGACGATGCACGGCATCGTCCCCGCTTCGCATACGAAACGGAGAGATGACGCATGACTGATTCGACACCATTACGCGGATGGATGGCGTCTGCGCAGGCATGGAACCTCGCCGTCGCCCTCGTGCAGGGAACGGCGGGTGAATCCGATGGCGGATCTGCCGAGGCGCGGGCGGAACTCGAACGCGCGGGAATCACATCGGATGGCGTACTCGACTCCATGTGGGGTGCGGTGATTCGTCAAACGATCACGGCGAACGCCACATTCAGGGTCGTGTCGGTCTTCAATGGTCTCGCCTACCTCTGCGACGTGTCAGTCGGCCAGGATGTCGCGACGAGCCTGACGCGCCGCCTCGCCGTCGAACCCGATGGATCGGGGGAGTTCGTTGCAATGGGCGCGGATCCCCAGATCGAATTCGTCGTCGCCTCTGCGAGTCATGTATGGCCGTTGATCCGGCGGGTCCTGCCCCCGATTGACGAGGTCCGCGCAGAACCACAACAGACTCCGGCTGCTCGCCGAGTCGAGCACGTCATCGATGAACAGCTGATCGCCCTCGCCCGGCAATCCCTCGACAGTGCCGCCATCGATCCGAAGATTCGAGACGCGTTCCGGGCGCGCGCCACCATCATGATCCAGCACACGATCTTCTCCGGGAACCACTCCCAGCCCGACATTGGAATCGGGATGAGGGCGTGGCTCGTCGGAGATGAGGGGCTCTACTCGATCGAGCGTCACGATGGCACGGTCGGGGTCTACGAGGTCGCCCCCGGTGATGTCGGCTTCGGCGTCGTGTGGTATGCACTGGGCGCACGCGATCGGACGGTAGCAGCTGGCGGTGAGGACGAAGGAGCACAGTCGTGACTCGGCTCGGAATGGATGTCGATGCTGCGCGCACACTCGCGCACATGATCGACCGGAAGGCGGATGAGCTCGATGCCGTACGGCGCGAGATCGCACAACTGCTGCGCAACTCGAATTGGCAGGGCAATGATGCCGACGCTTTCAGGCAGCAGTGGAATGCGCAGCACCAGCGTCAGTTGATGACCAGTGCTGAGACGATTCGTCAGGCTGGCAAGACTCTGAGACTCAATATTGAGGCGCAGGAGCGGACTTCGCGAGAGGGCGGAGACTTTTCTGCGGGAACGCTCAATGCGAACCGATCGGGTCCTTCCTCGAATGGATCGGGCGATCGCGGACTTCCCGGTCCCCTCGACGATTGGCTGATGAGCGGCTTTGACAAGGCAAAAGATGGCTTGTCATGGGTTGGCGACCGCGTTCACGACGGCGTCGATTGGGTGAATGATCGCATCGGTGATGGAATCGCGTGGACGAGGGATCGAATCGAGGATGGGAAGGCCCTCGTCTCCACCGTTGTCGACGGTGTAGTATCGCGGGCATCAGCGTTCTGGAAAGGACTGCTGAGGACCGGTGACGCCGTCGGCGGCTTCTTATCCCAGTTCGGACGAATCTTCACCGAAGGGCGGATTCCCCAGCCAGCAGAACTCCTGGCCTCCGCGTTGATCGTCGGAGGCAACGTCGGGGGGCTGGTGTGGAACACCGTTACCGGAACGGACCACCACTTTTTCGACGATGGGCGACCGACGGTGGGCGAACCCACCGCAACACATGGTCGTGCCCCCTCTGATTTGCGAGAGATCGTCGGAATCGGTCACGACAGTTACGGAACGGGTGGTGTCACCGTCACTGCCGTCACCGATGACAATGGAACAACCCGATTCATCGTCGCAGTTCCGGGAACAGAGGCCGAGTTGACGTCTTTGAGCGACGGATGGGGCGGCAATCCCAATGGTCGGGACTGGGCGGCCAATCTCTATGCCGTCGCCAATGGGACGAGCACGGCGACGAAGTCCTCTATGGAGGCAGTCGACCGGGCCATCGAATACTACCGCCAGCAGCACCCCGACGCCGTCATCCCTGATCGCCCGGAGATCCTCCTGACGGGACACTCGCAGGGGGGCATCCTCACGGCGAATATGTCGGCCAACGAGGATTTCGCGCAGCGCTACAACATCCAGGGAATGATCACCAACGGCTCGCCGATCGACTGTGCGGAAATCCCCTCCGATGTCCCCGTCCTTGCACTCCAGCACGGGAGCGAATACCCCATGAGAATCTCCGACGTCGGCGACATCATTCCGCGATTGGACTTGGGCGGCTGGCCCGGAAGCCCCGACAATGTCACGCACGGATATCTCCCGTCCCCATCCCAGGGCATCAATCCGTGGGAGACCCATCCGCAGAAGGCGTACTACGATTCGCTGGCTCCGGGTACTGCGGGGAGTCAGTATCTGGCAGACTGGCAGAACCAGAACCCCGCAGTATCGAACTACACGACCAACGATCCGAACAGGTACGAACACATCACCGTTCCGATCGGTCGTTCCGTCGATGACTGAGTCACTGGAGGAGAGGCGCCAATGGCCAGACTGATTCGTTCACTTCTCACCGTGTCGATGGCGGCCGTTCTCGCCCTCGGCACCGTCGCATGTCGGGCCTCTTCATCGTCAACACCGGTCGATGGCGACGAGATCTCGAGGGTCGAGTCGTTGCTCGCCGACCAGGCCGCGCGGATTACCGGAGTTGCGCAGGCTGATGTCACCTATGGTGCGCTGGGCCCGACTCAGCAGCTGACCATCAAGGGCTTCCTGACGGCGTCATCGTCGGATCGAAACGATGTGGAGCGCATCTTGGAGGAGTTCTTGACAGTCGTGTCGCGTGAGGTTCCCCGAGTCGATGAATCGAGTGTTTCCGTCTTCGTCAATGCCGCTGACGGATCCTTCCAGGTCAATGCGATGGATCTCGGATTCAGTGGGAGCTCGCCGTCGTTTGCGGAGATCATCGACCGCTACGGCCACTGAATCACAGCGACCCTCCACTACACTGGATGGCCATAGATTCGTCATCGGGGCAGGGGGACGGGCATGAGCGACGCAGCACATATCTTCACCAGTGACCATCTGGGGTTCGGTGCAGCCGCCTTGGCAATGACGATGGTCGTGTGCTTCCTCATCGGCCTCGAGCGTCACTACCACCTCAAAGACGCGGGTGTGAAGACGCATGTTCTGGTCGGAATGGGCTCCTGCCTGTTCACCCTCGTGTCCATGTACGGGTTCTCGGTGCCCGGCTCCCCGGCGGTCGCCGTCGACCCGTCGCGCCTCGCTGCTCAAATCGTGTCCGGTATCGGCTTTCTCGGTGCCGGTGTCATCTTCGTCAACAATGACACCGTGAAGGGGCTGACGACTGCAGCGACGGTGTGGGTGTCGGCTGCGATCGGCGTTGCCTGCGGGGCGGGCATGGCGGCGCTCGCGGTGGCGACCCTGCTCTTGCACTTCATTCTCATTTTCGCGATCGGTCCTCTTGTGGCCAAACTCCCCTCGAGTCATCGCAACGATCGCACCGTCATCGAATACGAGTCGGATCGCGGCATCATGAGGAAGATCCTCGTTGCCGCTTCGATGCTCGGCTATACGGCGACCGTGAATTCCACGGAGTCGATTCAAACGGAGAACGGCAAGGGCATGAGGGTCGTCATGCGATTCGAGGGACCCTACCCGCAGGATGCGCTGCTCCACGAGCTGTCCAAACTCGACGGTGTTACTGCCGTCGACCGCGTCGAGCGGAACGTCCTCGACTGATCGCGACAGGGGAGGAACAGTTCCCAGCATGTTTCCCACTTAACTTCCCACCTACTTCCCAATTGGGATGTGAGGTGGGATGTTGAGTTATCCCCTCAGTGATGAGTCCATCGATCGCATTGTAGTACGGATGTGCGACTCACCTTCGTTTCCTGAACACGTTCAGCGGTGAGCCTCGATCGGAGACGGCGCGCTCCGCCATGGCGCTCTGTCGCGGCGGGTGCACGCGAAACGGGGGAGCGCCGTTGTCCGCCGTCGCATGAGGCGAGCCTGTTCGGCTACTGTGACGCTCATGGCGGCAGTGCGCGGGTGTCACGGGTGGGCGATGATGCTCCTGATCGGGGCGTTGGCCGCCGGATGCGCCGGTGCGCAGGCGCCGTCACCGTCGGGTATCGACGAGGGCGCCCCCTCCGCCCAGTTTTCATCCGCGGCGCCGAGACGTTCCGGAGTCGACGGCGGTCTCGGCAGGGTCGGAGTATTCCTGTCGGTATCGGGCGAGGAGGCGTCGCGCGACGTCAGCCGCTATGCGGGTTATGACACGCTGATCGTTGACCTTCAGGAGTTCAGCCCCGATGATGTGCTCCGCCTGCGCGACACGGGAGTGACGACGGTGTACTCCTATCTCAATATCGGTTCCCTTGAGACCTACCGCCCCTATTACGACCGCTTCTCCCGCCTCGGAGCCGAGTCCTATGAGAACTGGCCGGAGGAATACTGGCTCGATGTCACCGATCCGCAGTGGCGCGACTTCATCGTTCACGAACTCGGCGAGGAACTCGGAGCTAGGGGAGCCGACGGCTTCTTCATCGACAATGCCGACGTATTCGGCCGCAGTCCGACGAAGGAGACCCGCGACGCCCTCGTGGAGATGCTGGGCGGGCTCAAGGCGATGGGCGTGCGCGTCCTCATCAATGGCGGGGATGAATTCGTCGCCGCCCTCCTCGACGAGGAGGGCGCTCAGGGTGCGCCGATGCTTGAGGGCGTCCTCGACGGAGTCGCTCAGGAAACCGTTTTCACATCGATCGAGGACTACGACCGCGATGTATTCGGACGCCAAGACGCGGCTGAAAGCGCGAGGCTCCGCGCGCATGTGGAGCGCGTCGCGGATCGCGGGTTGACAACCCTGCTCATCGAGTATACGAACGATCCCGGCATTGAAGCCGAGGTCGAAGAGTATTGTGCCGATGTGGGATGCTCTGCGTTCATTGCCCGCTCTGTCGAACTGGGTTGAGGAGATGGGGATTCGTCGAGGATCCGCAGTGGATCATCGACAAAATGCAAACGTTTGCGCTATTGTTGCACTGCACGCGATGAAGCGGATGGCAGGCGACGGCGCCTGGGGGCGATGACCCGTCCGGATCGCGCGGAGCCGAAGGAGGAGACGATGCCCATTGCAGTCATCGGGTCGAATAACACCGATCTCATCACGTATATCACTCGCCTGCCGGTCGAGGGAGAAACGATCGAAGCCCTCGACTTCTCCATTGGATTCGGTGGCAAAGGCTCGAACCAAGCCGTCGCGGCAGCGCGGCTGGGAAGCCCCGTCCTCATGGTGACGTGCGTCGGAGACGATATTTTCGGGGGCAGGACGATCGAGAACTACCGCGCCAATGGAATCGACGCCTCCCACGTCAAGCAGGTACACGGAACGTCCGGAGTCGCCCCGATCTTTGTCGACCCCGAGTCCCGCAACCGCATCATCATCGTCAAGGGCGCGAACAACGGGCTGCTCCCCTTCGACGTCGAGGCCGCGGCGGATGCCATCGCTCAGTGCTCGCTCATCGTCTGCCAACTAGAGATCCGCATGGAAACAACGAGGGCGGCGATCGAACTGGGGTACCGCCTGGGGATACCGGTACTCCTCAACCCCGCTCCTGCATCGCCCGACCTCGATCTTGAGCTTGCGGCACAGTGCACCTACATCATGCCGAATGAAACAGAATTGGCACTCTTAACGGGGATGGATGCGCGCACAGACGACGGGGTGAGGGCAGGCGCCGACATCCTCATAGAAGCGGGATGCCCTCATGTCATCGTCACCATGGGGGAGAGGGGAGTGTGGTGGCTCTCCTCGAATGGAGACGACCTGAGAATCGACCGCTTTCCAGTCGATGCGGTGGACACGACGGGCGCTGGAGACGCATTCATCGGCTGCTTCGCACACTGCCGGTCTCAGGGCGTTGAGATGCCCCAAGCGCTTCGCCTGGCCAATGCGTACGCAGCCCGCTCGGTCACCGAGCGTGGGACTCAGACCTCCTACCCCGATCGTGAAGCATTCACATCATGGCTGCACGATATGGGTTCCTCATTGTCACAGTTACCGGTAATCCACTCTTGATAACGATTGCACAACATCTCGACAGAAGTGGTGACAGTAGGTGATGCGCGACATACATTAAGGATGCTCTGCGGCACCATCCACGTCGATCTGGTGGTGCCCTCAGGGGAATACGGCGCTCATCAGTGACGATGAGTACTGGTGACCCTCCGATCAACAGTGCGCTCACCGAACGCGCACTGATTGTCATCAATGCCGATGAGTTCACACAAGGAGTTGATATGAAATCCCGATTCTTGACCAGCAGTGCAATCGTTCTCACGATGTCGATGACACTGACGCTCTCAGCCTGTTCCGGAAACGGCACAGGTACTGCAACCAGCGGCGACGGCGCCGCTGGGAAGAACTACACCATCGCCATCGTCCCGAAGGACTCCACCAACCCGTGGTTCGTCCGCATGGAAACGGGCGTCAAGCAGTACGCAAAGGACAGCGGGCTCAACGTCTTCCAGAAGGGACCGGCCGAGACCGACGCGACCATGCAGGCGCAGGTCATCCAGGACCTCATCGCACAGGGCGTCGACGCTATCGGCGTCGTCCCCGTCGACCCGGGCGCGATCGAGCCCGTCCTCAAGGAGGCGATGGATGCGGGCATCGTCGTCGTCACCCATGAGGGAGCATCCCAGCAGAACACCCAATACGACATCGAAGCCTTCAACAACGCCGACTACGGCGCATTCATCATGGACAATCTCGCGGCGGCAATGGGCGAGGAGGGCACTTACACGACGATGGTCGGCCACGTCACGAACGCCTCCCACAACGAATGGGCCGATGGCGCCGTCGCCCACCAGAAGGAGAAGTACCCGAAGATGACCCTGCTCGAGGCCGAACCCCGAGTCGAGTCCCAAGACAATGGAGAAACCGCCTACCAGGTGGCCAAGGAAGTGCTCAAGAAGTACCCCGAAGTCACAGGAATACTCGGCACTTCCTCCTTCGACGCACCCGGCGTCGCCCGAGCGATCGACGAACTCGGACTCAAGGGCAAGGTCTTCACCGCCGGAACGGGAATGCCCGAGGCGAATAAGACGATTCTGCAGAACGACCTCGTCGCGGCCTTGACCCTGTGGGACCCCGCCGATGCGGGCTACGCCATGGCCGCCCTCGCCACGAAGATCCTCGATGGGGACACGATCGAGGACGGTGTTGACCTCGGCGTCAAGGGCTACGAGGAGATGCACTTCTCCCAGGGCTCCACGAAGGTCCTCGAGGGCAACGGCTGGATCCAGATCACCAAGGACAACGTCGACAGCTTCGGATTCTGACACCGCGTCCGGGTGCCGGGGAGAGGGCCCCGGCACCCCGGGTGCGCGTCAGGACAATCGTCCCCGCTACGACGAGGGCGCTCACGGGCTGGAAGGATGATCAATGCAAGCCCCATTCATTTCAGTAAAGAACATCTCCAAGTCATTCGCCGGTGTCCACGCACTCACCAACATCGACTTGGACATCGGCCCCGGCGAAATCCACTGCCTCGCCGGTGAGAACGGCAGCGGAAAGTCGACTCTCATCAAAGTCATCTCCGGTGTCCACGCCCCCGACTCCGGAACGATCGAAATCGGCGGCACGAGCTGGACGAAGATGACGCCGCTCGAAGCGATCGATGCGGGAGTCCAAGTCATCTACCAGGACTTCTCAGTCTTCCCGAACCTCAGTGTCATGGAGAACCTGGCTCTGACGACGGAAGTCGCAGCCGGGCGCAGACTCGTCGACTGGAAGCGATTCCGGAGCATCGCGACCCAAGCGGTTGACAAGATCGGTTTTCGCGTCGACCTCGATGCGAAGGTCGGCGACCTGTCAGTCGCGGACAAGCAGCTTGTGGCAATCTGCCGGGCGCTCATGTCCGACGCGAAACTCATCATCATGGACGAGCCCACCACGGCGCTCACCAAGCGCGAGGTCGACGCCCTCTTCTCGATTATCCTCGACCTCAAGGCCCGAGGCATCGCCATCCTCTTCGTCAGCCACAAACTCGAAGAGGTCTTCGAGATCTCCGAACGCTTCACGATCCTGCGCAGCGGGAAGAAAGTCATCACCTGCAACGCGAAAGATCTCGACCGCCACAAGTTTGCGAAATACATGACCGGCAGAGACTTCGACGAAACACGATTCGAGGCTGAAGAAGTCGGGGATGAGCCGGTCCTCGACGTGTCGGGCTTGAGCGCCGACGGAGCGTTCGCCGACGTGAGCTTCTCACTCAAGGGCGGTGAGATCCTCGGGATCACGGGACTGCTGGGCTCAGGGCGCACAGAGCTCGCCCTCTCGCTCTTCGGACTCGCCCCCATCGACAGCGGTACCATCCGCGTCAAGGGCAAGGAGGTCCGCCTCTCGAACGTTCACGACGCCATCGACGCCGGAATCGCATACGTTCCCGAAGACCGACTCACCGAGGGGCTATTCCTGTCGCGCTCCATCGGTGAGAACATCATCATCTCCGAAATGTCCGACTTCGCAGGGACACTGGGAAGACTCGACAAGAAGCGCATCGACGCCGAACAGAAGCGGTGGGTCCGCGACCTCGAAGTCGCAACACCGGACCCGGACAACGCCGTGAGCACGCTGTCGGGCGGCAATCAGCAAAAAGTCGTCCTCGCCAAGTGGCTGGCGACGAAGCCCGATGTCCTCATCCTCAACGGTCCCACCGTCGGCGTCGACATCGGATCGAAATACACCATCCACTCGATCCTCCAGCGCCTCGCACGAGACGGCATGGCGATCGTCATCATCTCCGATGACATCGCCGAAGTCCTCACGAACTGCTCATCAGTCCACATCATGCGTGGAGGGCGCCTGAGCGAGTCCATCGATCCCGCCACCACCAGTGAAAAGGAACTGGGCGAGCTCATGGCCACAGACACCGCTGCGGAAGGAGCATGACATGCAGACCGTGACACACAAGATCCTTCGGGCGAACGAGTTCTGGGTCTTCCTCGTCATCATTGCCCTCGCCCTCGTCATCCAGATGAGAAGCGGGCAGTTCTTCACAGCGAATAACCTCGTCGACCTCGCCAATGCGATGGTCGTGCCCGGATTGTTCGCCGTGGCCGCGCACCTCGTCCTCGTCTCGGGCGGAATCGACGTCTCCTTCCCCGCCCTCGCCTCACTCGCCGTCTACGCGACCACCCGCATCCTCGTCGATCAGGGATTCGACGGGCCGGTGATTGTCCCCTTCCTCATCGCCATGGTGTTCGGTGCACTGCTGGGAGCGTTCAACGGGCTTTTCACCTCACGACTCACGGTCCCCACCCTCATCATCACCCTCGGCACGGCGAATGTGTTCAACGGGTTCATGCAGGGGGCCTTGAAGTCGGTGCAGATCCCGAATATTCCGGACTCGATGGAGGCATTCGGCTCCGCCTCGCTGTTCGTTGTCACGAATGAGGGCTCCGGACTCCAATCGGCGATGCCCGTCAGCTTCCTCATCTTCGTCGCGGTCCTCGCCATCGCCTATTTCATCACCCGCTACACCATGTTCGGACGCGGTATCTTCGCCATCGGAGGCGATGAATCCGCAGCAGAGCGCGCCGGGTTCAAAGTTCGGCGCACCAAGTTCTGGCTCTATGTCATCGTCGGGATCATTGCAGCGCTCGCGGGAATGGTCCGCACGACTTCGATGGGCCAGATGCACCCGACGAACCTGCTCGGCATGGAGATGATGGTGATCGCCGCAGTCGTCCTCGGGGGGACCGCGATTACAGGCGGCACGGGGACGCTGACCGGAGTGGTTCTGGGGACCCTGCTCATCGTGATCGTCCAGAACTCCATGATCCTCACCGGAATCCCCACATTCTGGCAGGGGTTCGCACTCGGCCTGCTCATCATCGTGGGAACCGGCATCTCCGCAGTCCAAGTCGCCAGATCCCGGCGGCACCGAACAACGCCAGCGTGAGGAGACACGACAATGACTTCTGCATCCGCACCCAAGCGCCCACGGATCCCGCTCCCCGGCTTCGCCAGGACCGACCCCTATATCGGCAGGCTCGTCCTCGTGATGCTCCTCCTGCTCGTATTCTTCGCCCTCATCAGGCCTGGGCCCTTCTTCGCCCTGCGCACCTGGCAGTCCATGGCGGTCCAATTCCCCGAATTCGGGCTCATGTCGCTGGGCGTCATGGTCACCATGTTCACCGCGGGCATCGACTTGTCCGTCGTCGCCATCGCGAATGTCACCTCGATCTGCGCCGCCCTCGCGCTGCGCATCGTGCTCACAGGGGACTCCACATCGGCGAGCATGGGAATCGCCGCAGGATTGTCCCTCGGGATCGCCCTCGTCGTGGGGACGATCTGCGGAGGCGTGAATGGGCTGCTCATCGCGAAATTGAAGATCCCGCCGATCCTGGCGACTCTGGGAACACTCGAACTCTTCGGCGGCGTTGCGATCATCCTCACCGGCGGCAAACCCGTTTCCGGAGTCCCCGACGCCTATGGGACGGTATTCGCGGCGAAGCTGATGGGCATCATTCCCATGCCATTCGTCATCTTCATCATCTGCGCGATCGTTGTCGGGGTGATCCTGTCGATGACGGGATTCGGCACCAAGATCCTCCTGCTCGGGACGAATGAAACGGCGGCACGATTCTCGGGCATGCGCATCACGAGTCTGCTCATGCGCACCTACATCCTCTCGGGGATCATGGCCGCCATCGCCGGCCTCGTCATGCTCGCCAACTACAACTCCGCCAAAGCGGATTACGGCGCCTCCTACACGCTCCTCACCGTGCTCATCGTCGTCCTCGGCGGAGTCAACCCCAATGGGGGACGAGGGCGGCTGGCGGGAGTCATCCTTGCGATCGTGATGCTTCAGATCCTGTCCTCCGGGCTCAACATGTTCCCCGATATCTCGAATTTCTACCGGCCGCTGATCTGGGGGACAGTCCTCCTCTTCGTCATCAGCGTGAATGAACTCAATGGCAAGAATCCGTTCGCGCGGCTCCTTGCAGGAAGGAAGATGAAGTGAAGACCATCAGGAGCAGGCACGTCGTCGTCGGCGCAGACTTCGCCGGGTTCCCCCTGAAGGAAACCGTGAAAGCCCACCTGGAGGAACGCGGGTGGACGGTCACCGATATCACCCCGGTTCTCGAGGAGACGCCGATGTACCATCGCGTCGGCTTCGCTCTCGGCGCGAAGATCGCCGAAGGCGAGTTCGAGCGGGCCTTGGCGTTTTGCGGGACCGGCATGGGAATCCATATCGCCGCATCGAAAGTGCCCCACGTTCACGCCGCTGTCTGCGAGTCCGTTCCGTCTGCGAGGCGAGCCTCTGCGGCGAATGCCGCGAATCTGTTGGCGATGGGCGCCTTCTACGTCGCGCCCCGCACGGCGATGGCGATGGCCGACGCCTTCCTCGAATCGGAGCTCGGCAGCGGATACGAGAATTGGGACGGCTTCTACGCCTACCACCGCATCGGTTACGACGAGTGCGAGAACTTCGATTACGCCGCGTATAAGGCGAATGGGTTCGAAGTGCCGAACCCGCAGAGTGCCGACCTCGCCCCTCAACCCCGAGGATTAGCGTACTGAGTCTTTCGACCAGCGAGGGTGGCGCGTCGGCTGTGTTGACAGTGTCGGCGCGCCATCCGTAGCGTGAGCACACCGTCCCGTCAGGAATACGCGGCATTCGGCGTCTTGATTATTCGACGAGGCGGATCGTCCATCGCGACCACGGTCGTTCCGCACGTTCAGCAAAACGGCGTACGAAACGCAGGTGAGCCCTGAATACTTCAGTCAGTTCACGATAGTACGACCCATCTTCCGTCACCTCGTAATAGTCTTCAAGAGCGATATGAAACCAACCAAAATAACCACTGAATTCATCGGCGAAGGCTCTGAGTTCTTTTGTAGTAAAATCCGAGCGAAGCTCCTGAACTGACTGCTCGATATGCCGCGCCTGAATGAGTCGATCTCCTAATCTGATGCGCTCCGCAATGTAGGCCGTTGACCGCGATAACTTCGACACCGAATACGTCCGCCTCGACACCTGAGCAATCCCCTTCTCGTCAATGACACTTCTACGTTTTTCTTGAGAAGCGTTGACGGTATTCATGTTCGCGCAACACTGCCTGAAATAGATACTCGCAAGTCGCGTTCTCGTTCTCGAATTGATCTCTCTTTGACAAAAGAGCTCGATTATCATGCCATGCGACGATCCACAGGTGTCGTCGACGTCGACCGAATATTCCCTTCTTATACATCAGCACATGCTGCTGCAACTTCTGAGGCTTTCCGAAGCAATACAGGTCAGACTCAATTCCGCGGGCGCGAACATCCTTGAGAAATGCTGAATAGGCGAGAGAAAAACCTAACGGGGCATCGATCCTCACCCACTCGCTGGCAACACCATTACACACATCCGGCCACTCTCGCTCGCTCGTATGTAAATCGTTGAGAAGCGCATGAGCTTGTTCAATGGGATAAGAATTATATTCGCTCAAAAACCATAAAGCGTCATCAGTGTGAACGCAGGCAATGTGACTATCATCCTCCGAAGAATGCACATCAATTATGTACGTTCTTTCCAGAGGACGCGAATCTTTTGCAAAGAACAGTCTCCTCCACCACGGAGGCGTCACATAACCCCAATACTCGAAAGACCGAATCTTTGCATATTGATATGGCAACTCGCTTGATGCACTATAAGTCTCTGACTCAGTCATATGTCCTTCCTTGAAATCCAATTGACATTAACTTTCCTCTGATTTAAGGAGCAAGTCTCCATGACCAAGATTCTTCATGCCAACCGCTATGCACCTGTTGTTCTGGTAAATATATCTGGCCGGTGCCGCCAGGATAGCGTATTCCAGTCACTGGGTCGTTCTGAGGAGCAACGATCCCGGAATATGCGGGTTGACCGTTGCCATGAATCCATGTATACCCCATGGCGACATCACGATATTCGCCACCGTTGACCCAATACTCAACAAGTGCCTTATCGTTGCGAACCTGCGATATAGATAGTGGAGCGTCTTTCGAATACCAACTTCCGTACGGAGAATCAGCAGGGCCGGCACGGAAGAAGACATCGGGTGTGTCCAGATAAGAACCCTTGTAAACGCCCCATTTGAAGTTGGTCATGTATTCCCATGTGAGCCATTTGGGTTGTGAGGACATGATGCCACCCGTTGCACCGCCGATCACGCCATTGGTCAGAGTAGCCTGTGCGAGACCGGCAGGGGTGTGGGGGCCGGGCTGGAGGAGGTAACCGGTATCCCCGGAAATGCTCCCATCGGCCAAGCCCGATGCGGCACCGATTGCGATGCGCGTAGCACCGCGCTGGGTGATCTGCCGCGCAACCACAGCACGGGTCCGCTCTCGGCGTAGAAAGGTTCTCAATAGGAGCTCCGTGGGGGATAGAACCACCTCAGTGCTGCGAGGAGATCCTTAGACGGCAGGGGCGCAGTGAACGGCAGAAGATAGCGCGCATCGCGAACATAGTGAAGGGCGAAATTGGGAGCCGCCCATGGCTCTCTTCATCATCGACAACGAGAAGACTCGCACTTCCGAGTAGGAGAGTATCGCGCGCAGTAGTCTCATACTTCATCGGCATAGGTGTCGAGTCGCCGTTAACATAAACCTCATCGATAAAACCAGAATTCATTTTGGACAGTTTTCAAAAAAGCGATCCGTTTATCTTGCGAGGAATAGGTAGAAGATCCCTTACTTTCACAGGGGAAAATATCGAATGAAGTCACCTTCTGCTTCGATCAGTCTTGAGTCGTATCCAATTTCGGCCTTCCGGCGAGGCGATAGGTGTGCATTCAAGACCCCGACCCACCCCCCACCGCCACGCAGGGAGGACTTGAAGCTATGCCACATGAAAAGTCGCGAAAAGGGTCCATCCGCATTCTTCGTCGCTTCAATGATCGAATGAACCGTTGGAAGCATATCGGCTCGCATGTCCTCGACAACCTCGTTCTTGAACGGTGTCGTCTGAAGAACTTCAAGATAGTCTGTACCCGCTCGAATGGCGGATTTGGGCAACAATACAAATCGAAGGACTCTGCAGCACAATATTCATTCCTTTCTCTAGAAATACCGAGACAAATGCTCTCTTGTGAACTCTAGTCGCTGCGCCACCTCCTTGTTATTTGGAATATAGTCGCACAGCGTTCCAAAAGTCCCTCGTTGTGCATGAAGATATCTGGATCGAAAGTTCCGCAATTCTCGCCAACCCCTGAGTTGTTCAAGGGTCTTCACGGCCTTCATTGTTTCAACAGCCCATTGACTCCCTTGGGAATCTTGAGCATCAAGTAATACTGAAGCCAACTCTTCAAGAGCTTGTCGCGCACCTTCCGGATTGCGAATAAGGTTCAAGGCAGTAAGGGCCATGAATTAATCACCTTTGCGTCTGAAAATGAAGATGGAATGTATGTCTGATTTCCTCCACCTAGGTACCAGTGAAGGTTCGCCCCGCGTTGAGGGGCTGCCCATCCGCTATAAGCTATAGTGCCTCTCGGAAAGGTCGCGGTGAAGCCGGTATTCATCATATTCGGCTCGAGTGTGCCTCTCCATTGATGTGGAACGGCTTTCCGTTGTCGAGTCACGGACTCATAGATAGGCGCATCTGTCGACCACCAGCGTCCCAGCTCAGTTTCAGCGGATCCGGCACGATGCAGCACCTCCCCTCCGTCAAGGTATTGAGGTTTGTATGCGAAGCCGAGAAAGTTCTTGGTTTCGTCCCATGTGAGCCATTTGGGTTGTGAGGACATGATGCCGCCTGTTGCGGTGCCGATGACTCCGTTGGTGAGAGTCGTTTGGGCGAGACCGGCAGGGGTGTGGGGGCCGGGCTGGAGGAGGTAACCGGTAGCCCCGGAAATGCTCCCATCGGCCAAGCCCGATGCGGCACCGATTGCGATGCGCGTAGCACCGCGCTGGGTGATCTGCCGCGCAACCACAGCCCCGGCACTGCCACCGGCAATACCCGACACCCCGCCCACAGCGGCTTCGATTCCCACCTGCTTCCAATCGACGTTCCCGGTCGCATACTTCTGTGAAGCGATCGACACTCCACCTGAGAGAAGAGCGCTAGAAGCTCCGAGTAGTGCAAGGCCGACCGGTCCGCCGATCCCTGTGCACATCAATGCGACACCGGCAACAATAGCAGCGCCCGCCGCTATGTACTCCCAGTTATTGCCGACCCAATCAACAGCTTTTGCGCCGAGTCCGGCGTGTGCGTGGTTGTAGGAGGCGAGGTCGGCGTCTGTGATGGGTTTGAGGCCGGTGGGGTCGGTGTAGGCCAGGGGGTTGTTGGCGGCGTAGGAGTAGGGGGTGTGGGTCCACGGCGCGATGGGCGTGTGGGTGAGGGGGTCGGTGGTCAGGAATTGACGGGTTGCGGGGTCGTAGGCCCTGACTCCCATGAGGTGGAGGCCGTTGATGTGGATGAAGGCGTTCACATCGATGCTGGTGTGGCTGTCGATCGGGTGGGTGAGCGCAGTCCACGGGTCGCTCGGGCTCGACGAGCGGGCGAGGCGCGCTCCTTGGGGCAGGAGAGTCTCGCCCAGGGCGAGGACGCCGGGCAGGAGGGTGATGGGCGTGTCGTCGATTCGGGTCAATCGCCCGGCCGGGGCCCAGGTGATGGTGTGTCCGTTGATGAGGGCAGGGCGGCCTGCTTCGTCGTAGTCGAGCTGGGTCTGGCGGCCCGCTCGACTGATCGTGGTCAGATGGTTGGAGGGATCCCATGTGTAGGAGACCCGGCCTGAAGGTCCGTCTTCCCGGGTGCGTCGGCCCAGTGGGTCGTAGGTGTAGCTCGTCGTTCCTTCGGGTGTGGTGCGCGTCAGGAGTTGGCCCGCGGCGTCGTAGGTGAGGGTTTCTTCGGCGGAGCCGACGTCGCTGATGCGCGTCACCTTCGTCATACGGCCCGCATCGTCCCATTCGTACAGGGTCTGCTCATCGGGCGAGGCGACGCCGGTGAGTTGGCCAGCCTCGTCGTAGGAGTACGAGGTCGATGCCCCGTCTACGCTGATGGTGTCGAGACGACTGTCCTGGTTGTAGGACAAGTGCGCTTGTGTGAGCCCCTTGGGGGTGTGGACCGTGTAAGAGCAGACCCGCCCGAATGCATCGTAGGCCCATTCCTGGGTTAGGCCTTGGGCGTGTATGCGCGTGCGGCGGGGTGCGTGTTCGTAGGTGATGGTCCCGAATGGGCCGCCCTCGATGCGCACGAGGCGCCCCTCGTCGTCGTGGATAAGGGACAGCTGATCCGTGGCGGGCTCACCGGCGTGTTCGGCGGTGGCGGGCTCCTTGGTCTGCAGGGCGGGGGTGCGGTAGCCGTCGGGGGACTCGGTGTGCACCAGTGCGCCCGCAAGGTCGTAGTGGGCGCGCCAGGTTCTGCCCAGGGGGTCGGTCAGGGCCGATGGGTGATCGTCGGGAGTGTATTCGTGAAGGGTTGTTCCACCTGCGGGGTTCGTGTGGCTCACGAGACGCGAGCAGGTGTCGTAGGCGAAAGTGGTGACACCGCCGAGGGCGTTCGTGATCGAGGTGAGTTGGCCAGCCGCGTCGTAGGTGAAACGGCGTCTGCCCCATGCAGCATCGCGCATGGAGGTCAGGCGGCCGACCGCGTCGTAGGTGCAGGTCGTGGGCGTCGTGCCGGGCATATTCACCCGGGTCAGGCGTGAGCAGGCGTCCCATTCGAAACGTGTCACCCCCCACGAGTGCGATCTGGCGATGATCCTGCTGTCGGCGTCGTAGGAGAAGTCGACTCTACCTTCCGGGCCGATGATGCTTTCTTGCCTGCCCAGGGCGTCGTAGGCGATCTCGGTGACGCCCGAGGGGGCCTCGATGCGCGTGGGGCGCCCGGCAGCGTCCCGAGTGATACGGGTCAAGGATCCGTCGGAGTCGATGACCTCTGCGATGCGGCCCGCGAGGTCGCGCACGAGAACCTGACTCGCCCCGCTGTCCACGAAGCGGGTCGGGCGGCCCAGGGCGTCGACCTCAACCGCTTCTGACACGTCGTCAGCGTCTGTGCGTACAGGGGCGTTCCAGGTGAACTCGGTGAGGGCTCCCACGGGGTCCACCACGCTCGTGGGCTTGCCAGTGGAGTCGTACTCGGCCCGTCACCTGCCCCCTCCCGGGGAGACGATCTCACGCAGCCTGGAGAGGGGATCATGGACAAAACCCCAGGTCCTGCCGTCGGGGAGCCTCACCTGGGCGAGATTGCCCAAGTCGTCCCAACTCGAGGAGATCACTCGGCCGAGCGGATCGGTCGACTGCGCTTCAAGGCCCGCCTCGTTGTAGTCGATGCTCGTTCGAGCGCCGAGGGGATCGATTCGGGCGGCGAGTCGGCCTGCGGCAGTGAACTCCCAGCGCCACTGGGCCCCATCGGGATCCGTACGGGCGATGATGCGCCCGGCCTGGTCGTAGGCGTATCGCGTGACCAGACCCGCAGGGGAGGCGCAGGCGATAGAACGACCCGCTTCGTCGTAGTCGAAGCTCGCGCGTCCGCCCTCGTTGTTCACGATGCCGATGAGGTTCCCGTGCTCGTCGTACTCATACGTCAAAGACACGCCCGTCGGATCCGTGAGCCGGCGCAACAGCCCGTGCTCCCGCACCAAGACGGTGCGCCCGCCCATCGGGTCGACGATGAGACTCGGATCGCGAGAATCACCCTCATAGGTGAAACAAGTGCATGCATGCACCACCTGCGACCCTCCGGCGCCATCGTGTCCGTCGGCGGGCGAAGCGCTGGGTGAGGGGGAGGACACTATCAGACTGGTCAGGCGATCAGCCTCATCCCACGTCAGATCCGAACGCACACCCCGAGGATCCAATGAAGCGACCATGCGTCCACGGGAGTCGTACTCGCTGACTGTCACAGCGCCCTCACGATCACAGACCATCACCTGGCGGCCCCACCGGTCATAGGACATACGCTGTCGCCCGCCATCAGCATCAACGAGGCCGATCAGGCGCCCCGAAGCGTCGTTAATCCACGTATTCGCACGCTTGCCGTCCGCCTCGGAAACTTCCGTTACGCCTCCCGGGACGTAGGTGTAGCGCGAGACGCGCCCCTCGGCAGAGCGCTGGGAAGAAACGCGTCCGCCCTCGTCGTAAGTGTTCTCCACCTCAACCACGCCATCGGCATCAATGATCCGGGTGATGAGGTTCGCGGACTCATCCCAGGAATACGTGCGCGCGCCGCCATCTGCACCATCCACACGCACGAGGCGTCCGGCTTCATCATAGGAATAGGAAAGCTGCCTACCATTGCCCACGATCCCGACGATCCGGGACGAGGCCTCATCCCAGATGATGTCCAAGCGGCGGCCCCGCTCATGGACGAGGGCGACCATCCGCCCATCGGTCCACTCGAAATGCACGCCGGTTCCAGGGCCCGCCGAAACCGACTCGAAACGCCCAGACGCGTCGTAGACCCACCGACCGCCCTCCGCGTCGGAAACAACAAAATCCCCGACGTGCGGATCCTCACGGGTCATCCAGAACGAATCGCCCAGCGACCGGCCCCACCCCTCCCCCTCGCGAGAAAAACGCACGAGGCGGCCGTCAGGCATCCACCACCGGGCCTCGCCGTCCTCACCCACCTCGACGTGCGAGTCAGCCGCAGACGACCAACCGATACCGAACGCGCCGACCACCGTTGACATTGAGTTGTACATCCGTCGCCACGCTAGACCGACTGCGCCCCCGAAGAACGCTACATCCGTTTCCGGCTCAATGAAATTCCCGGTCGCCGCATTCACCGGATCATCAACGAAACCCGACGAGGGGGCGATCCCCTGCATCTGAGCGGGAACAATAGTCACTGACTGACGCGACTCGGACAATCCGGCGGATGCAAGGACCATTGAGAGAGTCGCATTCAACAACGTTGAAAGGCCAGCGTCTCCACCGGCTGACTCGAAGGCTGCTGCGATTACAGTCACCCACCGAGCATCCTCCCGGTTAGCGGTGATATATGAAGCGAATCCACTCCAGACGGAAGCAGCCGACAAGGAGCCCCATCCGCATCCGGCTTGGAATGCTTCATCAGCACCCCGCAGGCCAGCGAGGATTGTGTCCAACTCGCTATCCGCGCCGTCGTAATTGGCCGCGAAGGAACGCAGATTCGCCGGACGTGCTGAGGATGTTCCATCATGAGAGCCCTGCCCCGTTGATGGCGTGTGACGCTGTTGCAGCACCGGAGGTGCAGTGTCCAAAGATGGGGCCGGACCGGTCGTTCCAGTTGGACGCTGATCGAACCCCCAGAAATCGTTCCACCCCTTCTCAAGGTCCCACATCTGATCGCGACGGGCCTGCCACTCCCTTGCGCGGGCACGAGCCTGATTCTCCAGACGCGCCAACTCGGCAAGACGCTCCACCTTCGTCGCGACATCTTCCAGACACGTCTCGAGGTTCGAGGCATCAGCACCTTCATAAGAAGCGTTCTCAATGAATAGACGTGAGAAGTATCCTAAGAACTCCTCCGAGGCGGACGACACCCATACCGTTCGTGATCCGTGGAGAGCACTGACATGGAGTTTCGCTGCACGGCACTTCGCGTCTAAGTCGGAAGCTGCAGCGAAATCGAAGCGAACATCCGGCGTCGTCCTCGGATCCTCCATAAAAACCTCTCACATGCTCATGCGCCCGCAAGGCCGCATGAACGCCCAAGTGGGGGTTCCTCACACCAATCGGAACGCTTGGAATAAAGCACTCCGAGTGATCCTAGACAAGCGCGCTGGGAGTGCCAAGAGATCAAAATGAATGTCACCGAATGCCACACGCGGCGTCAGTGCTCGCCGATCGTGGACTCCCGGATGACGAGTTCTCCCTTGATGGCGATGCGCAGTTGCGTCGGCTCGTCGCCCAGCAGGATCTCGACTCCCTTGCGGGCGATCTGGGCGAGGGGCTGGCGAATCGTGGTGATCGAGGGGCGCATGAGGGCGGCGAATTGGATGTCGTCGAATCCCGTCACCATGACGTCCTCGGGGATGCCGAGCCCATTGCGCCGCAATTCAGTAATGGCCCCGATCGCGAGCAGATCATTGAGGCAGACGACTGCGTCGGGGACGGGACCCCGCTTGACGAGGTAGTGAGTCGCCTCGGAGGCCGACTCGACCGAGAAGGAGCACTCGATGACATCTGAATCGTGGAGGGTCATTCCGTATTCGGCTGCGGCGGTGCGCGCCTCCCTCACGCGGGTCACCGATGACACATCGGAGCCCGTATTCGACAGCAGTGCAATGCGCCTAGCCCCCCTCTCTTTGAGGTGCGTGAGGACTTCACGGATGCCGTGAGTGTCATCGACGCCGACCATGGGCACGTAGGGGAGTTGAACGGCGCGGTCGAGTTGCACGGTCGGAACCAATGCGGCGGTCCGCTCCACAGCGGGCGTCGAATAGGTCTCGTGGCAGGGGGCGATGATGAGCCCGTCAACGGCTCCCGATTCGAAGAGCCTGAGTTGGGCGTCCTCTTTCGACACGGATAACTGGGCATCGCGCAAAAGGAGTGCGAGTCCACGTTCCGTGAGGCAGTGCTCCACCTGGACGACGAGTTCCATGAAGAAGGGGTTCGCGATGGAGGGGACGACCATCCCGATCTGTTTCGTCTGCGCGAGTCGCAATGATCGGGCGACTGGGTTCACCCGGTACCCGAGTGTGCGGGCGACCTCCCGAACATGATCGCGGGTTTGTGCGCCGATGAGGTCCGACCCCCGTCCGAGCGCGCGGGAGGCGGTCGCCACGGACACGCCGGCTTCGCGGGCGACGTCGACCAAGCGAGGGCGGGGCGCATCGGCGTGGGGCATAGTGACAGGCTATCTGGTGCTGTGGCTGTTTCTCAGATCAGTCTACGAGTCGGAGCCCGAGACAGCGGTGCATCTGGGGATTCCAGTGCCGACACGGTTCTCGTTGTTGTAATTGAAGTGCATGCGAAGAACAACGACAACGTCTTGCGTGGAGGAGGCGCGGCTCGTGGTTGGCGTAGGCTGTGCGCGAGCGCGGCGCACCACGCGCGGGCACAAGACGAGGATCAGCGGATGAGGAGGCGGCGATGGCGAAGCTCATCCCCGAGCGCGAGGATCTGCTGTCGGCCGGATTCGTCGCCGTCGATTTCGAGACGGCGAACAGGCTCGGCGGTATCTCAGCCTGCCAGATCGCCCTCGTGAAAGTGCAGGACCGGCAGATCGTCGAGCGGTATTCGACGCTGATCAAGCCCCCTGAGGGCTGGGACCGATTCGAGTTCACCTACCTGCACGGGATCGGCCCCTCCGACGTGGTGCATGCGCCCATGTGGACCGATATTGCCGCGCTCGTCTCCGACTTCGTCGGCGATATGCCCGTGTGGGCGCACAACTCCTCCTTTGATTCGAAGGTGTGGCGCGACCTCGACGCCCACTTCGGCACTTGCACGGCGCCCGATCCGGTTTACTGCTCCTATCGGACCGCGAGGCGACTCATTCCGGGGCTCGCTGATTACAGGCTCCCCACGGTCGTCGGCGCGTGCGCGCCCCATTTTCACCTCACCCACCACACGGCGGATTCGGATGCCGAGGCCTGCGCTCTTATCGTGGCGGCGCTGCAAGAACGCACGTGAGGCGGAGGGGCGGCCTCAGGCGGTCCATGCGATGGGGTCGTCAACGAGGCGCTGAAGGATGGGCGAGGCGGCGCCGACCCATGTCGTCCGGCGATGCGCGGCCACGGTTCTAGTCACGATCCGGACAACGATCACGCATGCAGGTTGGCCTTCACGCGGTCGATGATTCCGGGAATACGGCGCGTCACGGCGAGGTAGAGGAGTTCGTCATTCATCGAACGGTACCCGGCGTGTGCGGCGATGTTCCGGGTTGTTCGGATCGCACGCTTCTCCTCGTCGGTGAGGACGTTGAGAGCATTCGCATGCTCTTCGCGTTCGAGGAGCGCAGCGATACGGATGATCACCATGCAGGCGGTGTCGTACTCGGGTGCCCCGTCTGAGAAGTCCCCTGGTGCGACGGTGCGGATGCGGTTGATGCGTCGGGTGAGAGCGTCGAGTTCGGCCATCAGATTCGACCTGTCGTTACCCTGGGGCCCGCCCGGTGTCCGCCTCGGGCGTGCGGTGAATCCTTCACTGGTGCTGTTACGCCGATTCATAGTGGGACCGCCTCGTTAATCGCGTCGAGCATGTGATGGGGCGTCTGCCGGTCGGAGTAGGTTTCGCAGGGGAATCCGGTAAGGGCGGCGACATCATCACTGAATAGTGCGTAGTCGAGAAGATCCGATCGTTCCGACGGTGTCGCAACGAGGTCGATATCGGAGGAGAAATGGTCGTCGCCCGTTGCTGTGGATCCGAAGACGCGAACATTAGTCAGACCGCGTGCGAGGGCGAGTTCTCGGATCTGTGCGGCGTGCTCGCTCAGAGGAATGGACGGGCGGTAATCGGCGCATTCGAGGAGGCGGGTGAGCATCTCTTCAGAGACGCTCCTGCGCCCCGATTCGATCTGCGCGAGCGTGGGCTGGGTGATTCCGGCGAGTTCGGCGAGGGCAACCTGGGTGAGGCCCGCATCAGTGCGGGCCGAGCGGATGAGATGGGCGCTGTCGGCGACATTGAAACGACCCATGAGGCAATCTTATTGCATGAATGCAATACGTGTGAAGGGCCTGACCGGCAGGTGAGTGTTCCGGGCGGCCTCAGGCGGTCCATGCGATGGGGTCGTCAACGAGGCGCTGAAGGATGCGCGAGGCGGCGCCGCGAACCGACAATCCCGCAGAATCGGGGAGGATGTGCACCTGCAGGGGCGACCAGGGGGCGTGAAGGACACGGGAATCGAGTTCGGCCTTCGCCGATTCAATGATCCAGTCGGCGAGGTCGGCGACGATGCCGCCGAGGATGATGAGGGGGATGTCGGCGGAGTTGATGACGGCGGCGAGGGCGCGTCCGAGTGCCGCTCCGCCCTCGTTGAGAGCCTCAATGACTCGGGCGCTTCCCCCTGCAGCGGCCTCCACCACGTCGGCGGCGCTGGCACGCCGATCGAGGCCCGCCCTTTCGGCGAGAGCGCGCAGGCCGAGGTAGGCCTCCAGGCATCCTGTTGCGCCGCACGAGCACAAGGGGCCCGCCGGGTCGGCGCAGATGTGCCCGATTTCGCCGGACCATCCGTGGGCGCCGGTGAGGGGCCGGTGGTCGAGGACGATGCCCGCTCCGATGCCGACCTCGCCGGAGATGTAGATGAAGGACGGCGGGCCGCTGGGGACTCCGGGGCGGGGATTGGCCACGGCATAGGCGGCCAGGTCCGCTTCATTCGCAACGATCGCCGGGTCGAGGTCGGCGATCGGCGCGAGCAGCGTCTCCAAGGGGATGTCGCGCCAGCCGAGGTTGGGCGCCAGGGCGAGTGAGTCGGTGGAGACGAGGCCGGGCAGGGCCAAACCGGAGCCGAGGAAGAGCGCGTGGTCGGGCAGGTGCTCATCGAGGAGGGCGCGCGTGGCGTCGCCGAGCCGGGCGATCACCGCTTCGGGATCGGAGTGGGCGTAGTCGTCCTCGATGTGAACCGACCCGAGTTCCTCGCCGGTGAGGTCGACGAGGACGGCGTCTGCCGCAGATACATTGACTTCGAGTCCGAGGGCGACGGCGCAGCCGGGTGCGGGCGTGAGTCGGGAGGCGGGTCTGCCGCGCCCACCGATCGGCGGATCGAGTTCGAGAACGAGTCCGGCGCCGATGAGTTCGTCGACGAGCCTTGAGATGGTGGCGCGTGTGATACCGGTCTGCTGCGCAATGCCCGATCGGGAGATGCTGCCCGGGGACGCGAGGATATGCCTGAGGGCGAGGGAAAGATTCATTGCGCGCAGACTCTCGGCGGTGACACCGGACTGGGCGCGTTCCAGAGGGCGCTTCGGTGCGCGTTGTGAGACTGACGTATGGCGTCGCATCGCGGGGGGCATGTGCTGACTGTACTCCACGGACGCCCCGTCTTCCGTGATGTGAGGAATACGAAGGGGGTTGACGGCGAGCGGAATCACGTACTAAGTTTAGTTCCGTAACAAAATCGCGAATGGGATCACGACGATGCCGCTCGCAGTGAACGGACTCCACAGTGATGTGGCGGATCTGGAAGGCCCACCATGGCAGACAACCTCTGGAATATCGACTCCATCCCCTACGTCGGAACCTCCTCCCTCAAGCAGGGGCTCGGCTTCCGCTACTACGACGCCGACCGCGTCGTCGCCGGAAAGACCATGAAGGAATGGCTGCGCTTCGGCGTCGCCTACTGGCACACCTTCGAACAGCGCCTCGTCGACCCCTTCGGCGAGGGCACCGCCCTGCGCCCCTACGACGGCAAGTACTCGACCCCGCTCGACCTCGCCCTAGCCAAGGTCGACTACGCATTCGACTTCTACCGCGCTCTCGGCGTCGACTACTTCTGCTTCCACGACCGCGACATCGCCCCCGAGGGCGACACCCTGCGTGAGAGCAATGCGATCCTCGACAAGGTCGTCGACCGTATCGAGGCGCGCCAGAAGGAGACCGGCATCAAGCTCCTGTGGAACACCTCCAGCCTGTTCACCAACCGCCGCTTCGTCTCCGGTGCGGCGACCTCCCCCTTCGCCGAGGTCTACTCCTACGCGGCCGGCCAACTCAAGCACTCCCTCGAAATCGCCAAGCGCCTCGGCGCAGAGAACTACGTGTTCTGGGGCGGGCGCGAAGGCTACGAGAACCTGTGGAACACCGACCTCAAGCGCGAACAGGACCACATCGCCCGCATGTTCCACATGTGCGTCGACTACGCCGAAGAGATCGGCCTGGACGCCCAGTTCCTCATCGAGCCCAAGCCGAAGGAGCCGACGGCGCACCAGTACGACTTCGACGCCGCGACCTCGATCGCCTTCCTGCAGACCTACGATCTTGCGGACAAGTTCAAGCTGAACCTCGAGGGCAACCACGCGAACCTCGCGGGACACACCTACCAGCACGAGGTCCGCGTCGCCCGCGCCGCCGGAATGCTCGGCTCCCTCGACGCCAACCAGGGCGACAAGCTCATCGGCTGGGACATCGACGAGTTCCCCTCAGACCTCTACGAAACGACCGCAGTCATGTGGGAGATCCTCGACGAGGGCCAGATCGGCCCCCACGGCGGCCTCAACTTCGACGCCAAACCGCGCCGCACCTCCTTCACCGCCGAGGACCTCTTCCTCGCCCACATCGTCGGCATGGACACCTACGCCGCAGGCCTACTCGTCGCCGCCCGCATGCACGAGGAGGGCCTCATCAAGAACCTCGTCTCCGAGCGCTACTCCTCCTTCGACTCGGGCATCGGCGCGACCGTCGAGGACGGCACAGCGACCCTCGCCTCCCTCGAATCCCACTCGCTCGACATCCCGCAGGCCGACCTCGTCGACGCGACGAAGTCCGACCACCTCGAATGCGTCAAGGCAACGATCAACAACTACATCGTCGACACCCTCGGACGCGCCTGATTCATCAGCGGATCAGCGCTGAAAGACTCCCCGCGAGCCGCCCTCCCCTTAGATGAGATCTCTCCTCACATCACGGCGGCTCGCGGGGCATTTCTCCACACCACCACGAATACCCGGAGCTGACAGACATGGCCACCACACGCCCCTACGTTGCAGGCGTCGACACCTCCACCCAATCGTGCAAGGTCGTCATCTACGACCCCGAGACGAAGAGTGTGATCCGTCAGGGCAAAGCATCCCACCCCGACGGCACCGAAGTGGACCCCGAAGTCTGGTGGACGGCATTCCTCGAAGCCGTCGAATCGGCGGGCGGCCTCGACGATGTCGCGGCGCTCAGCGTCGGCGGCCAGCAGCACGGCATGGTGTGCCTCGACTCGGCCGGGCGGGTCATCCGCCCCGCGCTGCTGTGGAACGATACCCGCTCAGCCGGTGCGGCCCGCGACCTCATCCGCGAACGCGGCACCGACGGCCGCGATGACGCGGGCAGCGAAGGCGCGAGCTGGTGGGCACAAGCAACCGGGTCGGTGCCGGTCGCATCCCTCACCGTCACCAAATTGCGCTGGCTCGCCGACAATGAGCCGGAAAACGCCGCCCGCATCGCGGCGATCTGTCTGCCGCACGATTACCTGACGTGGCGCATCATGGGCAGCCCCTCCCTCGACTCATTGGCAACCGACCGCTCGGATGCATCGGGCACCGGCTACATGGCGCGCGAGACCCCGACCTACCGCCGCGACATCCTCGCCGCGGCCCTCCATATCGACGAGGACGCCGCCGAGCGCATCATCCTGCCCCGCATCGCGGGCCCCTTCGACGAGGTCGGCCATGGCGACCCCGACAAGGGGTGGGGGCAGATCGTGCTTGGCCCCGGTGCGGGCGACAATGCTGCGGCCGCCCTCGGAGTCGAACTCGAACCCGGGTCTGCGCTGCTGTCGCTGGGCACCTCCGGCGTCGTCTCCGCTGTGAGCGAGAGCCCTGTCGCCGACCCCACCGGCCTCGTCACCGGGTTCTCCGATGCGACGGGCAATTGGCTTCCCCTGGCCTGTACCCTCAATGCTTCGCGCATCATCGACGCGATGATGGCGGTCACCGGCCTGGACTACAAGGAATTCGACGAGTACGCTCTGTCGGTCCCCGACGCTGCAGGTCTCGAACTCATCCCCTACTTCGAGGGGGAGCGCACCCCGAATCTGCCCGACGCCACTGCTGAGCTTCGAGGCATGACTCTCGCGAACTCCGACCGCGCGCATGTCGCGAGGGCGAGCGTCGATGGTCTGCTCGCGCTCATGCGCTATGCTCTCGACGCAATGCGCAGCCTCGGAGTCCCGCTCGACCGGGTGCTCCTCGTCGGCGGTGGCGCCAAATCGACGGCGGTTCAGGCTCTTGCAGCCGATGCTCTCGATGCGACGATCGAACTACCCGAACCGGGCGAGTACGTCGCACTGGGCGCGGCGAAGCAGGCGGCGCGGGTTGTGACGCGAAAGGACTGAGGAGTGAACGAAGGGGGATTGCGGGGCTACCGCGCTCTCCTGACCCGTCCTCATGTCGCGCGATTCCTCCTGGGGGGAGTGATCGTCCAATTCCCCTATGCGATGGTGAATATGGCGCTCCTCATCGGTGCGCGCGACGGGTACGGCTCATATTCGAGTGCCGGAATCGCGGCGGCAGTCATGTCGATCGCCGGAGCGGTTTTCGGGCCCAATGTCGGCAAGCTCATCGACAAGTGGGGTCAAAAGCGCATCGTCTCAATGGTCGGCGCGTTCTGGATCGCGTCGCTGGGGATCCTCGCCGCCGTCCTCGTGATGAGGCCACCGTATTGGGTCCTCATCGTCGTCGTCATCATGCTCGGAGTGAGCGTGCCGGGAGGATCGCTCATCCGAGCCAGGTGGCGGGTCGCCCTTCACTCGGCGCCGAGGACGATGCCCACGGCGCTGTCGCTCACCTCCGTCGCCGAGGAGTCCATGTGGGTGATGTCCACCCCGATTGCGACGGCCCTGGCGACCCTCGTCTCACCGGTTGCTGCCCTCGCCTTCGGGGTCGCAATGATCCTCATCGGCTTGCACCTGCTGTTGGGGGATAGGACTTACGAGCCCATCGCACTGTTGAACAGGTCCGAAGGGGCGGCCGCTCCATCAGTCGGTGCGGGCAGCGAGGAGGGGGTGAACGACGCCGAGGGATCGCCGGGGGGCGCAGACCCGCCCGCCCCGGCGCTCGGAGTGGAGCGCCTGTGGACGATGACTTTCGCGGTGCTCCTGCTCGTCCTCGTCTTCTACGGGGCATTCCAGTCGACGACGGGTATTGCGATCGTCGCCTTCGCCCAAGAGCGGGATATGCAGGAATGGGCGGGAACCGTCACCGCATGCTTCTCGGGCGGCTCCATGGTGGGCGCCCTCGTCTACGGGATGCGCGAATGGCCGGGTGCGCTGTGGGCGCGCTTCTACCTCGGCCTCGCGGTGCTCGCATTGAGTTGCTCCGCACTCGTCTTCGTCGACTCCATGGTGAGTGCGGGGGTCGTCATGCTGGTCGCTGGCCTGTTCCAGGCTCCCACGATCGTCAATATCAACCAGATCTTCATGCGGATCGTCCCCGCATCCCGATTCACAGAGGGGATGGCCCTTTTCGGCTCCATGTGGGTCATCGGGATGTCCCTGTCGAATATCGTTGCCGCGGCGGCGATCGACAGATTCGGATCGGGCGGGGGATTCGGCGCCATTGTCGGTTTCGCCTTCGCTGCCCTGGTCCTCGCGGTCGTGTCGATGTCGTCGGTGCGCGCCGCCACGGTCCCGCGTGACGAGGACATGCCCGGCCGCTTCTAAGGGGTCGCCGGGGCGGCGGTCGAATGCCGCTCGACCAGGTGAGTGGTGAGCTGGATCGGGTTGAAGCGGCTCTGGTCAGCCTCCCTGGTCATCGCGAGGATCGTGCGGACCGCTTGGGCGCCCATCTCATGCAGCGGCTGGTGAATGGTCGTCAGCCTTGGGGCGGACCAGCGGGCGAGGTCGGTGTCGTCGAATCCGACGACCGATAGGTCGAAGGGGATGGACAGGCCGAGTTCGCGCGCGGCCTCGTAGACACCGATGGCGATGACGTCATTACTGGAGACGATGGCGGTCGGCCGCAGCGATTCGGGGCGCGATAAGAGTGTGCGGGCGCTGTCCCTGCCGTTCTCGTAGGTGAAGCCCTCGCCCAAGACCATGGCGGGGTCGAGGTCGATGCGATGCTGGCGCAGGGCGGAGACGTAGCCCTCGAAGCGCTCCTGTGCGGGCACGGAGTTCGCCCCTCCGCGAATGAAGGCGATTCTTCGGTGTCCCAGGCCGATGAGGTGTTCGGTAGCCGCGAGTCCGCCGTTCCAATTCGTCGCGCCGATCGAGGTCGTGCCCTCGGGCGGGGGAGAGGCCGGGTCGATGGCGATGTAGGCGAGGCGTGCGCGCCCAAGGGCATCGACTACCCCGGGTTCTGAGGGGGAGGTGATCGTGATGACGCCGATGGCACCCTCTGTCGCTGTTCGGCGGATCCATTCGTCGGACAGGGGGAGGATGCGGGGGGCGTCCTCGTCGGTGACGGACAGGTGCGAGATGCTGATCGAGATGTTGTTCTGCATGGCGACGGTCGAGGCGCCTTTGAGGATCTCGATGGTGTATGTCGTCGATAGGTTGTCCGCGACGATCGCAATCGACTCTGCAGCGCCCCGCGGTCGCAACCCCGGGTGGGAGTAGCCGAGTTTGTCGCATGCTGAGCGCACTGAGCGCCGGGTCGCCTCGGATACGTCGTGGCGCCCGTTGAGGGCCTTCGAGGCGGCGGCCCTCGAGACCCCGGCCTCGCGGGCGATGTCATCGAGGGTGATCTTCTTGCGCGTGGGGAGCTCAGCCATGGCAACCTCCTGAACTACAGCCTATCGAAATATTTTCGATCCGGCAGTCGATACGAATCTCTATAGAATCGTTATAAAACGCCACTTGACGCGATTAGTATTTCAGATAAACTAAATGTGTTCGAGGATGGACCGCGAAAGATTTCGATCATGGAGGATCGACGCGGCCACCAATGGAGGTTTCGACGGTGAAACGACACTCACGCATGATCGCCGCGGCGGCATCCCTCGCCGCGGCCGCTCTCGCCCTCACCGCATGCGGTGGAGGAAGCACCGACGGCGGATCCGCCGATTCGTCGGGCGACATCACCATGGAGTTCTGGCACAACTCCACCACCGGTGACGGCAAGGCGTTCTGGGACACTACCGCTGCCGACTTCATGGAGCTCCACCCCGGCGTCACCATCACCGTTCAAGCGGTGCAGAACGAGGAGCTCGACGGCAAGCTGCAGACCGCGATGAACTCAGGCGACGCCCCCGAGATCTTCTTCTCGCGCGGCGGCGGCAAGCTCAACGACATGATCGAAGCCGGCCAGGTCCAGGACATTACCGACCTGGTGACCGATGAGACCCGCGAGGCTCTCGGTGAGGGCGCCCTGTCCTCGCTGACCGTCGACGGCAAGCTCTACGGTGTTCCGACCTCGGTCCTGCCCGGTGGCATCTACTACTCGGAGGAACTCTTCGAGCAGGCGGGCATCACCGAGACCCCGAAGACCATGGATGACCTCAACGCTGCAGTCGACAAGCTCAAGGCCGCAGGCATTCAGCCGATCGCCCTCGGTGCGAAGGACGCATGGCCGGCCGCCCACTGGTTCTACTTCTTCGCGCTGCGCGAATGCAGCCAGGAGACCTTCCTCTCCGACTCCGCCGACGGCGACTTCTCCGATCCGTGCTGGATCAAGGCCGGTGAAGACCTCGAGGCATTCGCGGGCACCCAGCCCTTCAATGATGGCTTCCTCACCACCTCCGCACAGCAGGGCGCAGGCTCGTCCGCAGGCCTCATCGCCAACCACAAGGCCGCAATGGAACTCATGGGCGCATGGAATGTCGGCGTCATCGCCGACCTCACCCCGGATCAGCAGCCGCTGGCCGACCTGCGCTGGTTCCCCTTCCCCGCAGTTGACGGCGGCCAGGGCGGCGAAGGCGCCCTCATGGGCGGCCTCGACGGGTTCTCCTGCTCGGCTGATGCCCCCAAGGAATGCGCAGAGTTCTTGAACTTCGCAGTCCAGAAGGACTACCAGGAGAAGTACGCGGACGCCTTCAAGACCATCCCCGCGAACAAGGACGCTCAGGGAGTCGTCGAGCAGCCCGCGTTGCGCGACATCCTTGAAGCCAACAACAAGGCTCCCTACATCTCCGTGTGGCTCGACACCCTGCTCGGACAGAACGTCGGCAACGCCCTCAACATCGGCGTCGTCGACATGCTCGCCGGCAAGGGTGACCCGCAGTCGATCCTGACCGCAGTCCAGGCTGCAGCCGACAAGGAGTGACACACCAATGACAACAGCCCCCGTCACCACCAACGGGGGATCCGGGGCCGCGAAAGCCTCCAAGGCTTCTCGCGGCCCCGGCCGGTCAAAGTCGGCGATCGGCGGGCGTGAGCGCCTAGAGATCGCGGTCCTGTCCGGCCCCGCGATCCTCCTGTTCCTCACATTCGTCATCTTCCCGGTCGTCATGGCCGCCTACTACGGCTTCTTCAAATGGAAGGGCTACGGAATCCCGACGAACTTCGTCGGATTGCAGAACTACATCACGATTCTGACGGACCCGGAGTTCCACGCGGTCCTCGGCCACAACGCCATCATCCTCGTGGCCTCCCTCGTCCTGCAGGGGCCGGTCGCACTGCTCCTGGCACTCCTGCTCAATAAGAAGATGAAGGGCCAGTCCATCATCCGCGTCCTCATCTTCATCCCCTACGTCATCTCCGAAGTCATCGCCGGTACCGCATGGTCCCTGCTGCTGCAGAGCCAGGGCGGCGTCAACCGCCTGCTCAACGACATCGGCCTGGGCTCTTTGGCCACTGACTGGATCGCGAACCCCAAGATCGCCATGGCGACCCTCATGGGGATCCTCACCTGGAAATACGTCGGCTTCGCCGTCATCATCTTCCTCGCGGGCATGCAGGGCATCCCCAATGAACTGATGGAAGCGGCGAAGGTCGACGGCGCCTCCTACTGGCAGATTCAGCGCCGCATCACGATCCCGCTGCTCGGCCCGACCATCCGCATGTGGGCGTTCTTGTCGATCATCGGTTCGCTCCAACTCTTCGACCTCGTCTACATCATCTGGGGCCAGTACATCGCCTCCACTGCGGGAACCTCCACCATGGCCAGCTACATGGTCATCAACGGTCGCCTCGCCGGCAACTACGGATACGGCAACGCAGTCGCCGTCGTCGTCTTCTTCATCTCCCTCATCATCGCCCTCACCTACCAACGCTTCGTCCTGCGACGCGACACCGAGGGCGCACTCACAGGAGGCGGAAAATGATCACCGCAATCCGCGAGCGCCGCAAGAACAGCGGCCAGCCCGCCCTCGAGTGGGGCAACCCGGGCATCTACTTCGTCGCAGCGGTGACGATCACCGCGATCCTCGCGCCCGTCGTCTACGTCATCATCGGCGGGTTCCGCACGAACTCGCAGATCACTGACAACCCCGCGGGGCTGCCCAATCCGTGGGTCGTCGAGAACTACTCCGAAGTCCTCGCCAGCCCCGTCTTCTGGCGCCAGATCCTCAACTCGACGATCACCGCGTCGGCGACGACTATCGGCGTCGTCATCCTCGGCATGATGGCGTCCTTCGTCATCGCCCGCTACCCCTTCAAGGGCCGCGAGGCCATGTACTCCCTGTTCGCCGCGGGCCTCATGTTCCCCATGACCGTCGCGATCACACCGCTGTACATCCTCATCAAGTCGCTGCACCTGACGAACAATCTGCTCGGCGTCATCCTCCCCGGCATCGCATTCGCCCTGCCGACGACGGTCATCATCCTCGTGCCATTCCTGCGGACCATCCCCAAGGAACTCGAAGAGGCCGCAGCCCTCGACGGATGCGGGCGCCTCGGCTTCTTCTGGAAGATCGTCCTGCCGCTGTCCGCCCCCGGCGTTATCACGACGGGCATCCTCGCGTTCATCGGCTCGTGGAACTCCTACATGCTGCCGCTGTTCGTCCTCTCCGATGAGAAGCTCTTCACGCTGCCGCTCGGCGTTCAGGCCTTCGCATCGCAGTACTCGGTGGACACCGCCCGCGTCCTCGCATTCACCTCGCTGTCCATGATCCCCGCCCTCGTCTTCTTCTCCCTCTTCGAGCGCCGCATCGTCGGCGGTCTGACGGGAGCGGTGAAGGGATGAGCGCCCGCAATCCGATCCTCGCCGGGGCATTCCCCGACCCCTCGGCATGCCAGGTGGGGGACACGACCTACATCGTGAACTCGACCTTCACTTGGCTGCCGGGTCTGCCGATCCGCGCGAGCCGGGACCTCGAGACCTGGGAGCTCGTCGGCCACGCCCTCACCGAGGACAACTGCGCCGTACTCGACCTCGAACTCGGCGCCGAGTCGCAGGGGATCTTCGCCCCGACGCTGCGCCACATCCAAGGCCGCTTCGTCCTCGTGTGCACCACCGTCGTCGGAACCACTGAGCGCTCCTTCGTCATGACTGCGCCCGAGGCCGCCGGCCCCTGGTCCGAGCCCCGTTTCCTCGCCGGCGCCGGGGGCATCGACCCCGATGTCTTCGAGGACGAGGACGGCCAAGTGTGGTGGACGGGCACCCGCCTCGCCGCCACCCCCCTGTGGGAACAGCAGACGGAGATCTGGACCCGTCCGGTCGACCTCGATACGGCGACATTCACCGGTGAGGAAACGGTGATCTGGCACGGCGCCGTCGAAGGCGTCGTCTGGTCGGAGGGCCCCCACATCTACCGCATCGGCGACTGGTACTACCTGCTGACCGCTGAGGGCGGCACCGCCGAAGAGCACTCCGTGTCCATCGCCCGCGCACCATCCGTGAGGGGGCCGTGGCAGGGCTGCAAGCGCAACCCGATCTTCACCCACCGCAACCTGGGGCGCACCTCCGAAGTGCACAATGTCGGCCACGCCGACCTCTTCCAGCGCCCCGACGGATCCTGGTGGGCGGTCATGCTGGGAGTGCGGCTGCGCGACAATCGTCACCTCCTTGGACGAGAGACCTTCCTCGCCCCCGTCTCCTGGGAAGACGAGTGGCCGGTCATCGCCCCCGGATGCGGCAGGCTCCCCGCAGCGATCGACACAGCGCCCGACATCGCGGCCGATCAGCGCTCACTTGCCGTCGCCTCCGACACCCCCGCACCGCTCGCATCATGCGAGATGACGCCGGGCGAGTTCGCCGAGCGTGCACTCAAGCCCGTCGGAGCGGACTGGGTGGGCGACGAGGCCCGCTCCTTCAGGGGAGTGCGCGCCGCCGACTGGCATGCGGGCATCTCCATCGACGCCCATGCCCTGGCCGAAGCACTCACCGGTATCGGCATCGTTCAGGACGCGCACAACTGGCTGCGCCTGCGCCTGGGGGACGGGGTCGTCCTCGTCGATGTCACCGTCACGGGCGCCACCACCACCCGCATCCTTGCGGCACCGACTCCGGGGGAGCGCTTGTGGCTGCGCCTCGCCGACCTGTCAGTCGAGGTCGGATGCGGAAGCGAGGACGGACGCGGCGAGGGGATCATTCTCGACGCCGAATGGCTGTCCACAGAAGCGGCCGGCGGATTCACCGGATGCCTCCTCGGCGTGTGGGCTTCCAATGCGGACGCCTGCACCTCACCCCTTCGCCTGATAGGCACTGAACTGGGCTGATAGCCCATCCACTCTGGAGAACCCATGTATCGCTGGAATAACCCGGAACTGTCCGCCGCTGAGCGCGCCGATGCGCTCATGGCGCAGATGAGCCTCAACGAGAAGATCCACCAGCTCGGCTCCTACTGGCTGCGCAACGAAGACGAGGCCGTCCCCGCGCCCGAGCCCACCGACCACTCCCACGAAGTCGCCCCCATGGAGGACGCGTTCAAGACGGACAGCCTCACATGGGAGGAGGCCGCAGATAACGGCCTGGGCCACATCACCCGCATCTGGGGGACCGACCCCCTCGAAGTGGATGAGGGCGCAGAAAAGCTCATCTCCTTGCAAAACGATGTCCGCTCGCGCAATGCCTTCGGCATTCCGGCGATCGTTCACGAGGAATGCCTGACCGGATTCACCGCCTATCGCGCCACCGTCTACCCGGCGGCGATCGCCTGGGGAGCGAGCTGGGATCCGCAGCTCATCGCCGAAATGGCATCGCGCATCGGCGAGGACATGGCCTCGCTCGGCATCCACCAGGGACTGTCCCCCCTCCTCGACGTCGTCCGCGACTACAGGTGGGGCCGAGTCGAAGAGACCTGCGGGGAAGACCCCTACCTCGTCGGATCACTCGGCACCGCCTACGTTCGCGGACTGCAGTCGAAGGGCGTGATGGCGACACTCAAGCACTTCGTCGCATACCCGGCCTCTCGGGGCGGGCGCAACCACGCGCCGGTGTCCATGGGGCCGCGCGAACTCGAAGACGTCATGCTGCCCCCCTTCGAAATGGCAGTGCGTGAAGGAGACGTCGCCTCCGTCATGAACTCCTACTCCGACATCGACGGAGTACCCGCAGGGGCATCACGCCACCTCCTCACCGAGGTCCTCAGGGATCGATGGGGATTCGACGGGACCGTCGTCTCCGACTACTGGTCGGTCCGCTTCTTGCAGAAGATGCACCGCATCGCCGCCGACAATGTCGAGGCGGGTGCCCTGGCGGTGCGGGCGGGCCTCGACGTGGAACTGCCGGAGACGACCTGCTACCACTACCTCGCCGAGGCGGTGGACAGGGGTCTTATCACCGAGGAGGAGATCAACACCGCGGTGCGCCGCGTCCTCGTGCAGAAGGCCCAGCTCGGTCTGCTCGACGCCGACTGGGAGCCGACGTCCGATGCGACTCGCAACCTCGACTCAGCCGACAACCGCGATGTGGCGCGCCGACTCGCGGAAGGCTCCATCACGCTGCTTGCCAACGACGGGACGCTGCCGCTGGCGCGCGACAAGAAACTCGCCGTCATCGGCCCCGTGTGGTCCGAGATCCGCTCCTTCATGGGCTGCTACGCCTTCCCGAATCATGTGCTCTCCCGCTTCGCCGACCGGGGTACCGGCCTCGACATCACGGGCCTTCAGGAAGCGCTCGCAGGGATCAGCGACGAGGACGCCGCTTTCGTCCACGGGACCGGATTCATGGCGGGCACCGATGAGGACATCGCGCAAGCCGTGGAGGCGGCCCGTAATGCGGAGATCGCCGTCGTCACCGTCGGCGACATCGCAGGCATGTTCGGCGGCGGCACCTCCGGCGAGGGCTGCGACGTGGCGAATCTGGATCTGCCAGGGCGCCAGGGCGAACTCCTCGACGCCGTCCTCGACACGGGGACGCCGACGGTGGTCGTCCTCGTCACGGGACGCCCCTACGCGGTCGGCGCCTACGCGGATCGCTGCGCGGCGATGATTCAGGCCTTCATGCCGGGTGTGGAAGGTGCGGGCGCAATCGCCCGTGTCCTGTCGGGCGAAGTCAACCCGTCGGGCCATCTGCCCGTCGCATTGCCCAACACACCGGGTGGACAGCCCGGCACCTACCTGGTGCCGCCGCTGGCCTGGGAATCCGAGGGGATCTCGAATATCGATCCGCGCCCGGCATTCCCCTTCGGGCACGGCCTGTCATACACCCGTTTCACCTACTCAAACCCGCAGGCGTCCGCGGCGTCGATCCCGCTCGACGGCAGCGTCGACTACTCGGTGACGGTGCGCAACGAGGGCGAACGCGCGGGCGACGAAGTCGTCCAACTGTACGCGGCAGACCCGGTCGGTGAAGTCGTGCGCCCCCTCAAGCAGCTCATCGGCTTCGCGAAGGTGCACCTCGAACCCGGTGAGGCGGCTCGCATCACCTTCACCGTCCACGCCGATCGTTTCTCCTTCACCGGGGTCGACATGCAGCGCATCGTCGAGGGAGGACGAATCGAACTATCCGCGGGATCCTCTTCGGAGGATCGACTCGCTCCGACGCCCGTCGACATTGAATCAGGGCGCCGCATCGTCACCGAGGGCCGTGTCCTGACCACCCCGGTGACTGTCGAAGCACTGTGACGACGGGAGTCGGTGGGCGGCCGTATCCGCCCGCCGACGCCCGGACACCTACTAGGGAGGCCCTATGGCAACGCGATACGACATGGACCTCGACGAACTCATCGGCTACAAGCCCGAGCTCGTCGAACCCGACGACTTTGACGCCTTCTGGGCGCAGACCCTGGCAGACAATCCATTCGACCAGCAGGCGGTGACCGTCGTCGAGGCGGACACACCGCTTGAGACGCTGCGCGTATGGGACGTGACCTTCCCCGGATACGGTTCCGACCCGATCAAGGCGTGGCTCACCGTGCCCGCCGCAGCATCGGGCCCCCTGGCGACCATCGTCCAATACCAGGGGTATGGGGGCGGGCGCGGACTGGCCACCGACCACCTCGACTGGGCGAGCGCCGGGTTCGCGCACGTGTTCATGGACTCGCGCGGACAGGGCGGAACCTGGGGCAGCGGGGGAGCGACCCCCGACCCGCATGCCAGCGGGAGCGCCGACCAGGGCTTCATGACTCGCGGCATTGAGGATCCGCGCGACCACTACTACCGCCGTCTCTACGTCGATGCGCATCACGCGGTCGAGGCCGCAGCGGTGCTTCCCCAGGTCGACGCCGACAAGATCATTGTCACCGGAGGCTCGCAGGGCGGGGCGATGACGATCGCCGCCGCCGCACTCAACCCCCGCGTCATCGGCGCGATGCCGGACGTGCCCTTCATGAATCACTTCCGGCGCTCCGTCGGACTGACCGAGGGCACCCCCTATGACGAGATCGTCCGCTACCTCGCGGTGTTCAGGGACCGGTGCGACACGGTGTTCCACACCCTGTCCTACTTCGACGGCGTGCTCCTGGGCAGGCGCGCCGACGTCCCCGCGCTGTTCTCCACCGCGCTGCTCGACACAGTGTGCCCGCCGTCGTCGGTCTTCGCGGCGCGCAACTGGTGGGGGGCGGCCTCGCACACCGGCGTGCCCCAGCCGCGCATCGAGGTGTACGAGTTCAACAACCATGAGGGCGGTGGCGCCTACCAGTGGCTCAAGCAGGTCGATTGGGCGCGCTCCCTGCTCGCATCGAATACCCCGCAGGCGCACGCGTGAACGGTCCCGTTTCCTTCGCCATCATTGGAGCAGGATGGCGTTCGGAGTTCTTCTTGAGGCTCGCGGCCGCCGCTCCCGAGCGGTTGGACGTCACGGGCGTCCTCGTGCGCCGACCCGAAGCGGCCGAACGCCTGCGCAACGCCTGGGCAGTCCCCACCGTCTCCACCATCGACGAGCTACTCGCCCCTGCCCCCGAATTCGTCATCGCCGCAGTGTCATGGCCCTCCATGCCCGGCGTGGTCGCCGAACTCGTCGACCGTGGTGTGAAGGTCCTCGCCGAGACGCCTCCGGCGCCCGATGCGGACGGGCTTCGCGCACTGTGGAACACAGTCGGGGACTCCGACCTCGTGCAGGTCGGCGAGCAGTACATGCTGATGCCCGGGCACGCCAGCCGCAAGACAGTATGCGACCTCGGGGTGATCGGGGAGCCGACCTTCGTCGAAGTCGCCTCCACTCACCTGTACCACGCGACCTCTATGATGCGTGCTTTCCTTCGAGCAGGATTCGGCCCGGTCCGCGTCAACGCGCGCACCTTCTCGGCCCCACTCATCGACCCGCTGAGTTTCACCGGGTGGGACGCTGGGGCGTCGCCGCGCGAGATGAAAACGACCGTCGCGACCCTCGATTTCGGAGACTCGCGCACCGGCCTGTACCAATTCGTCGACAACCAATGGTGGAACCCCCTCCTATCCAGGAGGATCCTCATCCGCGGCACCCGCGGAGAGATTACTGACGATGAGGTCACCCGTCTCACCGACGAGGGCGTCGTCCGCTCGCCCCTGTCCTACCGCAGGCTCGGCGTCGACATGAACCTCGAGGGCAATGAACTCGACACCGTGTCCTTCGACGGGCGGATCATCTACTCCAATGCATGGAGGGGCGCCGCCTTCTCCGAAGACGACCTCGCCGTCGCCGACCTCCTCGAAGCAGCGGGAGCCTGGGCGAGGGGGGAGGCCTCGGGCCCCTACAGCCTCGCCGACGCCTGCCAGGATCACCTCCTGGGACTTGCCATCGAGGAATCCGCCCGCATGGGAGCGGATGTCCTCACTTCGATCGAATCGTGGGCCGAGACGGCCTGACACCCTACCGGAAGGACGCGCAATGGAGCGCATCGGAATCACCCTGCCCCCAGCCCTCGCACACCGTGATGCGGGCTCAGTCCTCACCCTCGTCGATGACTCCGGTCGCCCCCTGGCGAACCGCTCCGTCACCGTGGAACAGCGCTCCCACGCCTTCGGATTCGGCAATATCGGATTCGATTTCATCGGCCTCGCCAATGGGGAGGAGTCGGCCGACCCGGACAGTCCCTTCGGCGGCGCCTCGCCCGCACAGGCGGCCGCCCTCGTCGACCGCTTCTTCGACATCTTCAACATGGCGACTCTTCCCTTCTATTGGGGCGGTTTCGAACCCGAACGCGCAAAGCCGGACACCCAGCGCCTCCTGCGCACCGCCGCGTGGATCCGAGCCCACGGCGCTACCCCTAAGGGCCATCCCCTCGCCTGGCACACCCTCGCCCCGAAGTGGCTCCTCGACCTCGACGTCGACGGGATCGAAGAGGCCGTGCGCTCGCGGATCACACGGGACGTCACCGACTTCACCGGCGTCGTCGACATGTGGGATGCGATCAACGAGGTCGTCATCATGCCGGTCTTCGACAAGGAGGACAACGGTCTGACCCGCCTGTGCCAGAAACTCGGCCGCGTGGAGACGATCCGCCTCGCATTCGAGACCGCCCGCGAGGCGAACCCGGATGCGATGCTCCTGCTCAACGACTTCAACATGTCCCCCGCCTACGAGCACCTCATCGAGGAGTGCCTCGAGGCCGGGATCAAGATCGACGCGATCGGCCTGCAGAGCCACATGCACCAGGGCTACTGGGGCGAGGAGAAGACCTTCGCAGTCCTCGAGCGCTTCGCCCGTTTCGGACTGCCGCTGCACATGACCGAGACGACGCTTCTATCCGGGCACCTCATGCCGCCCGAGATCGTCGACCTCAACGACTATCAGATCCCGCAGTGGCCCTCCACGCCCGAGGGGTTGGAGCGCCAGGCCGACGAGATCGTCCGCCACTACACGACTCTGATGAGTCACGAGGCCGTCGACGCCATCACCTACTGGGGATTCACCGACGCCGGAGCGTGGCTCGGAGCACCCGTCGGACTGGTCTACTCCGATGGCACGCCGAAGCCGTCGTATTACTCGCTGCGCAACCTCGTCAAGGGCCAGTGGTGGGTGGAGCCCACCCGTGCGAGCACCGACGACAACGGTCGCCTGGAGCTTACGGGCATGGCCGGTGAGTACGAGGTCCGCTGTGACGAAGCAACAGGGGCCGTGGCCTTGAACGGTGATGCCGCCGACGCCCTCACGGTGACGCTGTCGCAGGAATAACCCGACTTCCCGACCACATCGCTACGAAGGATCGCCCAGCAGGAGGGGACGGAGTCGTCCCCCGTGCCGCTGTCAGTCAATGCTGATGAATCGGTCTGCGGGCCCTACCCGAAAGGAAACCCATGAGGATCACCACACGCTCCAGACGCGCATCCACGCGCCTGAGCGCCGGACTGGCCACAGCGGCCCTCGCCCTGGTAGGGCTCGGGGTCGCACCGGCACTCGCGGATGACGCCGCGCCTGGGACAGAGGCGGCGGCCGATGTCGTCGCCTCGACCTTCGAGGACGAGTCCACCGCCCCATGGCGGGGACGCGGAGGCGCCGAAATCGCCGTCACTGACGCTGAGGCGGCATCCGGGTCGCGCAGCATGCTCGTCTCGGGACGCACCGCCAACTGGCACGGCGTTGAAATGCCGCTCGCAGGCAATTTCGTCCCGGGTGAGGCCTACCAGGTGGCGGCCAAGGTCCGGCTCGCCCAAGGCACCGAAGCGACCGAGGTGTACATCACCGCGGCTGAGAACGACCAGAATTATGTGCGCGTCGGTGCGACTCCCGTGAGCGACGCGGGGTGGGCCGACATCTCCGGCACCTACACTGTCGGCACCGACGTCGTCTCGGGAACCCTGTACTTCGAGGCCGCATCTGACATCGCGTCCTTCTACCTCGACGACATCCGAATCACGGGCGCCCAGGCCGACGATCCCGATAACGACGGCGCCGACACCGGGAATACCGGCGACTGCCCGGCGGCTCAGGCATCGACCAAGCCCGCGGGCCTCGATGACAGCCAGCCCCTCTTCGAATCGCTGCCCTTCCCGCTGGGAGCCGCGATCCAGGCCTACGCGACCACTGAACCCGCTGCTCGGGCCGCCCTTGATCAGAACTTCAATCAGGTCACTCCTGAGAACTTCATGAAGGTCGAGGCCTGGTACGACGGCCCGTGGCAGTTCACGTCGAATAATGCCGAGGCCGACGCGCTCATGACCTGGGGGGCCGAGACCGGTAAGCGCGTCTACGGCCACGTCCTCGTGTGGCACTCCCAAACCCCGGACTGGTTCTTCCAAGACGATGAGGGCAATTTCCTCACCGACTCCGATGAGCATAAGGCGATCGCTCGCGAACGCATGCGCACGCACATCTTCAACGTCGCCAAATACCTCTCCGACCGCTACGGCGCCTTCGGTTCTGACACGAACCCCCTTGTCGCCTTCGATGTCGTCAACGAGGTCGTCGCCGATGGGGCGAACCCCGCTTCGAATGGGCTGAGGACCTCCTACTGGTATCAGATCCTCGGCGAGGAGTTCATCGACCTGGCGTTCCTCTACGCCGATGAGGCCTTCAACGGGACCTACGCCGCGTCGGGCTCCGACCATCCGATCGCATTGTTCATCAACGAGTACAACACGGAGAACGGCACGGGTGCGGGCACGAAGACAGCGCGCTACCGCGCCCTCGTCGAGCGGCTCCTCGGGCGCGGAGTTCCCATTGACGGCGTCGGACACCAGTTCCACGTGTCCCTGGCGACGAATGTCTCCAACCTTGCCGCGGCGATGGATCTATTCGACGACCTGCCCGTCGTCCAGGCGGTCACCGAGATGGATGTGCCGACCGGCACCCCCGTCACCGAGGATCTACTGCGCCGCCAGGGCGCCTTCTACCGCTCCGCGTTCGATATTTTCCGCAAGCAACAGGCCGATGATGGCAATGTGTTCTCTGTGACCCTGTGGGGCCTGGCCGACTACCGGTCGTGGCGCACCTGTTCGGGTGCCCCGCTCGCATTCGATAACGACTACGACGGCAAGTGGGCCTATGCGGGCATCCTCGGCCTCGACATCCCCCGCGAGTCCCAGTCGATGACGGTCTTCGGAGCCGCCGACGCATCGGACCCCGCTTCTGACACGTGGTCGCTGATGAGGGGTACCGCTATCTCCGATTCCGCCGCCTTCCAGGCGAGGTGGAACGCGGAGGGCATCGTGGTGCGCGTCGACATCGACGATGCGGATGTGGAGGAATCGGATGCGGTGACCCTGATGACCGCCGACCGTGAGTACACGATTTCGCGCAATACCACCGGCGTTGACGGTCTGTCCGATCTTCGCGTCGAGGACCGTGGGGACGGTTGGTCCGTCACCGTGACGATCCCGATGGGCGGGCTCGAAGCCGGTAACCAGGTGCGCTTCGAAGCGTCGGTTTCCGATGCGGGCGAGGTCGCCGGTTGGAACGGCGGCGGCCTGCTCGGCACGCTCATCCTCGCCGAGGACCTGTCCACGGTGGCCGCCCCGAAGACCGACGAGGCGCCCGTCGTCGATGGAATCATCGACGAGGCGTGGGATGGTGCCGTGGTGTTCTCGACCGACAAGCAGATCGAGGGGGCGGACGGTGCGAGCGCGCAGATCCGCGCCCTGTGGTCCCAGTCCGGGGAGTCTTCTGCCCTGCACCTGCTCTTCGAGGTCGCAGACTCGACTCCTGACGTGTCCTCCTCCGAGGTCCACGAACAGGATTCCGTCGAGGTGTTCCTCGACCTGGGCAACCTCAAGTCCGAGTCCTACCAGGACACCGATATGCAGTTGCGCGTAAACCGGGAGAACGTCACCACTTTCGGCACCGGCAATGTCGGTGAGCAGGAGCAGCGCGTGACTTCCGCGGTCGTGCCCACCGAGACCGGTTACATCGTGGAGGTCGCGATCGACCTGCTGAGCGCGGGCGGCGATAACACCGTTCAGGGGTTCGACGCCCAGGTGAATGACGGTGTGGACGGTCGGCGCGCGTCGGTGCGCATCTGGGCGGATCCGACGGGCAACTCGTGGCGCTCTCCCGCCCACTGGGGGACGATGCGACTCCTGCCCGCCCCTGCGGCGGATGAGCCGACTGTCGTCATCGACGCCTCCAAGGTCCGCCGCGGCCAGGTCGTGTCGATCACCGGCATGGGCTTCGTCCCGGGTGGGGATGTCACCGCGACCTTCCATTCGGATCCCGTGGTCATCGGTACCGCCCCCGCTGACGAGGAGGGAACGGTGGGCTTCGAGTTCACGATTCCCGCGGACGCCGAGCTCGGGGAACATGAGGTGCGCCTCGTGCAGGAGTCGTCCGGCTTGAGCGCCTCTGTGGCTCTCGAAGTCGTCGGATCCGACGAGGGCGCAGCTGAGGCACCCGATGCTCAGGACGGCGCTGTCCCGGAGGGCAAGGACTCGAAGGGCTCGGGTGGTCTTGCGGTGACGGGCGCTTCTGCTCTCGCGCTGACCCTCGCTGCGGCGATGCTGGGCGGCCTCGGCATCGGAGCGCACGCTCTGCGCCGACGCTCTCGCGCCTGAGCTCCGCTTCAGGAGTCTTCGCCTGAACTGCACGACTCGGCCTCTCGGTGACGAATACTCGGCTGTCAGCCGATTCCGTCGCCGAGAGGCCGATGCGTGTGCCTGCGCTGGGGTGCGCTGCGGGGGCTGTGCTTCGGGAGCGTGTGCGCCCCGGGGAGCGCGCTCTTCGGGGCGATGTGAATAAGTGGGGTGGCCTGTAGCTCGCTACAGGCCACCCCACTTGTCAGTGGATCACTGACGGGTGCGGCGTCTCACGTACACGGCTGAGGCGCCGAGCGTCGTGAGCGCTGCGCTTGCGACGAGGAGCAGCGCGATGGAGGACGCGCCGGTCCGTGCAAGCGGGGACTTGGATCCCGTGACGTCGCTTGTGCCCTGAGGGGCGGATGCGTCGCCGGGGGTCGTCGTATCCGGTGCGCCGCCGTAGCCGCCAGGCTCATCACCGGGCTCCGGGGTCGGCTCATCACCGGGCTCCGGGGTCGGCTCCGGGGTCGGCTGCGGCTCGGGGAGCTCATCCACGATGGTGATCGTGGCGGTGTGCGAGTAGACGAGACCCTCATCTGTTGACAGGGCCAGTGCCGTCACTCTCACCTTGCCGGGCCGCGATGCCATGAGGATCCCATCCTCAATGACGGCGTCGGCGGAATTCTCCTCGTTGAGGGCGAGACGATACGTGTACTCCGCCTTGTTCACCGTGGGGGTGAGCTCCGCGGACAGGCGGATCCCTACAGCCGCATCGGCTGTGAGGACCGTCTGATCCCCGAAATCGACGAGATGGTCATCGATCGTGGCTCCATCCTCGGTGGTAGCGCCCGAGCGCACGATGACGGGGAAGGTCGTCGACTTCTCGTCCCCATCGGCGAAGACCGTCGCGGTGATGACGGCGACACCTGCACTCACCGGCGTGACTGCACCCTCCGCATCGACGGCCGCGATCGACGGATCCGACGACGAGTAGACGACGGTGACACCCTCGTCCTCGAGATCGTAGAAGGAATCGTCATTGCGGGTCGCGGATAGATTCGCGTGAATCGCATTGCGCGGGGTCGCCATATTGAGGTCGACTCCGTCGGGAATCGCGGCGACCACATTGATCGCGGGAGTGAGCGAACCTGTCAGCGAGAAGGATGAGACGAGTCCGTCGTCGGGATCCGACGAGGGGCCCACCCACAGCGTCCAGGTGCCGTTCTCCCAGATCTTGCGATCCGCGTCGGAATCCCAGAACCACAGGTCAGCGCCTTCGACATCGAGTTCGACACTCTGCGTCTCCCCCGGCTCGAGGCTGATCTTCTTGAAGGCCTTGAGTTGGGCGTCGGGGCGCATCGGGTCGGACGCGGACGGGGAGGCGACGTACAGCTGGACGACTTCCTGCCCCGCGACTGCGGACGTGTTCGTCACATCGACGACAGCGGTGAGGGTGCCATCGACATCGAGGGCGTCTCCGCTCGTCATACGCAGGTTCGAGAACTCGAACTCGGAGTATGACAGGCCGTAGCCGAAAGGATAGGTGACGTCACCGGTGAAGTACTGGTAGGTCCTCCCCAGTCGTCCGTCGGTCGGCGTCATCACGTAATCGCGGACATCGTCGAGCTGGTTGATGTCGGAGTACTGGGTGAACGGAAGGCGGCCCGAGGGATTGGCATTGCCGAACAGCACATCGCCGACGTTGTCGCCCTGATACATGCCGTTGTACGTCGTCCACACGAGGCCCGCAACCGAGTCCTTGAAGGGTTCGACGTTGACCTGGCCGATGGCCTGAATCCACGCGGCCGTGTTCGGGTTCATCTCCGACACGGTGTTGATGAGCAGAGCCTGACCGCGGGGCAGGTCGAGGTTCGCGCGATCCTCGTCTTCTGACGAGTCCGAGGGGTTGCCGTCGATTCGCGGATTCGTCGAGTTGTTTCCAGCGATGGTGCCGACGTAGGCGATCACCGCGTCAGCGTTCTGAATCGCAGTGGTCTCCTCGTCGGACAGGAGCGGCTCGAAAGAGTCATTCTCATAGACGAAGTACAGGCTCTGAGCGCCCGTCGGTCCCGTGTAGGGCGCTGAAGCGGTGCGGCCGAGTGCGTCAACTGAACCGATGAGGGCACCATCGCGGTCGCCGACGCGGATGTCGAAGCGGCCGCCCTCCAAGGTGTTGTCCTCGTTGGACTGGATGATCTCCACTGTGACGGTGCCTGCGGGAATCTCGGCGTCGATGTTGAAGTAGCCGCCCCACGCGCCCTGCGTGATCAGCTGGTTCGTGATCGGGTACCACGGCTGGACCGATCGCCATCCAGCGAAGCTCTGGTTCGCGAGGAGCGTTTCGGGTGCGACCCGTGCGAGCTCGTCGCCCCCGGCGTCGAGGAATCGAACGGCTGCATTCGAGTCTCCGACCTGGCCGCCGATGTTCGGCTTGCGCTTGTTCTCGAACCCGGTCTTGTTCATCCCGGAGATGTAGGTGACGGTTGCACCGGGGTTGGCGGCCGTCACGGCTTTCTCGATTCCCTCAAGGGCATTGGAGTGCTCGGCGATCGCCGAGGGGGAGTAGTCTCCGTGAACCTCCATCGTCGCCAGTGGTCCGACGACGACGATATTGCTGGCGGCGGTCGCATCGAAGGGGAGTAGCGGAGAGCCGGAATCCATCGTCTCATTGCGTAGAAGAACCGTTCCCTCAGCACTCATCTGGCGCGATACGGCCAGGTGATCGGGTGCGGAGATCTGCGCGGCCAGGCTGTATTCCGAGTTGCGCCACGGCACGGAGTCTTCGGGATCGAATTCACCGGTGCGCATGCGGATGGTGAAGGTCCTCACGAGAGAGGCCTCCATGCCGGCTTCGGTGACATTGCCCTCGAGGTAGGAGTCTTCGAGGTGGGTCGGGTAGTCCTGATCCATGCAGTCGAGGTCGACTCCCGTCTTGAGGGTCCATGCGACGGCTTCGGCTGCGCTGAGTGGGGTCCCATCGGGTCCCCAATTGTGGTTGGCCTCCTGCCAGACATCTCGAATTGCGTCGCAGTCGGAGGTGATGGTGCCGTTGAATCCGAAGGTTCGACGGGCGAGCGTCTCGACGTATTCACGGCTGGCCGACACCGGAACGCCATTGACCGCGTTGTACGAGGTCATGAGGGATCCGGCCCCGTAGGTTCCGACGAGTTCGGCGAAGGCCGGAGTATAATATTCGCGAAGTTCTGCCTCGGTCAGGTTTGAGCTTCCGGTGTGGCGGTTCGTCTCAGAATTATTCGCAAGATAATGCTTCGGAGTGGCGGCGGTTTTCAGGTATGTCTCGTCGTCGCCCTGAAGTCCTGCGACGAACTGTCCACCGATAACAGCGGTGAGGACGGGGTCTTCGCCGTAGCTTTCTTCAGCCCGGCCCCAGCGGGGATCGCGGGCCATGTTGATCGTCGGCGACCAGTAGGTCAGCCCCTTGTGTGAGGCGACGGCTGCGGATGCCGTGTTGTTCATGGCGCGGGCCTCATCCGATGCGGCAGATGCTATCTCATAGACGAGGTCGGGGTTCCATGAGGCCGCGATTCCCAATCCCGTGGGGAACTCCGTCGCTTCTCCGCCGTCGTTGAGACCGCGTCCGGCCTCGTCGGCTCGGGCGATGCCGTGGAGGGCCTCATTCCAGTAGCTGTACGCGTCGACTCCGAGGCGTTCGATCGCGGGGGCGATGGTCTTGTCGTTCTGCTGGCGTTCAGCACGGAACTGTTCGATCTTCTCCGCGCGGGTCATCCGCGACACGAGGTCGGCTGCGCGTACTTCGAAGGGGAGGGCGGTGTTCTTGTAGGCGGGCAGATCCGAGGCTGCATCGATGCTCCCCGGGGTGTCAACGGCGAGTGCCGCTGGAGTAGTGAGGGCGAATGTTGCGAGCACGGCGCCGGACAGGAGTCCGAAGCGCCGTGATCTCTTTCTTCCAGTGGACATGTTGTGTGTCTCCACTTTCAGTCAGATGGGTGAAGGGATGGCGCGCTGGATCGCTCGGGGCGGATCCGGCGTCGCATAAAGCACGATCACAGCTGTGAGACAGTGCTAGGAGTTCATTTAGTTTTGCTGCGTAACTAAATGTGTGTTTACTCTAACGACCATGCACGTCCCGCGCAAGAGGTGTCTCGCATATACAGATTGAAACCGTAAAAGTCGAGGTCAGTGCCTATTTGAAGCCTGGGTCAACGAGTGATGGAGGCTTGGGGGACAGGTGGGGGTGCTCGCTGACGCTGTTACCAAGCTGTGACGTACGAGGAGTGGACCAACCTTGACGGTTTCCTCCTCTAGGACTAAGTTTTGTTGCGTAACAAAAGACGGTTGGCTGGAATTGTTCGACGTGGAACAGCCATCGCTCGCGCCGCCCGCAAGGGCTCGGGAGCGGCAGCGCCGAACGAATCAATTCGCGCAGAAGTGGATACACCAACCTCATCAATGGTGAAGGAGCCAGAACATGCGTGGAATCGCAAAGAAGATGATTGCGGTGACAGCCACCGCAACGCTCGCCCTCGGCCTGGGAGCATGCTCCTCCGAACGCGGCGGAGCATCCTCGCAGTCGGGTGCGACCGGCGCGGGCGGGCAGGGTGGCCTCATCGGCGTCTCAATGCCCACGAAGTCCCTCGAGAGGTGGAACCGAGACGGCGGACACCTTGAGGAGCTGCTCAAGGAAGAGGGGTACTCCGTCTCCCTGCAGTACGCCGATAACAAGGTCGAACAGCAGATCACTCAGATCCAGAACATGATCAACGAAGGGCCCGAGGTCCTCGTCGTCGCCTCCATCGACGGATCCGCACTCGGCCCCGTCCTCGAACAGGCGAAGGCCTCTGGGATCACCGTCATCGCCTACGACCGCCTGATTCGCGACACCGAAGCAGTCGACTACTACGCGACCTTCGACAACTACAAGGTCGGTCAGCTCCAGGGCCAGTACGTCGAAGAGACTTTGGGCCTGGCCAGTGGCAACGGCCCGTTCAACTTCGAGCCCTTCGCGGGTTCCCCCGATGACAACAATGCAAGGTACTTCTTCGAAGGCGCCTGGGATGTGCTGTCACCGTACGTCGAGTCCGGACAGCTCGTCGTCCCCTCGGGCAAGGCCCCCAAGACCGTCGATGACTGGCAGTCGATCGGCATCCAGGCGTGGATGTCCACCACCGCGCAGTCCGAGATGGAGACGCGCCTCAACTCCTTCTACTCCGACAAGAAGGTCGAGGCCGTCCTGTCGCCGAACGACTCCCTCGCCCTGGGCATCTCCCAGGCCCTCGATTCGGACGGCTACTCCGCCGACGAGTGGCCGATCCTCACCGGACAGGACGCTGACCAGGCGAATGTTCAGAACATCATCGCCGGCAAGCAGTCGATGAGCGTGTGGAAGGATACCCGGGCGCTGGGCGACCGCGTCGCGAAGATGGTCGACCAGATCGTCAAGGGCGAGACTGTCGAGGTCAATGACACCGAGTCCTACGACAACGGCAGGATCGTCGTCCCCTCCTACCTGCTCACCCCCGTCGTGATCACAAAGGACAACGTCCAGGAGCAGCTCGTCGACTCGGGCTTCTACACCGCTGCCGACCTCGGTCTGTGAGTCGAACGGTAACGATCCGCTGAAGGAACAGAGGTGAATGATGCAGACCGATGATGTGGTTCTGCGAATGTCACATATCGTCAAAGAGTTCTCCGGAGTGAGAGCCCTCGACGATGTGACGATGGAGGTGCGCCGCGGCGAAGTCCACGCGATCTGCGGTGAGAACGGAGCCGGGAAGTCCACCCTCATGAAAGTCCTGTCGGGAGTGCACCCGTACGGGACCTACGGCGGCACCATCGAATACGACGGGAAGGAGTGCCGCTTCAAGTCCATCCGCGATTCAGAGAACGACGGCATCGTTATCATTCACCAGGAGTTGGCCCTGTCCCCGTTCCTCTCCGTCGCCGAGAACATCTTCCTCGGCAATGAGCGGGGACGGGCCGGACTCGTCGACTGGCACGAGACGAAGCGCCTCGCCAAAGGGCTCCTCGCCAAGGTCGGCCTCAATGTCGATCCCGAGGCGCGCGTCGTCGACCTCGGCGTCGGCCAGCAGCAGCTGGTCGAGATCGCCAAGGCGCTGTCGAAGGATGTCAAACTCCTCATCCTCGACGAGCCCACCGCCGCCCTCAACGATGATGATTCCGAGCACCTGCTCGAACTCATGCGCCAATTGCGCCAAGAGGGCATCACGATGATCATCATCTCGCACAAGCTCGGAGAGATCCGCGAGATCTCCGACTCCACGTCGATCATCCGCGACGGCAAAACCGTCGGATACATCGACATGCACCGTCCCGAGGGCGTCACCGAGGACGAGATCATCGCGAAGATGGTCGGACGCGAGCTGTCCAACCGATTCCCCGAGCACGTCCCGTCGATCGGCGAGGACATCCTCGAGATCCGCGACTGGAGCGTCCACCACCCGATCGACACGGGGCGAAAGGTCGTCGACGGCGCCAATCTCACCCTTCGCCGCGGCGAGATCACAGGGCTCGCGGGCCTTATGGGCGCTGGGCGCACTGAACTCGCAATGAGCGTCTTCGGCCACCAGTACGGCGTCGACATCAGTGGCGAGGTCCTCAAAAATGGCGAGGTCATCGACACTTCCAGCGTCGACAAGGCCATCGCCCACGGCCTCGCCTACGTCCCCGAGGATCGTAAGACGATGGGGCTCAACCTCATCCAGGACATCCGTAAGAACGTGTCGATCGCTGCGATCGACAAGGTCATCAAGGGCGGCGTCATCCAGTCGCACGTCGAGGATCGACTGGTCGAGGACTTCCGCACGAGGCTGCGCATCAAGACTGCGAGCATCGACGCCATCGCCTCGTCCCTATCGGGGGGCAACCAGCAAAAGGTCGTCCTCGCCAAGTGGATCAATACCGATCCCGAGATCCTCATCCTCGACGAGCCGACCCGGGGCATCGACGTCGGCGCGAAATACGAGATCTATCAGATCATCCAGAAGCTGGCGGATGACGGGCACGCCGTCCTCGTCATCTCCTCGGAGCTGCCCGAGTTATTGGGCATTTGCGATCGCATCTACACGATGAGCCAAGGAATGATCACCGGCGTGCAGCAAGCATCCGAGGCCACCCAGGAATCCCTGATGAAACTCATGACGAAAGAACGTGTGAAGGAAGAACGATGAAAGAGACGACCAAACGGCTGCACGGCAGCCTTCAGCAGTACGGGATCCTCGGTGCCCTCGTCATCATCGTCATCCTGTTCAACATCCTCACCGGCGGGCGCCTGCTCGCCCCCAACAACGTGGCGTCGCTCATTCAGCAGAATGCGTACGTCATGGTCCTCACCATCGGCATGACGATGGTCATCATCGCCCGACACATCGACCTCGCCGTGGGATCGATCGTCGCCTTCGTCGGCGGTGTCGTCGCCCTGCTCATGTACCAGATGCACATGGCGTGGCCGCTCGCGGTCCTCATCGGCCTCGCCATCGGCATCGTCATCGGATGCTGGCAGGGATTCTGGGTGGCCTATGTCGGAGTTCCGGCGTTCATCGTGACCCTCGGCGGCATGCTCATCTTCCGCGGCCTGGCGATCGTCCTCGTCGAGGCGACAGTGTCCGGCCTGCCGTCGGGCTTCGTTGCGATCGCTGCGGGTTCGGTTCCCAACTTCCTCGGCTTCATCGGGATGCTCGACGTGGTCACCCTCGTCATCGGCATTGCGACGATCGCAGTCGCGGTGATCATGGCCGTGAGGAAGCGCATGAAGGACATCAAGGCCGGTGCCGCTGTTCTTCCGATGGGCCTGTTCATCGCGGGCCAGCTCGTCACCGCTCTTGCGATCGGCCTGGTGACGTACCTGCTCGCCCTGTCGTCGGGAGGCGCGCCGATCGTCCTCATCATCATCGGCGTACTGGTGCTCGTCTACTCCTTCGTCATGGCGAAGACGCGATTCGGCCGCCACATCTACGCCGTCGGCGGCAACCTGCGCGCCGCCCAGCTCTCCGGCATCAATACCAAGCGGACCGACTTCCTGGTCTTCGTCAACATGGGTCTGCTCTCCGCCCTGGCAGGCATCATCACCACATCGCGTGCGGGCGCCGCCGTCGCGACGGCTGGCCAGAACTACGAACTCGATGCGATTGCAGCGGCGTTCATCGGCGGCACGGCGGTTTCAGGCGGTATCGGCAAGATTTCCGGAGCCATTATCGGTGCACTCATCATGGGCGTGCTCAACATGGGCCTGTCGATCCTCGCGGTCGATTCCGCCTGGCAGCAGTCCATCAAGGGTCTCGTCGTCATCATTGCGGTCGCAGTCGATCTGCTGACCTCGAAGAGGCGATGACTCTGTCCTGACTCTGTGTAATGGGGGTCGCGGCCCGGGCGCTTGGACGAGGCGCCCGGGCCGCGTTTTCTTCACCGAGGTGTCGGTTCGTGCACGTGCTCGGCGCGCTCGGGCGGCGGGGGACTAGGATGAGCGCAAGAGTTATCCATCAGCGCGGGAGAAGATTCATGCCGCAAGGCGTCCAGGACTATTCACACCTCAACCTCGCAGCGAAGCGAACGGGGTTGACGGAGCAGGTTCAAGAAGCCCTGGTCGACATGATCCTCGAAGACGTGATTCCGGACGATGCCCCGATTCGCATCGACGCTCTCGCCGATGCCCTCAATGTATCCGCAACGCCCGTGCGCGAGGCGCTTGCACGACTCGAGGGGCTCGGCCTCGTCGTCAGAGAGAGCTACCGGGGGTACCGTACGGCGGCAAAGTTGACGAACCGGGAACTTCAGGACCTGATGAGTGTGCGCAGGCTGCTGGAGCCCGAGGCGGCGAGGTTGGCGTGCATGGCGCAAGACCCTCGCCTCCTTGAACGACTGGAGGCCGCGGTGGGGGAGCAGACCGCATCGATGAGCCTCGACGGCGTGGCGGAGACCCGCGCATTCATGCGCGCCGATCAGAAATTCCACCAGATCATCCACGCAGGATCCGGGAATCGCTTCCTCACCTCAGCAGCGGACGTGCTCGGGGGCAATGTCCAGCGGTGGCGCCACTTCAAGAACCAGGTCGTGACGGATGCTGCGGACTCCCTTGAGGAGCACCGTCGGATTCTTGAGCAGTTCCGGCGAGGCGACCCTCAGGGGGTCTACGACACAATGTTGCAGCATATCGATAACCTGTCGTTCCGCTTGGCGCAAGAGGCTGAGTGAAGAAACCTGAGGATGGTCAGGTAGTTTCCTAAAAAATATATGATCCATAATGTAGACAATGTGATAGATGATCGCTATTGTGGTGCCTGACGCGCAAGGGTGCGCATCGATTCGAAAGCAGGCATTCATGGAGAAGAGCAGGCTCACCATCGTCACAGGCGCCGGGCAGGGCATCGGCTACTCGATCGCGCACAGACTCGCCGAAGACGGGAAAGACCTCATCATCGTCGACGTCAGCGCCGAGCGCGCCGACACGGCCGCACAAGAACTCAGGACACAGGGATTCACCGCCCACAGTACGGTGATGGACGTCTCGGACCCCTACGCCGTCCACTCAACGATCACACACATCACAGACACATACGGTCCTATCGGAGCGCTCGTCAATAACGCCGGGATCGTCTCGAATACACCGTGGAACGAAGTGTCCTTCGACGAGTGGTACCGCGTCATCGCGATCAACCTGTCGGGGTGCTTCCTCCTCTCCCAAGCGGTCCTCCCGTCAATGATCGATGCGGGCTACGGGCGCATCGTCAATATCGTGTCGCTCGCGGGACGAAACGGCGGAGTCAGCGTCGGACCCGCATATGCGGCATCGAAGGCGGGAGTCATTGGCCTCACGCGACACCTTGCCGGAAAGGTCGCCGCGGCTGGCGTCACCGTCAACGCGGTGGCTCCCGGAACGACGAGAACGCCCATGGCTGAGAGTTTCACCCAGGAGCAGATGGAGGCGATCAACCGATCGATCCCCGTCGGACGCCTCGGGGAAACCGGCGAGATCGCCGAAGCGGTCGCTTACTTCACCGGAGAGAACTCCGGCTTCACCACGGGCGCAGTTCTTGATGTCAACGGCGGAATGTACTTCGGCTGAGCATCACGCCCTCATTAACAACCCCATGTACAAGGAGGTACACCAATCATGACAACCGGCTACCTGAAATGGATGGCGGACAACACCGCATCGCGTTACTGCAACGACTCGGCGCTCACGAGTACCATCAGTCATGCCCTCAATAATGGCGCAGTCGGCGTGACGACGAATGCTCCGCTGTCGTTCGAAGCCCTGACCACCACCGAGCCGCAAGACCTCGACCCCGAGGATACGGTCGACGTCGCCCTGGTGGGCGACGAACGGGTGACTGCCCTGCTCGGCCGCGTCGTCCGCCCTATCGCCCGACGCTTCGAGTCGATGTACGAGGCGTCGGAGGGCGCCTATGGATACGTGCGCTCCCAGGTGCAGCCCGGCGCTTCCGCCGACTATGACAAGCAGCTCCAGCAGGGCCTGACAATCGCAGGATTCGGACGCAATGTCATGGTTAAGATTCCCGGCACCGAGTCGGGGATTCGAGTCCTCGAAGAGCTCGCCGCGCGCGGCATCCCCACGACGGCAACGGTGTGCGTGAGTGCGTCGCAGATCCTCGCCGCCGCCGACGCCTACGAACGTGGCGTCAAGCGGGCCATCGCAGCGGGAATCACCCCCGCTCCCTCCACCTCCGCCTTCGTCATGGGACGCCTTCAGGACTACCTCGCGCACCTCAACGAGACGCAGGGCAAGGGACTCGCCACTGAGGATCTTGAAGAGGCAGTCGTCGCAGTGGCGCGCAGACTCGTCCGCGCCCTCGAAGAACGGGAGATGGTTCCGCTGCTCATGCCCGCAGCATTTAGACACCCGCGCCAGGTCGCACTCCTGGCGGGCGCGAAAGTGGAGATGACGATCCACCCCAAGATCCAAAGCGTTCTCGAGAAATGGGATGCGCACGAGGGGATCGCCCGCGAAGAAGGCTTTTCCCGACCCCTGGACCAGGCGCGGATCGACCGCGTCGCCGATGCACTCCCCGACTTCGTGACGGCCTTCGAGTTCGACGGCATGCTTCCCGAGCAATTCGATGACTTCGGAGCGACCGTCATGACGCTCGACGGCTTCGACCAGGCGTGGCAGAAGCTGCGGGGACTGTGACCGTGGTGGCCTCAGGCGTGAGCTTCGGTGTTGCCGTGTCCGAAGAACTCCTCGGCGAAGGGGCTCCCGTCCCCTTCCAAGGAGGAATCGTCAAAGGGATGGAGGAGGCGGCGCGCTGCGGATTCGACACTGTCGAACTGCATGTGCGCGACCCCCATACGCTCGATGCCGCGGCGATAGCGGCGTGTGCGGACTCCCTTGGAATCGCAGTCGCCGCAGTGGGAACGGGACTCGAGCACTCGCTCAACGGCCACTGTCTCACTGCTGACAACGCAAGCGCGCGACGCGAGGCGCGCGATGCGATGCTCCGTCATGTCGAGTTCGCCGCTCACTTCGGAGCCGTTGTCTTCGTCGGTCTCATCCGAGGGCGGGCTGCGAACTATGGCGATATCCCCAGGACGCTCGACCTCTTCGCCGAAGAACTGCGTCCCATCGCTGAGGCGGCGGAGCAGTCGCAGGTTCCCACTGGACTCGAACCCGTCGCCTACTACTTCTCAAACCTGCTCAACACGACGGAGGAGACAGTCGAGTTCGCCGGGCGCCCGGGGCTGGAATCCGTGGGGTTGCTCATCGACACGCACCACATCGTCCTCGAAGACCGGTCTCAGCGTCAGGCACTGTTACTCGCGGGACGACGGATCACTCACATCCATGCCTCGGACTCGAATCGGCGTTATCCCGGAGCGGGGAACGTCGACTGGAACGAGGTCGCCCGCACTCTCACTGAGCTGGGCTACACAGGGTCGGTCTCGCTGGAAGTTCTCCCCATCCCCTCCGGCATTGAGGCTGCGCAACGCGGACTCGAGCATCTCCAGACGACGTGGGCATCACTGCCCGCCCACACTCATCACCACTGAAAGGACAATGACATGCGCATCGGTTTCATTGGACTGGGAATCATGGGGCGCCCCATGGCCCACAATCTCATCAACGCGGGTTACGAACTGATCGTTTACGACAAGTTCGCTCCGACCGACGACTTCGCCGCACAGGGGGTGCGAGTCGCGGCGAGTGGCCGAGAAGTTGCCGCCGACTCGGATGTCGTCATCCTCATGCTCCCTAACTCGCCCCACGTGCTCGACGTGCTCACGTGCGAGGGCGGCGTCCTCGACGGTGCACATGACGGTCTCATCGTCGTCGACATGAGTTCCATTGCGCCAGCAGCCTCTCAGCAGGCTCACTCCCTCGCTGCCGACAAGGGCGTCGCCTTCATTGATGCCCCCGTCTCCGGCGGCGAGCCGAAGGCGATTGACGGAACCCTGGCGATCATGGTGGGCGGCGACGCTGGAGCATTCGAGACGGTCCGTCCCCTCTTGGAGGTCATGGGCTCGAGCGTCACGCACGTCGGCCCGATCGGCGCCGGCAATGTCACGAAACTCGCCAATCAAGTCATCGTCGCGCTCAACATCGCAGCGGTGAGTGAGGCCTTCACCCTGGCAACGAAGGCGGGAGTCGATCCCGAAGCCGTCTTCGAGGCGATCCGCGGAGGACTCGCGGGTTCCACAGTGATGAACGCGAAAGTCCCCATGATCCTCAACGGGGACTTCGCCCCCGGATTCCGCATCGAATTGCACATCAAGGACCTGCAGAACGCCCTCGACACGGCGCACGAACTTCACACACCCGTTCCGCTCACAGCGGGCGTCATGGAGATCCTGCAGAGCCTCGTTGTCGCCGGCGAACAGAAGAACGACCACAGCGGAATCATCCGCTACTACGAGCGTCTCGCCGACATCGAAGTCCGACGGAACGACTGACACTCAGGCGTCGACGGCGCCGAATGATCCCCTCACGGGCGCTTAGCGCCCACAAGTGGTGGCGAGGGCTGGGCTAAGGAATGCCCCCGCCACCACGGCAGCAGCTCACAAGGACGTGAACGAAAGGAAAACCATGCTGCACTTCGTAACCATACCCCTGGGAGTCGACCGTGATTAATCTGCTCTGGTTGGCGCTATCAATCGTCGTGATCGTCGCACTCATCCTCTGGGTGAAGCTGCATCCGGCGGTGTCTCTCATCATTGGCACGTTGCTTCTCGGTTTCATGCTTCAGATGCCCGCATTGGACATCGCTACAACGATGACCGAGGGCTTCGGCGGACTCATGACAAGCCTGGGTCTATCAGTCGGCTTCGGCATCATCCTCGGCCAATTGATGTCCGACTCCGGCGGTGCGAAAGTGATCGCACGGACCATCGTCGGACTTACGACCGATCGTTTCGCCGTTTACGGCATAGCGTTTGCAGCGTTCGTCCTTGCCATCCCGGTCTTCTTCGACGTCACCTTCGTTATCCTCGTCCCGTTGGCGATCGCGATCGCGCGAGAAGCGAAAAAGCCGCTGCCCCTCATGATCGGCGCGGTGGCGATGGGCGCGGGAACGGCGCACACCCTGGTGCCTCCAACGCCCAATCCTCTCGCAGCTGGAGACATCCTCGGATTCTCAGTCGGCTATATGGTGGCGGTCGGCGGAATCGTCGGCCTCGTCGCAGTGATCGGCGGTGTCACCGTCTACTCGTGGATCCTCCCCAAGGTGTGGAGGCCCTCCGTTGACGTCGCTGAAGAGCCCTCCCTCCAGGAAGTGCCCGGCGAGGACAAGAATCCGAACTTCTGGCTGGCACTGCTCCCCATCCTCACGCCGCTCATCCTCATCCTGATCGGTACCGTGTGGGGCGCCGCCGCTGAAGAGGTCCCGCTCGTCGTCAAGTTCCTCGGCGACAAGACCATCGCCCTGCTCATCGGCACGATCGTCGCCTACCTCGTCGCCTCTACCGACTTGAGCCGCTCCGAGATGGAGACCGCGGCGAATAAGGCGATCAGTTCTGCCGGTATCGTCTTGCTCATCACGGGCGCGGGCGGCTCTTTCGGAGCCGTCATCAAGGCGGGCGGCGTGTCCGACCTCATCGCGGGGGCGGTCGCCGGGCTGGGCGGCGGACACTTCGTCGCTCTGCTCGCTTGCTTCTTCGTCGGAATGTCCTTCCGCGTGGCAGTGGGCTCGGGAACGGTCGCGTCCATTACGACGATGACCATCTTCGCCTCCCTCGCGCCGACGATCGGCGTTCACCCGGTGTGGGTCGCCATGGCGTGCCTCGCGGGTGCGCTGTCCATCGGCCACATCAACGACTCCGGCTTCTGGGTGACCGCGAAAATCCCCGGTTTCTCCGTCACCGGCGGCCTCAAGGTGTACACATTGCCGCAGTTCACGGCGTCGATCATCACGATCATCTGCGTCATCATCGGCTCGTACGTCCTGCCGATGGCATAACGGATCCATGGGGACGACCGGGAGCTCCTGGTCGTCCCCATGTGTTTCGCAGTGTGTGCTTTCCACACGGGGCGGGCAGGTACACGACGGAGGTGCTGTTGTGGACTAATATCACCCTCTTGTTAACAGTTGAGAAAGTTGATTGAATGGCTTCAATTCGGGTATCAGCACTGCTAGCGTGAAGACATCGACTCGCTCAGGAGAATCAATGAAGTTCGTCCTCGCCCCCGATTCGTTCAAAGAGAACATGACCGCTCTGGAAGCGGCAAGCGCTATGAAGCGCGGCGTTCGCGACGTGCACCCGGACGCCGATTGCGTCCTCGTGCCCATGAGTGACGGGGGAGAGGGGTTCATCGACGCGATCGCCACCGCATGGGGAGCCGATCTCATCAGCGTCGACACGGTCGACGCGCTCGGTCGGCCCATCACCTCCCAGTACGCGCTCGCGGGCGAGAAAGCCGTCCTCGATGTCGCATCCTGCGCAGGCATTGAACTCGTCGCACCCGCTGACCGCAATGTCTCAGAATCGTCCACGCGAGGCCTCGGAATCATCATGCGCGACGCCCTGGAACGAGGGGCCGCGCACCTGCTCGTCGGAATCGGAGGATCCGCCACGAATGACGGTGGCGCGGGTATGCTCGTCGAACTCGGAGTTCGCCTCCTCGACGAGGACGGCGCCGAACTGCGCCCCATCCTCGCCGATCTGGCGAACGTCGCACGCGTCGACGCCTCAGCCCTCGACGCGCTCCTCGACGGCGTCGAAATCCTCGTCGCATGCGATGTGACAAATCCGCTCAATGGTCCCGCCGGTGCGACTGCGGTCTTCGGCCCCCAAAAGGGCGTCACTCCGGAGCAGGTCCCCGTCTTCGAGTCGATCCTCCGTCATTTCGCCGAAGCCTCAGGGCGCGCAGAGGTTGCTCTCGAGCCCGGGTCGGGCGCTGCCGGCGGCCTCGGATTCGCATTGCGCGCATTCTGCGATGCTCGCCTGGTCCCCGGGGTCGACCTCGTCGCCGACGCCGTGGGACTCTCAGACAAGGTCGAGGGTGCCGACTGGGTCTTCACCGGTGAAGGCTCCGTGGATTCGCAGACCATCAATGGGAAGACCCCGGCAGGGGTTGCCGCTGTCGCGCAGGCGAAGGGAGTGCCCGTCATGATCTTCGCCGGTCGCATCAAAGAGGGCGCGGAAGTGCTGCTCGATCACGGGGTGTCGAGGATCGTGAAAGTCGGAGACCCGGAAGAGCCCCTTGAAGAGGCGCTGAGAAACGGTCAGAAGAACCTCCGCGCAGCCGTCGTGGAGGCGCTCGCCTGATCCGGCATAGCCAGGGGTCAGTGTTCCATCCTTTTCAGGAGGTCCTCTGCGACCTCATTGGTGGTGATGAGGCCCGACGATGCGATTACCTGAATCGCCCTCGCCTTTCCCAAACCTCCGGCGACAGCGACGACTTCGTTCGTCCTCTTGAGCTGCTCGACCGTGATTGAGATTCTGCGCTCGTTGAACGGTGTATCGATGTAGTTCCCGTCGGCGTCGAAGAACAAGCCGACGACTTCTGCTACGGGTGCGAGTGCGTTTGAATGGATGAGTCGTCATTGACGCCGCCGTGGACAACGCTGACCGTCATCAGATCGTCAGGGCGATCACCGGAATCGACCCCGCGGTGAGCGGATCGGTCGAGATCAACGGGACGACTCCGACTCCTCGCTTGCTCGCTTGTCCACCCTATTCATCTTGTTCCACATTCCACACTCTCGACGACGCGGATCCGGGCAATACTCTGGCGATGGGGTCGACGCTGGTGGCCGCCGTGCGGTGGGATGCGGTGACGGAGTGTTTCCACAGGCTCGGACAGGAGGTGGAGCTTGATCGCATCGCGGCGCTATCGGTGTCGGGACAGTGCCGTGGAATGGTGCCACTCGACGAGGACCACGATGATCCTCTTGCCTCATGACTACCTGAACTACAAGCTCACCGGCCGTTTCGCGACAGGCCGGTCAGAGGCATCGGGAACCGGATACTTCAACTCGACCACCTCTCGTGTGCACGTTGAATGCGACGGAGGCGACGGATTGGGCGGCGAAACTCATGGGAGTGACGGTTCAAGAACTCGACGTCCTCGCGGGCCTCATCAGGGGAATGGAGGCGATCGAAGAATGCGGGATCGCACTGTCGGACAGAGTCATCGCCATCGGAGGAGGATCGCGCTCGCCCGCCTATACGACGCTCCTCGCTGATCTGCTGGGCAGGCCCGTTGAGGTGATTCGAGAGCCCGAGGCCACTGCTCGGGGCGCGTGTCTGCAAGCGAAGGCACTCGTTGACGGCTTGTCGATTCGAGACGCTGCATCACGGTTCCGACCCGAACCGGAGCGGATCGTCGAACCGCACAGCGGCGAAGGACTCCTCGAGTTTCCCAAAGGCTCCTCAAATTCGTCTGTGTCGCTCCCAGAGGTACAAGGGGCATGACTGGCCGTGCTCCTCGTCGTTCATAGGCCACCATTGTCCACAGACAATACCCATTGCTATTCAGCGTCCACAGACGCCATTCGGACGATGACTGGAGCAATCGCTCAATGATTAGCGTGCTGCACATGGCATGCGTTCAATCATTACGAACCTATCTGAACTCCCGGCCTCCAATAGCGAACATGTACTCTATGGACGTATCATGAAGTACGGAGCTGCTGGCAGCGCCCTCAAACACGGGATCTCCTATCGAAACCTCATTCACCTCGTTTGCACCGCCGATTATCTCGGGACTGATGAATCAGGACTGCTGTGGTGGATCGGGCGAGCACCGAATAACGAGGAGTACGAGGTTGCCGGCATCTCCACCGACGATGGCGCGATAGTCATCATTCACGCGATGCCGATGAAATGGAGGCGGCGATGACGGACACGTTCTACAGATTTGATCCTCGTGCGGAACACGTGACCTGGAAAGGACAAGCGCTCACCTCTGAACTCGTCGATGCCCTCGCCGATGAGGCGGAGGCGACCGGTCCGCCGAAAGGGCTAGTACCGGGTGGCAAGTCGCTGTCGGGGAATGGGCGGCACTCTCCGAAGATACAGGTCGTCCTCAGTGAACACACCCACGCGCGACTACGCGAACGTGCGAGAGATGAGCACATGAGCGTGTCGAAGTGGGTGCGACGACTGATCGAGTGCGAACTCGCCTGAACGGGGGAGACTCACCCGACGTCCCGCCTCGCATGCGTCGGAATTCCGAGTGAGGCCGAATGCGCCTACTCCCCGTACCTGGCGGCGAAAGACTCTTCGAGTCTCTCCAGGGACGTGCCACGAGTCTCAGGAACGATGAATAGGTAGAAGCACAGCGCCACCACATTGATTGCGCCGAATGTCGCATAGGTCCACGCCGCGCCCAAGTGCTCGATCATCACGGGGAACACATAGGACACGACCGCATTCATCAGCCATCCGCAGCCCACGGCGAACCCCTGGGCGACGCCGCGGATCCGTGAGGGGAAGATCTCCGAGACGAGCACCCAGTTCACAGTGCCCGACTGCTTCGCGAACACGAACAGCGATACGAGGACGAGGACGAGCCACGGCAATGCCGGGGGAACATCCGCGGAGATCGATCCATCGGACAGGGTATAGGGCGTGATCCCGAAGGCGAAGACGAGCGCGAGGGAGAAGAGGAAGAAGGTGACGCCCGTCTCCTGGTAGATGCCGACGTGACGGCGCTGGAGGCGCCCCACCAGCCACAGGCCGGCAGCGGCACCGATCGTCGCCACCGCGCCGGTGACGACATTGAGAGAGATGGAATCAGTTGTGGAGAATCCCGCCGCCCTCAAGATCTTCGGAAGGTAGTACATCGCCGTGTTGATGCCGGTCAACTGATCGAAGCACGCCAATCCGATGCCGATGAAGACGAGACGCCGCGTCCACTTGACGTCGAGGGTGCGCCTCAGGGACCACGTGCCCTCGTTCTGCTGAGCCCTGCGGAGTTCAACCATGTCGCGCACTTCTCCGGCGATGTCGTCTCGGTCGTCGTCCCGAATCCGCTTGAGGGCGCCGATCGCCTCCGCGTAGTGACGATTCGCCGCATACCAGCGCCCCGATTCGGGCATCATGCGCATTCCGATCCACAGGAGGACCGCCGGGATCGTTGCGAGGACGAGCATCCACCGCCACGCCATGCCATTACCGCTCACAATGACGATGTCGGCCATGGTCGACGCCTGATCCCACGTGAGGTGTGCGGATTCTCCGACGGCGACGTCGATGGTGACGTGGGGGCCGCCGTGTCCGCGGGCCAGCATCGCGTTCATGGAGTAGGCGAGGAGTTGCCCGAAGACGATCATGAACTGGTCGAGGGCGACGAGCGGGCCGCGGACCCTGGTCGGAGCGGACTCAGACAGGTAGATCGGCACCGTCGCGGACGCGCCGCCGACCGCCCATCCGAGGATGAAGCGGAACAGCAAGAGGACGGGGATATTGGGGGAGAAGGTGCAGCCGAGCGTACCGACGATGAAGATGAGGGCGAGCAGGAGAATATTGTGGCGCCTGCCGTATCGGTCGGACAGACGTCCGCCGATGATCGCGCCGAAGGCGGCGCCGATGGCGAGGGTGGCGCCGACGAGCCCCTCGTCGAACTCATTGAGGCCGAGGCCGCCCGCTGCAGTCGGCATGTACATGTAGGGCAGGGCCCCGGCGATGACGCCCGTGTCGTAGCCGAAGAGCAGGGAGCCGAAGGTGGCGACTGTGGCGAGGAAGACGATGGAGCGGCGCGGCCCCGATGCGGGTGTGGAGTCGACGAGGGCGGCGAGCTCGTCATCGGAAGGAGTCGCAGTGGTGCTCGAGGGTCTTGATGTCATACGCCCATCATCGTCCGATGACGCGTGAAAGGGAATATGAAAGCCCTAAGGGCTGCGACTTCATCATCTGTGAACCCGCAGTTGAGAGTTGGTGCGGCCCGATCCTGCAGCAGCGGCGCGCAGACGCCGGCCGACGGCGCTCGTCCTCGTCATTGGTAAGCGGAACTCTTTGTAAGGTCGCGTGACGGATGGAGCGCTCGACGACCTCGCTGAATGATGAGGACGGTCCGTATGTGCCCGCCCTCGTACGCGCCATCACCCTCCACTTCATGATGGGATGCGACTACTGCTTCGCAGACAGGAACGGGTGAACCGCTCGCACTGACCTGCAGGATCTACATGAACGGGGATATCTTGACATGGTCAAGAGCGACAAGACCTTCATGTGATACCCCGACGACGATCTCGCAGAGAGGATCGACTCTCGAGTTCTTGAAGTTTTCATGCCGCAGCGAATTCAGCGCCAAGCTCGCGACGACGTGCCGTTGCTCGAATTTCAAAGAACCACATTTCCTTCGTAGATACTTTGTGTCAATGTCGACATAACTATCTGATAGTTGCCAATCAATCAGCTCCGCGCATCCCATCTCAACATCATTGATTAAGAACTGCACATACTCAGTGCCATCCAGGGCATTATCCCCGACTCGACCGGCGCGGCTGTGTCACCATCGATCTTGGAAGCCTTCATCTCCGTATGGAAAGATCCCGATTTTCCCGGAGAACACGCGTTGTCTGGAGGAGGAGCACTGACCTTTGCACGTGGCGGCGAGTTCGGCTTGGACGAAGTCCCATACGGCAGGACTGATGATGGCCTCATGGTTACCGGTGACGTAGTACTGAGGCACCGTACCTTCGTTCTTAACCTGCTTCTTGGTAAGGAAGTCGATGGTGTAGGTCTTTTGTAGTAGGGCGTCACCTTTGTATTTTCGTTGGTATTGAAAGCTCCGCCGCAAGTGGTTCGTTCCTATCGAAACGAGGAAACGGTACTTGATGCAGTAGGTCTTGCAGGATCTGTTCGCAGTTCTCGCATCAGCCGAGCCCCGACCGTCGAGCTCGGGGCTCCGCGTGTCTGCAGACCGCTGAAGAATTTTCGCCTGCCGATTCATCTCATCCTGATGGTTCGCTGGCTGCTTGATGATCGACACTTCAACCACCTCTATCGTTTCTTTCGTTTCTGACGTAGACTGGGTTCATGGCGAGCATGACAGTGGAGAGAGAAAGAGACAGCATTGGGGCGCCTTTGCGAGGTCCGCGCACGGTTTTGCCCCCTGAAGATCGTCGCGAGCTTCACGAGATGGATCAGCTGCTCGCGGCTCAGCCAAGGTTGGTCGACCATCAAGGGCATGCGATCCCTCTGCCGGAAGAGGTGTTCAGCGTGCTTCGCGATGTCGTTGAAGCTATGCAGGCTGGACGAGCAATCGTACTTACTCCGACCGCCATGCGCCTGACGACTGGGGAGGCTGCGGAGATCCTCGGCGTATCTCGTCCGACTCTCGTAAAACTCCTTGAAGAAGGAAAGATCCCCTTCGATAAGCCGAATCGACATCGATACGTGATGCTCGAAGACCTCGAGCGGTATCGAGCAGAGCGGGCCGCGGAGCGGCGAACGGCCATCATGAGGTTCTCGGAATCGGCTCGAGAGCATGGATTTGATGATCCGACCCTCGAAGAAGTCGCCGAAGCGGTGAAACTCGTGAGGGAGGAGATGAACGCAGAGTGAGTTTCCGGGCCCTTCTTGATGCGAATGTGCTGGTTCCTATCACCGTTGCGGATGTCTTCCTGCGGTGCGCCGAGCAGGGCTTCTACGATCTACTGTGGTCGGATCGCATTATCGAAGAGGTCGCACGGGAGTAGTGCCCTGTAGAGTGGTGTAGTCCTCGGTGGCTGGCCTTGTCATGAGTGTGGGTGCGGTGACTGTGTGGTTCTTCGAGGAAATTCTCGCATCCCACTCGGATGGAGTCATCACGGTGGCCGCTTCTCATATTGTCGGCCCTGCTGGCTTGTTCGGTGAAGCTCTCGTGGAGGTGTTCCCGGATTTGATGCGGCATTATTGCAAAGCGTGATCAACGCTGCTCTTGGTTGATGCTGACGCGGACGCGGTATGTGGCGCCGAATGGGGCAAAACGTCCCCGAACCGGGTTGCGTAGCGTAACGGCTAGTGACACCGTGAGCTGGACACCCGAGTCGGCACGATCGACGTTGCCGTCCCCAAATTGCGCTCGGGCACGTACTTCCCGGACTGGTTGCTGGAGCGCCGTAAGTGCGCCGAGGCGGCACTGTCACTGTCGTCGCCGACTGCTACCTCGCCGGCGTTTCCACCCGCCGCATGGACACGCTCGTCAAGACGCTCGGCATTGATTCGCTGTTCAAGTCGCAGGTGTCCCGCATGGGTGCGGACTTCGATGAACACGTTGACCAGTTACATCACCAGCGTCAACAATGACGCACACCGCGAGATCCGAACGCCGCACCCACTCAGTGGGCATCTTCCTCAACCACCAAGCCATCACTCGCCTCGCCGCCGCCTCCCCGAAACCGACGCTAAGGAAGTGACCAACAGCATCCTCGAACTCAACGCATAACTCAACACCAAAGGACCACAAAACGACTACACCACTACCAAGGACTTGACCCAAGCAACGCATCATCAATCGTCATACTCATAGTCAAACAACCTTTCAAGAAGAAGACCACTCACACAGACAATCTGACACCCTCGTACGTTCTTGTGCTGTAACGCGGCATGCGGCAACTTGTTGCAAGCGTGCCATCGTCACGCTGTTCCGCCGCACGTGCTTCGCTCCTATTGAAACGAGGAGGCAGTGCTTGATACAGTGGATCTTGCAGGATCTTTACAGCTCCCGCATCAGCCGGACCCTGGCCCTTGTGGCCAGGGTTTCCGTGCATCATGTGCTCGTCATGGCCATTCGTGGTACGTGATCGCTGGCCCGAGAATCCGCCAGATTCTGTTAAGTGCGCGTTGCGCCTGTGGGTCTCTCTCGGTGTGGAATCTGTGACGCTGAAACACAAAGGTAACCACGTCGATCGCCTGAAGTAGGCGGCTTGATGAAGATGGCCCGAAGTACACGGTGTCGGCGACGTGATCGAGAGTGATGCTGGTCTTGCCTCGTAGTTTCCGATCGCGTCCCACGTGAAGATTGGTTCGACCGGTCTCAGCGCTGTGATGCTCATCAGCGAACAGGAGCACCGCTTCATCAGGCGCAGTCTCACGCATCTTGCGTTCGATCGCTTCAAATGCATGAGCAAGAGCTAATTCGTGCGGTGGGAAGGGCTTAGAGTACCTAGCCTTGAGGCGGGGAACGTTGATTGCTCGAATGATCAACGTGGCTCCGGAGTTGACGACGATCTTGGATATGTTCTGAAATAGTTGAACACTCAACCAGATAGGTGCCCCATTCCAATCGCTCTTCAGGTGAAAGAGATCGTAACCATGGAACTCCGCAGAATCAGGAACGGAGGGGCAGAGGGAGTGCGCGAAGCTCGCCTGGGAGTCCAAAGACCGCTCGACGGAGCTGAGCTGATCCTCGTCAATGAGGAGAATGCCGAACATATAGATGCGCCCATCCGATGTTCGTGACTCATCGAGATACGCGAACCTCATTCATGCAGTCTATCCCCACTCGGTGACGTCGTAGTCGTCGCTGTGGATACAGAGTGAGGAGGGCGGCGCTACACCTGCTCGGGGATCATGGAGATCGCGCCGCAGGGGCACTCTTCGGCGCACAGGCCGCAGCCCTTGCAGTAGTCGTACTTGAACTCGTACTCGCCGGGCTTGATCTTCGTGATCGCATTATCCGGGCAGACGCCGAAACAGTTGTCGCAGCCGAAACAGTTGCCGCACGACATGCAGCGGCGGGCCTCGAAGATCGCGGACTCCTCATCCAGACCCTGAACGACCTCGTCGAAGGAGGAGGCGCGCCTGGCCCCCTCCAGCTTCGCGCGCACCTGATGAGGTGCATCCGCGTAGTACCACGGCGTCATCCGGGAGAACTCGGCATCGCCATGCTTGGGGGCGGGCTCGTATGTGGTCCCGTGCAGGTAGGCGTCGATATAGCGCGACGCCTTCTTCCCGTGCCCGATCGCCACAGTCACCGTTCGCTCCGAGGGCACCATGTCGCCGCCGGCGAACACGCCGTCAATGCCCGTCATCATCTGGTCGGTGACGCGCACGACCCCGTCCTCGATCTCAATGCCCGAGGCGTTCTCGATCAACGACAGGTCCGCCTCCTGGCCCAGAGCCATGACGAGGGAATCCGCGCCGAGCTCCTCGAATTCGCCGGTCGGCTGCGGGAAGCCCGACTCGTCGAGCTCCATCTTCTCAATGGTCAGCGTCCCACCATCCACGTGCTTGACCGTGGACAGCCAGCGCATCATGATGCCCTCCTCCTCGGCCTCGGTGACCTCGGAGTCGTGTGCGGGCATGCGGTCGCGGGTGCGCCGGTAAACGATGATCGCCTCGGATGCGCCGAGGCGCTTAGCGGTGCGGGCCATGTCGATCGCCGTATTGCCGCCGCCGTAGACGACGACTCGGCGTCCCAGCATCGGCTTCTCACCGGTCTCGACGCCCTGAAGCACAGACACGGCGTCCATGATCTTCGCGGACTCCCCGGCGGGGATGAAAGCGCGTCGCCCGATGTGGGCGCCCACGGCGAGGAAGATCGCATCCCACGTGCCGACCTCATCCTCGACATTGTCGACTTTCGCGTTGAACTCGAAGGTCACGCCCATCTCTTCAATGCGGCGGATCTCCGCATCCAGGATTCCCCGGGGCAGGCGGTAGGCCGGGATGCCGAAGCGCATCATACCGCCCGCCATGGGGCCCGCCTCTTTGATGTGCACGCGGTGGCCCGCCATGCGCAGATGATAGGCGGCAGACAGCCCCGACGGGCCAGCACCGACGATGAGCACCGACTTGCCCGAATCGGGCGCAGTCACCGGGACGCGCCACCCCTGTTCGATCGCCTTATCCCCGAGGAAGCGCTCGATCGCATTGATCCCGACCGCCTCATCGACCTGAACGCGATTGCACGCCGTCTGACACGGGTGATAGCAGACGCGCCCCATTGTTGCGGGCATCGGATTATTCACCATGATCTCGCGCCACGCGGCCTCGTAGTCGCCCTCTTCGGCGTGGTACAGCCACTGCTGGATGTTCTCGCCCGCCGGGCACGCCTTATTGCACGGCGGCAAAAGGTTGACGTATACGGGCCGTTCCGTGCGCCACGATCCGGTCTCATTCGCCAGCGACGACCCGACGTTCAGAGTAATCGCAAAGGGCTGAGTCTCGATGGTCATGGCGCTCACTCCTTCTCCGGTGCGGCCTCGGCGCGCAGGGACGCCCTCGTCAATGTGTCGGGCCTGCGGATCTGCGTCGTCGGCCCCGCCCCCTCCAACGCCTCGGCGAGGGCGGCCGCCTCAGCGCGCCCCTGTTTCGTCTGGGCCGCGGCATGGATGATCGTGTCGTACCGGCCCTCGGGATCCTCGGGAGCGGCGAGGACCCGTTCGAGGACGTCCGAGTCGAGCAGCTCCTCGTCGATGAGGCCGTAGCGGCGGATATTGCGATCGGCGATCGCCTGGATGCGGGCGAGGGTCGGAGCATCGCCCTCCCCCCTGAACAGGTGCGCGAAGCGGCGCTGGGGGCGCAGGTACTCCTCGACGGGGGCGGGGCGGCGGATCTTCGTCACCGAGGTGATCTCGCCCCCCTCGGCCTCGAACACGGGGAAGAGGCCGGTCTGGGTGGCAAGCCTTGCGAGTTTCACCGTCAGATTCGAGGCGGCCCCCCACCCGAGCGGGCACGGAACGAGGACGTGGATGTAGCGAGCCCCGTGGTATCCCATCGCCTTGGTCACCTTGTACTCGAGGTCGCGCAGGTCGGCGACTGTCGCGGTCGCGACATAGGGGATCTCATGGGCCATCGCGATGCGGGCCATGTCCTTGCCCTGGCCGAAACTATTGCCCGGATTCGGCCCGACGGGCTGGGTGGTCGCCGTGCGTGCGGTGGGGGGCGTCGCGCCGGAGCGCTGCACGCCGGTGTTCATATACGCCTCGTTGTCGTAGCAGATGTACAAGACGTCGTCATTGCGCTCGAACATTCCCGACAGGCAGCCCATGCCGATGTCGACGGTCCCGCCGTCACCTCCCTGAGCGACGACCCTGGTCGCCCTTCCCTTGGCGCGCAGACCCGCAACGGCACCCGCGGCGACCGCAGGGGCGTTGCCGAAGAGGGAGTGCAGCCACGGTACGGTCCATGCGGACTCGGGGTAGGGGGTGGAGAAGACTTCGAGGCAGCCGGTGGCGTTCACCGCGACGAGGTCCCCGCCCGACGCTGCGGCCGCGGAGTCGAGAGCATAGCGGGCGCCGAGGGCCTCGCCGCACCCCTGGCAGGCGCGGTGCCCGGAGGTGAGCGTATTCCAACGATTCGGGTCGGATTGGACGGAACGGTAGTCTTCTTCGGCGAGCCGATTGCCGACCGCGTAGGAGCCGACTTGGTAGAACTTGACGTGTTCACGCGCGGGGATGAGGGTCTCGCGGACCCCGGGGATTCCCAGATGAGTGCTCATGTGCCGGCTCCTGTCACATCCGCAATGCAGCGTCGGTGCGCGCATGCGAGTCGCGCATGATGTTCTCAGCGAGGGGACCCGACCTGCGGGTGGCGGCCTCGCGGGCAAGTTCGGCGTCAACGAGTCCACGGTCGAGGTCGAGGAAGGTCTGCTCGTCGAGAGTACCGGCGGCGGCCTCGTCGAGGAGGGCGTGCAGGGACGCCTTCGTAATGGGGCGCCCGCCGAGTCCGGCGAAGACTTCGAAGTTCTCGATCCCCATGCCCCGCACGGCGCTGCGGCAGTGGGAGGACACGATCCCGCCGATGCCGACGGAGAACGCCTTCTCCACGTTGATGAAGCGGCGGCAGTTCTTGAGCGCGTCGTGCACCGCGTCGGTGGGGAAGGGGCGGAAGCTCGTGATGCCGAGGACCCCGATCCTCTCCCCGCGTTCGCGACGCTCGTCGATGACGTCCTTGATGGTGCCGAGCACCGAGCCCATCGACACGACGATCGTCTCGGCGTCCTCGGTGCGGTAGGGGCGCCCGAGGCCGCCCGAGTCGCGTCCGAAGATCTCAGCGAACTCCGCCTGCACCCGAGGAATGAGGTCGAGGGCCTGCATTTGACGGTGGTGGGCGAGGTAGCGGACCTCGGTGTACGCCTCGGGGCCGACCATCGCCCCGATCGATACGGGCCTTTCAGGGTCGAGGACCTGACGGGGCTCATAGGGGGGAAGGAAGCGGGCGACCTGGTCGGCCTCGGGGACGTCAACGACCTCCATCGCGTGGGTGAGGACGAAGCCGTCCATGCACACCATGACGGGCAGCGACAGTTCTTCAGCGATGCGGAAAGCCTGGACGTGCAGGTCCGCGGCCTCTTGATTGGTTTCGGCGTACAGTTGCAGCCACCCGGAGTCGCGCTGACTCATCGCGTCGGTGTGGTCGTTCCAGATGTTGATGGGGGCGCCGATCGCGCGATTCGCGACGGTCATGACGATCGGCAGGCCCAGGCCTGAGGCGTTGTACACCGCTTCGACCATGAAGAGCAGGCCCTGTGATGCGGTCGCCGTGTACGTTCGGGCGCCCACAGCGGATGCGCCGATGCAGGCGGACATCGCGCCGAACTCCGATTCGACGTTGAGGTATTCGCACCCGTCGAGTTCGCCCTTCTTGACGAGAGCAGACAGTGTTTCGACGATGTGCGTCTGCGGGCTGATCGGGTAGGCGGCGATCACTTCAGGCGTGCACGCGGCGACCGCTTTGGCGATGGCCTGCGAGCCTTCGATTTGTTCACGCATGGGGTTCCTCCCCTTGTGCGGCGGTGCGCATGGACGTGACGAGGTCGAATGCGGCTGTTGCCGCCGTGACGTTCTGGTCCCCGACTCGGCCGGGGAAGCGGTGGTGGATCGCGTCGACGACGGATTGGAGGCGGATGAGGCCGGTGAGGGCCGCGACTCCGCCGAGCATCACGGCGTTGGGGACGGGGCGCCCCACGTGTTCGCGGGCCAAGTCGAAGGCGGCGAGGGTGATGGCGTGGCCGGGGGGCAGGGAGGCGACGAGGTCGTCGAGCCCGAGCTCGTGGAACGACTTCGTCGAATTGAGGAGGACGTACCCATTGGGTTTGAGCCCGGCGAAGACGTCCATCACGGCGAGCAGTGTCGGGTCCTGGATGACGATGACATCGGGTTCGAGGACAGGTTCCCTGGTCCGGATCTCCGTATCGGAGATCCGGCAGAAGGCGACAACGGGGGCGCCGGTGCGCTCGGAGCCGAAGGAGGGGAATGCCTGCGCGTGGTGTCCGTCTGTGAAAGCAGCCATTGCCAGCAGATCGGATGCGGTGACGACTCCCTGTCCTCCTCGACCGTGGATTCTGACTTCGACCATGGTCATGACGCTAGGACTGCGCGGCGCCTCGCGCGGGATCTGGGGGCAGACGGCTGCTTTTCATTGGGATTCCGCAGTTTTTGGGATGTCGATCCGTGGACGAGTACGGGGCCGTGATAGGACAAAGATCACATGCGTTTTGCGCAATGCGTCACTGCCGAAACCTATCCCCCTCTCTTGTCGCAATGCCTGCGGTGCACCGACGTCCGGCTCATGTTCAGTCCCGGTTGCGCGCCATCATGGCATCGGCTTCGGCATTGACCCGGTCCATGGAATCAACCGGCTGTTGGAACATGAAGACCGCTGACATCGCCGGAGACATGATCGACTCTAGAGCCGCCCACCGGTCGATGACCGGTGAGGACACGCCCGTCCCCTCGTGAATGTGGATGGCGAAGGCCTGCGCGTCGAAACCCAGTTCCTCGAAGGCGATGATCGCCTTCTCCGAAGATGTCGAGATCGCGGGGAAGACCACTGCCTGTTCGGCGATGATGTCCTGGCAGGAGGTCGAACCCAGGAACTTCACCCACTCCCATGCCTCGTCGGGATGCTCGGAGCCGACGAAGATCGAGTCCGCCAGACCGTTCACCACCGAGGCCCGATTCCCGTCAGGGCCGATCGGGGTGGGCGCGACCTGCACAGGGACTGCCGCGGTGTTCGACACCGTGTTGACGTTCCAGGAGCCCTCGACGATCATTGCGTATCCGCCCGAACCAAGACTCTCCAGGGAGCCGATGCCCGAAGTGGCCACTGCGAGGGGCGGCATGTACCCCTTTTCGATGAGCCCAATGTACCAGGAGATGGTCTCCTTGAAGGCGGGGTCGTCATAGTTGAAGGTCCGGCCCCACGGGTTCTTGTCCGTCCAAGTCCAGTGTCCGTTGGTCAAGGCGAAGGGGGACCACTGGGTCTGCCCGTACCCGGCTCCGGCGTCTCCGTATCCCATGCCGTACACGGCGATGTTGTTCTTGTCGAAGTTGGGCTCGTCACCGCGCACCCCGTTCTTGTCCACGGTCAGGTGGGCGAGCATTGCCTCGAAGGAGCCGCCGTCCTCGGGGTTCCACTCCAGCGACCACAGGTCCTCGCGGGTGTACCCGGCTTCGGCGATCAGGTTCTCGTTGTAGAACAGTGCCTCGGTGTCCCAGTCCTTGGGGATGCCGAAGCGACCGGTCCCGGTTTCGTCGACCCACTGGTCGGCCAGTCCCTCCTCGAAGATCGACAGGTCGAAACCATCGCGCTCGATGTAGGGGGTCAGGTCCAACAGCTGGTCCAGGCCGGCGTACTTGCCGAACTGACCGGTGTGGTTGGTGAAGACGTCCGGGGCGGCCTCGGCGACCATGGTCGCGGTGATCTGCGTCCAGTAGTCACCCCAGCCGTACTGCGTAATCCGGATGGTGATGCCCGGGTTGGCCTCTTCGAAGGCGGCGGCGCACTGGCGGTATCCGGGCAGCTGGGAGGAGTCCCAGAGCCAGTAGTCGAGGACGACCTCGTCATCCCCCGCCAGGGGCAGGCTCGAGCAGGAGGCCAGGGAGAGACCGAGGGCGGAAACGCCGGTGAGAAAGGCGGCGACCCGACGGGAACGGGAGGAAGCACGGGAAAGGGAGCGTGTTGAACTGGTCATCTTCGCCTCACTTGATTCCGGAGAAGCCGATGGAGTTGACGATCCTCTTGCCCAGGACGGTGAAGAGGATGATGATCGGCAGCGCCGCAATGAGGGCGGCCGCCATGAGTCCGGCCCAGTCGGGCGAACCCTGCGGGGTCTGCGAGCGGAAGATGCCCAGCGCCACGGTGAGCACCCGGACGTTCTCGGACTGGCCCACCAGCAGTGGCCACATGTAGTCGTTCCATGCAGCGATGAACGTCAGCACCGCCAAGGTGGTGATGGGCGCAGCCGACATGGGGACGATGACCCGGAAGAACACCTTGAGAGGCCCGGAGCCGTCGATCATCGCTGCCTCGTCAATCTCCTTGGGGATGCCCAGGAAGAACTGACGCAGGAAGAAGATTGCGAAGGGCGTCATGAAGAAGGTCGGCAGGACGATGCCCGCGAAGGTGTTGAGCAGCCCGAGTTCCTTAATGAGGATGAAGTTCGGGATCGCGGTGAAGATCGAGGGCACCATCAGAGCGGACAGGAACACCGAGAATACGAAGTCCCGGCCCTTCCACTGCAGCCGCGAGAAAGCGTAGGCGGCCATTGCAGAGAAGGTGGTCTGCCCGACGGTCACTAAGGTGGCGACGATGGCGGAATTGCGCAGGTACAGCCAGAAGTCGATGGAGGCGCCCGCGCCGCCCTGCGCGATGGCCTCCTCCGGTGTGGTCAAACCGAAAACGCGGCGATAGGCATCGAAGGTGGGGTTCTTCGGCCATAGGGCGCCAGGTTCGGAGATGAGCTCGGCGTTCGGGGTGAATGAGGAGCGCAGCATCCAATAGAAGGGGATGAGAGTGAGGGCGAGGATGGCGATCAGACAGGCCCACGCGGCAATGCGGCCGGGGCGAGGGCGGGCCTTGGTCTTGTGCCTTGACAGGGTCGGGGTCGCATGTGTCATGTTCTCTCTCCTCACAACTCGTCCGACTCGCCGGCCCGCATCAGCTTCAACTGGATCATTGAGATCCCGATGAGGAGCATGAACAAGACCATGGCCAGGGCTGATGCGTATCCGAAGTCGAGCTGGCCGAAGGCTAGGTCGTAGATGTAGAAGTAGATGACGCGCGTGGCGTTGACGGGCCCGCCCTGGGTGGTGATGGCGATGGTGTCGAAGATTTGAAATGAGCCGGTGACAGTAACGACCAGAATCATTGCCAGGACCGGTCGCAGCAGCGGCAAGGTGATGGAGAAGAACTTCCTGCCCTCACCTGCACCGTCAATGTCGGCCGCCTCGTACACGCTCTTGTTAATGGTCTGCAGGCCGGCGAAGACCAGCAGTGCCGTGTAGCCCATGTGCCGCCAGACGTTGATGAATGCGACGGTTGGGATCGCCCAGGCGGACTCCCCGAAGAAGGCGACCCGGTCGAAGCCGATGGCATCGAGGCCGACGTTCACGATGCCCATCTGGTAGTCCATCATGAAGTACCACAGCAGAGCGATGACCACGTTCGCCACGAAGTACGGCAGCAGTGCCATGCCCCGGATCAGCGTGGATTCGGTGAGCCGCTGCATGAGGACGGCCAGGACGACGGCGATGATCGTCTGGAAACCGATGTTGAGCAGCACGTAGTAGGCGGTGACCAGCAGGGCGTTCCAGAACAGCGGGTCGGTAAGCAAACGGGTGTAGTTGCCTACTCCGATCCACTCGGCCGCCTGGAGGACCGGGTAGTCGGTGAAGGAGTAGTAGAAGCCGCGGACGGCCGGGACGATGTAGAAAGCGATCAGGCCGATGGCTGCGGGCAGCAGGAAGAATCCTGCGGTGCGCATGTCCTTGCTGATCACTGTCGGGCGTGCTCTGGTGCTGGTGATGGACATGGGGTGGGTTCTCCCTTCAATGGGAATTAGGGACTGTGTCACTGGGCGCGCAGGCGGAGCATGAAGCATTGGGCGGGGTCGAGGTCGGGAATGCGCAGCCCCGCCCTCGTCAATGAGCGACCGGCGAGAGTGACGGGGCCGGGCCACCACGGGACGGTATCCAGGCGGCGGGGGACCGGCGAGGGCACTCCCGCGGGGCTCAGGGATTCAAGGGCGTAGCAGGCGTTCTCGTCAAGGCCGGGTAGGCGCACGGGTGGAGTGGGACGCTGAGCGGAGGTGACCGTGCGGGTCAGGAAGTATACGGCTTCGGTTTTGTCGACTGCGACGACGCCGCGGATGGACCAGCCCGGGTCGGGGTGATCGGCATGGACCAGGGTTCCGGTGTGGGTCAGGGATCGTAGTTCCTTGTGCAGGGCGATCCAGGCGCCGAGCTGATCGAGCTCCCCGGGACTCACCGCGGTGAGGTCCCATTCGACGCCCATGTGGGACAGGATCGCGGTGGAGGCGCGCATGTCCAGGGCGAGGGTGCGCCCCGTGGTATGGGAGGTGGTCGACGCGATGTGCGAGCCGACCAGTTCGGGCGGCAGCAGCAGAGCCGTTCCAGCCTCGATCTGCTGGCGCTCCAGGGGGTCGATGCAGTCCGAGGCCCACACGCGCATTGCTCGCTCCATGATCCCCAGGTCGATACGGCCCCCGCCTCCGGCGCACGACTCGATCTCCAGGCCGGGGCGGGCCTCCAAAAGGGCGTCCATGAGGGCGTAGACGGCCAGGGTCTGAGTGTGGTGGACGGGCAGGCCGGTGCGCGGCGACACCGCTTCGTACAGGTCCCGGTTGAAATCCCATTTGATGTAGTCGATTCGGACCTCGTCCAGGACGGCGAGCATCTGTGAGCGCACGTGTTCGAAGGCCTCGGGGTTCGTCAGGTCGAGAACCTGCTGATGGCGAGCAGGCTGGGGGCGGTGGCTCGCGGGGGAGAGGATCCAATCGGGGTGGGCGCGGGCCGCATCGGAGTCGGGACTGACCATCTCGGGTTCGAACCACAGGCCGAATTGCATTCCGCGTTCGTGGACGGCGTCGGCCAGGGGGCTCAAGCCATTCGGCCACACCTCCTCGGAGACCACCCAGTCTCCCAGTCCAGAGGTGTCGTCGCGCCGGGAGCCGAACCAGCCGTCGTCCAGGACGAAGCGTTCGATGCCGACCTTCGCGGCCGCCTCCACTAGGGGCAGCAGACGCTCCATGGAATGGTCGAAGTACACGGCCTCCCAGGCGTTCAAGGTGACGGGGCGCGGCGTGTGCGGGTGGTTGGGGCGCCCCCGCAGGTACTGGTGGATGCGGGCGGCGGCCTCGTCCAGTCCGTTTCCCCAGGTCGCGAAGATCCAGGGGCCCTCGTGGACGTCACCGGGGGCGAGGACGACCTCGCCGGGCAGTAGGATTTCCCCCGCGATGAGGCACTGCTGTCCCTGGGGGGTCTTCTCCGCGACCGTACGGGTATTGCCGGACCATGCGACGTGCACGTAGTGAACGGGGGCGCTGCGCCACAAGGGGCCCCGTCCGCAGGTCCCGTGAATAGTGGAGGAGTTGTGTCCGCGGGCCACGCGGGTGGTTCTTTCGTGGGCGCCGATGGTGAACTCGTGAGTGGCGATCTCGCGTTCGCGCAGGTGATGACCGTTCTGGTCGAGGACGAGGCTCTCCTCGGCGGGGGTGGGCAGAGCGAGGAGGAGGGAGTCCAGGGCATAGGACCGGTTCCCTCGATTGGTGAGGGCGAGACGTGCGCGCAAGAGGCCCGAATCCTCCAGGTGAAGGGTGAGGAGCATATCGAGGTCGGCCTCGTCATCATGAGCCTGCACCCGCAAAGTACTCGGTGACTCCTCGGTTCCTTTGCCCTCGACGGTCCAGGAGGTGAGGGTAAAGGAGCTGAAGGTGCCGCGCCCCTCGACTGAGCCTTGGAGGCCGGGGGTACCGATCCACCCTTCTGATTGTTGTGGACATAAAGAAAGTCGTGGTGGGAGGTCCGGAGTTCCCGAGGTGATGGGAAGGACCTGGGTGAGGGCAAAATCTTCGAGACTTCTGGGCGTAAGGGGTCCCAGGTCTTCGCCCCAATGGAGAATCTCAGGGAGAGAGTCCTTAAAAATCCTCGCAATAACCGAGGTTCCACCATTGCGCAGGAGAGTGATGCCAGGCTGGTTCGACATGTTTCACTCCTTTGTGCGGGTGTGTCGATCAGGTGCCGCGCGAAGTGTTATCACACTGTCGCGACTCGACTTAATTCCAATAGACAACATAGTAGGAGGTGATGCTGACCTTGACAAGGGTTTTGCGAGAATTACTCATATCGGGCAGGTCGCAGCAGGAAGCCGTTGAGCATCCGAGGGCCGTCGGCGCGGCTTCGGGAGCACCGTGAGCGGGATAGAATTAGTGCGAAACCTGCGGATCCAGTGTGCGCGTACGGCGGACTTGAGCCGCTCCAGGACCTGCCGATGCACTGAGAAATTGAGATTGGCGGTGACCGAATGCCGGGATTATACGAGGACTCGACCCTGGCAGCCGCAGCACACATCCTCACCAAGGGCCCGCTGTCCAGGGCGGACATGGCACGAGATCTCCGCCTGTCGCCGGGAACCTTGACCCGTCTCGTTCGTCCACTGATCGAGGATGGCCTCGTTCTCGATGACGGCATGGGGATATCCCGCACCGGCATGGGGCGGCCCACGCAGTTGCTCAGGATACCGTCCGACGCCCACGCCTTCATCGGCATCAATCTCACCTCCACCATGATTCACGCAGTCGTCGTGGACGTCCGTGCAGTGAGCAGGGTCGAGCACTCGTGTCCGATTGCGGACCGCTCGCCAGCTGCGCTGAGTGCACAGGTCAACCGACTCATTGAGGATTTGGCTGACTCTCCCCGTCTGGAAGGTCGTCTCGAAGGGGTGGGCATCTCCATGGGGGGCTCTATCGACGCCGGAGTGGTCAAGGACTCCCGCTTCCTCGGTTGGAAGGATGTCGACCTGGCATCGATGATCCGTACTCCCGAGGGCACCGCGCTGCAGGTGGTGAACGACCTCGAAGCCCAGACGTGGCTGGAACAGTGGTTCGGGCTGGGGGTGAGCACCGAATCCTTCATCCTCGTCACTGTCGGAGCCGGGATCGGACATGGCGTGGTGCACGGTAGACGTGCTCTCCGCTCCCCAGCAGCTGGCCATGGTGTCACCGGGCACTTCCCGGTCGCAGGGGCTGGAGGCATGTGTCAATACGGTCATACGGGCTGTGCCAATGGGGCCCTCACCGTACCCGCAGTGGTCGGGCGGGCCAGGACAGGGCGGTCCATCGTCGTCAATGATGGCCGACCATGGGACCAGGAGGACCTGATGGCCCTTGCAACCGAGGGTGATCAGGCGTGCCGACGAACCATTGCCGAGTTCGCCCGGAACCTCGCCACCTACGTTCAGGCGGTTGCCAGCGCCTGCCTGGTCACAGATGTCGTCCTCGACGGCGAGGGAGTCGGTCTTCTGCAGTCCCCCTGGGCCCGGGGCTTCGAGGCGGATTTGGAGGCGTGGACCAATCCGCACGTGCCCGCCCTCAACCTGCATCGGCGTTCCGGCACCTTCCTGACTTGGGCGCGAGGAGCCTCCGTAGCGTCGATCATCGCCTGGCTGGAGGGCCGGGTCGCGCGGCTCTGAGCGCCTCATCCCGGCATCGGCGAATCTGTCGCGCACGGATTTCCTGGTTTTGTCGAATCTGATTTGATGGCGGGCCTGCAGGGGAGTTGAACGAGCGTGTCAACCCCTGGGCGTTCTATTACGATCACGTCAATCCGCGGCGAGCACAAATAGGGCGAGCAGATCCGTCAGGCTCGCCACAACGAGGGCGCCCGGTGCGTCATCGGGCAGAGTGACGGAGGTTCCGGTGCACAGCCCCGCGTCTGGTGGCCCGGTGAGCCGAATCGAGGGCCGGTTTCAGTCGCGAGACGGCATCGTCGCCGGCGCGCAGCCCCACGACGGGAGTGCCGTACAACACTTTCACAGGAACCTTATAAGTCTCTCATCTCCTCCACAGCTCAGATTTAGGAAGAACGACTGGAATAGCACCAAGAGATAAAGCAAAGGAGAGCATTATGACCGCGCTCATCACGATCGGGATCGACCTCATCGCCATGGCCGTCCTCGTCTTCGGCCTCTACTTCCCCCGGCACCGGCGAATCGACCTCGTCGCCGCCTTCCTCGGCGTCAATGTCGGCGTCCTCGCCGTCGCGACGGTCCTTGCGAACTCCACGGTGTCCGCCGGACTCGGCCTCGGCCTCTTCGGAGTCCTCTCGATCATCCGCCTGCGCTCCGACGAGATCACCCAGCACGAGATCGCCTACTACTTCGCCTCCCTGTCCATCGGGCTGCTTATGGGCATGACGAGTACGCCGACCCCCCTTATCGTCGGACTCGTCGCCCTCATCCTCGCGGCCCTCGCATTCGGGGACTCCCGCTTCCTCTTCGGGCGCTACTCGAATCAGACGGTGCAACTCGATCGCGCCATCGCCGACGGCGCCTCCCTTCGGAGCGCCCTCGAAGAACGACTCGGCGCGAAGGTCATCGGCACCCGCGTCATCCGCATCGACTTCGTCAACGACCTCACTCTCGTCGATGTCCGGTTTCGCAACTACTCGCCCGCCGAACGCTCCTCGTTGGGGACACAGTTGACGGTTGAGCGCGAGGTCGCCCACACGAAGTTCGTCCATCGCGCAGCCCCGCGGGACCTCGCCCCCACTTCGAACCGCTGACCCGGACACCATTCGCCCAAGGAGACGCGATGACCCCTCTCATCGTCCACACCCCGCGCATCATTCGACGCAGCGCCGACGCACTGATCCCCGTCGACCTCGACACGATCGGGCTCGCAGAACTTAACGAGCGGGCGCAGATGCTGACGCGAGTCGACCGCAAGTACGTCGTCACCCGCACTCACATCCCCGATATCATGTCCGGCCTCAGCGCGGATACGAGAGTCCTCAGCATCGACGGGATCCGCTCCCAGGCGTATGCATCGACCTATTTCGACACTCCGGGACTGCGCTCCTTCTTCGATACGGCCAGGCCCCGCAGGCGCCGATACAAGATCCGCGCCCGCGTCTACCTCGACTCCGACATCGCCTTCCTCGAAGTGAAAACCCGCGGGGAGCGCAACACGACCGTCAAGACACGCATCCCCTGCGCCGTCGACGACGCCCGTGAGGGACGGATCAGCGACGAGGGTGAGGCATGGGTCCGCGACACTCTCATCCGCGCCGGATGCGAGGCGCCGGACCCGGGGTCGCTCCGCCCCGTACTGCGCGGCTCCTACACGCGTGCGACTCTCCTCATGCCCCACGGGGACGGGCGGGCGACCATCGACTCCGACCTCACGTGGACGGATCTGCGCCATGGGACGATGGGGGACGGAGGCGCGGAGACTCTCGCGGCGCCCGACCTCGTCGTCATCGAGACGAAGTCCGGATCCACGCCCTCCGCGCTCGACCATCTCCTGTGGGAGCGCGGGCATCGCCCGGCGCGCATTTCGAAATACGCGACTGCGATGACGGCCCTCGACCCGTCGCTTCCGACGAATCGGTGGGCGAGGACCCTATCCAAATACTTTGCCGCCTAAGCAGCAGCGGGGGTCTGATCACGCCCATCTCGTGACAGCGGCTCCCCATGTCATCAATGCTCACTTGCGTCTCGCAGAAGTCGATTGGCGCATTCGTCTATGTCGTGACTGTTGAGATCTATGACATCAACGGGGTGACTCATCACCCCTTCATCGCTTGTCTGTGTCCTGCACGACGAACGTAAAGGGGCTCTTCGTGTTGACGACAACAGCGGGGATGACGCATGTCGACCAAGATGGAGATATGGATATGACACCGCAGAACACCTCGTTCGATTCAGCAGGCCCCAGTGGTTACGAGACCCCGGTGGGCCATCCGGTGCCCGCAGCTCCCTATCCGGTGGCACCCGGCGGCGACCAGATGCCGATTCAGCCGTTGACGGAGACCGCTTCGCGTCACCCCTGGCCGGCGCCGGGGCACTCCCGTCTCCATGTGAAGGATCGTCCTCGTCGGCGCCGTTGGTGGATCCCACTGCTCACGGCGCTCCTCGGTATCGCGATCTGGAGCGTCGTCGCATTCGCCTCGGGAATCGCGCTCGGAGTGTGGATCGCAATGAAGGGGGGCGGCTTCGAGGATCTCGTCGCTGTTGCCGGAGGACGAGACGGGGACTTCTCAAACCCCTTGTTTTACGTCTTCACTTTCGGACTCATCGCCCTCATGATCCCCGCCCTCGCCATTGCCGTTCGAGTCGTCGAAGGTGTGCGCCTCGGTGCCCTGTCCTCCATTAGGGGCCGCCTGCGCTGGGGAATCCTCGCACGGGCACTCGGCCTCGCACTCCTCGTGTTGTCCCCGTCGGTCATCCTGTCGATCCGCGACATCGTCGCCTCTGGGGGGATCGGCACTGACCAGCTCACCACCGGCGCCGCACTGCTCCCTCTCATCCTCATCGTCGTGCCGACCCAGGCTGCGGCTGAGGAGTACGTCTTCAGGGGCTTTGCCCTGCGCGCCCTCATGGGATGGGGGCTGGCACCCCTCGTCGCGATGATCGTCGCAGTCGTGCCCTTCACCCTCGGGCACGTCTACGGGTGGAAGGGAATGCTTGACGTCACCGTCTTCGGCCTGTGCATGGCATGGCTGGTCGTACGCACCGGTGGCCTCGAAGCGGCGATCGGCCTGCACGTCGTCAACAACCTCATCGGCGCCGTGTTCTCCGCATTCGGACAGGGCAACCTGCTTGACGACAACATCCCCGTGTGGACGCTGATCCTGTCCCTTGTGCAGACCCTCGTCTACACGGCGATCGCCGACCGGCTGTGGGCGGCGAAGAAGAGTCGATCGACTCCGGCCTCCTCCCCCGAGGAGGGTGAGGGGCTCAGGGTTGTCGACCTGTGAAACGATGAGGGTCGAGAAGGCCGGACGCCCCATGAGCCTGGTGGACGTCCAGATCGCGGGGATCTGCCTCAGTCGCGGATGTACCATGGCCACGCTCACTGTCGCGGACTTCGAAGCGATCGAGGGGCTGAGGATCCTCAACCCCTTCGAGCAGGAAACGAAAGGCGGATCATGACACTTCCCTCCGAGAGGCTCGCCGAACTCGGCCTCGAACTTCCCGAGGTCGCGACCCCCGTCGCGGCCTACGTTCCGGCTGTCCTCGACCGGGGCGTCATCCGCACCTCCGGGCAGATCCCCGTCGTCGAGGGTGAGCCCGTGTGCATCGGAGCCGTCGGCGAGGACGGGGCCGACCCCGAGGACGCGAAGGATGCCGCGCGGATCTGCGCGCTCAACGTGCTCGCCGCCGCGGCCGAGCTCGCCGGAGGCGTCGACCGACTGGCCGGCGTCGTCAAGGTCGTCGGCTTCGTCGCCTCGCGCCCCGATTTCTACGGGCAGGCGGGTGTCATCAACGGCGCATCCGAACTCTTTGGCGAGATCTTCGGTTCCGCCCACGCGCGCAGCGCCGTCGGCGTCGCGGCATTGCCTCTCAATGTCTCCGTCGAGGTCGAGGCTGAGTTCGCGTTACGGGAGTGACGAGTGCGCTCTCGTGAGCTCTTGGTGGCAGGCGCTTCGGCGCGTCGCCGGACGTTGATGCTCGTCGCTGCATCGACGGGCCCGGCGATGATCAAGTTCGTCGGAGTCGGCTGTGGCTATGGTAACCGAGAGGACTGATCGCTGCGTCCTGTGAGTTTCAGTGCCTCCTCGACTGGCAGAGCCTGAGGATTTACCGCATCCGCGTTGAGGTTGACAGGACCTGAGCTCGCGGTTGTAGGCCAGATTTGTTGTGGATTATGCTGGCCGATTCTGGGCAATGGATCGTGCGGTAGTCTGATTACGGTTGATCTACTCGGTATTCGTGTGGGAGTTTTGTGTGTCCGAGTTGATGTCGATGCCGGATGTGGTATTCGATTTCTCGATTGCTGATGAATTCGCGGGTTTGTGCGACTCCTCGGCTGCGCGGATCGAGGCCCTGCATTCCTCCCGGGTCGTCTGGGCTCACTCGACGAAGGCTGATTTTTCGGGGTATTTTGCGTGTTTGTTTGATCAGAACGGTGTGAATGAGGGCGTGGATGCGTTGAATGTGGCGGCGTGTTTGCGTGATGTGGCGGCGAAGGTGCGGGTGTTGCGTGATGCGGCTTGTGAGGAGAATGCGGTGCGTCGGCGGGCTCGTGAGTGGCAGGAGAGTCAGGAGCGCGAGTGGGCGATTAAGGGTTTTGTGGATGATTTTATGGGGTGGGATGCGTGTCCGACTGTGCCGAGGCCGCGTGGTCCGGTGTCGTGTCCTTCGGCGCCGGAGTTGAGGGCTCGTGAGAATCCTGTGTTGGGGGGTGGGTCTGAGTCGGGGGTGTCGTCGGCGAGGCCGGAGTGTTTGCGTTCGTATGCGTCGAGTATGAGTGGGGCTGACGATGAACTTGACATCGTGTCTGGGCGTTTGGAGGCGTCGTATCAGGCGTTTGTGGGGTCGTGTTTGTGGGGGAGGGTGGATGCGTCGAGTGTGTTGGATGGTGTGCGTGGGTATGTTGCGGCGAATCGTGGGGATGCGGTGTGGGCGCGGACGATTGCGTCGGCGTTTGAGGCCGCTGGGTCGGTGGGAGGGGTGTCGACCCTGTCGGATCCGGCGTTGTTCGCCGCTTTGGCGGCGGCGGGTGTGTCGGCGACTCGCTTGCAGGTCGCGATTGAGTCGGCCCAGCTTCAGGGCGGGGTTCCGTCTTCGGGGTTTGCTGATGATCCGGTGAATGTGGCGACCGGGAACTTCGTTGAGCCGGAGGCGGATTTGGTGTTTTCCGGTGGTTCGTCGGCGTTGGGTTGGTCGAGGATGTACAACTCGGCGTCTCATGAGGTGTTGTCGTTGGGCCCGGGGTGGGCGTGTCCGGCCGATGAGTGCGTGGATGTTGATGGTGAGGCGGCTCGGTGGCGGATGGCGGATGGGCGTGTCGTGGTCTTCCCCCGCGAGGGCGAGGGTTTTGCGCGCTCCTTGGGTGAATCCTTTTGGTTGGTCGCCGAGGCGGGCGCGAGGTGGGTGGTTTCGGATTCGCGTGGTGGCGTGTGGCGCTTCGACGTTTCGGGTCGCGTGACGGGCAGGTCTGCGGGCGCGGGGACAGGTGTGTCGTATTTGTACGAGGACGGGCGCTTGGCATGTATTCGCCATGAGCGGGGGCGTTTCGTCGACGTGATCTGGGATGAGGTGGGTGAGCGGATCGTCGGCGTTGAGGCGTGTGATGGGCGGGTCGTGTCGTATTCCTATGATGGGTCGGGGCGTTTGGTCGGGGTTGTGGGGTGCGATCAGGGGCGGCGAGTGTACGAGTGGGATGAGGTGCTCGGGGTGGTCGTGCGGGTTGTGGACGCCGACGGGGTCGTGGTGGTGGATAACACGTATGACGAGGCGGGGCGGATTGGTGCGCAGCGCTCGCCCGCCGGGCGCGTCTCGCGTTATTCGTATCTTCCGGGCGGCGTCACGCAGGTTGCGGACGAGGACGGGACCCGGGCGAATGTGTGGGTGTCGGACCCTTTGGGTCGGCTTATCGCGGTGACGGATAGTTCGGGGAACACACAGCGTCAGTGTTTTGATCGGTGGGGTAATCAGGTGATGGTGCGCGATCGGGCGGGCGGAGTCACTGTTCGTGAGTTCGACGAGCGGGGCCGGTGCGTGGCCGAGGTGAACCCTGTTGGCGTGCGTACGGACTATTGCTGGGATGAGTCGGATCGTCTGACGCGGGTCAGTGTCGATGCGCCGGATACTGGCGGGCCGAGCGTGACCCTCTTCGAATACACGGCTGATGAACGTTTCCCGTCGGTTATCGTCGATGCGGAGGGCGCCGTGACGCGGGCAGCCTGGATGGGTGATCTGCTCACCGAACTGGTGGATCCGACGGGGCGGACAACACACCTGTCCTATGACGCTTTCGGTGACCTCGTGTCCGTGACGAACGGGGCGGGCGAGACGGCGCGTCTGGTTCGCGACGACGCGGGTCGGATCGTCGCCTCGGTGTCGCCTGCGGGCAGGCGCACGAGGTTCGTCTACGATTCGCGGGGCTTGTGCACTTCTCGCATCGACCCGGCGGGCAACGTGTGGGCGTTCGAGTACACGCCCGCCGGGCGTCTTTCGGCCAGGGTCGATCCTGTGGGCGGGCGCGTTGAGGTCGTCCATGATGAGGCGGGCCAAGACGGTGTGACTGTCGATGAGCTCGGGCGCCGCATCGTCAAGACCTTCGATGATCTGGGCAATGTGGCCAGGGTCGAGCTTCCGGATGGTTCGGCGTGGGAGTTCATCCACGATTCGATGTCGCGCATGACCCGGGTGAGCGACCCGGCCGGGGGCTCCTGGTCTGTGACTTATGATCCGATGGGGCACCCGACGCAGGGTGTGGACCCTGTGGGGGTGGGTCGTGTCGCCGCGTTGGACGCGGCCGGGTTCGGCGAGACGATCAGCGATGGGAAAGCGACATGGAGCGAGCGCCACGACCTGCTCGGGCGTCTCATCGCTTCAGCGGGTCCGGACGGGCGCGAGGTCGTGTGGCGTGTGGATCGGATGGGGCGGGTCGTGGCGACCATCGATCCGGAGGGGAACGAAACCCGCTATGAGCGCGACGCCGCCGGGCGCGTCACCCGGGTCAGGCTCGCCGATGGCGCGTCCTACTCCTACGAGTATGATCGGGCGGGCCGATGGTGGGCGTCGACCTCGACCGGTGGCGCGCGCTTCGAGATCGTCTATGACGCCGACGGCAATATCGTGCGCGAAACCTGGCCCACCGCAGAGGAAGTCCTCACCGACTACGACGTGTGCGCTCGTCCCGTTCGCCGCGTTCAGCCCGGCGTGGGGACCACGACCCTGTCCTATGACGCGTGCGGACGCGTCACACGCATGCGCACACCGAGACGACGGTGGGGACGGCTTCCGGATCGTCGACTCGTTCCTCGGTGGTGCTCTTCTCATAGAAGCATCTTGATTGAGGATCGTTGTGGCCGACAATCGCGCAACCCTCCCGGTCGACATCGAACCGTCGTGCTTCAAGAAACGATGCGGCTGGTACTCCGACAACTCACGCCCCGTCGAGGCTCTCATGTACCTCCTGCAAAGGTGAACAACCTGTACACCTGGCTCTCGATGAGCTTCCGAGCGACGAGTTCGTAGGGCATCGCCGTGCGATCGCGCATTTCAGTGGGGAGAGCCCTAGACTGAGCATCACGTTAGTACCCCCACCGGGTATCCATCACCCCACGAAGGCTTATCATGTCGCACACCCCGTCCATGCCGGACCCGCCACGCTCCCGCCAGATGTTCTCCCTGGTCGACGCGCATACCGCTTCTGAGAACCTCAAGTCCGCAGGCGGCGGGGGCTGCGGATGCGGCGGCAAGGGGCATGGCGGCGGCCGCGGAGGATGCGGCGGCGGGCACCGTCACAAGGTCCACGAGGGCGGACAGCGGCGCGTCTCACCCGAACAGAGTGCGGTGGAAGAACTCGTCATCCGCTCCATCCCCAAGGTTGTCCGCCGCGCGGTGCTCTTCGCAGCGATGGAGGCGCTGCCGATCGGTGAGAACGTCCAGATCGCAGCGCCCCACCAGCCCGAGCCTCTCTTCGAGCACCTGCGCCAGTCGGACTTCCACTACCGGGTTGAGACCCTCGAGGCGGGCCCTGTCGATTGGCGCTACCGCATTACGCGCCTGAGCTGACTGGCACCGCCGTCTGCGCAACCATTCAGGCAGGCGACAACAGCTGAGTTGGAGAACAGTTGAATCAACGACCATGCGCGGGGCCGCCCCGGGCATGTCCCAGGGGCGGCCCTCGTGCGTGTATCAGGCGTTCGCGCGCGGGCGGGTGATCTCAATCGCCCGGTCGATCGCTTCGACGGTGTCCTTCGCATCGCCGAACAGCATCGACGTGTTCTCTTTGAAGAACAGGGGGTTTTGCACCCCCGCGTAGCCGGTCGCCATGGAGCGTTTGAAGACGATGACCTTCTTCGATTCCCATACTTTGAGCACGGGCATGCCTGCGATCGGTGACCCCGGTTCTTCGGCGGCCGGATTCACTGTGTCATTCGCGCCGATGACGAGGACGACGTCGATGTCGGCGAAGGAATCGTTGACCTCGTCCATCTCCAAGACGATGTCGTAGGGGACCTTTGCCTCCGCGAGGAGGACATTCATATGCCCCGGCAGGCGCCCTGCCACGGGGTGGATGCCGAAAGTCACCTCGACTCCGCGGTCCACGAGGTCCTCGACGAGTGCGGCCACCGGGTACTGGGCCTGTGCGACGGCCATGCCGTATCCGGGCGTGATCATGACGCGGCGCGCATCGAGGAGGAGATCCGCGACTGCCTGGGCATCGACCTCGTGAATCTCGCCCTCCTCCGGCGCCGCCGCCTGCGCGGAGGTCGCATCCGTGCCGAAGCCGCCCAGCAGTACATTGATGAACGAACGGTTCATCGCCTGGCACATGAGGTACGACAGGTAGGCGCCCGAGGAGCCCACGATGGCGCCGGTGATGATAAGCAGGTCATTGTCGACGAGGAAGCCCGTGAAGGCCGATGCCCACCCCGAATAGGAGTTCATGATCGACACGACGACCGGCATATCGCCGCCGCCGATCGCGATGACAAGGTGGATGCCGAGAGCCAGAGCGATGATCGTCATCACGATGAGTGCGATCCACGCGGGCATCGAATGATCCGACATGATGACGAAGAAGACGCCGAGGCTGAATGAGACGACGAGGACCGCGAGATTGAGGAGGTTGCGCGCGGGCAACAGGATCGGGCGCCCGGGCAGGGTCCCGTTGAGTTTGAGTCCGGCGACGATCGAACCGGTGAAGGTGACGGCGCCGACGAACACGGAGAGAAATACTTCTCCGAAGTGGAATCCGCCGAGCGCTGCCGAGGAGACGTCGGGGTGTACATAGGAGTTGTATCCGACCATGACAGCCGCAAGGCCGACGAGGCCGTTGAAGATCGCGATGAGCTGCGGCATCCCGGTCATTTCGATGCGGCGCGCCCTCCAGATGCCGATGGCGCCACCAATGCCGACCGCGAGCGCGATGAGCAGGAGCGTGACGAGGACGCCGTGTGCGGGGTCGGAGACGAGGGAGAGGGCGATCGCGGCGCCGCAGGCGATGGCCATGCCGCATGCACCCGCTACGTTCCCGGCGACTGCGGTCTCGTGCTTGCTCAAGCCCGAGCAGGCGAGAATGAACAGCGCTGCCGCTGCGATATAGGCGAGGGTTACCGGCTGGTTGGCCGCAGACAAGTCGAGGGGGAAAGATTCAGTGCCCAGCATCGGTATGACTCACTTCCTGAACATTGAGAGCATGCGGTGGGTGATCGCGAATCCGCCGAAAATATTGACCGATGCGAGCACGATGGCAGCGAAACTGACGGCGACGACAAGTGGATGGGGATCGCCGATCTGGGAGATCGCGCCGATGAGGATGATGCCGGAAATCGCGTTCGTCACTGACATCAGCGGTGTGTGCAGTGCGGGCGTCACATTGGAGATGACGTAGAACCCGAGGATCACGGCGAGCAGCAGCACGATGTAGTGGCCCGTCGCCGCCGCCGGGGTCGCCAAGACGAGGGCGATGAACGCGATCGCCGCCGCCGTGATGCCGAGGGCCGTGAGGCGTTTCTTCCTCTTGCGTTCCGCACGCTCCGACGCCGCTTTCGCCGCGATCTCCTCGGGCGTCGGCTCCGGGAGCGCGGGCGCGGGGGTGGCGGAGACTTGGACCGGGGGCGGCGGCCACATGATCGCCCCGTCGGAGACGACGGCAATGCCGCGCACGATCTGATCGTCGAAGTCGAGGACGAGATTCCCGTCCTTGTGAGGAGTCATGAGCGTCAACAGGTTGACGACGTTGCGCCCGTAGAGTTGCGAGGACTGTGAGGGGAGGCGTTCGGCGAGGTCCGCGTATCCGATGATGTGCACGCCGCCGGGGGTGGTGACGACGTCGCCGGGGACGGTGAGCGAGCAGTTCCCGCCGTTGGCGGCGGCCATGTCCACGATGACCGAGCCCGGCGCCATGGCGTTGACCGCGTCCTCGTCGAGGAGGATGGGCGCCTTGCGACCGGGGATATTCGCGGTGGTGATGACGATGTCGGATGCGGCTGCTTGCGCGGCGTAGAGGCGATTGGCCGCTGCGGCGGCGTCCTCGTCCATCGCCTTCGCGTAGCCGTCACTGGAGCGCTCCTGCGAGGTTTCGAGGGCGATGAAGGTCGCTCCCATCGACTCGACTTGTTCGGCGACCTCGGGGCGGACGTCGGTGGCGGAGACGAGGGCGCCCATGGAGTTCGCGGTGCCGATCGCCGCCAGACCGGCGACGCCTGCGCCGATGATGTAGACCTTCGCGGGAGGCATCTTGCCGGCGGCGGTCACCTGGCCGGTGAACACTCTTCCGAAGCGACCGGCCGCTTCGATGACGGCGCGGTAGCCGGCGACATTCGCCTGGCTGGACAACACGTCCATCGCCTGTGCGCGGGAGATGCGCGGGACCGCGTCCATCGCGAGGGCGGTGATCCCGGTGGGGGCGAGTTTCTCGGCGAGGTCGGGCGTGCGCATCGGGGCGAGGCGCGAGATGAGCGTGGAGCCCGGTCGCATGACTGTGATGCTCTCATCGTCGGGAGTGTCGAGGGTGATGACGATGTCGGCGCTCCACACCTGGGAGGAGTCGACGATCGAGGCTCCCGTTTTCTCGTAGGCGCTGTCGGGGAATTGGGCCAAGGCTCCGGCTCCCCGCTCCACGGATACGTCGTAGCCGAGTCGGGCGAGCAGCGCGACCGTATTGGGCGTGGCGGCGACGAGTGTGTGGTCGGGCCCCTCATTGGGTACTGCTATTCGCATGCTGAGCCTCCTCGGTCAAGGGCTGTCGTGTCGTGCGACTCGATGAGTCTTCGCCGACCTTATGGGCAATTTCGATGAATTCGTCGGGACTTGTGGCCCCGGGCGCTTTCGGCGTCTACCGTTGTGTCATGAACTTCTTCGATGATGATGCAGGTATTCAAGCGGAAGAGGACTTCGACCGGATCGAAGTCGACTGTCTCATCTCCGCCCCGGTGGAGTCCGTGTGGGAGATCGTGTCCGAGCCCGGGTGGTGGGTCAATGACGGCCCCGTATCCGACCATGAGGTGACGCTCGGCGACGACGGCGTGTACCGCGTCTTCGATCCGGAAGCGGGTGATTGGCTCATTGAAAAAGCCGATGAGGACCCGATGGATGTGGTGTCCTTCCGCTGGTACCCCATCGCCTCCGATGAGCTCCCCGAGGAGTATGCGACGAGGGTGGAGGTGTCCGTGTCGGAGGAGCGCGGCGGCGTCGTCGTGCACGTCGAAGAGTCCGGTCTGTCGTCGGTCAGCGATGACGAGGACGAGGCCCGCCAGGTCTGGGAGGACGAAGCGGGCATGTGGGAGACAGCCCTCGAATCCATCCGGACGCATCTCGAATCGTGAGACCTTGACTATGATGAATCCCCACGCGAACCTCGCCCCGCTGCCCGCTCCGCTCGCCGACCTCGCCCGAGGAGTCGAACTGCCCGACCCGATGGACGCTCCCGCCATCCGCTGGGGGATCCTCGGAGCGGGACATATCGCCGCAACCTTCGCCCGAGACGTCAGCGCCTACTCCTCGGGAGTCATTGCGGGCATCGCAGCCCGCGATCCGCACCGCGCCGCCGAATTCGCGACCCGTATGAGTGTCGGACGAGCCTACGACTCCTATGAGGATCTCGTTGCGAGCCCCGACATTGATGCCGTCTACGTCGCAGCGATCCACCCCTTGCACGAACAGTTGGCGACTCTCGCACTCACCGCGGGCAAGCCCGTCCTCGTCGAGAAGTGCTTCACCATGGACGCCGTGTCCGCAGCCCGCGTCATCGACCTCGCCGCGAGCAAGGGCCTCTTCTGCATGGAGGCGATGTGGACCCGCCACCTGCCCCACCAGAGGGTCCTCAACGCCATCGTCGCGAACAACGGCCTCGGCGCCGTCACCACAGTCCACGCGGACCACGGTCAGAAACTCGAGCACGTGCCCCGCATATGGGACCCGGAGCTCGGGGGCGGGGCCCTCATGGACCTCGGCGTCTACTCGATGTCCTTCGTCCAACAAATCCTGCCGGATGCGGAACTCGTCTCGGCGAGCGCCAACCTCACCGACCTCGGCGTCGATATCCAGTCTGCGGCGCTGCTGCGCACCCCGATGGCAATGGCCACTGCCTCCTCGAACTTCAACGGCCGCTCGGCGACCTGCGCCGAAGTCGTCTTCGAACGCGGCGCCCTCGAAATGCCCCAGCAATTCTACCGCCCCACCGCGCTGCGCCTGCGCTCCTTCGAATCCGATCCGAGGGGAAACGGCGACATCGTCGAATGGGACGGCACTGTCCCCGGCGGCTTCCAATACCAGGCGGCTGAAGTCGCCCGGTGCCTCGCTGCCGGAGCGACCCAGTCCGACGCAATGCCGTGGGTGGACACTCTGCGCGTTATGGAACTGCTCGATGGAGTCCGCGCCGCGACCAACATCGTCTACCCCTGGGAGCGCTGAGCCGCTCGAATCTCACTTGCGGCCCGCGGTCCACACGAGGGTCATGTACGGGATTCGGATCAGTTCGCCGGGGGAGTCGGACAGGTGCTCGTAGAGATACCAGCGCAGATTGTTCTGCATGCGCTCCCGCCCGGCGTCATCCTGGCGCAGGTAGGAGGAACGCGTTGTCCCCAGTCGGAGGATCTGCTCCGGGGTGAGAGCATCCTTCCACACACTCACGTGCAGCAGCGGCTCGGTGAAGAAGGGCCCGAAGGCCGGTGGGGTGTCCGGCCGATGCACATCGCCCGACCTCATAATGCGCGTCAAGCGGTGCACCCACGGCACCGACACGTCCATCTGGTTCCACACCGCGGCCAGGACTCCGCCGTCGGCGAGAATGCGATGGGCCTCTGCCGAGGCGCGCTCCTCGTCGACCCAGTGCCACGACTGCGCGTAGACGATGAGGTCGACGTCGCCGTCGGGCAGCCCCGTGTCCTCGCCCGCCGCATCGTGGACGCAGATCCTCTCAGTCGCGGGCGATACAGCGGGGTCGCTGATCGCCACATGCAGCTGTGCGCGCATCGCCTCCGAGGGCTCCACCGCCTCCACTTGCAGCCCTCGTGCAGCGAGCAGCAGCGTCATCTTGCCGGTCCCCGCACCGATATCCGCGACTCGGCGAATCTCGCAGCCGCGGGACGCCCCGGCCACCCCCAGCACATGGTCGACGACCCCGCTCGGGTACGCGGGGCGGACTCGTGCATACTGCGGGGAGGCGATGTTGAAGGGGTTCATCATGCACTGATCGTCGTGCCGCTCGCCGCGCACTGGGCTTGTCGGCCCACTCCCGTCATACTCACGACGGTATCTCTGCAGCATCTCTGCAGCGCCGCCCTAGTCATCGACGAGGGCGACGGGCGCGCTCAACTCGGTCCCGTGCGCTTCAATCGAAGCGGCCACACTCACCAGGACATCCTCTCGGCCGCTGCGGGCGATGAGTTGCGCGCCCACCGGCAGGCCTCGTGCGGTGAAACCGGCATGAACGGAGGCGGCCGGATGGCCCGTCACATTGAACAGGGCCGTATTCGACACGATTGGCGTCGAGACGACGAGCGAGGACACCACTCCCCTCCCCGACAGGGCATGAGCCGAGACCGGAGGCGCCAACAGGGTGGGGATCATGAGCAGATCCGCACGCCCGAAGGCTTCATCCAGGCGCTCGGCGAGGCGGTGGGAATAGGCGTGGGCCGCGCGGATCACCCTCGTGCCGTACAGCGAGCCAATGCGGGCGAAAGTCTTCGTCGTCGGTGCGAGCGCATCCGGGTCGTCCACCTGTCGCGCCTCCTCGGCAATGCCCGCAGCGAAAAGAGTGAGGAACGGGGCCGTGGCGATCGGCCACTTCACGTGCGCCGAGCGCACATCATGCCCCGCTGCGCTCAAGCGATCGCCGAAGGCGGCGACGACCCGGGCGACGTCGGCGTCGGGCGAGGATCCGGGCATGATCTGGTTGGAGGCGGTGAGAATGCGCAGAGGACGAGCCGCGGCGGCCCCCGCAGGGGAATCGATGAGTGGACGATCCCGTGCGGCGAGCCGCCACCGATCTGACGGGGTATTCCCACTGATCACATCGAGGACGATCGCCATGTCGCGCGCGGTGCGGGTGATCGCCCCGAACGTCGCCAGCCCGTACCAGTGCTCGGCGAGAGGCGCCGAGGACACGCGCCCCCTCGTCGGTTTGAGACCGAAGACGCCGCATGCGGACGCGGGGATGCGCAAGGATCCGCCGCCGTCGGCGCCCATCGCGATCGGCACGATTCCGGTGGCGACGGCCACTGCCGAGCCCGCGGAGGATCCTCCCGGCGATCTGGTGGGGTCCCACGGGTTGAGCGTCGCGCCGTGGTGGGCGGACTCTCCGACCGGAAACTGCCCGAACTCCGGCATATTCGTGCGCCCAACGATGACCGCCCCGGCTTCGCGCAGGCGCCGGACCACTTCGCAGTCGCGTGCCGCGGGCCGTTGGTTCGCGCGTCCGCCCAGGCTCGTGACATCCCCGGCGACGTCGTACTCCTCCTTGACGGCGATGGGGACTCCGGCGAGCGGCCCCTGGTGGGGTCCCGAGGCGTCGAGGGCGTCCGCCTCGGCGAGGGCGGCACCGGCGCGTACGACGGTGAAGGCGTTGAGGAGGGGATCGAGCCGGTCGATCCTGGCGAGGGCGGCCTCGACGACTCGTCGGACCGTCGTGCGGCCCGCCCTCACATCGGCGGCGATCTCATGGGCGGAGAGCGGCTGGGTCGGCATGGGGACTCCCCTCAGTCGAGGACGGGTGCAATCATTCGCATCATAATCGCCCCGCCCTCGGAGGCGGTTCCCGCAAGACTCATCGTCCACTGATCCGCATTCGGGCCATGCACCGGGCTTGTCCGTCCATTCCGGTCATACTCCTCATACTCCGCATTGGAACGCTGAGAGAATGGGGGTCGAGCGGGGCGAACGCCCGCGGTCGGCACTCACGTGAGGACGACGAGGTCGGCCAGGTCGTCGGGCCGATCGTCCTCCAGGCGCGCCTCGTCCTGGCGCGCCCACGTGTCCCACCACATCCGATACGTCTCCCCGTCTCGGTCGATGGCCCGCTGATAGCGCACGGGTTCGCCGCCTTCTGCCTCCACCCAGATCGCGGCATCCGCCAGGGGCCGCGTGCACCGAGTCAGCACTCCGCACCCCTCGACGATCGTGACGACGCCCGGTGTAACGGCCACCGTTTCGGAAGGCGAGGAGGCGGTCCAGTCCCACGTCGCATACTCGCCGACGCGCCCATTCCTCAGTGCGGTGAGCAGGTCGCAGGTCGTCGCCTGCGCATCGCGTAGCCCCTCCCACCCCGCATACCACGAGTCCGGTCCCAGTACACGCGCGGGCACGCGAAGATCCGCGCGCACTGCATCGGCGATGAGGCGTGCGCACGTGGACTTTCCCGCCCCGGATAGTCCATCGACGAGGACGATCGGGGTCGCACTCGTCGACGCGGAGACGGCACTCACGCAGTGGGAGCGAAGGGCCCTGGGCAGGCGCTCGTCGTTGAAGCGGACCATCCTCATCGTCCGATCAACTCGAAGGTGCCCGCCGCCACCGCGCATCCCAGGCCGATCACGGGAACGGCGATCGCGATCACCACCATCGCCGCATCGGCAGGCCCTATTGTCGACTCTCGGGCCCAGGTGCGCTCCACTGGAGCCCCGAAGCCGCGCGCCTCCATCGTCAGCGACAGCTTCGCCGATCGCCGCAGGGCGAAGACGAGCAGGGAGAAGGAACCTCGTGCGGCGGAGACCAGCTTATGGGAGTCCCCGATGCCGCGGACCCTGCGCGCCTGCTCAAGGGCCTTCCAATCCGCTGTCATCAGTCCCGTCATGCGCGCCGCTGCGAGAGTCGCGAGGACGGGGCGCGACGGCAGGCGGAGGACCTGCGCCAGCCCATCGGCCATATCCGTCGGATCAATGCGCGACAGCAATACGATCGCGGGCATGCCGATCGCGAGGACGCGCACGAGGATGCCCGCCGACAGCCACACGGAGCGGTGGGAGACGATCGCAGGGCCGAAGGACCAGTAGATCGCTCCCCCCGGATTCGCATACAGCAGCATCGACATCGCGGCGACGGGAGCGGCGATGAACAGCGGCACCATGCGCGCCGCCACGACTGTCGGTCTCATTCGCGATGCGATGACGATCCCCATCTCCAATGCGAGTGCGACCCCGGCGGAGACGATGTCGATGGAGATGATGAGCGGCGTCGTCATGACGATCAGTGCGAGCACCTGCGTCACCGGGTTGACCCGGTCGAGGATCGAGCGCGCGGTGCGCGGCGCCGACTCGGATCGTGCGACGCTCGAGCGGGACTCCCCGGGCGAGGACGACCGGTCGTCGGAGCGGCTGCCGCCCTCGTCGGTGTGGGACACTCCAACATCGCCGAGATCGATTACTGCATCCCCCATCGCCTCGACGAATGCAAGATCGTGTGTGATCGACACGAGAGTCGTTCCGCGCTCGCGGGCGCGCCTCAAGAGGCGCACCAGCTCGAGCCACGTCGCACGGTCCTGTCCGAAGGTCGGCTCATCGAGGATGAGGAGTTCGGGCGCGCTGATGAGAGCGGTTGCGACGGACAGTCGGCGCTTCTCCCCGCCCGACAGGGTCATCGGGTTCGCGTCGGCGAGGCGGACGAGGTGCAGCGCTTCAAGATGCTCATCAACGAGGGAGACGAGTTCCACGCCCTCGACACCGCGAATACGCGGCCCGATCTGCAACTCCTCACGCACGGTGCGGGCGACGAACTGGTACTCGGGCTCTTGGAACACCATGGAGACCCGCCCGAGAAGATCCTTCGAACTCCACTCATGAGGGTCGGAGGATACGGCGGGGGAGCCCGAGGCAGGGGTCATGGAGATCGTTCCGGACAGTTGGGGGAGGAGTCCCGCCAGAGTGAGGGCGAGAGTCGTCTTTCCTGCGCCGTTTGCTCCGACGATGCAGGTGGAGCGGCCCCGGGGGATGCTCATCGTGATGGAGGAGCGGACGGGATGGCCCGGCGAGTAGCCGATCGACAGGTCCATCGCCGTCAGGATGGGGGAGTCGCGCGGCGGAGCATCCGGGCGGTCAGGCTTCAGGCTCGCCGACTGCGCGTTCAGCGCCGCCGTCGCATCGTCGCCGGGCAGCCAGATGCCGCGCTCCGCAAGAGTCTGCCCCTGATGGGCGAGGACCTCGTCAATGCTCCCGTCGGCTTCAATGCGCCCGTCGAGGATCACGATGACCCGATCGACCAGGCTCGCCCACACGTCGACGCGGTGTTCGATGACGATGAGAGTCGCACCCGAGGCGGCGAGCACCCGTTCCACGGCATCGCGCACGCCGACGACGCCCTCGGGGTCGAGGTTCGCCGTCGGCTCGTCGAGGAGCAGCAGCCCCGGATTCATCGCCAGCACCGAGGCGAGGGCGAGGCGCTGCTTCTGCCCGCCCGACAACCTCGACGTCGAACGGTGGGGGGCGACAGCAAGGTCGACTGCTGCGAGCGCCTCGTCGACGCGCGGCCAGATCTGCTCACGAGCAACCCCCAGGTTCTCCATACCGAAAGCGACATCGTCTCCGACGCGCGCCAGGACGACCTGCGCCTCGGGGTCCTGCATGACGAGGCCGATCCGGCCCCGCTGTTCCTCGGGGTTTTTGCCGTCGACGGTGAGGGTGCCGCGGGACTCGCCCTCGTCCTCGCCTCCGAGGATCCCTGCCAGGCCCGCCATGAGAGTCGACTTACCAGAGCCCGACGGGCCGAGGATGAGGACTCGTTCCCCCGGCGCGATGTGCACCGTTACGTCATCGAGCGCCCATGCGAGGCGACCGGCGTGGCGCCATCCCCACGACTCGATATCGATGCGGGCGGGAGTGCGGATCATACTCGCCGTCGCTCGTCGAGTCCGGCGGCGAAACGATCGAGGGCGCCCGTGCGGGCAAGTCCCTTCATGAGGAGCCACGCGGCTCCCCCGCCGAGGATGGCGCCGGAGATGATGAGCGTCGTGAAATAGATGGTGAGAAATGTCGGACCCATGGCGAGATTGCCCGAGGTGAATAATTCGAGAGCCCATGCGCCGATCCCCGAAGCGGCGCCCGACAGGAGGGCGACGATCGCGTTGTAGCGGCGATAGGCGACGATGAGGAACACGAGTTCGGCCCCCAGGCCCTGAGCGAGGCCCGAGTACAGCGTCGAAATTCCCCATTGGGAGCCGAGGGCGGCGGAGACGGATGCGGCGGCGACCTCGACGAGGATCGCTGCACCGGGCTTGCGAATGATGAGCCCGCCGAGGGTCCCCCCCAAATACCAGATGCCGGTGACGATGCCGCCGAAACCGGGGGTGAATCCGTCGAGGAGCGTGTAGCTGACGCCTCCGATTTGATTCCATACGAGGAATATGAGGCCGCAGGCGACGCCGAGGACGGCGGCGGTCACCATGTCGACGACGCGCCAGCGAAGAGTTGGTGATGCGATGTGAGCCATGCTGAAGGATCTCCTCTCGTATGCAGCATGGTGCGCACGAGCGGGGAGCCTTCCTACGCCGGCATTATCCGGATCAGGTTCGACGGTCGAGAGCGCGATGCTCTCCTCTCAACCCGGTTTCTCGGGTTCCCGTGGCACTGGATCAAGTTTAGCGCGTGTCGAAGCCGTGTGGCGAATCAGGTGGTCGCGCGAACGCTCAGTCGTCGGGCAGGACCACTCCGGTTTCGGCGCGCGTGAGCATCCGGTGCCGGTTAATGAGGGCGGCGACAACGATGAACACGATCCATACCGCGGAGGCGACCAGACCGATCCGGGTGTCGGGCTCGAGGCTCAAGACGATGACCATGAGGGACATGAAGACGAGAACGATCTTGGCCGACCATGCGCCGCCCGGCGCTTTGAAGGTCGACGTCTCATGCAGGTGTGGCCGATTGCGCAGGTACAGCAGATAGGCGACGACGATGATGACCCACACGCCCATGAATAGCGTCGCCGACATGGATGTCACCAGGGTGAAGGCTGAGGAGATGGAACTATCGGAAGTCATGAGGATGATCGCGCTGAGCAGGAATACGCAGGACAGGAACAGGGCGTTGCGGGGGATGTGGCGCTTCGAGAGTCGGTGGAAGATCCGTGGTGCGTCGCCGCGCCCGGCCAGGCCGAACAGCATTCGCGACGTTGAGTAGATCCCCGAGTTCGCCGACGAGGCCGCAGAGGTGAGAACGACGAGGTTGACGATCGTCGCCGCTGCGCCGAGCCCCGTCATGGAGAACATCGTGACGAAGGGGGAGCGTTCGGGGTCGACCTGGTCCCATGGCGTGACCATCATGATCGCGGCGAGGGCGGCGACGTAGAACAGCATGATGCGCACGGGGATCGAGTTGACGGCCTTGGGGAGGGTCGTCTCGGGGTGTGCAGTCTCCGCGACGGTCGTCCCGACGAGTTCGATGCCGACGAAGGCGAAGAGCGCGATTTGGAATCCCCCGAGGAATCCGGAGAATCCGGTGGGGAACAGGCCCCCGTGGCTCCACAGATTCGATACGGCTGCGGGTGTTCCCGCCTCGTCCACGGTTCCCAGGGCGACCATGGCGATGCCGACGACGACGAGGGCGAGGATCGCGACGATCTTGACGAGAGCGAACCAGAACTCCGTCTCACCGAAAGCCTTCACCGTCATCGCATTGAGTGAGAAGAGCAAGAGCGTCATGATCGTGATGGGTATCCACGCGGGCGTATTCGGCCACCAGAAGCGTATGTATCCGGTGATCGCCACCATGTCGGCGACGCCGGTGACGACCCAGCACATCCAATAGGTCCAGCCGGTGACAAACCCCGCCCACGGGCCGATGAGGTCGCGCGCGATGTCGGCGAAGGTTGCATAGCGCTGGTCGGAGAGGAGGAGTTCACCCATCGCCCTCATGAAGAGGAAGAGGACGGCGCCGATGATGATGTAGACGAGGAGCACCGAGGGTCCGGCCGTTGCGATCGTCTTGCCCGATCCCATGAATAGGCCGGTCCCTATGGCCCCGCCGATGGCGATGAGCTGGATGTGGCGGTTGTGCAGGTTGCGCTGCAGCTGTTGGCCCGTCAGTGCGGCGGCGGTCTGGTTCGTCGAGTCCATGAGGCTCCTGTTCAACAGCATCCAACCATACCGGGTCTGCGGCGAGGCGCGGTGATGCGTTTACGCTACTCCAGTGCCCGCGCGCCCACCGAATCCGGACTCTGCCGGAGTGAGCGGCGGCGGGCCGTCACGGGCGCCGCCCGCGTTCCACCGGCGGGGACCGGTTCCCTCATCGGGGGCGGGAACACCGGATCCGGTCAGGCGTATCCGACCTCCTCGGGGGATGCACCGAGACGTGCCGCGATGAGGCGCTTGTCCTCATCGGAGGCGAGGTCGCGCACCCACTGCGCGTATGCCGGGGTGTCGGAGTACACCTCCTGTGTGAAGGGGTTGCGGTGAAGCGTCACTATCCGATGGACGTGCCTGCCGAAGACGTAGACGTTGAGGACAAGGGCGAGCCCGGAGACGAGGAGCATCGCGTAGGGGTTGTGGGCGCTGCGGTGAGCGAACATCGAGTCCTGCATGAAGTGGGGGAAGGTGAGGACCACCGTGCACCAGAAGGTCAAGGTGTAGGCGCGGTATTGGATCCACGCCCCCCGCCCGAACTTCATGAATGCCGGGATCGTGCACGAGGCGAGCAGGGCGACGCCCGAGTACCAGGCGCGATCCGCCAGACAGTTGTACACGTAGGCGACGTTCCACGCGTCGTAGGCGATGATCCACCAAATGGTGAGGTCACCCCACACGAGCGCCCGCTCCTTCCCCTTCGATACGAAGATGCCGATCCATCCCGAGATGGCGAGCAGGTTCAAGATTCCCGCGATGCCGTTCATGATGTTCCACGGCCCGCCCCACGTCGTCATGCCCTGGACGGGGTCAACGCCGTGGATGGAATAGCACTGGAAATCCCGGACGACGGCCTCGGCAATATTGATCGCGAGGATGAGCGGCGGGATGAGCAGATACCAGCGGTTGTGCCGCAGTTTCGGGAAGAACTGCAGGGCGACGAGGCAGAGGGAGCCGGCGAGGGCGGAATATTGTTTGACGATGGGGAACCAGCCGGCAGATGCCGTTCCCGCAGTCGATGTTGGCCACCAGAAGAAGGTGAGGGCGACAGGGATGACGATGAAAACGGCGAGAATGGCCCACATATTCCGCTGCGCGAGCCAGGCGGTGAAAGCAAGACCAGCGATGACGACGACGAGCATCGCGTAGTCCCACCATTCGCCGACCTCGAAGAAGAACAGCGTTGGATAATCCGGAGGGATGATTCCGCCCGTCATCGCTGCTCCTTGCCCCATTGGGGAAGGTAGCTCCGTTCCATCTTCTGACGGATCTGCTCATCCCAGGAAAACTCCGGCTCACTCCACCCCTCGAAGTAGGAAGCATCGACCTCCGACTCCCACGGCGTTCCCGGCCCGGTCGGCGGCCAGGATGGATCATCGGTGACCGGCGGTCGGATCTCGGCGACCGCAGGAGCCGAGCGGCCGAAACGGAACCACTGAGTGTAGGTATCCTCGAAGAGAGGAGTGCCGTCGTAGCGTCCCGCCGGAGTCGGGGTGCTGAAGAAGCGGCCGCCGAGCATCCCGCGCATGAATCTGCCCGTCAAATGTTGCTTCTTCTTGAACTCGAGGACGCGCTTGACGTAGAGGTTTTGCAGGTGCGTCATGCATCCGCCGATGAACTCGATGTTGATCCAGTTGAGGGCGGTCATGGCGGGGCTGGGCGGCTCATAGCCGATGCGCCAGTGGTTGATGAGGCGGGTGCGACCGCCCTCGAGCGGGACCACATAGAAGCACCAGGCGGCGGCGAAGTGCGTCATCCCGGGGAACCGGAAGGCGTACGATCCGGGGGCCTTGGGCGGGTTCTTCGTGTCGACCCACTGAACCATGTACTTGCCGGGCACGATGTCCGCCCACTCCATCGACATGCCATGGAAATCGAAGGCCGCGATGTCGCCGGGCATCATCGAGTCGGGCTGTTGAAACTCCTCCTGGATCTCGTAGGAGTTGAAGAAGGGCAGGCGCGCGAAGGTGCGCTCGAGGAACTCCGAGGAGAAGGATCCGGACTTCTCGGCGCCGATCTGCTTGAAGAGGCGCCACACCGCGTACGCGGGGGCGTCAATGGTGATCGCATAGGTCGAGGAGTAGCCATTGTCGTAGTTCGCGTCGATGAGATCGTCTCCCGGATAGCGCCAGGCCTGTTCCTCGGGCGTGGCCTTGCCGGTGAGTTGACTGAAGGCGTACATGCCGCCCAGGAGCGCCGTCGCCCCTGCCAGTCCTGCCGCGCACAGGGGCCTGATCCGTGATGAGTGCCGTGCCATGAGTCCTCCTCCTTGAGGGTCACACGAGGGTCGTCGGTCCCGGTGATGCGCTGACGACGAGGTGGAGTTCTCGCGCAATCCGATGGCCTATGACGAAGCTCGCACATTGTGGATATCGAGGTACTAGGGTAGTCGCTTAAACCCAGCTCAGTTGCAGTTTCAAGGAGAATGATCGTGAATTCGCTATTCCTATGGGAGAGCGGCACCCCTAAGGTCTACCTCATCTGGTTTGCCGTCCTCGCCGCTCAGATCCTCGTCGCCGAGATCAATCGGCGCTGGAATTGGACGATCTTCGCGGTGTGGACCGTCGGCGGCATCGCCCTCATGCCCTACGCGTGGATACACGGAACGCCGATGGTCGGCTGGTTCCCCTTCGGCAAGTACGCCATCATGATTCTCACGGCGACGATGACCGGGATCGTCCTCGTCTATGCGAAGCGCAATCCCGCCAAAGCCCACAAATATGCAATCTGGCTCGGCATCGCACTGTGGATCGGCCTGGCGGTCAACATCATGGAGGCGAACATCCGCGACCTCACGATCTGGTGGAATGCGGATGCCTATTACGCCTGCGGAGCCGACTGGCAGTGTCTGAAGTCCGTGAACGACTCCCACACGATCGACATGATCGCAGGACTGCCCGAGGCGCGAGGCGTCACCGCTCAACTCCACTCCACAGCCTGGTACCAGGAGGTCGCCGCGAACCTGTCCGCCCGTCATATCGGCATCGATCCGGCCACCGGCTTCCGGACAATCGGTGGCTACTGGAATCTCATGTCGGCCGCGGCGGGCCTGCTCAACATCATCACCATCACCGGGCTCGGTAAGATCATCGCGACCTCACCCGGCAAACAGAAGGTGCGCGGCCTCATCTGGGTCGATATGGTCTGGCCCTGGGTCATCGCTTACGACTTGTGGAATCACGCCTTCCTGTACAACTCGCTCGCTGACTACACGTGGTACTGCACGCTCGCCCTACTGCTCGCCTGCACGATCCCGGCCTTCACTTGGGCGAAGGGCCAGTGGATCTGGTTCCGCTGCTTCACCCTCGTCTTCTGGATCTCAATGAACACCCTTCTACCCGAGGTGCTCGTCCCGCCCTCGGACATCTTCAATTTCGCGACGATGGATCCGGCGGCGAACATCACCTGCGCCGCCCTCGCGCTCGCGGCCAACGTCGCCCTCTTTGTCTACTGGCTCTACAAGATCATCGTCTTCAGGAGGAACCCGATCACCGGTGTCCTGTACTGCGAGTTGAGCGAGTTCAAGACGATCGTGCGCGAACACTGCGACGACCGCGATAAGTACTTCATCGTCGACCGGATCCCGCAGACTCCTGAGGAACTCGGCTATGAGCCCGAGTCGCCGGAGCCCCCCGACGACGGTTACGCCTCGTGGATGCCGTGGTGGCGCGGAGAGGATCGCCGTTACCCGAAGGCGCGCACCCCCCTGCGTGAGTGAGGGGCAACCAGTGGGTGGACCCGGGGTCGCCCTCCGCGCATTCCTTACTTAGGGTTGAAGCCATGAAACCTTTCCTTTTAGTCTCGACCCGCCCTGAGGAAGAGGCGATCGAAGCGGAGTACCGCTCGTTCCTCAAGGTCACCGGATTGACTGAAGGGGAGCTCGAGCAGGTCAGACTCGATATGCTGGGCCTGCCCGACATCGATGTGCATGCCTATGCGGGCATCATCGTCGCCGGCTCCCCCTACGGCACGACGACGCAGGACGACTACAAGCCCGCGACGCAAAAACGCACGGAGGCCGAACTGATGCACCTCCTGCACGACATCGTCGAGGCGGACACCCCGTGCTTGACGACGGGGTACGGAACCGAGGTTGCGACTGTTCTGCTGGGCGGTCGAGTGACGACGAAATGGGCGGAGTATCCGCAACTGACCGAAATCATGCTGACGGCCGAGGGCATCGACGACCCCGTGTTGGAGGGGTTCCCGAGGACATTCCTCACGTATGTCAGCCACCATGAGGCCGTCGAAGAACTGCCCGAGGGCGCGGTTCAGCTGGCGAAGTCCCTGACCTGCCCGGTGCAGATGATGCGTCTGTCGAACAAGTTCTACGCGACGCAGTTCAATCCCGAGTTGGATTCGGATGCGATTCGTGCCGCCTTGGAGCGCTATGAGGATGCGGGTTATCCGGGAACGGATGACTTGGAGTCGCTGGTTCTCATCGGCCGCAGCGGCGAGGGCAATCATCTGGCGGGCAAGGTGGCGGAGAATTTCGTCGCGCGCTTCCGGCAGTGACGGGCCGACGTGCAACGTGAGTAACGCCATGGGCATGGGGCGCCGGCAGGTTCGCGTTTTCCCCCCGCTTCCGTTTAGGATGATTGCGCGCATGCACGTGCGCTCCGGAGGATTCGCCTAGTGGCCTATGGCGCACGCTTGGAAAGCGTGTTGGGTGCAAGCCCTCGGGGGTTCGAATCCCCCATCCTCCGCTCACACCCCGGCTCGTGAGGAGCCGGGGTTTTGCTTAGGGTCCTCGCAGTGCCATGGATGCGAGAAGACGTGTAAACTATGGCGTGGTCCTCCACGTGACGGCATCATCCGAACCTCCCCAGGGCTGGAAGGCAGCAAGGATAAGGGTGCGCTACCGGGTGCGTGGAGGATCCTTCATTGTTCACCTTTCTGCGGTGTGACAGACCACCCACCCGCCAGTTTGTCTTCGGCGTCAATGGCGCGCTAATGTGGATTTCAGCCAAACGGCGATGCGCTCGTAGCTCAATGGATAGAGCATCTGACTACGGATCAGAAGGTTGGGGGTTCGAGTCCCTTCGAGCGCGCAGCGGCCCCCCTCGGTGCGATCCACCGGTGGGGGTTCAGCATATTGTGAGGAGTGGAGCCCACGATGAGCGGCCCCCGCTCCTTTCTCATTTGGCTGCCGGAGGGTCAAAGGACCGATGTGGCGACTACACCGTCAGACGAGGACGCTGACCCGCCATCGGCCCTCCTCGTCAATGGAGGCCCGCGCTCTGACCGCAGTGGTCTTCAGACCGTTATCGGCGCGCATCTTCTCCAGCGCACCCGTCGACTGCTCATGAGTGAGGAACGCAATCGGCGTCCCCAGACAAGTGATCTCCAGCTGTCCATCGGAGAATGTTCCGCGAACGAGGGCGAGGCAATGGAACTCCGTGACGGAGGCCGCCCCCGCTTCCCATTTCTCTCGCCGTGCGCGCTTGGCGACGGCGGCGTGCAGTTCTTTCGACGGCGAAAGGTCGACCCAATCCTCGCCGGGCAGCACGATGATCGTCGGTTCTTTATAGCCGAGAAGCTTTTGGAAGAAGTCCACGCACTCAGTGTGCCAGACCTCCGGCACCGTCCGCCGCCATCGACGAAGGCGGGGCGCTCAGCGGGCAAGTACTGTCGCGGGCCCGCCGGTCGGAGGCTCGACCACCCACGGTTCGAGCGGCAGAGCCCGAAGCGCGCTCATATCGAGAGCCTCCGCAATATCCGATGCCGCTCGGGCTCCGCGTACTCCGAGCGACAGTCCGATCCATTCGACGGCGTCTCCCACGTTCCAGGACAGTTCGGCAAGGTCGGACAATGTGACGGCGCCGTCGCGCTTGGCGAGTCTGGCGCCCGAGGGGGCGAGGGCGAGTGGCACATGCACATAGGTCGGCACCTTAATCCCCAACAGAGTCGCCAACGCCGCCTGGGCGGGCGCCTGGCTGAGCAGGTCGTCTCCCCGCACCACTTGGTCGACGCCCTGGAAACCGTCGTCCACCACCGCGGCGAGGTTGTATGCGGGCACCCCGTCACTGCGCCTGACGACGAAGTGGTCGACGGTGCCCGTGTAGGAGCCGTGAAGTTCATCGACGACGGTCCACGTGGCTGCAGGGGCACGCAGCCGGAGCGCGGGCATACGGCTGTGCGCAGCGAGTGCATCGCGCCGAGCGGCCCTGTCGGCGTCGGACAGGTGAAGGCAGGTCCCCGGGTAGTGGCCGGGCGGGATGTGGGGCGCCGACGCGGCCTCTCGGATGTCGCGCCTCGTGCAGTAGCACTCGAAGACGAGGCCGCGCCTAGCGAGGTCGGCGAGGGCATCCATGTGGGCCTCGTAGCGCGTCGTCTGGACGAGGATCTGGCCGTCCCAGTCAATGCCGACTGCCGAGAGGTCGTCGATCTGGCGCAACGCAGAGCCCGAGCGCACCCGGTCGATGTCCTCAATGCGCAAGACGAAGGAGCGTCCGGTTTTGCGTGCCCACGCCCATGCGAGGATAGCGGTGCGCAGATTCCCCAGGTGGAGGTCGCCCGTCGGCGAGGGCGCGAAACGGCCGACACCGGGGGAGACAGGACCGGTCACGGGGCGTCCTCGTCAGTCGTCGAGGTCGGCGAGGACGGCGTTGAGGCGGTCGACTTTCGCCTGCATCTCATTCGAGCGTCCGGGACGCAGGTCTGCCTTCAATACGAGGGAGACGCGGGGAGACACCTCGGACACTGCATCGCACGCCGCTTTGATGACGGGCATGACCTCATCCCAGGAGCCCTCGATGGTGGTGAACATTGAGGAGGTCTCGTTGGGCAGGCCGGAGTCGCGGACGACTGCAACGGCGCGGGCGACGGCTTCGGTAACGGCGCCATCCGCGTGGGGGGTGGTGGCGGGTGAAACGGAGAAGGCGAAGAGCATGCCGCCAGTCTACGTCCCCGCACCACCCGGGCTCTGAACAACCCGAGGTCGACGGGGGCATGATGGCGGAAGCGCTCAGGCGCCGAGGAGGGCGAGGGAGACGACTGCAGCGCCATCTGCGCGACGGTAGGAGCGAGAACCCGTCGTCACAATGACCAGATCTGCGATGTCGTTGCGACGCTGATCATGTAGCCACTGGAGGTGTCTCACGTCCTCGTCTGTCACATTCGCAGTCAACTTGACTCCGACGACTCGACCGTCTTGTCCCTGAGCGATGAGATCGACTTCGTGCTCGCCCTTGAGGGTGCGCAAGTGACTCGCAGTAGCGAAAGAAGCCTCGACGGTGACGCGAACAGACAGGATCGCTAGAGACTCGAAGAGCCGACCGAGGAACTGCGAGTTCCGAATCGTCGTCGGTGAAGAGACTGAGATCCATATGAGACGGAGAGCGAGTGCCGGACCTGCGAGGTGGTGCTTCGCTGACTTCACCACCCGTGGAACGTCGCTCCACGCCGGAACAGGATCGAGTATCCAATCCGACTGAGTGTCTCCCTATACAGCGATGTAGTTGTCTTCGCGGCATCAAGTATTTCAATGTAGTTCGTGGTGGTCGACGATTCGGGAGATATACGAATCGAGTTGAGCGTTGTACACGACCTCGGGTGACCCCAGAAGGTCGGGGAAACCGCCGGTGGCGATCGCAGTGATGTAGTCGGCGAGGCCGAGCGCGGTTTCACCGCCGATATCGGCGCTACCCGACAGCAGTTGCGCCATCGATATGGTTGGTTCTTCCTATCCGCGTTCAAACAGGGCCATCGGATGCATGCGCAGGGAGAGGATCCGTCCCGCCCCGATGGCGATGGGCCGCCCGCCTAGTCCTTTGTCGCATTGGGCGGAGTGCTCGCCGTCGTCGATTTTCAACTTGGATAGGTAAAACCACAGTTCAAAGCCTATTCGTTGTCATATTTTGGAGCCGTGCAACACGGGATTTGGGCCTCCTCCCGCCCGCCTCTATGCTGAAACGCAACATTCAACCAGCGCGCCCATCAATGGAGGACGACATGATCGACCTGCGCGGAGTACGTAAGGTCTATTCCGTAAAAGGCGGCAACGAAGTCGTTGCCCTCGACAACGTGACACTGCGCGTGGAAAGGGGCTCCATCCACGGCATCGTCGGTCAATCCGGTGCGGGCAAATCCACCCTCATCCGTTGCCTCACCGCCCTGGAACACCCCAGCGAGGGCAATATCGTCGTCGACGGCCTCGACCTCGCCATCCTCAAGGGGAAAGAACTGAGGGAGGCTCGTCGGCGCATCGGCATGGTCTTCCAATCCGCGAATCTCCTCGACTCGCGAACCGCGGCGCAGAACATCGGCTACCCCCTCAAACTCGCAGGCGTGCCGAAGGACCAGATCACGACGAGGGTTGACGAACTGCTCGCCCTCGTCGGCCTCGCCGGACGCGGAGACTCCTACCCCTCTCAGCTCTCCGGCGGCCAGCGCCAGCGCGTCGGCATTGCACGCGCGCTGGCGGACAGCCCCGCGGTGCTCCTATGCGACGAGCCGACTTCGGCCCTCGACACCGAGTCGACCCGGCAGATCCTCGAACTGCTCCGTGATATCCGCGAGTCTCAGGGCGTGACCGTCGTCGTCATCACCCACGAAATGGCGGTCGTCCGCGAGATCTGCGACGCCGTCACACTGCTCGGCCACGGGCGTGTCATCCAGACGGGCGCAGTCGAAGAGGTCGTCTCCGACCCGACGAGCCCCCTGGCGCGTGAACTCGTCCCCGCCCCCGCCGTCGAAGACGCGGACCTCCGCGAGGACACGACGCTCCTCGATGTCATCTTCACTTCGCGCCCCGGCGTCCCCACCGGCGCGACCGTCCTCTCGCTCGCGGCATCCATGGGCGCCGATGTCACCGCCGGTACCTTCGAATCCCTCGGCCAGACGCAGATCGGCAGACTCGCCCTGGAAGTCCCCTCCTATCACGCGCAGCAGATCATCAACCAGCTTCGCGACCACCAGATCTACGCCGAGGTGAGGTCCGTATGAGTCCCCAACTTCTCGCCCTCGAAGCCGCTGTCCTCCTCCCGGCGGGCAAGAACGACCCGACATGGCTCGACAACCCCGCTCTGACGAAGCAATTCGTCCCCGCGATCATCGACACGCTCCTCATGACCGGCTTCTCGACGCTGTTCACCGTCCTGCTCGGCGTCCCCCTCGGCCTGCTGCTCGTCCAAACCGGGAAGAACGGGCTCACCCCGAACCGCCCCGTCTATGAGACCGCATCGACAATCGTCAACATCATCCGATCGCTGCCGTTCATCATCGGTGCGATCATGCTGATCCCCGTCACCCGCCTCATCGTCGGCACATCCCTGGGGTGGAAGGCGACCGTGGTTCCCCTCGTCATCCTCGCGGTGCCTTTCTTCGCCCGCCTCGTCGAATCGAATATCCTCGCGATCGACGCGGGCAAAATCGAGGCCGCGCAAATGATGGGCGCGTCGAATAGGCAGATCCGCTGGGGCGTCCAGGTGCGCGAGGCCGCGCCGATGCTCGTCCAGTCGGTCACGACTCTCGCGATCACGCTCATCAGCTATTCGGCGATGGCGGGGGCGCTCGGCGGCGGTGGTCTTGGCCAGATGGCCATCAACTACGGGTATAACCGATTCCAATACGATGTGATGATCTCCACCGTCATTGCGATCATTGTCATCGTGCAGCTGGTGCAGATGATCGGCGATCTCATCGCCCGCCGCCTCGATCATCGCTGAGCGCTTCAGGGGCCGTTGGCATGGATTCCGATCCATTGCGTCCCCTGAAGCCGTTGTGATCCATGTACACGCGGTACTCGGCTCCACCCGTAATTGCATGCGCGACGACCCATCGCACCTTGTGCATACCGGTGTTACATTCTTCCGCATTGTGTTCGCCTTGGAAGAGGCCGGGGTGTATCCACCATGATGATGTCATCACGCCGAGCAGCGGTCCTGCGCTGCGGCTCCGCCCTCGTGAAAGAGACGACGGGGGCGACAGACTGAGAAAGAGAATCCCATTATGCGCACCCTTCGTACCGCGGCCGCCGTTTCCGCAGCCGCCGCCCTCGCCCTCGCCGGCTGCTCCGGCTCTACGACGAGCACCTCGGACTCCTCCGCCCCGGCAGCCGACTCCGGCGTCGTCACCCTCACTGTTGGCGCTTCGCCCTCGCCGCACGCCAAGATCCTCCAGTACATCGACGACAACCTCGCGGCCGATGCGGGCATCGACATTGAGATCGTTGAATACTCCGACTACATCCTGCCCAACACGGCACTTAATGATGGCGACCTCGACGCGAACTTCTACCAGACCGTCCCTTACCTCGAACAGCAGGAGCGTGAGAACGGATACGACTTCGAGCCCGGCACGGGCGTTCACCTCGAGCCCCTCGCCGTCTACTCGTCGAAGATCAAGGATCTCACGGACCTTCCGGCGGGCGCTACGGTCGGCATCATCAATGATGTCACGAATCAGTCCCGCGCCCTCAAACTCCTCGCCGACCAGGGCCTCGTGAAGCTCCCGACCGACGGCTCCGACGCGAATGTCAACAATGTGACCGCCCTCAAGGACTTCACCTTCCAAGAGGTTGAGGGTCCGCAACTGGTCCGCGCACTCAACGATGTGGATGTCGCCGTTATCAACGGCAACTACGCTCAGGAGGGCGGACTTACCCAGGCCAATGACGCTATCGTCGTCGAGTCCCCCGAGAACAACCCCGCCGTGAACGTACTCGTGTGGAAGGCGGGGGCCAATAAGGCGGGTGCCATCGCAGAGCTGGAGAAACTCCTCCACTCCGATGAGGTGAAGCAGTTCATCAAGCAGACTTGGGCAGACGGTTCCGTCATCCCGGCGTTCTGATCCAGCTGTTTCATCGGGGCTGAGACACAGCCGCGCTGAGAGAGGGGTCCACTTCGGTGGGCCTTTCTTTCTTTCGGGGTGTGGGGTGTGCGCAGCCTTGAGGAGTGCGCCGGGGACCTGGAGTGCGCCGGGGACCTGTTGATGAGTGCGGGGTTACGTCTCTGACAGCGTTTTACAGGTACCGCTTGAGCGGATGGCATGCGTGCCATGCCGGACTATTCGGCGCGGATTCATCTGCGAGCACGTGTAGGCGATGGAGGAAGGCGACGCGGCGTATGCCCTTTACACTTGGGCGCCGATCGGGACTCCCGTCAAGAGCCACTACTGATGGTTGTGTGCACATTGAGGGCGATCCAACAGGACCGTCCTCAACGTGCAATACCCTCGCTGTTATGCGCACAGTTTCTTCGTGTGAGTTCCTGCTAGGGCCAGTTGTTAGTGGTGTGGTCTGTGTATACGTTTTCAAGGGTTGGTGTGTAACCATGTGGATGGGTGGAGGCTGTGTGTTGTGTGGGGTGTGGGGGTTATCCACAAGGGGGGTTAGGGTGCGTCTATGACCCCGAACACGCACCCGATGAACGGTCCTTCCAAGGGCGGCACTCCCTGTCGGCAAGCGGCATGGATCTTTGGCCCGGACACTGAGGTCGGTGCCGACGATGTCACTACTGTGAGCCGCCACCCCGCTCCCCCCACGCACGCGAGTTCTGCTCTTCATTTGGACACGCGTACTTTTGTTGGCGCATATCACCGTGCGGTGTTTGATGTGTGTCGTCTTGTGGGTGCGGTTGTACGAGGTGTGCGCGGTAGGACAGGAGGGTGTGGTGTGTTTGGTGGCGTGCGTCGTCTTGTTGGTGGTGTTGTGGCGTTATGTGTGGTGGGGCTGGGTGTGGGGGCGTGTGGGTCTTCTGGTGGGACTGAGGCCGCTTCCGGCGTGCAGTCTGGTGTGGAGCGTCAGATGTCGGGGGAGTACATTCTCAACCCTGATGGGACGTTGTCGAAGATACCCGTCCACGTGCACGAGCCGCAGCTTCAGTCCAATGCGTATACGTATTCGGCTTTTGGTGCAGAACAAGCCGCGAAGCATTACCTGGCGCTCATGGACTACGCGTGGGAGACCGGAGACACCACCTCCATTCGAGCGTTCGTCAACGCCGATACCTGCGCCGGGTGCATGGACCTCATTGAGCGGGCCGAGAACTTGTACGCTTCGGGTGGATGGTCACATCACGGGAAGTACACGGTTGTTGAGGTTCACGAGACCATTGATTTGTCTGATCGGGTAGGCATTCCGAATTCTTTCGCAGTGAGATTCCTCGTCCGCAACGAAGCGGCACAGACCTATCGGGATGGGGTCCTCACTGACCATCCTGAGTCGCTCGCGCTCGTTGATTTGTTGATGCATTGGGATGGAGAAAAGTGGTACGTGTATGAACAGGAGGCGAATGAGTATGAGGGGTAGACGTTTCGTCGCAGTAGTTGCGCTCACACTGGTTGCAACGGTGTTCTCATCCCCGACCGCAGTGGCCGATTCGATCGATACCAAAGCCATTCAGCATTCAACTGATGGTGACACGGTCACTGTTGGTGCGGAGCGGCAGGCGGAGCAGGATTCTGGGGCGTCTGTTGATTCGTCTGTGGTTGAGTCGGGTGAGGTGCGTGTGGGGGTGGCTCCTGAGGTGGAGCGGAGGTTGTCGTGTTGGCAGAAGCGGGATGCGGGGAATTTGGATCTGGAGGATCCTACGTGCAAGAACGTGACGTGGACTGCGGGGGCGAATGGGGTTCCTGACGATAACCACGATCAGAGGATTCGCTTGCCTGTGCCCACCACTGATGAGGAGCCTGTTGACAGTGTTCCTGACGCTCGCGTGCTGTTGGAGTATGCGGTCGCCCGCGTGCAGGCTAGTGGCGCTGGCTTGGTGAAGCAGCCCACGTGGGACACGCTCATCGATGTGCCCACCCTGGTGTATGTCACTGCCCCGACGCAGACGCTGACCACCACCTTGTTCGGCGCACAGGTGACCCTCACCTTGGAGGCGACACGGTTCTCCTATGACTTCGGGGACGGGACTGCGCCGGTGGTGACCACAGACCCGGGTGCCCCGTATCCGGCCACGCGCGTGTATCACGTGTATCAGCGTAAGCAGCCGGATGTGGTGATCACGCTGACAACGACATGGCGGGGTAGTGTGACCAGTCCTTTTGACGGATCGACAGCCTCTTTGAATGGTGTGGTGACGACGGTAGAGTCCACACAGCCATTTAAGGTGTGTAAGGCGCATATTTACACGGTTCCTCTCCCAGAAGAACGCACCCGCGAAGAACAAGCCCACCTCGATGAGTTCGAGCGCCGCTCCACACAAGAATGCCACCTCTGGAACACCACCCCCACCCACTAAACACACACAACACAACAACAACCACACGGGGATAACGGCAGAGATGCAAAGGCGAACGCCAGCAGCCGCGACGCCGCGCCGGGTTGTCGCCGAACAGCGCCGCTAGCCGTGGAACCGTACAGGTCATCACGGAACCGCGGAACAACCACAGGGACTGCACCAGTACTCACAGAACACCGCCAACAGTCATGAAGCGGGAGCAGTGACCATACCACTCCGCGCCAGGCACGATGACGCCGTCGTCCTATCGACTGGTTGACCACGGCACGATGTCCGCGACACCCTCGCGACGGTTAAGTGGCGGACAGGACGAGGTTTGCGGCGAGGGAGTGGCCTCCTATCGTCTGCTTGACCCGTCGAGGGCGTGGCGACAAGGATGAGTGACTACGACGATGCCCAGACAGGGTCGCCGGTACTCCTGAGACCACACCAATGAGGAGGCTCCATGACCACGACCGTGATCAGTGAGCTCAACGAGGCTGACGCCCCGGCCGCCGCGCACCTGTGGGCCGAATGTGGCCTGACCGTCCCGTACAACGATCCCGAGACGGATTATCTTCGGGCGCTGCACAGCCCCTCGTCAACGGTTCTCGGCATTCGAGCGACGGTTGCTCCAGATGCCGAGTCGAGTGGCCTCATTGGCACCGTCATGGTCGGACATGAAGGGCACCGGGGTTGGATGTACTACGTGGCGGTGCACCCCGACCACCGCGGCCGAGGCTTAGGGGCCGCCCTCGTCCGAGCAGCGGAGGAATGGCTCGACGAGCGCGGGGCTCCGAAGGCAATGCTCATGGTGCGGGCGACGAATGAGCGCGCTCAGGGCTTCTACCGGGCACTCGGCTATGAGACGTCGACCGTCACCGTCATGCAGAAGTGGCTGTGCCTCCCCAGAAGCAGGGGGTGAAGAAACGGCCCGCCCTCGTGACGAGGACAGGCCGCGAAGCACCTGAGCAGTGATCAGTGGGATTCGAGGGCGAATTCCGGATCGGGCTGCTTGGTGAAGCGGCTGCGCATATCGCGTCGGAAGACCTCAATGACCCACATCCAGATGATGTGGCCGAAGATCTCCGAGAAGTGCTCCTGCCAGGGCTGATCCCACGGGGCGGGGACGATGCCTATGAGGGGCATGAAGATGACGTGGAAGCCGATCCACACGGCGATGCCGAAAACGGCTCCCTGCCACATCTTCACCTGGGGGAAGCGTTCCGCGAGGATGCAGTACACGACGGCGCAGCCGATGGAAAAGGCGAAGTGGATGATGAAGGACATCCACGGCAGCCCCTCGTTGCCGTTGAAGGCGTACGAGGCGTGCGTGAGATCGGTGTTCATTCCGAACAGTTCAAGCAGCGCCTGGGGCGGGTTCGTCGCGTTGCGCTCGGGGGTGCGCGGGGGCAGCGGGACCTCCCAGCCGAACTTGATGATGGCGGATACGAAGCCCCCGATGATGCCGACGATTGCGGCAGTGGTGTAATTCCTGCGCGAGGGATCAGTCTGTTGGAGTGTCATGCCCTCAGGGTATGTCAAACGATGGGTATGAATGTAAGGGCATCGGTTTGAGATGAATGGCTCATTCACCTATAGGGATGGGTGAGTGGGACGAGACGTGGGACCATGGTCATGTCGACGGGCGATGCATCGTCTCCTCCGGTCCGAGGACGCCCCGCCTTCGTGACGAGGACGGGGCGCAGTCGGCAACGAAACAGCAGTCGATGAAGCGGGATCAGTCGACGATGCCGTAGAGGCGATCGCCCGCATCGCCCAAGCCGGGCACGATATACGACTTCTCGTTGAGACACTCATCAATGGCGGCGACCACGACGGTCACATCCGCGCGGTCCCCGATCGCGGCCTCCAGAGTCGCAACGCCCTCGGGAGCGGCAAGTAGGCAGACGCAGGTAACATCCTTCGCGTCGCGCTCGAAGAGGTAATTCGTCGCGGCGACCATCGTGTGACCGGTCGCGAGCATCGGGTCGAGGATAAAGCATTGACGTCCGGATAGGTCGTCGGGCAAACGATTCGCGTAGGTCTCGATCTCGAGAGTGTCCTCATCACGGCGCATCCCGAGGAATCCGACTTCCGCGGTGGGCAGCAGGCGCGTCATCCCTTCGAGCATACCCAGTCCCGCTCGCAGGACGGGAACGACGATCGGGCGGGGCTCGGAGAGCTTCCGGCCGACGGTGGGGGCGACCGGCGTATTGATCGCCGTCTCGGTGACGGCTACGTGCCGGGTCGCCTCGTAGGCGAGGAGGGTGACGAGCTCGTCGACGAGTTGGCGGAAGGTCGCGGACGGGGTGTCGCGGTCGCGCAGGACGGTAAGTTTGTGACTGATCAGCGGGTGGTCCGCAACATGTACGTGCATGTGCCAAGGCTACCGCGAACGCACCGCCGACTACACCCGCATGACTCCCCGAACGGCCGAGCAGACCTGAAAAGACCCTGACTGGGCGGTGGCGGCGCCCACAGGAGTGCGGGTGCCGCTAGGCTAGTGCCGTGACACCAATGGACCGCTATCGCGAGGCGATGAGTCGCGCCCTGTTCCTGGCCAATCGCGCCCGCGAGTCGGGCGACGTCCCTGTCGGCGCCGTCGTCATCGACCCCCTCGGCAGGATCGTCGGACGCGGGTGGAACAAGCGGGAAGCGGACCACGATCCCGCGGGTCACGCGGAGATCATCGCCCTGCGCGAAGCGGGGCGCACCCTCAACCGGTGGAATCTCGTGGGATGCACACTGATCGTCACCCTGGAACCGTGCACAATGTGCGCGGGTGCCGCGATCGCGGCGCGCGTGGACCGCGTCATATTCGGCGCATGGGACCCGAAGGCCGGCGCTGCGGGATCGCTGCGAGACGTCCTCCACGATTCGCGCCTCAACCATCGGGTCGAGGTCATTGGCGGCGTCCTCGGAAACGAGGCGACAGTGCAGCTCAAAGCATTCTTCGGAGACAAGCGGCAGACCGCGTCGGAGCCGACGGGCCGGGGCGCGCTCGCGCAGGCCCCAGTCGTCGAACCCGTCTTCGAGACGGTCGCCTCGTGGACCGAGGGTAGCCTCGACGAGGCCGGGGGTGAGGGCGCGCCGAAGGGTGAGGGCGCCCTGGTGAGTACCGATCCCAGCGATGCGGCGGAAGAGCCCGCTGCTGACGAACCCCCCGCCGCCGAGACCATGGTCGCCGAGGCCGAGTCGGCTCCCGAACCTTCGCCAGTCGACGCCCCCGACCCCGTGCCACCACCCCCGGCACCGGTCCCCGAAGCCGTGCCCCTCGCCGGACGCTCCATCGCCGGTGTCCCCGTCAGGTCGCGCCGACGAGGCTCCGCCCGGCACTGACAGTTCGGTACAGCGCATACTCGTCGGCCCGCCCCCGCACGAACGCGAGGGCGGGCCGACGAGTATCCGACAATCAACGGGTGCGCGAGTCCAGGATCCTCCACGCGCCGGTCAGCAGCATCGATGCGAGAACCCACTTGATGACGCCGCCGGGGATGAAGGGGATGACTCCCGCTTCCAGGGTCGCCCAGACGCCGAGGGTCTTCCCCATGGCGACGTGGAGGACCGCCCACATCCAGGGCACCCCGACGAGGAAGGGGATCGCAGAGGCGACGCCGAACGCCCCGAGTGAGGCGACCGGCCTGCGGTCGGCGCGGCGCTCAGCGAGGCGGCCGACGACCCATGCGGCGAGGATGAACCCCCCAATGAAGCCGAATGAGGGCTGGAGCATGTAGGCGGGGCCGCCGCTGAAATTCGCGAACCATGGCACGCCCGCCAAGCCTGCGAGCGCGTAGAGGGCGAGGGCAGATGCGCCGCGCTTGGCACCGAGCATCGCACCGATGACCATGACCCCGAGGGTCTGGCCGGTGATGGGCACCGGCCACATCGGCACGGACACCTGTGCGAGCAGTCCAACGGCGCACGCTCCGCCCACGACGAGCGCCGCATCCGATGCGAGCGAGCGGGCGGGAAGGAGACGGTCGGCGAAGACACGAGCGGGGGAGAGGGCCTGGGTGGTCATGGGGGATCCTTTCAGACGCTGGACGGAATAGGGCTGTGGGCGGGGCCGAACCCCGCAGTGAATGTCAGTCGACGGTGGCGAGGGCGTGACAGGTGACGAGGGCGAGCGCGTAGTCGCCGTCATGGGACAGGGAGGCGGACCAGACGAGGTCGACCCCCAAACGGGAGGCGAGGCGATCCAATTGCGAGTGCACCTCACCGCGGAATCTGAGGAGCGGGCGGCTCCAGCGATCGTGGACGGCCTCGATATCGCTCCACACGAGGTCGGATTCCCTGATCGCAGGCGCTTCACCCGCAATCAGCGACGACCAGGCCTTGACGGCGGCCTCCTTGGCGGCCCACCTCGCCGCGAACGAAGCCGCGCGCCGAGTGCGGCCGTCAGACGCCGAGGCGCCGCTCAGACCCTGACAGTAATCGCGCTCGCGGTCGGTGAACACCTCGGTGAACACCGACCCCGGTGCGTCGAGTTGAGCGGCGAAGGAGGGCACGTGGACGAGGTCGACGCCCACTCCGACGCGGACGCAGCATCCCGCGGGCGCTCCATCCTCAGGCTGGGGGAGGACAGAGGCGGCGGCTACCGCCAGCCGCGCCTCCACGCCTTCGCCCACACCGGGGCGGGCGAAGGCGGGAGCATCCCCCCGAAGGCCGTCGTGCACCCGAGGTGCGTTCGCCTCAGCGCCGCTCATCGTCAGGCCCCGTAGACGCCGTCGTCACCCAGGCGAGCCCGAGGATCGAGCAGAAGCGCCGCTTCTGCCTCGTGGGCGACCCCGGCGGGGAGCCTGCGACCCTCGATCGGCTCGAACAGGGCGATTCGACCCATCATCGCGTGCTCAAGGCGGGTCCGCCCCTCGCTGACGCGCTCAGCCGCGCGGGAGCGCCACGATGCCGCGGCATCCGCTCCGCGCTGCGCCTCGAGAGCCGTTTCGAAGGCGCTCGGGTGCACGAGGGCGACGAGGGCGGACACGTGTCCGAACCCGAGGGAGGTGAGCACGCCCGCGCGGACCGGGCTGGCCGTCATGTCGAGGGGGCGGCGCAGCCAGGTGAGCGGCGTGAAGGGCTTCATCTCCGGGTCGAGGCAGTCGAGCGCGCGGTTCCCGGGGATCACCTGATCGCGGAACACGTCGAGCAGGCCGGCGGTTTGGAACACCGCGGCGCCGCCCTTCGCGTGACCCGTCACCGTCTTCTGACTGATGACGTACAGCGGGTTGCCGGGCGTGCGGCCGAGCGCGGCCGACAGCGCCGAATGCAGATCCGCCTCGTTCGGGTCGTTCGCCTTCGTCGACGTGTCGTGCTTGGAGACCACAGCGACGTCATCCGCGCTCACGCCGAGGTCGGCGAGAGCCCTCGCGTACTGCGAGGACGCGCCCCCGCGGCCTGCGGCCATTGCGCCGATGCCGGGCGCGGGGATCGACGTGTGGGCGCCGTCCGCGAAGGAGCGGACGTAGGCGACGACGCCGAGGACGGGAAGCCCCATGTCAGCGGCGACGGATCCGCGGGTCAGCAGTACCGTGCCACCGCCCTGGGCTTCGAGGAAGCCTGCGCGCCTGCGGTCCCCGGCGCGGGAGAAGTGTCTCTCGGAGATGCCGCGGGCATACAGGGCGGCGGATTCAGCCGTCGCATTCATGTCGCCGAAACCGGTGAGCGATTCGACGGAGATGTCATCGATGCCTCCGGCCACGACGAAGTCGGACTTGCCGAGGCGGATCTTATCGACGCCCTCCTCGATGGACACCGCGGCGGTGGCGCAGGCGCCGACCGGGTGGATCATCTGACCGTAGCCACCGACATAGGACTGCATGGTGTGCGCGGCGACCACATTGGGCAGGGCCTCCTGGAGGATGTCCTGCGGACGGTCCTCGCCGAGGAAACGATCGAGGAACACTTGGCGCAGGGACTCCATGCCGCCGATGCCGGTGCCCTGAGTGGAGGACACGTCAGCGGGGTGGACGGCGCGCAGCAGCTCGGCGGGGCTGAAACCCGACGAGATGAAGGCATCGACCGCGGTGACGAGGTTCCATACGGCGACCCGGTCGAGGGCTTCGATCATGGAGGCCGGGATCCCCCACTTCGCGGGATCGAAGTCGTCGGGCATCTGTCCGCCGACGCTGCGCGACAAGGTGGCGCGGCGCGGCACCCGTACGGCGGAACCCGCGTTCTTGCGGACCATCCACTCGCCGCGCACGGGGTCGAACCACGTACTCGTGTGCGTCGGGTCGGCTGCGGCGTAGGCGGCGGCGTCCTCTTCGCTCAGCGCGGCGAAGACCTGGTCGGATGCGAGGTACACGGTCGCCACATCATCGGATCCCCCGTCGATGAGGGTCGAGTCGTCGCTGAGGCGGCGGATGCCGGAGCGGGCGATCACTTCGTCGCGGAAACGGTTGTACACCTCTTCCTCGGCGACGGGGTTGCCCGCCTGGTCGTACCAACCGGCCGAGGGGGTCTCCGCCCAGTGGAGGAGCCCCATCATCCACGCGAGTTCGAGGACTCCCGCAGCGGTGAGGTCGATCACGGAATCGGCGTTCTCCGCTTCGCGGCGCGTGCGCCCCGAACCCCAGGCGCTGACTTCGCCGACGCCGACGATGACGATCTGATCGTCGAGCGGCGCCGCGACCTCGCCCCATTCGAGGCGATCGGCCAAGCGGGCGTGCACGAGATTCGGCAGGGTCGCGATCATCGCTTCGTTGGACTGCTCAATCGCAGCGGGCTGGGACTGGGCTCGTGCCCGCTCCGCCGCGGCGAGGGCGGGCAGGTCGAGACCCGCATCGGCCAGTCCACCGGTGAGATCCGCATCGAGCGGAGTCTTCGCGGCCTCGCTGCGCGCCTCACGGGAAGCGAGGCAGATGAGGCGATCGGCGATCTCATCAGTCGTGAACACGTGGACGCCCGCGGCTTCGGCTGCGGGAACGAGGATGTCGTTACCGCCCATGAGGGAGGTCCCCTTCACCCAGCCGATCCTCGGGTGGGCGATCGAAATGCGCTCGGGCCAGCCCCGCTCATTGCCCCACTTGTTGACGATCGTGTCGAATGCGGCCTTCGCCTCCGCGTAGGCCCCGTCGCCGCCGAAGATGCCACGATTGGGGGAACCGGGAAGGATGACGTGGACGCGGTGACCGACCGCAGTGGATACGTCGAGGGCGGCGAGCTGGGAGATCGAGCGCTCGACACTCCACAGCAGCAGCCTCTCCTGCGCCATCGCCCCATGCGGATCCGAACCGACGAGGCCCATGACCGGAGGAGCGGCGAAGGGGAAGAACAGCGTCGGCAGCAGCGCGGGCTTGCTGACAATGGTCTGTGCGCCTGACGTCTCCGTCTGCTCGGTCGACACCCATGAGATGAGGGAGTCGACGTCGCGCAGGCTCGCCATATTCGCGGGCACCAGCCACAGGGCCGCACCGATAGAGGCGTGGCGCCGATACAGGTCCTTCGCGAAGGCGAGGCGCGCATCGTCGACCCTCGAAGAGGTCATGATGACGGTGGCGCCGCCTTCGAGGAGCCTGGCGACCAGTGCCGCCGCGATTGAGCGCGGTGCGGCTCCCGTGACGAGGGCGACATCCCCGATGAACTCGCCTGTCGGCTCGCGAAGCGTCGCGGCCGCAATCGAACGGAAGAACGCAGAGCGCCCGCCCTCGCAGTGATCGGCGTACCAAGTGGCGAGGTCGGCGAGGGAGGCACCCGCACCGACGAATCCGCCGATGAGCACATCCGCGGTGTCGAGCTGGCCGGAGAAGACTCGGGCGAGATCCTCGCGGGCGAGCGCCCAGCGGTCGTCGAGGAGCACCGCGCGGCGCGGATCGAACGCCGGGGTGACGGACTTGAGCCAACCGGCTCCCAGCTCCGCATCCACGGCGCGGACCAGGTTTCCCAAGTCCTCGGCCTCGGACGCCCGCGGCGCATCATCGAGTCCGAGAGCGGCGAGCATGTCGCGGGCCTGAGCGGCGAGAATGCCATTGGCCCCGAGAATCTTCTCCGTCAATTCGGTCAGAGCCGCAGAATCGACGACCCCGCCGCCCGCGGCTCCGCCGGACCCCGGCAGGGCGACCGACAGTCCCGCGTCGGCTGCGACGGCCGCAACCGCTGCATCGACGAGGGCGTCCGCCTCGGAGGCGGAGCCGACGGAGGCGGCCAGCGTCGTCAGGGAGCCCCCGCGGATGGAGTCGCCGTCGCGAGTACCCAGGAGGATCTGAGCGGAGACGCGATCCGCCCAGCCCTGGCCGAGGGACCATGCGCCGGTGACGCGGTTCGCGACGTGCGACGCATTGAGTCCGGCGCCGCCGAGGAGCTTGCGCAGGCGCTGCGACACAGCCTCGGCGAGGACGGGGCCGAATGCCCGGTAGGTCGCCGCAGTCGAATCGATGGTCGGCATGAGGGCGCCGATCGTCGCCTCGGCGGCGCCGTCGATGGAGGGCACGCCGAGTTCGGCGGCCATGTCCATGAGGAGTTGGTTGCGCTTCGAGGAGACGCCGTTCGTCAAGGAGTCGACAGTATCGGAGTCGTCAATCTGCTCGGTGCGGATCTTATTCGAGTAGGCGAGCAGGATGCGCACGGCTTCGGAGGCGCTCAGTGGCAGGTCGGGCACATCCGCGCCGGACACGGCATTCGCGTCGACGGGGGCCGGTGCCTCCGCGGGTACCGCCGCAGCAGCGGGAGCGACTCCGACGGGCGCCTCGGGCTCGGGCAGGGCCGGTGCGGCGGAGTCCGCCGCCTCCGCCGGAGCGTCCTCGGCCACGTCGAGGGGCGCTGCAACGGAATCTGAGGCGAGGACGCGGGCGGCGTCGCGCTCCACATTCCACACATCGACGATGCGACCGGAGAACTCGGAGCGGGCCAGCGTCTTCTCCGCGAGATTCGCCAGCGTCGGTGCGGTGCCCAGGCCGACCTCGATGAAGCGCTCAACGCCCAGGCCGTGCTCGGAGTCAAAGAGGAGGGCCTGCGTCTCAATCCACCTGACGGGGGAGGCGAATTGCCACGCGAGCAGCTCGACGAGGAGCGTGCGCCCCGTCTGGGCGGGGCGGGCAGCCGCATTGTCCCAATCCTCGACGAGGGCGCGCACCGCCTCGGAGGGGACGACGTCGAGGATCGACTCGGCGAACGAGCGCGTCACCTCGAAGGGGCGGGCAACGAGGTTGGGGATGTAGCGCCCCACGAGAACATCGAGATTGATGTCCTCGGGGATCATCGCCTCCAGCTTGGCGCGGAAGGGGACGACGCCGTCGCGCAGCTTGATCGAATGGAAGGGCACGTCGATGCCGGGGATCAGCATGAACGGGCGGCGCCCGCCGACAGCCTCGGCACGGGCCTCGGCGTCGAGGCGGAGCGCCTCAAGGCCTGCGACCGTTCCCGCCACCGCGTACTGGGTGTCGGCGAGGTTGAAGTTGACGATCTGGAGGAATTCCCCGGACGAAGCGGCGACCTCGTCCACATAGGCGCGCACATGCGCATCGTCGACGCCGAATTGGTTCGGGCGCAGGGCGCCGAGACGGTAGTTCGACTGGCCGCGCTCATCGCGCTCAACGAGGTGGTGCATCGCTGTTCCGCGCTGGAACACGATCCCGAGGACCTGCTCGAAGGGGAAGATCTCAGCACATGCGGCGAGCGCGTTGTACTCGCCGAGCGAGTGCCCCGCATAGAAGGCGCCGTCAACGAAGGCGCCGCGGGCCTTGAGGTCCTGAGTCTGGGCGTAGGCGAGGGTCGCAAGCGCCACCTGAGTGAACTGGGTGAGGTTGAGGACGCCGTCGGGGTGGCGCAGAACCTCACCGCCTAGGCGCAGTTCCTTCGGGTTGTCGGCGACGATCGCGCGGATGGAGAAGCCGAGCTCGTTGCGTGTGTAACGGTCGGCGCGCTCCCACACGTCGCGAATTGCGGGGGTCATGGACTCCATGCCCATGCCGGGGCGCTGGATGCCCTGCCCGGGGTAGGCGTAGGCGGTGACGGGTGCCTTGGTGATGGCGCGCCCGATAGACACGACCTCGCCATTGACGCGGCAGGTCGCCTCCAGAACGAGGCGCCCGGCGGAGGTGCCGACCCTGTCGACGGTGATCTCCACGTCGTCTCTCAGATCCACCATGCCGTGCATCTGATACGACCATCCCTCAATGGTGAGCTTCGGGGTCTTAACGGAGCGGATGACACCCGCGCGGGCGGGACTGTCGATCGCGGATGCGTCAGAGGCCTCGATGAGGTGCTGAGCGGTGGCGGACAGCCACATGCCGTGCACGAGCGGCGCATGCAGGCCCGACAGGCCCGCTGCGGCGGCGGAGGTGTGGATCGGGTTGAAGTCGCCGGACACATTCGCGAAGGCCGTCATATCCGCGGGCGCGGTGACGGTGGCGCGGCGGATGAAGGAGCGCGGGGTGTCGGTGATTTCGACGCCGGGCGCGAAGGAGGGAGCTGCACTGGGCGGCTGGGTGGAGCCGACGCGCCCGCGAATCGCGAAGCGCTCCGTCAGATGCGCGAAGACTGCGCCCTCGCAAGAGAGTTCCAATTCGACGCGGACGACGCGACCGGCGCTGGACTCGGCGAGTTCCGCACAGCGCGAAACGACGTCCACATGGGATCCCGCAGCGGGCAGGTCGGATTCGAGGACGACCGTGTGATCAAGGTGGACCGCGTTGACGAGACCCTCAATGACGGGGATGCCCTCATAGGTCGCGGTGCCCAGAGCCGTGTAGATCGCGGGCCAACACGGGCCGACGAGGGCGTCGGGGACGATGTCGGTCAGTGCGGCGCGCAGCGCCCCACCGGTGACGGCGCCGTGGGCGCGACCCAGTTCGGCGGACAGGGTGAAGGAATCGGTGACGGTCCCGAAGCCGCTGTCGGGGCTCACCTGCGGCATCTTCTCGATGCGGTCGCCGTTGACGGTCGTAGTCCCCACGCCTGCGGCTCCTGCCAGCAGGTCGTAGGCGGACACGCCCAGGCGCGCCATGTCAACGACCGGAACGCCGCCGGTCGCGCATGCGTCGGTGATGAGCAGCGGGATGAGGATCTCGCGTACCGCATGGGGGGCGTCGTCTCCAAGGGAATCCCACGGGGTCTCACAGTGGATGAGGATCCCGACACTGGGGCCGTCAGCCCCGTCCTCGATACTGATCGACGCGGAGTCGGGCATGATGTAGGCGGGATTCGCCACGAGGTTGCCTGCCCATTCAATCGAGGGGACCGCGCGCACGAATGCTTCGACACTGTCGGCATTGGCGAAGCGGGACCACACGGGGCGCGCCTGGGTGCCCCGAGCCTGCAGGTCCTCGACGACGGCCGCTTCGAATCGGGCGAAGAGTTCACCGACCGGCTCATCCACACGGTCGATGCCCGCGACGGAACGGGGGCCTGGGATGATGCGCACGGAGTCCGCGTCGAAGCGGGCATCCTGCGCCTGCCAGAGGGTGTCGGTGCCCCACCAGCGCGCCAGATCCGCGTCAAGTGCGGGGACGAAGGGCATCGGCTTGTGGTGCTTGCGGCACAGGTTCGTGAACCATGCGGCGTCGGCTGCGCACACGGGGGTCGTCGCCGCCTGCGGGTAGGCCTCCAGGAGGCGCTCCAGGGCCGCGGGCGCGTCGTCAATGGCGGAGGTGTCGGCGAAGAGGGTCGGGATCTGACCGTGGTCCGCATCCGACAGGCGCGCTTCGACGCGGTGGAACAGGTCGAGGACCCGGTCCGCCCACGTCCAGTCCGCCCACGGGAATGACAGGTCGACCACTCGGGTCACCCACTGCGCATAAGTCATCTCTTCGACGTCGCCGAAGTAGGGCTTCGCGGTCTTCGCGAGGGCCTCGATGATCTCATCGCGGCGCGCCGTGATCGCCTCGAGGTCGGTTCCGACCTCGTGAATGAGGCGGGAGGCCCGCGACGAGGAGTTCTCAATCTCGTGCATATCCGCGTCAAGGTGGGACAGACCGGAGGTCATGCCGCCGTTCGCGTCCCCGACGCCGACCCAGCCATTGCCGCCGACACCGGGGGTCTCGACGAGGAGCTTCTTGACCTGCGGGGAGGTGCGCGCTTCCAGGGTCGCCATTGCCGCAGTCCCCACGAGGACGGCGTCGACGGGCATGAGGGCGCGGCCGTGGGCGAGCGCCCAGGTACCGGTGATGAACTTCGCGGCATCCACGGGGCGGCCGATGCCGCCGCCGACTGCGAGCACCACATTGGGGGTCTCGCGGATCCTCGCGTAGGTCGCCAGGAGCAGATCGTCGAGGTCCTCCCACGAGTGGTGTCCGCCCGAGTGGCCGTCTTCGACCTGGATGATGAGGGTGAACTGAGGGTTGTCCTCGGCGATGTCGAGGGCTTGGTGGATCTGGTCGACGGTGCCGGGCTTGAGGCACACGTATTCGAAGCCGTCGGCCTTGAGCGAGGAGATGAGTTCCCTCGCTTCGTCGAGTTCGGGGATTCCGGCGGCGATCGTCACCGCGTCGATCGGGGAGCCCGCGCGGCGCGCCTTCGGGACGATCTTCGTGACGCCGAACTGCAGGTTCCACATGAAGCGGTCGAAGAACATGGTGTTGAAACCGGCGGTGCGCCCCGGTTCGAGGAGGTCCTCCAAACTTCGGCGGTTCTCGGTGAACACCTCTTCGGAGTACTGGCCGCCGCCGGCCATCTCCGCCCAGTTCCCTGCGTTCGCCGCCGCTGCGACGATCTCGGGGGACACGGTGGTGGGGGTCATGCCGGGCAGGATGATCGGGGACTTGCCGGTCAGGCGAGTGAACGCAGTATCCACGACGATCCTCCCGTCGGGGAGGGCGACGAGCCTGGGGGCGAAGTCCTTCCAATCCACTGCGGGTTCGATGACATGGCCGGGGGTGTCCAGGCGCATGCGTGCATCGAAGGTGGAGGCGTCAACGACCTGCGTGCCCGTTCCAAGCAGCAGCGGTGCGGTCAGGCGCCCCACCATCGGGGTCGGACCGAGGTCGAGGAAGTAGACGACCCCGGCTTCGCGGGCCCGTTCCACCTGCTCATCCCAGCGGGTCGGATGCGACAGGATGCGCGCGGCGAGGTCGAGCGCCCAGTCGGCGTTGATCCGCTTACCGGCGGCGTTGATCCGCTCGATCCACTGACCGACGAGGTCGAGGGCGGGCGCGAGGAGGGGGGAGTGGAAGGGAGCGCCGATGGGCAGCCAGTCGAATGCCGGCTCGTAGGGGGCGCCGCCGCGACGGTGCGCTTCGAGTTCACGGGTGTAGGCGGCGACGCGGGAGGTGATGCGCTCGCGGACCGTGTCGAGTTCCTCCGCGCGCCCCGACAGCACGAATGCCTGCGGACCGTTGACGACGCCGACGGACACGGAGTCGAGTCCCTCGCGGGCGGTTTCGATGAAATCGGCGGGAACACTGCGCACCGCGAGCATCGGGGTCTTGCCCGCGCGCGGCGTCACGCCCTCGATGAAAGCTGTGTGCTGGGCGGCTGTTCCGATGAGGATCGCGAGGGCGATGATGGCATGGATCGTGTCCGTGTCGGACTCGATGTAGGCGCGAGCGAGGTCGGCACCGAGCAGCCCCTGGGAGTGACCGAGGATCGCCGTCGGCTGCGAGGAGTGCAGGTCGAGTTCACTCTGATCGAGGTCGAGGAGGGCCGCGAGCTGGGTGAGGACGATGCCGGGGCCCGACACTGCGGGGGCGGAGTCGCCCTCGGCGGCGCCGTTGGCGGCGAGGATCGCGTCGAGCTGGTCGGATGCGCCGGGAGCGTGGGTGAGCAGGTCGAGGCCGACGGGGGCGAGGAGGCTCCGAGCGGCGTCGAGGTCGGCGTGCAGACGCTTCGCCTGGGACTCCATGGTGAGGGCCCTCTCGAGGCCGGGGCGCCATGCGGAGCCCTGGCCGCCGAGCATGAGCGCGTAGTGGGAGTCGAGGGTGGACAGGAATGAGGCAGTCATGAATGTGTTCCGTTTCGGTGAGAAGAGGGGGGATGTCGGGGCGGGCGCTACATGGGCGCGTTGTCGTGGACCTTGGGGCTGTGGACGCTCCGATCCTTGTGGGCGAGGAGGACGAGGGATCGGGCGATCGCCTCGCGCGTGCGCCCCGGTTCGATGAGTCCGTCGAGCTGACCGCCTCGCAGGGACAGATTTGGGTTGACGGAGTGCTTCTCGTACAGAGCCTGGTAGTGGGCGCGCTGTTCGGCGACATTGCGCCCCGCTTTGCCCGCTTCGGCGAGTTGGCGGCGGAAGACGATGTCGACGGCTCCCTCAGATCCCATGACGGCGATCTGGCTCGACGGCCATGAGAAATTGACGTCCGCGCCCAGGGACTTCGAGCCCATGACGATGTAGGCGCCGCCGAAGGCCTTGCGAATGATGATCGTGACGAGGGGGACATTCGCTGTCGCGTAGGCGGTGATGAGTTTCGCGCCGCGACGGATGATGCCCGCCCGCTCCTGCTCCGAACCAGGCCTGTATCCGGGCACGTCGACAAGGGTGACGACCGGCAGTCCGAAAGCGTCGCAGAATTGGACGAAGCGAGCGGCCTTCTCCGAGGCGTCCACGTCGAGCGTCCCTGCGTCGGCGAGCGGCTGGGAGGCGACGATTCCTGCGGGCCTGCCCTCGAAGCTCGCGAAACCGATGAGGACCGACGGGGCGAAGAGGGGCTGGACCTCGAGGAACTCCTCGTTATCCGCGATCGCCTCGATAACCTCGACCATGTCATAGGCCTGCTTGGGGGATTCGGGGACGAGGTCGCCCACGAGGTGGGCGTTCGGCGGAGTGCAGGTGAGCGGGTCGAACTCGTAGACCGGAGGGGCTTCTTCACAGTGCGAGGGCAGGTAGGACAAGAGGGTGCGCGCATAGTCGAGCGCCTCGTCCTCGTCCTCGGCGAGGAAGTGGGCGACACCGGAGATCGTATTGTGCAGGTCCCCGCCTCCCAAGTCTTCGGCGGCGATGTCCTCGCCGGTGGCGGCTTTGACGACGGAGGGGCCGGTGACGAACATGTACGACGACTTCTTCGTCATGATGATGAAGTCGGTGAGCGCCGGCCCGTAGACAGCTCCCCCGGCGCAGGGGCCGAGGATCACGGAGATCTGCGGCACCACGCCAGAGCATTCGGTGATCTTCTTGAAGATCCTGCCGTACTGTGCCAGAGCCGTGACCCCCTCCTGGATGCGCGCGCCGCCCGAGTCGAGGAGCGCGATGATCGGGATCCTCAAACTGAGTGCGCGGTCCATGAGTTGGAGGATCTTGTCGCCCTCCACCTGTCCGAGGGTGCCGCCCTGGACGGAGAAGTCCTGGGAGTACACGGCGACCGGACGCGAGTCGATGGTCCCGACACCGGTAATGACGGCAGAGCCGAGCGCCCCCTTCTCAATGTCGCCTCCTGCGAAGCGGTTCACTTCGAAGAAGGAGCCCTCGTCGAGGAGGGAGGCGATGCGCTCGCGGGCGGTCTGACGGCCGTGGGGGTGCTGGCGGGCGCGTGCGCGCTCCTCCGCGGCGGCGACGACTTCGTGGTTGCGCTCCACGAAGTTCGCGCGCGACACCATATCCTCGTCATCAATCGGGTCGAACGGCGATGCGCCGCCAATGCTGTCGGTACTCATGCGTCCTCCTTCGCGGGTGTTGCCGTGATGAGCAGGTCTCCGGTTTTGACGGTGTCCCCTGCGCTGACGTGGATGGCGGTGACGACTCCCGGCGCGGCGGCGAGGATGGGCTTCTCCATCTTCATCGACTCCAGGACCGCGACGAGGTCGCCCTCGGCGATGCTCTGACCGACCTTGCAGGTGATGCGGACGACGGTCGCCTGGATCGGCGCGGTGATCGACGGACCGGCCACGGCTCCTCCCGCCCCAAAGCTCTTGCGTCCGGACTTGCGAAGGATCTGTCGGCGCACCGGAGTCGGTGTTCCCGGCGCCTCGACGCGCTGGCGCCCGAACAGGCCCATGGGGACTTTGAGGGTCGTCCGCTTGCCGTCGAGTTCGATCGTGAAGGACTCCATGGCGTCCGGCGCGTCCGGCGCTGCGGGTACGGGCTGCGTCGTCGACGACAGGTTCGCCTTCACCTCATCGAGGAGGGCGAGGTCCTCCATCCACTTCGTGTACACGGCGAAAGGGTGTGAGTCGTGCGGCCAGCGCGCGACGTGCTCGGGCTCGTTCGCGTCTGCGGCGCGCCCGGCGAAGGGCGAGTCGGGGCCCGCGAAGTCCGGGTGCGTGATGATGCGGCTCAACAGCGGCGAGGACGTGGGCAGTCCCTCGACTGTGAATTCGTCGATGGCGCGGGCCAGTCTCGCCAGCGCGATCGCCCTCGTCGCACCGGAGACGATGAGCTTGGCGACGAGGGAGTCGAATTGGGAGCCGATGGAGTCCCCGTCCCTGATGAAGGAGTCGACGCGCACACCGGGGCCTCCCGGCCAGTTGATGCGGGTGATGGTGCCGGTGGCGGGCATGAGGTCGTTGGCGGGATCCTCCGAGGTGATCCGGACTTCGAAGGCGTGTCCGCGCGGTGCGGGCAACTCGCAGAGGGGCTCGCCCTGGGCGATCCTCAGTTGCTCCATGACGAGGTCGATGCCCGCGACCTCTTCGGACACCGTGTGCTCGACCTGGAGGCGGGGATTGACTTCGAGGAAGTAAACGTGGGCGTCACCGGTGACGAGGAACTCACAGGTGCCCACGCCGATGTAATCGACGGCGTCGAAGAGGGCCTTCGAGTAGGTGCGAATGGCCTCATCGACCCCGACGGGCAGATGAGGGGCGGGCGCTTCTTCGACGACCTTCTGATTGCGGCGCTGGACCGAGCAGTCCCTGGTCGTCACGACGGTGAAGGAGCCCGCTTCGTCGCGCATGCACTGCGTTTCCACGTGGCGCCCCTGCATCACCATTTTCTCCACGAAGCAGCCGTCGAGGGCGGCGGCGGATTCCAGGTCGGCGATGAAGCGCCGGGCGGCCTCGTCGTCGTCGATGCGGGTGATGCCGCGTCCGCCCCCAGCGTCCGCGCGCTTGACGAGGATCGGGTAGCCGTGGCGGCGTGCGAAGGACACGAGGTGGCCGCGCGCCTCGTCGAGGGAGGCGGGAAGGGGGCCGCCGGGTATAACGGGGACAGTGGAGGAGGCGGCGATGGTGCGCGCGGAGATCTTGTCTCCGAGTCGGCGGATCGCCTCTGACGAGGGGCCGATCCACGTCAGTCCGGCGCGTTCAACGGCGCGCGCGAAGTCGGCGTCCTCGGAGAGGAAGCCGTAGCCGGGGTGGATCGCGTCGGCACCGGACTTCTTCGCCGCCGCGAGGATCGCCTCGAAGGACAGGTAGGTGTCGGCGGGGGAGTCGGAGCCGAGGGAGAGTGCCTCATCGGCGAGGTCGCACGCTTGAGACAGCATATCCGCATCCGAGTAGACGGCGACGGTGGAGATTCCCATGTCGCGGGCGGAGCGGATGACGCGGACGGCGATCTCGCCGCGGTTGGCGATGAGGAGCTTGCGGATGGGGCGGCGACGCGAGCCGGTGAACGGTAGTCGGAGCCTCATGAGAGCCCTCCTTCCTGGTCGGGGATGAGGTGGGGTAGGTCGACGTCGCCGACGCTGATGGACAGGTGGGTGCCGTCGGGCCCTGTTGCTTCGAGCGCGCCGGCGGGGGAGATCCCCACGGGGGTGATCTCCTCGCGGGTGCCGTCGGGCAGGTGGACGGTGGTGGGCAGGCCGAGGCCGAGGTAGCGGTCGAGGTAGAGGTCGCGCCAGGATTGAGGCTCCGTGTCGAGGAGGCGGCCGAGGTGAGCGAAGAAGGAGGTGAGGATCGATGTCTTCAGACGATCGCGGTCCTCGTCTGCGGCGCCCGCGTCGAGGAGACTGGCCGCTGTGTCGGACACGTTGGCGGGCACCCGGTCGAGGTTGGCGCCGAAGCCGATGGCGACGCGATGCAGTCGCGATCCCTCATCGATGCTCAGGTGCTCGGCGAGGATCCCAGCGGCTTTGCGGCCGTTGATGATGACGTCATTGGGCCATTTGAGCCGGGCCTCGTGGCCCAGGTCGGCAAGGACGTCGGCGAGGGCGATGCCCGCGAGGAGGGTCGCCCAGGACAGGTGCTCATCGCGGATGCGGACAAGGGTCGCCGCGAGGAGGGAGTGGCCGTCCTCGTCGAGCCATGTGCGTCCGGAGCGTCCTCGTCCGTTCGTCTGGTGTCGGGCAACGACAGTGGTGAACGCCGACAGACTGGGGTCGGCGTCCACAAGGCGTGACAGTTCCGTCAGGGCCGAATCAACGGTTCCGACGAAGCGGATTGTCGGGGTGACACAGGTGTCGCTCATTGATCCCCACCCTGTGCGAGGGCGCGAGGATCACCAAATACACCTGTGTATCTTCGGCGGAATCCCGAGGAAAAGTCAGTTTCAACGCCCCGTCCGAATGACGGACGCGGCGCCGAGTGATTATCAGTTCAGGCGCAGTGTGAGACGCCCTTTCCATCTGATTCCATCGACGATGGCGAGAACGATCTGGTTCCCCGTTCGCGCATCTGCCATTTCTTCGATTTCTCGAACGGCGTCGGTGAGTTTCGATCCGGTGGAATCGAAGGCCTTCGCGGCGACCGCGATGACGCAGCCCCGACCGCCACCGGGAATCGCGACATCGGCGGGCGCGGTCCTCCCGCTGCGGCCTTCGAATCGTGTGCGGAGCTCGAATGGGAGCACCAGCTCACGTACGATCCTTTCGATACGGTCTTCGACTCTGCGCCCGGATTGACCCGCTCGGACGGCCGATGATCGTGTTCCTGCGCGTGCGACGAGAACATCCGCGAATGTATAGGTGCGATGTTGTTGACGATTGAGGAGAGCAATGAGGTGGAACTCATCATCGAGTCTGGCTATCAGCTCGGCGCTCGCCTCGCGCGCCACTTTGCTCCACGTGCCTGAGTTGAACCAGTGTCGCAGCTGATTCTTGAGTTTCTCCCTGCTCAAGCCGACGGCGAGGGCGAGGACGTACACGCGGTCCGGATGGTCGCACACCCAGGCCGAGAGGGAGTCGCGGTCGACGACTGGAAGCAAGTCGAGAGACGCCACTGAGTCATGAATGTCGCGGCCCTCGGCTGACAGTTCGGTCGGGTCGCTCCACGACGACAATCGATCGAGTGATGAGACGTAATCGTCGAAGGGGATGACATCCACAGTGTGCTCCTGTTGGTGTCACTGCGCGATGAGCACGTATTCCAGTGCTTCGCGCCGAGAGGCGTGCGAATGGGTGCCGATGTGATAGCGATGCGGAACCGTGATGACATCGGGTCGAGTCCCTTTGACGTTGCCGAGTATCGAGGTGAGGGGACCGAGGTCGAGGACCGCGTTGGACCCGTATGACAGCACGAGCGTCGAGTCCGAGTAGTGATCGAAGAGACTTTCGAGGGCGGTGCTGATAGTGAGGCGCGAGCCGAATGGGGTCGGTCTCTTCATCAGTTTGCGCGTTCGGGTGTTCTCCATGATCTCCGCACGCCCGTCTTGCCAGTAGTCCGACAATCCTTCGAGAAACCAATAGCGCTTGACGTAGTCATTGTCATCGCGGGGAGGCGCATAGGGCGGATCAAGGTAGACGACATCCGCACCCGTGGGCGCCGAAGAGGCGTCACCCCTGATCGCCGAGCACGGAGCGGATTCGAACACCGCTGCGTTCCACTCGTGAGCACAGGTGACGAACTGTTCGCGCAAGGGGGTGTGGAGCTGTGCGCGGCCGTCGTCGTACCGCAAGCCGGTGACGGTGAATACGTCACGCGGCTGTTTCCGGGCGGCGGCGAGTACGAGGGCGACGATCGCGAGTTCTCTGCGAGGGGAAGCCATGGTGTCGATGTGAGACCATGCTTCGTCAAGGAACCGCAGGTCATCTGCTGTGAAGAAAAGATTCTCGTAAGTCCGGGAGATGAAGTCGCGGCCGTCGACATTGGTACGGGATGTAATGCGGGCGATGTCGTCCGGGGTCAGCAGGTGGTCTTGATTGACGCACGCGGCAGTCGCAATGGCGACGGGGAAGCACAAATAGTCACTCGACGTCACGGAGTAACCCAACGACTTCAGAAGATAGGACACGACACCCGACCCCGAGAACGGATCACTCGCAGTGCGCCCCCCGAGTTGTGTAAACACATCGGAAAGAATGGGGAGGAGACGATACTTCAAGCCCATATACCTCAGGCGCGGATAGCGGGACACTTGTTCGAGAACACTCGTCTCATCCCAGTACCGTACAGCCGCAGTCCCAATCGCCATGCCCTCACTGTACGCGGGGTCGTGGGCATTTGACGGTTACAGGGGCAGAAGCGGACTTCAAGCGGATGGGTCGACTGTGTCCCCGGCGAGCTTCGGGCGGGACGAGGCGTAGAGGACCTGGAGGACGACGTCGAGGATCTCGCGCGCAGAGGAGTCACGGACAGACACGTGGGAGTCGCCGGTCTCGGCCGGAGCCTGTCGGCAGGGGTTCTTCGCGGCCGCGTGATTGTAAGTGGATTCGCGCCAGGCGGCGACTCCGGCGGCGCGCATGACGATTCCGATGATGGAATGGGTCATTGCGCGCAGGGGATGGGTGAGTTCACGGCCCGCCGCCTGCAGGATCCATTCGAGAACCCGTCCGAGTTCGTCGACGAACTCAAGGTTGATGCCGAGCAGCCGCTCTGCCCACTCGGGGTCGCGGATGGAGCGCATGAGCAGTTCGGAGTGCACGACGTACAGGGCCTTGTCCACTCCGATCGCATCGAGGGCCTCGTAGAGAAGGTTCTCCATGAGCAGGGAGTCTTCCTCGTCATTGGGGGACGTCAATTGGGGGCGAGACGCCCAATCGCTCACAGTGTCGCGGAGCCGGTCGATGAGCGCCGCGTACTCGTCTTCGGCGAGGGTCGCAAGCAGGGAGTCCTTCGATGAAAAATTCGAATAGAAGGCGCCGCGTGAGAACCCCGCGACCTTGCAGATGTGTTCAAGATTTGTCGCTTCGACGCCCTCGTCGATAATGATGCGACGGGTTGCGGTGATGAGCTTGTCCTGCGTGTCGAAGCGGTTTCCCACGATCTCTCCTCCCCTGGTCAGTCTAGGGGGAGTCTGCTCTCCCCAGGCTCGTTCGCAATCGATGGCAGACTCTGTGCAAGCGCGGTGATCCTATCGGTCAGCAACGGCTCGACGAGGTCGATGAACTCCTCTCTGGGGAGGGACGCGATCGGTTCGAGTTTGACGATGTAGCGCATGGTGGCGATCCCGTACATGGTGGACAGGGTGATGGCGACTTGTTCTCCGAAGCCCTCGTCGGCTCCGAGGTAGTCGCCGACGCGATCAATGATGTCGGTGCGGATATAGGTGCGGAAGCGCCGCAGCGTCGCCGCGTCTGTCATGAGCGCTCGCATGAGGGCGAACATGGTGTCCGCGGTGAGCCGCTGCTCGTAGATGTCGACGGCGTAGTCGAGCATCCGCCGCACCAGGCCGTCTGGGCCGTCCGCGAGAAGGCGGATGACTTCGGCGGCGGGGTCGAGGGGGAGGTTCATGCAGTCGCGGAAGAGTTTCTGTTTCGATTCGAAGTAGTAGGTGACGAGGGCGGAGTCGCAGCCCGCTCGGCGTGCAATGGCACGGATGGTGGCCCCGTCGTATCCCCTTTCGATGAATTCCTCCCGTGCACAGGTGCGGATACGTTCGCGGACTTCGCCGCGGGCTGCTGCGGGGCCGCGCTTCGCGACCGCGGTATCGATTTTCGTCATGCTGCGCGTTCTCTAATTCTTGGGGTTCATTTCCACACGGCGACTATTCCGCTTGGATGCAGGCGGTTCTGGTGAATCTGGTTTTCGTTGGTTTCCCGGGCGAAGGGGTGATGCGGAGAAACCGAGTCCATTCTAATTTCATCGCCTTTGAAATTCTTGTGTTCGGGATCTAATTTCCAGGTTGAGGAAATAAGGAGAATCCAGATGGAGCAGATTCACATCATGGAGACGCGCACAACGCCCGACCATCCCTGCCATCTCGGCATCGATGTCGGCTCGACGACGGTCAAGGCCGTCGTCCTCGACGGCGACACCATCCTCTTCTCCGACTACCGCCGCCACAACGCCGATGTGCGCGCCGAACTCGCCCGTCTCCTCACTGACATCGACAACCTCTACCCCGGCCTCGTCGTCCGTTCCGCCATCACCGGGTCCGGCGGCCTGGCAACCGCGCGCGCCATGGGGATCCCCTTCGTCCAAGAGGTCATCGCGGGAACCGAATCGACCCGCCGCCTCCACCCCGAAGCCGACGTCGTTATCGAATTGGGGGGAGAGGACGCCAAACTCACCTATCTGCACCCCACCCCCGAACAGCGCATGAACGGCACCTGTGCGGGCGGTACCGGTGCATTCATCGACCAGATGGCCACCCTGCTGCACACCGACGCTTCCGGCCTCAACGATCTTGCCGCGAAACACACGCAGCTCTACCCGATCGCATCGCGCTGCGGCGTCTTCGCCAAATCCGACATCCAGCCCCTCATCAACCAGGGCGCGGCGCACGAAGACCTCGCGGCCTCGATCTTCACCGCCGTCGCCACACAGACCATCGCCGGCCTCGCCTGCGGACGCCCCATCCGCGGAACCGTCATGTTCCTCGGCGGTCCCCTGCACTTCCTCCCGCAGTTGCGCGCCGCCTACAAGGAACTCCTTCCCAAGGCAGATGCATTCGTCACCCCTGACAACGCTCAGCTTTACGTCGCCATTGGAGCCGCCCTCCTCGCCGAACGCAACCACAAGCGTGCCGAATTCGCCGCCGCCTCGTCGATCGGCGCTCCGTCACCCGACGAGGCGCACAGCCTTACCGACCTCATTGATGCCCTCGAGGGCGCTGAAGTCGCCGCTGAGTCGCCCCGCATGCGTCCCCTCTTCGCCGGTGACGCAGAGCGCGAGGAGTTCCGCGCTCGACACGGTCGCGAAGTGATCCCCAAGGGGGAACTTGCTAACGCTCAGGGGCGCTGTTGGCTCGGCATTGACGCGGGCTCCACCACCATCAAGGCAGTCGTCATTGACTCCCAGGACCGCATCGTCTTCACCCACTACGCCTCCAACGAGGGCGACCCTGTCCAGGCGGCTGTTGAGATCGTCAAGCGGGTGCGTAGCGAGCTGCCCGCAGGGACGACCATCGGCCGCTCCTGCGCCACCGGCTACGGCGAGGGGCTCGTCACCGCCGCCCTCACGATGGACGAGGGTGAAATCGAGACCATGGCACACTTCCGGGCTGCGGAATCGATCCAGCCCGGAGTCACCTCTGTTATCGACATCGGTGGGCAGGACATGAAGTACCTGCGCATCCGTGACCGCGCCATCGACTCCATCTCCGTCAACGAGGCGTGTTCATCGGGCTGCGGCTCCTTCCTGCAGACCTTCGCCGAGACGATGGGGACCGATGTTCGCTCCTTCGCCCGCGCTGCTATGGACTCGACCTCGCCCGTGGACCTGGGCACCCGCTGCACCGTCTTCATGAACTCCTCCGTCAAGCAGGCGCAGAAGGAGGGTGCGGATGTCCGCGACATCTCCGCCGGGCTGTCCTACTCGGTGGTGCGCAACGCCCTGTACAAGGTCATCAAGCTCAAGGACCCCTCCGACCTCGGCGAAAAGGTCGTCGTCCAGGGCGGAACCTTCCTCAACGACTCGGTCCTGCGGGCATTCGAACTGCTCACGGGGCGCGAGGTGGTCCGCCCCGACATCGCCGGCCTCATGGGCGCCTACGGTGCGGCGCTCACAGCCCGTATGCACGATGACGGCGAGGGCGAGTCGACGCTCGCCCGTATCGAGGACCTCGAGGGCTTCAGCGTCGACACGACCCGCAAGACCTGCCGCCTGTGCCAGAACCACTGCCAGATGACGATTTCCACCTTCTCCAATGGGGAGCGCCACGTGTCAGGCAACCGGTGCGAGCGCGGAGCCTCCCTGGAGAAGGTTCCGAAGAAGTCCGACCTGCCCAACCTCTTCGACTGGAAGTACAAGAGGATCTTCGGATACCGCCGCCTCACCGACGCGAAAGCGCACCGTGGCGACATGGGCATCCCCCGCGTCCTCGGCATGTACGAGAACTATCCGTTCTGGTTCACGATGCTCACCGAATTGGGCTTCCGCGTCATGGTGTCGGGTCGCTCCAACCACGAACTCTTCGAAACGGGCATGGAGTCGATCCCCTCCGAGAATGTTTGCTACCCGGCCAAACTCGTCCACGGGCATATCGAGTCCCTGCTCGACAAGGGAATCACGAACATCTTCTACCCGTGCGTCAACTTCGAGCAGGAGTCCGACGGCGCCGACAATCATTTCAACTGTCCGGTCGTCGCCACCTACCCGGAGGTGATCCGCAACAACATGGAGCGGCTGCGTGACCCGAATGTGAAGTTCATCAGCCCTTTCATCAACTTCGCCAATCGCGACTACCTGCCCGGCCACCTCGTCACAACCTTCGCCGAATTCGGCTACGACATCTCCCTCGACGAGATGACGAGGGCGCTCGACGCCGCATGGGCGGAGGATGCGGCCGTCAAACAGGAGATCCGTGACAAGGGCGCCGAGGCGATCGAGTGGATGCGCGCCCACGGGGTGCGCGGCATCGTCCTGGCGGGTCGCCCCTACCACCTCGACCCGGAGATCAACCACGGCATCCCCGAGGTCATCGTCGGTCTGGGCATGGGTGTCCTCACCGAGGACTCCATCGCCGATGGTCGCCTGGAGCGTCCCCTGCGCGTGCGCGACCAGTGGTCCTACCACTCGCGGCTCTACGAGGCGGCGGCGCGCGTCGGAGACGAGCCCGACCTCGAACTCGTTCAACTCAACTCCTTCGGCTGCGGCGTCGATGCGATCACCGCCGACCAGGTGCAAGAGATCCTCGAGGGTCGCGGAGACGTCCACACCGTCCTCAAGATCGACGAGGTGTCGAACCTGGGGGCCGCGAAGATCCGTCTGCGTTCCCTGGACGCGGCCGTCGCAGAGCGCGCCGCCGTCTCGCAGACGGTGGATACGACCCGCATCGATCCGGCGCAGCGGGCCGCCGACGACGAGCGAGCAGCGGTCGAGGCCGGACACATCCAGCCGCGCGCCATCTTCACCAAGGAGATGCGCGAGGCGGGGTATGAGATCCTCGCTCCGCAGATGGCGCCGATTCATTTCCGCCTCGTCGTCCCCGTCCTGCGCAAGGCGGGCCTCAATGTCCGCCTCCTCGAGCATACGAACCGCGAGTCCATGGAGACGGGCCTCAAGTACGTTAACAACGACTCCTGCTATCCGGCGATCGTCGTCATCGGTCAACTCCTCGACGAATTCGTGTCCGGTCGCGCCGATCCCGATAAGACAGCGGTGGCGATCACGCAGACCGGCGGCATGTGCCGCGCCACGAACTATGCATCGCTGCTGCGCAAGGGCATGCGCGACGCCGGATACCCCCAGGTTCCCGTCATCGCCGTGTCCGTCCAGGGCCTTGAGGACAACCCCGGTTTCGAGTTGACGCTGCCCCTCGTTCACAAGACGATCCAGGCTCTCGTCATCGGCGACGCGATCCAGTCGATGCTCCTGCGGGTCCGCCCCTACGAGGCCGTTGCCGGCTCCGCCATGGAGCTGTACCGCCGATGGGACACGATCTGCCAGGAGTGGCTGGCCACCGGCAGGTCCGCGACATTCGGCAAGAGGCTTACCTATTCCGGCCTCATCGCCGCCTGTGTGAGGGAATTCGACGCCCTCGAGCTGACGGACGAGCCGCGCAGGCCCAGGGTCGGCCTCGTCGGTGAGATCCTCGTGAAGTTCCACCCCGACGCGAATAACCATGCGGTCGACGTCATTGAGGCGGAGGGTTGCGAGGCCGAGCTTCCCGGGCTCATGCAGTTCTTCCACAATTCGGTGGCGACCTCGGACTGGGATCGGGAGAACCTCGGCATTGATGGGCGCGGACAGAGGATGCTACCGATCGCGCTGTGGGCGATGCTCCAATACGAGAAGCCCGTCAAGAGGGCCTTTGCGAAGACCGGCGGCAAGTTCGAGCCGCACCGCGACATCAGGGAGATGGCCGCTCGCTCGCAGGACATCGCCCGGCTGGGGAATCAGGCCGGCGAGGGCTGGTACCTCACGGCGGAGATGGTCGACATGATCGAGCACGGCTGCCCGAATATCATCTGCGCCCAGCCCTTCGCGTGTCTGCCGAACCACATCGTCGGCAAGGGCATGTTCCGTGCGCTGCGCAGCCGCTACCCGGAGGCGAATGTCGTCGCCGTGGACTACGACCCGGGCGCCTCCGAGGTGAATCAGCTCAATCGCATCAAACTCATGCTCTCGACGGCTTTGGAGCGCCGCAATGAGGGCCTCGGAGATGATGGGGGTGTTCTGGAACTGCACGGTATCGACTTCGATAACGCACCCGCCTCGGGATGCTCGGGATGCGACACAGGCCTCGGCGGCGGACGCGTCGTCCTCGGTATGCCGCAGATGCCCAAGCGTGGAGCCGCCTTCCGCTGAGAGCGTGCGCAGCCGGGCGGGCTGTGGCCTGCTGAGTTCGGAAAGCGAGTTTCGACCGCATCCCGTTCGACTCAACGAGTGGGGGTGACGCGTCCGTCGTCTACGGGCGGGAGACCGTTGTGGTGAGAGTTGTCTGGGGCGGCATTGTCATTCACCGAAGCGGCATTCACGAGTTCGGAATGCCGGACGGCGGCTGCGGTGAGGATGGAATCGATGACGAAATCAGTGGTGGCGACGAGATCAATCTCATCAGGGGCGAGTAGCCATTGGGTTTGGATTCCGTCCATGGCTCCTATGAGGCTGGCGGCAGCGACTGTGAGCTCGTCATCGGTGAGAGCGGTGCATCCCATGTCAGCAAGAGCGTCGCCCACCTGTCGGCGTAGACGGTGGAAGCGCTCTTGGAAGTACTTTTTCGCAGGGCTCTTTTCAGTCACAGACTCGCCGCACAGTACCGCGTACGCCTGTACGACTCCGGGACGTTCTTCATTCATGCGCACTGTGCGCTTGAAATGCGAGAAGAGGGCCTCGCCCATGGGGAGTTGGTGTCCTTCGATCTCGTCGAGGTCGCTTTGATCTCTGAAGCGAATGACTTCAAGAAGCAATGCGTGTTTGGAGTGGAAGTGATGCAGTACGCCTGAATGCGTCATCCCCACTTGTTCGCCGATTTCCTGAAGGGATCCGTTGTGAAAGCCGCGCTGGCCGAATACATCCATGGCGGCGCGCAATATGTCCCGTCTTGTCGCGTCAGCTTCTCCACGAGGACGTCGGCGGGGCTTGTCTGATCCGGGGGTCACGATAAGAAGCATAACTCGCGCTCTGTTGCGGGTCCGCGTCTAGACCGGTGACGTCGGGTCCTGATGACGGGCAGGGGAACTTCAGACGCGCGCCACGCGCCGAGGTGATTCAAGAATCCGGGACTGTTCTTCTCCGATCGGAGGGCGGGATTCGTCCGATAAGAGGTGGAACCGTGAGGCGCTGGGAGGATGACGGTCAGATTGGTGTTGGGATGGTCACTCCTCGGTGTGTTTGAGGGAAACATACTGACTGATGTATGCGTCGATGCCATCGGGCCTAGACTCCGTTGTCTGCGAAGACGATCCAGCGGGCGCTCCTAATGTTTCTGTTCGATAAACTTGCTGACAGGTAAGTTAGTTATTGTTACGCTGTTGCTCATCACGAGGGGGTGATGGCTGATGGCTGAGGTCGATGATGACTCCAGACCCGTGCAGGGCGGGAGTCTGTCGGGGGCGAGTCGCGACTACTGCGCACTGCTTAAAAGGCTGACTCTGCGAGAGAAAATCTCTCTTCTCACTGGTGAGACGGCGTGGACATTGTCTCCCGTGGAAGCGATCGGATTGCGACGAATCGTCATGTCTGACGGCGGAGTCGGAATACGCATGAGGAATCGCGCGGACGACCGATCCGTTGAGTTGCTTCCCAATCCCTCGGCCGTTGCCGCCTGCTGGGATGCGGATGCAGCGCGACAAGCGGGTGATCTCATTGGTCATCAGGCGCGCAGGTGCGGAATCGACGTGCTCCTGGCACCGCAAATTAATCTTCAGAGAACCCCACTGGCTGGTCGGATTTTCGAGTGTTTCAGCGAAGACCCGTTCCTCACAGGAGAGCTTGCTGCTGGTTTCATCAGAGGCGTTCAAGCCAACGGTGTGGCAGCGTGTCCGAAGCACTATGTTGCGAATGAATGTGAAACTGAACGGACGACGTCAGTTTCAGTGGTTGATGAAACGACATTGCGCGAGACGTACCTGCTTCCTTTTGAACAAGCTGTGCGTGCAGGCGCATGGACGGTCATGGCCGCGTACAACGGAGTGGACGACGGGACGCAACGCGCCCCGGCTACTGAGCATCATCATCTGCTGAGCGTGATCCTCAAGGATGAATGGGGTTTCGATGGAACCGTCATCTCGGATTGGACCGCGGCACGTTCGACCGTGCCAACAGCACGAGCCGGGCTCGACATCACTATGCCAGGACCGAGCGGACCATGGGGAGACGCTCTCCTCGAGGCGGTGCAACAAGGACTCGTGGAAGAAGACGTCGTCGATGACAAGGTTGTGAGGATCCTGCGTCTTGCTGATCGTGTGGGCGCCTTCGATGACCAGACCCCACCGTCGACGACATTCATCGATGGAACGGCAGTTTGTCGATCATTGGCATCGAAGGCGATGGTCCTGCTCAAGAACGACGACAACACGTTGCCTCTCAATGTAGAACAGCTCAGCAGCATCGCTCTCATCGGACCGAATGCTCAGAGGCTCTTCATTCAGGGCGGTGGCTCTTCGAATCTCGGGTCTCAGTACTGGGCGAGCCTGAGTGAGGCATTCGCTTCGGAACTGCCGGGACTTCCATGCCGCAGTGAAGTCGGAGTAGCGCAGACTGTGCACAATCTCGGTGTCAAACCAGAACGGTGCTCTTTCGGTGGTGCCGAGAATGCGCTGTCGATCACTGAGCTTTCGGCGAGTGGCGAGGTGATATCGCACCGAGTGGCACCATGGGACGGTGCGGCGCCATCTATTACACCTGGTACGGAGAGGCTGAGAATCGCAGGAGCCATAGATCTTCACGAACCTGGAATACATCGATTGGGCCTGGCGACACTGGCCTCAATGACGCTGTCGTGCAATGGAGGGATCCTCGAGCAGACAACAGGCTCCCTCGACGACACCGTCAACATCGATTCCTCTTTTGAACACCCCGAGTGCGTGATGCATGACATTGAGGGAGGTCGTGTCGTAGATGTCGAAGCGGTAGTCGATGTCTTTCACTCACCCGGCTGGGGCGATCAAGTCTTCGCGCAACTGCGGCACGAGCCTCCCTCGACGGACGATCCACTCGAGAAGGCGCTACGCGCAGTGGACGAATCGGATGCGACGATCCTCGTCCTGGGAACTGATGAGCACATCGAATCCGAGGGGTGGGATCGAAGCTCAATCTCATTGCCAACTGACCAGAATCGGTTGGCTGAAGCCGTCCTCGCCCGCGATCCGTGCGCCGTCATCGTGATCAACGCAGGAGCCCCTCTTGAATTACCGTGGATCGATCGGGCTCGAACCATCCTGTGGTGCTGGCTTCCCGGTCAAGAAGGCGGGCGGGCCCTCGTAGACGTCCTGATCGGAACTGCGGAGCCGACGGGGCGTTTGCCGTGGACGCTGCCGCAGCGTCTGTCCGACCATCCGATCGGGAATCCGACGCCTGTCAATGGGGCCGTGGTCTACTCTGAAGGGCCCCGAATCGGCTACCGAGGCTGGAAATCAGGTGTCTGTCGGCCAGCGTTTCCATTCGGACATGGACTTGGATGGGGTGCCTGGGAGTATGAGCGCGCAGCGTATTCCCAATGCGAGGACGGCTCTTCAGTATCAATCGTCATCACGAATACCGCAGTTCGGCGTTCGTTGGAATCGGTGCAGGTGTACGGTCGGTGCATCGCTGAAGGATGCTGTTGCGACCGTCACCGAGACTTCAGACTTGTGGGCCACCAACGTGTCAGTGTCGATGCGGGTCAGACGCGTACCGTTCGCGTAAACCTATGGGATCGCGCGCTTGCTACGTGGCGTTCCGATCATGGATGGCAACGACACTCCGGCATCTACGAGCTCGCCATTGGACGTTCTCGCAACGACATTCGAATCACAGTAGAAGTAGCAATGACCGACATTCGTTTTGACGATGAACCGACCGTCAATGAACACTCAAGGAGTACCTCATGTCTAGGAAACACGCGATCGCCATGAGTGTCCTGGTGGGCACTCTCGCACTCGGCCTATCCGCCTGTAGTCAAACCACTTCTCCCACAACGACACGAAGTACGGCATCCGAGCCCGTCACAGTACTTGCAGTGGATGGGCCAGAAAGCGACGCCCTTGCAGACGGTACTGCGGATTTTACAAAGGCTTCCGGTATCGAGGTGAAAGTCGAAAAAGTTGCGCGAGACGTGTGGGGGCAGCGCAAGGTTTCTGAACTCATCCAAGACGCGGGTCAGTACGATGTCGTATTCATCGGCGGTGGAGATGACGCGCTGTGGGGGTTGAAGAAGGCTCACGTTTCCGATGTCTCCGCAGTGATCGATAAGAAGGTCCTCGACGATGTCTTGCATTCGGATCTCTACACGCGGGACGACGGAGTCCTCATCGGAGTGCCCCAGTACTTCAACTTCCCAATGTTCTTCTACCGTCAAGATCTCTTCGGCGATCCGGAGGAGAAGAGCGCATTCGCAGCTCAGTACGGACGAGAGCTCGCTCCCCCGAATTCCTTCGATGAGATGGTCCAACTCGCTCAGTTCTTCCATCGTCCGCCGGAACTCTACGGCTTCTGCATGGGCGGAACCGACTGGTCGATCTCCGGAGACAACACGCGTCTTCTATACGGATTGGGAGGCAACTACGGAGACATCCCGACGGGAGATCTCACCATGAATACTCCCGAAAACATCCAAGCGATGACTTATGTGCAGCAGCTCATTTCTTTCAATGCGCCAGGTTGGGAAACGCAGTCATTCTTCGACTGTGATCAACTCATGCAGGAGGGGAAGAGCGCGATGTACATGAACTGGCTCTATGCCTCCAACACGCTTCGATCCACGATGGGAGACAAGGTCGGAATGGCGCCGCTGCCGGGTGCTGATACCGAGATAGGATCAATGATCGCAACGATTCCCGAGGCCTCAACGAATAAGGAAGCCGCAGGCAGATTCCTCACGTGGATGCTGAGTGACGAGTATCAAGTGTCGCAGAGCGTTGCGACTGGGAATCTTCCGGCCCGCGAGGGGCTCCTGAGCAATCCCGAGATCCGCAGTTCCCTTGTAGGGATCGAGGATCTTGAAAAGGTAGTCCACCATCTCACCTATAACCACACCACGTGGGCTTCGGAATTGACTTCCGGTGTGGCGGAAGGACTGGCGAAGGTCATGACGAAGCAGGAGAGCCCTAGTGAAGTGGCGAAGTGGCTTCAGGACGAAAAGTTCGCGGGACGCAAGGCGATCGAGTGAGCATTCCGGCATCGCTGAAAGACGCATGACGGTCTAATAGGAGGATGGGATGACGCAGGAGAGGCGGTTTCACACGGACGGTGTGATGATCAAGCGACGGTCCGGCACTGGCTGGGCTCTGACTTCTCCTGCAATACTCATCGTTGGGGCTGTCATGTTCTTCCCGCTCGTTTACCTACTGTCAATGTCCTTCACCGAATATGCGCCGATGCGTTCGGAAACCGCGCACTTCGTCGGAGTTGAAAACTATCTGAGGATCGCGAGCGACGATCTCGTCGTCAAATCCTTAAGAGTGACTCTCATCTTCACGTTTGCCTCGGTTGCCCTCGAAATGCTTATTGGTCTCGTGTGCGCACTCGGACTGGCACACATCATGATGCATGCGCAGGGGCGCTTCGGTGTTCTTATCGGAAAGGTCCTGGCATCGTCATTCATTTTGCCGTTTGCGATTCCGGCAGTTGCGGGGGCATTCGCCTGGAAGATGCTCCTTGACGCGCAATTCGGGCCTGTCAACGCTCTCCTGGGCACACATACGCCGTGGCTCGTCGAGCATCCGATTGTTTCGATCATCATCATTGACGCCTGGAAGATGATGCCCTTCGTTCTCTTCGTACTCCTCGCGGCGATCCTATCCATCGATCAATCCCAATTTGAAGCGGCTGAACTGGATGGTGCCGGCCCGTGGATCACACTGTGGTCCATCACCATGCCCTCGATTCTTCCGGTGTTTCTGGTGACAGCGGCGTTTCGTGCCGTCGACGCTTTCACCAAGGTCTTCGACACGGTTTTCGTCACGACCGGTGGAGGACCCGGAACGGATACCCAGGTTATTCCGCTACTCATCTGGAAGACCGCGTTCACCAACCTTGATTACGGGCGAGCCGCGGCTTTGGCGCTGGTGGCAATGGTCGTCTCATTTGCGTTCGGAAGCATCCTACTGAAACGGAAGACTGAACAATGAAACGGAGACTCCGTCGTTCGGCGCGTCGGCGCCTTACTCTCATTCTCTCCGCTGCGAGTCTCGCGGTCTTCTCCGTCGTGAATCTCGTCCCGCTCGCCTGGATGCTCGTTGCCTCCTTCCGAGCGGACAGTGATATCTTCTCGAGTGCACCACTCGATTTGGCTCTTCGTCCGACGTTTGAGCACTACAACAACCTGTTTGTGCGCTTCCACTTCGCCACCTCAACGCTCAACAGTGTCTTCATCGCCGTGTCAACAGTCCTCATCAGCGTCTTCGTCGGAGGAGCGGCCGCCTACGGATTCTCTCGGTACCCCTTCACAGGCAGCGGTGCGCTACTCGGAGTTCTGATCCTTGCACGCCTCGTCACTCCATCAGCCTTAGTGATCCCGTTGTTCCTGCTGATGCAACAGCTCAAGATGCTCAATACGTTGACATCAGTCATTGTCGGGGTATCGGTCCTTAATCTCCCGTTTGTCATCTGGCTGTTAAAGCCATTCTTCGACCTATTACCGAAGGAGGTTGAAGAAGCGGCACTACTCGATGGATTATCGCCATTCGGCGTCTTCCGAAGAATCGTTCTTCCCCTTGCCAAGCCGGGAATCATGACCGTGATTCTTTACAGCTTCTTAGCCGGTTGGACGGATCTTCTGTTCCCGATGAGCTTCATTACCGATGAATCGATCATGCCGTTGACCTCGTCACTGATGCAAATGCAAACAGGATACAAGATCTACTGGGGGGAATTGATGGCAGGAGGTCTCGTCCTCACACTTCCCGCGTTGGTCGTGGCACTAGCACTCCAGAAGTACCTTCTTAGTGGTATGCGTCTCGGATATAGATAGGAGATGCCGATGTATGCAGTGAAAACTGACGCGCCAGGCAACTGGCGTCAACTCGAAGGGGCTGCTCCTCCCGCGTTCACTTTTGAAGAATGCGAACAACTGGAACAAATCCGCTGGGGGACGGCGACTGCGGCTTTCCAAGTTGAAGGAGGTGCTCATCAGGGCGGACGGAGCGATTCGGTGTGGGATGTATTCGCGCGTCTCCCCGGTGCGATTCACCGGGGGGAGAATGCGGAACATACATGTGGGTTCTACGAGGGGTGCTGGGGTGATGCTCTTAAACGACTGCAGTGGCTCGACATTGCCGACTATCGTTTTTCGGTGTCGTGGAGCAGGGTCGTTCCCGCTCGTGACGGAGCAGTGAATCAAGAAGGGCTGGAATACTACCTGAGGATCGTCGATGATCTGCAAGAAGTCGGGATTCACCCCATCGTCACGCTGTATCACTGGGACCTCCCTCAGTGGCTTGAAGACGAGGGAGGTTGGTTGGCTCCACGAGCGGTGGATGAATTCTGCCGCTTCGTTGAAATCGTGTGCTCCGCCATGTCTGGCCGACATATCTCCTGGATCACTCTCAATGAACCGTTCTGCACGGCGTTTCATGGTTACTACACAGGACTCCACGCACCAGGAAAACACAGAGACCCCCAATGGCTGGACGTGGCGATCACTCTCATCGATGCGCATTTAGCGGCTCTTGCGACGATTCGAAGAGTGGATCCCGGTGGCGAGGTGGGTATCGCTATCAACCTCTCCGATGTCTGTCTTCATTCACAAGCCGATGAGAATGCTGGCAGAGTAATCGACCTGGTGGAAAACCGACTCTTCATGGACCCGTTGTTATCGGGGACTCTCCCCGAAGATGCTGTCGATATATTCGGTGCGGACCGCTGGGAGCGGGCGTTAGCTCGGTTGGCCCACGACCTCAACTCTCATCGCATGGATTTCATCGGCGTCAACTATTACGAGCAGCATATTGTCGCCCGGGCTCAGAAGGATCAGCAGCCCATCATCGCTGACGCCGTCAAGATGAATCGCATTGGACTGCGCAGCGCAAACGGCGTTGCCGTCGCACCGGATGGTCTCGGACGCGTGCTTGAACGCGTGTCGGACCGCACCCGACTACCGATTTGGATTACAGAAATTGGAATAGGACTACACGATCGAATTGATGATAACGGTACGTGCAATGACTTTGAACGGATCTATTTCTTCGCGGAGAACCTGCGGATGGTAGCGCAGTCGCGCATGTCCGGAATCAATATTGCTCGGGTTATTCTTTGGACTCTCCAAGATAATTTTGAATGGTCAGACGGCTATGGTCTGAATTATGGTCTTTTTCACACCGATTTCGCCTCGCAGGTCTGTCGGCCGAAAGCGAGCGCATTCTGGGTGAAAGAAATGATTACATCCAGTGGTGGAGGCGCTCCCACTGGATGCGGTAATGGAACTCGGCGCGCGAATACAGAAAGGTAAGACGGTGAGCGACATGATGTCACATCGCACGGTTCTCGGAGCAGGGATGGTTCTAGCGGTGGGGGCGGTGGGGCTGATAGGAGTCGATGAGTCGACAGCTGCCTCGTCCAGTTCCTTCGCTGTATGGCACTCGGATCAGACGGGTACTTCTCAGGTGGAGTACGGTGGCGATCTGTCGGTTGAATCAGGTACCCTGCACGCCGATGCGACCGTCTGGGTTGATGACTCTGTAACGGGACAGTCCTACATGGGCGTTGGCGCTTCCTTCACCGACTCATCCGCTCAGCTGATGATGCAGCTGAAGAATGACGACAAAGCTGCTTACGACGAACTTTTGAACCGGGTGTTCTCTCCGAGCGAGTACAACATGACGGTCTGGCGAGTCCCTATGGGATCATCCGATTTTACCGGTGCTGCCGCGCATTGGACGAACGCCGACGTGAAGGGGCCAGACGATGACGTTCTTGCGAACTTCGCACTCACTCCTCGAGACACCCAGTACATCATTCCGCTGATCAAAGATGCGTTGGCGGTGAACCCCGACCTCAAGCTCATTGCCAGCCCGTGGGGTGCTCCAGCGTGGATGAAGACGAACGATTCAATCGTCTGCCATTCCAATGGAGTTGACGGCGAATTGCGTTACGAATACCGCCAGGCATGGGCGGAGTATTTTGTGAAGTGGCTGGATGCCTACCGTGCTCAAGGAATTGAAATGTGGGCAGTCACTCCTCAGAATGAACCCCGATACTGTCCGGATACATATCCCGGTATCAGCTGGACTGCTGAAAGCCAGGTTCAATGGATAACTACGAATCTCGTGCCCACTCTTCGCATGAATGGATACCAGCAGCAGATCTTCGGTTGGGATCACAATTTTACTTCCGCTGAATTTGCAGCAACACTGCTTCACCAGACGACGAATAACGAACTCTCCGGCTTCGCATGGCACTGCTACGACAATGATGCAGATCCCGCCTATATGGAAAAAGTATACAACATTGATCCTTCGCGGCGAGTCATAGAGAGCGAGTGTTCCTCGACATCCGCGCCAACAGATATCATTCGCTTCAGCTCAGCTGAAATGGCTCTCCGCTCGTTCCAGAATCGAGCTGAAGCAGTGATCCTGTGGAACTTCGCGCTCGACAAGTTCGGAGGTCCACATCTGGGAGGATGTGTCGGCTGCCATCCATTGGTGACGGTCGACGCTCCGGCTTCCTCGAGCGCGCACTGGACTGTTCACCCAAATTTGAGCCACATGGCGCAAATCAGTAGATTCGTAGCTCAAGGAGCAACGCAAGTCGCCTCGACTGAAGATGCTCATGGTGTAGTGACTGCCGCTTTCAAGAACCCGAATGGGGAGCTCGTTATCATCGCGAATAACAGTCGAGATACAAACGCCTCTATCGCCATCAATGTGAATCGGCACTCCCACGTTCTTTACACCTTCGGTCCTCGGGAGACCGTTACTTTCGTCGGTGCCGTTCCTGCTGCCAGTCCGTTGCCGACAACGCCAACAGCGGAGAGAAGTTACAGGATCGTGTCTCGAGCGAGCGGAAAGACGATAGGAACGTGTGCGGGTTCCACTGACAACGGGGCGTGCATAGTGCAGTGGGTCGATGACGGCGATCTAGACCAACGTTGGATCGTGAGAGATGCGGGCGATGGCTACGTCAACCTGGTGAATGCGAAGTCCGGGAAAGCGCTGGACGTGCCCAACGGCCAATCCGCGAACGGTACTCAGCTCCAACAGTGGGAGATTACCGGAAACGGAAACGTCAATCAGCAATGGAGAGTCGTTGCACGGGCGGGAGGATGGTTATCGATCGTCAATCGTGGAAACGGACGAGCCGTTGATCTGCCTTCGGGATCGGTGATGAATGGCGAAGTTTACCAACAGTGGGCGGCTGATCCGTTGAATACGAATCAGCAGTTCATGTTCGTTCCTGTAGACTGAAGTCGTTGCGGACATGATGGAATGAGCGTCATCAATATGAGAGCTTCTTCGCATTTCACAAGACCAGATCCATCCACAGGGTGAAGGCTGACGGATGTGAGGGAAGCATGGGACACACGCCGCCGCTTCACGCCTCAGTCATCACCGTGCCGGATCGCTGTTCGACGGGCATCGCCCAGGATGTGTCCGGCCCACGCGCCGTTGAGCTTCTCGGTCCGTCACGGCATTGTCGCGGACCTCCTCCTCGTCCCCGACAAGATCGAAGTCATTCGACGGGCGATTTGAGAGGTTCTCGACTTCGGTGCGCGCTTCGTCGGTGTCACATCGCGACACGAAGACGGTGCTCTCGTCGTCAACACCCACGGGTCGCGCTGCGGGGTAGCCGACGCTATCAAGGTGATCAACCCGCGCGTCCTCCTCGGTATGCCGCAGATGCCCAAGCGTGGAGCCGCCTTCCGCTGAGAGCGTGCGCAGTTTCGTCGGGTGACCCCTCAGCCGAACAGCTGGATTGGCAGAATCATGCGGATTCTGTATCGGGTTGCTGGGTGGTGAACGGGAAACTGCGTGCGTTCGTTAAATCGATCGCCGACACTCGCCTCGCCCACTGGGCTTCGCAAGAAATATTCGAACAGGCGGTGCCGCTATGAATCGAAATCGTAGAACCCGACTGAGGGGCGGTATCGGTGTAGCGGCCCGGAGGGCGACCGCGGGGTATCGTTGAGGCATGACACCGACCGGGGCATTGCGGATGGACTCCGCGGGCGGACACGGACCCCGCACAGCGGGCGCCGTCATCACTGTCTCCGACCGATGCGCCGCGGGCCTCGCCGACGACCTCTCAGGTCCTCTCGCTGTGAGCCTCCTCAAGGATTTCGGGGTCGACGCCGGGCTCATCACCGTCCCCGACGAGGCCGGGGCCGTCGGCGCTGCGATCAGAGCCGCCATTGACGCGGGTGCGCGTTGCGTCATCACGACCGGCGGCACAGGCCTCGCCCCGCGCGACGTCACCCCCGACGCCACAGAGCCCCTCCTGGCCACCCGTATCCCCGGATTGGAGGACGCAATGCGCAGGGCGGGAGAGCCCCATGCGCACGCCGCAGCCCTGTCGCGCGGGCTCGTCGGAGTCACCGAGAGGAATGAGAACGGAGCCCTCGTCGTCAACGTCCCCGGCTCTCGCGGCGGAGTCGCGGACGCCATCGGTGTCATCGGCCCTCTCATCGCCCACATCCTCGACCAACTCGCAGGCGGCGACCACCCGCGGCCAGAGGGATCGTGACGACTGCGCTGTAGGATCAGTCGGTGCGCACCCAGGTTCCGCTGCGCCCGCCCGACTTCGCGGTAATGCGGGCATCGGCGATGAACGCGCTGCGATCCACGCCCTTGACCATGTCGATGACGGCGAGGGCGGCGACGGTGACGCAGGCGAGCGCCTCCATTTCGACGCCCGTGCGATCCGCGGTGCGAACACTCGCCTCGATCTCGACATGGTCGTCGGCGAGGACGAGGTCGACCTCGCATCCGTGCACGCCGATGACATGAGCGAGCGGCAACAGATCAGGGACCTTCTTCGCTGCCTGTATCCCGGCGATCCGGGCCACCGCGAGGACATCCCCCTTCGGGACGGAGCCGGTGCGCAGAGCCTCCATCACCGTCGACGAACAGCGGACGCGGGCTCGCGCCGTCGCCTGGCGCACTGTCGGGGTTTTCGCGGTGACATCGACCATGCGGGCGGCGCCATCGGCGCGAAGATGGGTGAAATCGCTGGTCATCAGTACTCCACGGTGTGTCGTCGCCTCCGCAGGCGTTCAAGGGGAATGATCGGCAGAGCCATGCCCGCATCGACCTCATCGATATCGGCGTCGACCATGGCGAGGCCATCCGCCCGGGCCAGGCCGACAACGGCGTGAGAGCCCGAGCCGAGACGATGCGAGGGCTCCACCAGCAGTCGCCCGTCCTCGTCGAATCGGACGACGCGTACGGGGATGAATTGTGTGCGCCCCGCAGGCGTACGCCATGGGACCCGCGCAACGCCGGGCAGAGCGGGTGGGCGACTCGCGCCATCGCCTGTAGTGCGGCCGGCGAGGATATCGATGAGTCCGCGGACGTAGACGGCGAAGGAGACGAGGACGCTCACGGGATTGCCCGGAAGGCACACGACCGGCGTCGCCTGTCCGCCGACGTCGACCGTGCCCGCCCCCTGGGGGCCGCCCGGCTGCTGTGCGACGTGGTGGAATCGGACGCTATCCGCAAGGGCCCGGCGCACGACCTCGTAGGCGCCCTGGGAGATCCCGCCCGCCGTGATGACGAGATCCGCCCGATCGTGTGCGGCGAGCAGGGACGACAGGAGGAGTGGATCGTCGGGGCATCGCAGGTGTCCGATGACGAGGCCGCCCGCCTCTTCGACGAGGCCGCGCAACAGGGGGCCATTCGAATCGGGGATCATGCCGGGGCGCACCTTTTCGCCCGGTTCGACCAGCTCGGAGCCGGTGGTCACGATGAGCACCCGCGGATGGGGGCGGACGCGGACCCGCGTACATCCGGCGGCCACGGCGGCGGACACGGCGGCGGCATCCAGCACCTGCCCGGCGCGCAGGACAGTGTCGCCGACGGCGCAGACCTCGCCCTCGTGGCGCACATTCGCCCCGGGGTCGGGGAACCGGTCGAGGCGCACATGACTGGGAGGATCGGCGACGCCCGCCGGGTGGTCGGTCCACTCGACCTTTACAACTGTGTCCGCCCCCTGGGGCATTCGGGCACCCGTCATGATGCGCATCGCGCATCCGGGCTCGAGGCGATGATCCGTGCCGTCACCCGCGGCGATATCCCCCGTAACGGACAGGGTCACAGGAGCCTCCACATCCGCGACATCCGCCGAGGCGAGGGCGAAGCCGTCCATTGCGGAGTTCGTAAACGGCGGCAGGGGCAGTGCCGCCGTTACATCGCGCGCGAGGACGAGGCTGCGGCACTCCTGTACGGGCGCCTCGACATCGTCCACGACGGCGACGAGGGACTCGACGAGGCCGCGATGAGCGTCGATCGACCATGCGGCGGTGTCCGGGTGCGTATTCATTGGCCCTCCCAGGGTGCGAAGACGAGGATGTCGTGGCGCTGGGACGCAGCGTCGACGACGAGGACGGAGCCGATGAGGGGGCGCCCGAAACCGGCGATCAGCTTGATCGCCTCAGTCGCCATCACCGCTCCCGCCTGGCCCGCTACCGGCCCGAGCACCCCATCGGTCTGCGACGAGGGGGTCGCCCCCATTGGCGGGGGCTGCGCATGGAGCATCCGCAATGACGTCGGCGGGACGGGGGAGGGGGGAGCGGACCAGAACACGGAGACCTGGAAGCGCGTTCCGACCGCCGTGCCCCAGACGAGTGGGGTCCCCGATGAGGCGCACCAGTCCGCGACCTCGTATTTCGTCGTGTAGTCATCGGAGCAGTCGATGATGACGTCCCACGCGCCCGCCTGCTCGTCGAGGAATTCGGCCGTCACACGGCCGAAGGGGCGAAGCTCGCAGTCGGGGGAGAGAGCTGCAAGAGAATCGGCGGCGGCGTCGGTTTTGAGGGCGCCCACGTGATCGGAGCGGTAGAGGATCTGCCGCTGCAGATTCGTCTCCTCGACTCGATCGTGGTCGCACATCCCGACTACTGCGACACCCGCCGCAGCGAGGTAGGCGAGAACGGGGGAGCCCAGGCCCCCGGCTCCCACTACGAGGACGCGGGCTGCGCCCAGGCGGGCTTGGCCGAGGGGTCCGATTCCGTCGACCATCCAGGAGCGGCGATGGCGCTCAAGGCGCGGATCGTTCTCGTCAAGGGGGATGACGGGGCGGGCGAGGGGGATCGTGACGGCGTTCGTGGCTGGTGCACTCACGGCAAACCGGACCAGGAATGTGAACCGTCGGTGAGAATCTGTTTCTTCCACACGGGAAGGGAGGCCTTGACGTCTTCGACGACGGCTTGGACCCCCGCGAACGCTTGAGCCCGATGTTCAGCCGCCACGGCGACGACCATCACCGCGTCACCGACCCTCAAATATCCGGTGCGATGCCACGCGGTGACCGCGTGGACGCCGGGCCGGGTCCCGATGTGCATTGCGATATCGCGGAGGATCTGGTCCGCGCTCGGATGAGCCGAATAGTCGATGCCGACAACGCCCGAACCGGAATCGTGATCGCGGACGACCCCCACGAAGGAGGCGATCCCTCCGCATGACGGATCGTCCACCGAACGGCAGATGGCCTCGACGTCGAGGACCTCCTCCGTGATTGACGTGTGTACCGTACCCACTGCTCTCTCCTGAACTCTGATGGTCAATCCGACGCTCAGCCGCCCGCGAACGGGGGGAGGACATCGATGCGCACCCCCGGCCGCAATGCGCGCGTACGATCCGCCGGACGCTGCTCCACCAGGTAGGACGACACATCGAGGATGGGGGCGAGGGCGGGGAAGGAGCGCGACAAGTCGACGATGAGTCGCCCCAGCGTGTCGGGGACATCGTCCTCGGCGAGTTCCAGCATATCCGTGCCCGCGGCGTCGGATGCTCCACCGAAGAAGTGGACGTGTGTCGTCGGAGGCTTCCATGATGCTGTGGATTCGGTGAGCACGATGGTCGCAATGAGGGGGTCATCCGGGTCGGGAATCCACTCCCATGTCGCCAATGAGACGGCGGTGCGCTCCAGAATGCGGTCGACGAGTCCCCGGCGGACATTGAGTGCGAGGCGATCGGGGTTGTCGGGCTCCGTCAGCGGGCAGGCGGTGAGAGTGAACGCCGTCGGCGACACGGACGAGGGTGTGGCGCCCAGGCCCAGTGCGGTCAGGAGCAGGCGGATCTTCCCCATGTGGTTGGCGAGGGAGAATTCCGTCAGCGAGGCGGAGCCCAGCTTCGAATGGTCGGGAACATGCATCGATGCGAGGGCTCGGTCGCCCCAGGCGCGTCCAATCGCACGCGCCTCCTCGGTCTGGTCGACGTCGGCGACGTGGAGGCACTCGAAGACGGCTGCTGCGAATTGGGTGAGCATTTGCGCCGCGAAGGAGGGATCGGTCGGTACCGATGTCGAATATCCGATGGAGGGTCGCCCCCGTCCTTTGGCCGGTAGCTGGGTGCGCGCGATGAGGCCGAGTGCGGTGAGGGCATCGAGGGTCTCCCTCACAGACGACACGTGCAGACTCGCTTCGTCGGCGAGGTCGGTCGCGGTCACGGGACAGGTGTGGGCGGAGATACGGCTGAGAAGTGTGTGTTGTGCCGTCGTCAGCGTCGCCATCGTCGACAACAGGTCTTCGAGGCTACGGGGCGTGCCCTGCTCGACCACGGATTCCTCCCATTCCTTCACAGATACGGTTCGCGGCGGATACCGCGTACCTCGCTGGAGTCTATCGCAGTCGCCTTCTACCATCCGCGCGCCGGGTCTTCTGCCTGGGAGGCGTCCTTGCGGGAGCGATAGACGATATGCGGCCTCGTGGTGTAGCCGACCGGTGCGGACAGCACGTGGATGAGGCGTGTGAACGGCCAGACGCAGAATAGAAGCAGACCGGCTCCGATGTGGAGTTTGAAGGCGAGCGGAACGTCGACCATCAGCTGCACCTGGGGATTGAGGTAGAAGATGGAGCGGAACCACACGGAGATCGTTTCGCGATAGTCGTAGCCGTGCGGACCCCCGAGGACCTGTGTGGACAAGGTCGCCCATCCGCCGAGGAAGACCGGCAGACACAGGAGGATGTAAGTGACGATGTCCATGCGGGTCGTCGCCAGGCGCACCGATTTCACCACGATGCGCCGGTAGAGTAGCGCGACGAGGCCGACGATCGTGACGAGTCCGGCGATCGAGCCGGGAATGGTCGCCATGAGGTGGTACATGTGCTGGGGGATGCCGACCGCTTCGGTGACGCTCTTCGGGATGATGAGGCCCATGACGTGACCGAGGGCGACGAAGAGGATCCCGAAGTGGAACATCGGCGAGGACCAGCGCAGGATCGCGGACTCGTTCCAATTCGAGGAACGGGACGTCCACCCGTATTGGTCGGTCCGATACCTCCAGATGAGGCCGACGATCATGAGGATGATCGCCGCATATGGCAGGACCGCCCATGCGAGGGTGTCGATGACGGTGACGTCGCCCCCGGCTATATTCGCTGCGGAGATCAGCGTGGTGGAGGAGTGCAGCATGATGCTCACCTTTCCTGCGCGATATCGGACGTGGGGAATGGAGTCGAATCGAGATCGCCGATGCCGACGAGCTCTGTCGGGGGTCCTTGCGAGACGAGTTCCTCGAAGCGCTTGAGGGTCTGTTCATCCGCTTCGGGAAGCGTCGCGACGAGGGCGTCGAGCAGGTGCGCATAGGGCGAGTCCGCCGCGCGCAATGCGGTGCGGATCACCTCGATGCCCTCGCGGTTGGAGCGCAGGAGCTCTTCAGCGGTACCGGTCTCGTCGAGGGCGCAGAACTCCAGGATGAGCGGAAGGTGGTCGGGCAGCTCCTTGCGCTCGAGGTCGAAGCCCGCACGGTGGAGGACCTCTGCGAAGGCGAGGATCGCCTGCCCCCTGCCCCTGGTATCCCCGTGCGAGTAGTAGGTGAGTCCGAGGGCGCATCGGCGCCGCTGGTCGAAAGTTTCGACGTAGTGGACCTGCATCTCGCGCAGGCCCTTCGCCTCAGCCTCATCGCAGAACGCCGCGAGGGACTCGGCGACCGGGGGCGGCAGGCCGGGCAGTTCGGCGCGCACAGCGAGGAGCCGGGAGTCGAGGGCCTCTACGGGGTAGTCGAGGAGGATCGAGCACGCCATGCGCACGACGCGCCGCGCGTCCTCGCTGATATCATCTGTCGGCGCGGATGCGGGAATGCGGGGGAAGCCGATGAAGGTGCTCATCGGATCACCTCAAGGGGGAGCATCGAGCGCCCCTGCGGCGTGACCGTCATCGGATTATTCGACGTCGCGGGCGCCGTGCCATGGAAGGCCTCCGCATCGTAGGGGACGGGACAGCCCTCGAGGTCCTTCAGCCCGCGCGGCATTTCGGGACTCGCTGAGGGGATGACGTAGCGGTCGTCGTATTTCGCGATCGACAGCAGGCGGTACATCTCGCGGACCTTGTCCCCGCTCATGCCCACGGCTGCGGGGATCTCCTCATTGCCCTCGGCGCCGTTGTACACGTCGCGCATGTAGGACCGCATGGCGGCGAGCCTGCGAAGGGACAGCTCCACGGGGGCGGTATCTCCGGCGGTGAAGAGCCCGGCGAGGTATTCGAGGGGGATACGCATCTGAGCGATCGCGGAGAGCAGCACCCGGTGACCTTCGCCGTCGGCTCCGGAAGCGGTCACCTGGTCGACGACGGGCGACAGCGGCGGCACGTACCACACCATCGGGAGGGTGCGGAACTCGGGGTGCAGCGGCAGTGCGATCTCGTAGTCGGTGATGAGCTTCCACACGGGCGACTCCTTAGCGGCGACGATCCACGAATGGGGGACCCCATTCGCTTTCGCCGCAGCGATGACCTGCGGATCGTTGGGGTCGAGGAGGATATCGCGATGCGCGCGCAGGAGGTCGCGCTCGTCTGTTTGCGAGGCCGCCCAGGATACACGGTCGGCGTCGTAGAGCAGGACTCCGAGGTAGCGGAGCCTGCCGACGCAGGTCTCCGAGCACACGGTCGGCTCACCCGCCTCGAGGCGCGGATAGCACAGGGTGCACTTCTCCGCCTTGCCGCTGTGATGGTTGAAGTAGACCTTCTTGAAGGGGCACGCGGACACGCATTGGCGCCAGCCCCTGCACTTGTCCTGATCGACGAGGACGATGCCATCCTCGGTCCGCTTGTACATGGCGCCGGAGGGGCAGGCCGACACGCATGTCGGATTGAGGCAGTGCTCGCAGATGCGCGGCAGATAGAACATGTAGGCGTCTTCGATGGTCTTGGACACTTGGAGGCTCATCTGCTTGAGCACGGGATCCTCATCGAGGGTCTCCATCGAACCGCCGAGGTCGTCGTCCCAGTTGGGACCCCATTCGGGTTTGTCGATGTGGTCGCCGGTGATGCGGGACTTCGCCCTCGCCACAGGGATGTTCCTCGAATTCGCGGGGGCCTGGAGCAGCTTGTCGTATTCGTAGGTCCACGGCTCGTAGTAGTCCGTCATTTGCGGCATCGTCGGGTTCGCGAAGATCTTCGCGAACGAGGCCAGGCGCCCGCCCTGACGGGGGACGAGGCGGCCATTGGCCTGGCGCTGCCAGCCGCCGCGCCACCTGTCCTGATCCTCCCAGCGCCGGGGGTAGCCGACACCCGGGCGGGTCTCGACATTGTTGAACCACATGTACTCGGTGCCCTCACGATTCGTCCACACCTGTTTGCAGGTGACCGAGCACGTGTGGCATCCGATGCACTTGTCCAGGTTCATCACCATTGCGATCTGGGCCATGACCTTCATCAGAACTGCACCTCCTGGCTGCGGCGGCGAATCACCGTGACTTCGTCACGCTGGTTGCCGGTCGGACCGTAGTAGTTGAATGCGTAGGCGAATTGCGCGTAGCCGCCCGCGAGGTGCGTCGGCTTGAGGAAGATGCGCGTCAGCGAGTTGTGAGTGCCGCCGCGCCTGCCGCTCGACTCGTTGAGCGGGGTGTTGATCTGTCGATCTTGAGCATGGTGCATGAACACCGTGCCCTCGGGGATCCGGTGCGAGACAACCGCTCTGGCGGTGACCGTTCCATTGCGGTTCGTCGCCTCGATCCACTCGTTGTCGCGCACCCCGATCTTGTCGGCGTCCTGGGGGCTCATCCAAATCGTCTGGCCTCCGCGCCCCAGGGTCAACATGTGGAGGTTGTCGTAGTACTGGGAGTGGATCGCCCACTTGTTGTGGATCGTCAAGTACCGGACGGCGACTTCAGCGGCGCCCGTCTGCGAGTTCGCCCGCACGTCGCCGATCGGCCTCTCCCCGTAGAGATGGGCCAGGTTGAGGGGCGGTCGGAACACGGGCAGCGCCTCGCCCATGTCGAGTATCCAATCGTGGTCGATGTAGAACTGCGGGCGTCCGGTGAGGGTGTGCCACGGCTTGAAGCACTCGACGTTCTGCACGAAGGCTGAGTAGCGCCGCCCGCCGTGTTCAGAACCCGACCATTCGGGGCTGGTGATCACCGAACGCGGCTGGATGCGGGTGTCGATGAAGGTGATCCTCTTCTCCTCGTCTCCCTCAGACAGGTAGGCCATTGCGGTGCCGGTGCGCTTCTCGAGCGTTCGGAAGCCCTGCGTGGCGAGGCGGCCATTCGTGGTGCTCGAGAATCGGAGCGCCATATTGCAGGCCTTGATATCGGTGTCGCACAAAGGCCGGCCCTCGCCCGCATTGCCGTCCATCGGGGCGCGCCCGTTGAGGTCGCCGAGCTCCTCCGTCTCCCGACTCGTGTCGTAGACGATTCCCTTCTGCGCGAAGCCGAGGGTCGAGGCGAGCGGGCCGATGCGGTCGAACTTGTAGCCGATCTGCGTGTAGTCGCGCTCCACGGGGACGAGTTTGGGCATGGTGATTCCCGGCGTCCACGTCTGCTCGGGCACGATGCCCGACGGCATCGCCATGGCGTCGGGGGAGTCGTGGGCGAGGGGCACCGCGACGACATCCGTCTGAGTGCCGAGATGCTCGGCGGCCATCGCTGAGACGAGGTGGGCGAGACTCTGGTACATCTCGAAGTCGGTGCGCGCCTCCCACGGCGGATTCACCGCGGCGTTGAAGGAATGCATGAAGGGATGCATATCCGTCGAGGACAGATCGTGCTTCTCGTACCAGGTCGCCGCGGGCAGGACGACATCGGAGTGGAGGGTCGTCGACGTATTGCGGAAATCGGCGACCCACATGAGGTCGAGTTTGCCGGGGTGGGCCTCATCCCGCCACGCCATCGTTGTGGGGCGGTTGTCCTCGTGGAGTTCGACCGCATTGACGTCGTTATTCGCCCCGAGCATGTGCCGTAGGAAGAACTCGGTGCCCTTCGCTGAGGAGCCGAGCAGGTTCGTACGCCAGTTCGCGAGGATCTTGGGGACATTGTGGTGGGCATCGGGGTCTTCCATGGCGAAGCGGAGGCGTCCCGCCCGCAACTCGGAGGACACGTAATCGCCCGGGCTCATCCCCGCCTCTGCCGCCTCGCGTCCCAGGACGGTGGAGGAGCGGTCGAAGGTCGGGTAGGAGGGCATCCAGCCGCGCTGCACGGATTCGACGAGCGTGTCGGCGAATTGCTTACCCTCGAAGTGGGGGGCCTTGAGGGGGTTGCCGATCGAGGACGCCCGGGCACCGTCGTAGCGCCATTGGTCGGTCGTCATGTAGTACCAGCCCGTCGAGATCATCTGACGGGGCGGACGATGCCAGTCGGTTGCGAAGGTGAAGGACGCCCATCCGGTGATCGGGCGGACTTTCTCCTGCCCGACGTAGTGCGCCCAACCGCCGCCATTACGGCCCTGAGTGCCGCACATCGTCGTCAGGGCGAGGAAGGATCGGTAGATCTGGTCCGAGTTGAAATAGTGGTTCGTCCCGGCCCCCATGAGGATCATCGAACGGCCCTCGGTTTCAAGGGCGTTGAGGGCGAACTCGCGTCCGATCGTGATCGCCGCCCCCGCGGGCACACCGGTGTGCTCCTCCTGCCATGCGGGGGTCCCGGGCGTCGAGGCGTCGTCGTATCCGGTGGGCCATTGTCCGCCCAGGCCATCGCGTGCGACCCCGTACTGGGCTAGGAGGATGTCGTAGACGGTGGTGACGAGGCGGTCGTTGACGCGCCGCGCGGGGACTCCGCGGACCGTGTAACCGCCGCCGATCGAGGCCTGATCGGCCGCCGCAGGGAGGTCGAAGCGCGGGAGCGCGATCTCGACGCTTTCCCACTGGTCGGTGTCCATCATCGACAAGACGGGGGAGACGCCGTCGAGATTGAGATTCCAATGCCCCGCGCCCTCGTCCCCGAAACGATCCGCGAGGGTGCCCCCGGGATCCTTCACGGTGCCGTCGGCCTCGATGACGAGGGGGCGGAATGCGTTGTTCTGCGTGCGTTCAGTCGTCCCCTCGGGCATCTTGTCCGCCGTGAGGAACTTGCCGGGGGTCAGCGTGTGCGCGGGGACGCCCTCGCGGGCGTCGGCGCCGACCTCGTCGATTTCCACAAGGAAGGGGGCATCGGAGTAGCGCGTCATGTAGTCGAGGAAGAAGGGCTCGCGCTTGGCGACGTGGAACTCTGTGAGGATGACGTGCCCCATGGCGATCGCCAGTGCGCCGTCGGTACCGGGTTGGATGCGCAACCAGTCGTCTGCGAACTTCGTGTTATCCGCATAGTCGGGGGATACGACGACGACCTTTTGGCCGTGGTAGCGGGCCTCCGCCATGAAGTGGGCGTCGGGGGTGCGCGTCAGCGGAAGATTCGTGCCCCACATGATGAGGTACTGCGAGTTGAACCAGTCGCCCGACTCGGGAACATCCGTCTGGTCGCCGAAGAACTGGGGGCTGGCGGGCGGCAGGTCCGCGTACCAGTCGTAGAAGCTCAGCATGGTGGCGCCGATGAGTTCGTGGAAGCGTGCGCCCGCGCCGTAGGAGATCATCGACATCGCGGGGATGACGGAGAAGCCCGCGATGCGGTCGGGACCGTACTCCTTGATCGTGTGGACGTAGGCGGCGGCGACGATCTCCATTGCCTCCTCCCAGGAGGCCCGGACCATTCCGCCGCGGCCGCGCTGCGACTTGTAGGCGCGCGCCTTGTCAGGGTTCTCCACGATGTCCCCCCATGCGAGGACGGGGTCGCCCAGACGCTTCTTCGCTTCTTGGAACATGTCGAGGAGCACGCCGCGGACATAGGGGTACTTGATGCGGGTGGGCGAATACTCGTACCAGGAGAAGGCAGCGCCCCTAGGGCATCCACGGGGCTCGTATTCGGGCATATCCGCGCCGGTCGACGGGTAGTCGGTCTGCTGCGTCTCCCAGGTGATGATGCCGTCTTTGACGTAGATCTTCCACGAGCACGACCCCGTGCAGTTCACGCCGTGGGTGGAACGGACCACTGTGTCGTAGCTCCAGCGGTTGCGGTAGAAGGCATCCGCTTCGCGTCCGCCCTCGAGGAAGAGCTGGCGGGCATCATCCGATGCCGTTCCCCCGCGCAGCCACGATCCCATGGCGAACAGGGGAGATGTGAACCGGTCGGGGAGATTCTTCTCGGTGGTCATGTCGGCTCCTCGAAGTGGGTGAATGGGAATGTGGACGGGGGTGGCGGATCAACCGGGGAATGGGGCGCCCGGGCGCGCGTAGCGCATCCAGCACAGGACGGCGCACAGCACGCAGTAGGCGGCTGCGGTGAAGTAGAAGACGTGGTCGGGCATGAGGGTGAGGGCGACGCCGACGAGGAAGGGGCCGAGGGCTGCAACGGCTCCGGTGAAGCCGATCGCGCCGCCTGCCTGGCGCTTCGGCATGATCATCGGCATCTGCTTGAAGGTCGAGGCGTTGCCGACCCCGGCGAAGAAGAACATGCAGAGCATGCCGACGAGGAAGGGAATGAAGTCGGAGGGGTCGTCAGTCGTCATGAGGACCCAGCCGCACCAGGCGAGGGTGATGGACATGCCGACTGAGGACACGAAGGTCCAGATCGCGCCTCCGAATCGGTCGCACAGGGGGCCCCACGCGAAGCGGAGGACGGCGCCGATGAGGGTTCCCAGGAATGCGTAGGACAGTCCGACGGGAAGGGACTCGGGGTCGAAGGACTGGGCGAGGAGGGAGAGTCTGCCGAAGTTGTTGTTAATGATGAGGGCGGTCTGTGCGCCGAATCCGGAGAACAGTCCAAAGGTCATGATGTAGAGGACCGTCATGTACCAGGTATTCGGATTTCCGAATATGTCGAGTTGCTCTTTGATATTGGCCTTCAGTGGGACATCCTTGAGCATGGTGAAGGCCAACACGGCGGCGAGGATCGACCACGGGACGAAGAAAACGGTGGCATTGATGACCGTCGGCGTGCGCCCGGCGGCCTCGGGCGCGATCCAGGTGACCCCGAAGAGGCTCATGCTCATGAGGAATGGGGCGGAGAGTTGAATGACGGACATACCGAGGTTACCCACACCGCCCTGGAGACCGAGCGCGGTTCCCTGGAGGCGCTTGGGGAAGAAGAAGCCGGTCGAGGGCATGTACCCGGAGAAGGTGGCGGCTCCGATTCCGCAGGCGAAGGACAGGAGCAGCAGGACGGCGAAGGAGGTCCGGGGGTTTTGGACTGCGAAGAACCAGCCGAGCATCGGCAGGACGTAGAGGAGGGACGACCAGTAGATCATCCGTCGGGTGCCGATCGTGGCGGGAAGGAACATGTAGATCATGCGCAGCGCTGCGCATGACAGGCCGGGCATCGACGTGAGCCAGTAGAGCTGAGTCTTGGACAGTTCGAATCCGAGGTCGTTGAGCCTGGGGGCGATCGCGTTCGGGAGGAACCACACTGCGAAGCCGAGCATGAGGGAGAAGGTCGTGATCGCCAGGGTCCTCCATGCGATCGAGGAGCTCCATGCCGACTCCTCTTCGGGATTCCAGCCGTCGAGGACACGTCCGGTCCATTGCGGGGATGATGTAGCGGCGCTGCTCATTGTTCCTCCCAGTGAGTAATGACCCAGAACACTTGTATTTAGCGGGATCGTATCAGCGAAAAACAATGGCGGGTAGATTTTGGAGGCACTCTCCCAGGTTCGCTGTTTATGCAGGTCATTGCTCATTATGACGAGGTCGGGAAGGGGGTCTCAGTGTCTGTGGGAGAGAGGTGTGCTGTCATTTACATCACAGCGGATTCAGTAAATTAACCGCCGATGGCTGACATGGTGCGCGAGGGGATCGCGAAGTCGTCCCCGTTGAGGCCGTGGGCCAGAGGCTTGTTCCACATCGCCGCTGCCCACGCCCGGGCGATGTCGTCGTCGGGGGCGCCAGAGCGCGCCAGCGTGCGAAGGTCCGTCTCGCGGGTGGAGAACAGGCATGAACGGATCATTCCATCGCTGGTCAGACGGGTTCTGTCGCAGGCGGAGCAGAAGGGGTCGGAGACCGATGCGATGATGCCGACTCTGAGGGAGGGGTCCGAATCGATACTCCATGAACATGCGGGGGAGTGCGCATCCGAGCGGGCGACGGGGGAGAGGGTGTGCCTGGTCGACAATAGGTGGAGGATCTCGTCGCGCGTCATCATCGCCCCCCGATCCCAGGTGTCGGCCGGGCCGATCGGCATCTGCTCGATGACCCGCAATTCAATGCCCCGCTCGAGGCAGAAGTCCAAAAGATCTGGTACATCGCGATCGTTGATGCCGCGCAGTACCACTGAATTGACCTTGAGCGGATGCAGTCCCGCCTGTGCGGCCGCATCGAGTCCGGCGAGGGCGTCGAATAGACGGTTCCTGCGGGTGATCTGCGAATAGCGTTCCGCATTGAGGGTGTCGAGGGAGACATTCACCCGGTCGAGTCCGGCATGTGCGAGCGCTCGGGCGCGCTTGTCCAAGCCGAGCCCATTCGTGGTGAGGGCGAGTTCGGGACGTGAGCCCTCGTCCGTCACCAGTCGGGTGCAGGCCTCGATGATCCTCTCGAGCCCGGGGCGCACGAGAGGTTCTCCGCCTGTGAATCGGATCTGGCGGATCCCGAGCATTTCAACCCCGATCCGGGCGAGGCGGATGACCTCGGCATCGTTGAGCGTGTTCGCTGTGGGGATCCATTCCAGCCCCTCGGGGGGCATGCAGTACGAGCAGCGCAGGTTGCAGCGATCCGTCAAGGAGATGCGCAGGTCGCGTGCGATTCGCCCGAAAGGGTCGACGAGCCGCAGCTCCGGGCCGCCAGTTGCCGGGAGCAGTCTGAGCGCTGAGGGGGATGGGCCGACCATAGGGACACCATACCCGTACTGAAAGGGGCGCAACCCTTTCAAATAGAAATCGATGCGATCAGGTGGACAATGATACCCATGATGGATCGTGTCATTGACGCCGTCGTGCTCGCAGGAGGGCGGGGTATAAGGCTCGGAGGCGCATCGAAAGCGGATCTCAATGTGTCGGGGCGTCTCCTCGACCGCGTTCTCGACGGGCTCCGCCCCCATGTGAACGGGCGCATCGTTGTCGTCGCACCGGACGGGGTCGCGATCCCCGACGGCGTCATCCGCACCATGGAGGAGCCTGCGGGCGGCGGACCGCTCGCAGGCATCGGTGCCGGGTTGGACGCATTGGCGCGGATGGGAGGCCCCTCGGGGAGGGCGGGCGATGAGGAGGGCTTCGTCTTCGTCTTCTCGGTGGACTCTCCAGGGGCGCCGCTGCTTGCGTCGCGCTTACTTCGCGCCATCGAGGCTGCTCCATCGGCTGAGGGGGCGCTCATCGTCGGCGGGGAGTTCGCACCCTTCCGCCAGTATTTGCAGGCGGTGTATCGTCTCGCGCCGCTGCGACGGGCGCTCGCCAGGTCCGCGGCTATGGGAGGACTGCACGGCCGCTCGGTCCGCTCCTCCCTGTGCGGACTCGACCTCGTCGAGGAGTCCGCTCCTGCCGAGGAGTGCCGCGATATCGATACTGTGCAGGACCTCGCCTGGTGGCGGGAACATCTGTGAGGAGATGCGAGTCCCGCAGTGCTCAGCGTTCTTCGCCGAGCTGACCGAAGATCGCGGGGAGCAGGGGCGAGAGCACGGCGAGGGTGTCGAGAGCCCCGCCCTGCGAGCCGGGCGAGGAGACGATGAGTGCTCCGTGCGAATCGCGCGCTGTCACTCCGACGACCTCTCTGGACAGACCCGACAAGGGAGTGTGGCGCAACCCATGGGTGCGGATCTGTTCGGCGATGCCCGGGATCTCCACTTCGATGACTTCGCGAACCGTTTCTGGGGCCACATTGCCGACGCCGAAGCCGGATCCCCCGAGGACGAGGATGAGCCGGTCGCCCAATGCGATTCGCTCGTCGATCGCGGCGCGCAGATCCTCCCCGTTTTCGCAGACGACGCGGGTGGAGACGCGGGTGATGCCCGCCTGAACCAGTGCTGTCCGACAGGCGGGGGTCGCACGGTCCTCCTTCTCTCCCGAGGCGATGCGGTCGGAGAAGACGATGAGGCAGGCGGTGACGCGTGACAGATCGTAGGCGGATGATTGCGGCATGCGGGTTCTCCTCACAGGATCAGTAATTTTAAATGGATAAAACCAGTTAAATATAAAATAGTTTATGAGCTGCGAAAATGAGAAGTGTTACCCATTTGCAATAGCGTGTTTCGGTATTCTTGATCGATTGCTAAGATATTTTAGTCGGTATAATACCATTAAAATGAGCGAGGAGGCTCTCATGCGATCCATCCATACGATTCTGCCCCTTGGTGTCGCACTCGCGTGCCTGATCGGCGCCTGCTCAACAGGATCGGGCAGTGCGGGCGCCCCCGGATTCGCCGACGCCCCTCCCGATGGTGAGCCGATCGTCCTCAATGTCTACGCCGCAGCATCCCTGACCGAGACCTTCGCCGAATTGGAGGAAATCTTCGAATCCGACCACCCCGGAGTCGACGTACGATTCAACTTCGCGGGCTCTCAGGACCTCGTTGCCCAGATCGCACAGGGGGCGCCCGCAGACGTCCTCGCCACGGCGAATGAATCGACGATGGACGCCGCGAGAGAGCAGGGTCTCGTCACCGAATCCACCCTCTTCGCCACGAACACCCTCACCATCATCACGACGCCGGGCAACCCTGGAGGCGTCACCGGACTCGACTCCTCGCTCGACTCCGTCACACTCGTCATCTGCGCCCCTGAAGTCCCCTGCGGCAAACTGACCAAGAAACTCACGGAATCGCTGGGCATCACGCTGAACCCCGTCTCCGAGGAGCAGGCGGTGACCGATGTGCGGGGCAAAGTCTCCTCCGGGCAGGCTGATGTGGGCATCGTGTACAAGACCGACGCCCTCGCTGAGGGGGATGCAGTCGACACCGTCGAGATCGACGGGGCGGACACCGCCGTCAACGCCTACCCGATCGCCCTCGTCTCGACGACGGAACATGCCGAGGCCGCACAGTCCTGGATCGACCTCGTCCTGTCTGAGCGAGGGCAGGCGATCCTCGAAGAAGCGGGATTCACCCCGGCGACATGAACGCACTGCAGGCACACGGGAGCCCCGCGCGGACACTGCGTCGGCGCGTCCCCTCCGCGCGCACCGCCGCCGTCTCGCCGCTGCCCCTGTGGGCCCCCCTGCTCGCCGGACTCGCCCTCGTCTTCCTCCTCCTCCCACTCGCGCTCATGGCCGCCCGCGTCTCCTGGACAGAACTGCCGGGGATCCTCGCCACGGATGAAGCCATCGACGCCCTCGCCCTGTCCTTGCGCACCTGCGTCACCGCCCTCGGGATCGACCTCGTCCTCGGCGTGCCCGCAGCGCTCGTCCTCGCGAGGAGGTTCAGGGGCGTGCGCATCCTACGGATCCTCGTCGCACTGCCGCTGTCCCTGCCCCCCGTCGTCGCGGGCATCGCCCTCCTCACCGCATTCGGGCGCCGCAGCCTCATCGGGTCGACACTCGAAGCCCTCGGCGCCGGAATCGCATTCTCCACCCCCGCCGTCATCATGGCGCAAGTCTTCGTCTCCCTCCCCTTCCTCGTCGTCACCCTTGAAGCGGCATTGCGCGCCCGCCCCGAGGGCCTTGAGGAGATGGCGGCGTCCCTGGGAGCCTCGCCCACCCGCGTCCTCGGGCAGATCACCCTTCCCATGGTCGCGCCGGCGATCGCGCGGGGAGGGGCGCTCGCCCTGGCCAGGTGCCTGGGGGAATTCGGCGCGACACTCACCTTCGCGGGCTCCTTACAAGGGGTGACCAGGACGATGCCGCTGCAGATCTACCTCGCGCGCGAATCCGATTCCGCCCTCGCCCTCGCCCTGGGAATGGTGCTCCTAGCGGCGGCCGCCGTCGTCGTATCCTTCACGGAAATGCTCCAGCGGGCGCCCGCGCGCACCCGCGACGACGCCTCTACTCCCGCCCGCATGCCTCCTGCCCGGGGCGCATCCAGCGCAGTACCGGTCGACGTGCACGGCCGAATCAGGGAGCGGGACTGGCAGATCGACGTGTCGCTCCCCGCAGGACGGGTCAGCGCCATCATGGGGCGCAATGGGGCGGGCAAAACGACACTCGCGCAGGTCATTGCAGGTTCTCTCCCCCTCGACGAGGGTGTGGCCCGGATCGGCGGGCGCGTCGTCGACTCCGAGGGGGTGTTCGTTACGTCTCGCCATCGCGGCGTCGCTCTGGTCAGTCAACAGCCCCGCATCTTCGGTCACATGAGTGTCGTCGACAATGTCGCCTTCCCCCTCAGGTGCCGGGGAGAATCGCGCGGCAGCGCCCGCGAGGCGGCCATGGAACAGTTGGCGAGCGTCGGCTGCGAGCACCTCGCGATGCGCAGGGGTGACGAATTGTCGGGGGGCCAGGCTGCGCGCGTCGCCCTCGCCCGCGCCCTCGTCTTCCACCCGCAGGTCCTCGTCCTCGACGAGCCCACAGCGGCACTCGACGTGGAGGCCGCAGCGGTGGTGAACCGCATTCTCGCGGCGCGCCTCGCGCACCAGGGGGTGACGACGGTTCTCATCACCCATGACGCGGTTCAGGCCCTCCAACTCGCGTTCCGCCTCATCGTCCTCGACGAGGGCCGGGTCGTCGAGGAGGGCGGAGCGTCCCGGGTCCTCGCGAACCCCAATCCGTGTTCTCCGCGCGCCTCGCCGGACTCAATGTTGTCACTGGCGAATCGGTGAGATTCAATGACGGGCTGCTCGGAATTCGAGTGGGCGAGGGCAGACTCGTTGCAGCTCAGGGAGACACCGGCGGCGAGGAGGGGGAGGAGATGGCGCTCCTCTTCGAACCCGATGCCGTCGCCTTGTTGCGCGAGCCGGGCACGGGGTCTGCACGTTCACTCATCACCGGGAGGATTGACGCGGTCGAATCCTCCAGCGGTCTCATCACTGCGCATATCGCCCTCGATGGGGAGCGCCGGGTGTCGGCGCGCGTGACCACCAGCGCGTGGGCGGAGCTGGGGTGCCGGGTCGGGAACGGGATCTGGTGCGCCGTGAAGGCGACGCAGATCCGGGCCGTGCGGGTCGCGCCGCGCTGACCGGCGTTCAGCGGTCCTGGTGCGGAATCTCGATGTGATCGGCGTCGGGTGCCTGGCGTGTCATCGAACGGATGACGAGGTGCATCCAGATCAGAGTCGCACCCGTGATGATCGTCATGACGACGAAAGGCGTTGACGTCAGGCCCGTCCACCTTTGGATGTAGGCGAACATTGGAGGCAAGAAGAAGCCGCCGAGGCCGCCGAGCATTCCGACCAGGCCGCCGACCGAGCCCACATGGTCGGGGAAGTAGGTCGGGATGTGCTTGTAGACGGCGGCCTTGCCGATGCCCATCGAGCAGCCGATGAGGAAGATGATGAACACGACGAGCGCGAGGGGAAGGCCGAAGGCCGCACCTGTGTCGGCGTTGACGCCGGAGGGGATCATGAGGATCGTGAAGAACGCTCCGATCGTCACGAAAGTGATGTACATGCCCACGCGGGCGCCCCACTTGTCGGAGACCCATCCGCCCAGGGGTCGCAGCAGGGAGGCGGGGAAGATGAAGGTTGCGGTGAGCAGCCCCGCGGTCGTGAGGGATACTCCGAAATTGTCGACGTAGAAGGCGGGCAGGATCGCGGAGAAGGCGACATAGGCGCCGAAGGCGATGACGTAGTAGAGGCTGAAGCGCCACACGCGGATGTCTCTGAGGGGCTCCAGCATCGTCGAGATATTGACGGAGGCACCCGGCTTTCGGTCGACTGTCGGGGTGACGACCCACTGGAGTATCACGAAGACGGTGAGCAGGACTGCGTAGATGACGGGGATGAGGCGCCAGCCGCCCTGGATTCCGAGGATGTAGGTGGAGCCCGCGGTGGCGGCGATGATACCTGGGCCAATGAGTTTCGTGACGGATGCTCCGACGTTGCCCGCGCCGAAGACCCCCAGGGCGAATCCCTTGCGGCGGTCGGAGAACCATGCCGAGTTCCATGCAATTCCCGAGGAGAAGGAGTTGCCGACGATGCCGACGCAGAATGCGAGGACGAGCAGCATGGCGTAGTTGCCGGTCGGGACGAGGGAGACGCCGATGGAAGCGATCGCTCCGAGGACCATCATGACTGTCATGACGATCTTGCCGCCGAAACGGTCGGCGAGGATGCCCGAGGGCAGGCGCCACATGGAGCCGTTGAGCACGGCGACGGCGCTGATCCAGGACAGTTGGACGGAATCGAGGCCGAATTCTTGTTGAATCGGCTTGCCGAGGATGCCGAACATCAACCACACCGCGAACATGAGGGTGAAGGAGATGGTGGACATGACGAGGACCCTGTTGGCCCCCGGTGCTTCACGGCGTGGGGCTGAGTCTGCGGACAATGCTGTGCCTCCGGTCGACGGGTGTTGATAGTGATGACTGAGCCTAACGCGCATCGCAGATATTTTCGAGTAGTTGACCCGCGTAAATTAGGTCGCTGTGCAACGCGTCGCAGGATCCCCCTCGGTTGGCGACTCGGGGGCGGGGTGGGATATGCTGGTGCGCACTGGTAGCGTGTCCGAGCGGCCGAAGGTGCAGCACTCGAAATGCTGTGTGGTGTCACAGCCACCCTGGGTTCAAATCCCAGCGCTACCGCCACGGTTTGGCCCGTGACTCCAGGGAGAAGCTAGAGTCGCGGGCCTTTCTGTTCTCACGCGCTGACTATGTCCGGCTCTCCCCGCGCTGACCGTGGCGGACCCTGGCCTTAGCCCCTCTTCACCTCCGGGCGACCCTCCTCGGACCAGAGGACGTGGTAGGCGGTCCCGGGGTCGTCGATTCGGCGATAGGTGTGTGCTCCGAAGTAGTCCCTTTGTGCCTGGATGAGGGCGGCGGGAAGGCGTTCGGCGCGAAGCTGATCGATGTAGGAGAGGCTTGAGGCGAAGACTGGCGTTGGAGTCCCCGTGAGGATCGCCTGGGCGGTGATGCGCCTCCATGCGGGAAGCGCTTCCTCGACGGCTTCGGCGAAACGGGGCGCTGTGAGGAGCGTCGGGAGCCCCGCATCGGCTTCGTAGGCGCTGACGATGTCGTCGAGGAAGCGCGCCCGAATGATGCAGCCGCCTCGCCAGATCTTCGCCATCGCTCCCAGGTCGATGCCCCAGCCGTTCGCTTCGCTCACGGTCGCGATCTCGTCGAAGCCCTGCGCGTAGGCGGCGATCTTCGCGCCGTAGAGGGCTCGGCGGACGTCGTCGATGAAGCATGCGCGATCCTCGATCGACATCGTTTGGGCGCCGGAATCCAGGTTCCGCCGCCGCATGGCGTCGCGCTGGCGCGAGGCTGATGATATTGAGCGTGCGAAGGTCGCTTCGGCGATCGCGGGTACGGCGACGCCGAATTCGAGGGCGTTCTGCGTGGACCAGGTTCCGGTCCCCTTCTGGTCGGCTGCGTCCACGATGATGTCGACGAAGGGGTGCCCAGAATCAGGGTCGGTGCGCTCGAGCACCTCTGCGGTGACTTCGATGAGGTAGGAGTCGAGTTCGGAGTCCTTCCAGGAACGGAATACTTCTGCGATTTCGGGAACGCTCAGTCGGCCGATGGAACGAAGGACCTCGTAGGCCTCGGCGATCACCTGCATGTCGGCGTATTCGATGCCGTTGTGAACGGTCTTGACGAAGTGTCCGGCGCCGCCCGGGCCGACGTGGGCGCAGCAGGGGGAGCCGTCGACCTGTGCGGCGATGCTCTCCAACAGGGGGCCGATGCGCCGGTAGGCGTCTACGTCGCCGCCGGGCATGAGCGAGGGGCCGAGGAGGGCTCCTTCTTCGCCTCCCGATACTCCCATTCCGACGAAGCGGATGCCCTTGTCGGCGAGATCCGCTTCGCGCCGGACGGTGTCGGTGTAGTGGGTGTTACCGCCGTCAATCACGATGTCGCCGGGTTCGAGGACTTCGGAGAGCTGGTTGATGACGGATTCGGTCGCGGGTCCTGCGGCTACCATTGCGAGGACGATGCGCGGTCGGCTGAGGGAGGATGCGAAGGACGTGATGTCGGTCGCGGGGAGGAAGGATCCTTCGTCGATGTGATTCCGGGTGAAGCGGTCGACGAGGTCGGGGGTGTAGTTGAAGAGGGCGACGGTGCTCCCGTGGCGTGCGAGGTTGCGAGCGAGGCTCGTCCCCATCACTCCGAGGCCGTAGACTCCGATGTCGGCGAGAGGATGCGTACCGGGTGTGTCCTGCATGATGTGCCTTTCAAAAGGGTAGGTGCCGGTCGAACGGGGCATTCGCGGGCGTCTGGGTGAGGTTCAGTCGTTTTCGAGGAATCCGCGGAGCCCCTTGTCGAGGAGGGCGGCTTTCACTTCGGCCACGAGGGATCGGGTGGCCGCTTCGGCTGTCGCGGAGGCGCCGTTCGCGATGGCGCGGGCGACTTCGTCGTGCAGGTCGAGGGCGATGGGCTCGGGGCGCGCGGGATAGAGGCCGAGGCGGGTGCGCCCAGAGAGGACCTCTGCGACGAGCCCTGTGAGCGCGGCGAAGACATCGTTGTGGCTGGCGGTGAGGATGAGGGAGTGGAACTCGATGTCTGTGACGAGGAAGTCGCTGAGGTCTTCAGATTCTGATTGTTCTCGGAGAAGCGTTGCGAGTCTGAGGATGGACGATCGTTCTTCTTCGGTGGCGCGACGCGCTGCTGCGGCGGCGGCGGAGGGCTCGATAGCGGCGCGCGCCTCGGTGAGGGCGCCGAGTTTGGGGCCGCGGGGGTCTGCGTCGAGTTGCCAGCGGATGACGGTCGGGGAGAGGGAGTCCCATTCGGATCTGGGGCGGATGATGAGCCCGGTTCTGCGACGGGACTCCATGAGGCCGTCGGTTTCCAGGGATCGCACGCACTCTCTGGCGATGGTGCGGGAGACACCGTATTCGTTCTGGATCCACTCCAGGGTCAGGGGCTTGCCCGCTGCGAGGTCACCGGAGACGATTCGGCGGCCGAGCGCTTCTCGGACGTCGTTGTGAAGTGAGCGCGGCACGTGAACTCCTCCTCTGAGCCGATGTCGCCAGCATACTCGTAATTCAGCAAAAAAATCTCTTTTGGGATTGATTCGTAGTATTTAATGTGTAGTATGAGATTACGAAATGACGAAGATGTCACTCAAGGAGGAAATATGGGATCTGCAAACAGCAAGTCCGTCACGCACCTCGTTGTCATGGGAGTCGCCGGCTCTGGCAAGACCACAGCATCGCGCTCCCTCCGTGAACTCACCGGTTGGCCCATCGCAGAAGCCGATGACTTCCATCCTGCGGCGAATATTGAGAAGATGTCCGCCGGGATTCCACTGACCGACGAGGACCGATGGCCCTGGCTCGATAGCCTCCGTACCTGGATGACGGAGCGTGCGAACGAGGGATCCTCGACGATCGTCACCTGTTCGGCCCTCAAGCGCTCCTACCGCGACCTTCTCGCGGAGGCCCCCGGACGAGTCGTCTTCGTCCACCTCATCGCCGAGCAGGCCCTCCTCGACGAGCGCATGAAACAGCGTGAGGGGCACTTCATGCCCCCGGCGCTCCTCCCTTCCCAATTCGCGGCCCTTGAACAACTCGAGGCCGATGAGGACGGCTTCGCCGTTGAGTCCCGCGAAACCCCTGAACTCACACTCCGCGCGGTCGAAGAGGCCCTCGCTAAACGCGGCGTCTCCCTCGAGATCTGATCCCCGTCCCCAACTCATGCTTCCATATGGAGGAAACCATGACACCTGCACTCCTCAGCGCCGCAGACACCATCACTCACTCCGATAGTGATATCCGACTCGTCGGCGCCGCGCTCGCGGGCATCGCGACGATCATCGTCTTGATCGTCTGGAAGAAGGTCCACCCCTTCCTCGCCCTCACCCTCGGCTCGGCGGTCCTCGCCCTTGCCGCGGGAATCCCCCTGGGCGACACCTTCACCGCCTTCTCGAGCGGCCTCGGCTCCACCGTCGGCGGCGTCGGGACACTCATTGCCTTCGGCGCCATCATCGGCAAACTCCTCATCGACTCGGGCGGCGCCGACCAGATCGTCGACACCATCCTCGACAAGACGCCCATGTCCAGGCTCCCCTGGGCAATGGCCCTCGTCGCCTTCGTCGTTGGCATCCCGCTGTTCTTCGAGGTCGGCATTGTCCTGTTGATCCCCGTCGTCATGCTCGTCGCCCGCCGCGCACACCAGCCCCTCGTCCTCGTGGGAATCCCCGCGCTCGCCGGCCTGTCCGCGCTTCACGGCCTCGTGCCGCCCCACCCCGGGCCGCTCATTGCGATCGACGCCCTCGGCGCGGACTTGGGCATCACCCTGGGCCTCGGTCTTCTCGTCGCCGTTCCGACGATCATCGTCTCCGGTCCGGTCGCCGCGCGCTTCATGGCGCGTTGGGTCCCCATCGAGGCGGGCGCTCCTCTCGGAGCGGAGTCTCACGTTGAGGTCGAGAAGCGCCCCTCCTTCTTCACCTCGATCGCCGTCGTCCTCCTTCCCGTGATCCTCATGCTCGGCCGCACCATCGTCGAGACCCTCGCGGGCGACTCCACGGGGGCGTGGATCTACCGGGGAGCCATCTTCCTTGGTCAGCCGATCGTCGCCCTGCTCCTCACCGTCCTCGTGGCGATCCTCGTCTTCGGAGTGATCCCCGGTCGCAGCGCCGAGGACATCTCTTCGATGGTCGGAGCCTCCCTCGGGCCCATCGCAGGCATCCTCCTCATCGTCGGCGCCGGCGGCGGATTCAAACAGACCCTCGTCGATTCGGGCATCGCCGACATCATCGCCGCATGGATCGAGCAGGCCGCCGTTCCGGCGCTCGTCGCCGGATGGCTCGTCGCCGTCGCAGTCCGCCTCGCAACCGGTTCCGCGACGGTCGCGACCATCACTGCCGCGGGCATCATGGCCCCTCTCGCGGGGCAGATGCCCCCTGTCGAGGCCAGTCTCCTGGTCCTCGCGATCGGTGCGGGGTCGGTCTTCCTCTCGCATGTCAACGACGCGGGCTTCTGGCTCGTCAAGGAGTATTTCGGCATGACCGTCGGCGAAACATTCAAGACCTGGTCGCTCATGGAGACCCTCCTCTCCGTCGTCGCCGGTACGGCCATCGTCCTCATCGGAGCGGTCCTCGGAGTCCTCTGATCCGCCTCTGGAGCGCGTCGGGGCTTCGTCCCGGCCGCGTTGGTTCGTGGGGTGCGAGCGATGCGCCCCACGGGCCCGACGCGGATTCGGCGGCGCCCGCTGCGACATCGGATGCCTCGGCTGCGGCGCTCTTCAGTCCAGAATCCGCCGACCGGGTGAGTTCTGCAATGGTGGGGGTCTGTTCAATGGAGTCGGCCCGAGCGAGGATCGAGGCGTACTCGGCTGCATCGGCCCCGGGCGGGGGCATCTCGCGCAGGTGGACGAGCAGGCGCACCGACTGGCTCTTGAGGGCTACCAGGGTCATGGATCCGGAAATGACCCCGCCGACGCCCATCATGACCCCGAAGAACAGGGCGAGGCGCCCAACGGTCTCGTCGTCTGCCTCGTCGAGGTCGGAGAGCAAATCCTGCCACCCGTAAAGGTAGACGAGTTTCTGAATGATCCTCAGAGCGTGGACGTGGTACTGCGTGATATCCGCCGGCACGGTGGCGAGCATCGCAAATCCTCCCGTCAGTCCCGCTGTGAAGGACATCGCTGCGGATTTTCGGGTCTCGAAGTCGATTGTCGAGGCTGCCAACTCGTCGAGGCGGTCAAGAGCGATTCCAGCGTTGAGTGGCGTCGACTCCAGGGCGATGCCGATCTGGGCGTCCGAGGTTCCGAGCTTGCGCAGCTCTTGGCGCAGGTAGTCCTGGCGGGACACTGCCACTCCTCGGATGCGGATGACTTTGGAGAGGAACTCGATCGCGTATTGCTGTGCGTGTGCATCCTGCTCGGCGGTCATCTCAGCAAGGGGTGAGGCCGCCGCAAGCTCGTCAGCGGTCGCGCCTTCATCCCCCCGGAACGAGGTCGGCGTGGTCATTCATGTCATTCCTTCGCGGTGGGTTGCTCGGCGAACTCGAAGTCGATGGAGGCTTCGGGGTCGACTGCGGTGATGATTCCGGTGAAGAAGACTTCGGCCTGGGAGCGCAGGTGCTGCTCGTTATCTGCAATGAGCTGTGCGCTCTGGTCTGTGACGATCCTTGAGTACAGGACGCTCTCGTCAATGTCGGCGGTGACGAAGCTGAGGATGCCGTTCGCGGTGTCGATCTTCTTGAAGGGGCCTTCGCCGTCCTGATTGCTGAACTTCATGCCCATGAACTCGAACGCGGGAATGCTGACGCTGTACGAGTGTTCGCCGGTCTTCATAATGTTGACTTGCGTTCCGTTGATGCCGAGGCTGACAAGCGTGATGTCCTGTTTGAACTCGAAGGATTCGACGGTTTTCGTGTCGCGGGTGTCCGTCGAGATCCCTGCAGTGAAGAAGCCCGTGATGCAGAGGGATGAGAATGCGCCTCCAGCGATGAGTAGCAGCGCCGCCACTCCTCCGGCGATGAGCTTCGTTTTGAAACTCAGTGGATTCCGTCTCCGGACGATGGCCCCATCGGGTTGGCGTGACGAGCGCGCGAATCCGCTCGGGTCATCGTCGGGCGACAAGAGTCTAAAATCCGCGCGGGGGGGGGATGAGATTATGAGAAGATTCCTGGCTTAGCGTGAGGGAGACAATAGAACAATACCCCAGCCACCTGCGAATGCGGTCACAAGCGACGCGATGGGAGGAAGGGCAGGTCGCCTTCTTCCCTCTGAAGTCTTCTCCATCGCTCTGTCAAACGTGTGGCATAGCTGATACTCTCGCCGCATGACCGAGGATTATCTGACGCTCGCCCGCGACGCCGAGCGCAACTCTCATGCCCGTGAAGACGCCGACTACCCCCAGTTCCACATCGCCCCTCCCGTCGGACGGCTCAACGACCCCAACGGACTCATCGTCGACGGCGACACCTATCACGCGTTCTTCCAGTACACGCCGGAGCACCCCCGCAAACTCGTCTACTGGGGCCACGCGACATCCACGGACCTCGCCCACTGGACGTACATGGACCCCGCGATCCTGCCCGACTGTCACCAAGATGCCAATGGTGCGTATTCGGGAACAGCGATCGGCGTCGACGGGGGAGTCGAACTGTGGTACACCGGCAACTATAAGGATCCCGACACCGGTGAGCGCGAAGCGACGCAATGCGTTGTGACGACCCCCGACCTCGAAGTGTTCACGAAGGTCGTCCCGCCGATCATCACCGCCCAGCCCGAGGGGTACACCGCGCACTTCCGCGACCCGCAGGTCTGGGCGGACCCCGACCAGCCGGGCACCTATCGGATGCTCCTGGGGGTCCAGCGTTCCGATTCAACGGGCGCGGCCCTGCTCTATCGCTCCACCGACCTGCGCGAGTGGCAGTGCGAAGGAGAGATCACCTTCCCCGACGCGGCGGGCGCCTTCGACTCCTTCGGCTACATGTGGGAGTGCCCGAACCTGGTGCGCCTGCGCGATGAGGCGACGGGAGAGGTCAACGACGTCCTCATCTTCTGTCCGCAGGGCATCGAGCCTGAGGCAGAGGGTTTCGAGAACGTCTTCCCCTGCGTCTACATCGTCGGACACCTCGTCGGCACCGAGATGCGCGGTTGCGACGGCACATTCTCCGAACTCGACCGCGGCTTCGAGTTCTACGCCCCCCAGGTGTTCGCGCGCCGCGACCAGTCGTGGGGAGTAGTCGACGCCGACCCGGCGCTTCTCATCGGATGGGCGGGCAATGCGGGCGAGGACGACCAGCCCTCCATGCAGACCGGCGGATGGGTGCACTGCCTCACCAGTCCGCGCGCCCTCGCCCTCGTCAATGGGCGGCTCCATCAGCGCTTCTACCTGCCGAGCCTGTCCCCGTCCGCCGACGATCGCATCGACGCCCCCGCACTCACCGAGGAGAGCGGCGCCGTCGATATTGAGACGCTGAAGGGCTCGCGGTCTTGGATCTTCTCCGCGCGCGCCTCCTACGAGGGCGATTCCGCCCTGGACATCGATATGGGTGAGGATTGCGGCCTTGTGATCTCGATCAGCCCTTCGAGGCTCGTCGTCGACAGGTCGGGCACCCGCTACCCCCACGGTGACCGCCGCATGGTGAGCCTGGAGCCGACACAGGCAGAGGCGATCACCATCGTTCACGACCGCTCCATCACCGAGGTCTTCCTCGGAGGGGGGAGCCGGGTTTTCACCCTCCGCTCCTTCCTGCAGGGCGAGGGCGCAGGTCTTCGCCTGGAGGCGAGGGGAAGCGTCCGGCTCGACTCGTGCGAGGCGACCCGCGCGGACTGATGCGTCGTGCCGCTCGGCGCATCGCGCCACGAGGAGCGCCCTTCGCGTTCACTGTGCGGACATGCGGGGGAGACTGTTCACGCCCTCGGCACATAGGTGCTGATACGCGATGAACAGATCCCATATCACAACAGATCGCAATTGAGCAGGTCAGAGAATATTTCAGCGTATTGAATAAGCTGGGGTGGGTGCGAGTCGGAGCGATTCGCTGTGTCGTTCCCGACTTTCATGCAAATTGATCGCTCAAACCCTTGATAAGGACTCCTTGGGCTCTCTAATATGTCAAACGATTGCTATATCTCCCGGTTGACGTATGACGATGTCGTCTGGCAGCCGGGACCACCAAGAAAGGAACGTGGAGAGCAATGGATCACGCCAAGGTGGCGTCCGAGGTCGTCAAGGCCGTCGGAGGTGCATCCAATATCAGCGCAGCCGCACACTGCGCCACTCGTTTGCGACTCGTCATCACTGATCCCGGCAAGATCGACCAGGCCGCCCTAGACGACAACGATGATCTCAAAGGAACATTCGCCGCAGGCGGCATGTTCCAGATCATCGTCGGTCCCGGTGATGTCGACATCGTCTACCAGCACATGGTCGCCGACCACGGCGTGCGCGAGGTCTCCAAGGACGAGGCGAAGGAAGAGGCCGAGCAGGGCGGCAACATCTTCTCCCGCTTCATCAAGATGATCGCCGACATCTTCGTCCCGGTTCTGCCGGCCCTCATCGCCGGCGGTCTCATGATGGCTCTGAATAACGTCCTCCAGGCCGGATTCTTCAACGGCAAGTCGATCATCGACATGTACCCGGCTGTGGCCGACTACGCGAGCCTCATCAACCTGGTATCGGCAGCGGCATTCGCCTTCCTCCCCATCCTCGTCGGCTTCTCTGCGACCAAGAGATTCGGGGGCAATGTTTACCTGGGTGCTGCGATGGGCGCAGCCATGGTCTCCGGTTCTTTGCTGTCCGCCTACTCGATGACCGATCAGGACGCCGCTGACGCCTTCTGGGCGTACACCGGCGCCAACCCCACGTGGCACCTCTTCGGCCTCGAGGTCGACAAGATCGGCTACCAGGCGATGGTCATCCCGGTGCTGTGCGTCGCGTGGATCCTGTCCACCATTGAGAAGTGGCTGCACAAGCGCCTCTCCGGTACCGCCGACTTCCTGCTGACGCCGCTCATCACCATGCTGGTCACCGGCTTCTTGACCTTCGTCCTCGTCGGCCCGGTCACTCGCCAGCTCTCGGTGCTGCTCACCAACGGACTCGACTGGACCTACAACACGCTCGGCGTCGTCGGCGGGTTGATCTTCGGCTTCTTCTACAGCCCGATCGTCGTCACCGGTCTGCACCAGTCCTTCCCCGCAGTCGAGATCCCCCTTCTTCCGCAGAACGGCGGCCCCGGCGACTTCATCTTCCCGATCGCCTCCATGGCGAACGTCGCCCAGGGCGCCGCGGCCCTCGCGGTCTTTGCGAAGACCCGCGACAAGAAGCTCAAGGGCCTGGCCGGTGCCGGTGGCGCCTCCGCAGTCTTCGGCATCACCGAGCCCGCGATCTTCGGCGTCAACCTCCGCCTGCGCTGGCCCTTCTTCGTCGCCATGGGCGCCGCGGCGATCGGCGCAGCGGGAGTCGCGCTTTTCGATGTTCGAGGCGCTGCCCTCGGCGCCGCCGGCTTCGTCGGCTTCGTGTCGATCCGTACTGCTGACATCCCGATGTACCTGCTCCTCGAGGTCATCGTCTTTGCGCTCTCCTTCGCAGGCGTTTTCGTCTACGCCTCGACCCGTGGCAAAGCCGATATGGACGATCGCAAGGCCACCGCCGACGAGGACGCACCGGCTTCGCCTGCTGCCCCCGTTGATGAGGCCGCTGCTCCAGTCTTCTCCGCCGAAGCGGCAGCCGACTACATGGTGACTGCCCCCATGGCGGGGACCGTCGTCCCCCTCGCTGAGGTCAAGGACGAATCCTTCGCACGCGGAATGCTCGGCCCCGGCATTGCGATTGCGCCCGCCGGTGGACACGTCGTCGCTCCCTTCGACGGCGAGGTGACCGTCGCCTTCCCGACGGGTCACGCCTACGGCATCAAGTCGGCATCCGGCGTTCAGGTCCTCATCCACATCGGCATGGACACCGTCAAGCTTGACGGCAAGTGCTTCACGCCCCGCGTGTCCAAGGGTGACGTTGTCCGTCGCGGTGACATCCTCGCCGAGGTCGACTGGGCGGGAATCGCTGCCGCAGGCTATGACACCATCACGCCGATCGTGGTCACCAACAAGAAGAAGTTCTCCGACATTGCCCCCGTGGCCGAGGGGACCGTCGCCATCGGCGATGCCCTCGTGGCTCTGACTCCCAAGGAAGTCAACGCCTGATCGACTTGATTCTGGACTGAGGGGGCGGGCGCCGCTGGCGCCCGCCCCCTTCATGCCGTCTGTGGAGCGCCCGCCCGCAAGGCGTCGACTAGGCCGTCCATCCCTTGACGAGGGTTGCGGGGAACTCCACGGTCATCGTCGTCGTGTCATCCGATACTGCCGATGAGGACGCCTGAGAATCGCCGCGCAGACGGATCCTACCGCGTTTGGGCTTGCCGCTGGCGCTGTCCTTCTCGTCGATCTGTTCGAGCAGGATCTCCACCGCCTTACGGGCGATGAGGTCGAGGGGCTGGCGGATTGTCGTCAAACCGGGCAGGGCGCGTCTGACGGCCGTCGTCCCATCGAAGCCGATGACTTTGAGTTCAGTGGGGACATCGATTCCCCGCGACCGCGCCCACTCGATGGCCTCGGCGGCGGCGAGGTCATCGGTTGCGAACACTGCGTCGAAAGATCCGGCGACCGAGTCGAGTCGTTCATTAACGAGCCCTTGGCGTTCCTCTGCCGGGGTGTGGAAGGGGACTTCGAGGAACAGGGGTTCAGCGCCGTGGCGCTCCATGACGTGCCGATACCCCTGTTCGCGCAGGTTGCGTGGACCTGTGCGCGATGTGAGGAGCGCGGGCCTAGTCGCTCCTGCCTCGAAGAGGTGCTCGGTCGCCATGATTCCGGCAGCGCGGTTATCGCAGCGGACGTTGGGGATTCCCGGAGCAAGGGTCCTGTCGATCGTGACGAGGGGCATGCGGATGGAATGGTATTCCTCAAGGTCCTCATTGTGTGCGCCCGAAATAATGCCATCGACCCGGTTCCCGACGAGCAGATTGAGATATTCGCGCTCTCTGTCGGAGCGTCCCATCGAATTGCAGATGAGGATTCGATATCCGTGTTCAGCCAGGGCATTCTCTACTTCGACGGCGAGTTCCCCGAAGAAAGGGAGGGCAACCGTGGGGACGACGAGGCCGATCGTGTACGTCCTCATCGAGTGAAGTGCGCGGGCCATCTGATTCGGGCGGTATCCGAGTTCGTCAATGGCGGCTTGGACTTTGTCCTTCGTCGCCTGTGAGAGATAGCCGCGATTATTGAGAACGCGCGAGACCGTCGTCAAGGACACGCCGGCCCGCTCGGCGACATCGGCCAACGTGGGTTCCATCCGAGGACTCACTGGCAGCAACCTCCACAAACAGCGCACTCAATACATCATCGTCCGCGTGAATCACGACATGGGTATTCCCTCACAGTCTAGGCGCAACGGCGCGAGCCGAAGCCGCCGAAGAGCTCCGTCGCGGCCCACTTCGACGATGTGCAGCGGAGTATTGGGACCGTGAAGAGATGCATGTCACGTTTCCAAGAGTCTTGATGTTAACGATGTGGAGGCTGTAGGTTAAGGGTAACTGCTGATCTTCGGATCGGTTGACAGGGTTGTTACTCGGCTGAGGCAAGACCTGGGAACGTATCATGCGCGCCCAGGTCTTTTTGTTGCCTGAAACCACCTGCAACCCGCCCCATCAATACGCGACTCTCACGGGTTGCACACACAGGAAGGACACAGATGTCCACCAACCAGCAGATCGCCGAGGCGATCCTTAAAGAGATCGGCGGCGCGGGCAATGTCACCAGCCTCACCCACTGCGCCACCCGCCTGCGATTCGAACTCGTTGATGCGGGCAAGGTCAACGCCGACGCCCTCGACAAGATCGACGGCGTCCTCGGAGTTGTCCCCCAGGGCGGAGACCGCTACCAGGTCGTCATCGGCGGCGCCGTCCAGGGCGTCTTCGCCGCTATGCAGGCCCTGCCCGGTATGGGCGGAGGCATGTCCGACGCCGACGTGAAGGCCCAGGCGCGTGCTAAGGCCCGCGGCAAGAACGCCTACGTCGACGCCTTCTTCGAATACCTCTCCGACTCCTTCAGGCCCCTGTTGGGCGTCCTGCTGGGGGCCTCTCTCATCATCGCTTTCGCCGCGGTCCTCGACGCCCTCGGCATCGTCGATTTCCGAGCGACCGACAAGGCCGCCTCCTGGGTCTTCGTCGACGCTATGTGGAACGCAGTCTTCACCTTCCTGCCGATCATGGTCGCTTACAACGCCGCGAAGAAGCTCGACGTGGATCCGTGGCTCGGAGCGACCGTCATGGCGGCGCTCATGACGGCAGAATTCACCAGTCTCGGCAACGTCTCCCGCTTCCCCGACACGGTCTGCGTGACGAATGAACTCCTCGGGACTCAGAACTGCACTGCGAATATCTTCGGACTGCCGATGCAGCTCAACGGGTACGGCGGCAATGTCTTCGTCCCGCTCATCATGGTCGCGATCCTCGCCCTCGTCTACCACGGACTCAAGAAGATCATCCCCTCCAATGTCCAGATGGTCTTCGTCCCCTTCATCTCGATGATCATCATGATCCCGGCGACCGCTTTCCTCATCGGCCCCATAGGGGTGTGGCTCGGCAACGGCCTCGGCGTCGGACTGGCGTGGATGAACACGCACGCGCCCTTCGTCTTCGCACTCATCATCCCGATGATCTACCCCTTCCTCGTGCCCCTTGGCCTCCACTGGCCGCTCAACGCCCTCATGCTCGTCAATATCCAGACCCTCGGATACGACTTCATCCAGGGCCCCATGGGCGCATGGAACTTCGCCTGCTTCGGCGCCACCGCCGGCGTCCTCTTCCTGTCGATGCGCGATAAGGACGTCCAGATGCGCCAGACCGCGACGGGCGCGCTCGCGGCGGGACTCCTCGGCGGCATCTCCGAGCCCTCCCTTTACGGCATCCACCTGCGTTTCAAGCGGATCTACCCTCTTATGCTCATCGGCTGCTTCTCCGGCGGCCTCACCATCGCGATCCTCGGCCTCGCCTCGGGCGGCGTCACCACCTCCGCCTTCGCCTTCACGTCGCTGCTCACGATCCCCGTATTCAACCCGATGTGGATTTACGGCATCGCGATCGCCGTTGCCTTCTTCGTGGCCTTCGCCCTCGTCATCACCTTCGACTACCGCACTGCGGAGCAGAAGGCCGAGGCCCGCCTCGCAGCCGGGGCAGTCGAGGAGGCTGCTCCCGCAGCCTCGGCCGCGCGCACCGCGACAGCGGTCATGGCGCCGGCAACGACGGCGGTCATGGCACCCGTCGCCGGTAAGGTCATTGCCCTGGCCGACAGCGGAGACAAGGTTTTCGCCTCCGGAGCCCTCGGCGCAGGCGTCGCCATCATCCCCTCCTCCTCGAAGATCGTCGCACCCGTCGCCGGAACCCTCGCGACTGTCGCGAAGACCGGCCACGCCTTTGGCATCAAGACAGATGACGGTGTGGAGATCCTCGTCCACGTCGGCATTGACACCGTTCAGATGGACGGCGACGGCTTCGACATCGCGGTCGCCAAGGGACAGCGCGTCGAGGTCGGGGACCTGCTCGCCACCGTGGACCTCGCCAAGGTGGAGGCGGCGGGATACTCTACGAACACGCTCATGACGGTGACGAATACGAAGGCCCTCACCTCCGTCACCCCCTTGACGGGTGCCAGCGTCGAGGCCGGCGCCCCCGTCATCGACGTGGAGAACTGATCGACTGGGGCCGCGTCCGGGAAGGAGGATGCCGTGGAGCTGCTCCGCGTTTTCAACAACAATGTTGTCCTTGCCAGGCGCTCGGACGGCGTTGATGTGATCCTCACCGGACGCGGCCTCGGTTTCAAGGCCCAGCCCGGCCAGAGCGTTGACGAGGAGAAAATCGTCAAGGTCTTCGTCCCCTCCGATGGGAGGGACCCTGACCATATGGGCGAACTCCTTGCCGAGATCCCGCCCGAGCACATCCAACTCGTCGTTCGCGCGCTGCGCGAGATCGGCATCCCGGACGCGTCCTCGCCGACCCTTGTCGTCGCTCTCGCCGACCACCTCGGATTCGCCCTGGCGCGCGCGAGAGTGGGACAGACCGTCGAATACCCCCTGACGGGGGAAGTCGTCCACCTCTATCCCGACGAGTACGCGAGGGCGCGCAGTCTCGTCCGCTTCCTCAACACCGCCGTCGACGTCGAATTGCCCGAGTCGGAGGCAACCGCCTTCACACTCCACCTCGTCAATGCGGGATTCGCGACGGGGGACTTGTCGTGGACCTACACGATGACCGGTGTCATCCAACAGATCCTCGATGTCGCAGCATCGAGCATGGGAGTCGACCTCAATCCGACATCCGTGAACGTTGCGCGTTTCATTACGCACCTGCGCTACCTGTTCGTGCGGATCCGTACGGGGGAGCAGCTCCATGATGAGATGCTCACCGTCGTCCGCACGATCAACGAGGCGTATCCGCAGGCGAGCACGTGCGCGCAAACTTTAGCAGGACTCATCGAATTGCGCCTGGGAAATGCACTGTCCGCGAACGAAATCGCCTATCTGACGCTGCATTGTGCCCGACTTTCATCACCCCCTCCCCAAAAGTGAATCGAACCCATACGATGGGGCACAAGAGTATTTCTGTCCAACGATGGACAGACCTCTACCGGAAGGAAAACCCAATGATTTCACGTACCGTCACCATCGCATCCTCCGTCGGGCTCCACGCGCGTCCGGCTGCGATTCTCGCCGAGGCCGTCGATGATTCCGGCGTCGACATCACCTTGAACTTCGACGGTGAAGAGGTGGATGCCGCGTCGCTCCTTGAGATCATGACCCTCGGCGTCAAGCACGGCGACGAGGTCACTCTCTCCACCGATGACGACAATGCCGGAGCAGTCCTCGACTCCCTCGTCGAGTTGCTCTCGCGCGACCTGGATAAGGAATGACACCGTGACTTGCACGCACGAAGTTCTTCACGGGATCGGCGTCTCTGCGGGCACCGCATCGGGCCCCGCAGTCATCGTTCAGCCGGCACCCGGTATCGACACAGCGGAACCGCCGTGCACCGATCCGCAGGCCGATGGCATCCGCGTCCGCGAAGCGCTCGCAGTCGTCTCCGTCGGCCTTGAGAAGCGCATGGAGTCTGCTCCTGACGAGTCCAAGCCGATCCTCAAGGCGACGGCGAGACTCGCCTCGGATCGAGGGCTCGCCAAGGCCATCGACAAGAAGCTGAAGAAGGGCCTGGGCCTCACCCGAGCCGTGAGCGACGCCGTCGAGGAATACGCCGAGATGCTCAAGGGCTTGGGCGGATACATGGCAGAACGGGTGACGGACCTTTACGACGTGCGCGACCGCGCGATCTGCGAACTGCGCGGCCTGCCCGCTCCCGGCGTCCCGGCCCTCGACTCGCCGGTCATCATTGTCGCCCGCGACCTCGCGCCCGCCGAGACCGCGACACTCAACCCGGACACGGTCAAGGGCATCGTCACCGAAGTGGGCGGACCGACCTCGCACACGGCGATTCTCGCCGCTCAGCTCGGCATCCCCGCGATCGTCAAGGTCACGGGAATCCTCGACATCGAGCCCGGCCAGCAACTCGCCCTCGACGGCGGTGTCGGCGAGGTCATCATCGCGCCGACCGCGGAAGAGGTCGAACTCCTCGAAGAGCGATCGCGTCGTCGCGCCATGGCGCTCGCGGGTTCTTCCGGTGAGGGCGCCACCTACGACGGTTACAAGATCAAGCTCCTCGCGAATATCGGCACGGTCGATGACGCTGCGAAGGCGGCGACGTTCGACCTCGAGGGATCGGGCCTGTTCCGTACTGAGTTCCTCTTCCTCGAGCGCCCGGACGCGCCGTCGCTTGACGAGCAGATCGACACGTACACGAAGGTACTCGACGCTTTCGGCAAGCGCCGCGTCGTCGTGAGGACTCTCGACGCGGGAGCGGACAAGCCGCTGAGCTTCGCCAACCTCGGTGAGGAGGAGAACCCCGCCCTCGGTCGCAGGGGCCTGCGCCTGTGCAAGGTGCGCGAAGACCTCCTCGATACGCAGCTCGCGGCTCTGGCCGCCGCTCATGAGCGCACGAACGCGGACCTGTGGGTCATGGCGCCGATGGTGTCGACCCTTGAAGAGGCCCAGTGGTTCGCGGACAAGGCGCGCGGCGTCGGGCTGCCGAAAGTCGGCGTCATGATCGAGGTCCCGGCGGCCGCGATCCGCGCGGATCAGATCCTCTCCGTTGTGGACTTCGCATCGATCGGCACGAACGATCTTACGCAGTACACGATGGCGGCGGATCGCATGGACGGCGAACTCGCCGATCTGCTCAACGCCTGGCAGCCCGCGGTCCTCCAGATGATCAAGCTCGCCTGTGCGGGCGGACGGGCGACCGGCAAACCGATCGGCGTGTGCGGCGAGGCCGGCGGCGACCCGCTACTCGCCCTCGTCCTCGCAGGTCTGGGAGTGGCGTCCCTGTCCATGGCCCCGACGAAGGTGAACGCCGTTCGCGCGGCGCTGCGCCTGCACGACTTGGCGACGTGTCAGCAGATGGCGGCCTTCGCGGTCGACGCCCCTACGGCCGAAGAGGGGCGTGATAACGTGCTCAAACTCGTCATGCCCACAATGCTGGCATTGTTGTAACGCGGAGAAGTCGACTGCGTGTGTCAGCGCGGTCGACCGACTCGGGCGTCGTCCGCCGAGTACGACCCGCCATGATCTCGGGTGGCGGTGCGAGTCTTCCAGCAACTCGCACCGCCACCCGTCTTTGTATGCGGCGATGATTGTGCGCGTCAGCGGCGCGCCGCGAGACGCCGGATCGCATAATGGTGAGGAGTCCTGTTCAACGAGGAGTTGTCATGATGAACCTCGCCCATACGATCTTGTGGCACGTCTATCCGCTCGGCGCGTGTGGGGCGCCGATCAGGCCCACCGACAGAGCGGGGGACTGGGAGGGGCATCGGCTCGGCCTCCTCGAAAACTGGCTCGACTACGTCGTCGACCTCGGCTGCAATGGACTGCTGCTCGGCCCCGTCTTCGCCTCGACCAGCCACGGCTATGACACCCTCGACTACTATCGGATCGACCCCCGCCTCGGAGACCGGGACGATTGGGACAGTTTCGTTCACCAGGCCCGATCCAGGGGCCTGTCCATCATGCTTGATGGCGTCTTCAACCACGTCAGCGCCGACCATGCACTCGTCGCCGACGCCCTCGCAGGCTCCACCGGCATGATCCGCATGGTCGACGGCGCGCACGCGAGTTGGGAGGGGCACGGCGAACTCGCCGAACTCGACCACGCAGACCCCCGCGTTCTCGACCTCGTCGTCGACGTCATGACCCACTGGCTTGACCTGGGGGCCGACGGTTGGCGGCTCGATGTCGCCTACAAGGTGCCGACCTGGTTCTGGGCCCAAGCCCTCGCGCGAGTCCGGCGCACCCATCCCGGCGCGATCTTCCTCGGCGAAGTGATCCACGGGGACTTCGCGCAGATCGCCAAGGACTCCGCACTCGACATGGTGACCGCCTACGAAGTGTGGAAGGCGATATGGAGCAGCATCAACGACCGCAATGCGTGGGAGCTCGCCTGGGCACTCGAGCGCCACGGCGTATTCTCCTCCGGCACATGGATGCAGACCTTCGTCGGCAACCACGATGTCACTCGGATCGCCAGCCGCATCGGAGACGACGGCGCGGGCCTCGCGGCCATCATCCTGTTCACCCTGCCCGGAATCCCCAGCGTCTACTACGGAGACGAGCAGGCCTTCCGGGGCATCAAGACCGAGACATGGGGCGGAGACGATGAGATCCGCCCCGCCCTTCCCGCTTCGCCCGAGCACCTGCAGCCAGAGGGCGAGTGGCTTCACAGCCTCTACCGGGAAGCCATCGCCATGCGACGCGCCAACCCCTGGCTCGCCTCAGCCCGGCTCGACGTCCTAGACAAGACGAATACGACCCTCTCCTATGCTGCCCGCGAAGAGGCGGGGAGTCATGAACTCATTGCGCGCCTCGACATCACCGACCGCTATACGGCGACGATCACCATCGACGGGGAGCGGATCCTCGAGTGGGAGGCATAAGACTGCGGCCCTGCTCGGCAATCGCAGGCGAGGGGCGCAGCAGTGAGGCTCAGACGAGGACGAGGCCCGAGTAGTGGGCGCGTGCACGCTCGAAGCGCGCCGTCACATCCGCCCAGTTGACGATGTTCCACCACGCCGTGACGTAGTCGGCCTTGACGTTGAGGTAGTCGAGGTAGAAGGCGTGCTCCCACATGTCGAGCATGAGCAGCGGGACGGTGGCGACCGGGATATTGCCCTGCTGGTCGGTGAGCTGGAAGATCACGAGTCGCTGCCCGAGGGCGTCCCAGGCGAGGACGCCCCATCCCGAGCCCTGGAGGCCGAGGGAAGCGGCGGCGAACTGCGCCTGGAACTTCTCAAAGGAGCCGAAGAACTCGTCGATCGCGGCGGCGAGTTCGCCCTCGGGACGACCCTGACCGTCAGGCGTCATGTTCTGCCAGAAGATGGTGTGGTTGGTGTGCCCTCCGAGGTGGAACGCCAGGTTCTTCTCATGCAGGTTGATCGCGCCGTGGTCGCCCGCCTCGCGCGCGGCCTCCAGAGCGGCCAGAGCACCATTGGCACCCGCCACGTAGGCGGCGTGGTGCTTGTCGTGATGGAGCTCCATGATCTTCGCGGAGATGTGGGGCTCGAGGGCGGCGTAGTCGTAGGGCAGATCGGGAAGCGTGTACACGGTCATGTCATCCTCAAAATACTCAGATCAGTGGCCCGTCGGGCCTCGCGTGCATTCAGCGTATCGCCCTTTAGTCCTATGCGCCTAGGGAAACAGGTGGTAATGCAGCACACTTATGTGAATGCTCATGGGGGGCTCGGCTGAGCAGCCGAGCCCCCATATTCACCCCTCGACCGGTTGGAGGCTGAGTTCGATGAGAGGCTTGAGCTGATCGGCGGTGATCGGAAGGAATCCGACGAATTGTTTCATCGGCATGGACTCGATCATCGTGAGCATATCGGCGCTTTGGGCGGCTTGAGCCGCCTGCTCCTCACTCATTGACGAGGCCATGGACTCCTGGAGGACAGGCCCCACCACCGGGTGGGCGAACCAGTCGCCGACGGTGGAATCCATCGTCAAAGGCCGGACCAGGACGTCGCCGGACAAAGTCACCGCCGCGGAGACCTCGACTTCGTGGGCATTGGCTCCGACTTCGACCGAGTAGGTGCCCTCGGCGACGACCCACTGATCGCGGGTCGTGTCCCAGAATGCGAAGGCGCGCCGATCCAGGGGGAGTTCAATAGTGCGGGACTCGCCGGGCTGAAGCTCCACCTTGGTGAAGGCGCGCAACTCGCGCACCGGACGGCGAACCGGGCCCGCTTCGCCTGCCGCCACATACACCTGTACAACGTGCTTGCCGATGCGGCTCCCCGTGTTCGCCACCGTCACGCGGGCGAGCGCACTATCCGGCCCGGTCGCATCGACCTGTAGGTCGGATGTTTCGAAGGTCGTGTACGACAGGCCGTGCCCGAACGGGTAGCGCACCGGAATCCCGGCGCTCGCGTAGTAGCGGTAGCCCACCATCAGGCCCTCGCCGTACAGGACGCTTCCCTGATCTCCGGGGAAGTTGATCCAGCTCGGGTTGTCTTCCAATCGAAGGGGAATGGACTCTGCCAGGTGCCCCGAGGGATTGACGAGGCCGAAGAGCACGTCCGCGATCGCGGCTCCGCCGCCCTGGCCCAGCAGGAAGCCCTCGACGATGGCGTCGACTTCGTCGTGCCATTCTTCCAGGGAGACGATGCCGCCATTGGACAGGACGACCACGGTGCGAGGCGCCGCCTGAGCGACTGCCCGGATCAGCGCCACCTGATCGGCGGGCAGGTCGATGTGGGTGCGGTCGAAGCCCTCGGATTCCTCCTTCTGGGTCAGCCCGGCGAAGACGACTGCGACATCCGCCGCGCCTGCGACGCCGACCGCCTCGGCGAGCAGCGCCTCTGCGTCTGGTGCACTGCCGTCAGGAGAGGCTGCGCCCTCATCGGAGGAGGCGTATCCGAGCGCATGGGTCACCGTCACTCCCGCATCGGCTGCCCGTGAGCGGATCTCGTCGAGGGCGATATCCGTGCGGGTCGGGTTGATGTGCGAGGAGCCTCCGCCCTGGTAGCGCGGCTCCGTGGCCATCGCGCCGATCACAGCGACACTGCTTCTAGTGGGAGCGGCCTCCAGCGGGAGAGTATGGCCCTCGTTCTTGAGAAGGACGATGCACTCGGACGCCAGTTCACGGGCCAATGCGTGGTGCGCCTCGGCGTCGAAGGAAGTGCCCGCCTCGGGTATGCGCTCGACCAATGCGAGGAATCGTGCCACGGACGCATCCACCGCCTCGTCGGACAGCTCGCCCGAGCGCACTGCGGCGACGACCTCGGCATCGGTCGCCCCGCCGCTGCCGGGCATCTCAAGATCCATTCCCGCTGCTACCCCGGCAACCCGGTTGGATACGGCGCCCCAGTCGGACACGACGAGGCCCTCATAACCCCACTGCTCGCGCAGAACCTCGGTCAGCAGCCAGTGGTTGTGGGAGGCCGGAACACCGTTGACCTGGTTGTATGCGCACATGACGGTGGCGGGTTCGGCCTCGGTGACGACCTTCTCGAAGGGGGTGAGATAGATCTCGCGAAGGGTGCGCGCGTCGATGCGCGCGTCAATGCGCATGCGCTCGGTCTCCTGGTTATTGGCCGCGAAATGCTTGACGGAGGCGCCGGGGCCCTCAGCCTGCAAGCCCCGCACGTGGGCCGCCCCCAGGGCGCCCGAGAGCAAGGGGTCTTCGGAGTAGTACTCGAAGTTGCGTCCGCCCAGAGGCGAACGCTTGATATTCACGCCGGGGCCGAGCACCACTGCAGCACCCAACGCCCTGCCCTCACGGCCCACCCCCGCGCCGACCTTCGCCGCCACGTCGGTGTTCCACGAGGAGCCGACCGCCACCGCCGGTGGGAAGCAGGTCGCGGGTTCGGCCTCGTTGAGTCCGAGGTGGTCACTCGCTCCCTTTTGCAGGCGCACGCCGTGGGGTCCGTCGGTGAGGACGAGCGAGGGGATCCCGGCCTCCTCAATGGGTGTGGTAGTCCAGAAATCGCGGCCCGACAAGAGGGAGGCCTTCTGTTCGAGAGTCAGGGAGCGGATTGGGTCGGAGACGTCGGCGTGCGCGGGTGCGTCCTCCTTGTCGGGTGACGCCTCGCGGGCTGCGCGCACGCCCTCGATCGTGAGGTCCTCGGGCACGGACTCTGCCGCATTGAGGGCGGCGAAACCGCGCTCGATATCGGCCAGGAACTCTGCGGAGTGGGGGATCATCCCGGCGACCTGGCGCACGGTCACCGACTCCTGTCCGGCCGTGCCCGAACCCATATGCTCGGCGGCGCCCGGAATGAACTTCTCGATCACCGCTGTCAGCAGGGTCATCGCCGCGGGTACGTCCGCCAACACTCCCATCGGAGTATCGATATCCAGGTGGGGCTGTTCTTCCGTATCCGTTTCGAAGGGCTCGGTGAAAGAGTAGTCGCCGTGCTCGACCTCGTGGGACTCACCAGAGGGCAGAATGATGGTGGCCCGGGCCCCCACGGGCACGCGCACGTCGAGCCTGAGTTCGCCCTCGCCGATGGTCCACGAGGACGAGGCGAGCCCGTAGGGGGTGCGCAGGGTTGCGCCCGCCGAGGTGAGTCCCTTGCGCGGCGGGCGCGGGGCAATCGACAGATGCCGCCAGCCCGGCTCGGCCGTGTCGAGGCCCGCGACGACGCGGTGCATCCAGTCGGCCACAGCGCCCAGCGCATAGTGGTTGAAGGAGGTCATTCCCGAGGGGTTGACCGAGCCGTCGGGTAGCAGTGAGTCCCACCGCTCCCAGATGGTCGTCGCCCCCATGAGGACGGTGTTGAGCCACGAGGGCGATTCCGTTTGGAGCAGCAGGCGGTAGGCGACGTCCTGGTAGCCCTCATTCGACAGGGCATCGCAGATGACGGGGGTGCCGAGGAATCCGGTGGAGATCTTGTAGCCGCTGGCGCGCACGAGCTCGGCCAAGCGGGCGGCCGCTTTGGGGCGGGACTCTTCAGGCAGGAGATCGAAGCACAGGGCGAGGGCGTAGGCGGTCTGCGCATCCGACATGAGGCGACCGGAGCCGGTCACGTACTCGCTGATGAAGGCGTTGCGCACGCGGCGGGCAAGGTCGGTGTAGGTATCGGCGATCTCGCCCTCGCCGACGAGAGCAGCAGAGGCGGCCAGGATCTTCGTCGAATGCGCGAAGTAGGCGGTGGCCACGAGCTCGGCGGCGGCAGCGGCTTTCTCAGGGCGTTCGGGTGGGGCGGTCGGATCCAGCCAATCGCCGAATTGGTAGCCCTTGTCCCACAGCAGATCATTGCTTGCGGCGGCGGCGACCTCGTCCACCCAGGCGCGCATCGAGGGAAGCTGACGGCGCAGGATCTCAGTATCACCGCTGGCCCGGTACAGGGCCCACGGGACCACGGTTGCCGCATCCGCCCATCCCGCCATGGGGCCCTGGTAGCCGGTGACAATGGAAGGGACCACAGAGGGTGTGCCACCGTATCGGGCCTGTTCAGCGGCCAAGTCCTTGAGCCAGGAGCCGAGCATTCCGGCGGTGTCGAAGAGGAAGGCCGCAGTGGGGGCGAAAACCTGCAGGTCGCCGGTCCACCCCAGGCGCTCATCCCGCTGGGGACAGTCGGTGGGGATATCGAGGAAGTTGCCCTTCATCCCCCATACGACGTTCTCGTGGAAGCGCTGTAGGGTCGCATCTGAGCAGGTGAAGGTGCCGGTGCGCTCCATATCGGAGTGAATGACCTGGGCGATGATGGCCGGGTCGTCGCCGGTGAGTTCATCGAGTCGATCCTCCGGCCATCCGCTGACTTCGGCGTAGCGGAAGCCGTGGAAGGTGAAGGAGGGGGACCACTCCTCGGGGACGTGCCCTTCATCGGTTCCAGCACAGATATACGTGTCGGTGGCCCTGGCTCCGCGAAGCGGCTCGGTGGCCAACTCGCCTGCGTCCAGCACCTCGGCGTGGCGCAGGGTCAGCGTCGTGCCCTGCGTTGCTCGCACGCGGATGCGCAGGCGGCCCACGAGGTTCTGCCCGAAGTCGAGGATCGTTTTCCCGCTGGGTGAGGTGAGCCGCTCAACCGGGACTATCTCGCCGGTGACCCTTACGGGAGGACCGTCCGGGGCGACGAGGACGGAGGTGTCGAGATCGCGCACCGCGACGGGAGCCCACTCCGAGTCGTCGAAGTCGGCGGTCGACCAGGCGGGGTCGTGCAGGCGGGCATCATAGGTTTCCCCGTTGTAAATATCGGATTCGAGGATCGGGCCCGGCGCCCATCGCCAGTCCTTGCCGGTGGTGACGGTTGTGGTTGAGCCGTCGCTGAGTGTCGTCTCAAGCTGGATGAACGCCCCGAGATCATTGCCGTAGAAAGCATTCTTTCCGCCCCAGCCGAGATGTCCGCGCCACCAGCCGTCGCCTAGGCGCACGCCGATGGCGTTCGCTCCGCCCCTCACCAGGTCCGTGACGTCGTGGGTGCGCACTCGCAGGCGCGATTCGTAGGCGCTCCACCCCGGGTCGAATTCGACGTCGGTGGCGCGTCGACCGTTAATCTCCACTCGATCGAGGCCGTGGGCGGTGGTGCGCAGGCGTGCTCGTATGATGCTTGCATCGTCGGGGAGGGTGAAAGTTGTCCGCAGTTGCGGGCCGTGGCAGTCGGGGTCGGTGGGGCCGACCATTGTCGCTCGCCACTGGTTGGCGTCGAGGATCCCGGCCTCGACGATGGACCATTCGGACCAGTCGGAAACGGAGCCGTCTATGCCGTGGACCCTCACGCGGACTTCGCGCCCCTCGCGGGCGGCGAGAGGGGTGAACGGCCAGGGGACCAGCACCGAGTCATTCGATTCGACAATGAGGGAGCGTCCATCGGAGTCGTCGCTCAGGGGGCGCTCTGCGACTTCATAGGTGCGCTGCGTCCAGCCCGTGGGTGCCTCTGGGAGGATCCATGACATGCGCGGCGCGGTCTCTGCGATGCCGATGGCACTGCGGTGGTGTTCGAAGACGGGAGGGGTGGGGGTGATGACCATCATTACTCCAGGTGTTCTGCTCGTGGGACGGGGGCTCCTCTGCCCGCCGCTAGCACGCGCTAGTTTTGCTAGGCTATCTGGTGGGGCTCACGCGCGCAAGTACTTCTGTGGAAATAGTGATTCTTGCGGTTCTGCCTTCATATGACGACGCTGGAGGAGGTGCAGATGAAAGCCCGCAGGAGGGTTACTGCGGCAGATGTTGCCCGATCCTTAGGAATCTCCCGCGCCACCGTAGGTTTCGTCCTTAATGACACCCCGGGGCAGACTATCTCCGAGCCCACGCGCGCCAGAGTCCTCGCCGAAGCCGAGCGCCTGGGGTATCGCCCGCATCGTGCGGCCAAGGCGCTCGCCAGCGGGCGCTCGCATATCGTACTGCTGGTGCTTCCGGATTGGCCGATGGAGCATTCCATGCAATCCCACCTCGACCAAGCCTCTCGTGTCCTCGACGAGGCAGGATACTCGCTGGTTACCACCACGTCGCGGTCTGATCGCAAGACGAAGCCGCTATGGGAGGTGCTCGACCCGGATGTCGCCGTTTCGCTCGTCCCGTGGAGTAAGAAGGATCTTGCGTCACTCGCTCGTGTCGGCGTGCGCACTGTCATCCATGATCCGGGATCGACGCAGAATGAATCGCTACAGCATGATGATGAAACCTGTCGTCGTCTGCGATTCGATGATGGGCCCCGCCTCCAGGTCGAGCACTTACGCGATCGTGGCCGCATTCGGCTGGCCTATGTCTCATTGGATGATCCTCGCTTGGTCGACCTGACGTCGGCTCGTGAGGAGCGAGCGCGCCAGACGGCGGAGGAGATTGGGGGAGTGGAACTGATTGACAGTGCAAGTATTGACCTTGCCTCCCCTGGGCGTATTGAGTATCTGCTGAGTCGCTGGATCGCCTCCGGTGTTGATGGGGTCGTCGCCTATAACGACACTGTCGCCGCAGCTGTCGTGGGTGCAGCGCATCGCATCGGTTTGGCGGTGCCCGACGATCTGGCGGTGGTCGGCCATGACGATACGCCTCTCGCGTCCCTCTTCGTCCCCTCATTGTCGTCGGTCCATGTCGACTATTCCGGCCTCGGCCGCTTCCTCGCCGAACTGGCACTGAGAGAAGCCGGCGAGGGAAGTGGACCGGTGAGGGAGCCGGAGGCGGTCATCTACCTAATCTCCCGGGCCTCCAGCTGATCGTCCGTTTTGATTGTCGCGGGCGCCTTCAATCGCTTAAATGAATCAATTCATTATAAATGCTTGCGCGCGCTAGCTTTTGTGTCTACGCTGAACTAGCGCGCGAAAGTTCTAGTTGTAAAAGTTCTAGTTGTATCTGAGCTATTTGCGCGGCGCGCGACGACGGGTGCACAGACCTCGATGATGAATGGTCCACCGCCCCCTACACGGCAGTACCAACGCACTGCCCCGACATCCCCCAGCACGCAATGACGCACAGCGAAAGGCACTCTGATGGCCAGAAAGCCCCTCGGACTCGACCGACAAGGCATCCAGAAAACGATGCGCATGTCCAACTACTTCGGCGACGGCCTAGGGCAGTTGGGTCTCAACATCATGTCTGGCTTGATCGGCATCCTCGTCTACTTCTACACCGACAAGGTCGGCATTGCAGCCGGAGCGGCCGGCACCGCCCTGCTCGTCGCCAAAATCGTCGATGCCTTCTCCGACTTCACCATGGGATGGCTTCTCGATCGAGTCCGTACGCGGTGGGGCAAGGCCCGCCACTGGCTGCTGTGGGGCGCCGTCCCCGCAGGCATCGCCGTTACCGTCCTCTTCACGGTCCCTGTCGGTGCCGCTGACGGAGTCAAAGTAACCTACGCCATCGCTACGAACATCCTGCTGTCGGCGGGTGCGTACACGATGCTCGTCATCCCCTACGGCTCGCTCATGTTCTACTTGACCCCTTCCATCGAACAGCGTGGGAGCATGGGACTGACTCGCGCGGTCTTCGGGTACATCAGCGGCATGATCATCGCCATCGGCTACATCCCGATCACCAATGCCCTGGGCGGAGACCAATCGGCGTGGATCAAATTCGGCTTCGGAGCCGCCGTTGCCATCACCGTGTGCTTCCTCATCGCTTTCGTCACCGATAAAGAGAAGACCGCCGACAGTGAAGAGAGCGCCGATGAGAAGCTGCCGATCGGGCAGGCAATCGCGCTTCTCTTCCAGAACAAGTATTGGGTCATCATGCTGGGCGTCCAAGTGGTGTCCAACATGATCTTCTCCATCACCTCTGCCACGGGCATCTACTACGTCAAGTGGATTCTCCACAACGAGGAACTCGTATCACTCCTCGGCGCCATCGGCCTCATTCCCGTCGTCATCGGATTCCTCTTGGTCAAACCGCTCACCCGCTTCTTCGGCATGGCCGGTGCCGCGCGCATGGTGATCATGGTCGGCATCATCGCCACCGCGATCCGCTGCGTCTTCCCCTTCGACTTCTGGGCGCTCATGTTCGTCGGCCCCTTCGTGACCCTCGCAACCATCCCCCTCATGGCGCTGTCCGGTCCCCTCGTCCAGAACACCATCACCTACGGCGAGTGGCAACACTGCTACCAGCAAGTCGGCATGGCCAACGCTGCAACCTCCTTCGGTTCCAAGATTGGATCCGGTCTGGGTGCCGCAATGATCGGCTGGATCCTCGCACTGGGCGGCTACGACGGCGAGGCCGTCGAGCAGGCCGACTCCGCGATCAACGCCATCATCGGAGTGTCCATCTGGCTGCCCGGAATCCTGCTGGTGATCTGCTGGCTGTTCCTCAAGGCCTATGACCTGGAGGCAAAGTACGCCGACATCGTCAAGGAGCTCAAGGAGCGCAAGGCTGCGCAAGTCGGCTGACTTCCGGGGCGCCTGCTCGCACGAGGGCAGAGCCCGTTGAGCGCCTGCTGGACAGACAATTTCAGCAGGCGTTCCCGTGCGTGTGTCAGTGCGCTGCGCCCTCGACCGCCGTCGCCTTCTTCGGCATCAGGTGCGAGAGTGCGAGCCATGCGTATGCGAGGACGCTCCCCCACACGAGGCCGAATAGCCCCGACAGAGCCGTCTCCATCGTCCACATCGCGGCGCCCCCCAGGTGCGCCACCCATTCGACGGCGCCGCCGATGAGGTGGTGCAGCCACGAGGCGCCGAGGTCGTCCAACGAGACGATGACGATATGTCCGCCTACCCACTCCATCGCGATCGTGCCGACGATGCCGATCACTGTGAAGACCTTCGGCATGGCGGCGACGATGCGCCGACCGAGGGCGGCGACCCAGCCGTTGCCCTCCGCCATGCGCAGGCCGACATCATCCATCTTGACGAGGACGGCGACCAGGCCGTACACGAAGAAGGTCATGAAGAAGGCGACGAAGATCATGATGCCGACTCGGATGAGATTCGACTCGGCGCTGACATTCGCTAGCGAGATCAACATGATCTCAGCGGAAAGGATGAGGTCGGTGCGCGTGGCGGATGAGACGATCCCGCGTTCGAGTTCCTCAGCGGACGCCGCCCTGGGCTCGTCCTCGTCCCCCTCGTGATCGGGGAGGAGGCGCAGTTTCGCGAGCACCTTCTCCGCCCCCTCGACGCATAGGAACGAGCCTCCGACAATGAGGAGGATCGGCAGCATCCACGGCGCGAGCCAGGTGAGGATCAGCGCCGCCGGCAGAATGATCGCAAGCTTATTGATGAGGGAGCCGCGCGCAATCCTCTTGATGATCGGCAGTTCCCGGCTCGGGTCGAGGCCCGCCACGTACTGCGGAGTGACGGCGGTGTCGTCGATGACGACTCCCACCGCCTTGGAAGAGGCCTTCGCGGCGCCCGCAGCGATGTCGTCGAAGGAGGCCGCAGTTGTCTTCGCAAGGGTCGCAATGTCATCGAGGAGGGCGATGAGTCCGCCTGCCATGGGATGTCAGCGCCCGTCGACGTCGGCGCGCGCCCGGATAAACGCATCAACGCAGGCGCGCACATCCTCTTCGCTGTGGGCGGCGGAGAGTTGAACGCGGATGCGTGCCTTTGAACGGGGGACCACCGGGAAGGAGAAGGCCGTGACGTAGACGCCGAGTTCGAGCATTCGCTCCGCGATGGCGCCCGCCAGGCGCGCCCCGTCCTCACCGGGGAACATCACCGCATGGATCGGGTGGGTGCCCGGGAGGATCTCAAACCCCGCTTCGGACATGAGGGAGCGGAACAGGGCTGACAAGTCCGCCAGATGCGCCCTCGCGTTGTCCGCACCCGCAGCGACGCGCAGCGCTTCGCGCGAACCGGCGACGATCGCGGGCGCGAGAGTGTTGGAAAAGAGGTAGGGGCGCGCCTTCTGTCGGAGCATGTCGACGACCGCCTGACCTGCGGCGACGTAGCCGCCGGATGCGCCGCCCAGAGCCTTGCCGAGCGTCCCCGTGAGGATGTCGACCCGGTCGCGGACGTTGAAGAGCTCCGGCGTTCCCCGCCCGCCCGCCCCGACGAACCCGGTTGCGTGCGAATCGTCGACCATCACGAGGGCGCGGAACTCCTCCGCCAGGTCGCAGATCCCGGGCAGCGGCGCGTAGGAGCCGTCCATCGAGAAGACCCCGTCCGTGACGATGACGATCTGCTCGGCACCGGCAGCCCGGGCCGCTTCGAGTTGGGAGCGCAGGTCGCCCATGTCGGCATTGCGGTAGCGGAATCGCTTCGCCTTGCACAGGCGGATGCCGTCGATGAGGGAGGCGTGATTGAGCTCGTCGGAGACGATCGCGTCGTCCGCGGTGAACAGGGCTTCGAAGATGCCGCCGTTGGCGTCGAAGCAGCTGGAGAACAGGATTGCGTCATCCATTCCGAGGAAGTCGGCGATCTCGCGCTCCAGGGCCCGGTGCTGGTCCTGGGTGCCGCAGATGAAGCGCACGGAACTCATGCCGAAGCCCCAACGCTCAAGGGCCTCCTTCGCGGCCTCGGCGGGGCGCGGGTCGCCGGCGAGGCCGAGGTAGTTGTTCGCGCAGAAGTTGAGGGCATCGCCGCTGCGGGTGGTGACGGTCGGGCCCTGCCTGCCCAGGATCTCGCGTTCGTTCTTGTACAGGCCCGCCTCGCGGATATCAGCGAGCGCGGCCTCAAGCTTCGGTGTCAAAGTGTTCATGAGTGTTCCTTATAAATGAGGGGAATGGGAGTCACGCCTCCCAGTCGATGATGACCTTTCCGACGGTGCCCGAGGCAGCGGTGTCGAAAGCTGCTTGCCAGTCATCGGGGGTGAAGCGGTGAGTGATGATGGAGCGCACCGCATCGCGCAGTTCTTGAGAGGTTTCCATCATGTAGGTCGCGAGGTACCAGGTGTCGAACATTTCACGTCCGTAGACGCCCTTAATGGTGAGCATCCGCGTGATGACCTTGTTCCAGTCGACGGAGAAGGAGCCCTTGGGCAGCCCGAGGAGGGCGATCGTGGCGCCGTGCGTGCAGTGCTCAATGAGGGTTGACAATCCGCCGGGCGCTCCCGACATCTCAAGGCCCGCATCGAAGCCCTCGCGGATATTGAGCCCGGCCATGACATCGGGCAGAGTCTGCTCGCGGATGTCGAGGGCGACATCGGCACCCGCCTTCTCAGCGAGGGCGAGGCGATCAGCCTGCAGATCGGTGACAACGACGTGGCGAGCTCCAGCGTGCTTGGCGAGGGCGACGCACATGATGCCGATCGGTCCCGCTCCGGTGACGAGGACGTCCTGCCCGGTCATCTCAACCTGCTGGCAGGAGTGGACGGCATTGCCGAGGGGATCGAAGAGGGCGCCGAGCTCCGGGTCGATGGACTCGGGCTGCACCCAGACATTGCCCGCGGGAACGACGACGTAGTCGGCGAATCCACCGTCTCGGTTGACGCCGATACCGATGGTGCGGATACACATGTGACGACGCCCCGCACGGCAGTTGCGGCAGCGCCCACACACGATATGCCCTTCGACGGATACCCGCTGGCCGACGTGGAGCTCGTCGCGCCCCCGCCCCTGTACGACGCCGGGGCCGATGTCGGTGATCTCGCCGCAGAACTCGTGTCCGAGGGTCTGCGGGGGCGTGAGGGAGCCGGGCGCTCCGCCGTCCCACGTATACAGGTGGACGTCCGTGCCGCACAGGCCTGCCCGCTGGACGCGGATCTTCACCTCGCCGAAACCGGGAGTGGGCTCGGGGATATCGCACAATTCGAGGCCGGGAGCCTCACTCGTCTTGCGCAGCGCACGCATATCCATTCCTTCGATCGTAAGAAGACGGGGGAGAAGCCGTCACTCTATTGTGCGCCACTGAGCGGGCATCTCACGCACGCGCTGAGGGCGGCGGCTCCACCGGTACACATGATGACGACGAGGACGAGTCGGATGAAATGGGATAGTCGTTGTGAAGGAACGACGGAACGCAGCGAGGCATAGCGCGGCATTAGGGGATCATCTCCAATGATGATGTTGATGAGATATGGCAGAGATTACATCCACTCCAGGAGGTAATGGGGCAGGATGCGATGATGAATCGCTCGACTGTTGGTCTCCCGGTGCCTGTGCACCTGGGAAGCACCCATCGGCACGCAATATGCTGGGGACTCATGAGTACATCTGGGGGCCCCGTGCCCGCCCTTGACGCCGACCTCATCGAGCGCCTGCGTTCGGATCTCGTAACAGCCGATTGGACGGCGGCCCGCCTCGGCGAGCTGCTCAGCGCCGATGCGGCGGCCGCGCTCTCCAGAGAGCAGCGCATCCCCGCCCTCGTCGAACTCGAAGGCTCTGACGACCCGGCGGCGACCCTCACTCGCTTCTTCATACTCGGCTCCGTCGAGGAGGCCCCCCGCCTCGACGCCGCGCTCGCCACACTTACCAGCGCGGGACTCGTGGCGCTCGGCCTCGCCCAGCCGCTCGACGGCGAAGAGGCCTCATCCGACGAGGGCGATGCTCCGTCGCGCATGAGGGCGCTTGTCGACCTGCGCCCCCACGCAGCCGCCGTCGGGGACGAGGACGCAGACACCACCTGGTGGATCGCCAGCGACCAGGGGGAAGCCATCACCGGACGCCCACTCGCATCCGACCACGTCATGGGCGTCGGCGGGGCATCGGCCTCGTTGCTGAGGGCGACGATGAGACGCCGCGTCGCCCGCGCCCTCGACCTCGGGTGCGGATGCGGTATCCAATCCCTCGCCCTGGCCACCCACGCAGACCACGTCGTCGCCACCGATCTGTCCGCCCGAGCCTGCGCATTCACCATATTCAATGCGGCTCTCAACTCGGTGAGCCTCGACGTGCGCCAGGGGTCGCTGTTCGAGCCCGTCGAAGGAGAGAACTTCGACCTCATCGTGTCGAATCCGCCCTTCGTCATCACTCCCGACTCGGTGCGATCCTCCCGCGGCACGGGCATGCTCGAATACCGCGATGCGGGGATGAACAGGGACCGCCTTGTCGAGATCATCATTCGAACAGCACCCGCCATGCTCGCACCGGGAGGATGTCTCCAAATGCTCGCGAATTGGGAGATTCCCGAGGGCGTTGACCCCGATTTCGAATGGTCGCAGCGCATCGACGAATGGTTCGACGGGCTTCCCGTCGATGCGTGGGTCGTCCAGCGCGATGTCCTCGACCCGGCGCGTTATGTCGAGATGTGGACGCGGGACTCCGGCGTCGGCCTCGTCGGCAGGGACGCCTATGAGCGCACCTACCGCACCTGGCTCGCCGATTTCCGTGCCGCCGGGGTCGGAGCGATCGGCATGGGCCTCATCACCATGCGCACCCCTGCGGTCGCCGAGGGCGCGACCGGCGAGGACAACGGTGTGCGCGTCTACGACTACGCGATCACGGGCATCGCCCCGCGCGGGTTGGACGTCGAACGGGCTCTGGCTGCGTTGAGACTCCCGAACGACCTATGGGACTCGCGGCTGATCAGGGCAGATGACGTCATAGAAGAGCGCCATTATGTGCCGGGAAGCGCGGATCCGACTGTTCTCATCCTCCATCAGGGCGCGGGTCTGGGAAAGTCCATCGTAGTGTCCAGTGCGACCGCCGCTGTAGTCGGCGCATCGGATGGGGAGTTGACTGTTGGTCAGATCGTGTCAGCGGTCGCGATGCTCACCGACCGGCGGGTGGATGAAGTGAAAGAGGAAGTGGGACCCGCGCTGCGCGAGCTGCTCCGCGCAGGAATGATGTCCATTGCAGCGGGTGAAGCGGCTTCGTGATCCGTTCGAGGAACACATCGGGCTGAATCGGATCGGCAACCGCTTGAGGCACATGGTCACGGCGTCAAGGACGCGAGCGCTTATTGATCTGAACGAAAGACGAACTTCATCACGATGTGAGGATTGCCGGTTCGTTATCCTTTGTCTTCGGTGCTCGTAAGGGCTTCTGCTCCATCGTGGTCGAACTGGATCCAGCTATCCGCGACCGCTGTAGCCCCTTCAGACAGTGCCTATGTGTGCAACGCCCGCAGCGGAGGGCCCGTTCCCGACGCAGCCGGAAATCGGGGAGCATACGCATCATCGAGCGGAACACCGGGGAGAAGCCGGAATATCCGAACAGGGGTCTGCATGCCCGTTGAAAAGGGTGGGGAATGCGACGATACGGCATCGAAGGGTAGACATTGTCTGAACATGCCTGTCGTTAGTTGTAAGGTCATGTCCACTGGTGCAGTCGGCGAAGCGCCGCATAGGAAACGGAGGCTCAGGAGAACATGGGAGCGTCGAAGCTGGTCATCGTGGAGTCCCCCGCGAAGGCAGCGACCATCGAGGGGTACCTGGGCCCCGATTACCATGTCACCGCGTCTATCGGGCATATTCGCGACCTCCCTCAGCCCAAAGAGCTTCCCGCCGACATGAAGAAGGGCCCCTACGGGCGTTTCGCCGTTGACATCGACCACGGGTTCACCCCCTACTATGCGGTGAACCCGGACAAGAAGAAGAAGGTCACCGAACTCAAGCGGGCCCTCAAAGAGGCCGACGAACTCTTCCTCGCAACCGATGAGGACCGCGAGGGCGAGGCCATCGCCTGGCACCTCCTTCAAGTCCTCAAGCCGAAGGTGCCCGTGCGCCGCATGGTGTTCCACGAGATCACGAAAGAGGCGATCACTCGGGCACTGGAGACGACGCGCGAACTCGACACCGCCCTCGTCGACGCGCAGGAGACTCGGCGCATCCTCGACCGCCTCTACGGCTACGAGGTGTCGCCACTGCTGTGGCGCAAGATCCGCCCCTCCCTGTCTGCCGGGCGCGTCCAGTCCGTCGCCACGCGTCTCGTCGTCGATCGTGAGCGCGACCGTATGGCGCACATCAAAGCTGAATACTGGTCGATCCAGACCCGCGTCGAAGCCGCGGGGGAGGCCTTTGACGCCCGCGTCACCCATATCGACGGCCGCGCGGTCGCCACGGGTTCGGACTTCTCTGAAAGGGGAGTCCTCTCCGCGAAGGCTCAGAAGGCGGGCGCCGTCCATCTGAGCGCGGATCGTGCGCGCGAACTCGCCGACGCGCTCGGAGCCTCGACCTCGTCGATCATCAACGAGGTCGCGCACAAGCCCTACCGCCGCCGTCCTGCCGCGCCCTTCACGACCTCCACCCTCCAGCAGGAGGCATCGCGCAAACTCCACTGGAATGCCTCGTCGACAATGCGCACGGCGCAGTCCCTCTACGAGTCCGGCTACATCACCTACATGCGCACCGACTCGACCGCCCTGTCGGGCCAGGCGATCAACGCCGCGCGCCGCCAGGCCACCGAACTCTACGGCGCCGACGCAGTCCCCGATTCTCCGCGCGTCTACGGCAAGGTCGCCAAGGGCGCGCAGGAGGCGCATGAGGCGATCCGCCCCGCAGGCGACCACTTCCGCACCCCCGACCAGGTGGCCGCGCATCTGTCGCGCCAACAGCTCGCCCTCTACGACCTCATCTGGAAGAGGACGATCGCCTCGCAGATGGCTGACGCCGTCGGCTTCACCGCGACGATCCGGGTCCTCACCGGAGTGTCCACCGCCCAGGGGCGCCACGACGTCGTCTCCTCCGCATCCGGCACCGTCATCACATCCCCTGGATTCCGCCTCGCCTACGAGGAGGGCCGCGACAAGGGCCGCTATGACGCTGAGAAGGCGGACGCGGAGAAGGTCCTGCCCAATGTCGCCGAGGGCGACGCAGCGGATATCGCCTCCGCCCAGCCTGAGGGGCACGAGACGCAGCCGCCCGGCCGCTACACGGAAGCAACCCTGGTGAAAACCATGGAAGAGCGCGGCATCGGGCGCCCCTCCACCTACGCGTCGACGATTCAAACCATCGGGGACCGCGGCTACATCACGCACCGCGGCCAGTACCTCGTGCCGACATGGCTGGCGTTCTCAGTGACGCGCCTGCTCGAAGAGAACCTCGCCAATCTCGTCGACTATGACTTCACTGCCTCCATGGAGGCCGACCTCGACCGCATCGCCGCTGGCGAAGAGTCGGGAACGGATTTTCTCTCCCTGTTCTACCTGGGCGCGGACGGCGGCGGAGACGCAGACGGATTGAAGTTCCAGGTCGAGTCCCTCGGAGATGACATTGACGCGAGGGCGGTCAACTCGATGGAGGTCGCCGACGGTGTGGTCGTGCGCGTCGGCCGTTACGGCCCCTACTTGGAGAAGGCGGACGGCACGAGGGCGAATCTGCCCGACGAGGTCGCCCCCGACGAGGCGACCCCCGACAAGATCGCAGAACTCTTCGCCCTCGCCGCCGCTGACGGGCGCGAACTCGGTGTTGATCCCGGCACCGGCCACACGATCATTGCGAAGTCCGGCCGATTCGGCCCCTACGTCACCGAGGTGCTCCCCGAATCCGAGCAGGAGACTCCTAAGGGACGCAAGGCTGCGAAGTCGAAGCCGCGGACCGCCTCGCTCTTTGCATCGATGGACCTGGCGACAGTCGATCTCGATCAAGCCCTGAAGCTGCTGTCCCTTCCCCGCGAAGTCGGCGCGGATCCCGCCGACGGCACGATCATCACCGCGCAGAACGGCCGCTACGGCCCCTACTTGAAGAAGGGGTCGGATTCGAGGACCCTCGCCAGCGAGGACCAGCTCTTCACGATCACCCTGGAAGAGGCGCTCGCGATCTACGCCCAGCCGAAGACCCGGGGGCGCGGAGCTGCCAAGCCGCCGCTCAGAGAATTCGGCGAGGATCCGGTCTCGGGGAAGAAGGTGACCGTCAAGGACGGCCGATTCGGCCCTTATATCACCGACGGGGAGACGAATGTGACGGTCCCCCGCGCGGAAACGGTGGAGGACCTCACCCAGGAGCGGGCTTTCGAGTTGCTCGCCGACAAGCGGGCCAAGGGGCCGGCGCCGAAGAAGACGCGGCGGACGACCGCGAAGAAGACGACGAGCCGGGTGAGGAAGACGTCGAAGTAGGCGTCGCTCTACACGCATGAGGCGCGGCACAGGCGGCATCGGCGCAAAATGCCCGTGAGCCGTGCGAGGATGTGCCTATGGACCAAGCGGGGGTGAATCCGATGAACGGCGCTCTGTTCATCACATTCGAGGGCGGCGACGGCTCGGGCAAGTCGACTCAGATTCAGCGGGTGCGAACCTGGTTCGAAGAACGCGGGCATAGGGTACTCGTGACGCATGAACCCGGGGGAACGGAACTGGGGCGCGATATCAGGCGTATGGTTCAAAACGGCCCCGAAGACATCGACCCGAGAACCGAGGCTCTCCTCTACGCGGCCGACCGCGCCTACCACGTGGCGACCGTCGTCCGACCCGCCCTCGAGGAAGGGTTCGTCGTCCTCGCCGACCGCTACATCGATTCGTCTCTCGCCTATCAGGGCGCCGCCCGCTCCCTCGGCGTCGACGAGATCCGCGCACTATCCGCCTGGGCGACTCGGGAACTGGCTCCGACGCTGACATTCTTACTCGACCTGCCTCCAGAGGTGGGGGCGCGGCGCAGAACGGACCGCCCCGACCGGATGGAACGCGAATCCATGGACTTTCATGAGCGCGTCCGCCACGAGTACCTGCGGCTGGCGGACGCCGAACCCGAGAGGATCATCGTCATCGACGGGGTCGGCACCCAAGATGAGGTCTTCTCCGAAATCCGCGGAGTCCTCGAGGAATGCTTCGCCGATAGAACCCCGAATGCTGCGCAGGGGGCCGAATCGTCGAATGACAATGCCGAGGTCGAGGCGGTTGTCAATGACACGCCCACTGCTCCGCGCGTTCGCTCCGGCAGGAAGAAGCCAATGCTCCACGCCCTCGCCGAAGGACAGGCGACGCTGTGGGCCATCGACGAACAGGGCGCATTATTGTGACCGCGACGGTCCCGCCCGTCTTCAGCGGACTCGTCGGCCAAGATCGCTGCGTCGCGACACTCACCCGGGCGGCTGTCGCCGCAAGGGCGATCGTTGATGCCGAGGACGGCAAGTGGATGGACTCCCAACGGGCGATGAGTCACGCATGGCTCATCACCGGTCCCCCCGGATCCGGCCGTTCCGTCGCCGCTCAATCATTCGCGGCGGCGCTGCAATGCACGGGCGGTGAGCCCGGATGCGGCGAATGCCCCGGCTGCAAGACCACGATGAACAAATCGAATGGCGACGTTCATTTCATCTCCACCCAGGAGAGCGTCATCAGCGTCAAAGTGGCGCGCCCCCTCGTATTGGACGCCCAGAGTTTCCCCTCACAGGGGCGATGGCGCGTCATGATCGTCGAGGACGCTGACCGCCTCACCGCACAGGCAGCCAATGCCCTCCTCAAAGCCATCGAAGAGCCCCCGGAGAGGACCATCTGGCTGCTGTGCGCGCCCAGCGTCGATGACATGATCCCGACCATCCGCTCCCGCTGTCGGCATATCGGACTCACCATTCCGCCCGCGCAGGCGGTCGCCGACCTCCTCGTCTCCCAGGGCATCGCCGACCCCGCGACCGCCCTCGCCGCTGCCCGTGCGGCCCAATCGCATATCGGTTTTGCGCGGGCTCTTGCCAAGGATCCGCAGATGCGTCGGCGCCGCCGCGATATCATCGCCGCTCCGATCCGGGTCCACTCCGTCGCCCAAGCGGTGTCCGCCGCAGAAGAACTCCTTGCAACGGCGAAGGCTCAGGCCGATGCCCGGGTGGAACAGATCAACGCCCAGGAGAAGGCGGAGCTGCTCCGTCAACTCGGCTTATCCGAGTCGGATTCGCCGACCAAGCAGTCGCGCACCATGGTCCGCGAACTCCAAGAGAACCAGAAGCGGAGGGCGAAGCGGGCGCTCAAAGATGAACTCGATCGGGCGCTCATCGATCTGCTCGCGATCTATCGCGACATCCTCATGGTGCAATTAGGCGCGGGCCAGGAACTCATCAACGAGGACCTGCACGACCTCGTTGACGATGTCGCCCAGCGCTCCACCGCCGCGCAGACGATGACGCGGGTGAGCGCCATTGAAGACGCTCGCAGGCGTCTTCAGCACAACGGGCAGGCGACCCTCGTCCTCGAAGCGATGATCGTCGCGCTCAGGCTCGACTCCTGACCCGTCGCGTCCCCGTGCCCGAGAGGACGTTGTCTTCTACCCTTGGGGGCATGATCCGACGCTCCGGCCGCTCACCGTTTCTCATCGTCGCCGTCCTCATCGTCTTGGTCGCCATCGTCGTCATCATGGCGCGAATGGTGGTGCTGCCGGTGCTGTTGCCGTCATTGCACCGGTCGGCGACGCTCGCCCAATCCGCCCCCGATATCAACGCGACGACGAGGGAATCGTTCTACTCCCAACAGATCGAATGGAGCGCGTGCGACAGGGAGAGGATCACCCTCTCCGGTGTTCGTGTGAACCCGAATATGTCCGAATACCAGTGCGCGACCCTTAAAGCCCCCCTGGACTGGGACGAACCCGGGGGGGAACAGATCACCCTGTCGCTCGCGGTGCACCGCTCAGGCGCCGCTGGAGCGCCGATGCTGTTCTACAACCTCGGCGGCCCCGGGGCGCAGGCTGTGCGCTCCCTCTCCTACCAGATCGAGGAGAATCTCGGGGACGCCCTCGTCGATCACTACGACATCGTCGCTCTCGACCCCAGGGGAGTCGGCGGATCCACACCCGTCACCTGTATGACGGACGAGCAGAAGGACTCCTATAGCGCTCATGGGAGCCCCATCGAAGGCGCGGCGGCGAACGCGGAGTCGATGACTCCCCAGCAGATCGTTGATGCCGCCGATGAGAGGGCCGGCGCTATCGCCGAGGGGTGCAGGCGCTTGAGCGGGAGCCTCTTCGAACACATCGATACCGTTTCAGCGGCGACGGACTTCGATATGGTGCGCGCCGTTCTCAGCCAGGGTGAGCTCCACTACCTCGGCTTCTCCTATGGGACATTCCTCGGCGCCACATACGCGGAGCTATTCCCCGACAGGGTCGGACGCTTCGTCCTCGACGGGGCGATCGACCCGGCGATGAACGTGAACGACGTGTCGGACCTGCAGATGAGGGGATTCGAGGAAGCAATGGGCCACTGGGTCGACGTGTGCCTGAACGAGGCCGACTGTCCCCTGTCGGGGACGCACGCCGACGGCGTCGCTCAGGTATCAGACTTCCTCTCCTCGCTGACCGGCGTCCCCTTGGATACATCGGACCCGCAGCGTCCTCTCACGCAGAACCTCGCGTTAACGGCAATGACCGGGATGCTGTACTCCGAGCAGAGCTACCCGCTCCTCAAGCAGGCCCTCGCGCAGGCAGTCACCCACGGGGACGGGTCGCAACTGCTGATGATCGCCGACTATGTCAACGACCGTAATGATGACGGGACGTATTCGTCGTCAACGGATGCCCTCATTGCGATCAACAATCTCGATTACGGGCCTGTGGGCACCATTGATGAGTGGACGAAGAACGCCGACGCCCTGAAAAAGGAACTCACTGTTTTCGGCGGATTCGCGGGATACACCTCGGCGGGCCTGGGTCGGTGGCCGACATCCCACGCGCCCCGGCGCCCGATCAGCGCCTCCGGCGCCGCTCCGATCGTCGTCATCGGGACGACGCATGACCCGGCAACGCCCTATGTCATGGCGGTGAATCTCGCTGCTCAATTGTCCTCCGGTGTCCTCGTGACAAACGAGGGGTGGGATCACACCGCGTATTCGAAGGTGGCGAATCCTTGCGTGCGCGGAGCCGTCGAAACCTATCTCGTTGATGGCAGCGTCCCCGAACAGGGGTTGATGTGCGGACAGTAGGGACCGGTGTGAGGCGATCCATTGACGAGGACGTGCCGGGCATTTGCCCCAACCGAGCCCCTCACATTACAGTGTCACCGTTGCCTTGATACCCGCGGGTGTTGCGGCGCGCCACCTTAGCTCAGTCGGCAGAGCGATTCACTCGTAATGAATAGGTCGTGGGTTCGATTCCCACAGGTGGCTCCGTGTGAAGTCCAATCCAGTTCCTCCCCGCATAAACGCACACAGTTTCTGGAAACCAAAGTTAAGTCAAACAGTTTTCAACCCTGTGACCTGCGAATATGTGATGCTTGTTCACGTGCGTGGGGAGTTTTTCGGGGAAACTGTGTGCGTTTTAGCGGGTTGACGGCGGCATCGCGGATGTCTTCATGTTCACCGCCGCGGGACCCTTCTACGTGGCGAGTCATCCCGTATCCTCCCTCATCTCGGGCCTCGTTTTCGGCCTCGGTCTCATTCTCGTTGTCTTCGCAGGCGGAGAACTCGCGACTTCGGCGATGATGGCGCTTCCCCAGGCCGCCGCTCTGCGCCGCATCACCTGGGGGCGGGCGTCCCTCTGCCTCGCGATCTGGGCGCAGTCGAAAATTGCCAATGATGTGGCGAAGATGGTTCTCATGGCGTGGTGCATGTTCGCCTTCGTGACCTCGGACTTCGAGCACGTCGTGGCGAATATGACGACGCTGAGCCCGGGGCTATTCTTCAATGCTCCGGGCGTTCAGGCTGCGGGGATCGTTCATAATCTGGTGTTCGTAGGTTTGGGGAATCTCGTGGGCGGTGCCCTCTTCGTCGGGGCGGTCTATCTATTCATCGCGCACCAAGAGGCTGCCGATCATTGACCGCAGGGCGGCGAGACGCATGGTCTTTGCGACACGCCGTCGCAAAGACTGGGTCGAAAGTCCTCTATGCTCGCCTTCATGACGAAATGCGTGGTCGTGTCAGATCGCCTCGACAACGGGTGCGGGATCACGCAGATATGCCCTGCGAGCAGACCGAAGGTGGACTGACAACGGTGAACCTCATCGATATGCGCAACGAACTCGGACACCGGGCGGCGCCCGCAGTCGTCCTCGTCAATCTGGGAACCCCGAAGACGCCGACAACGGCGGATGTGCGCACCTACCTGCGTCAATTCCTCTCCGATCGGCGCATCATCGAGATGAACCCGCTCATGTGGCGGCCCATTCTCGAAGGCATCATCTTGCGCGTCCGCCCCGCGCGAACCGCGGAGAAATACAGGACCATTTGGATGGATGAGGGGTCGCCGCTGCTTCATTACACCCTCGAGCAGGCCAGGCTCGTAGGGGAGGAGCTCAGCGGAGTCGCCACAGTTCGCGCGGCGATGCGCTACGGCAGCCCCGCCCTGGCGGATGTGCTTGACGAGCTCTACGCCGACGGATACCGCAAAGTAGCTGTGCTCGCGGCCTACCCGCAGTACTCGGGGACGACGGTTGCTTCCGTCAATGACGCACTCATCTCGTGGATGGCGTCGCGGCGCGACCATATGGAGATCCGGATCTCCCGGTCCTTCCCCATCGTACCCTCCTACATCGAGGCTCTCGCCCGGGCGGTCGAAGACCATTGGGCGACTAATGGTCGCCCGGACTTCGAGGGCGGGGACCGCCTTATCGCGTCCTTCCATTCGATTCCCGTGGCGATGCACAAGGCGGGAGACCCCTATCGGAGTGAATGCGAAGCGACCGCCGCCGCCGTGAGCGATCGCCTCAACCTCCCCGAAGGGGCGTTGAGCGTCACCTTCCAATCCGTATTCGGGCCCGCCGAGTGGCTCGCCCCTGCGACGATCGACACGGTCGAACACCTGGGGAAGCAGGGGGTCAATCGCGTCGACGTCATCTGTCCGGGATTCGTCGCCGATTGTCTCGAGACCCTTGAGGAGATCGACCAGCTCAACCGCGAGACATTCCTCAAGGCGGGGGGCTCGCAATTCCACTACATCCGCTGGGGCAATGATGCTCCGGCGACGGTGGAGGCGCTCGTACAACAGGCGCGCAGTCTCATCGGAGGTTGGGCGTCCTGACTACGATGGCACGGAGCAAGGCGACGGGAATTAATTGGGCCCGCACCGACCGGGTTACTTCTCGATATCGCTGAGGCGCTCTGCGATCCGTGAGAAGACGCGGTCGAGGACGGTGATCTCATCCTCTGTCAGGTCGTTGAGGACGAGAGACCTGATGATGTCTCGTTGAACGAGGGCGGCCTGTGAGAACAGGGCGGCGCCCTCGTCGGTGAGAATGACGAGCCCGCCGCGGCCATCTCCCGCACAAGGGGTTCTCATGACGAGTCCCCGGTCGACGAGCCGGTTGATGGTGTGAGTGAGGCGCGAGGGGCTGAAAACCACCTGGTGGGCCAGGATGGAAGGGCGGATGCCATTGGCTCCGGCGCGGGAGATCTGGAGGAGGACATTATACTCGGGCAGCGTGAGCTTGCAGGAGGACTTGAGGCCGATTTCGATGCGGTTCGACAGGCGAGAGGTCGTCGTGAAGTACGCCTCCCAGGCTTTGCCCCGAGCCTCCGGCCTCATCGTCGTGCGCCTCCCAGCAACGTGTCGAAGTCCGTGAAGCCCGGCCAAGAGTCTGCCTCGCTCACGGTGGTGGGGACGGGGGACTCGAAGGGGATCCCACTGCTCCCCGATATGGGATTGATTTTCAGGAAATTATCGCTTGAACCCTCCTCATGTCCATGTTTTGTGACCCCTTCCACCTTTGCGGGCGTGCAGGATGCGTCAGTGCGCGTCCCGAGGCGACGTAATAGCTCAGCGGCTCCCCGGGGTGATACGGGGGGCGGGGGAGGTCCTGCCCGACCCATCCGAGTCGACCGCGTGCGCGCCCCAGTCCTCCGTGGCGGCGTAGATCGCGGTCGGCACCGGATCGGCGTGCGCGCATTCGAGACGGGATGGGGCGAAAGCGGTGAGGACGTGGTCGATGATTCTTCCGACATGCCCGCGTGGATGATGACGATGCTGCTCATGCGACGTCGTTCCGATCCTGCCCGCCCGCGAGGAGCGCGTCGGAATGGCGGATGGCGTCCTGGGAGTTCCTCCTCATAGAACTCTCCGGTCCAGTCCCGCGATTGTCTTCTTCGCCTCCCCGTGGTCGTGGTATTCGAATCGCTCGCGGTAAAGGGCGACCATTCGGGCGGTGTGCTCGGGCGGCCAGAAGATATTGTTGTGGAAGAAACCGTCGCCGCAATAGGCGGCCTGTTCGGCGATTTCGGGGAAGCGGATGGAGCCGTGCCACACGAATGGGGCGATGGAGTCGAGAGGGCGCGGTGTGGAGATGTATCCGCGAAGGAGAGTGCGGAACTTGCCCGACCGCGTGACATTCTCATTCGCCCACAGTTCGCGCAACAGTGCATAGTTCTCAATGGCACGTGCGATTCCATCTCGAATGTCTTTGCCGAACCAGGGGTAGACGGAGCCGGTGTTGCCGTGGCCCATCGTGAGGTCGATCCGTCCGTCGGGCATATAGTGGCATCGCGTAATCCTCGGCGATCTTCACGGGGTCATTCGTCGTGATGAGAGCCCTCGGTCGATAGTTGGATCCTTTCGGTGACCGCAGCGATGCGCGCGAGGGGCGTCGTGGGATGTGGTCGGTGGTGGGATCGGTGGTGGGGTCCGAGACGCTCATGATTCCGAACTGCATGGGTGTTCCTTAGAAGAATCGTTCACCGAAAGATGTAGTGCAACTTTCAACCATATCTGAACTGCGAGGTGCATCTCGTAGTGTCAGGGACGGGCTGCGGCACAGGGAAAGAATGAATTTCTACTTGCGTCATCATGAATGATGAATTTATTCTTGAGTATTGAAAAGCGGGGAGTTGAGCCCCGGCATTCACCCTCTCGAGAATAGGAATTTTCATGAAGAAGACTCATGTCGTCCTCATTGATGACATCGACAACTCTGTCGAAGCGGTGAAGACCGTGAATTTTGCACTCAATGGCACCTCCTACGAAATCGACCTTTCTCAGGATCACCTTGACGAACTCGAAGCCGATTTCGCGAAGTGGGTCACCGCTGCTCGCAAGATCTCAGGACGAGGTGTGCGCTCTGCTCGGACCTCGACAGGGCCGAAGACCGCGGTTGTGCGCGCCTGGGCGAAGGAACAGGGCATTGAGATCTCCGATCGTGGTCGGATCCCCGCTCCCGTCCTCGAGTCGTACCTCGCTGCGAAGGCCTGATGCATGTGCCTGCTCGCCGTTGAGCAGGTAAGAACACCGGTGACAAGACCGCTGTCGAATGAAAGAATGACACCATGACTTACACGCTGGTACTGCTCCGCCACGGCGAGAGCGAATGGAACGCGAAGAACCTCTTCACAGGTTGGGTCGATGTGCCCCTGTCGGACAAGGGCCGTGCAGAAGCCACCCACGGTGGCGAACTCCTCAAGGAATCCGGCGTTCTGCCGGACCTGCTGTTCACCTCGATGCTGCGTCGCGCCATCATGACGGCGAATCTCGCCCTCGACGCCGCTGACCGCCACTGGATCCCCGTCGAGCGCAACTGGCGCCTCAATGAGCGCCACTACGGTGCCCTCCAGGGCAAGAATAAGAAGGAGATCCGCGACGAGTACGGCGAAGAACAGTTCATGCAATGGCGCCGCTCCTACGACGTGCCGCCGCCCGTGATCGAGGCTGGTTCGGAGTTCTCCCAGGACGCTGATCCCCGCTACACGGGTGAGCCGATCCCGGCGACCGAGTGCCTTAAGGACGTCCTCGAACGCATGCTCCCCTATTGGGAAGGCACGATCGTCCCGGCGATCACAACCGGCAAGACCGTTATGATCGCTGCGCACGGCAACTCGCTGCGCGCCATCGTCAAGCACCTCGATGACATCTCCGATGATGACATTGCGGGCGTCAACATCCCCACCGGCATTCCGCTCGTCTACGAGCTCGACGAGGAGACTCTCAAGCCCGTGAAGAAGGGCGGCACCTATCTGGATCCCGAGGCTGAGGCGAAGATCGCCGCCGTCGCGAACCAGGGCAAGTGAGCCATTCTCGCTGAAACTGCGGTATGGGGGTGGCCCCGACTATCGGTCGGGGCCACCCCCATACCGCAGTTGTGCTGCACCGGTACTATACTCGCGGGATGATCGCTGAGAATCCCGAGACGCTCATCGGGTTGACGGTCGTCACCGACTTGAGCCGGGCGGATATGGAAACCGTTCACCGATGGTTGACGGGTGACACCTATTGGGGTGCGGGCAGGAGCCTCGAGCAGACCCTGACTGCTGGCGACCACTCGTTGAACTTCGGCCTGCGCGACGGCGACGGCGCCCTGTGCGGGTATGCCCGAGTCGTCACCGATTACGCCCACTTCGCCTGGCTTGCCGACGTCTACGTCCTTCCAGCGCTGCGGGGATGCGGTGCGGGTAGGCGGCTCATCGCCGCGGTCATCGAGACACTGAGGAGAATGGAACTCAACCTGGTGCTCCTGGCGACCAACGACGCCCATGGTTTCTACGAAGGATTCGGTTTCGCTCCCCTCGCCGACCCGGGGCGCTTCATGGCGGCGCGACTGCGCCCGCCCCGTTGACGATATCCTCGAGTCACCCCTTCCCCTTTCTGGGGCGCGCGAAGGTTCCGCTCCGATCCGCTGCGAGGTCTCGTCGGCCGGGTGCCGTCTGAGAAGAGGTTTCTCGACTCCGGGCGGGCCATATAGGTCGTGAATGGTAGAATGAGATTTGCTATTCGCATAGTTCAGGGAGTCCGCTCATGTCCTTCGCCATCGGTCAGACGGTTGTTTATCCTCACCACGGTGCCGCCACGATCGAAGAGATCTCCACCCGCACGGTTCGGGGCGAAGACGTCACCTATCTGACCCTGCGAGTCAATCAGGGCGACCTTACCATTCAGGTCCCCGCGGGAAACGTCGACCTCGTCGGAGTGCGCGACGTCGTCGATGAGGACGGCCTCGAAGAGGTCCTATCCGTCCTGCGCGCCCCCTACATCGAAGAGCCGACGAACTGGTCGCGCCGCTACAAAGCGAACCAGGAAAAACTCTCGACCGGTGACATCGTCAAGGTCTCAGAAGTGGTCCGCGACCTCACCCGTCGTGACGATCAGAAGAAGCTCTCGACCGGGGAGAAGCGGATGCTGACGAAGGCCCGCCAGATCCTCACCTCTGAACTCGCTCTCGCGCGCAATATCGACAAGGCGGCTGCGGCCGCCAGGCTTGACGAGGTCCTCGCAGAGGGGTACGTGCCCTTCGACGACGACGCAATCGACGAGTGACATGGCGGCGTTCGCCGTACTGACAGCCGCAGGATCGGGCACCAGGCTCGGATGCTCGGGCCCCAAGGCCCTCGTCGGCGTCGCGGGCGTCCCGATGGTTGTGCGTGCTGCGCGCGGCCTCGTCGATGCGGGAATCGCCGGGATCATCATCACCGCCCCCTCCGACCATCTTTACGACTTCACCCGGCTATTCCCCGGCGCAGTGCTGAACGGGGTCCCCATCCGCGTCGTCGCGGGCTCATCTGCATCCCGCCAGGCCTCCGTCGCCCTCGGAATGGCGCAACTGCCCGCATTGGCAGCGGATACGGGGGAGGGCCTCGATGCCACGACCCCCGTCCTCGTCCACGATGCCGCACGCTGCCTCACGCCCACCAGCGTGATCCGCCGGGTCGTCAACGCCGTCGAATCCGGCCTCGTCGCCGTCATCCCCGTCCTGCCCGTCACCGATACCCTCAAAGAGGTCGGGGAGCCCCTCACGGTCTCCGATATCCGCATGCGCCCCGTCCTGGCGACTCCCGACAGGCTCACCATGGTCGCAGTGCAGACCCCTCAGGGATTCGCATGGTCCATTCTCAAGAAGGCACATGCGGCGGCCGAGGCCCGCTCCGCATCGGAATCAACCGCAGCGACCGACGACGCGGGACTCGTCGAGGACCTTGGGGAACAGGTCGTCGTCGTCGACGGCGACGCGCTGTGCCTCAAGATCACGACCGCACTCGACTTGGGGCTGGCCGAGCATCTCATCGCCAATACTGAACGGGCGGGCGCTTAAGCGTCGTTGAGTCGACGCTTGCGGGTGAGGACGACCGCTACAGCGCCTGCAACTCCGATCGCTCCAACGAGGGCGGAGTAGGAGCCTCATCCTTTGAGCCGCTCGGGCGCGGCGTGATCGAGCCGGTCGCAAGATCGAGGAGAGAGTGGTGCTCGTCTGCGAGGGCGAAATCCTTGATGACGAAGGATTGGACGGACGCAGTGAAACGCGAATGCGGAAGAAACTGACACGGCGAAGCTCTTTGCATCCTTTGCAAACTCGAAGCTCTCGTTCATACTGATGCGCCGTCCCCCGCTCAGCGTCGTCTCAATGCTCTTCCCGGAGGTGAGAGTCTCGCTCAGCAACTTCGGGTACTCTCGCCATAGCGGTTGCCGAGTTCAACCTTCACATATGCGGACAGTGTGAGATCGGCTGACTTGAGGGAGACCCTGTGATCGCCTGACTCGGTGTTCACTATGTCGAATTCGACGATCGGTGAGGCAAGGGCTCGTGGCGCGTAGTCCAGACGAGTGTTCTCCGACCGATTGACGCGTTCGGCAAGATCCGGGGGATGCCCATTCGACGTACGGCGCGTGAGTGTGCCCATCGCCGTGATAGCTTTACGATGAGCTCGCACTTGCGGGCCTTGGACATCCCAAGGAGTGTACGCCTTGTCCAACACACAGGTCGGCGCCGTCGGCGCACCCAAGATCCTCACCCGGCCCATCATCGAATGGGCGATGTGGGACTGGGGGTCAGCAGCATTCAACGCGGTCGCCACAACCTTCGTGTTCTCCGTCTACCTGACGGGGACCGATAGATTCGCCCCTGGAGACGAGGCCTCCGTTCATCTGACAACCGGTATGACTATTGCGGGTCTCGTCATCGCCCTCCTCGCTCCGATCACCGGCCAGAGGGCCGACCGGCGCGGCAAGGGAGGCGTGTGGCTCGGATGGTTCACTGCAATGGTCGTCGTGTGCTGCGCATCGATGTTCTTCGTCGCACCCGAATCTCCGTTTGGGCGCAGCGGGGCGATGTGGCTCGGCATCGTCCTTCTCGGCTTGGGCAATATCTTCTTCGAATTCGCATCCGTCAACTACAACGCGATGCTCAACCACCTCACGACGAAGGAGAACATGGGGCGAGTTTCTGGACTGGGATGGGGCGCCGGATACGTCGGTGGCATCGTCCTCCTCCTGATCCTCTACGTCGGCCTCATCGGCCCGAATCTCTTCGGCGTCCCCACCGACAACGGTATGGCCGTCCGCATCTCCATGGTGATTGCTGCTCTTTGGTTCGCCCTGTCAGCAGCCCCCGTCATTATGCGTCCGCCGACACCGTCCGTGATCCGCCACGAGGGCGATGCGCGCGAGACTCTGTGGGACTCCTACCGGCTCTTGTGGGGCACAGTGAAATCCCTCGCCGCAGAAGCACCCCACACGCTGTTCTTCCTCATCGCCTCCGCAGTCTTCCGCGATGGATTGGCGGGTGTCTTCACCTTCGGAGCGATCCTCGCGGGCACCGCCTTCGGCTTCTCCGCCGGCTCCGTCATGATCTTCGCTATCGCTGCGAATATCGTTGCGGGGATCGCGACCATCAGCTTCGGCGCCCTTGACGACCGATTCGGGCCCAAGAAGGTCATCATCTTCTCACTCGCCTCCATGGTCGTAGCGGGACTGGGGGTGTTCTTCCTCCACTCCCATGGTCAGATCGTGTTCTGGACGCTCGGCCTCATCCTGTGCATCTTCGTCGGGCCCACCCAATCCGCCTCCCGCTCCTTCCTCGGGCGCATGATCCCCAAGGGGCGCGAGGGCGAGGTCTACGGGCTGTACGCCACCACCGGGCGCGCGGTCTCCTTCGTCGCACCCGCCATGTACGGGCTGTTCCTGCGCATAGGCAAAACGGTGACAGAAGAGGGCCAAGATTACACCTACTGGGGGATCCTCGGCATCATCCTCGTGCTATTGGTCGGCCTCGTCCTCACGATCCCTGTGAAGGCGGAACAGGCCCACCTCGACCACTTCGACGACTGACAATCGGCCGCGCGCCGGGCCTCACTGATCCTCCCGCGATGCGGGGGAGCGCAGCACGAGCAGCGCATCCGCCCGTCTGCCGGCCTCGTGTTCGCCAGAAGCGGGAACTTCCCTCCACCGATCCTCGCCCACCTCGATCTGCCACCGGGGAGTCACGAAGGATAAAGCGGCGAGGAGCTCCGCTGCCGTATACGTGGTCCCATGGTTGGAATGCCACGGCGGATTTACCGCGTGCACGGCGATCATGAGGCGACCGCCCGGTGCGAGGCGCTCGACCTGACGGGCGAGGAGTCCGGGAAGGGTTGGGCCGTCGCCCTCGTCATTGCAGTGGACGAATGAGGCGCAGATGAGGTCGAACTCGCCGTCAATGTCGACGTTGGACGCGTCGCCGACGATTCCCGTCAAGCGCGGGCGCAACCCCTCAAGGCGGGCCGTTTCGCACATGCGGCTGATCGCCGTCACTGAGTAGTCGATACCGACGCCCTCCCATCCGCGCGAGACGAGCCAGAGAAGATCCGCTCCCTCGCCGCAGCCGATGTCGAGAACCCTGCCCGGGGTCCATGATTCAGTGACCGTGGCGAGCCATTCATTCGGCTCGTTCGACCACAGTCGCCGAGTCGAGGAGTAGCGCTCCTCCCAGCGGTCCGGGCCGTCAGCCTGCGGAGGAATGTCGTTCGTAGAACTCATAAGGGCACACTAAGCGGTGGTGGAGTGACGCGCTAGACATGACGCATCACGAAACGATCAAGAGAATGCCCAGTCAGCCGATGCGGACGACGAGGGCGGCCGCACTCGCCGCGAGACCATCCCCGCGCCCCGTGAACCCCAGACCATCAGTCGTCGTCGCACTCACCTGCACCGGTGCTCCGACGATCTCGCTCATTCGCGCGCGCGCCTCGGGCAGTCGCGTCGCCATACGGGGTCGATTCCCGATCACCTGCACCGTCGCATTGCCGACCTGCCAGCCCGCCTCGGCGGCCATGCGCACCACTTCTTTGAGGAAATCCTCCCCCGATGCATTCGCCCACTCAGGGCGGGACGTCCCGAAGACGCTGCCCATCTCACCCAATCCAGTCGCCGCGAGGATCGCATCGCACACTGCGTGTGCGGCGACATCCCCGTCGGAGTGTCCCGACAGCGGGGTTTCGCCCGGCCATGCGAGGCAGGCGAGCATCAACGAACCGGTTTCGGGATCGTCCTCGTCGGTGACGAAGGCATGGACGTCGATCGCCTGACCGACGCGGAAGGGGATCGGGGAGTCGCTGTAGTCGCTCATGGCGTCAGCCTAGCGAGTGCGGGGCTCCCAATTGTTCTCACACTACGAGAGGGAGGGGGTCAGGGCGACGAGTCCCAGGCCGGAGACTCCTACGAGGAGGTCGTCGAAAACGAGAGTCGGTTCTGACAACTTTCGGGTTTTCTTCACATCGACAAGGGAGCCTGTCGCCGAATCGGCAAAGAACGGATGCCGCTCGAAATCGTAAAACCCTAACCCGATCGAACGATCCGTTGAGAGCACGAAGCCTTCAAGTTCAACAGTGCATTCGCCGTCATAACCGTAGGACAGCGAGTAATCGGAGTTGATGCCCTCTATCGAAATCTTCTGGTTGTTCATAACCATGTCCTCACAATTCTCACCGGTGAAGCCGACGAGTCCATCACCCCAGGTGCGCACTTCATCGCGCCATTGTCGGCCGATTTCTTCGATAGTGGGGCGCCGCGGTCCGAGGACGGGCCGGGGTCCGCGCGTGACACGGCGGTAGTCGATGTCGAAGGTTTCGATGAGTGAGCCATCCGGGGCGAGTAGGCTCATAGAATCCTTCTCGCCGGGGATGACGGCCCACCCATCCGACGCTGCAATGATGGGTCCTTCAGAGTCCAGATAGGCGTAGTCGGGCTTGACCTCGAAGGAAGAGGTCTCACCGGTGCGGATATTGAAAAGGAGCATCATGTCAGCTGAATAGTCCGTGACAATCGTCCACTGATCGTCTCCCTCGCCGACAATGTCGTCACTCAGAGAGGCTCTGGTGGGTAACCGTCTCTGCCACAATTGTTCAGTCGGTGATGCCCAACCGGTGCACAGTCCATCCCAATCACATGCGATCGCCATATCGCCGACAATTTTGACGCGTGTATCCGCACTCCACGGAGACACGATGCGTGCGCCAGTCTCAATGTCGATGAGGTATCCATCGAGGAGGAGCAGATCCCCCCACAAAGACAGCTCATTCGAGGAGTAGATGACTATGTCCGCACTGAGTCGCCACAATTCCTGCGGGGTTGCTCCCGCAACGTCATACGCGACGAGTTGCGGCAATGCGCTGCCATCGCTCGAGACGACGATCAGTGTCGTACCGTTGGCGATTGAAGCAAAAGTGGATGTCGGCCGATCTGAATCGAGGGGGATCGGGAGTGTCCAGGCGACTGCGACTCCGTGTGACCAATCGGATGAGGGATGTCCTGTCGACGCCGTAGTACCCGAGTATCCGACAGCCGCCTCCCTGTCGATGCTCGTCCATCGTGTGATGAAGGGGGTGAGGACCAGCACCGCGATGACAATGACAGCGCTCCCAACGGTGAGCCACGTACGAGGACGTCGATTCGGATGAGGTCCGGACTTTTGTGCGACCGTCGAAAAGGGGTTGACGGCGGGACTGATCTGTGAGGTCCACTGTTGCAGGGGATCCAACGGCTGGTGCGCGCCCACGAGCGGATCGGACTGCGCGTGGCCAGGATTCGGTCGAAGCGTCGGGACAGCGGGTGTGATGTCCTCCCGCTCGGGCGCAGCGCTTCCCGGATGCTCGTGCCCGACCCGCGGGGGCTCCGCGGATGGAACGGGCTGATCCGGATGGGACCAGCGTTCGTCGGCCACCGATGACGGCTCACCCGGTGTGGGAGAGAAGACCGCAGGCGGCTCGGGGAGCGGCGCAGCGATGTCATCAACGCCGTCCACAGGCGGCGCCCACTTCGAATCGTCGCTCATCGCGCCTCCATTCATCGGGTCGGACCTGGGTTCACTCACACGACCAGTATGCCGTCACCGGTGCGTTGGACGCCGCTACTGTCAGTGCTCGAACGCCGATAGGATTGAAGCGTGCGATACATCTCAACACGGCAAGATCCGGCGGTGCCCTCGCGGACTTTCTCGGACATCCTCTTGGAAGGGCTCGCCCCCGACGGGGGTCTCTACCTACCCGAGGAATACCCGCAGCTGACCCCCCAGGACCTCGCGGACCTGCGTCGCGTCTTCGTCGCCGAGGGCTATGCCGCCCTCGCCTCACGCGTCCTCGCCCTCTTCATCGACGACATCCCCGCCGCCGACCTCGAAGCGGTCACCGCTCGCGCATACTCCACCCCCGCTTTCTCACATCCCGACATCGTCCCCGTCACGCACCTGCGCGACTCCCTGTGGATCGCCCACCTGTCGAACGGCCCGACCGCCGCTTTCAAGGACATGGCGATGCAGCTGCTCGGCGAACTCTTCGAATACGAGCTCGCCCGGCGGGACGACTGGCTCACCATCGTCGGCGCCACATCGGGGGACACCGGTTCTTCCGCGGAATACGCGTTGCGGGGCAGGCCCGGCCTCGGAGTCGTCATGCTCACCCCGGCCGACCGCATGACCCCCTTCCAGAGGGCGCAGATGTTCTCCCTCATGGATGACAACATCATCAATGTCGCCGTTGACGGCGTCTTCGACGATTGCCAGGACCTCGTCAAGGCACTCAATATGGACGCCGACTTCAAAGCCGCCTGGCATATCGGAGCCGTCAACTCGATCAACTGGGCGCGCCTGCTCGCCCAAGTCGTCTACTACATCGCGACCTGGCTGAGGATCTCGACGGCGGACACGGACGCGGTGAGCGTCGTCGTCCCGTCGGGCAACTTCGGCAACGTCTGCGCCGCCCACATCGCCCGCCAGATGGGGGTGCCCCTCGACGCGCTCATCGTCGCAACGAATGAGAACGACGTCCTCGATGAATTCTTCCGCACCGGTGTCTATCGGGTGCGATCCGGCGAACAGACCCTCGCTACCTCCTCGCCGTCCATGGACATCTCCAAGGCCTCGAACTTCGAGCGATTCATCTTCGACCTCCTCGGTCGCGACGGTGGGCGCGTCGCAGAACTCTTCGGAAAGGTACTGGAGCGCGACGGCTGCTTCGACCTGTCCGACACCCCCGAATTCGCCGCCCTGAGGGAGAACTTCGGCTTCGCATCGGGGACCTCGACGCACGCCGACCGGCTCGTCGAAATCGCCCGTACTGAGACAGAAGACGGGTACCTCATCGACCCGCATACCGCCGACGGCATGCACGTGGCGCGCCAATGGGCAGCGCACGTCTCCACGCCCCTCGTCGTCATGGAGACCGCCCTGCCCGTGAAATTCGCCGAGACGATCCACGAGGCCACCGGCCACGATCCGGCTGTTCCGGAGCGCTTCGCCGACATCGGGAGCGGCCCGCAGCGCGTCGTCGAACTGCCCAACGACGTTGACGCACTCAAGACACTCATCGAATCCCGGGTCCACCCCCTCGCCTGACCCCGCCCACCCTCCCGTGAAACCCGTCCGAGTACGCGGTGGGGCGGGCGTCCTCGGCTGCGAAAGGGGCTCCGACACCGCGAACCCATGCGGCATCGCGGTCGAGGACGGGCGAGGAGAGGACGGATGGGCCCGCATCGACAACCCGCTGGCACCAGCGGCGAAGCACCTCGCGCACTTGAGCCGGCCCGGACCCCGCATCCTCCTGGGCGTCCTCGGCGCGCCGCACCTCCTCACCATCGGAGGCGGGTTCGGGCAGGGTTCCCGCCCAGGAGCGATCGACGAGGTCGAGGCCCGGCCACCACACGCCTCCGAGCTCATCGGGCACGACGATGACTCCGCTGATGACGACCATTCCGAGCAGTTCGTCCTTGCGCGCCAAACAGCGCACGTGGGTCCCCAGGGCTTGCCCGAAGAGTTCGGTCGCCAGGCCCGCGCCGAGCGCGCGAGCCGTCTCGCTCAAGGACACGAACCTTCCGCTCACATCGAGGCCGCTGCGATCGCCGCCGCGAATTTCGCCCTCGATGACCTCGAAGGGCGCGGGAACTGACTTCCACCACTCCTCCGGCGCCGCTGCGAGCGACGCCCGCACTGTTGCGCCCGCGCCCAAACGGCCGTCGTCGCGCGCCGTCGCTCCGGCGACGAGGAGTCGGCGACGCGACAGGACCCGGATCGGGGCGGACAACTCGCGCCAGACCGGCTCGACGTCGTAGGCGTTTCTCACGCTTACCGCGTCGCCGGGGCGCAGGCGCGCCACCGACCAGGTCCGCCCCGACGCGTCCGCGAAAGTCGCCTCGGCCCCGGCGAACCCCGAGGTTGCGATGACGGGTGCCGCGAAGAGCGGCGTCACAGACAGGCCCCCGACCTTGCGATAGGTCCCGCGCGCTCGGCCGAGCAGCGCCCTCGCATCCTCGTCGGGGCCGAGGTGGGACAGCAGATGCAAGTTGATGAGGGCGGAAGCGAATGCCGATGCCCGCACCTGCGGTGAGGCCGATAGGTTCTGGTAGTACGCCGTGAGCGCCCGATCCGCGGTGACGAGGCCCGCGGCTCGCAGCCCGTGGAGATCGCGGGCGAGCGCCGAACGGTGCGCCGCCCCCAGGTGCGCGGTTCCGACCTGCAGGATCGTCGCGAGGTCGGCGACGACTGCGAGGGCGGTCTCGCGCTGAGCCGCCGACACGGGAACGCTCACGGCCGGGCCCCTCCGAGCGTCGGCGCTCTCAGCTGTGGAGTCGGAGGCGCCGTCCGAAGCGGCCTCCCCGCCCTCGTCGTCCTCACATCCATCGGCGACTTCCAGGCTCAGAGCCACCACCGCGCGGTGGGCGCAGCGCGGCGCCAACAGGCAATCGCACACGATCTCGTCCTCGTCGCGCAGTACATTAACGTCGGCCATCCGCACCGTCGACGCGCCGAGAACCGTCTCAGCCCCGACCTCCACTCCGTCGGCGAGATAAGCGTCGACCCGTTGACGCACCCGCGGCGTCAACGCATCGACGATGGAGGAGAGTACCTCGGGGGCGATCCGAGTCATGAGTGCTCCCGAATGACCGTGCCCACCCATCGGGCCAGATCGAGCGGCGACACCGCCGCGACCCGCATGCCCGCGGCCGCGACCCGTGAGGCGACTCCGACGTTGTAGACGCCCGTGCCCGAATCGTTGAGAGCCGCGCACCCGAGCAGCATCACACCGGAGACGGCCAGGGCCTCGACCTCGTCCTCCAGCGCATCGAGCGGCCCGCCCTCGTCGAAATCCGACACGAGGACGAGCAGGGTGCGCCCCGGTACCCGGACCCGCGATCGGGCCACGCGAAGCGCCCCCGCGATGTCCGTTCCGCCGCCGATCTCGACCTCCACGAGCAGCGCCAAAGGGTCGTCGACCCGGCCGGAGAAGTCGATGATCTCCGTGTTGAAGGCGAGGAAGTCGACCGACAGACACGGGGACTCGGCGAGGATCGCGGCGACGAGGGCGGAGTAGACGACCGACTCCGACATCGAACCGGACACGTCGACGACGAGGATCAGACGCCAGTCGGATTCTTGGGCCTGCGCCGAATGGAACACCGGGTGAACGGGAACGACTCGGGGGCTCCCGTCGACCGGCACGACGTGGCGCAGATTCGCTCGCAGCGTCCGCGCAAGGTCGAGATCGTTCGTGTGGCGCCGCGTGGGTCGGCTCGTCGCCAGGCCCGTCAGCGCCGGGCGGAGTCTTACGGCGAGCTCCTTGGCGAGTTCGGACACAAGTCGGGCGACGAGGGGGCGCAGCTTCGCCAGGCGGGCCTCGGGCAGGGCTCCGGTCAACGACAGGGCCGTCGTCAATAGGTCGACCGAGGGGCGCACGGTGTCAGGGGAGAGGCGTTCGAGTAGGTCGGCGCGGCCTCGGGAAGCGGCCTCGCCGAAGATCTCCTCGATGTGCCCGTGACCGAAGAGCGCGTCGATCTCGGACTCCCATTGGCGCACGCCGAGCTGCGAGGGGCCCGACGCGGCGTCCCGTCTGCGCGCGTCGAGGGCGTCGGATGCGCTCCGCCCGTACAACTCGTCGAGTGCGGATGCCATGCGTCGGCCCTGCGGCGACAGGCTCGTGCGCTGCGTCCCGAGGATGAGCCGCCACCTCTCGGCCGGGCTGAAGGACGCGTCGGCGAGCCCCAGGGCCGCCAGACGCGCCCGCGCCCCCGTGTCGGCTTGTGTGATGGCGATGACCTGCTCGGCAGGAAGCTCAAGGTTGCGCGCCCGCCCCAAGTTCGGCGCGAGGTCGGCGAGCAGGCGTTCGCGAGAATCCTGGTCGAAACAGTCGAACCCGCCGCGCAGGGCCGGCAGGACCGTGACGAACTCCGCGTCGTCGACGGTGTTGATCCGATCGACGAGGGCGAGGGCGGCGGGCGCCGTGTCGAAACGGGCGCCCGCCGTGATGAGCAGGCCGACGAGCCTGCGGCGCAGGACCCGTCTGGCTTCCGGGGTGGCGGCGTTGAGCCAGGAGGCGATGCGGACCGCCGCCTCGTCCTCGTCGATGAGGAGTCCGGCGGATGCGCCCTGCATGAGGGGCGAGCCCGCGGACGTCAGGCGGTTGAGGGCCGCATGGAGCGAGAGCGGGTGGTCGGCGCCGATCCCGATGAGGGCGGCGAGGGCGGCGGCGTCGTCGGGGTCGTCGGATCCCTCGATGCCGCGGATCTCGCGGATGGCGGCGGTTCCGAACAGGTCGGCGGCGGTGGCGGCCCTCTCGCGGAGCTGAGAGTCGAGGAGAGCAGCGCCGGGAATGTCCGCGCGGGCCACGTCGCTTAGGGCGATCGCGAAGGACACGGCCTCGGCGAAGGACACGGTCGCGGTCATGCGAGTAGCGAGGTTGAGTGCTCTCTCAAGGGGTGCGGGGCAGGCGCAGGCACTGGCCTCGCGCAGGAGTCGCACGACGTCCACGGCACCCTCGACCCGCCGGGTGAGCAGCGCCGTCGACGCGATCTGCTCGACTGTGAGCCCGCGAATGGAAGCGAGTTCGATGCTCGCCTCCGTGGCGGGAGTCCACTGCACCTGCCAAGTCTGTGCAAGGGCTTGCGCTCCCCGGGTCGTGCTCCGCTCCTCGCTGTGGCCGTAGACGACTCCGCCCGCGCGCAGCCGGTGCATGAGTACGGAACGGGTGAGGTCGAGGGCGCTGCGTTCGGGTACGAGGACGAGCTCGTGGGTTCCGTCAAGGGGGAGGCGTGCCGCTTCGACCTCGGATCGCACGGCTTCGAGCAGGGGGGATGTGGGGACGGCGGGGTCGACTCGTCCCGTCCTCGTGCCGATGAGGACGCGTTCGAGGGCGTCGGCCACTGCTCTGCCCCGTCCGAGGATTTCCCCTTGGGCGAGGACGGAGGTGACCGCTTCGACGAGTTCGCGCCGTGAGGGGGCAGCCAGGTTGCGCAGGGTCGCGAGGTCGAGGGCGATGCGTGAACATTCTGCGGCTTCTGCGGGGCCTGCGGGGTGTCCGGCTTCGCGCAGCGCCCTCGTGATGGAGGTGATGACGGAGGCGACGTCGGCGCGCAGGCGCTTAGGGTCGAGGCCCGATTCGTAGACGAGTTGTTGCCAGCCGGGGTCGCGGATGCCGGATGGGTAGCCGGAACGCGAGTCGAGGTGGTCGAAGGAGTAGGCGACGAGACAGGAACGCACAGGAGCGTGCTGCGTGCGTGCAGGGAGCTTCGCAGCCTCGGAGGAGCCATGTTCCCCAAGCGGAATGTTCACAGCCACAGGGGTGCAAGATGCGGTGTCTTGTGGAAGGGGGAGAAGAGCGGGGGCGTGGAAGGCTCCGACGAGTGCGGCGACTCGGGTGCCGGACGAGATCTCGGGAGTGAGGGTGGCGCGCATCCATTGTTCGCGCTCGAGGCTGTCCTCGTCTGTTTCTGCCTCATCGACGCGCATCGCCCACCCGTGCGCGAGGGCGGCGACGCGGATCTGACCGGGGGTTGAAGAGGGTGCGCGAGCTTCGACGAGGCGATCCCAGGATTCGGCTGAATCCCCGTCCTCGGCGCGGGCCGCGGCCTCCAGGGCTCGTCGGCCTCGAGAATCGCCGGAGGCGGGAGCCGGGCCCTGGCTGCCCTTGGCCTCCTCACGGGGGTCGCTCTCTTCCCGGAGTGCGCCGAACTCCATCTCATGATCGGCTGCTCCGGCTGGTGTCTCTCCTGCTCGTGGGCCCGTTGGCGTCTCCCCACTTGGTGTTTCTCCAGCTCTCGGGCCCACGCCTGCCGAGGTCTTCTCCCCCCGAGCCGCAATGGGCCGGTCAATGCACAGGACCCGTACCCCGCGCGCCGCGGCCCAGCGCAAAGCCGCGAGTTCGGGTGAGAAGTCCGCGAACGGGTAGAAGCTGAGATCCTCGCCGCGACTGAATGCGAGAGCAACCGGGGCGACGGTGTTCGCGCTGGTCAGCCAGGGGATCCATTCATCTGCCTCAGCAGGCAGTTCGATAGCGAGCACATCGGGTGCGAAGTCGTCGAGCATCGCGGGGATACTCGCGGCCAGCGCAGGGGAGTGATGGCGCACACCGATGAGGAAGGGGTCGCGGCATGCCGCGAGCGCCGACACCTGTTCGCGCGCATCGACCTCGTTCCTCATGTTCCCACATTCCATCGCTGTGTTGTGTGATTCGTCCAGCTCGTCGGCTCAGTCCTCAAGCGCGCTGCGAAGCTCCCAGAGCTGCGCCCAGGTGTGCCGTCCCTCGTTCGCGCGGCGTTTCACAGTCGAATCCCAGTAGGCGAGCAGGCGCGCCCCGTCTTCAGAATCGTCCTTGCGGACCGCCCCGAGCAGTTGGCCGGGAATGAGTCGCACTCCGTCCTTCGCGTGAGGGAAGAACGCCCCGGCAAGGGCGATCGACCCGGAGATGGCGACCGCTTCAGCCGTCGACAGGACGGTTGAGGGTTTCTCGACGGCCCATCCTTCCTGGCTGATCCCGCTGCGCAGGTCACGGAACGCGGTGACGAGGGTTTCAACGACGACCTCGTCGACCTTCGCGGGCACTCCGGCTGCACTGAGCGTCTGCTTCGTTTTCTCAGTGACGAGGGCGATCTCAGCCGAAGCGTCGCAGATCGGGGCGACGGCCTCGAAGTTGAAACGGCGTTTGAGGGCGGCGCTCATTTCTGACACTCCCCGGTCGCGCAGGTTTGCTGTCGCGATGAGACAGAATCCGGGGCGCGCATGAATCGCATACTCCCCGAGTTCGGGGACGGCGATGCGGCGTTCGGACAGGATGGAGACGAGTGAGTCTTGGACTTCGGGCAGGCAACGGGTGATCTCCTCGATGCGCGCGACCCGCCCCGTCGACATGGCGGCCAGGACAGGGGAGGGGACGAGGGCGTCGACACTGGGGCCGCGCGCGAGGAGTTGGGCGTAGTTCCACCCGTAACGCAACTGGTCCTCGGTCGTGCCCGCACTGCCCTGGACGGTCAGCCCCGAGGTGCCGCAGATGGCTGCGGAGAGCAGTTCGGAGAGCATTGACTTCGCGGTGCCCGGCTCGCCGACGAGGAGGAGGGCGCGCTCACCGGCCAGGGTGATGACGCAGCGCTCAACGAGGGAGACATCGCCGACGAACTTGCGGCTGATCTTCAGCCGAGGGTTTCCACAGATGAAGGAGACGACGGCCGAGGGTGTCAGGCGCCAGCCGGGCGGCTTGGGCCCCTCCTGGCGGGCGAGGACGGCGAGCTCGTCTGCGTAGAGGACCTCCGGCGGCGGCACCTGCTGGGCTGTGTTCGCCTCGGACGCTCCGGGCGTGGAATCGCCGGGGGGTGTGCTCGTCGCCATGATTCCTCCTCGAAACCTTCTTCTCAGGGTCGGGTGAGCTCGGCGGCCTCATGAGCTAGTCGCCCGTCGCTCTCTCCCCTTCGGCCTGAAGTCTATTCGCTCTCTCCCCTTCGGCCCCGAGAGAAACTGGGGGAGAGGGTGAACATCTTCACCTGTTCAGCGCCTGCGGTAGCGGGTCGTGCGCAACTCCGTGTATCCGGGAACGTCCCCGTCCACGTAGCGCTGCCACGCATCCTCGAAGAGTCGCCCCAAGGGGACGAGCGGGACGACCGCATCGTGACGCGGAGTGACTTTCGGGGCGTCGGTGAGATCGTAGAATGGGGCCTTCCAGACCTCCATTGGCTTATGCGGGGTGCTCGCCTCCTGCCAGCCGCCCGGCAGGAAGAGGCTGCGACCTGCACGGGCGCGCTTCGCTTCGACGAGCAGCCCCGCCTCCAGCAGAGGGGCCGCCGCTGCGAGACGCTGCTTCTTCGACCAGGAGTTCCACGACTCGACGTTCTTGTCGCTGGGGAAGGTCAGGGCGAGGATCTGCAGCCAGTAACGCGCCGAATCTTCGGGGACACCCAGGGACTTGGCCGCAGCGGACACGACCTGGGGTGCGGACACGAGCGGGTCACAAGCGCAGCCAGGCGTTGCGTTGACGAGGGCGTCGGCGATCTCGTCATAAACACCGATCACCACATCGAGGCGCTTGCGGATCCTTTGCAGCGAGTACTCGCCCTCGTCGATCGCGTCGAGCAGACGCCGATCCTCCGTGAAGTCTTTTGACGTGTTCGGATCATAGAAGACGGTCGAGTACGGGGCGTTCGTCATCGACCAGGGGCCGACTGAATCGACCTGATCCGAGGGCGCGTTCTCGTCTACGGCGGGCAGGCCCAGGACGGTGCGCAGGCCGCTCCCGTAGTCCTGCCACTCGACTTTCACGCTTCGGCACGCTGACTTCATGCGCTCATACACCTGGGCGAGCCAGAGCGCGAAGCGGCTACCGGCCTCGGCCTGAGCAGCAGCCCACAGCCAGACATCAGGGTCGACGCTGTTCGGATCCTGACTGAGTTCGCGCAGTCGCCGTGCGCCGCCCCAGGGGAAAGCCGAATCCGCTGCGGCGAGAAGAGCACCTGGAAGATGGAAAACCTGCTCATTGTCCGACCAGGCGGCAATGACCGCTTCAACGTCGATCCCTTCATGTGCCAGACGCAGGGGGTCGGAGGCGCCGGCCTCGATGAGTCGCAGGAGCTCTTCGGCGCCGAGTCCACTGAGGAACTCCCTGCCTTCCCTCGCTTCGGCGACTTTCAGGCCGAGCAGGGTGCGCAGGTCCTTGTCGAGGAAGTTCGCCTCAGCCGAGCGGATGTTGGGCAGGCCCGCGAGGAACAATGAAGCGGCTGCTCTGGTCCACCCGGTCCCCTCAGCGAGGCGCTCGGCCTTCGCCGGATCCCACTGGGGGGCGCCCTCGTCGAGGAGGACGCGGAACGCCTCGATGATCGTTTCGGCTTCGATGCCGCAGCCTCGGGTGACGAGGCTGATCGGAGCGCCGTCGACGCTCTTGGGAACACCGCCTGAGGGAGAGAAGAAGCGCGTCTTGTCGTTGCTGTTGTGAGCCCAGAAGGGGCGGCCGGTGCCGATCAGGATTGCAGGGCCGGAGGGGGTGGTGAGGAGTCGTGCGGGCTCGGTGGATGATGGCTTTTCTTCGATCCCCGCCACCTCGAAAACACAGCACGAGGGCGAGTACAGGCCTTCATCGACGAGGTCCCCGAATGCTGCGGCGGCTTGACCTACGAACTCTTTCGAGGCGAGGGGACGGGTGACTGAGAACAGCAGAGCGATCGGTCGGGTGATGAGGTGGGTGAAAGCACTCCCGACGCCCGTCACCGCAAGCTCGGCTCCTCCTAGACGCCGGGCCATGTTATGCAGAACGTCACGCTCCGTCGTCAACGACCACTCGATATTCGCCCAGCTGAGAGCGTCGCATGAGGCTTCCCATTCGGGGAAGCTCCTTGTTGGCTGCGCCTCTTGTGTTGTGCGCTCGAGTCCGTCTTCGACGATTCGTTTGACGCGGGCCGTTGCCCATACGACGGAGTCGACGAGTGCGCGACAGTCGGAACCGAGGAAACTCGCGGCCGCTGCCCGGGCCTCGTCGGTGAGGATCCTGCCGGGATCCACCGCCTCAGCATCTTCCGTACTGTCGGCGGTCGGAACGACTTTGAGGAGCTCTTCGAGCTGGGAGGGTGTCGCATGGCGCAGCTTGTCGCTTGCGGCCTCGTCGCGCACTCGGAACTGGTTCCAGCCGACCTGGGGGACTCTGTGGAGAAGATGAGTGCCCCCTCGTGCGTCAGCCGCCGCGAACATGGGGGCGAAATCATCTTCGCGCACGAGCTCCTCGCCCTTGAGCAGCCAGTGCCCGCCCCCGGGGCGCGCCATGCGGCCTTTGAAGCGGTCCCAGCGGTCCTTCGGGTGCACCTTATGCCCGTTGGCGTCGAGGTAGAGCGACTCCTCGTCCCTGCTCATGCGCAGCCACGCGTGTCGGCCATGGGCCGTCGACAGGCTGGAGTCGGCCGTCGTCGGGAAGACTGGACACCAGATGATGGTGTGCTTTTCGAGTTCCCACCCGTCGCGAAGGTAGGGCTCGATGAGTTCGGCGAGCGGAGCGGGCAGGGATTCGCGTCCCCTCTGACCCGTCGCGGGGTCGATTTCCCGGAAGGTGTCATCGAGACGCCAGTAGTGCTCGCCTTCGCGAAGAACGAGGGCGCGATCGGCGAAGGGGTCGCCGCCGTCGCCCCCGTGGACGACGCGCTCACCGACGAGGCGCCCATCGTTGAAGGGCAGGGTCAAGGGGACGTCCGAGCCGCCGTAGTAGCGGATCTGCGTTGATGTTCCCGGGTCGGTCGACCAGGTGAGGAAGTATTCCCAGTTCTTCCGGTAGGCGCAGGCCGTGGCTTCGCCTGCGAGCAGATAGTGCCAGTATTCGGCTTTGTCTGTTGCGGTGGGAGCGAAGGAGGCTTCGGCGATCCTCTTGTCGCCGTCGACCCAGATGATGTGGCCATCGGCGGCGATGCCGATCGAGGGGAAGGACTCGTGGAAGGTGGTGTTCTTGCCGAGTTCGGCGGATGCGGCTTCCAGTTCGGGCCATGTGTACTCGGTGAGGAAACCGTCGCGGAAAACATCGGCGAGGATTTCTCCGGCGTTGAGTCGTTCGACGAGGGCGCTGATCTGGCGCGGATACGCGTCAAGACCGGCGGGGGTGAAGAGCGGGCTCAGTCGTCGTATTTCGCTGAGGACTTCTTGTGAGGTCGGGTGCTCGCCGAGCGTGGACTCCGCCCAGCGTCCGAGCATTGCGCGGGCACCGGAGTGGGAGAGGATGACGTCGAGATGGTCTGAGGCCGTCCTGCCGATTGTCCCAAGCACCAGGTGCGCGTGTTCGCTTTCGGCGAGGGCATCGAGGTCGGGGCGGTCTTGCGTTTCCGCCCAGTCGGACAGGTTCAGGCGGTTGTAGTAGGAGCCCGGAGGCGCATCGAATTCGACTTTCGCTCCGGTGGACAAGAGCGCGTCGAGGAGTTCGGGTTGCAGGCCGAAGACGCGCTTGGACAAGGTGATGCTCTGCCCCTTGAGACTCTTCATTCTTCTGATGAGGAGGCTGAGCTTGCGCGGGTATCCGGCGTTCCATTGGCTCTGGAGCATGCGCGTGTAGCGTTCGACCCATTCGCGGGCGTCGACTCGCCCGGCGGCGAGGTCTTCGCTCAAACCGACGGAGTCGAGGATGTCGATCCACTCGTCGGAGGGGACGGGACTCGGGGTGAGGGCGAGTAGCGCCTTCGTGGTCGTGGGCTCTTGCGCGACTAAAACGGGGATCGCTTTCTTGAAGCCCCTCCAGAAGGCGGCGGGCGCTTTGGACAGCGACGGGGAGGAAAGAACGGCACGCAGGAAGCGGGTGTGGACTTCCACAGGGTCCGCGTGGGCGGCTTTCGCGAGGCGCTTGAGGTCTGCGGCGAGCCCGCCGTAGGGCGGCATCCCGCCTTTGACGCGGTCGATGTTGAGGGTGAGGAAAATGTCGAGGGCGCGTTCGGGTTCGTAGCGTTCGCACAGGGTTTTCGACTCGTTCGTCAGTTCTTTAGCGGTGATGGCCCCGGCGAGGGCGAATTCGAGGAAGGCCTTGGAGTTGCGGTCTTCATCGACTTTGAGGCTGTGGACGCGCTCGGCTTCGCGCGCTTTGGAGAAGTACTGGGCTGCGTAGACGCGGTTGTCGAGGCGCAAGAAGATGCGGGCGGCCTCTTCGAGGAAGGTCGGAAGGAAATGCGGGGCGGAGTCGCCGAGCATTTTCGCCAGCTCGTCGAGGAGAAGCTTCGCATTTCCGGGCTTGGATTTGGCGGCTTTGGCGGCGCGTTGCAGGTCGCCGACGAGGTTGAGGGCGTGGCGCGCATTCTTCGGGTCGTGGATGATCGGCCAGGCGGGGAAGCCGATGGCGCGTTGGCGCATTCGACCGATGCCGGTGTGTTGCCCGGGTGTGAAGCCGAGGGAGGTGAGGGTGATGTCCTCGACTTCGCCGAGGGCGTCGGGGGTGAGGCGCACGACGGTACGCCCCTCAAGGGCGGGGTGGGTGTAGGTGCGAGCCGAGGCGGGGATGGTTCCGGGGGCGTCGGAGGAGATGATGCCACCGAGTTCGGCGGCTCGAGATGGGGTGATCATGACAGTTCCTTCGGGGCGTACGCGTACGAGGAGAGGGTGCGGGGGTGGGTGCGATCGTGTTCGGGGTGCGAGCCCCGCTCAGGGGCGGGGTTCATCGTCGATGACGCGTCCGGCGTAGATGTGGGCGGCCATGCGCACACCTTCGGAGTAGGCGATGCGGCCGACCTCGCCGATGCGGATGACGTGGTCGTCGCGCACCCAGTGCAGGTCGCCGGTCTCCGTTTCGGCGTCGGGACTGTCCGCGCCGATCCAGTAGCGGGCGGTGACGAGGGCGCCGTCCTCGTAGACCGGGCAGGTCGAGTATCCGCCGGAGACTTTGAAGCCAGCGGCGGTGGCGCGTCCTGCGGCGTAACGCAGTTGTGTGAAGGAGCCGCCCGACCAGGTGTTGAGTTCGAGCGCTTCGGCCGTGGCGGGGTCTGCGCGGTGGACATCGCGGAAGAGCTGGTCGAAGCGTTGGGAAATGCCGAGTTCCGCAGCGAATTCGCGCAGGTCGTCGAGGTCGACGAGGGCAGCGGGGTGGGGGATGAGGACGGCCTCGGCGCTGATGGTCGTCGTCTCGCCGTCGAGGTCGACGATGCCGAGGGCGTCCGCGTCCGCGGCGCGCAAGAATCCGGCGACCTCTCCGTCCGGGGTGGAGATGACGAGGTCAGTGAGCCAGGATCGCCACGCGTCATCGGGCCAGACGGTGGCCAGGACGATTCGGGGAACGGGCAGGGATCGCAGGAACCAGCGTTCGACGGCCTCCCCGACCTCGAGGTCGTGCTGGTGGAGGAAGATCAGGGTCGAGTCGAGGTCCTCCCAGGCCTGCGTCTTCTTCGCGGCCGCAGGAACGGATTTCAAAGTTCTGCCCTTGTCGTTGCGGGCGACGATCTTGCCGCCCTCGATACTGAGTTCGTGACCGGTTCCGGTCGGGATCCACTCCATCGGGGTCCTTCCTCGCGTCGCCGTCCGGTGTGTGGAAGGCGTGGGTGCGCCCGGCGGGTTGCGCCGGACGCTCGGTTGGATGTTGCCCCTCGTCAGTGGGGCCTTCCGGAGTATATGTGCAGGATGAAGAGGTGGACAAGGATCCTTGAGACATCAACTTCCTCGCGAAACCCGTCCGCTTCGTCTTGTACGGCTGTGCGCGTGAGGCGGGCCCGACGCCTTATGCGTGATTCGCGAGGGCGGGCGGGGGATCCCGGCTCAGGTACTCGCGGGTCCCGCAGAACACGCTCCGCGCCAGTTCGACCTCGCCGCCCCGGTAGAATCGGAGCATGACGCTGCAGTTGCACGACTCGAAGACCTCCCGCCTGACGCCCCTCGATCCGATCATCCCCGGACATGTCGGCATCTACCTGTGCGGGGCGACAGTCCAGGGCTCCCCGCATGTGGGCCACCTGCGCGCCGCCGTCGCCTTCGACTCCCTCGTCAGGTGGTTGCGCCGAAGCGGCCTCGATGTCACCTACATCCGCAATGTGACTGACATTGACGACAAGATCCTCAATAAGTCCGCGCAGGCGCAGGTCCCCTGGTGGGCGTGGGCCTACCGATTCGAACGCGAATTCACCGACGCTTACGACACCCTCGGCGTCCTGCCCCCGACCTATGAGCCGCGCGCCACCGGTCACATCCCCGACCAGATCGACCTCGTGCGCCGCCTCATTGACCGCGGACACGCCTACAACGACGGGCGCGGCAATGTCTATTTCGACGTGCACAGTCAGCCCGACTACGGCTCCCTGACGCGCCAGCGCCTCGACGACATGCGCACCACCGAAGACGAGACTCAGATCGACGCGGCCGTTGAGGCGGGCAAGCGCGACCCCCGGGACTTCGCCCTGTGGAAGTCCACGAAGCCCGGCGAACCTGAAACCGCATCCTGGGAGTCCCCCTGGGGTCAGGGCCGCCCCGGATGGCATCTCGAATGCTCCGCCATGGCCAGACGCTATCTCGGCGACGAGTTCGACGTCCACGGCGGAGGCATCGACCTGCGCTTCCCGCACCACGAGAACGAGCAGGCTCAGTCCCATGGCGCAGGCTGGGGTTTTGCCCGCCTGTGGGTCCACAACGCATGGGTGACGACTAAGGGTGAGAAGATGAGCAAGTCGCTCGGCAACGTCTTGTCGATCGACGCCCTCACCCGGGACTATCCCGTAGTCGCAGTGCGCTGGGCCCTATCCACTGTGCATCACCGCTCCGCAATCGAATGGGGCGACGAGACCCTGCCCGCGGCCGCCGCCGCATGGGAGCGCTTTTCCGGCTTCGTTGAGCGCTCCATCGACCTCGCCGGGGAGGCTTCGGCTGAGCAGATCGCCCTGCCCGCCTCCGAGCTTCCCGACGGGTTCGTCGCCGCCATGGACGACGACCTCAATGTCGCGGGCGCGCTCGCGGTCATCCATGAGCACATGAAGGCGGGGAACACGGCCATTGACGAGGGCGACAAGGCGCTCGTCCGTCGAGAGCAGGTGCTCGTCCGTTCCATGCTTGACGTCCTCGGTCTCGACCCGGCGTCGCCCCAGTGGCGCGGGGGACTTGGCGCGGGAGGGGGCGAGGGTTCTGCTGAGCATGAGGCCTTGGATGCCCTGGTTCGTGCCCTCATCGAAGAGCGCGCTCAGGCGCGCGCCAACAAGGACTGGGCTCGCGCGGACGCTCTGCGGGATCGACTCGCCCAGGCCGGCATCGCCGTCGCCGACGGCCGCGAGGGCGCGAGCTGGAGGCTGGGCTGAAGTCCAAGACGGGGGTATTAAGGGCCTTCGGGCCTCGCAATGAGAACAACCGATACGCGTCCACTCTTGTCATCGCATCCTACATGTGGGAAAATCACACACGTGGCACAGGTGAAGGATTTTGCTGAACTCGGCGCTCGGATTCGAGTGTTTCGCCAAGGGGCGAATCTCGATCAAGAGAAGCTCGCTTGGGAGTGCACCTGTCGAGGCCAGAACCTTGATCGCACGGCCATCTCTCGTATTGAAACAGGGGACAGGAAGGTATCGGCCCTCGAACTCTCGGTCCTCGCAGAAGTATTCGACGTATCTTTCGTTGATCTCGTCTCGCTTCCAGACCAGGCCGTGCTTGCCGCGCGCAAGCCGATTGCTGAAGAATCGACGAGCCAAGAACGCGAGGAGTTCCGCGCCGGTGTTGAGATTGATCGAGCCTGGAGAGATCTGAGCCAGTTGCGCGGCTATCACTTGATCGAACCCGTGGTATTTCCATTCAATGCGCACGGTCTTGATTCTCCCGACGAGGCGCGTGAACTTGCGCAGAAGACACGGGACTTTCTCAAAGTCGGAGACGAACCTCTGGGCCCGATGACGGATGTCGCTGCGGAACTCGGTCTGTGGTGTCGAACGACCGAAGCGAAGATTGATGGACTGTCTTTCTCGCCCGAAATCGGACTCGGTGTCGCTCTAGTGGGTCAGGGCCTGGATCCTGGTCGACGACGCGCCACCGTGGCTCATGAGATCGGCCATCACATCAGCGGTGACACCTATGAAGCGTCGAGTCATTTCTCTTCAGCAGGACAAGCCGAGGAGTTCATTGAGGTGTTTGCCGCCGAGCTTCTCCTCCCCTCCAGCGTCCTCGAAGAACTCAGGTGCCCGACGAGGGATGATCTTGTCAGGCTGGCTGCTGAATACAGGGTCTCGTGGTCCTTGATCGTTCAAAGTGCCGACACGGCCAAGGTGGATCTATCCAAGGTCGAGCGGAATACAACACCGGTTGATGAGGATTTCTATAGGGCTGTGGGCTCGAAGCCTGAAGAGGATATGCTTCCTCCAGGCCTTGCGAAGAAGTGGGTTCAAGCCTGTGTTCGCGCAGTCGATGAGGACTTCATTACTCGTCGACGCGCTCAGGAGATGACGTGCGGACTCGTCGAGGCCGGGGATGAGTGAGCCCATCTTCGTCTGGGACACGACCGGGTTGCTTCATGCCCAAGCATGTGATCGCCTTGATGGTTTGATTGACGCCGCTGGGCGTGAACGTCGGCATCTCGTTCCGAGCGGTGTCATGAAGGAGCTTCAACGGCTCGGTCACACCCCATCTCATGAAAGTCTAGAAATCTGCGATCTGGAGGAGATTGAAGAGTTCTCGGTGCTTGCCGGGTGGATGGCACGTTTCGGCTCATCCGTGCCTGATGGGCGGGACAGCGGAGAAGCGTGGGCTGCTGCCGTGGCTGAGCTCCGGGATGCGGTGGCGATCATTGACGACGCGAAAGCGCGTCGGATCATTCGGAAGACTGCGCCGCTGCTGAGGACGCGGGGTGTTCTCTGGGCGATTTCGCGAGGCGTGAAAGAAGGAAGAGCTCAGACTCCGCAGGCGTACAGCGGTCTATGTGACCAGATGCTGCAGGCACACACTCAGCATGAGAACCTCCAACCCCTTCGATGGCCATTTCAAGCCGGTGGATATGCGGCCTGGTATGAGAAGGAAGAACAACAAGGACACCTCGATTGAGGTTCGGCGCGCATGTTGAACTCCGGGCTGTTTTCTTGTGAGAGGTGAATCCGGGTGAATCGGGCCGCAAAGGCCGCTTCGGACTGCCGGATCAGCGCCGGGCCCCGCTAGGCTGAATCGGATCAGGCGCGCCGGGAGGCGCTCGCAACGAAGAAGGACGAACACGATGGCTGGAAACAACGGGCGCCGCGGAGCCGTGCGCAAGCCGGGCTCGAAGAAGGGCGCGAAGGTCGGGACGGGCGGACACTCGCGCCGTCGCCTCGAAGGCAAGGGCCCGACGCCGAAGGCCGAGGACCGCACCTACCATCCGGCTCATAAGCGCAAGGTGCAGCGTGAGGCGCGCGAAGCCCAAAAGGCTGCAATCGCCCGCGCGCGTGCGAAGAGCTCTATCAAGATCGCCCCAGGTCATGAGCTTATCGCCGGGCGTAATCCCGTCGCGGAGGCCGTGCGCGCCTCCGTTCCGATTGAGCGCGTCTTCGTCCTCGACAATGTGAAGGACGATCGCGTGGAGGAAGTCATCCGACTCGCCTCCGCCATGGGAGCCCCCGTGTACGAGGTGACGCGCCGCGACCTTGATGTTGCGACCGATGGGGCCGTCCATCAGGGCGTCGCGATTGAAGTGCGAGGCTACGAGTACGCGCAGGTCGATGACCTGATCGTGGGTTCTTTGCAGCAGCTGGGCACGCCGCTGCTCGTCGCCCTCGACCAGGTGACGGACCCGCATAACCTGGGGGCGGTCTTGCGTTCGGCGGGCGCTTTCGGAGCGGACGGGCTCATCATCCCCGAGCGGCGCAGTGCGGGCGTGACCGTGACCGCCTGGAAGGTGTCCGCGGGTGCTGCTGCTCGCGTGCCCGTCGCGAGGGTGACGAACCTCGTGCGCGCTCTTCAAGAATGCAAGAAGGCGGGCTACTTCGTCGTCGGCCTCGACGGAGGCGGCGACGCCGAGCTCCGCGAGCTGTCCCTGGCGACGGCGCCGCTCGTCGTTGTGACGGGAGCGGAGGGTTCTGGATTGTCGCGCCTCGTGCGCGAGACCTGCGACCAGATCGTATCCATTCCGATCTCTTCTGCGGTCGAGTCGTTGAACGCTGCCGTGGCGACGGGCATTGCTCTGTATGAGGTCGCCTCCCTGCGGGCTTCGGAGGCGGCCGCGAAGGGGGAGTGAAGGGGCTCCACTGCCCGAGGCGGGTAGTCTGAGTGTGCCCGCCCTCGGGTGGGGTGACCCGAAGACAGGGTGCTGCTTGCTAAAGGAAATCAACGGTGCCTGTCGAGGGACGGGCAGTCTGAAAACCCTCTCATCCGATGGGGATAAGTCGACCGATGGTGCCAGGATTAAGCTGGTGAAACTGGTTTGAAGGGGACTTTAACGTTTCACTGTAATAGCGAGTATTCGACGGGAGAGTGCCTCAGTCCCTGAGGGTGGAGGGGTTTGGGTTTTTGGGCCGTTTGTTTTGAGAGGGTTGTTCTAGGTAGTCCTGGCCGTGTGTGGCCGGGCGGAATGGATGGCCGTGAGGGGAAGTTGGCGACGCATACGCCTGAGCAGATTGTTGTGAAGTTGGAGAAGGCTGAGCAGTTGCGTGGTGAGGGGATGAGTACGGCTCAGGCCTGCCGCGTGCGTGGTATCAGTGAGGCGGCGTTGGGAGAGTTGGCAGAGGGAAACTTCTAAGCCCGGCGTGTCGGCATGAAGCTGTCAACCATCTTATTGACCTGGGGTTCTCTCAGCGTCTTGCGTGCCGCGTTGCCGGGCTGTCCCGGTCAGCGTATTGCCGAGCCCGCGATGGGGGCGGGCCTGCCAGACTGCATGATCATGCGGGTGTGCGCCAGTGGATGAACGATTTTGCTGCCACGCATCGAAGGTGGGCTATAAACGTGCCTGGGCGTGCGCCAAGAGCGAGGGAATCCATGTGGGGCGTGATGTCTTGGCGCTTGTGGCGCACCGAAGGGCTTTGCGTACGCTCGCGCAAGGCCTCCAAGCCCCGCCCCCAACTCCTGGCCACGGCCAGTGCTCCAGGGCAGGTGTGGGCCATTGATTTCCAGTTCGACTCCGACTGGAAGGGGACGGGTCTTCAAGGTCTGTAACGTCATCGATGAGCTCACGCGCCAACACCTGGCTTTCCGCGTCGAGCGCCGCATGGGAGCCGCCGACGTGATCGACATGCTTGACCTAGCAGTCCTGGCCCATGGAGCACCCCATGTGCTACGGGCCGATAACGGGCCTGAATTCATTGCCGCAGCCTTGGCACGCTGGGCCAGCGAGCACGACACGCTCTAAGCGTTCATACCCCCAGGCCAGCCCTGGCATAACGGGTTCGTGGAATCCTTGCATAACCGCATGCACGACGAACTCCTCGAGGACAACATGTTCGACGGTATCGACCACGCCCGCACACTCATCGTCGAATGGTCACGGCGCTACAATGAAGAACACCCCCACAGCGCGCTGGGCTGGCTCTCACCCAACCAATACACACGCCACTGGGTACAACACCACCAATAACAACCAACAACCCTCAAAACACCCGGCCCACAAAACCAAACCAAGCCAAGGGTGTGTACTGCTCGCTGACGACGTTGCAGTTCCTTTGGGAGCTGCACTTCATTGAGGCTGGTCGCTAGCGTGGGGTGCGTGTGTCGTGGAGAGCATTCGTAGACGTATTCACTGCGCGGGTGTGGATAGTGGCCGAAGTTTATAGTTGCTCTGTAAGCGTCTTCGTGCGGTGCACAACTCGGCCTCTCGGCGAGAGAGTCGGCTGGATTGCCGTGTTTTTCTCACCGAGAGGCCGAAGTGTGTGCGGGCCTATTTGCAGTGACGGGGCAAGTGTTCAGACAGTTGCTCCTAACTGCGCCCGGGCTGTGAGCTCAGTGCTTCTTGTCTTTATCGCTCATCTTGTCGCCGTCCGACATCTTGTCATGGTCCTTATCTGACATCTTGTCTTTGTCGCTCATCTTGTCTTGGGATGGTTTGTCCGTCGTCTGCGACGTGGAAGTGCCGGACCTGCCCTTATCTCCCGACGCGTTCTGGCCACAGGCGGCAATGCCGGAAGCGGCTGCGGCGACGATGGTGGTGGCGGCGAGAAGCTTGCGAAGATTCATGGAAACCCGATTCTGTAGTGGGGTACCCGTGTGGCACCCGCTCGTCGATTGATTCGCCGCCCAAGTTACGACAGATCTGTGACATGAGTCACCACGGTCAATCGTGCAAGAGAACGATCTGAACGCCGTCCAGTGACGAACCGATGAGTGAATACCCAGGAGGTACTACATGACAACACTCATCCTCATCGGACTCATCGGCGGCTTCATCACCGGAATCTCGCCGTGCATCCTCCCCGTCCTGCCGGTCATCTTCCTCTCAGGAGGCGCTCAAGGTGCGCGCGGCACATCATCGACATCATCAATCGCCTCCATCCCCGGCATGGCGACCGCGGGCTCCCTCTCCGCCCTCGGAAACATCACGGCGGAAACCGGATCCTCGCAATCAGTCGCGACGAGGACACCGAGCCGCTGGCGCCCCTACCTCGTCGTCGCCGGACTCATCGTCAGCTTCACCTTCTTCACACTCCTCGGCTCGACAATCCTCAGCCTGCTCCACCTCCCCCAGGACTTCATCCGCTGGGCCGGGATCGTCGCACTGTCCGTCATCGGGGTCGCCATGATGATCCCCCGCGTCATGGAGGTCCTCGAAAAGCCATTCACACGTTTCGGCAGCTCGACGGGTAAGCGCCCCGATAATGGATTCCTCCTCGGCGTCGTCCTCGGAGCCGCCTATGTCCCCTGCGCCGGTCCCGTCCTCGCAGCAGTGTCAGTCGCCGGAACCACCGGAAGGATCGGCCCGGACACGCTCGCCCTCGCCCTATCCTTCGCAATCGGCACCGGCATTCCGCTCCTCGGCTTCGCCCTCGCCGGACGCAAGCTCACCGAGCGCATCGCCGCGTTCCGCACGCGCCAGAAGGCGATCCGCATCATCGCGGGCGGCGCCATGCTCGCCCTCGCCATTGGGCTCGCAACCGACCTGCCCGCAGTGATCCAGCGCGCCCTGCCCGACTGGACCGCCTCCCTCCAGGCGAAAACCGACGAATATCTGCGCGGCAACACCTCATCGAATAACGCGAACGGCCAGCCCGCCCAATGCGTCGACGGAGCCTCCGAACTTGCCGACTGCGGCCCCCTGCCGAAGATCGAAGGAGCAGTCGCATGGTTCAACACCCCCGGTGATCAGCCTATCGGCGACGCCGACGAAACCGGCAAGGTAACGCTCGTCGACTTCTGGGCGTACTCGTGCATCAACTGCCAGCGCTCCATCCCCGGCATTGAGAAGCTGCATCAGACCTATAAAGACTTCGGCCTGCGGGTCATCGGCGTTCACTCGCCCGAATACGCTTTCGAGAAAGAGGTCGACAACGTCAAGGACGGTGCGGCCAAACTCGGCATCACCTACCCCGTTGCCGTCGACTCGAACCTGACGACATGGACGAACTTCGACAACCACTACTGGCCCGCCCATTACCTCGCAGATGCGGCGGGACAGCTGCGAGCGGTCAAGTACGGCGAGGGCGGAGAGGCGACAACGGAGAAACTCGTGCGCCGACTCCTCCAGGATGCCAATCCGAATATCACCCTGCCCGCCCCCGTCTTCACTGTGGAGAATCCGAATGACAGCGGCGACCGCAGTCCCGAGACCTACCTGGGCGCCGCCCGCAATCGCTTCTACCATGAGGGTTCCCTCGGCGCGGGGACGCGAGACTTCTCATTCCCCGACGGGCAGCGGCTCCACACTTTCGCCCTCGACGGGCGGTGGAACGTCGAGCAGGAGAGGATCAGTCCGGTCGAGGCCGATGGGCGCCTCCGCCTGTCATTCCGCGGCAAGCAGGTCAATGTCGTCGTCGCAGGCGAGGGCGACCTCGAATGGGAGGTGAACGGGCAGAAGAGACGGATGCACATCTCGGGGACGCCCAACAGCCTCGAATTGTTCTCAACGCAGAACACCGTCGACTCAGTGATCACACTGAGCGCATCACCCGGCCTGGAGCTCTACTCATTCACTTTCGGGTGACTATAAGGTGACCAGGGGGGCGAGACGGGGATGAATGACGAAAGTAATGGGAATCGTGTCGAGATGAAGTGCGATCTGTGCCTACCATGTGCGGCGTGGACGAAGCAGATATTGATCGTCGGCTGCTCCAGGCAGTCGCAGCGCGCGACGAGCGCGCCTTCGGCGAACTGTACGACCGCTGGTCGGGCAGGCTCTTCGCCCTCGTCCTGCAGGTCGTCAGGGATCGCGCTCAATCGGAAGAGGTTCTTCAGGACGTCTTCTGGCAGGTGTGGACATCAGCCGATTCCTATGACCCGACTCGTGGAAGTGCGAGGGCGTGGCTGGTGACCCTGACGCGCAGACGGGCAATCGACCGTGTGAGATCCAGTCAAGCCTCGCGAGATCGCGATTTGCGACATCATGGACTCTATCCGGCCTTCGATTCGACGCTTGATTCAATTGAAGAGCGTTTCGAGGGTGAGCGGGTGCGAAAGGCCCTCGGTCGCGTCGGAGAGCCCCATCGTACGACGATCGTCCTCGCGTACTTCACTGGCCTCACGCACTCGCAGATCGCGGAGCGCATGCAGGTGCCGCTGGGCACGGTGAAGAGTCGGATTCGTGACGGCATGGAGAAACTGCGGCATGAGATGGGAGGTGCCCGATGAGGAGGGACGCGGAAGAGCCGGAGGGGATCGACCCCCTGGACTCTGAGACTGCTGCTCTGCTCGGAGCCTCGCTGCGCCCCGTGGAGCCGCCACCCGCGCTCAAAGAGGCGCTGATGGCGAGGGTGCATGAGTCTGCGCGCGCCCCAGCGTATGACTCAGGTTCACCCCAATCGCCGACGGAGGATCGCACGGTCGTCACTATCCATGAGCGTCGCCCGATGCCCCGCGTCATGCGGATCATCGGTCAAGCGGCTGCTGCGGTTGCCCTCCTTGGAGTCGGAATGGGCGTTGGTCATTGGACGGCGATGCACTCCATGGACGCGACCAGCCACTTCGCTGCACTCAATCAGGCGCAGGACGTCGACCGGGTGACCGATACGATGCCCGATGGGCATGTCGCCACCCTCACGTGGTCCAAGGGGATGGACATGGCGGCGGTGACCCTGCCGACGGGGCTCAGGGCATCCGAGGGACGGAGCTTGCAGGTATGGGTCCGTAACGGCGATACGGTGACGAAGGCCGGCATGTACGAGCCCGCGAAGGGGACGGCCTTCTCCTTCCTCGACATCATGCCCGAACCCGGCATTGAGATTCTCATCACCGAGGAGCCCGAGGGCGGGTCCGATCAGCCGACCGGCGATCCCCTCGTCGTGCTGCGCATCGGCGAGGGCGCGAAGACTGCCTGAGGATGGAGTGAGAGAAGAGGAATGTCATCTGGTGTGAAGTCCTTCATATCGTCGCTGTGGGCGAGGGTGAGGGGCACCTACGGAGTCGATCTGATCCCTGAAGGGGCATCTAGTGGAGCGTATCCAGATGCTGTGCCGCAGTCGCCGTCACCTCATTCCAGCGGCTCGCGAGCGCAGGGGTACGCGGCGAAGTTGATGCGCTCGCTGAACCCGCGCGACGTCGATGAGGCGAGAGAGCTTGCGATTTCCGGGTGGAGGAGTCTGCAGGCCCTGCCGGAAGGTTCGCAAATATCAGGTCACGTGGCCCTCGCGGTGAATGCGGAAGACGTTGAAGGCGCTGTCGATGTCCTCGTGAAGAGGGCGGGGTATCGGCGGCGCGACGCTGTCGCCTTCGTGGCCGCGCTCATGATCGTCACCGCCTCGGGACGACAAGTCCTTGACGAAGCTGAGGAAGCGGATTGCGAATATCGACAGCTCATCAGTCGGGGACTTCCTCCGCTCGATAGTGATGAGGTCGCAATGCTGTGGAACGGCGAGGCCGATGCTGCCTGCGCCCGTTATCGGCGACGCAGCGGGGCGAGCGAGGACGACGCGCGCACTATGATCCACTTGGCGGCGAAGATAGCGGCAGCGGAAGGTGATCTTCCTCAGTGAGGTCGGCGGTCGCGCGCGATGTGATCGATTGCGCCGAGAGCTGGAGACCGAGGAACTAAATAGATATCATATTGATATGACTTTGCTCTTGGAGTCGCGCAATCCCGCGACGGGCGAAAGACTAAGGAGAACGCGATGACCGCGCACACCATGCTCGTAAACGCCGATCAGTACCACGATGCTGAGCGGACCGCCCGCGTCGACATCACCGAGCGTCCGGCGGCTACTCTCGGAGCAGTCGCCGCATTCCCCGCCCTCCTCGTCTTCCTAGCCGGGCTCGCCTATTCCATCTACCTCTTTATCAGTGGCGCGATCATGGCCGATGCGGAGGAGCCCGGCGGGATCGCTCGCATCATCGCCGCTTCGATCCTTCTCCTCGTCGTCCTCATCCTGTTCAGCTCCCTTGCAGTCATCTCGCCGGGACAAACCTCGGTCCGCCAGTTCTTCGGCAAGTACATCGGCACGGTCCGCACAACCGGCCTCGTCCTCGTTCCCCCGCTGTCGAACGGGAAGAAGATCTCCGTCAAAGTTCACAACTTCGAAACCGCCGAACTGAAAGTCAATGACTCCGACGGCAACCCCGTGAACATTGCCGCGATCGTCGTCTGGCAGGTCGCCGACACCGCCCGAGCCGTCTTCGCCGTCGAGGAATACGAGGAGTTCATCAAGGCCCAGGCCGAATCGGCGCTGCGTCACGTCGCCACCACCCACCCCTATGACGAACCCGGCCCTGGAGAGACCTCCCTGCGCGGCGGCACCGACGCGGTGTCCGCCGAACTCGCCGATGAAGTCGCGGCCCGAGTCGCCTTGGCGGGTCTTGAAATCGTCGAAGTCCGTATCTCCTCCCTCGCTTACGCGCCCGAGATCGCCCAGGCGATGCTCCAGCGCCAGCAGGCCGGTGCCGTCATCGCCGCTCGCGAGCAGATCGTCGAGGGCGCGGTTTCAATGGTGAGCCAGGCCCTCGAGCGCCTCGAAGAAGAAGACATCGTCAACCTCGACGACGAGCGCAAAGCCCAGATGGTCTCCAACCTGCTCGTCGTCCTCTGCTCGGACACGAACACCCAGCCGATCGTCAACGCCGGTTCCCTCTACTGAGCCGCGCGGGGAAGTCGAACGATGGTGCCTGACAAGCGCGAGCGCAAGCAGATCCTGCTCAGGCTCGACCCGGCCGTCCATGGGGCTCTTGCCGCGTGGGCGGCCGACGACCTGCGCTCCGTCAACGCCCAGATCGAGATCCTCCTCCGCCGCGCCCTCAAAGACGCCGGTCGCGACCCGAAAGCGGCTCCCATGCGGGGGCGGGGCAGGCCGCGCAAGAACGAGGGCGGAGCGGCGTTCGATGCGAGTCCCGCACGCGACGCGGAGAACTCCTGACATCACGTATGGAGGAATCCCGAGTCGAGATTCGAGGGCCTCGCGTCTGCGGCAAGACCGAAACGCTCCGCAGGGCTGTCGAAGCAGTCGGCGGATCGCAGATCAAACTCGACGTCTCCGGTATTCAGGTGGATCTGCTGCGCTCTGCGCCTGTGAGGCCATCGCTGGAGTTGGACATGCGCCTTTGAGGGCGATCACTGCGGCTAGGCTTGGATGAGGTGCGACCATCGTCGCGAAGCACTCGACACAAGCGGGGAGACTCTCATGCCAGCCGTGATCGTACTCGGAGCCCAGTGGGGCGATGAAGGCAAGGGCAAGGCGACCGACCAGCTCGGGCAGGACACCGACCTCGTCGTGAAATTCAACGGCGGCAACAACGCCGGTCACACGGTCGTCATCAACGGTGAGAAGTACGCCCTCCACCTCCTGCCCGCCGGCATTCTGTCCCAGGGAGTCACGCCGATCATCGGCAACGGCGTCGTCGTCGACATCAACGTCCTCTTCGCCGAGATCGAGGAGATGAAGTCGCGCGGAGTCGACTGCTCTCGACTCAAGATCTCTGCGAACGCCCACATCATCCCCAGCTACAACCGCCTCATCGACCAGGCGAACGAGAAGGCTCGCGGCAAGAACCAGATCGGCACCACCGGACGCGGCATCGGCCCCACCTACGCCGATAAGATGAACCGCATTGGCATCCGCATCCAGGACCTCTTCGACCCCGAGGGCCTCGCCGTGAAGATCGAAGCGGCGCTCGCCCCGAAGAACGAGGTCTTCGCCGCCGTCGGCATGCATACCCTGGATCCGACGGTCATCACCGAAGAACTCCTCGCATACGCCGATCGCATCCATCCGATGGTGTGCGACGCGTCCCTGCTCATCAACGACGCCCTCGACCGTGGGGAAACAGTGCTGTTCGAGGGCGGCCAGGCGACGATGCTCGACATCGACCACGGCACCTATCCATTCGTCACCTCATCGAACCCGACTGCGGGCGGGGCCCTGACAGGGGCCGGAGTCGGACCGACCCGCATCGACCGGGTCGTCGGCGTCGCGAAGGCGTACACGACGCGCGTCGGAGAGGGACCCTTCCCCACCGAACTCGACGATGAGGTCGGGGAGACACTGCGGCGCAAGGGCGGCGAATTCGGCGTCACGACGGGGCGCCCGCGCCGCACCGGCTGGTTCGACTCCGTCATCATGCGCTATGCGACCCGGATCAACGGCCTCACCGACATCTGCCTCACCAAACTCGACGTCCTGTCGAACTACCCGGTGATCCCCGTCTGCGTCGCCTACGAGGTCGACGGTGTACGTACCGAGGAGATGCCCATCGACCAGGCCGGTTTCGCTCGCGCGGTTCCCGTGTACGAGGAGCTGCCCGGCTGGGAGGAGGACATCACCGGATGCCGTTCTTTCGACGACCTCCCCGCGAATGCGCAAGCGTACATTGCGCGCCTCGAAGAACTCTCCCGCTGCCGCATCCAGTCCATCGGAGTGGGCGCCGGGCGAGAGGCGACGATCGTCCGCTACCCGCTTCTATAATTTCAGCGACGCGTCAGTTGGCCGCCCGCCCAATGGCGGGCGGCCAACTTATCGCAAGGCCATCACAGTGCGCGCACGAACTGGACAGCGACGTTGAGCGGGACGGGATCCCATTCCATGACGTAGCGGACGGCGGCCATTTCGCTGGACTTCGACGAATTGCGGAGCCTGCGAACCTCGGCTCGATCGACCGGGCTCTCAGCGAGCATCCGCTCTAGGGAGAGCCCGTACGCCGTACGGTAGTGATCCCGCTGCGCCTTCTTGCGAGGATCGTTCTTCAAGACCGACCATGCGCTGACCCCGAGGATCACGGCGATGGGGAGTGCGTAGAGCAGGGTCGGCACGATGACATCCATTCTTATCATTCCTTGACTGCGAGAGGCCACTCTTGACCGGGGAAGCTGGTGAGCGCGCTTTTCATATCGACGATTGATTTTCCGCATGCCACAAGTGTCGTGGCGAAGAAAGTGCCCGCGGCGATCAACTCGGCAACTGTGACTCCGCAGTCCAAGGCGATGATTCCCAAACCGAGCGGGGACAGCGCGATCGTGCCGCAGGCAGCGATCCCTGCGATGAGCTCTGTGACGAACTTGACGACAATAATACCGAGTGCGATGTAAAAGGCGCAGCCTGAGCCGGCGATCACCGTGAGTTGCGTGGCCATCGTTCCGCCGATGCCTGCGATGGCCGTGGCTGCACCCGGCTGATCGGATACGGCATGGATATAGGCGTCATGCGCAGAGCCTTTCCACTTTTCGGCGCTGATGAGATGGGCGGCACTGGTGGCATCGGCAATGTCGGTCATCGGTGTCTTCACATCCACCACCCAGTCGTATGCGCGCTTGAAGAACAGCACTGGTGCGGCGGCCCCCTCGAGAAGCTCTCCGAGCTTTCCGAGGAATCCCTGCACCGCATTGGCGATGGAGTTGAATGCTTTGATGACGAGGTTGGCCATCCAGTCCATGATGAGCGGCGAATTGAGTCCCGAGATAACAGCGGATCGCAGTTCCTCAGTCTTCGTGCTAACGCTTTCAATGTTCGCGTTGAGCTCGCTAATGGTTACCTCGTACGTCGCGATGCTGAAGCTCATGTAGTCTCTCCTTAATAGGCGCCGTTGATCGAGGCGGTGGTTTCGGCTTCCTGGTTCCGATAGGCGGTCGCATTTCGATTAAGGGCATCAGCGGCCGCGTTCATCAGGGAATTGGCGCGCGCACCTTGGGCCGATACGAAATCGCAGGCTTCGTTGTACTGAGAAACGATGAGGAAGAAGATCCCCGCTTTCAGGCCTGTGAGTCTCAGGTCCTGGCCCGCTGCGCCGACTCCGGCGCAGGCGGTCGCCTGAGCCCTCCAGAGGTTGGCCTCCGAATCGATCGCCTCGGCGCATGCTTTGTTCAGGATCCATGTCAACTCCTTTCTGTTAGGCGACTGAGGACGGACATGGCGGCGAAAAGCATGTCGTTTTCAGGGCGATCGGGCTCGTGCCGATTCGCCTCTGCCAAAATTGCATCAACAATGATCCTTGCGCTACGCGCCCTCGCCCATTGCTCATCGATCTCAATCGACGTGATGAGTCCTGCCTGCCTGGTTACCCGCACGTTGCCCGTCATAGGTTTCCGAGGAGTCTCTGCTTGTGCGCGCATTCGTTGCGAATACGCGATGAAGTCCTCTGCGAGGCTCGTTACGTCGACCGGCGGGCCGAAGGAGAGTCCTGCAGTATGGGAGAAGGTCCTTTAGGGCATTGGAGACCATTCGACGGAGTCGAGTACGTTGATGAGTTCAACGGGCACCGTCGTGGTGCCAGGATCGCCGGTGACGTAGATCGTCCACAGTCCGTCCTCACGCCACACTTCCCAGCATTGGGACGGGTAATCGACGCTGTCGTTGAAGGTGAAGATCCCCTCGTAGCCCCACGCCGACGAGCCGTCGATCATTCGGGGGTCGAGAAGGCGCGTGTCCTTGACCTGGCCAGTTTTCTCACGGTCCGTCATCGCCTGTTTGAGGTGGGCCTCGAGATCGAAGTCCGGCCTGGGCAGGTGATACAGGCCAAGGACCCTATCGGGAGGATCGTTGTAGGCGCTGATACCGGGGACGTTCTCCCACGACGGTGCCGCCCTCGCGATCGTGAAATTCTCGTAGGTTTCGCCTGCCTCAGGATCGAGGATGATCCACCCCTCGGGCGGGGTGGCAGTCATCGCATCGGGAGTGCTCCTTTCGTGCCATTGTTCGGCCGACGACTGAGACGATGAGGGGTCGTCCTCAGCGCATGCGCATCCGGCCACAAGGGGCACCGTGACGAGAAGTGCTGCCGTGGCGCGGACAAGCAGCCTCCATATGCTGTCACTCATCCCGCAAAGCCTCCTCACGCTCGGTTCTGGCAGTGTTAAGCGCGTCGCCAGAATGAGCGACAACGCTCGCAGTCTGGGAGCCGAGCCCGTCGGGGCCGACAACATACTGCTGGAAGGCCGCCCGCTGTCGTTCGGTCATCTCGTCGTAGGGGATGATCGCACCGTCGTCCATGAAACTCGCCAGCTCCGAGTGTTTTTCGAGGAAGAGTGCCGGATCGACCGGCGGATTCCCATACGAGCCGCTGGCGGCGATGGCCTTGTAGATCGCTGTTTGTTGCGTGATTTCAAGTGCCTGATGTGCGGTCATCTGCTCGGCTTCGGCTACCGAGACATTGTTCGTGGAGAACACGTTGTCAAGCAAGGAGTCGATGACCCCCGACTTGCCCTGGTTGATGACCCACTTCGAGAAACCGTCGAGACTCTTGATCCCCTCACCGAGGGGGAGAGCGCCGAGCCCCGAAGCGGCGATGGATTTGAGTTGTCTATTCGTCGCGTCCAGGACGGCCGAACCCTCGGTCTGCGCTTGACTGGGTGCTGCGGTGATGGCGTCCATCACTGGGGCCCACCGGTCCTGGACTGCGGTCATGGACGAGAAATCCCCCGAGGCCGCGGCCGCCGTGAGGTCGATCTGCTGGCCCGCCACCGAGGCACTGAGCAGCTTGGCGAGCGCGGTCGGCCCGCCGTAGAGACTCACGTCATCATTGAGGTTGTCAGGAGTGCTGTTGATGTCGAAGGGCTGGTCGAAGGAAAGATCGGTGAACAGGCCGTTACCACTGTCGCCTGACTCGTGCAGCTTTAGTGACCCAGGAGGGTGAGTAGTTCTTGGGTCTGGGGGTCGATTTGGGGGTAAGCGGTGTGTTGTTGCTCGTTGGGTAGGGTGATGTCGATTTCTTGCAGATCGATGAGCTTTTTGACCAGTTTTGGGGCTGTGATTCCTGTTGCCTGGTAGAGATGGCGGGCGAGGGCTAGAGCTGCGGTGACAATGGTGAGGTGGGCTTGGATGGCGTCTTTGGTGTGGTGGAAGATGGGCCGGGCTTTGAGGTCGTGCTTACTCATGCGGAAGGACTGCTCTACGTGCCATAGCTCGTGGTAGTGGGCAATAATCTGCCTGCCGTGGCTGAGGTGGGCGGGGATATTGGTGACATAGCCTTTGAGTCCAGCTAGGCGCTTGGCGCGTTCGAAGGCTTTGTCATCAAAGCTCATGCCCATACGTCCCTGGGACACGAAGCGAGGCTTACGCGCGGGTTTGGCCCCTTCGATGGCGTCCATGGCTCGACGTTGTTGCGCGTTGAGGGTTCTATTGTCACGCGCTGCACGCTTGCTGGAGTAAGCCCATATTGCTCTCCACGCTTCTTGCCCCTCCTGCCTGCTATTGTCCTGGTCAAGGCTTGGCTGTTGTGTTCTGTGGTTGGGGTTGGGGATGGGATGGTCAATAATTTGCCCATCAACCATGTAATCTCCATGCTGGTCCCAGTACTGTTCGAGGTCGTGGGGTGCTCGGCTTTGGCGGGCTCCGACGATGAAGAATAGCCCTGCTTCGTCCAGGGCTTTGAGGTTTCCTGTACTGAGCATGCCTGCGTCTGCTACCACCACGAAATCATGCAGACCGTGGCGGTTTTGGAAGCGTTTAATGATGGGGATGAGGGTGTGGGTTTCGGCTTTGTTACCTTCAAAGGCTTCCACCTCTAAAGGGTTTCCCGCGCGGTCAACGAGTAGGCCAACAATGATTTGGGGGTCAACCCGACGTTCCTTGGAGTACCCCACGCGACGAAATCCTTTATTTGCTTCCCAATCCTCATCCTCACGCTCAGCCTCGAAATACAGCGTGGTCACGTCATACAGCACAAGGGACAGGTCCCCATGACGGCTAGCGTGAGTAAAACAAGCCTGGGCTAGGGTGTCACGGTAAGCTCGCTGAGCGCAGCGCTTAAGGGAGTTAAACAGCGTCCGACGGCTGACATGCTCGATTCCTAAACGCTCAAGGACATTGATAGTGGCTTCCTTCGAGCATGGTTCAATCAAACGCGCCAACACCATCTGCTTAAACGCTTCATCACCCAGGGCGTCAAAACCAATATCCGCGTAGGCCTTGTCCAATGCGCTCCACAACAGGGCGGAGCGTTTGTCTCCCACGCGCAAAACGCTCGTGACATGGCGTTGCTTGGGCTCAAAATTCTAACGCTGTTTGGCCGGGGTGGAGTTCATCATGAGCTGCCTGCATCAACACAGTCAGCTCAACCTCATTGTGAGCAGAGCCGACATGCTTTACCACAACGTTCTTGCGTCCCTGCTTTTCCATGATCTGCACAGCAGTCGCACCAGAAGCAGTTCTCACACGACGAATAAACGGGGCCACACCCCCATCATAGACACCCGTTTAGTGACCCACCCACACACCACGAACCACAGATTTTCAACAAAAACCAGGACTCCAACTCCCGAAAACGCCACCACTTGCACGAGTCAGGTCGAAAGGCTGGTCGAAGGCAAGATCGGTGAACAGGCCGTTACCACTGTCGCCCTTACCTCGGATCTGATCGACTAAATACCTGCTCAGGAGGAACTCGTAGCCGGACCCGCCTTGGGGTACATTGATCCGGAAAGATCCCTCAGGTAGTTCGTGTCCCTCCAATGAAGCGGAGAGGCCGTCGAAGAGACTCTGAGAGGTGCCCCAATTGCCGTAGCCGCCGGCGGCGGCAATCTCGTCTCCGTGTTCGTGATCGAAAGCGATAATGTCATGGGCGATCGAATCCTTACCCTCGAAGAACTTGGGCCCGAGTGCGAGGTTCGGATTCGATTCGGCGGCGTCGCCGAGCATCGTGGCAAGGTACTCGTACCCGTAGTGGTCGCCCCATCCGCCGCCCATGTAAGGGACATCCTCGCTGAGGGGTTCCCCTGTAACCGAATAGCGTGAGTTGCCGAACGCCTTCCATTGATCGAACCGGGTATTGGAGCGAATTCACGGAGGAACCGTCATCGGTCATGAGGCCAGCATCAACGGCCGAGTATGCGTCCGACACCCCTTGCATCGCGGGGTCGGCATTGAGGCCGCCGGTCGACAAGACGACGATCGAACCAAGCGCGGACTGCAGTTCGTTCAGCGTTTCGTCGTACGCCGTGTCGAGATGCCCGGCGGCGTTGACCAATTGACCGCGGTAGTTTTCCGCGCTCAACATGAACTGGGCCAGTCGTTCCGGTGGGACGATTTCACAGAGCGCTTGAGCGAAGAATGGATTGTTGCACAGGTCCCCATACTTCGTGAGGAATTCATCGACCTGCTCAGGAGTTGGAGGCGTGGAATTGAGAATTGAAGCGGCCTCGGGTGCGATCTGTTGCGCGTATTCCCATTCGGCTTGCCCGTCAACCAGGGGAATGTCATTGAACAGGTTGGCGCCGATCTGTGCGCGGTTGGTCGAAGAAGCGGTACCGATGATGGAGGACTGGGCGCTCGCGATCACCGTCGCTGTGGTCGCGGCCTCGTCATCAAGGGCCTCCATCGCGGCGGTATACCTCGCAACGATCTCGGCCTGAGCGTCGTCACAGACAATACGGACAGTGTTCTCCCTCGAACGCGCTTCGCCCGGCATCATCGGGTCGTCGGTGCCCTCTCGTCGGGACCGCTCGGCGTCAATGTCAGCGATAGCGGCATCGTACGCCGCCTGTGCCGCATCATATTCGGTCCACAGATCAAGAACAGTCGTGGTGACGGCCGCAGTGACAGCACTCGCCCACTCCCTGATGGCATTAAGGACAGGGGAGAAGGACTCCGCGAGTTTACGAGCGTGTCCCCCAAGAGTGCGAATCGAGTCCGCGTACGCGTCGGCCGAATCGCCAATCCACCCGGGGACACCTGCCGATTGAAATCCCGCAACCTGCGTACCAGTAATTGCCCTCGCAACGGACTCATAATCGTCGGCGAGGTCCTGTGCATCGGCGCCCACGTCCACAGGCAGGGGCATCACATCCTCAGCGCTCATTCCCGTCCGTCAAACGAGCCACAAGGACATCACAACTGGACAGGTTCTGATACTCCGTCCGATCCATATCAGAAATCATCTCCTCTTGCCCCGAACCGAGAGTCGCGCACGCGTCAGAATGGGGCTGTCTGAAGAGCGGTGTGTGGGGGTTCGGCTTGATTCGAAATGGAGATGGTCGTGACTGACGTGATCGAGTTGTTGGAAGAGGTGGTGATTGGTCTTGTGATGGGGAAGATCATCTGTCGGAAGGGTTTCGCCGAGTGTTTGCTGGCGCGGGTGATGGAGCAAGGTGTGAGCCTGGTCGGCCTGGGAGGGCTGCTGAACCAGTTCACGAAGAATGTCCTCGAGATCGCGTTGAACGCCGAGCTGCCCGAGGACAGGGATGCCATAAACCTACCGATCTTCGCAAAAGCGTCAGCATCCTTCCAGTCCTTCTTCGCGCTGACACCAACAGCATCACGATCAAATTCAATGGCATCCGCCATATAACCCCTCCACGCCATCCAACCGCATCGCAGTCACCAACAACGCACACGACACTACCCCACTGCTTACGAACCACTCCACCCACGTGTGCGAGTGCTTCCGATCAATTCGAAACCCAAGCCGACACGAATTACACCACACAGTCGAGCACACACATCGAACTTTAAAAGCACCGAGCCGAAAGCGCCTGTCGGCGCGAAGGCCGCTCGTAGCGGCGGAGTGTGGAGCCCGGGGCTTAACGACTCGGTGCGGGCACCAGCATACGCGGGTCGGCTCGTCTGTGCTCGCCCGGGAACGTGGAGAATCCCACGGCTGCCTCCACCCGGTGCCCGCAGGTTCTAAGAGTCGGCGCAAGATGTGGGACGATACGATCATGGACGCCGACCATCAGCCGCCCCCCGAGCTCCGACGCAGGCGCTCGGACCGCCACCGCAGCGTCCCCGCCTCCGAGTCCGTGGGCGAAACTCCGGGCGCCACCGCCCGGGGGGAACGGCCAGGGCGATTCGCGAGCAGCGCGAACACCGTGAGCACACAGGCGATCATCGAGCCCTTCTCCTCGCGCTCCCTGTCCATCAACTCCGGGCTCAGGGTGTCCGCGCTCACCGTCCTCGCATTCTCCGTTCTCGGGATCCTCGTCTGGTTCCTGCCGGGCAGCCTGTGGACATTCGGCCCGCTCGTCGCCCTCGCAGGGATCTGCGTCGCACTCGGCTGGGAGGCCCTCGCCGGAGTCGATCTACCCTTTTCTGCACACGCCGTCCTCGTCGCAGTATCAGCGGGGATCCCGCTCGCCGTGGCGCTGACAGCGGATCTCGCGTCGGCGGTGCCCCTCGTCGCCGTCGCAGCGATCGCCATTACCGTCGGCATCTTCCGGGGGACTCCCACACCCGTCAACCGCTTCGACAAGGACGGTTCGGCGTCCCCGCAGGGCGCATCGTCGCGCAGGGCGGATCGTTCCACGAGGCCTGTTCCGACGACGACTCTGCTCGCCTCCTCTTTCTGCGCCCTCATCTTCATCACAGGAGGGACGTCGTGGATCGCGCTCGACGCCCTCGCCCAGTGGGCGGTCGTCATCCCCATCGCCTGCGTCATCGTCGCTGCGGTCGTATGGGGCGACCAGATTGGCGACACCTATCGCGCACAATCTGTGTGGGCGCTGCTCGTCGCCGTCGTCGTCGGAGTGGCGGCGTCGCTCGGCATGCGCCTGATCGGCCAGTCCGTAGCGCTCACCCCTGTCGTCCTGCCGGGGATCGCTCGCACGATCGGCGGCAATGGGGCTGCGGCGCTGCTCGGAGCGCTCACCGGTGTGGGCGTCGCCCTGTCGATCATTGCCGTCGATGGTCTGCTCGGCGATCACATCCACCGGCGCACCCCCCTCGGAGCCCTCGCCCGGGGTGCCGCGAAGTTCCTCGTCGCAGCGATCCCCGTATATGCGATGATCAGGATCGGCGGCATCTGAGACTCGGGCGCCATCCGATCCCGCTTCGCGAGTGCGCGCACAGGGCTCTAGGCTGTCCCCATGATGGTCATTCCAGCGGATCTGCCCGCCGCCCTCGCCCCTCTCGCCTGGATGCTCGGTACGTGGAAGGGGTGGGGCATGCTCGCCACCCCTGAGGGCGAGGATGATCGGGTGATCGTCGAGGAGATCCGCTCCGAGATCTGCTCCGACCGGATGCGTCTGGTGACGCAGGTCTACGAGGGCGTTCCCGCCCCCGGCGTCGTCATCGACCCCGTGTGGGATGCGGGTGAGGGCCTTGCCCGCATCGGGCGGGGGAGCCTGCTCCTCGAGGAGACCCTTTACGCGTCGGTACTGCCCTCCACGGCCGAACTTCCGCCGCCGGGCCACTACCTGCCCCGCGAGTTCACCGCCTCGTCTGCATTGACGAATGGGCTCGCCGTCTTGTGGGCCGGTGTCGGCGTGGGGCCGCGCGTGCACATGGTCTCCGATGCGGTTGCACGCGGCGCATCAGCGGAGGATGTGACGCATCTGGAGCGCATGTATGGCCTCGTTGCTGGCGAACTCCTGTGGACCCAGGAACGCACCCTGTCGGGGGCAGAGGCGCAGGTGGAGATGTCGGGCCGGCTCATGCGCACCGCGCAGGCGACCACCCAATCGGGCGCCGCCGTTGAGGGCATCGACTCCGACACGGAGGACGGTTCGCGTGTCTGATGCCATTGAATGCCCCGGTGCCGTGGGCGAGCCCGTCATGATTCACCTGCCTGGCGCAGTCGCACACGTCAACGACGAGGGCGGTGCCCCGCAGCGCACTGGGGGCGTCCCCCTGCACTACGGGGATCCTGCCGGGGAGCAGTGGGCGCTGGAGGCGGGGACCGGCCTCGTCGACCGCTCCGACCTGCGCGTCGTCACCGTGACCGGACCCGATCGCCAGACGTGGCTGACGTCGATCACCACTCAGATCATCACTGGGATGACGCCCGGTCAGTCGAAGGAGCTGCTCGTCCTCGATCCGCAGGGGCATATCGAGCACGCGGCTGCGGTGAGCGACGACTCTGAGCGCACGTGGCTCATCTGCGAGGGCGTCGACGCAGAGCCCCTCGCCGTTTTCCTCGACTCCATGCGCTTCGCCCTGCGCGTCGAGGTCGCCATCCGTGATGACGTGACCGTCGTCGCATCGACGAGCGGCCGCAGGGGGCAGGGGGTCGATGCCGCGTCCCTGCCCGGGCACGTCCTCACCTGGAACGACCCGTGGCCGGGCGTTACAGAGGGGGGAGCCGAATACTTCCAGGGCTCCCACCCCGGCGCTTCTATCGGCATGCGCCTCCACCTCGTTGAGCGCCGCGCGGCGCGCGACTTCGTCGACGCCTGGCTCGCCCGCCCCGGGCACTGCGCCGCTGGACTCTTCGCCTGGGAGGCGGTGCGTATCGCGGCATGGAGACCTCGCTTCGGCGTCGACACGGACGAGCGCACCATCCCCGCGGAAGTCGACTGGCTGCGCACCGCAGTCCATACGAACAAGGGGTGCTACCGGGGTCAGGAGTCCGTTGCCCGTGTCCTCAACCTCGGCCGCCCGCCGCGCCGACTCGTCGCCCTGCAATTCGACGGATCGCGCGGTGATCTTCCCGAAGCGGGAACACGCATCGATATGAGGGGGCGCGCCGTCGGCGTCGTCACCTCGGTCGCGCGCCACGCGGATGAGGGACCCATCGGTTTGGCGCTCGTCGCTAGAAGCGTCCCCGCCGACACCGTCTTCGACCTCGACGGCGTGGCCGCCGCGCAGGAACTCATCGTCCCGATCGATGGGAAGTCCTCCGTCTCCCCGCGCACGCGGCCCGGCCAGGATCTGACGAACCCGGACCTTCGCCGACCGGGCGTTCCCGCGGTCGGCGGGCTCGGCTCCCTGGGGGCGCGCTGATGCGAGCCGTTATCCAGCGTGTCACCAGCGCATCCGTGAGCGTCGACGGCGAGGTCGTCGGCGCTATCGATCGGCCCGGCCTCATGGTCCTGCTCGGGGTGTCGCGCAACGACGGCGCGGCGCAGGCGGCGACGATGGCGCGCAAGATCGCCGAATTGCGCATCCTGGAGGGGGAGACCAGCGCGTCAGAGGCGGGGGCGCCTGTTCTCGTCGTCTCCCAGTTCACCCTGTATGGGGATACGCGCAAGGGCCGACGCCCCTCCTGGTCGCATGCGGCCCCCGGCCCGCAGGCCGAGCCCCTCATAGATGCGGTCGTCGCCGATCTGAGGGGCCGCGGCCTCGAGGTCGCGACCGGCAGGTTCGGGGCGATGATGCGGGTCGCCCTCGTCAATGACGGTCCCTTCACGGTGCTTGTTGACGCGTGAGGGGCGGAACTTCGTCTGCTCTCGCCTCACCTGCGAATCCAGTGTGTTAGGTTCAAATATGTGAGGCGCTTGACGTGAGGATGGAGACGGCATGAAGGTGACTCATCTGTCCGCTAAGAATTGGCGGAATTTCAAAAGCATTAAGTTCGACATTAACGACCGATTGTTCATTGTCGGCCCGAATGCTGCAGGCAAGTCCAATCTTCTGGATCTCTTTCGCTTCCTGTCCGACCTCGTCTCTCCCGGCGGAGGGTTGGCATCTGCGGTGGAGAAAAGGGGAAGCCTATCGAAAATCCGTTGTCTATTCGCTCGGAACCACGCCAAAGGACGCCTGATCATCGAGGTCCGTATGCGAGACGGTGAGGATGAATGGCGCTACGAGCTGTCGATCAAGGGGGAGCAGGGCGGGCGCAACCGACCGATCGTCGATCGGGAGATCGTCGAATGCAATGGCACGATTATCCTCAACAGGCCGGATGAGAAGGATATTGAGGATTCTGAGCTTCTCGTCCAGACGCACCTCGAACAGATCTCCGCGAACCAGGCTTTCAGGAAGGTTGCGAATTATCTTTCGCAGGTGCAGTACTTTCACTTGGTTCCCCAGATCATCCGCGATCCCTCGCGCACGCCTCCCGTATCGGGGGATCCCTACGGGAGTGATTTCATCGCGCAGATGAACGCGACATCATCCAGGACCAGGGACGCATGGCTTCGCCGTATGCAGGAGGCTCTCAGTGCTGCCGTTCCGGGTTTTGAGTCTTTGACTATCGAGATTGATCCCAGTGGTCGTCCCCATCTCATCGGCGGCTATAAGAATTGGCGGTCCAGCCCCTCTCACCAGAGTGAAGCAGACTTCTCCGATGGAACATTGCGCCTCATCGGGTTGCTGTGGGCGATCATCAAGATGCCGGCGAGTTCGGGGGTTCTGCTTCTTGAAGAGCCGGAACTCTCACTCAACTCCGCCATCGTCCGGGTGCTGCCCTCGGTTCTCGCACAGGCGCGCCGGTCGAGTGATCTGCAGATCATCTTGTCCACCCACGCTCCGGAGATCCTCGACGATGAGGGGATCCAGCCTGAGGAGGTCCTCCTCCTCAGGGTGGGTGATGAGGGTACCACAGCGTGCCTTCTGTCCGATATGGAAAAAGCGATTGCCGACCTAGAGCTCGGAGTGTCGACATCGGATGTCGTGGAGGCGCTCATCGCTCCGGAAGACGTGACAGGTCTGGTCAGCGCGGTGCGGTCGAAGCGATGATCGCAGAAGGGCCCGTCTACGTATCGGTCGCCGTTGAGGGGGCATCCGACCAGGGGATGGCGCATGCACTTGTGGGATACGTCGGTTTCGCGTTGGCGAAGCCCCCGCTGTCCAAAGGCGGAAAGTCGAAACTCGATCCGCTTATCGGCAAATTGGCGAGGACCGGCGTACACAATCCGTGGATCGTGTTTCGCGACGCGGATTCGGATTGTCCCGTCGCCCTTCGCGAGCGATTGATCGGTGCTCGTGAGCACGACGGCGCGTTTGAACTGCGCATCGCTCAATCGATGACGGAGGCCTGGCTCATGGCCGATACCGAAGGATTCGCACGATACTTCTCCCTTTCTCAAGACCGCATGAGTACCGCTCCAGATCGATTGCAGCATGCGAAAAACGAGCTTCTGCAGCTCCTGGCCAAGTCCCGGTTGAGAAAGATCCGGGAAGACATGGTGTCGCGACAGGGTAAAGAAGGCCCCTTGTATGTGCATCGACTCAATGATTTCGCACAGAATCACTGGGACATCGACAACGCCCGGCGGGTCAGTCCGAGTCTCGATAGAACTGCGAGTCGCCTGCAGAAGATGCGCCTCATCCTCTCTCAGGCCTGAGTCTTCTCATCGATTCTCACTTCACACTCTGCGGGGATACTCGTAAGGGACGCCCTTCACGGTGCTTGTTGACGCGTGAGGGGCGGAACCTCGTCCATCGTGTGGACGAGGGCGACGAGTTCGTCCACGAGCTGCGCGGTCCGCGTGACGATCTCGGGGGCGTCGACGCTCAAGAGCTGCAGCTCTCTCCAGCGTCCCGTGAAATCTCGGGGCAGGGCGCCCAATCGGCCCGCATGCTCGAGGAGGCGCTTCTCCCCGGGGTGATACCTGTGATTGAGGGCGAAGAGCATGTTGAAATAGGTCGCTTGAAGGGAGGCGCGTCGGTGCGCGACCATCTCGTAGTCCCCCCGCTGATGAGCCGTCCTCATTTGCGAAAGGAACGTCGCCAAGAGTTCGGGCGATTCTGTGAGAATGCGGCGGCGAGTGGCGGCGGGATAGGCCGAGACTCGTTCCTTGAGAGCGTGGAGGCCCCCGTCGTCGTCAACCGTGACGCATGTTGCGACAGTATAGAGGAAGCACGTCGTGAATCCGTCGCTCATCAAGCCCGTCGTCGAGGCGATGCCGATCTGATGGCGGAGCCCGGAAAGATCGAGGTAAACGACCTCGATGTCGTGATGGCCGATCGACAGGTGATCCTCGGGGCCGAATGCGTCTGAGGACACGATGGTGCCCGAGTCGGCGATATCGGCGAGGAGGCGGGCGCGCTCCTCGCGCTGGGGGGCGGCGCCTTCAAAAAATGCGTACATATCGGTATCCGACGTGGAGTCCGCCATTCCGGACGCCCGTGAGCCGCCGACGGCGACCGCGCGGACCCCGGGTATGCGCATGAGCGCGTCGGCGAGACTGAAGTCGGCGTCCGTGAGATCCATGGACACACTATAGGCAATAGGCACGGACATGACGAGCCGCGTCACGATCCGATGTGCGCGGGCGGCATCAGAGGAGAACGAGCGCCGTGTGGGGCTCCGCCCTCGTCTGTGGACGGGCCATCACGCCCTCGGCGAACTAACGCGCGCAGCCCACACGCATGCCCCTAGTGTGGAGGCAGTTCACCGGACTCGGTGTGCGCTCGCGCGCCCGGGCCCCTATGCAAGGGAGTCACCATGTTCGAACGGTTCACCGACAGGGCCAGGCGCGTCGTCGTCCTCGCCCAGGATGAGGCGCGCGGCCTCAAGCACAACTACATCGGAACCGAGCACCTCCTCCTCGGCCTCATCACCGAGGGCGAGGGCGTCGCCGCGAAGGCACTGGAAATGATGGACATCAAGTCCGACTCCGTGCGCGAATCCGTCATCGAGATCATCGGCGCCGGTGAGAAGCCCGTCGAGGGCCACATTCCCTTCACGCCCCGCGCCAAGCGGGTCTTCGAGCTGTCCCTGCGTGAGGCCCTCCAGCTTGGACACAACTACATCGGAACCGAGCACCTCCTCCTCGGCCTGCTCAAAGAGGGCGAGGGTGTGGCGGCGCAGGTGCTCACCAAGCTCGGCGCGGACCTCACGCAGGTGCGCCAAACCGTCATCCAGCTCCTCTCCGGCTACCAGCGCGGCGAGGGCGAGGGGCGCGAGGCCGTCGGAGCCGGAGTCGGCGGGAGCGGCGGCCCGGATAGGGCGAACTCCGCGATCCTCGAACAATTCGGTCGCAACCTCACGCAGGCGGCCCGGGAGAACAAGCTCGACCCAGTCATCGGCAGGCGCGTCGAGATGGAGCGCGTCATGCAGATCCTCTCGCGCCGCACGAAGAACAACCCCGTGCTGATCGGCGAGCCCGGTGTCGGAAAGACTGCCGTCGTCGAGGGCCTCGCCCAGGCGATCGTCGCCGGCGACGTGCCCGAAACCATCAAGGACAAGCAGATCTACAGCCTCGACATGGGGTCCCTCGTCGCGGGTTCGCGCTACCGCGGCGACTTCGAAGAGCGTCTGAAGAAGGTGCTCAAGGAGATCCGCACGCGCGGCGACATCATCCTGTTCATCGACGAGATCCACACCCTCGTCGGCGCGGGCGCCGCCGAGGGCTCCATCGACGCCGCCCAGATGCTCAAGCCCATGCTCGCGCGCGGTGAACTCCAGACCATCGGCGCCACCACGAATGACGAGTACCGCAAGTACATCGAGAAGGATGCGGCCCTCGAGCGACGCTTCCAGCCGGTCAAGGTCGACGAGCCGAGCGTCGAGGAGACCATTGAGATCCTCAAGGGCCTGCGCGACCGCTACGAGGCCCACCACCGCGTCATCATCACCGATGAGGCGATCAGCGCCGCAGCGGAGCTCGCCGACCGCTACATCTCCGACCGTTTCCTGCCGGACAAGGCGATCGACCTCGTCGACGAGGCCGGCGCGCGCCTGCGCATCCGCCGCATGACGGCTCCGCCGGAGCTGCGCGAACTCGACGAGAAGATCGCCGAGGTGCGCCGCAATAAGGAGAGCGCCATTGACGACCAGGACTTCGAGAAGGCCGCATCCCTGCGTGACGAAGAGTCCCGCCTCGGCGAGGAGCGCAAGGCGAAGGAGGCCGCCTGGAAGGGCGGCGAGTCCGACGAGATCGCAGAAGTTGGCGACGAGGAGATCGCTGAAGTCCTCGCCATGTCGACCGGCATCCCCGTCTTCAAACTCACCCAGACGGAGACGGCGAAGCTCCTCAACATGGAGGATGAGCTCCACAAGCGCGTCATCGGCCAGGACGAGGCCGTTAAGGCCCTGTCGCAGTCGATCCGTCGCACGCGAAGCGGCCTGAAGGATCCGAACCGCCCCGGCGGCTCCTTCATCTTCGCTGGCCCCACCGGCGTCGGCAAGACGGAGTTGGCCAAGGCGCTCGCGGAGTTCCTCTTCGGAGACGAGGACGCCCTCATCCAGCTCGACATGTCGGAGTTCTCCGAGAAGCACACGGCGTCGCGCCTTTTCGGAGCCCCTCCCGGCTATGTCGGATACGACGAGGGCGGCCAGCTCACCGAGAAGGTGCGCCGCAAGCCGTTCTCCGTCGTCCTTTTCGACGAGGTCGAGAAGGCCCACCCCGATATCTTCAACTCGCTCCTCCAGATCCTTGAAGAGGGGCGCCTGACCGATTCGCAGGGCCGCAAGGTCGATTTCAAGAACACTGTCATCATCATGACGACGAACCTCGGTACGCGCGACATCAACAAGGGCGTCCTCACGGGCTTCCAGTCGGCGGAGAACATGACTCACGACTACTCGCGCATGAAGGCGAAGGTGTCGGAAGAACTCAAGCAGCATTTCCGCCCCGAGTTCCTCAACCGCGTCGACGACACGATCGTGTTCCCGCCTCTGGGCAAGGAGCAGATCAAACTCATCGTCGACCTCATGATCGCCAAGCTCGCCAAGCGAATGGAGGCCCAGGACATGCACCTGCAGCTCTCCGACGATGCGCGCGACCTGCTCGCCGATCTCGGCTTCGATCCGGTGCTCGGCGCGCGTCCGTTGCGCCGCGCGATTCAGCGTGAAATCGAGGATGCCCTGTCGGAGAGGATCCTCTTCGGAGAGATTCAGCCCGGCCAGGTCGTCACCGTCGGCGTCGAGGGCGAGGGCAAGGAGCGCAGCTTCACCTTCAACGGCCAGTAGCTCGATGAGGCTCAGTCCCCGCCACCGGATGATTCCGGGGACGGGGACTGAGTCGTTTTGGCGGTGCTCGCAGGGGGAGAGGGCCGGTCAGAACTTTCCGCCTCCCCCGCCGTGGGTGGCGCCGCTCGATGAGGTGTGCGTCGAGGAATCATCGGAGTCGTTGCTGGTGGGGCGAGGAGTCTTCGTCACATAGGTCTGGATGAATGTGTCCTGCCCCCCGCTCACGACGAACGTCCCGTCGGCGACATAGGATGCCGCCCCCGGTTCGAGGCCCTCATTCGTCATCTTGTTAATGAAATATCGCTTGACGAAGGCTCGGGCGGCGGCGATGCCTCCGACGAGGCCGGTGAGGATTGAGCCGATCACGTGACCAATGAGGTCCGTGAGCGTTGTCGGAGTCTTCGTGATGGGGTTGCCGTCTTCGGCGGCTTGCATGTAGCGCTCCATCTGCCCGACGAAGACTCGTGCACCCCCCTCCCAGTCGTTTTCGCCCAGGGGCTTTTTGATGAGCGTCCCAAGGGCGGAAATCCCGGCATCGGTGAAAGTGGCGATGGATGTGCCGCGCGTGGAGATCCACCAGTCGCGGGTCGCGGGGGCGACGAGGAGGAGGACTCCGGAGCGCTCCGCCCCGATCCCGTAACCGTTGTAGTCGAAGTAGTCGTCGGCCATTTCCATCGGCGTCTTGTTGGCGTCGAGGTCGGCGTAGAGAACGACGATGTCTTGGCCGTATCTGGCCGATACTCGGGTGATCTCCTCTTCAAGCTCCTGCTCAACGGAGGGGGAGAGCAGGCCGGCCTCGTCGACGACGTGTCGGGTCGACGCCTGCGCCGTACCCGGCAGCAGCGCGGCGATCGCGAGGACGAGAGCGAATACGACGGAGAGCCTTGTGATGATGGAGCGCATCTGCGCTGCGGTTGTGTTCATGTCACTCACCCGTCAATTCACGAAGATGTAGGCCAGGAACCAGCCGATGGTGGCGAATAGTGCGAAAAAGGGGATCGTGAAACCGACGTAGAGCGCTCTGAGCTTCCTTCGACTGATTGGGAAGGAGCCGACGACCTCGCCGGTCTGTCCATTGATTGCAAAGGGGTAGGCCTTCCCTTCGTAGGCGATGACGATCAACCACACCGGAAGCAGCGCATACCAGATGGCGTCCCTTGTGACGGAGATCTGCGCCGATTCGAGTTGGACGGAGGCATATCCGGTGACCGTCGACTGGACGAGGGTGGATAGCGTCGTCTTGACCCGCTTGTCGGCCCGGTCGATGGTGGTGGCTGCTTCAATGTCGTAGGAGGACGCGGCGTATCCGGACAGGTAGGCGGTGGCGAAGGATTTCGAGTCCGCTAATTCGAAAGGCTCTACGCCCTCGGCCCGTGTCTCTTCGAGTTTCGTCGTCGCACAGACGGGGACTCCGCGGAACTTGGCGGAGGCGTCGCGCGTGATCTGGAAGACGTCGGTTTCGACGTAGTCGAATTCGGTGTCCGACCATGTGCGGGTCTGGGTCCCTTTCAATGTGATGGTGCCCGACGCGTCGGCGTCGTGGTACCAGTAGGGGATATAGGTGCCGGTGGCCTCCGACAGGGTGTGGGTGTCCTGGAATGCGCGGGGGAGGAGGAACTTGCCCGTCGTCGCCTTCTTGAAGGCATTGAGCATTCCCGTCTTGTCGAGGGCGAACGGGATGATGAAGTCGGGGATCCGCGTGCTCTGAATGCGGCTGGATGCGACGAAGGTGTTATTGCAGAAACCGCAGCGGGTGGAGATCGTCGTCGGGTCGGCGACGATCTCAGCTCCGCAGGAATTGCACACCAGCGTCGCCACCGGGCCGAGTTCGCTCTGGTCGACATATGTCGCAGCGGATTGCTTCCACTGGTCGCCGGCCTCGGCGCTGCCGGGCGAGGGAGCCGCCGGTGCACTGTCTACCGCCCCGTCTGCATCGGGGGAAACAGGCGATCCCGCCTGCGCGAGACTCGCATTGAATTGCTCGACTTCGGCGACCTCGAAAGATGAGCCGCAGTATTCGCACGCCATTCTCCCGGTGACGGGATTGAACTCAATGGGTGCCGAGCACGACGGGCATTTGTACTGGATCTCGCTCACGATCCATCCCCTTTTCTCCTGGTGGTACACGCATGCTGGAGGGACAAGCGCTTCATGCGGAGGCGCTGTGGCGGTTGTCGTCCGACAGGGTGGTCGACGAGGTCGATCCGAGCCCCACCGGATAGAAGAAACGACGAAGAATCACCTATTCGGGTATTTCTCACGTCACACTGTTTTACCATGAATAACCACAGGATATGGGCACTGTCATGATGTGCCCCGTCCTCTGTTCATTTTGAAAGGAGAAGCCGTGGGACTCATTCAGGCCGCCACTGGCGCGATCGGGGGCACACTCGCCGATCAATGGATTGACGCTTTTGAAGCGGTGGACATGGGTGAGGGCATCGTCTTCACAAAGGGATCGAAACTGCGTCAGGGCGATCCGCGCAGTTCGAACCGCAAGGGGACTGAGGACCTCATCACGAATGGATCGAGGATCCACGTGTACGACCGTCAGGCGATGCTGCTGACGGACGCGGGCAAGATCTCGGACTTCACCGCCGAGCCGGGTCTGTACACCGTCGACTACACGGGGCAGCCGACGATCTTCTCAGGCGACCTCAAGGGCACTCTTCTCGATTCGTGGGAGCGTTTCAAGTTCGGCGGGGGCACCCCGCAGAAGCAGCAGATCTTCTTCGTTAATCTTCAAGAGATCAAGGGCATTAAGTTCGGCACCCCCTCCGCCCTCAACTATTTCGATACTTTCTATAATGCAGAGTTGTTCCTGCGCTGCCACGGCACCTTCTCAATCAGGATCGCCGACCCGATCCTGTTCTACCAGCAGGCCATTCCCCGCGACGCAGTGCGCGTGCACATCGACGACATCAAAGAGCAGTACATGTCGGAGTTCCTCGAAGCGCTTCAGGCATCCATCAACCAGATGAGCGTCGATGGCATCCGCATCTCCCAGGTCGCTTCGAAGATGCGCGAGCTGTCGCAGTACATGCGCAACACCCTCGACGATGACTGGTTGCTCGGACGCGGTATGGAGATCCAGTCCGTCGGCATCGCCTCGATCTCCTACGACGACGAGTCCCGCAAACTCATCGACATGCGTAACCAGGGCGCGATGCTCTCCGATCCGAGTGTGCGCGAGGGGTACGTCCAGGGCGCCGTCGCCCGCGGCATGGAGGCCGCAGGCTCCAACGAGGCCGGTGCGGGCATGGCATTCATGGGCATGGGTGTGGGTATGCAGGCTGGTGGCGGCTTTATGCAGGCGGCGTCCCAGTCGAACCAGCAGCAGATGCAGCAGCCCCAGTGGCAGCAACAGCAGATGCCTCCCCAGCAGCAGGGGGCGCCCCAGCAGTGGACGCAACCGCAGCCGGGCCAGTGGACCCAGCCCCCTGCCCCGCAGGGACAGCAGTGGGCGCCTCAGCAGCAGATGCCTCCCCAGCAGCAGGGGGCACCTCAGCAGTGGACGCAACCGCAGCCGGGCCAGTGGACCCAGCCCCCTGCCCCGCAGGGACAGCAGTGGGCGCCTCAGCAGCAGATGCCTCCCCAGCAGCAGGGGGCGCCCCAGCAGTGGACTCAGCCTCAGCAGGGGCAGGTACCCCCGCAGGGAGTCCCTCAGCAGTGGCAGCAAGCCCAGCAGGGGGCGCCCCAGCAGTGGGATCAAAGCCAGGGTCAGGTGCCTCCCGCCCAGCCCGAGCAGTGGTCTCATCCGCAGGCTCCGGAGGGTGAGCCCCCGGAGCAGCCGCCCGCTGACAACCAGCAGCAGTAGGCATGTCGATTGAGGGCCTGACTCGCGACGATCGCGAGTCAGGCCCTCCGTCGTGTTCTTCGGGTGTGCAGGGCTGGGATCGGCGAAAACATGCCCAGCTCGGAACAAATGAAAAGACTGAAATAGACAAATGTGTGGTGACTTAGGTCCCTGATTTGCTAGACTCGCACCCAGCGGCCTAACGACGGGCTACTCATTGCAATGACGGAAGTAGAGGACCTCAATGGTCAAGTACGTGTACGACTTCTCCGAGGGCGACAAGTCCATGAAGGACCTGCTCGGAGGCAAGGGTGCGAACCTCGCAGAGATGACGAAGCTCGGACTGCCAGTTCCCCCGGGATTCACCATCACCACCGAAGCGTGTCGGGCTTACCTCAGGGATTCAGTCGTTCCTGAATCCCTTGCCACCGAGGTCACTACGGCGCTTCGCGGCGTCGAGGACCAGATGGGCCGCACCCTCGGCGATCCCGAGAGCCCTCTCCTCGTGTCCGTCCGTTCTGGTGCCAAGTTCTCCATGCCCGGCATGATGGAGACTGTCCTCAACATCGGCCTCAACGACCAGTCCGTCCTCGGCCTGGCGAACATCTCCGGCAATGAGCGCTTCGCGTGGGATTCCTACCGCCGCCTCATTCAGATGTTCGGCAAGACTGTCCTCGACATCGACGGCGACCTGTTCTCCGACGCCCTCGACGCTCTCAAGGCCGAGCGCGGCATCAAGGGTGACACCGAGCTGACCGCCGAGGACCTCAAGGGCCTGGTCGTCACCTTCAAGAAGATCGTGTCCGATCAGAAGGGGATCGACTTCCCCCAGGATCCGCGCGCCCAGATGGATATGGCGATCGAGGCCGTCTTCCGCTCGTGGAACACTGAGCGCGCCCGGATCTACCGCCGTCGCGAGCGCATCCCTCACGATCTGGGCACTGCGGTCAATATCTGCACGATGGTCTTTGGCAACATGGGCGAAGGCTCGGGCACTGGTGTGTGCTTCACTCGCGACCCCTCTTCGGGCCACTCCGGCGTCTATGGCGACTATCTCGAGAACGCCCAGGGCGAGGACGTCGTCGCCGGAATCCGTAACACCCTGTCGCTGGCCGACCTGGAGTCGATTGACAAGGCCTCCTACGACCAGCTTCGTGGAATCATGCGCAAGCTGGAGACCCACTACCGTGACATGTGCGACATCGAGTTCACGATCGAGCGCGGCAAACTGTGGATGCTGCAGACCCGAGTCGGTAAGCGCACCGCGGCGGCAGCGTTCCGCATCGCCACCCAGCTCGTCGAGGAGAAGCTCATCACCCGCGACGAGGCTCTCACCCGCGTCACCGGCGACCAGCTCACGCAGCTGATGTTCCCGCAATTCGACCCCAGTGCCGTTAAGGAGCTCATCGCCCGAGGTATGGCCGCCTCCCCGGGCGCCGCAGTCGGCAAGATCGCCTTCGACAACGCGCAGGCCGAGGCGATGTCCGCGCAGGGCATCAAGTGCGTGCTCGTGCGCCGCGAGACCAACCCCGATGATCTGCCCGGCATGGTCGCCGCTGAGGGCATCCTGACAGCGCGCGGCGGCAAGACCTCGCACGCTGCCGTCGTGGCGCGCGGCATGGGCAAGACCTGCGTCTGCGGCGCCGAGGCCCTCGAGATCGACGCCGAGAAGGGCACCGTCACCATTGACGGGCGCGTCCTCACTGGCGATGACACCATCGCCATTGACGGTCAGAGTGGTGAGATCTTCATCGGCGATGTGCCCGTCACGGACTCCCCGGTCACCACCTACCTGTCCGAGGGCCTCGATGCGGGCCTCGCCGCAGCCGGCCACGATGAGGGGACCCGCGACCTCGTGACTGCCGTCGACCGCATCCTCACGCACGCGGATAAGGTCCGCCGCCTCAAGGTCCGCGCCAACGCCGACACCCCGACGGATTCGCGTCGGGCGATCGAGTTCGGCGCCGAGGGCATCGGACTGTGCCGTACCGAGCACATGTTCCTCGGGGCGAGGCGCCCGCTCGTCGAGCGCGCCATCCTGTCCGCGCCGGATTCGCCCGAACGCAAGGCCGCCTTCGGGGAGCTCGAGAAGCTGCAGAAGCAGGACTTCCTCGAGATGCTCGAAGTGATGGACTCCAAGGCGATGACGGTTCGCCTCATCGACCCGCCGCTCCATGAGTTCATGCCGGCGCTGTCCGAGCTGGAGATCAAGGTCGCAGTCGCCAAGGCGACGGGAGGTGCGGACCCTGCGGACGAGAGGATGCTCGCAGCGGTTCGCCGTTTCCACGAGCAGAACCCGATGCTTGGCCTGCGCGGCGTGCGCCTCGGCATCTACCTGCCGGGCCTGTTCGCCCTCCAGATGCGCGCCCTGTGCGAGGCCGCCGCCGAATTGGTCGCCCGCGGGCTCAACCCGATGCCGGAGATCATGGTCCCCCTCGTCGGCTCCGTCCGCGAACTCCAACTCATCCGTGAAGAGGGCGAGGCGATCATCGCCGAAGTGGCACGTGCCCGCGGCGTCGACCTGTCGAGTGTCACCATCGGTGCCATGATCGAGCTGCCCCGCGCGGCGATGACTGCGGAGGACCTCGCCGAGGAGGCCGACTTTTTCTCATTCGGCACGAACGACCTCACTCAGACCGTGTGGGGCTTCTCGCGTGACGATGTCGAAAGCGTCTTCTTCCCGCAGTACATCGAGGCCGGCATCTTCGGCGTCTCGCCCTTCGAGTCCATCGATGTTCACGGCGTGGGAACCCTCGTCCGTGAGGGCGTGACCCGTGCGCGCTCCACCAAGTCCGATATCAAGCTCGGCGTGTGCGGCGAGCACGGCGGGGATCCCGCGTCGATCCACTTCTTCCACGAAGTCGGCGTCGACTACGTCTCCTGCTCCCCGTTCCGAGTCCCGGTCGCCCGCCTGGAGGCCGGCCGCGCGGCAGTGGAGGCCGATGTCGACGCCTGATCGACCATGATGACAGGGGCGCCCTCGGGTCTCACCCGGGGGCACCCCCCCTCGTGTACGCGCGCGATCAGTTCGCGATGAGGAAGCCGAGGATCCCCATGGACGCCAGCGCTGTGATGATGCACAGGAATAGGAGGAGACCCACGGAGTAGGGCAGTGCCTTTCGCAAGAGCTCGGGCTCCATCCCCTCCTCCTTGACGGCGGTCGCGGCGATCGCGAGATTCTGGGGGCTGATGATCTTGCCGAGGCCGCCGCCGACCTCGTTGACGGCGAGGAGGAGCTGCGGGCTCAGCCCCGTCTGCGCGGCAACCGTCGAATGGAGGTTCGCGAAGAGTGCGCCTGCCGAGGTTGCCGAACCCGTCACAGCCGTCCCGATCCACCCCAGAATCGGGGCGAAGAAGGCGAAGGCCGCACCTGTCATCGCCAGGGCGGTTCCGATGGCGACCGTCTGACCGGAGTAGTTCATCGCGTAGGCGAGGGCCATGACAGCGGTGATCGTGAGGATCGCCATCTTCAACCCCATGATGGTCGATCCGAGGGTCGCAATGCCCTTCGAAACGGAGAAGGGGAAGCGCCCGTCCGAATCGGTCGCCGAGTATACGGCGATGACGACGAGTGAGGCGAGGACGAGCATCGTGCCGGGGGAGGACAGCGAGGACAGGGTGAAGACCGTGTCCGTGGAGACTTCGCCGCTCAGCGTCATGAGATTGCCGTCCAATCCCGGCCAGGGGATCTTCACATCCGTCGCCTTGAGAACGGCCGGGATATCGACGCCGAACCTCCACAGCTTGGCGACGGCGAAGACGATGACGACGAACCAGTAGGGCAGAAGGGCCAGGGTGATGCGGCCCGCGCCGAGTGACTCGCTGCCGTTCGCTGCGGAGCGCTGATCGTCGGGCGTCGACGGCGTCCAGAAGGTCAAAAGACCCGCGGCGAGGGCGAAGGAGAGCAGTGCGCCGACGACGGCGGTGAGCTCATAGGAGATGAAGTGCGCGGTTGCGTAGTGACCGACCGCCATGCCGATCCCGGATGCCAGGCCGATGGGCCACAGTTCCTTGACACCGCGCGCCCCGTCGAGCATGGCGAGCAGCAGGAAGGGGAGCCAGATGAGGAACAGCGGGGTGATGCTCGACGCTGTTGATGTGATGAGCGGAGTGTCGATTCCGCCGAGCTTCGCGGTGGTGATCATGGGGATCGCCATTGCGCCGAAGCCGACGTGGATGGAGTTTGCGACCATGGTCACGAGGGCGGCCTTCATCGGGGGCAGCCCAAGGGCGAGGAGCATTGCGCAGGTGATCGCCACAGGAGCGCCGAAACCGGCGAGGCCCTCCATGAGGGCGCAGAATGCAGTGGCGACGAGGAGAGCCTGAATACGCAGATCGCCCTTACCGACGAGGGAGAATACCGCGCGCACATCGTCGCCGCGCCCGGATGCCTCCGATAGGTTGTAGAGCCACACTGCTGCGACGACGATGTAGCAAATGACGAGCAGACCGAAGGTGGCGCCCTGTGTCGCCGACAAGAGGGAGAGTCCTGCGGGCATGTGGAACCCGAGGACGGCGACCGCAATGGCGACTGCGAGCGAGCCGATGGCGCACCAGTGCGTCGCGATCTTGAAGACGCCGAGCATGACGAAGAAGACCGCGAGCGGGAGGAGGGCGAGCAGGGCTGTCAGGGGCAGTGAATCTGCTACCGCTGTTGTCGAGGGAGTGAACGCGCTTGCGAACATCAGCATTCCTTGTCCGGGGTCGGCGATGATACTAGGAGGGGGCCTCAACGATGAGTGCCAGGACTTTCAGCCTAACCCCAGTATTCCTCTCAGCGCAGCCGTTCCACTCATGACGGACACTCCATGACAGATGTCATGTCACCCTCCATCACTGATGCCACTGGTGGCGTGACCAGCGCAAACGTACCGTTGGCTCATGATCGATACGAACCCCGTCATTGAGGCCGTCGCGCTGACCAAAACCTTCGGTCCCACTATTGCCGTCGACTCGGTTTCCATGCGCATCGACGTCGGTGAGATCGTTGCACTGCTGGGGAAGAACGGAGCCGGCAAGACGACGCTCATCGATATGATCCTCGGATTGCAGCGCCCTACTTCAGGGACGTCCACTCTGTTCGGGATGGAACCGCGCCGCGCCATCGCCTCGAGTCTCATCGGCGCCGTCCATCAGAGCGGCGCACTCCCCGTCGACTACACGATCCGCGAGACCCTCTCGCTGTTCGCCGCGACCCATGCCCGTCCCCTCGGCGTCGAGGCCCTGATGGAGGAGACTCGTCTGGCTCACCTCGCCCGCCGCCCCATCCGAAAACTCTCCGGCGGCGAATGCCAGCGCGTGCGACTCGCACTCGCACTCCTGCCCGATCCGAGTCTGCTCATCCTCGACGAGCCGACCGCCGGAATGGACGCGACGTCCAGGCGCGAATTCTGGGACCTCATGAAGGGCCAGGCGAAACGGGGGCGCACCATCGTCTTCGCTACCCACTATCTCGCCGAGGCAGAAGAGTTCGCGCAGCGCACGATCATCATGAAGGACGGTGGCATCGCAGCAGACAGTCCCACATACGACTTGCGCAGCTCGTACTCGCGCCGCCGCCTGCGCATCGCCGTTCCCGATCGCGCCAGCACCGATGCCTGTAGGGAAGTGACGAGTATCAGCCTCGACGTCCAGTGTGAGCGCGTCGACGGGGGCGAGTCGATCATCGTCGTCTCGGGCGACAATCTCGACGAGGCCGCCCGCGTACTCCTGTCCATCGACGGGGCGCACGGCCTCGAGATCAGCGCCTCCTCCCTCGAAGACGTCTTCGCCGCCCTCACCGCCTGACACGAGAATCGGATACCGACTATGACCACTGCAATGCCATCTCCAGCCGTCGTCGTTCGCACATCCTCAGGGTGGAAGGGCTTCGGCCTCGTCGCCTGGTACTCCTTCTGGAAGCTCCTCACCAACCCCTTCTCGCTGGGTTTTGCGATCCTGCTGCCGATCTTCATGTACATGATGTTCGGCGCCGGACGGGACTACTCGGACATTTGGACCGTCCACGCGAATGTGGCGGCGACAGTCCTGGTCAATATGACCCTCTACGGCGTCATCATCGAGACCTCCTCCATGGGGGCGAATGTCGCACTCGAGAGGACGAGCGGCATCTCCCGCCTATACGCCCTCACCCCCTTGTCGAGTACCGCTCTCACCCTCGCCAGGGCCCTCGCCTCTATGTGCATCGCCGCCGCCGTCATCGCGGTCACCTTCACGGTGGGGGCGCTGACGGGGGCGCGCATGGAGGGCGCAGCCTGGGCCTCGGTATGTGCGATCCTCCTCGTCACCTCCGTCATGCCTGCGACGATCGGCCTGGCCATCGCCTTCGCAGTCAGATCCGATGGGGCCTTCGCCGCATCCAGCGCCGTCACCGTCCTCTCCTCATTCGCTGCTGGAATGTTCATCCCCATCGAGCAGATGGGGCAATTCTGGGCGCGCCTGGCCCCGTGGACGCCGTTCTACGGGATCAGTCAGATCGCCCAATGCCCCCTATACGGGTGGGAAGCCTTCAAATGGTCGTGGATCGCCTCCATCGCCGTGTGGACCGCCCTCTTCGGACTCCTCGCCGTGTGGGCGCAGCAACGCGACACTGCCCGGTGACGAGGTCGCAGGAGAGCACGAATACTCGGCCCGGGCGCCGCATTGAGTGCCTCCGGAACGACTAGTCTCACAGGAGACGGAGGAGGAGAAGCGAATGACCCCCGACCACTATTCGGCGGGCGCCAACGGGTGGCGTGATCGCGTCGAGCGGCACCCCCGGCTCTTCTCCCTGTTGTGGGCGGTGCCGTTCATGGTGTTCCTCGCCTTCCCCATTGCGGAGGCGCTCTCTGAGGGCATCGAGACGCGGACGGGTGCGCTCATCCTGGCGGAGGCGATCGCCCTCGGCGCCGCCTACCTCGCCGTCTGGCTGCTCAACGACCCGGCGCCGACCTGCCAGAAGATCACGCCCGCACTGGCCTCCACCCTGGGCGCCCTCGTCCTCATCCAGATCATCATGGCGATTACCATCGCCCGCACTGGAGGAGCGGGCGGGGTGTACATGCTCAGCTACGTCGCGGCTCCGATGGCGCTTCTCGCACCGAGGCGATGGCTCCCGGCGGGTATGGGAGCTCTCGCGGCACTCGTCGGCATCGAGACTTTCATCTGGCCGAGGGAGGGAGTATTCCCTTTCTTGACGATCCTCATGGCGAGCGCCGTATGCCTCCTCGCGCGCACGAGTATCGACCGGGAGCGCCTCGACAAGGTGAAGGCCGCCCAGGAACTCGCCCTCTCCCAGGAGAGGGAGCGCAGCAGGATCAGTGCAGACCTCCACGACATCCTCGGGCAGACGCTCACGGGGATCACTGTGAAAGCCGATTTGGCCGGGCGTCTCCTCGACACCGGTAGGATCAATGACGCCCGCGCCCAGATCGACGATCTGATGGAAATGTCGCGCCAGGCTCTGACCGATGTGCGCGCCGTGGTGAGCGCGAATCGTACTCTCCTAGTGGATGCGGAGATCGAGTCCGCCGCGCAACTCCTCGCCGCGGCGGGAGTCCTCCTCGAGGTGCGCCGCGATGCCGAACCCGCCCCCGGTGCCACTTCGACGCTCATCGCACACGCCATTCGGGAGGGCTGTGCGAATGCGCTCCACCACGCGCGCCCGAGTCGCGTCATCATCACTGTGGGCGCTCACGGAGTGAGGATCGTCAATGATGGCGTGAGGGGGAGTCGGACGACGTTGACGCCGCAGCGTCCGGGCAATGGCCTTGAGGGGCTGCGCGAACGCGTTGGCGACCGCGGTCGCGTGGCGTGGAGAAGCGAGGGGGATGAATGGATCCTCGATATGGAGGCGGTATGAGCATCCCGGGAGGCGGTCGTCTGCGCGTCATCGTCGTCGACGACCAGCAGATGGTGAGAGGGGCCCTGGCGACGCTGCTGTCGCTGGAAGAGGATATCGATGTCGTCGCCCAAGCGGGTAGTGGTCGCGAGGCCGTGGAGGCGATCGCTGCGACTCCAGCGCCAATCGATGTCGTCGTCATGGATGTGGAAATGCCCGATATGGATGGGATCACCGCCTGTGAGGCGATCCGGTCCCGATTCCCCTCAGTCAGGGTCCTCATGCTCACCACTTTCGGAAGGCCCGGATACGTGCAGCGCTCTCTCGACGCCGGGGCGAGTGGCTTCATGGTGAAGGACGCCCCCTCCGAACAGCTCGCCGATGCTGTGCGCCGCGTGTGCGCCGGGCACCGGATCATCGACCCGACGCTGGCCGTCGAGACTCTTGCGCGCGGAGCCTCCCCTTTGACCGATAGGGAGGTCGATGTGCTGCGCGCGGTCGCAGAGGGGGGAACCATTGCGGATATTGCGGCGCAACTGGGTCTGGGACCGGGGACGGTGCGCAATCATGTCTCCGCTGTGATGGCGAAGACGAATGCGAGGACGAGGGCGGAGGCGGTGCGCATCGCGACGGATGCGGGATGGCTCTGAGGATCCGCTGATCGGGAGCGCAGCGCTCGCAATCACATTTAGGTAACGCTTATGAGGAATATTTACACCTCACATTAATTTGGTTACGCTGTGTATGCGTAATGCGGGGCATTGATGAACGACGTGTCCCGCCCATCCCGAACAGCCGTAATCGCCAAGGAGTCGTACACCGTGAGTGGAGCCATGCCCTCGACCATCACCGGACATCGGAACCACATCCTCCTCGCACTCCTCCTCGCACTCGTCGCAGCCCTCCTCTTCACCGCCCCTCCCGCAGCGCACGCCGACTCCCAGCCGCAGACCTGGACCGAAGTCGCAGAGGAGATGGGGCAGATCCTCGACGATGCACAGGCGACCTTCCTCGCCGGAGACGCCGAGGGCGGCAAAAACGGGGTGAACACCGCCTACTACCGCCGCTACGAGACCCTCGGCTTCGAAAAGCAAGTCTTGGCGCGCATCTCCGGAGAGAGGGTCTCGACCGTGGAGATGGAGTTCTCCCTACTCAAGAAGGCGATGACCGACGGCGACAGCAACGCAGTCGCCGTGCATACGGCGACGCTCAAAACTTTCCTCCTCGAAGACGCCGCCACCCTCGACGGAAAGAGCGGGACGGCGAATGCGTCGACGAGCCCATGGCTGTCGGGCTTCGTGCCCTCACTGCTCGTCATCCTGCGCGAAGGCATGGAGGCGATCCTCGTCGTCGCAGCGATCCTCGCTTACCTGACCAAGACGGGGCACGCAGATAAGGAGAGGGTCGTATGGGCGGGAGCAGTCCTCGCCCTGGCGGCATCCATCGCCCTGGCAGTCGCCTTCTCAGTGTTCACGAACCTCGCCGGAGCCAACCAGGAACTCCTCGAGGGGGTCACAGCCCTCGTCGCAGTCGCCATGCTCATCTGGGTATCGAATTGGATGATCAGAGCGTCCAGCGAAAAAGGGTGGGAGCGCTACATCTCGGGCCGCACCGACGCCTCGCTGAGCCGCGGCTCCCTCATCGGACTCGCCTTCATCGCCTTCCTCGCAGTCCTGCGCGAGGGCGCAGAAACGATCCTCTTCTACGTCCCGATCATCTCCGCGGCCGATGGGGCAGTCCGGCACGTATGGATCGGACTGGGAACGGGCGCCGTCATCCTCGTCATCGTGTACCTGCTCATCCGCTTCGCAGCGCTGCGGATCCCCCTGCGCCCCTTCTTCACCGTCACCTCGATCCTCCTGGCCGTCATGGCCATCACCTTCACGGGATCGGGAATCAAGGAACTCCAAGAGGCCGACGTCGTGTCGCTGACGCCCCTGGGCGGGTTCCCCACCATTGACCTCTTGGGGATCTATCCCCGAGTGGAGAACCTCGCCGCGCAGGCGCTGGTCCTCATCATCATCGTCGGCCTGTACTTCTGGGGCTCGTGGCGCAAGCGCCGCGCAGCCGCAGCGAAGTGACGAGTGCCGACCCCCATCCGACACTGACATGGAGAATCATTCATGAAGCGCTCACTCATCCGACTCGGCGCCGCAACAGCGGCACTCGCCCTCGTGACAGGGCTGGCCGCATGCTCCTCCGGCTCGACGTCCACCACCTCGACGAATGCCGATGCAGCGCCGTCCGCGCCCGCCCCCGGCGAAGACGCGGGCTTCGACGAGTTCCCCCTCGGGGACGACGTCTTCTCCGGCCCCCTGAAGATCGCGGGCGTCTACTTCCAGCCCGTCGATATGGAGCCCAAGCTCCAGCTCGCCGCGTCTGAGGCGTCCATGCACATCGAAGCGGACATCTCCGCTGTCGAGGGCAATGACCTCGGATACGGCGTCGGCGACTTCATCCCCGGCCTCACCGTCGAGTACAAGTTCATCGGCAAGGACGGCTCCACGGTGCTCGAGGGGGTTTTCATGCCGATGAATGCCTCTGACGGTCCGCACTACGGGCTCAACCTGCCCAAGCTCGACGCAGGCACCTACACCGTCCAGTTCATCGTCCATTCCCCGGAGGAGAACGGCTGGCTGCTGCACACCGATGCCGCCACCGGTGTCGGTGGCCGCTTCTGGACCGAGCCGATCGTCGCGGAGTTCACGGACTTCCAGTGGGATCCCTCCGCAGTAGAATGGTGATGCTGCGTTCAGGCGGGTCGAAGGGGATCCTTCGACCCGCCTCGTCTGCGCCATCCGCAACGGGCGGCCCCCGCTCGCGACGGTCCTGACACGGGAAGAAGAGTCTGAACACCATGATCGAGCAGATGAGCGAGGTCCTCCTCACACTCCTGCTGACCTCACTCGCCGTCGGTGCCGTCACCGCCGCGATGCCGAGGCGGGGAAGGGGGAGAGCCGAGGTCGGCCTGCGGGCGCGCATCATCACGGGCGCCATCCTCTCCGGCCTCGTATCCGCGCTCATCCTCACCGTCGTCAATACCATCGCGCCCAAGGCGGTGAACCGGCAGACCGTCGCCCTATGGACGCTGCCCCCCGCGATCCTCCTCGCCATTGCCCTCATCATCCTCGCCCGCCTCCTGCGCGTATCCGCTGCACAACAGAGCGGGCGTGCGGGACTCGAGCGGGCGATGAGCGCCGCCGCATCCGCCTATATCGCACTCATCGTGTTCCGCGCAGCACCGACCGCATTCACCCAGGCCATCATGATGTTCCCCGCGGGGGTGGAGCTATTCTCAACCGGCATGGTCCTCGCCCTCGTCGGATACGCCCTCGGATGGGTGATCGCCGCAGCACTGGGCTGGACTTCGGCGCGGCTGTGCGCCCGCGGGACGCGGATGTGGCCACTCGTCATCATCGTCATCACCCTTGGCACGACCCACGCGCTCATGATCGTGCGGATCCTCGTCGCTCAGCGGATCCTCGTCGTATCGAACACCGTCTTCACCGCGATCTCCTGGTTCATCAACCACGAGGCGCTCTTCCCGATCCTCGCCATGGCCTGCCTCGTCGGCGTCGCCGCCAGCATCTGGTATTCGACGCGCCTCATCCCCCGTCAGGGCGACAACCCCGCGGAGTCCCGCCTCTACCGCGCACAGGTGCGCGTGTGGAAGTGGATGGCGGGAGGCGCCGCCATGGGCTATCTGTGCGGCGCGATCCTCATCACTGTCGGCGTCGCAGTCGGCAGCGCCGACGTGGAACTATCCGAACCGGAGTCGTATTCCGTTGCGGACGAGCGCATCGTCATCGATCTCAATAATATTTCCGACGGGCACCTCCACCGCTTCGCCCACACGACCTCATCAGGGGTGGAGGTGCGATTCATCGTCATCCAGAAGGCCGGATCCTCCTACGGGGTCGGCCTCGATGCGTGCGAGATCTGCGGGCCGAGCGGCTACTACGAGAAGGACGGCAAGATCATCTGCAAACTCTGTGAAGTCGCGATGAATATCGCCACGATCGGATTCAAGGGCGGGTGCAATCCGATCCCCATCGAGTACGAAGTATCGAATGGGACCCTCACTGTGCCCCTGTCCGTCCTCGAAGACAGTGCGAGCGTCTTCGCATGAGCCGCCGACCCGCCCGCACACGCTTCCCCCACACGCCGAACGAGGACGAGTGATGTTTGTCAGAATGCTGTCGGGGGCGCTCAGGCGCAGGGGCAGCCGCCAGCTCCTCATCGCCCTCACCGTCGCCCTCGGCGCCTGCGTTGCCACATCCATGCTGTCCGTCATGTTCAATGTCGGAGACAAGGTCAACCAGGAGCTCAAATCCTATGGGGCGAATATCGTCGTGCGCCCCAAAGGGGCGGCCGTCCTCGCTGACCTCTACGGCGCCGACGCCTCCTCATCGGGGCACGCCTACCTGCGAGAAGACGAATTGTCGAAGATCAAGACGATCTTCTGGACGTACAACATCCTCGATTTCGCACCCCTATTGCGCGTCGAGGCGACCGACTCTCAAGGCAGGGCGGTCCAGATCACCGGGACCTGGTTCTCCCGCCACCTCGACCTCGACACGGGAGAGAGCGTCGACACCGGGCTGAGCAGGCTCCGCGACTGGTGGAGCATCGACGGCGACTGGGCCGACGATGACGAGGCCGACGCCGTCATGGTCGGCGCCGCCTTCGCCCGCGACCGCGGCCTCGCAGTCGGCGACACCCTCTCCCTGCATGCGCGGGGCATCGTCCGAGACGCCCGCATCGTCGCAATCTTCACCTCCGGTGACGAAGCGGACGCAGAAGTGTACGCCCCGCTCGCCCTCGCCCAAGACCTCCTCGGCGAGTCCGGCGTCGTCGGCTCCGTCGAAGTGTCCGCCCTCACGACCCCCGACAACGACCTCGCCCGCAAAGCCGCGAAGAACCCCAAATCCCTGTCCGTGTCGGAGAAAGAAGTGTGGTACTGCACCGCCTACGTCTCCTCCATCGCCTATCAGATCGAAGAGGTGATGACGGATTCCGTGGCGCGCCCCGTGCGCCGGGTCGCCGAATCGGAGGGGACGATCCTGGAGAAGACACAACTGCTCATGCTGCTCGTCACCGCCCTCGCCCTCATGTCCTCCGCACTGGCGATCGCGAACCTCGTGACGGCGAATGTCATGGAGCGATCCGCCGAAATCGGCCTCATGAAAGCAGTCGGTGCGCAGGACTCGTCGATCATCGCGCTATTCCTCGCACAGATCATCCTCGTCGGCTTGGCCGGGGGTGGCATCGGCTATGCGGGCGGACTCGTCCTCGCCCGACTCATCGGACAGATCGTCTTCTCCTCCCCGATCGAGGTCGCTCCCGTCGTCGCCGTCCTCGTCGCGCTTCTCGTCACCCTCGTCGTCCTGGGGGCTTCCATCCCCGCCATTCGCTACCTGCTGCGCCTCAATGCGGCCGAAGTACTGCACGGGAGGTGACGACATGACTCGACGCTCAATGTTCTGGCGAATGGTCGTCTCATCGATCCTGCGCAGGCGCTCGCGCGTCCTCATCGCGATCCTCGCCGTCGCAATCGGAGCGACGACCTTGTCGGGGCTCACCGCCCTCGTCATCGACGTCCCCTCGCAGATCGCTCGGGAAGTGCGCTCATACGGCGCGAACCTCGTCGTGTCGCCCGACGCGGGAGCCGATCGCCTCACCGACCCGGTCCTCGAGCGAGTGTCGGACCTTATCCCCGCTGACGCGCTCGTGGGAAGCGCATCTTTCGCCTATGAGACCGTCCTCATCAACGACCAGCCCTTCGTCGCAGCCGGGGGAGACTTCGACGCGGTGAAGACCGTCAACCCCTACTGGTACGTCGACGGGCAGTGGCCAAGCTCCGCCGGGCAGATCCTCATCGGCGAGGAGATCGCCACCACCATCGGCGCCTCGCCGGGGCACAGGATCACGGTCGCCCTGCTCGGCGAGGGCGCCCAGTCGGGCGGGGAGGAATCGCAGGGCTCGACATCCGAGCGTCCGCACAGCGCCGAGCTCACAATCGCAGGAGTCTTGAAGACCGGTGGCAATGAGGACTCCTACCTGTACATGGGCTTCGACGACCTCGCAGAGCTCACCGATGGGGGAGCCGCCGTCTCCATCGCCGAATACTCCATCGCGCTGCACGGTGAGGAGCTGGCGGGGCTCGCACAGCGTATCAGCGACGAGGTCGACGGGGCGGTCGCGCAGACGGTTAAGCGCCTCGCCGACTCCGACACCGGAGTCATCCGCATGCTCCGCTCACTCTTGGCGATGATCACCCTCATCGTCCTGGCGCTCACCATGATCGGGGTATCCACGACAATGGTCGCCGTCGTCGCCGAGCGCCGCAATGAGATCGGCCTGCGCAAGGCACTCGGCGCGACCTCGACATCCATCGTCTGGGAGTTCATCGGCGAGGGCGCCCTCCTCGGCGCATTCGGCGGCATCGGGGGAGCAGCCCTCGGATACGGCCTGGCCGCAGCCGTCTCCATTAACGTCTTCCACCGCGCCGCCCAGCCGCACCCCCTCGTCATCGCGCTCACGATCATCGCGTCCATCGTCGTCGCAGTGATCGCCTGCCTGCCCCCGGTGCGCCGCGCCGCCGCCATCGACCCCGCGCTCGTGCTGCGCGGAGAGTGAGGACACCATGCCCGATAGCCCCCGACCCACCCTCGTCGACATGTCCGGAGTCTCCAAGATCTACGGGGACCTGCACGCCCTCGACGACGTGTCACTGCAGATCCCCCAGGGGCAGTGGATGTCGATCGTGGGCCCCTCCGGCTCCGGCAAGACGACCCTCATGAATATCGTCGGCTGCATGGACACCTCTTCGCGGGGAAGGATCATCCTCGACGGGCACGACATCAGCGACCTCACCGCCGCTCAACTCACCGAGATCCGCCGCCGCACGATCGGCCTCGTCTTCCAACAATTTCACCTTATCGGCCACCTCACGGCCCTGGAGAACATCATGGTCGCCCAGTACTACCATTCGATGCCCGACGAGAAAGAGGCGATGGAGGCGCTCGACCGGGTCGGCCTGGCCGACCGGGCTTCCCACCTGCCGCGCCAGCTGTCGGGAGGCGAACAACAGCGCGTCTGCGTCGCCCGCGCCCTCATCAATTACCCCAAATTGGTGCTCGCCGATGAGCCGACAGGCAATCTCGACGAGACGAACGAGGGCATCGTCCTCGACCTGTTCCGCCAACTCCACAAGGAGGGGACCACTCTCATGGTCGTCACCCACGACGCCCTCGTCGCGAGCCAGGGCCAACGGGAGATCCGCCTCGACCACGGTCGCATTGTCTCCGAGGTCTTCCACGATCACGATCCGGGCGAAGCGGCGAACGCAGGCCCCGGGAAGATGAAGGCGGCGCTGCGATGAGTGCGAGACGACTCCTGGGCGTCGGGGCACTCGGTCTGGGCGCCATGCTGGCGGCCGCCTGCTCGCCCTCCTACGACATCGACATGACCAGGCCCATGGCGGATGGCGAATGGACGGGTCGCTCCAACCCGGACGACCAGGGCGCCGTCGGCACCATCACGATCACGGTGTCCGGCGGGGACATCACGAATACGGTTTACGAGACGGCGCAGGCGGATGGGCGGGACAAGGACGCCGACTACGGGAAGAACTCCGCGGGGGAGGTCTTCAATGAGGAGTATTATGCCAGGGCGCAGGCGGCAGTGGAGTCCTTCGAGGAGTACTCCCGGCGACTGACGGAAACGGACGACCCGAATGCGGTCGACGTGATCTCCGGTGCGACCGTCGCGCACTCCCAGTTCATGCAGGCCGCGATCCGTGCCATTTCCGCAGCCCAGGGGGTTGACAATGATGCTGCGGCAAACCGGGTCGACATCCCCGGACTGTCCGACTCGATGCGGGATGAGGGGTTGGACAAGGACCTCGGCGGGGCGGATCGGTGAGACTCCCGTCGTCGCGCAGTGCCACGGGATGGGGCGCGACGGTCGATTTCAGCGTCCGCGGCTTGCCGACCTGGAGGGTCTCCTTCCCCGCGATGGGCACCCGATTCGACCTCGTCGGCCACGGCGGGGACCTGCGGGCAATCACCGAGGCCGCCTGCTCCCTCGTCAACGCCCATGAGCAGCTCTGGTCCGTCTTCCGCGATTCCTCCGATGTATCGCGACTCAACGCCTCACAGGGGTGGACGGATGTCGACGCGTCGACGGATCGCCTCCTTGTCGATGCCCTCGCCCTGTCGGAGGCGACCGGCGGAGTGTTCACACCGCTCATCGGCGCCTTCGCTGCACTGCGGGAGGGTGCGGGCGGCGGGTGCGCACTCGGGTCGGGAGACCCTGCGACGCTCGCGCCGGACGAACAGGAACGGGCGAGAGCCCTCCGGGCGTGCTCGCCGTCGCGCCTCGAGCGCAATGACATCGGCCAGTGGCGCCTCATTGCGAGCAGCGACAGCGCGCACCCCAGGGTCGACCTCGGCGGAGTAGCGAAGGGGGAGACGGCGGACCGTCTGCGCGACCTCGCGGTCGACATGGGAGCCGGGGGAGTCCTCGTCTCCGCTGGAACCTCATCGCTCGCCGCATGGGGGACGAGGACGAGCGGCGCGCCCTGGCGGATCGGATTGCGCGACACCGTCGGGGGAGCGGACGACTGGGCGGGGTCGGTGCCCCTGCGAGGAGGGGCACTGTCGACGTCCGGGATTCCAGGCGGAGCGTCCTGCCCGCCATCCCATCGGATTGTCGACCCGAGGACGGGCGCCCCGCCGGCGCCGACGCGGCACCAGGCGAGCGTCTTGTGCGCGAGCGGAGTCATGGCGGAGGTCCTGTCGACTGCGATCCTCATCGCCGGGACGGAGTGCGTCAACGAGGAGGCGCTTCGCCGGTGGGCGCACCGTCGCGGGGTGAGCGCCGAATGGGAATGGGTCGTCATGGGCGACTCGGGCGTGCAGGCGTCGGCTGGTGCGGGCTGGACCCCGCGCACCGGTCCGACTCATGAAGTCCGTCGAGGGGCGGCGGCCCGGTAGGCGGAGACCGTCGGGTCGCCGTCGATCCAGAAGCGCCACGGGTAGGCGCCGCCGTCCCCGCCGGGGCCGGTGACGCCCGTCCTCGGGCCCCGGCGGATCATGGCCGGCGCGACCGGTTCCTCCGGCAGGGCGAGGCGGGCGCGGCCGCCTGCCTCGCCCAGCAGCGCCCCGTCGTCCTCGCGAGTCAGTCCGAGGGCGGTGCACAGCCTCGCCGGTCCTCGCGCGAGGTCGGTGTCGCGCTGGGCCCTCGGCCTGCGGGCCCTGGCCGCCTCGACCCCCCGGGTGACCTCTCCGGCGCGTAAGAGGACCGCAGAGGCCGACCCGGCGGGTCCGCATACGATGTTCGCGCAATGGTGCATGCCGTAAATGGAGTAGACGTAGATGCGGCCCCCGGCTTCGAACATTGACGAGTTCCGGGCGGTACGCCCGCGGAAGGCGTGCGATCCGGGGTCGTGCTCGCCCAGGTAGGCCTCGACCTCGGTAAGGCGGACGGACACGGCCGTGGTCGGGCCGAGAACGCTCAGGGTTGCGCCGAGGAGGAAGGGGGCGGCTGCGAGTGCGTCGCGCTCGACGATCCCGTCCAATGAGAAGCGCGCCGTCCGAGTCATGAGGAGAGTCTACCGATGCCGTTCCGCTTCCGGATACCGCGGGGCGTACGAGTCGCGGTCCAAGCGCCGCGCAGCGTATGGACGAAGGGGTGTGTCCGCCCCTGAGCGCGCGTGGTGCCGGTCCAGCGAATGGACCGGGGTCTTTACGCGAGGGGCGGCACGGAGTACGTTGTGATATGTAGTTTCAGTAACTTGCTGCACAAGACGAAGGAGTCTTTGTGAGTCCCTCATACGCCCCGCGAATAATGACCCGCCTGCGGCTTCTCCTAACCGCCCTCGTCAGCGCCGGACTCCTGATCCCCGGTGCCGCCGCCCCGACCGTCGCCGCCCCGACCGTCGCACCGACGACGGTGACCCTGACGAACGCCCTCACAGGCGCTTACGACGGAGACGGCGACGCCCTCGTCACCATCCCAGGCTCCCACAACCCCGCCATGGGGTGCTCGGGCGAATGGCAACCCGAATGCGACAGGGCCGCCCTCGCCAAAGACCCCGAGACGGGCATCTACACCGCAACCTTCGACCTGCCGCGAGGCCAATGGCAGTACAAGGTCGCGATCGGCGGGACGTGGGACGAGAGCTACGGCGCCAACGGAGTCCCCGGTGGAGACAACATCATCTACTCCCTGGACGAAGCCGGTCCCGTCACCTTCTTCTACGACCCCGCAACCCATCGGGTGTGGAATACCGCGGACGGCCCCGTCATCACACTCCCCGGAACTCTCCAAGCGCCACTGGGCTGCACGCGAGGGGACAACGGCGGCAATTGGGCGCCCGACTGCCTCGCACCGCTCATGGTGCCCAATGGGGACGGGACATGGACCTACTCAACGAATAAGCTGCCTATGGGCAGCTATCTCGTCAAAGTCGCCCATAACCGCTCCTGGACGGAGAACTACGGCGTCGACGGGGTCGAAGACGGTCCGAACTACTCCTTCTCTGTGACCTCCGACAAGACAGTGACATTCACCTACACCATGGCAACGCACCTCCTCGACATCGACGTCGCCGACGCCCCCCTCATGGGAACCGGACAACAAGCCGCCTACTGGGTAGATGCGACAACCCTCGCATGGCCGACGTCGATGCTCCCCAAAGACGTGACCGCAGATCAGGTGGTCTCAGGAGAAGCCGGTATCGGCTTCTCCCTCGTCACCGCGGGCAATGGCGGTGCGGAGATCATCGACGGAGCAGTCGCGGGAGGAGAATCGACGCCGCTGACAATTACCGCAAGCCTGCCGAAGGAGGCGACCGACCTCCGACCGAACCTCAAGGGCTACATCGGACTGCGCATCCCGGACGGCTTCGGCGCCGACGCCGTGAAGAGGGCCCTCACCGGCCAGGTTCGCGTTCTCGCCACCGCTCACGCTGCCCCCTTCGCATTCACCGGAGTGCAGATCGCGCCCGTCCTCGACGCCCTGTACTCCGACGATGCGCGCACTGCGGAACTCGGCGTGACGTGGACGGGGGCCGGGCCCTCCTTCGCGCTGTGGGCGCCGACCGCGAAGAGTGTGACGCTGCTGAGTTGGAACAGTGGCGATGACACCGGCTCCGTTCCCCAGATCAACGAGGACGCCCGCCGCACACCCGCACGCCTGGGCCCCGACGGGCGCTGGGTCGTGGACAATGCGGACGGGGCCATCACCGTGGGTGCGCAGTACCTGTGGGAGGTGGAGGTCTACGTCCCGGCGACCGGGAAGGTGGAGACGAACACCGTCACCGACCCCTATTCGATCGCCCTGACCGCCGACTCGACGAGGTCGGTCGCCATCGACCTCATGAACCCGGCGATCATGCCCGAGCAGTGGGCCCGTACCCCGTCCCCTCGGGTCCACAATGACGCCTCTCGGGCGATCTATGAACTGCACGTCCGCGACTTCTCCGCGAAAGACGAGTCCGTGCCCGCCGCGCTGCGCGGTACCTACGGGGCATTCACCGTCTCGGACTCGACGGGCATGAGGGCGCTTGCGGAACTCGCCGAAGCGGGCATCGACACCGTTCACCTGCTGCCGACCTTCGACATCTCCACCATCCCCGAGAGACGTGCGGATCAAGCGACTCCGACGATCCCGGATGCGGGTCCCGCGGCCGAGGACCAGCAGGCGGCGGTCGCGGCGGTCGCGGATCGAGACGCCTTCAACTGGGGATACGACCCGTTCCACTGGATGACCCCGGAGGGCTCCTATGCGGCCGACGGTCACCAGGACGGAGGGGCAAGGATCGCGGAGTTCCGCGACATGGTCGGTGCGCTGCACTCCGTCGGTCTGCAGGTCGTCCTCGACGAGGTCTACAACCATACGGCCGCAGCGGGGCAGGACCCCAAGGCAGTGCTCGACCGGATCGTCCCGGGCTACTACCACCGCCTCGATGCGACCGGAGCGATCACCACCTCCACATGCTGCTCCAATATTGCGACCGAGAACCTCATGAGCGAAGACCTCATGATCGATTCCCTCGTCCTGTGGGCGCGCGCCTACCGGGTCGACGGGTTCCGCTTCGACCTCATGGGTCACCATTCCCGCGACACTATGATCCGGGCGAAGGAGGCGCTCGCCGAACTCACCCTCGAAAAGGATGGTGTTGACGGATCGAGCCTCTACCTGTACGGCGAAGGATGGAACTTCGGCGAGGTCGCAAACAATGCCCTGTTCACGCAGGCGACCCAGGGACAGCTCGACGGCACACAGATCGGCGCATTCAACGACCGGCTGCGCGACGCAGTCCACGGTGGCGGCCCCTTCGACACGGACCACCGGGTCTTCCAGGGCTTCGGCTCCGGCGCGGTCACCGATCCCAACGGCTTGGACACGAGGGGTGCCGAGGAACAGCTCGCCGACCTCATGCACCGGACCGACCTGGTGAAACTCGGGGTGGCCGGCAATCTCAAGGATTACGCGCTGACGACTTACGACGGGAGCGTGAAACTCGGCAGCCAGATCGACTACAACTCCCTGTCCGCGGGCTATGCCTCAGATCCCGCGGAGAGCGTCAATTACGTGGATGCCCACGACAATGAGACGCTCTTCGATCTGCTGACCTACAAACTGCCCTCGTCAACGCCGATGAGCGATCGGATCCGCATGAACACGGTGTCGCTGGCGACCGTCGCCCTCGGACAATCCCCCTCGTTCTGGGCGGCGGGCACTGAAAGGCTCCGCTCGAAGTCACTCGACCGGGACTCCTACAACTCGGGCGACCACTTCAACGCCATCGACTGGACGGGTAACGACAACGGTTTCGGACACGGCCTGCCAGTCGCGTCGAATAATCAGGAGCAGTGGCCGATCATGAGGCCTCTGTTGGAGGACCCCTCCCTCAAGCCCGGCGCGGATGATATCGCTGCGGCGAAGGCGCAGGCCCTGGACCTTCTGCGCCTGCGCAAGTCGACACCGTTGTTCTCACTCGGATCCGCCCGGCTCATCAAGGAGAAGGTTTCCTTCCCGAACTCCGGTCCCGACCAGGCACCGGGCACTTTCCTCATGCTCATTGACGACAACGCCCCAAGCGGTGCGTCTGCGAACGCAGGGAATCGGGCGGTGACGAGCGTCGATCCGAATCTCAATGGCGTCCTCGTCGTCTTCAACGCCTCGAAGGATCCGCTCACACAGGCAGTCGACGGGCAGGCGGGCCGACACTTCGTCCTCAGCCCCGTCCAGGCCTCCGGCTCCGACCCCGTGGTGAAAACGACGACCTGGGACGATGCGACGGGCACCGTGACGGTTCCCGCCAGAACCGTCGCCGTCCTCGTCGACGAGGCGAATGCCCCCGGACCCATCGCGCCCCTCGGCGTCTCCTACGAGCCGGTCGCAGTGACGGCGGGCGACGAGGCGAGTGCGACTCCGATCGTGCGCGACGAGTCGGGCGAGGTCGTCACCCTGCCCGAGGGGACGTCGTTCACCCTGGGGGAGTCGGCTCCGCGTGATGCGGTGATCGATGCGACCACGGGCGTCATCCGCTGGAGGGTGCCGGCCGATCATGCGACGACCGCAGTCCGGATTCCCGTGACCGTCTCATTCGCCGACGGGCGGGTGGTGACGAGCGAACTCGTCGTCTCCGTGAAGGGACGCGACGCCGCATCCGATGCACCGACCTCTCCTCGTGCCGGCATCGTGGGCGCGCTGCCGATCACCGGGGCCGGCGGGCTTCTCCTCGTTCTCGCCATCGCCGGTGCCGCGGCCGTCGCCGGGGGCGTGTTCGCCTCCCGCAGGCGGGCCTAGAGCGAGGGCGGGGCGCCGTCCTCGCCGCCCGCTTCATGCCGCGGCCGCGAGGCGCGCGCGCCCGGAGGCGAGCAGACCGGTGACGTGCGAGCCGAGGCGGGAAGCATCGCAGCGCAGTGCCTCGACGGTGCCGAAGACCAGGTAGGACTGGCCGAGGTAGTTGAGTGCGAAGAGGGACGAGTTCGCCCCGATCGATGCGGCCCACAGGGGCACTCCCGCGTTCGTGAGGGCCGTGAGTGAGGCGTAGGCGAGCAGCATGATCACCGCCCCCCATGCGTAGTAGCGCGCCGCGGTCGCGATGAGGCCGCCGCGCGCCCTGAAGACACGCCGGTTGATGAGGTAGTTCATCGTGCAGGATGCGGTTCTCGCAATGATGACAGGGGCGAAGAGGCCGCCGATCGTCGCATTGAGGATGAGGAGCATGAGGTAGTCGACTCCGGTGGAGGACAGAGACGACGCGATGTAGCGGACCTGGGTGCCCAAACGCCTCATGAGGCCGGTCTCCCGGGCGAGTAGCGGAGCGGGAGAGGCGGAGGGTCGCATCATGGTCATGTCTTCAGGCAACCGTGCTGCGCTGTCGCCGCCGTGTGGCGGACCTATGGACGAGCTGTGACATTTCGAGGATGGGCGCCCCTCGGCGGCCGGTCCCGCGATCGTCCGATGGCGCCTCGATGCGGGCGCCCGCCGTCGCATGCGGCTCGCGGATCCCACGCATAAGATGGACGCATGTATCGAGGCGCCATCGCGCACCACCAGGGGTTGCGCCGCCGTGTGCGCATTCGGATGATGCGGCGCGCGACCCGACCGCCGTTCTCGGCGGAGGTGCGGGCGCCATGACGATTCCGGAGGGTCCCTCCCTTTTCGATTCGGCGGCTGAGGACGGCGGATTCGACGACACGACCCGTCCCCTCGCGGACCGGTTGCGCCCGCGCAGCCTTGACGAGGTCGTCGGGCAGGACCACCTGCTGTCAGCCGACGCCCCGCTCGGGCGAATGGTTCACGCGGGGCGGATCTCGTCGATCATCTTGTGGGGGCCGCCCGGATGCGGCAAGACGACGATCGCCCGACTGCTCGCCGGCAAGACCGGCCTCGTCTTCGAACAGGTCTCCGCCACCTTCTCCGGGGTGGCGGACCTGCGCAGGGTCTTCACCGCCGCCTCCAAGCGCAAGCAGATCGGTCAGGGCACGCTGCTCTTCGTCGACGAGATCCACCGCTTCAACCGCGCCCAACAGGATTCTTTCCTGCCCTATGTCGAGGACGGCACGGTCGTCCTCGTCGGCGCGACCACCGAGAACCCCTCCTTCGAACTCGTCGGCGCGCTCTTGTCGCGCTGCCACGTCATGGTGCTCCACCGCCTCGACGGCGCCGCTCTCGCAGAGCTCATGGACAGGGCGGAGGGCCTCATCGGACGGCCACTGCCGCTGACCGAGGGGGCGCGCGCCGCCATGATCGCCATGAGTGACGGGGATGGGCGCTACCTGCTCGGCCTCGTCGAACAGGTCGATGCACTGGGACCGAGGGGCGAAGTTCTCGACGCGGAGGGCCTCGCCCATCTGCTCGCCTCGCGGGCGCCCCTGTACGACAAGTCAAGCGACGAGCACTACAACCTTATTTCGGCGCTCCACAAGTCGATGCGGGGATCGGACCCGGACGCCTCCCTCTATTGGCTGTCGCGAATGCTGCTGGGGGGTGAGGACCCCTTGTACGTGGCGCGCCGACTCATCCGCTTCGCCTGTGAGGATGTGGGCATGGCGGATCCGAATGCGTTGTCCGTGGCGCTGTCCGCTTGGGAGTCCTATGAGAGGCTCGGCTCCCCCGAGGGGGAGATCGCCATCGCCCAGGCCGTCGTCTATCTGGCGAGTGCGCCCAAGTCGATCAGCGTGTACAGGGGATTCAACAGGGCGTGGAGACTGGCGAGGGAGACCGGGTCGCTCATGCCGCCCGCTCACATCCTCAACGCGCCGACCCGCCTCATGAAGGACCTCGGGTACGGTGCGGGATACCAATACGATCCCGACCTTGAGGACGGCTTCTCGGGCGCGGATTACTTCCCCGACAGCGTCGCGCGGCGCCGCCTCTACGAGCCGACGGATAACGGGTATGAGCATGCGGTGCGCGACCGCCTCGCACAGTGGGAGCGCATGCGCCGACTCAAAGAGCGCGACTCATGAAGCGGCGGTCGGGGCCGCCGCGCAGCGGTCGCACGGCTCAGGAGGGGGTGCGGCGCAACAGCACTGCGACCTCGACGTGGTCGGTGTGGGGGAACATGTCGAATAGGCGTGCTTCGACGCACCGGTAGGCGGGCATGGCCTCCAGATCCCGGGCGAGGCTTGTCGGATTGCACGACGAGTAGATGACGCGCTCGCCTGCGCGCTCGTTGATCCACTGGGCGAGGGTGTCCCCGATCCCGCGCCTGGGCGGATTGACGATGAGGACGTCAGGCGCCGTGGCGGGGTCTTGCTGAGCAGCCCACGCGGTTGCATCCGCTGCGATGAAGCGCGCAGCGGTGCGGGACAGTCCCGCCTGTGATGCCGAGCGGATCGCAGAGGCGATCGCCCGTTCCGAGATCTCGACGCCGGTGACTCGGGGGATGCCAGCGTTCGCGGCGTGAAGGGCGAACCCTCCAATGCCGCAGTACAGGTCCCACAGGGTCTGCGGCGCATCGCCCGATGCGAGGGGGAGAGCCGCCCAGTCGGCGGCCTGGCGGTACAGATCGCCAGCCACGGCGGCGTTCGTCTGGATGAAGGAGCCCGGCCCGAGGGCGAGGTCGAGGTCTCCCGCGCGGATCGGCAGCATCCGGCGCTTGGACAGGATGATCTCATCGGGGCCTTCGATGAGCGCCTCATGGGCGGGGTGGATATTCGCTGTGACGAGGGCGAGGTTCGGGACGAGGGCGACGAGGTCGGGCAGGGCGAGGCGGATGTCGGTGACGCGGTCGCGGGTGCGCAGTACGAAGCGGCACATGAGTGCGTCATCGGCTCCGACGGTGAGGAGGATGTACTTGAGCTCCCCGTTCTTGGTCGGAACATCGTAGGGGGTGAGGTCGAGCGAGCGGATGAAGCGCTTGAGTGCGGGCGTCGCCCGGTTGATCGCAGGATGCTGGATGGGGCAGCCCGGCAGGTCGACGCCGCGCCGATCCGGCCCGAGGATCCCGAGGGTGGGGCGCCGACGGGTCCCGCCGACGACGAGTTTCGCACTGGTGCGGAATGCTGTGGTCGCGGATCGCCTCGGTGAGAGCCAATGGACTCCCGCGGTGGTGGGGACGAGGGCGAGGGCCTCGGCCGCCGTTTCAGACTTGGCGGCGACTTGTTCGTCGTAGGGGATGTCGAGGTAACGGCAGGAGCGGCATGCGCCCCGGTCCCAGTGTTCGCACTGCATGGCCCGATCGTCTCATGAGGCCGCCACAGATGCACGTGGCTCGTCCGATGATCGAAGGGATGATCAGGAAAACCGAAATCGAAAGAGACGTATTGACTACTGTCGTTGGGGTTATCTGACGCTGGGAGAGGCAACGACGCCCCGCCCGGTGCCAAGGCTCAGCGCCTTGAGCCGTCGACTAACTTCGGTGCGACCAGTGCGAAACACGCTTCGTCCTAGATGCGTCGAACAACGCGTCTGCTGGATGTGCGCGTCTCGTTGGGGCGATCGTCTGGTCGAGGCTGGGGGAACGGACCCTGTCCTTACGCATGCCCTCGTGCGCGGCGCCCTTGATGAAATCATCGGAACGGTATTTGCGCTGACGAGGATCCTGTTTACTTGTCGGAAGAAGAAGGCGGAAGGGGTATCTATCTCTCCACGATACAGAAAGAAAACCGCCCTCGTGATGGCGAAGCAACAGCGGGGGGCGGTGTCTGAGGGAACGGCGATAACACGGCGTTCGTTGCCTTGGACGATTGCAGTGAAGATGTGGTGATGTCATGTGGGTTGCTTCCGCCCCGGGGTGTTGTTTCGCTCGTGGCGGACGTGTCTACTCACGGAGGTGTGGGAGGCGCATGAATGGTCACGCGGATAGACCGTGTCGCTGCAGGCGGATAACCGCGCGATCCAGTCGGGGCGCACGACGGCGCGCTCGGCACGAGTCAGCCGCTGCTGGGCGTCGAGCGGGGCGTGTTCTGCCGGTGATCCGTGATGAGTCTATGACGTTGTTGGGCCGTTGTGTGCGCCGACATGAGAGTTGAGTACATGTGACTCAACGTGAGTCGCGTCGTGTTGCGCCCATGAATCTCCTGTTCTAAAGTTGAGCCCAAGGGACTCAACTGAGTCCGCAGAACATCAGAAACTCCTGGTCGGGACCCTAGCCCCGACCATATGAAAGGAACTCACATGGCACGTGCAGTAGGCATCGACCTGGGAACCACCAACTCCGCAATCGCCGTCCTCGAGGGCAGTGAACCCACCATCATCGCGAACGCGGAGGGCATGCGCACCACGCCCTCCGTCGTCGCATTCTCCAAGACCGGTGAAGTCCTCGTCGGCGAGATCGCCAAGCGCCAAGCCGTCACCAACGTCTCGCGCACCATCTCCTCCGTCAAACGCCATATGGGCACCGACTGGAGCGTCTCCATCGACGACAAGACCTACACCGCTCAGGAGATCTCGGCGCGCATCCTCTCCAAACTCAAGGCGGATGCGGAGTCCTTCCTCGGCGAGCCCGTCACCGACGCCGTCATCACCGTCCCCGCCTACTTCAACGACGCCCAGCGCCAGGCGACCAAGGACGCCGGACAGATCGCAGGCCTCAACGTCCAGCGCATCGTCAACGAACCGACCGCGGCCGCCCTCGCCTACGGCCTCGAAAAGGGCAAGGAGGATGAGCTCATCCTCGTCTTCGACCTCGGCGGCGGGACCTTCGACGTCTCCCTCCTCGAGATCGGCAAGGACGAGGACGGCTTCTCCACCATCCAGGTCCGCGCGACCGCCGGCGACAACCGCCTCGGCGGCGACGACTGGGATCAGCGCATCGTTGACTGGCTCATCTCACAGGTCAAGGCCAAGACCGGCGCCGACCTGTCGAAGGACCCCGTCGCGCTCCAGCGCCTCAAGGAGGCCGCGGAGCAGGCGAAGAAGGAACTGTCCACGGCGACGACCACGAACATCTCCCTCCAGTACCTGTCGATGACCGCTGACGGACCCATCCACCTCGACGAGTCCCTCACCCGCGCCAAGTTCGAAGAAATGACCGCCGATCTACTCGAACGCACGAAGAAGCCCTTCCACGACGTCATCCGCGACGCCGCCATCTCCGTGTCCGACATCGACCACGTCGTCCTCGTCGGCGGCTCCACCCGCATGCCCGCCGTCACCGACGTCGTCAAGCAGCTCACCGGAGGGCGCGAGCCCAACAAAGGCGTCAACCCCGACGAGGTCGTCGCCGTCGGCGCCGCGCTTCAGGCGGGCGTCATCCAGGGCGACCGCACGGACGTCCTCCTCATCGACGTCACCCCTCTCTCCCTCGGCATCGAAACCAAGGGCGGCATCATGACCAAGCTCATCGACCGCAACACGGCGATCCCGACGAAGGCCTCCGAGGTCTTCTCCACCGCCGAAGACGGTCAGCCCTCCGTGCTCATCCAGGTCTACCAGGGCGAACGCGAATTCGCCCGCGACAACAAGCTCCTCGGCACCTTCGAGCTGTCCGGAATCGCCCCCGCCCCCCGCGGCATCCCGCAGATCGAGGTCACCTTCGACATCGACGCGAACGGCATCGTCCACGTCTCGGCGAAGGACCGCGGCACCGGCAAGGAGCAGTCCGTCACCATCACCGGCGGCTCCGCACTGCCCAAGGAGGACATCGACCGCATGGTGAAGGAGGCCGAAGAACACGCCGCCGAAGACAAGAAGCGCCGCGAAGAGGCCGATACCCGCAACCAGGCGGAGCAGGTCATCTACTCCATCGAGAAGCTCCTCAAGGACAATGCCGAGACGATCAAAGAAGAGACCCGTGCCTCCGTCCAGGCCGATGTCGACGCCGTCAAGGAGGCCCTCAAGGGCGACGACACCGATGCGGTCAAGACCGCACTCGAGAAGCTCAACGCCTCCTCGATGAAGATCGGTGAAGAGGTCTACGCCGCTCAGCAGGCCCAGGAGGCCCAGGCCTCCGAGGCGCCCGCATCCGATGCGTCCGCAGATGACGATGTCATCGACGCCGAGATCGTGGACGAGGACGACGCCAAGTGACCGGATCTGAGAACCAGGGCGACGCGTCCGCTCCCCGGGGCGGCGGGACCGACTCGACAGAGTCGGCCCCCGCGGCCGCGCCCGGGGAGGAACAGCGTACCGCCGAGACGGCCCCCGCCGGTTCGGAGGATGCGAACGCCCTCGACATGACTCAATTCGAAGCGGATGTCGAAGACTCCGAACTGTCGACGGCACTGGCACGAGTCGCCGAACTCGAAGATCAGCTGGCCAGGGCCCATGCGGAGCTGTACAACCAGGGCCAGGAGTACTCGAACTATGTGCGCCGCGCGAAAGACGCGATTCCCGCGCACCGCGAGTCCGGGCAGAGCGAAGTCATTGACGCGCTCATCGGCGTCCTCGACGACATCGACGCGGCACGCGCCCACGGCGATCTCGACGACGGGCCCTTCGCGTCCATCGCGGCCAAACTCGAGTCCACCCTCCAGGCGCGCTTCGACCTCGAGCGCTACGGCGCCGCGGGGGAGGACTTCGACCCCGCGATCCATGAGGCGCTGCTCGCCAGCACGAGCGCCGACGTCGACCATCCCGTCATCGCGCAGATCCTTCAACCCGGATACCGCCGGGGCGAGCGCGTCCTGCGCGCGGCGAAAGTCGTAGTCGACAACCCTGAATGAGACCACTCGTACGACGACATGGATGGAGGTGACCCGCGGTGAGTGGACAGGACTGGCTTGAGAAGGACTTCTACGCAACCCTCGGAGTCGCCAAAGATGCTGACGCGGCTACCATCAAGAAGGCCTACCGCAAGCTTGCTCGCCAATGGCACCCCGACCAGAACCCCGGGGACGCGAAGGCGGAGGAGAAGTTCAAAGAGATCGGCGAGGCCTACGCGGTCCTCTCCGATGAGGAGCAGCGCAAGCAATACGATGCGCTGCGCGCAATGGCGGGGGGCGGTGCCCGCTTCTCCGCGGGAGGCCCGGGGGCGTCGGGATTCACGGACTCCTTCTCCTCCTTCTTCGGCTCCAACGGGGCGAACTTCAGTTTCTCCACGTCGGGAGCCGAGGGCGACCTCGGGGACATCCTCTCGGGGATGTTCGCCCAGGGCGGCTTCGGCGGCGCCCAGGGCTACTCGGGCGCGTCTTTTCAGGGCGGGTCCCCCTTCGGGCAGCGCACCGCGCGCCCACACAAGGGGAGGGACCGGCACGCCTCGGCGACCGTCTCCTTCCGCGATGCCCTCTCCGGCACGGAAGTGTCGATGACGATCGACTCCAAGCGCCAGAAGGTCCGCCTTCCCGCCGGGGTAAAGGACGGGCAGAGGATTCGACTGCGTGGCAAGGGCATGCCGGGAAGCAACGGCGGCCCCGCGGGCGACCTCGAAGTGACGATCCACGTCACACCGCACCCCGTGTATACGCGCGATGGCGACGATGTGCGGATCACCGTGCCCGTGTCGATCCCGGAGGCGGCGCTCGGGGCGAAGATCCAGGTGCCGCTCATTGACGGCAGGATAGTGACGGTGAAGGTGCCCGCGGGAACCCAGTCCGGCGCCGTCCTACGAGTGCGCAACGAGGGCGTGCGCACGGCGAAGAAGACGGGCGACCTACTCATCGACATCGCCGTGACGATCCCCAAGAGCCTCTCGAAGGAGCAGAAGGATGCTCTGACCAGGCTCGCGAACGCCCTCGGCGATGCGGATCCGCGTCACGGCCTCGCCGAATCGGCGAAGGAGTAGTCCCATGGCCAGGCCTACTCCAATGAACGGCGGGGACGACTCGACCCTCACCTTCGTCATCTCCGTGGCGGCGGAGTTGGCGGGGATGCATCCGCAGACCCTGCGCCAGTACGACCGCCTCGGCCTCGTCACGCCCGCCCGTACCAAGGGGCGCGGACGGCGCTACTCCCAGCGCGATATCCAGCGCCTGCGCGACGTGCAGAGGATGAGCCAGGAAGAGGGCATCAATCTGGCGGGCATCCGCCGGATCCTCGGCCTGGAGCGCCAGGTTGTACGACTCGAGAACGAGTGCGATGCCCTGCGTGAGAAGCTCGATGAATTGCAGGCGCGCCGCGACCGCATCTTCGCGGCCACTCCCACGGGGGAGGTGTCGCCGCTGCGCCGCGGAGAACGCCCCTGGTCGGAATCGACCACATCCGGGCAGCAGCGCGCAGAAGTCGCCGTCTGGCATCCGTGGCGCTCCTACGGCGCCTACCGTCCGGCGCGCACCATCCGCGCCGTCATCGAGGCGGACCCTCAGGGGACCCGCATGATCGAGGGAACGGTCACAGTCGTCTCCTGAGTCGACGCCTCTGCTCGCGCGCTTCGACTTCCCGGTCGGCAACACGGTTCAGGCGGCGAGCGTGCGCAATAGGTCCGGACGACGATTCCGGTGGAGCACGTCGAAGAGGGGCTCGGGCGCAATAGCGGGTCATCCGAATTTTGCGGCCTTATCGCGCCAGGTGCTCACTATCAGTATTCTTCAACAGTCTGTTGACTTCATACGTATTTTGTTGTTTGATTGTACAAATCAATCGAAGTCGACCAAAGGTGGAAAACCTATGGGGAATGCGTCACGGGTCATAGATGCTGAAAGAGAGTGCATCCTCGCTACGCTTCAACAGCTTGTTGAACCATTGTGTGCCTCCATCGTCGGCCCTTCGGAAGTCGTCGTCCATGATCTCGATCTTCTACCCCATTCGATCATCGCCGTCTCGGGGAGCCTGACGGGACGCACAGTCGGAGACCCCGCCACCGATGCCCTCTTGAAGGCCGCGGTCTGCGATGAACTCAACACCCGCCTCGGCTACCGGACGACTTCGCCGGACGGCAAGAACCTTCTATCCACCACGATCGTCTTCCGGGATTCAACGGGGGCCCCCGTCGCAGCACTGTGCATCAACCGGGATATCACCCAATGGGAGGCGCTCCACTCCATCGGAGCATCCCTCGGCGCCCTCATCCACGACGAGGCCCCTCCCCCTCCCGACGCCCAGGAGTCTTTCGTGCACGACGTCGACGAGCTCGCCGCACTCCTCTTGCACAAGGCGATCGAGGGGATTCCCGTGTCTGTCGACGACATGCGCAAAGAACACAAGGTCGACGTCGTTCGACGCCTCAAGGAGCACGGGTTCTTCCTCCTGCGCGATGCTGCGAGCATGGCTGCTGAGGCCCTCCAATGCACGCGTTTCTCCATCTACAACTACCTCAATGAGATCGATGCGGAGAAGAAGTGAACGACTCGGATCCCGACTTCACCACCCGTCTGTCGCGCTGGGGGACCCACAGCGCCAAATGGGATCTCCTCGCCTCCCGCTTGGGCGACGACGTCATCGCCCTGTCGGTCGCGGACATGGAGTTCCAGACCTGCTCGGCAGTCGTCGACGCAGTCACCCTCGCCGCCTTGCACGGCTCCTACGGATACACCGAAGTCTTCCCCGACTTCGCTGAGGCCGCGGTCGGCTGGCAGCGCCGCCGCCACGGTTGGGCGCCCGACGCAGAGGACGTCCACTTCTTCCCGAGAGTCGTTCAGTGCGTATCCGCCCTCGTCAATTTCATCCTCCCGAGCGAGGACGGTCGTCGCGTCCGCGTCGCCACTCTCAGCCCCGCGTATTCCCCCCTCCTCGAGGTCTGCGAGCGCTCGGGGGTGGAACTCGCCCGCATCCCCCTCGCCGACACCGCGACGAGGGCGCGCATCGACTGGGGCGCCCTCGAAACAGCCCTCCACGACGCCGACCTCTTCTTGTGGACGAACCCCCACAATCCGACCGGTCGCGTCTGGACAACAGAGGAACTCAGACGTCTCGCGGATATCCTCCGTGAGGGGAGCGTCCTCGTCCTCTCCGACGACATCCACTCGGACTTCACCCGACCGGGGCGACCCTCTTACACGGCCCTGGCCGCCATAGCCCCCGACCTGTGGGAATCGGGGCGCATCATCCAGTGCGCATCTCCCGGCAAGACCTTCACCATCGCGGGCCTGGAGGCGACCGCCATCTGTGTGCACGGCGAACTCGGGGATCGTCTCGAAGCGGGCAAGCGCCGCATGGGCTTGCACAATCCCAACTACTTCGCCATTCCCGCAGTGCTCGCCGCGTGGAACGAGGGCGGCCCCTGGGCTGACGAACTCCTACGAGTCATTGACCGCAACATTCGAGCAGCCCTCGACATCTTCGCCCGCCTGCTCCCCGACGCTGCGGCCTGCGACCCGGACGGGACCTACCTCATATGGGTCGACGCCTCCGCCTACATCGAGGACGAGGAGGACCTTGCCCGCGCCTGTCGAGCCGCCCGGGTCGCCGTCAGTCCCGGCGGTGACTTCGGACCGGGGTACGAGCAGTACTTCCGAGTCAACACCGCGCTGCCCCGCCGCGACCTCGAAAAGGGGCTCATCCGATTGTGCTCGGCCCTCGCACACCGCGAAGCGGAATCCTGAACATCCCACAGGCGCACTGTCATGGCGGGCGCCCCCATCGAAAGGACAATGATGCCTCCTGAACCCACAGTCGTCCCCGTCGCAGAGACGACGAGCCCGCGCGCTCATCGCACTCCCTCGATCGCCATGGCCGCGATCCCCGTCATCACTCTCGTCGTCTTGCTCGGAGGCGGGTACATTTTCGCCCAACTTCCCGTTGAGCCGCTCCTCATCGCCTCCGCGGTCGTCGCCGGAATCGTCGCCTGGCGGCTCGGCTACTCGTGGGAGGAGATCATGGGATCGGTCGCCGAAAAAATCGCCAAGACCATGCCCGCGATCCTCATCCTCATCTCCGTCGGCATGCTCATCGGCACATGGATGGCCGGCGGCACCATCCCGATGCTCATCTACTACGGGCTGAAGATCATCGATCCGCAGTATCTCGCAGTCATCGCCCTGCTCGTCACCGCCATCGTCTCGCTGTGCACGGGCACATCATGGGGCTCGGCTGGGACGGTCGGAGTCGCCTTCATGGGCGTCGCCGTCGGCATGGATGCCAACCTGCCGATGGTCGCGGGCGCCGTCGTCTCCGGCGCCTACTTCGGCGACAAGCTCTCCCCCCTGTCCGATACGACGAACATCGCGTCGATGGCGACCGGTGTCAACCTCTTCACCCATATCCGCCATCTCCTGTGGACCACGCTCCCCTCGCTCCTCACCGCGGCCCTGATCTACCTGGTGTTCGGAATGGGGCTCAAGGGGGGTGAGGTTCCCGAAAAGGTCGGCGACATCCTCGCGACTCTCGATTCGGCGTTCTCATGGAACCTCCTCCTGCTTGTACCGATCGTCATCGTGCTGGGCGGTTCGATGTGGAAGAAACCGACTGTCCCCGTCATCCTCGTGTCCAGCGCTGTCGCCATGTTCAACGCGGTCGTCTTCCAGGGCATCGCCGTCAAGGACACCGTCGTCGCAGCCGTTAACGGCTTCAATGTCGAGATGGTGGCGAAGAACGGCTTCGATGCAGACCATGTCATCGAGGACGTGACGCGATTGCTCAACCGTGGCGGCATGAACTCCATGATGTCGGTCCTGCTCATCTGCTTCTGTGCGATCACCTTCGCCGGCGTCATCGCGGTGTCGGGCTCCCTCGATGTCCTCATCTCGAATCTCCTCAAGCCGGTTAAGAGCACATTCGGACTCATCGCGGCGACGATCATCACGGGGCTCGCGACCATCGGCATCACCTCCAATGGCCAGGTCTCACTACTCATCCCCGGCGAGATGCTCCGAGACGAGTACGTCAAGCGCGGACTCGACCCGAAGAACCTATCCCGTACGATCGAGGACTCGGCGACCCTATGGGAGCCGATCCTGCCCTGGACGTCGGCCGGCGCCTACATGGCGGGCACGCTCGGCGTGGCGACACTGTCATATATGCCATGGGCCGTGTGCAACTGGATCGCGATCTGCTTCGCAATGCTGTGGGGAGCGACCGGCATCGGCATCGCCCGTCTATCGAAGGAGCGTCAGGAGGAGCTGTTGAAGGCCTGAGGGTTTGGCCCGGATCCTCGCCTCCGCGTGGGGCGATCACAATCGAATACTCATGAGAAGGCGGAGTTCACGCAGGTTCGCCCTGTGTGAACTCCGCCGCGTTCATGCGCTGCAGCAGCACCTCAGTGGAAGCCCTTCCAGTCGCCGTGCAAATATGCGCACGAATCACCGGGCCTCTGTGCCTTTCCCGTATGAGGCTCTAATCTACGTGAGATCGATCCCGAACAGTGGTGAGGAGAATCACTGATGAAACCCCGCTCGGTCGCAGCTGCCGCCTGCCTTCCCCTGATTGTCGGCGTCATGGCATCCGGCCCCGTCCTCGCCGCCCCCGCGCAGCCGCCGACCACCGGTGTGCTCACGGTCGCCACATTCAATGCCAGCCTCAACCGCGATGCGGGTGGCCAGCTCCTCACAGACCTCGCCACCCCGAACAACGCACAGGCTTCGAACGTCGCGGAAACCATTCAGAGGGTGGATCCGGACATCCTCCTCGTCAACGAATTCGACTACGACGCCGAAGGCAGAGCCGTTGACCTGTTCCGCACGAACTACCTCGAAGTCGCCCATAACGGCGCCGCCCCCGTCTCCTACCCCTACGCCTGGTCGGGACCGGTGAACACCGGCGTGCCCAGCGGCTTCGACCTGGATAAGGATGGGACGAACAACGGCCCGAGCGACGCCTGGGGCTTCGGCACGTTCCCGGGTCAATACGGTTTCGTCGTCTACTCGAAGTATCCGATCAAGACCGACCAGATCCGCACGTTCCAGAACTTCTTGTGGAAGGACATGCCGGGCGCCCTCCTCCCGACCAACGCCGATGGCACGGGCTGGTACTCCGACGAGGTGCTCCAGCGCTTCCCCCTCTCGTCTAAGACGCACGCCGACCTGCCGGTCGACGTCGACGGCACGACCGTCCACGTCCTCGCCGCGCACCCGACCCCGCCCTCGTTCGACGGACCCGAGCAGCGCAACAAGAAACGCAACTTTGACGAGATCCACGTGTGGGCCGACTACGTAGCGAACCGGGCCGACTACCTCTACGACGACAATGGCGTCAAAGGCGGCCTTCCCGCCGATGCGAACTTCGTCATCCTCGGCGACTACAACTCCGATCCGCTCGACGGCGATTCGTACCCGGGAGCCATCGACCAGCTTCTCGCCAGCCCCCGAATCGTCGACACGCTACCGACCTCGCAGGGCGGCCCTCTCGAGGCTCAGCTCCAGGGCGGCGCGAACCTCACCCACAAGACGGACCCGAAGTTCGACACGGGCGACTTCACCGATGATCCGCGGCCGGGGAATCTGCGCATCGACTACGTGCTGCCGAACGCGGGTACGCAGGTCGACGAGGCGCAGGTCTTGTGGCCAACCCGCGACGACGAGCTGTTCCGCCTCACCGGCCTCCACCCCTTCCCAACCTCGGACCACCGCATGGTCTGGACGAAGCTGCGCTTCCCGACGACAGAGCCTCCCGCTCCGGAGCAGCCGGAGCCCGGAGAGCAGACCCCCGCAGACCCCGGCAAGGAATCGGACAGCGGTGCGGATGCCGGTCCCAGCGGTATGCCGAAGGCCCTTGAACAGCCCAATGCCCTGGCGAACACGGGAGCCGTGAGCGGGGCCGCTCTCGGCTTCGCACTCGTCCTCACAACGATCGGTGCGGGCGTCCTCGCGTCGGCCGGTTCGGGTGCCCTTCCACACCGCGGCCGCAGGGGCTGAGCCTATCGGTCGAAGACGATCGCCATCGGCGTCTGCTGCGAGCCCTGGCCCAGCGGATTGTCCGCGAACTGCTCCTCGTAGTACTCCGCGTCGCGCGACGCCGACAGGCCGAGCACATTGCGGCCGATGTCATTCGCATCCATGACCACGACGCCGTCGAAGGTCTCGCGGAACTCCTCGGGCACCAGGGAGCGTACAAGCTCGGACAGGTGTGCGGCGACGAGATCCGGATCCTTCGGGGGGAGCTTCGCCGACACATTCGACGGATACACGGAGTACTCCGTGGGGCCGTCGATCGCGCGCACATTCGCGCCCGCCAACTCGTAGAACACGCCTTTCTTGCCGCGCAGTTTGCCGATCACGGAACCTGCCGCCGCGTAGAGGATGCGGCCCAAGCCGGCCTCGTCAATGGCGAGCTGCATCGTCACCGGGTTGCCCAAGCCGATGCCGGCGGGCGTCCGAGTCACCATCCGGGACAGCTTGCGGGCCACAAAGGACGGCTTGACGTCCCAGATGAACCACGAGCGCCCCTGCATGATCGCGATGATCTTCTCAGAGACCGTCAGATTCCAGCGTTTCCCGCTGGTCGCCGCACGGTCGTCCTCGTCGCCCAGATTCTTCAAATCGTTGAAGAACTGCGTGATATAGTGACCGATTTCGGCATCCATATCAGAGTCTCGGGAGAACTTATCCGTCTGAATCGGGTAGCGGCGCGACACGGTCCCGTCGGGGAGGACCAGATCGAGGCTCTTCCCCGTATTCGCCTCCAACGGCGTATGCGGATCGGGAGGCAGGTTCTTCCCATGATCGGTGAGATCGAGGTCGGCGAATCCCTCGTCGAGAGATGCCCCGAGGTCGTCGCCGTCGAGGTAGATGCGCGCCCACAACTCAACATTCACCAGGCGCCAGAACAGCATCGTCGACGCGTCATTGCGGTCATTGATGAAGCCGTCGAATGCGGTGAGGACCTCCGCCTGGTTGAACCAGGGCCTTTGGCCGAAGGACTGCGAGGCCAAGATGTCGAAGATCGCACCCTTGATGCGCTTGAACCACTCGTCCTCAGGGGTGGTGAAGCCGATCTTATTGCGGCGCAGGCGGATCGAGTCGGGAACGAGGCCCGCGACGGCGCGGCGCAGGACATTCTTGTTCCACCCGGCGGTGATGATCGCGTCGTCGGACAGGGAGAACAGGAAGCGGACGGTGTCTTTGTCGAGGAAGGGGACGCGGCCCTCGAGGGAGAAGCGCATCGTATTGCGGTCTTCATAGCGCAACAGCGAGGGCAGCGAATTGTGGAAGAGGTCCTGGATGAGGCGTTCTTTGAGGTCGTCGCGCACGACGTCGAGGGACTCGTCTAAGTAGCGCTTGCGGAATTCCTCGTTGAGCAGCGTAGACGTGACGACGGGGGTGCGGCGGCGGAGCTTGTCGGCTGCGGTGAAGCGACCCAGGCGCGCGAGGACGTCCGCGCTGCGAGCAGTCTCCAATGCCAGTTTCGCGAGCTTGCCCTCCTTGCGCAGCTGGCGGAAGTAGACGAAGTAGTACGGGATGTATCCGGCCATCATCTCGTCCGCGCCCTGGCCGTCGAGGAGCACGGTGACGTGCTTGGAGGCTTCGCGCATGACGGCGTACTGGGCGTAGGGGCCGGTCGAGATGGTGGGCTCTTCCTGTGTACGGATGAAGTCGACCATGTCGAGTTTGAACTGGTCCGCGGTGGGCAGGATCTTATGGCTCTCGACGTGTCCGGCGCAGGCATCGAGGGCGTCGTCGACGTAGCGCTCCTCGTCGTTGAGTGAACCGGGGAAGACGGCGGAGAAGGTGTTCTGGCGGGCGCCGACTGCGGCGGTTGACTGCGTCGCACCCTTCGCGAGCATCTGGTTGATGATGAGGGCGACCGTCGTGGAGTCGAGGCCGCCGGACAGGGACGTTCCTACGGGGACCTCGGACTGGAGGCGCTCGCGAACCGACTGGGTGAGCATCTCCTGGTAGGTCCGCACGGCCTCATCGTCGAGGGGGCGGCGCTCCTTCGCGGCCTCGCGCAATTCGTCGGGGAAGCTCGTGTAGGTGGAGCGGGTGATGCCGGTCGAGTCGATCTGGACGAGCTCTCCCGGCATGAGGCGCTCGATGCCCTCGAAGAAGGTTTCGGGGGCGTCCTCGTGGATGCGGAAGGCGAGGTAGCGGTAGAGGGTGCGCTCATTGGCGCGCCGGGCGACGAGACCGGTACCGAGCAGGGTCTTGAGCTCCGATGCGAAGAGGACGGAGGTACCGGCGAAATCGCTGTCTTGGGCGGACAGGTCTGCGAAGTACAGGGGCTTGATGCCGAAGTGATCGCGGCTCAGAGTAAGTCGCTGTTCGACGGAGTCCCACATGGCGATGGCCCACATGCCGTCCATTCGATCGAAGAAGGCGGGCCCGTGGGCGGCGAAGCCCTCGAGGATGACCTCCGTATCGGAGTCGGTGTGGAAGGAGGCTCCCTCGGACTGCAACTGCGAGCGCAGTGGCAGGTAGTTGTACAGCTCGCCGTTATAGATGATGGTGTAGCGCTTGTCGGCCGTGGTCATGGGCTGTGCGCCGGTTTCGCGGGCGATGATCGCCAGTCGGCGGTGCGCCAAACCGACGGGTCCGTCCGAGAAGACTCCTTCACCATCGGGGCCGCGGTGGACCTGCGTCGCATTCATTGTGGTGAGAAGATCGTCATTGAGCCGTTGATCGTGACCGAAGTACCCGCTAATACCGCACATGCCGAACCGTCCTGTTCTTATGACTCCTCACTGAATGATAGAGCGTGGCATTCAATGATGCGAAGTGCGGCCCCGACGGGCGGCACTGTGCGGTGAGCGGTGCGCTCAGGGTCCCCACTCGGCACGATCAGGGGGACTCCCGTCTATCGCCCGTAGGTGACGACCGATAAGATGGGCGCGGTAACTCGTGACTTACGGAGGACTCCATGTCAACACCCGAGATGAACAATGAACCGCGCTACGGCCAGCGCGCCACCCCATCAACGCCCGTCGACGCTGGGCAGGCCCCCGAAACGCAGGGGGCGCCGTGGCCGCAGTACGGGTCGGTGAACGGGCAGGCGAATCAGCCGTACGGGACGTATCCGGGCGCATCCGCTCCCGGCGCCCCCACCGGTGCGCCGCAGGGCGCCCAGCCGAATGCTGAACAGTGGCAGCGGCCCTCCGGCGGACAGCCCCAGCCCGCGCAGTGGAGCGTCCAGACGCCCTACCCGTCCTCGGGCCCGTACCCGGGCATGCCCGCGCCGAACCAGCCCCTGCCCAGTCGCGTCGGGCCGATCCTCACCATCATCGGCGGCGTCATCATCGCTCTCATCGTCGCGCCGATCGCCATGGTCTTCGGCGTCGTCGGGGGGCTTGATATCGGCCAGCTGGTCGAAAGCACGCAACCCATCGCCTCAGGTTCAACGGTGACCGTCGATAAAACGGGTACCTACCTCGTTCTCACGCAGAATGGCGATGTGTCGGGATGTCGTTTGGATAAGGATGGCGAATCGATCTCGATGAGTTTTGAATCGGGCACCGGCTTCTACGCATCCGGACTCGACGCCGGTCAATACACGCTCACCTGCCAAGGAAGCGGGGCATCGAATCTCATGGGAATGACCGGCGTCTCCATTGACAAGATGACGAATGCGGGTCTGTCGGGACTCGCCTGGGGAACGGGAGTCGGGATCCTCGGCATCGTCGTGTCCGTCATCGGCATCGTCTGGCTCGTGAAAGTCAATGGGCGCAGGCGAGCCCTTCAGCCCGGCGCATACGTCCGGCGCTGAATAACCGCGCACTCGCGGTCAATGGGGGAGCTGCTCGAATGAGCTGCTCCCCCAACCGTGCCGAGGAGTTCCCCTCGTGCATCAGCGTCTCCCATATGCTTGAGAAAGCCGTTATCCTACTGAGTAATCGTTATTCGCCGCGGCCACTGATGACTGGCTGCACCATGAGGAGCTTTTATGGGATTGTTCGCTTCGCCCACCCCTGCGCCCCAGCCCGCATCTGTGACACCGCCAGTGACACAGGAGCGCCTCAAAGCGCTGCTGGATTCTCGGAACTGGAACTGGTGGGTCGATAACGATGGCGACCTCGGCGGAATGTGGGACGACAACCCTTTCTACTTCATCCTCACGGGCAACCAAAAGGAGATCCTTCAGATCTACGGGAACCTGTCGGAATCCATTTCCATCAATCATCTCGATGCGGTCCGCGACTTCATCCTCAAATGGCACCACGACAAGCTGTGGCCCAAGTGCTACCACCGCATCACTGACTCCGGTGTCATCCGCATCTTCACGGAGAACACCATTGACTGGGAGCACGGGGCGACCGATCAACAGATCATGCAACAGATCGAATGCGCGCTGGGAACGGCAGGCTCCTTCTACTCCGCACTCCGCTCCGAACTCGGCATCTGAAAGGCGAATGACCATGGGATGGTTCAACAAGAAGCAACCGAGTGAGCCGAGCCCGGTCGCCCTCGACGAGGTGCGCCCCATCTCCACCGAGCGGATGGCGCTGCTCTTCGACACCGAGGGGTGGCACTGGCGCATCGACGATGACGGCGACCTCGGCGGCATGTGGGACGGATCTATGTTCTACTTCCGTCTCACCGGCAAGGATAAGGAAGTCCTCAACATCGTCTCCTTCATGAAGGGGACCTACCCGCGCGAACTGCGCTCCGACCTCCTCAACCACATCGAGGACTGGCACCGCACGAAGCTGTGGCCCAAGGGCTACTTCCGCGAGGTCCCGGGCGACCGCCTCCAGGTCATGGCAGAGGTGAACGTCGACTACGAGCACGGCGCGACGGATGCGCAACTCATGCAGAACTTCCGCTGCGCCTTGGGAACGACGCTGCAGTTCTTCACCTCGATCACCGAACAATTCGGAGCTGCAGAAGAGGCCGAGAAACCCGAAGGGGAATAATCGATGAGGGGTGCGGCCCGGTGCACTGTGCACCGGGCCGCACCCCTTTGAGCGTTTCCCCTCATGCCATGAAACAGTCGTCGCTCTCTTCCGGGGCGCCGACGCTCATCGTCAAGGAGTCGAGGGACTCGGCGATGTCCACGCGGACGCACTGGCCGTCCTCGACCTGTCCGGCCAGGAGCATCTTCGCCAAACGGTCCCCGATCTCCTTTTGGATCACGCGGCGCAGCGGGCGCGCCCCATACGCCGGATCGTATCCGACGCGGGTAAGCCATCCGCGCGCAGGCTCCGACACATCGAGCCCGATGCGCCGATCGCTGAGCCGCGTCGCCAGGTCGGAGACCATGAGGTCGACGATCCCCGCGAGATCATCGCTGGACAGCGGATCGAAGACGACGGTCTCATCGAGCCTATTGACGAATTCCGGCTTGAAGGACCGCCTCACGACTTCCATCACCGCGTCCGTCTTCTCCTGTTGCGATAGGGACGAATCGGAGAGGAACTGCGAGCCGAGGTTCGACGTGAGGATGAGGATCGTATTGCGGAAGTCCACAGTCCGACCCTGGCCGTCCGTGAGCCGCCCGTCGTCGAGCACCTGCAAGAGGATGTCGAAGACCTCCGGATCTGCCTTTTCGACCTCGTCGAGCAGGATCACGCAGTAGGGACGCCGACGCACGGCCTCGGTCAGCTGCCCGCCCTGCTCATAGCCGACATACCCCGGAGGGGCGCCCACGAGGCGCGCCACCGAATGTTTCTCCGAATACTCGGACATGTCGATGCGGACCATGGCCCGCTCGTCGTCGAAAAGGAACTGCGCGAGCGACTTCGCCAGCTCGGTCTTGCCCACGCCCGTCGGGCCGAGGAACAGGAAAGAGCCTGTTGGACGGTTCGGATCGGCGATTCCGGCGCGCGACCGGCGCACCGCATCTGAGACCGCTGCAACCGCACTGTGCTGGCCGATGAGGCGCTTGCCGATCTCCTCCTCCATGTGGAGAAGTTTGTCGGTCTCCGTCTGCAACAGCTTGCCCGTCGGAATACCCGTCCAGGATTCGACGACTTCCGCGATCTCCGTGGGGCCGACCTTCTCGGCGATCATCGGCTCGGCAGATCCGGAGGGGCCCTCCGCCTCGGCGCTTGCCTCGGCTTCAGCGATCTGGCGCTCAACGGCGGGGATCTCACCGTTTTGCAGGCGCCCCGCCTCCTCCCATCGGTTCTCGCGGATCGCCACGTCGAGCTGGGTTCGCAGCTCGTCAAGCTGGACGCGCAGATCGCCGACCCGGTTGTGACCGGCCTTCTCGGCTTCCCACCTGCCGGTGAGCGCGGTCAGTTCCTCCTGCTTATCGGCGAGGTCGGCGCGCAGTTTCTCCAGGCGCTCCTGCGTGGCCTCGTCCTCGTGGGCGGGGTCGGATTCGGCGAGGTAGGACTCCTCCATGCGCAGGCGGTCGACCTGGCGACGCAGTTCGTCGATTTCGACGGGGCTGGAGTCGAGTTCCATGCGCAGGCGGGACGCGGCTTCGTCGATGAGGTCAATGGCTTTGTCGGGGAGTTGGCGGCCGGTGATGTACCGGTCGGACAGGGTCGCGGCGGCGACGAGCGCGCCGTCGGAGATCGTCACCTTGTGATGGGCCTCGTACTTCGGGGCGATGCCGCGCAGGATCGCGACGGTGTCCTCCACCGAGGGTTCGCCGACGAAGACCTGCTGGAAGCGGCGCTCCAACGCCGGGTCTTTCTCGACGTTCTCGCGGTACTCGTCGAGGGTGGTGGCGCCGACCATGCGCAGTTCCCCGCGGGCGAGCATGGGTTTGAGCATATTGCCCGCGTCCATGGCGCCTTCGGAGCCGCCGCCCGCGCCGACGACCGTGTGGAGTTCGTCGATGAAGGTGATGATCTGCCCGTCGGAGTGCTGGATTTCGGCGAGGACCGCCTTGAGGCGCTCCTCGAACTCTCCGCGGTATTTGGCGCCCGCCACCATGGACGCGATGTCGAGGGCGATGAGTGTCTTGTCCCGCAAAGATTCGGGCACGTCTCCTGCAACGATGCGCTGTGCGAGTCCTTCGACGACGGCCGTCTTGCCGACGCCGGGTTCGCCGATGAGGACCGGGTTGTTCTTCGTGCGGCGCGAGAGCACCTGGATGACGCGTCGGATCTCGGAGTCGCGTCCGATGACGGGGTCGAGTTTGCCTTCGCGGGCGACCTCTGTCAGGTCGCGACCGTACTTCTTGAGCGCCTCGAACGAGCCCTCAGGGTTCGCGGAGGTGACGGGTTCGGGGCGCAGACGCGCCAATGCGGCTGACAGCGCCTCAGGGGTTGCGCCGCTGTCGGTGAGGATGCGCCCGGCATCCGTGGAGGACGCGGCGATGGCAATGAGTAGGTGCTCAGTCGACACATAGGAGTCGCCCCCATTGGTGGCGAGCTCCTTCGCGGCATTGATGATGTCGAGTAGGGCGCGGGCGGTGTGCGGCTGTCCTGCAGTCGCGCCGCTGGTCTGCGGCAGATTGACGAGGGCGGAGCGGGTGCGCGCACCGATGGCGGCGGTATCGGCCCCCGTGGCGTGGAGCAGGGACGCGGCGATGCCGTCGGTCTGTTCGAGGAGCGCTGCGAGTAGATGGAGCGGTTCAACATTCGGGTTGCCCGCAGCGTTCGCGGATTGGAGCGCGGAAGCGATGGCTTCCTGTGCTTTCGTAGTGAATTCGTTGGTCATGGGTCCTCCTGCGACGCGGTCGCGTCGGTTGATACGCGGTCACCGGCAGTCCGGTGAGTGTCTGCATATACAACGCCGACAAACTTGAGTCTATTCCACTCAACTTTGTTTCGCGCGTCGAAAACCGTTTGAAATACCGCAGATTGTTCCCACCTGTGCACGCCCTCGCACCCCGTGGTGCCTGTGCCCGGTACACCCGCGCGGTCGACGGAGGCTGACCGCGCCCTGCGTCGCCCTCTCCACTGCTGGTCTTCTGTTCCAGATTTTCCGACCCATTCCTGTCCTCTGCGCAGTGTGTCGGGAAGCCTGGAATCGTCGAAGTGAACGACGGCGGGCAGGCGGAATAAACGAGACCCCGGCAAGCTTGGCAAGGCCAGGGCGGGCCCACTGGGAGCGCAGCGATCCCTGCCGCTGGCGGAAGCGCCGCCTATCGGCCATTCACCCGTCAAAACGCACACAGTTTGTGGAAACCGCGCCACACCGCACGAGTATCTAAGGCTGTGGCCTGCGGCTACGGACAGCACGCCAGAGGATGAGTGTCAGAGAGTGCAAAAACTGTGTGCGTGTGCGCGGGTTGAGCAGGAGCGGGACACGGGCGGGCTCTCTGGGGGGCGCAGGCCGCCCCGGGAGTGAGTCAGTCCTCTGCCGAGCGGGTGAGCAGTGTCGCCAGATGCATGCCACTGCGATCGGCAAGCTGAGCGGCCTGGGTGCGGCACGAGAAGCCATCGGCGAGGAACACAGCATCGGGATGAGACTCCAGGGCGGGCAGCAACGACTGGGAGGCCACCGCTACCGACACGTCGTAGTGGCCCTTCTCGTACCCGAAGTTTCCGGCCAAACCGCAGCAGCCCGACAGCTCGGTGACGCTCGCTCCCAAACGGTGGAGGAGTGCTCGATCCGCATCCCACCCCATGACGGAGTAGTGGTGGCAGTGGGGCTGGGCCACGATTTCCACCCCCGACAGGTCCGGTAGATTCAACTGCTCGTCGGGGACCGTGGCTAGCAACTCGGACAGCGTCACCGTCTCGGCCGCGACCGTATGCGAGCGCGGGTCGTCGGGGAGCAACTCGAGTAGGTCATCACGCAGGACCGCCGTACACGACGGCTCTACCCCGACAATGGGAATGCCATTGACGGCGAAGGGCGCGAGAACATCGAGAAGCGTGCGCAGCTTCTTCTTCGCGCCCGTCAACTGACCGGTCGTGATCCATGTGAGACCGCAGCACACATCCGGCGCGACGATGACGGCGAAGCCGTTGGCCTCCAGCAGGTTGGCGAGGGAGCGCGCCCCGGTGTCGTCGAGGGACTGGGAGAAGGAGTCCGCCCATATGACGACATATCGCCGCCCCTGCGGGTCCGTGGGTCCGAGTGCCCCGACGGACGAAAGCGTCGCAGCGCGCCCAGCATGCCCGGCCTGGCCGCCTCGCGCTGTGGGCACCGCCCCGGCGAGGCCGCGTTCGCGCGCCCAGGAGGAGAAGGTCCCCGACTGAAGGGGCGGCATGGGGCGCCTGGCGTCCAAACCGATCATCCCGAAGACCAGGCGGCGCAGGGCCGACACTGACAGCACCGCGGTTCCCAGCTTCGCCAGCCCGGGGATGGAAGCCGTGATGCGGGTCCATCTCGGCAGCCATCCGAGTGTGTAATGCGATAGGGGACGCCCTCGCCCGCGGTAGCGGCGGAAGAACACCTCTGAGCGGTACTTCGCCATATCCACCCCGGCCGGGCAATCCGAGGAGCAGGCTTTGCAGGCGAGGCACAAGTCGAGAGCCTCGAGCACTTCGGGGGATTCGATGGAGGCAATGAGCTGGCCATTAGCCGCCTCTTGCAAGATGCGTGCCCTACCGCGGGTCACGTCCTTCTCGTCCCCGGTGGCGGCGAAGGAGGGGCACATGAAGGTGCCCGGAATACCCGCCCTGCACTTGCCGACGCCGGTGCACCGATGAACGGCAGTCGCGAAATCGGAGTGGTCCTCGCTGAAGGAGAAACCCCCGTCGGCGGGCATTCGCCGGGCTGCGGGGCGGCGGAGGAAATGGTCGACGAGGTCGACGCCGGGCTGCACATCCTGAAGCGACGTGGCGCCGCGCTCGCCCGAGCGCCGCTCGCGCCGTCGCGCTCGGGCAGTCTTGGCGCTCATCGGTGCCGTCAAAACTCCCGGGTTGAAGAGGTTGTCGGGGTCGAAGAGGGCCTTCACCTGGGCGAAGAGGTCGAGCATGTCGGGCGAGTACATGTAGCGCAGCAGCTCGGTCCTCGCACGCCCGTCACCGTGCTCCCCGGACACGGAGCCCCCGTGGCTCGCACACAGGCGGGCCGCGCGCTCCAAGAAGCGCCGCGAATGGGCGACGCCCTCGTCCGTGCCGATCGGCATATCGAGGCGGATGTGCACGCACCCGTCACCGAAGTGCCCGTAGAGGAGGCCATCGATGGAGAACTCCTCCATGAGGGCGGTGAAGTCGCGCAGATAATCGCCCAGGTTCTCGGGTGGCACCGCGGCGTCCTCGAAGCCGGGCCACGCCTGCTCACCACCCGTTCCGGTCGCCTCGTTAATGGGGGTGCGGCCCCCCAGGCCCGCGCCGTCAGCCCGGATGCGCCACAGGCGCGAAGCGTCGGCCCCCGGCGGGTACACGGCGACGGCATCGGTGTGGGCGGAGCGGGCGAGGGCGTGCGCCCGGGCGAGTGAGTCTTCGGGGGAGTCGCCTCCGACCTCGCACAGCATCCACCCCTCTCCTGCGGGAAGCTCAGGGACGGCTCCCGGCCCGTTGTGGCGTCGCACCGCGTCGACGAGCCTCTTGTCGAGGCCCTCGACGGCGAGGGGGGAGTGGGCGAGAAGAGTCGGTACGTCATCGGCAGCGGCGATCATGTCGCGGTATCCGAGGGCGACGAGGACGGGCGCAGTCGGCAGGTCGACGAGGCGGACAGTGATCGCCAGGATCGTCACGAGGGTGCCTTCAGTTCCGACGAGCATCGCCGCCAGATTCCGGTGCCCCTCCGGGGTGAGGTGTTCGAGGGAGTAGCCGGAGACTTGACGTCCGAAGGTTCCCAGCTCGGTGCGGATCAGACCGAGGTTCGAGTCAATGAGGGGGGCGAGGCCGGGCACCTCGCCCAGGTCGGCATCATGGCGGGTTGTGGCAGTAAAGCGCCTCCCTCTGCCGTCAATGCAGTCGAGGGCGACAATATTGTCAGCGGTGCGCCCCCATGCCGTCGCATGAGGGCCGCACGCGTTATTGCCGACCATCCCTGCGATGGTCGCTCGGTTCTGACTTGACGGATCGGGGCCGAAGCGCAGACCGTAGGGTTGTGCCGCTTCCTGCAGGGTCGAGGCGATGCATCCGGGTTCGACGACGGCGGTGCGCGCTTCGGGGTCGATGGACAGGACGCGGTTGAGGTGGCGGGCGAACTCGATGATGAGGCCGGGGCCGACGGCGTTGCCCGAACAGGAGGTGCCTCCGCCGCGGGTCGTCACGGGCACCCCGTGTGCGCGTGCGACAGTGAGGGTGTGCAGGACGTCGTCAACGCGTGCGGGGAAGACGACGGCGAGCGGGGGGATGCGGTACAGGCCCGCATCCGTCGAGTAGCGCGCTCTCGTTGCGGGAGTCGCATCCACTTCACCGTCGATACCGGCGACGATGCTGTTGAGGACGACGGTGGTGGCATCGCTGTACGGGTCGGGAGCTGCGGCTTGCAGCGTCGACGTGCCGTTCACCGGGTGTGGGTCGCCGGGCGTCGCAGAACGGGGCATGGGGGTGAGGCCGGGGTCGACGAGTGCACTCATACCCTGATTCTGGCATCTTGACACCGCTGAGGGGACCTCGTGTTCACAGTGGGGTTACCACCGATCGGCCCGACCTGTGGAACAATGGGCGGCAAGGGGTTCACGAGGAGAAGGGAAATCGATGGCTCTGTTCGAGTTTGAGGCCGGTCGACTCATCCCAGCGCAGTTCGGGCGCCCCATGTCCGCCGACCTCAGCGAGGATGTTGTGGACGCGATCTGCGCCCAAGTCCTCGAGATCGTGTCGCGCCCCCTCTTCCCGATCACCTGGCGCAATATCGCCCGAGGCGTTGACGACGACTCCCAGACGCCTCGCCTGACTTCTTTGGATGCGACCGGGCAGGTTGTGTCCGTCGAGGTGATGACCCGCCTCGATTCCGACGCACTCATCTCCTCCCTGTCCCGTCTGTCGCACACCGCCGCCCTATCGTGGTCCGACCTCGCCCGCGAGTACCCCGGTGGTGTTGAGAGCTTCAAGATCGGGTGGTTCGCCTTCAAGGATTCGATGCCGCCTTCGCCGGTCGCCGGCCCCAGGCTCATCATGGTCGTCGGCGCGATCGACCCGCAGGTGCGCCCCGCCCTCGACGTCCTGGCGACGTCGGGTGTGGAGGTCCACGAGGTGAGCCTGCGTCAGATGTCGAATGGTCGCATCTTCCTCGAAGTGTCCGCAGTCGGCCCGCGCCTGTACACCCACGCCCCGCAACTCCTGCTCACCCAGACGGAGCGCCCCGCGCAGATCGAGGTCGCCGAATCCACACCGGTCGAGGCCGCAGAGCCCGCAGAGAACGAGGACGCAGGTCCCGCGCCGCTCGAGCAGCCCCGTGAGGATGCCACCCCCGTCGACACAGAGGATTCTTCATCCGAGGAGCCGCCCGTGCAGCCCGATTCCCCCTCCGAGCCCGACGACATCGCCCAGGCCCGCGCCGACGGCGTCCCCGTCCTCGGCCGCGATGCGCAGTCCCTCGCGATCCTCGCGGAGATCATCGGCGAGGACGTGCCCCTCGTCGCCCACCAGGACTGCGGTGCACCCGAGGACCTGTGGCTCACCCGTCAGGGGACGTTGCACAGCGGCGAGGACGTGTGGCTGACTCCCAGGCACCTCGAAGCGGCGGCGCCCAAGCTCGCAGACGCCTGGGACCATCTGCACATCTCGGATATGCGCGGTCCGAGCCTGGCCGAATCCCTCACCGAGGTCAACCACGAGATCATCCGCGAGTACTCGCAGGCCGTCCCCCGCTCCGCCCCCGCCAGACACGGCAGCTGACGCCGGGGCCGTCACACGGTCGGCGCGAATGCGTCGATCCAGTGCGTCATCGTGTCCCAGACGCGGGCGCGCACATCCGGGTCGGAGAGGAACAGGTCGTGTTTGCCGGGGAAGCGGGCGATCGTCACGAGTCGGCCCAGAGTCGATGAGCGCTCTGCGATGACATTGACGTCAAGTACCACATCCGAGCAGAAGACCCTTTCATTCCACTCGTCGCCGAAGTAGGATGAGGAGGACATCATCGACAGCACCGGGCATTCGAGATCGAGGTCCTCTTCAATGATCGCATGCCCGTCCATGATGGTGTCGAGCCAGGCCGCCGGAATGGGGTAGGACTCGGGGCGCTTCCACTCGTGGCGGTAGCGCCATCCGACGAGGGCGGGATCGTCCTCGTGAGCGGCGACTGAGGAGGGGATGGTCAGGCCGGAGTTCACCCACCCCCCAATGAGCGACGTCGAATAGAAATCGGGGCCCTCGCCGGCGGGGACCTCCCACTTGGGGTTGTATGCGGCGATGCGCCCGAGGACGGGGGACACTGCGGATCTCAGATTCGCCATCGTCTGCATCTCGAGCCACGCGGAGTTGAGGATGAGCGCCGCCACCGCACCCGGATGGCGGTGCGCCCATAGTGCGGCGATGAGTCCTCCCGTCGAGTGGCCGACGAGGATGAGGGGCAGGCGGCCGTGTTCGGCGCGGATGACGTCGAGGGCGTCGGAGATCTCCTCGTCGTAGGCGCTCAGATCGTCCGTGTAGCCGATCGACTGCCAGGGGCGCAATGATCGCCCGTATTTGCGCAGGTCGAGGGCGTAGAAGGCGCTTCCAGAAGCGGCCATGGTCTGTGCGAGCTCAGTCTGGAAGAAGTAGTCGTTGCGCCCGTGCAGGTATAGGGCGACATGACGGGGGAAGGACTTGGCCGAAGCGGGGGCGCCGGGATCACGGTGGGGCAGGTAGCGGATGAGGGTCGCGACATTGTCGCCCTCGGAGTCGGGGAGCAGGGGGAGGGTCCGCGAGTCATAGGCGGACCCGAGGATGTCTTCGCGCCACGAGCCCTCGGGGGGCGGGCCCCCCTCACCCCAGGGTGCCATGACGTCGTATGCGGGCTCCTCGCCCGCGGGTTGCGTGTCAGTGTCGCTCATGATCCAAGCCTAAGCACCCGAGGTGCTCGCAGCGGTGGCGGCGCGCATGGTTGCGGCGGGTCTGGTGTGCGACACGGTAACCCGGGGCGATCGGCGTTCTTGCGTTGGACAGGACACGGAAGATCGGCCAGATCCCGAAGCGTTGCGTGTACTGGTCGATGTCCTGGCAGATCATCGCTGGGCGGGTCCTCCATAGCGTCCACGCACATCCGGATCGCGCGCTGTTTACACTCATCGCGATACCTCCTAGGTGCTGACATGGTCCTTATCCTTCCGCGGAATCAGACCCTCCACCACACCCAGGACAAGCCACTTTCACAAGCGCCCCCGTCTGCGCCCACATTAGACACCACTACACTATGCACCAGACCCGGGCGATTACACCACTATGCGGGACTGAACTCAGGCGACGCGCACAGCGCTTCACTAAAGACATGCTCCTCGACTACACGGCGGCCGTCGGACTACGCTCCTGGGACGAGAACTTCTACACCACCCCCTTCTGCCTCATCACCAACACCGAACCGCCCTTTTTGTCCTACACCCTCGAAGAAGCCCGCGTCATGCTCGGCATTCCCCCACACTGCGGTCACCACACGCAGGAGAACACAGCCCAGTCCGGATGAGCGTACTTCATTCAGTCGGGACACACTTCCACCCTTTTTCCTGTTCCCCAGCCCTTAGCGGGAGAACACGGAGGCCCGGGAGGGGATCCTCTGGGTGAGGAACTCGTCGAGGAGCGCGGTGAGCTGGTCGGATTCGATGAGGAAGCCGTCATGCCCGTGGTCGGAGTGGATCTCCCGGTAGTAGGCCCCCTTGATGCCGTCCGCCATCTGCCATACTTGCTCGGGGAAGAAGAGGCGGTCGGAGTCGACGGCGACGACCAGGGTCTGAGCGGTGACCCGTTTGAGCGCTTCGCGCTGGCCGCCCCGGTCGCGCCCGATGTCGTGGCTGAGCATGGAGCGCGACAGAGCGACATAGGATCCTGCGTCGAAGCGCCGGATGATCTTCTCCCCGTGGTAGTCGAGATAGGACTCCACGGCGAGCCGCCCGCCGTGGAGGGGATCCTCCTCGCGTTGAGGCAGGCGCCCGAAGCGCGAATCGAGTTCGGAGGGGGAGCGGTACGTGGTGTGGGCGATCTGCCGGGCGAGGGCGAGGCCGCGGGTCGGCCCCTCTTCCTGGTCGTAGTAGTCGCCTCCCCTCCACGCCGGGTCGAGTTCAATGGCGCGGATCTGCGTGTGCGCCCACGCCGCTTGGTCGGCGGTGGTCTGCGCGCCGGAGGCGACGATGATGAGTCGGTCCACCCGCTCGGGGTAGGACACCGCCCATTCGATGGCGCGGTGCCCGCCCAGGGAAGCGCCGACGACGAGCGACCACGCATCGATGCCGAGGAGGTCGGCGAGGCGGGCCTCGGCGCGCACTTGATCGCGCGTGGAGATCACCGGGAAGCGCGACCCCCAGGCCTTGCCGTCCGGTGCGAGGGAGGCAGGGCCCGTCGACCCCTGGCATCCTCCGAGGACATTCGCCGCGACGACGAAGTAGCGCTCGGTGTCGAGGACCTTGCCGGGGCCGACGATCTGCTCCCACCATCCGGGGGTGGGCTGGCCCGGCTGGACGGGTCCGACCACATGCGCATCCCCGGTCAGGGCGTGGAGGATGAGAACGGCATTGGACTTCGACTCGTCGAGGGCGCCCCACGTCTCATAGGCGAGGGCGACGCCCTCGAGGATCTTCCCGTTCTCAAGGCGCATCGCCCCCAGATCGGCGAAGAGCCTGTCGGCTGGCGGGTCGGATTCGCTCCAAGCCCCCGTGACGTCGGCACGGCTGGGATCGGTGTGGGCAGTCATGGCGCGATCGTCTCCTGCGCAATGGTATCGGGTTCAGTCCTGGACTGCCGCGGCGGCGGCGAATCCGAGTTCGAGGTCGGCGATGATGTCGTCGATGTGCTCGATGCCGATCGACAGGCGGAATGTTCCGCCCTCAATGCCAGCGGATTCGAGCTGGGACGGTGAGAGCTGGGAGTGTGTCATCGATGCCGGGTGCGTGGCGAGGCTCTTATTGTCGCCGAGGTTGGCGATGAGGGGGAGCAGTTCGAGCGAATCCGCGAAGGCCCGCCCCGCCTCGTTGCCGCCCTTGATGACGAAGGAGAGCAGGGGACCCGCCCCCCGCGGGCAGTACTTGAGTTGAAGGCGGTGCAACGGCGAGGACTCCAGTCCGGCGTAGGACACTGACTCGACTTGCGGATGCGCCTCGAGGTAGCGGGCGACGGCGAGGGCGTTGTCAGTGGAGCGCTCGATGCGCAGCGACAGCGTCTGGATACCCGATTCGATGAGGAACGCATTGAAGGGGGAGGGGACGAATCCGAAGTCGCGCTGTCCGAGGAGCCTGGCGCGCAGGATAAAGGACAGGTTCACACCGAATGCGCCGTCAACTCCGAGATCGCGCGCGTAGACGATTCCCCCATAGGAGGGGTCCGGGGTGTTGAAGTGCGGGAAGCGCTGCGGATCGGCTGAGTAGTCGAAGCGCCCGGAGTCGACGATGAACCCGCCCATGGCCGTGCCGTGTCCGCCTAAGGCCTTCGATGCCGAGTGCACGACGATATCCGCGCCCCATTCGAAGGGCCTGGTCAGGTACGGGGTCGACACAGTGTTGTCGACGATGAGGGGGACGCCGACCTCGTGGGCGGCGTGGGCGATCGGCTCGATGTCGAGGATGTCGCCGCGGGGATTAGGGATGGCCTCTCCAAAGAAGGCGACGGTCTTATCGTCGGCGAGTGCCTTCCACGCGTCGGCGTCGAGGGGGGCGGGGACGAAGCGGACGTCAACACCGAGGCGGCCCAGGGAGTTCTTCAACAGTGTGACGGTGCCGCCGTAGAGCGACCCGGAGGCGACGATGTTATTGCCGGTGTCAGCGAGGTTGAGGATCGACAGGGCGGTCGCGGACTGTCCGGATGCGAGGAAGAGCGCGCCAACTCCGCCTTCGAGGGCCGCGACCCGGGCTTCGACCGAGTCGTGCGTCGGATTCGACAGGCGGGTGTAGATATTGCCGAGCTCTTTGAGGGAGAAGCGGTCGGCCGCCTGCTGCGCAGAATCGAAGGCGAAGCCATTGGACATGTGGATCGGCAGGGCAGTCGCCCCCGTCGCCGGATCGCGGTCCCAGCCCGCGTGGACCTGCTGCGTTTCAAATCTCCAGTTCTCGGCGTTGGAATAAGACATGTGGGCTCCTCAATAGGCGGTGACAAGGAGCGGGAAGACGCGGCCTCAGCAGGGCACGATGCCGACGATGACTCCCCGCGGGTGGGGAAAACGACTGCACGGGGCTCTGCGACTGTGAAGCAGTCACAGGCGGGGCTCAGAGCAGTCGGCTCGGCATTCGACGAATCATAGGTGAAGGTTAACGGTCCTGCGGGTGCGCCTTGCCGCCCGTTCCGGGGGGTGGACGAACGTAACAGCGCACACACATGTGATGAATGTGGCGAATGTTGCAATTGTTGATGACGTGATTAATGTGGAACCTGTTGCGTAATGTGGCACCTGTGAAGTACGCTCGCAGGGAAGTGCGGTGCAGGAGCACCGTGCCATTTCTGACGACAGGTACACCGAGTGTCTCGACTACCACAGCGCTGGATGCGCCGATCCCGAGCAGTTGTGATCACCGCCGTGGCGACCGTTGCCCTCCTGACCCCTCATATGGCATATGCGGCTCCGTCTCAGGAGGACATCGCCCGCGCCCAGGCCGAAGAAGAAGCCGCGAAGATGTCCGTCGCCCAGATCGAAGTGAGGCTCGCATCAGTCACCGCACAGGCCAATGAAGCGCTCCAGGCGGCCCAGATCGCAGCCGAAGAGCTCAACGCCGCAAACATCGCTCTCGACGAGGCCACCGCTACCGCGGATCAGGCCCAGAAGGACGCGGACCGGGCGCAGGCCGACTTCGAACAGGGGCGGCGCGAGATCGCATCCGTCGCACAGACCGCTTATCGCGAGGGCGCCTCCTCCCTCGACTCCATCGCCCCCTACCTCGGGTCCAATGGTCTGAGGACCGTGGAGACCAAGCAGAACTCCATCGAAACCTTCTCCGCATCCGCCGATGCAAAGATGCAGCGGGTCGTCGCCCTCGAACAGGTCGCATCCGTCATGCAGAAGGCGGCGGACCAGGCGCTTGAGAACCAGACCGCTGCGACTGCCGAAGTCGAGGTGAAGACGAGGGCCGCCGAGAGTGCCGCGCAATCCGCTCTCAGCCTCCAGCAGAGCACCGAGATCCAGCGTGAGGCGCTCGTCGCCGAACTCGCGAGGAAGACGTCGACAACGGTCGAGCTCATCAACGAGCGCGAAGCCGCCCTCGAAGCAGAGCGCCGAGCTGCCGCCGAAGCCGCGGCAAGGGCTGCCGCTGAAGAAGCAGCACGTCAAGAGGCCGCCCGCCAGGAGGCGGCGCGCCAAGCGGAGGCCGCTCGACAAGCAGCAACGCAAGACGATGACGATGACTACTACACGCCTCCCGCCTCGCGCGACGACTCGCGCACCACAGTCCCCTCAGGCTCTTCTGGCGAGGCGTCGACGGCGATCGCCGCGGCGAAGACCTACCTCGGCGTCCCCTACGTGTGGGGAGGCGAGTCCTACAGCGGCGTCGACTGCTCCGGCCTCACCATGCTCGCCTACAGGCAGGCGGGGGTGTACCTGCCGCACTACTCGAAGTCCCAGTACAACTACGGAACGAGGGTCTCCTTCAATTCCGCAGAACCCGGTGACCTCATCTTCTGGTCGACGAACGGATCGCAGTCCGGCATCTACCACGTCGCCATCTACCTCGGCGGGAACCAGATGATCGAGGCCCCCGCACCGGGATCCTCCGTGCGCATCACATCGATCTGGGGCTGGTCGCAACTCATGCCCTACGCAGTGCGCCTCTGACAGACAAGACGGCGGTGGCGCGAATCCTCGGGGTTCGCGCCACCCCCATGCGTCAGTGCCCGCCTTCGTGTTCCTTGAGGCGCTGGTAGGAGCGGCGGATCTCCTCTTCCGCCTCCTCGCGGCCCACCCAGTGGGCGCCCTCGACGCTCTTGCCCGGCTCAAGATCCTTGTAGACCTCGAAGAAGTGCTGGATCTCCAAGCGGTGGAACTCTGATACGTCGTCGATCTCAGTGCGCCACGATGCCCGCTGGTCCGATGCGGGTACGCACAAGACCTTGTCGTCACCGCCCTTCTCGTCGCGCATGCGGAACATGCCGAGCGCGCGGCAGCGGATGACGCACCCTGGGAACGTCGGCTCCTCCAGGAGCACCAGGGCGTCCAGCGGGTCGCCGTCCTCGCCGAGCGTGTTATCGATGAAACCGTAGTCGTCGGGATAGCGAGTGGATGTGAAGAGCATGCGGTCGAGGCGGATGCGGCCCGTCTCGTGATCGATCTCGTACTTGTTCCGATTACCCTTGGGGATCTCGATTGTGACGTCGAACTCCACTGCGCTCTCCTTCCTCCAGCCGTTCGCCCGCGGTGTCGGGCGACCGTCAGGTGACCGTGCCGCTAGGGTGGATGCAGTTCCTACTCCCGAAGGAGACCCATGCGGCGCTCAACTGTTGCGAAGATTGTAAGCGTTTCGGTGCTCGCACTGCTGGCTTGCGGGTATGGTGCCGCTGATATCGCGGATATTGTTCCCGGATTCCTCACCGCCGCGCCCGCACGCGAAGCGGCACCGGTTCCCGCGATCCCCGAACAGGCCGACGCCGTCCTCGCCGCCGTCGCCACCGCACAGGGCGACGAGGTATCGCCAACAGACGTCAGGGCGCTGTGGAGCCCCGTCGAGAGAGCCGCTTCGGAAGGGAAGTGGGCGTCGTGGGGGAGCGTCATCGATGCCGCCACTGGACAGGTTCTCCTCGACGCGGATGCCGCCACCGCCCACACCCCCGCATCGACGACGAAAGTCCTCACCGCTTTCTCTGCATTCTCCACGCTCGACACGTCCCAAAAGCTGACGACGAGCCTGCTCCTGTCGGGGGGCCGCCTCCACCTTACCTCTCAAGGGGACCTGCTCCTCGGCGAGGGCGCATCGAACCCCGATGCGGTGGAGGGCCATGCGGGCCTGGGCGATCTTGCCGCCCAGGCGGCGGCGGTCCTCAATGAGCGGGGCATCGCCGACGTCAGCCTCACCTGGGATGAACAGCCCTTCGACGGGGAATCGCGCCTGGCAGCCTGGGGCGAACAGGGAGTCGCCGGTTTCGAGGGCCGCGTCGGCGCAATGGCGATCGACGCCGGACGGACGGTCGAGGGCGCCTACGCCTTCGTCGACGACCCGAGCCGCAACGTCGCCTCTGTCGTGGCCAATGCACTCACCAACGCGGGCATCGAGACGAGTCTCGGCTCTGAGGCCCGTCCGCCCGACGGCGCCGAGGCCATCGCATCCGTCGAATCGGCGACCATGGGGCAGCAGATCCGCTGGATGCTCCACGAATCCGATAACACCGTCGCCGACCAGTACTGTCGACTCGCCGCCCGTGCCGCAGGCAAGGACACCTCCGCCCCGGGAGCCGTCGCGCACCTGCGCTCGACCCTGGAAGACGCGGGCGTCGACACGACCGGGATGTCCCTTCAGGACTGCTCCGGGCTGTCTGAGAACGACAAGATCAGTGCCGCCACCCTCGTCAATGCGCTGCGCGCATCGGCCTCGTCGTCGGGCGACCTCGCCGGACTCGTCCGTTCCCTGCCGTGGGCGGGACTCGACGGGACGATGACATCGCGCATGTCCGGTTCTGCGGCCGTCGCTAATGCCCAAGCGAAAACCGGATCCCTGGGAAGCGTCTCCTCCCTCGCCGGCATCGTCCAGACGAACTCCGGCCGCATCCTCATCTACGCGATCGGCAACGACGCGGTCCCCGACGACGCCGCCGCCCTCACCCGCCCTGTCCTCGACCGCTTCATCGTGGGTCTGGCCGAGCTGTAGGGCCCGAGCTCCGCCGGTGGCGAAGCCGACTGGCTACACTGGGCGCATGCGTGTTCCCTTCGGAGCCCCCCAGATTTCACGAGCCCTCACTGCACTCACCTACGCGGGTCCGAGCGTGCCCACGACCAGCGCCGCCGGAATCGTTGCGCGCCTGCGCAAGGCCACCGCATGGTCCGCCCCCTACCTATCCGCCCTCACCGGCCTTGCTGAGAGCGCCGCGTGTGTCAGCGCCGCACCGACGCGCATCGTCGACCGGCACGGCGCCATCACCATCGCAGCCCGTCTTGTCGACGACTACACGAGGACGCTCACGCCGACCCAGGGCGTCGCCTGCTTCAAACTCCTCTCGGTGCTCGCCGAGACGGCGACGGGAATCTGGGATCCGCGCAGCTGCGAGCGCGTCCTCGTCGCACCGAATGTCTTGGAGGACGCCCACCGCTACTCCCTTGACCAGGGGGACTGGTCCAAGTGGGTCGCGCTGCGAGCGGGACTGTGGGGGGTCGCTCTTGATGCCGCTCCCTTCATCGCCTCCTTCGATCCCGGCGACGAGGAGCCCCTTGCGGGTCTGCTCGAGCGGATGCTCCTGGTCGATTGCCTCGTCAGTGCACAACTCGACCAGCTCACCCCCGCCGATATCGCCTCGGTCGGCTGGCTCAAGGCTCACCGCCACTACAGCGCGGTCGCCACTCTCGTCTCCCTCACGGCGAGGGCCTCATCACTGCCAGTCCCCGACCACGTGCTGCGCTCGGGCGACGCCTTCGCCCGGTACATCGTCGCCGAAGGGCTCGGCGGCGCCCTCCTGTCTGAGGCGTCGAATCTGCCGACACCGGACGAACTCGACAGCCCCCAGCGCTGGCGGACTCGTGTCGCCTGAACCCTGCGAGGCGACGCGACTCGTCGGAGTGCGCCCCACGGGTGCTCTGGGCAGAGTCTCGCGCGCCATCCACCCCGTCCTCGCCGGGCTCGATGCGCGAACCCCGGTCGTGATCGCCCTGTCCGGGGGCGCCGACTCCCTGGCCCTCGCCCTGTGCGCCATCGATTCTGCCCGCAGACTCGGATTGCCCGTCCACACGATCACCGTCGACCACGCCATCCGCCCCGACTCCGCTGACGAGGCCGCAGGCGTCGCCGATCGGGCGCGGGCACTAGGAGCCGATGCGAGGGTCATCCGCGTCCACGTGGGGAGCCGTGGAGGTCCGGAGGCGGCGGCGCGAGACGCCCGCTATGCGGCGCTGCGGGGGGCGCTCGCTGACATCGGCGCATCCGCCGCTTCGACCCCGACTCCGGTGGTCTTGCTCGGACACACGATGGACGACCAAGCGGAGACGGTACTGCTGCGCCTCTCCCGCGGCTCAGGCGCCCACTCTCTGCGCTCCATCAGCCCCGAAACAGTCAATGGGGACGGCGTGCGCTGGATGCGTCCCCTGCTGTCGCTGCGCCGCTCGGACACGCGCGAGGCGTGCGAGCAGGCGGGGCTGGAGTGGGCGGAGGACCCGTCGAATGCTGCGGACGGCCCATGGAGGGCCGCCGACGGCACCCCTCTGCGCCGAGCCGCCGTACGGGCCGCCGTCCTGCCCGCCCTCGCCCGAGCCCTGGGAATGGACCCCGTCCCCGCCCTCGCGAGGACCGCCGCGCTCACGGCAATCGACGACGATGCGCTCGAGCACTGGGCGCAAGCAGTGTGGGCGGATGTCGCATCCGCTGTATGCCCCGAGCCCGGGGAGGACAGGCGAATCTCCCTTGACGTGCGAGGGCTCGAAGCGCAGCCGCGCGCCATCCGCACGAGGGTGCTGCGCCGTTTCGCCCTCGATGCGGGTGCCCGTGCGGGGGATCTGAGCACCCGGCACCTCGACGCCCTCGACTCGCTCATCACGTCCTGGCACGGCCAGGGACCGATCGACGTGCCCGCGGGGAGGATCCTCAGGACTCGCGACGAGCGTGGGAGCCCCGTCCTCGTCGCTGAGCTGCAAGCACACTGCGCGCCGGGCGCGGATTACGCTGACAGTGAGTTGTAGCGCCCCGCGTCGCCGGAGCACAGGCAAATATGGCACCCTTGACCCTGGGTGCCCCTAGGGTCGGGCATGTGATGAGAGAAGAGAGACGCTCGTGGACGCCACCGATATGGGTGAAGACCTCAAAGATGTTCTGGTCACCGCTGAACAGCTCGACCAACGACTGACGGAAATGGCCGACCAGATCGACCGGGACTACGTCGGCAAAGAACTGCTGCTCATCGGAGTCTTGCGCGGAGCCGTCATGGTGATGGCCGACCTGTCGAGGAAGATCCACACCCCGTTGCAGATGGACTGGATGGCCGTGTCCTCCTACGGGTCGGGGACGAAATCCTCCGGCGTGGTCCGCATCCTCAAAGACCTCGATCAGGACGTCAATGGGCGCCACGTCCTCATCGTCGAAGACATCATCGATTCTGGGCTGACGCTGTCATGGTTGCGCACGAACCTCTTATCCCGCGGCGCTGCATCCGTTGACATCGCGACGGCTCTGCGCAAACCCGGGGCGGCGAAAGTCGACGTCGACGTCGCCTATGTCGGCTTCGAGATCCCCAATGAATTCGTCGTCGGATACGGGCTCGACTACGCGGAGAAGTATCGCAATCTCCCCTTCGTCGGCACCCTCGCACCGCACGTGTACTCGAACTGAAACGAAGGACGCTCGTGGCAGACAAGAAGAAGCGGATCAACTGGGCGTGGATCCTCGTCCCGCTCCTCATCCTCATGATGGGCGGCTGGTTCATCTGGCAGACTTTCCAACCCAAAGCCGTCGACACCTCTGAGGGCCTCCAGATCCTCAAGGGCACGTCCCTCCAGAGGGTCGTGGTCAATGAATCCACCCAGCAGGTCAATCTCACCCTCAACGAGGACTACACCCACGAGTCCACGGGCATCGGGGATAGGACCGCGAACCTCGGCAAGTCCGTCTACTTCACCTACGCCTACACGCAGACGGAGTCCATACTCACGGCAGTCGACGCCGCTGCGCCCGCGAAGGGGTGGAACGCCATGCGGCCGCAGGCATCCGCCCTGTCGTCAATGGTGCAGATGATGGTGCCGCTGTTCCTCGTCCTCCTCGCCACCTGGTACCTCTTGTCGAAAATGGGCGGGTCGCGCTTCATGAGCGGCTTCACCCAGTCCAGAGTCAAAGAGTTCAACCAGGAGCGCCCCGACATCACATTCGCCGACGTCGCAGGCGAGGACGAGGCCGTCGAGGAGCTCGAGGAGATCCGCGAATTCCTCGCCGCCCCCGACAAGTTCCACAGGGTCGGAGCCCGCATCCCCCGCGGCGTCCTCCTCTACGGGCCCCCCGGAACCGGTAAAACGCTCCTCGCCAAGGCTGTCGCCGGTGAAGCGCACGCACCCTTCTTCTCCATCTCCGGATCGGAGTTCATGGAGCTCTACGTCGGCGTCGGCGCCTCCCGCGTGCGCGACCTCTTCGACCGCGCGAAGAAGAACGCTCCGGCGATCATCTTCGTCGACGAGATCGACGCAGTGGGCCGCCACCGCGGCAGCGGCATCGGCGGCGGCAATGACGAGCGCGAGCAAACCCTCAACCAGCTCCTCGTTGAAATGGATGGCTTCGATGAGCGTGCGAATATCATCATCATCGCCGCGACGAACCGCCCCGATATCCTCGACCCGGCGCTCCTGCGCCCCGGTCGTTTCGACCGTCAGATCGCCGTCGAAGCCCCCGATCTCAAGGGGCGCGAAGCGATCCTCAAGGTCCACGCCTCCGGCAAGCCGATGACTGCGGACGTCAACCTGCGACAGGTCGCCAAGCGCACCCCCGGCTTCACGGGCGCCGACCTGGCGAATGTCCTCAACGAGGCCGCGCTGCTGACGGCCCGTTCCAATGCGGACCTCATCGACAACCGCGCCATTGACGAGGCCATCGACCGCGTCATCGCGGGTCCGCAGAAGCGCACGCGAGTCATGAACGATCACGACAAGACCGTCACCGCCTATCACGAGGGCGGACACGCCCTGTGCGCCGCTGCTCTGCGCTACACGGATCCGGTGACGAAGGTGACGATCCTGCCGCGCGGACGGGCGCTGGGCTACACGATGGTGATGCCCACCGAGGACCGTTACAACAAGACGCGCAACCAACTGCTCGACGACCTCGTCTATTCCATGGGCGGACGCGTCGCCGAAGAGCTCGTCTTCCGCGATCCATCGACCGGCCCCGCTAATGACATTCAGCAGGCGACGAAGACCGCACGCGCCATGGTCACCGACTACGGCATGTCCGATCGCGTCGGCATGGTGAAACTGGGGACCACCGACACCGAGGCCTTCGGACACGGTTCGACCGCCCAGCCGAGCGACATGTCCGACGAGATGGCCTCGATCATCGACCATGAGGTGCGCATGCTGCTCGATAGTGCGATGCGCGAGGCATGGGAGATTCTCACGAAGAATCGTGACATCCTCGATCGTCTCGCCGCGCGCCTCCTCGAAGAGGAGACCCTCGATGAGGGTCAGCTCGCTGAGATCTTCCGGGATGTGCGCAAGCAGGATGAGCGTCCCGTGTGGAACTACGCGTCCGATGCGGCGATCCCCGGCGCGCATTATGGCGACCCCATCGGACTCGTCGAGCAGCAGGATGCGTCCGACGCGGGCGATTCTGCTGTGAAGGAGTCCTGATGGCCTACGATGTCGCCCGCGTTGAGCTGGCCTCGAGGGACTTCCTCAGCGCCATCGGCGAGGATCCCGACCGTGAGGGCCTGACCGAAACCCCCGACCGTATGGCGCGCGCATGGCGCGAGATCCTCTCCGGCATGGATGAGGACCCGAGCGAGCATCTGCGCACCCAATTCCAGGCGGGCACCGACGAACTCGTCCTCGTCCGCGACATCGCCTTTCACTCCATGTGCGAGCACCACCTGCTGCCCTTCTTCGGGCGCGCCCACGTGGGCTACATCCCGCGTGGCGGGCGCGTGACGGGGCTGTCGAAGCTGGCGCGCGTCGTTGAGGGATACGCGCGCCGCCCCCAAGTCCAAGAGCGCCTCACCGCTCAGATCGCGGATGTCATCGACGAGGTCCTCAACCCGCAAGGCGTCATCGTCGTCATCGAGGCAGAGCACATGTGCATGTCGATGCGGGGCGTCACGAAGCCCGGCTCGTCGACTGTGACCTCGGCGCTGCGCGGCATCATGACCGATGGCCGGACCCGCGCCGAGATGATGGCCCTCGTACTGGGCGGACGTCGCTGAAATGCATCCTCTGAGTCCGTCCGCCGGAGCCGCCCCCGATGAGGACCGCACCCTCATCATGGGGATCCTCAACGTCACCCCGGACTCCTTCTCCGATGGGGGGCGCTTCAAGGGCGCGGATGCGGCGATTCGCCATGCGCACGACATGATCGCCGAAGGCGCGGACATCATCGACGTTGGCGGGGAATCGACGCGCCCCGGCTCGACTCGGATCAACGAGGACGAGGAGTGGGCGCGCATCGGCATCGTCGTCGCGGAACTCGCCGACGCGGGCGTCCTCGTCTCAGTTGACACCCTTCACGCCCGCACGGCGTTGAGGGCCGCTGCAGCGGGCGCCGGAATCATCAACGACGTGTCCGGGGGGTGCTGGGACGGCGACATGAACGCCGCAGTCGCCGACACCGACTGCTCGTATGTCATTCAGCATTACCGGGCGCTGCCGGGCATGCCGGGGGAGTCCTTCGACTACGGTCCCGACCTGATGGCGGCGCTCTCCGGGCGCCTCAGATCCCAGGTGGGCGCCGCCCTCGACGCCGGAGTCGCCCCGGAGAGGATCATCATCGACCCGGGGCTCGGCTTCTCCTTGACGAATGAACAGTGCTGGGAAATCCTCGCTTCCCTCGGAAAGTTGAAGTCTCTCGGGTACCCTGTGCTCATCGGAGCATCGCGGAAGCGCTTCGTCGCAGCGCAAGGCGCCGACGTCGATGCCCTCACCGCCTCAATCACACGACAGGCGGCGCGTGAGGGGGCCTGGGCTGTGAGAGTCCACGAAATTGCAGGCAATGCGCGTGCAGCGCGTGAAGGAAGATAGGAGCGGTAAATGTCGACACCCCTCGATGTCATTGCGCTTCGCGGCCTGAGCGCGTACGGAACCCACGGTGTGCTCCCCGACGAACAGACGAACGCCCAGCCCTTCGTCGTTGACCTCGCCCTGTGGGTCGATACGCGGGCAGCGGCCGACTCCGATGACATCGACGACACGATCTCCTACGCCGAGGTCGCCGACCTCGTCTGCGGAATACTCACCGGCCCCTCCGTTCGCCTCATTGAGACGCTCGGCTCGCGGATCGCCGTCGCCATCCTCGAATTCGATCCGGTCCAGGGCGTCGAAGTGACCATCCACAAGCCCAACGCCCCGATCGGACACCCCTTCTCGGATGTGTCGGTGACGGTGCGCCGCGGCACATGCGACCCCCTGCCCATCATCTACGACACCGCAGAGGAAGCCCGGGACGATGACGAGGAGGAGCGCATTACGCGCCGGGCTGTCCTCGCCCTCGGGGGCAATGTCGGTAACGTCCCGGTGACGCTCATGCAGGCGATCGCTGAACTCATCGACACGCCGCGTATTCTCGTGCGCGAGGTCTCCCCGCTGATCCGCACGGCACCCGTCCTCGCCGATGGACAAGACGCCCAAGACGACTATTGGAACGCGGTCGTCATCATTGAGACGGACCTCGGGGCGATGGAACTGCTGGAGACGACCAGCGCCATCGAGACGCGCTTCGGGCGCGAGCGGAACGAGCACTGGGGTCCGCGCATCCTCGACATCGACCTCATCGACGTCGAGGGCGTGACCAGCGACTCCGATGCTCTTACTCTGCCCCATCCGCGCGCCGCCCGGCGCGCCTTCGTCCTCGCCCCGTGGCTCATGGTCGACCCGAATGCGTTGCTTGCCGACGCACCGGTCGTGGAGCTGCTGGAGGGGGCTCCCGATAAGGAAGGGATCCTCGACGCCGTCGACGACTGGTTGGAGGACCCCGCATCCGTGTCCTCCGACTCCGATGACTTCCTCGGGCGCGGCGCCGCCGTTCGCTCCGGTGCGAGCGAGGGCGCCGCCGACGAGGCCGGTGAACCCGCGCACGAGCCCACTCCAGCACCGCCGGTGAGCCACGAGCCCGAATCCATCACCTCGCGCCTCGACCTCATGCCAGAGGCCTCCCGAAGGGGACTCGCCCCCGCCACCGACGGAGACGACGTCGTATGGCGCACACTGTGGGCGCGCTGGGAGAAGACGGACTACACGGCACCTCCGGCGCACCTGTTCGCACAGCGCGCCGCTCCCGCAGTCTACGCCTCACTGGCCCCCGCGATGCCCGCCGGACTCATGCAATCCTCCGCCGCCGAGGAGCAGCTCGAATCCGACGAGGACGACCACGCACCCCCAGTCGAAGGGGAGCGCGCCCCGCACGAGGCGACTGACGAGGCCGCCCCCGCGAGGGCGGAGCCCGCAACGCCGCCTGCGGCAACGACGAATGAGCCGGACGCCCCCGCCGTGCCCGCGAAGAATGCGAACGACCGCAAGGCGCAGCGGCGCCCCCAGTGGAAGTCGCTCACCAAGTACGCGGCGGCGCCCCCGAAAGAGCCGGACACCGCCGATGATGGCGCGGCTGAAGCCCCCGAGGCGCCTGAACCGCACACGGCCCCGGCTCAACGGGAGCTGCCGCAATGGGACTTCGCGAGCGCTGATGTGCGCATCGTTGACGACCCGACCGCCGTCGCACAGGTCAACGGAGCCGCGGGCGCACCCGCGTCGGGCGAAGCCGATGCCGACGCCACTGATCCCGATGAGGCCGCTCCTTCGGAATCAGCCGGAGCCCCCTCGGGCGTCGTGCGCACGTCGATCCTCGACCCGAAGCTCCCCAAGGGCGCGCTGCGCGGGCCGATTCCGGATTCGGAGGTAACCCAGACGGGCATTCTCCGCAAGGTCATCGTCCGGCCGTCGACGACCGGCCACATCCCGATCGTGAAGAACCAGGACAGGCAGAAATGACCCCGGTGTCCAAGCTCTTCCTCAGCCTGGTCGCCCTCGTCTCATTCTTCCTCCTCGCAGGCGGCACCATTGTCGGCATGTCCGTCGGCGGATCACCCCTGCAGATCACCCCGCTGCTGGGAGTCGTCTTCGTCTTCCTTGCCGCCCTCATCCTGTGGACGGGCGGGCATGTGCTGCGGTACCGCAAGAAGAAGAGGACGTGGGTCGACTCCCTCACGGCCTTGAGAATCGCTGTGGCGGCTCGGGCCTCCGCCCTCGTCGCCTCCTTCTTCACCGGTGCCCTCGCGGGCATCATGGCGGCGAGCCTCACCCGAGTCTTCGCAGCGGCGATGGCGGCGAATGCCCTCGCCGCAGGACTCAGCGCCATCGCCGCCTGCGTGTGGTGCATATGCGGCGTTATCGTGGAGCGGTGGTGCACCATTGACCCCGACGACCCCGACGACCGACGTGAACAGCATGAGCCGACGGTGAGCCCCGCCTAGGGCGCCGTCATTCCGGCACTGCAAAGGAGCCACGATGGCGATTCGACGCCCCAGTACTCGCACATCCGCGAAGCGCGCTCGCAGCCGCTCGCGGGTGAATCTGTGGCCGCGTCGCATCATCACCGGCACGATCCTGCTCGGCCTCATTGCCCTCCTCATCTGGGGCGTGGTCACCATCGTGTCCCTCGTCACGGGGTCCGCGCCCGAACCGACTGCGGTGCAGTCCGCGGCTCAATCCGGAGATGCAACGGCCCCCCAATCCGCTCCACCCGTCGCAGGTCTCAAGGCCGGTGAGAGGGCAACAGTCGACGGGATCCTTGACGACGGGGAGAAGACGGTGAGGATCCCCGAATGCGCGGTGAAAGACCTCGACTATGCGGCGACGGCGATGAATACCAGCGTCGGAGCGGGCGAAACGATCACCGTGACCATCACAAACCGCAGCGGTGTTGCCTGTACGACCGCTAAGGGCGCGATCACGATGAGGATCGTGACGGGGGAGGAGACTGTCTACGACTCCGCGTCCTGCGACGGTCGCGACGACGCGGATACTCCGCTACTCCTCGCTCCCGACGCACCCTGGTCGGGGGGCCTGTCATGGGACGGCACAGTGTACGCCGCGGGCTGCACGGTCCCTGAAGGGGGACGGGAGGCCGCCGCTGTCGGCACCTATCGAGCGATGCTCTTTGTCGCGGGCACCCCCGTCACCGGGGAACTGATCTTCACGATCAACTGACGCACATGTGCGCCCATGGGGCGTTTACCAGCCGACGATGCCACTCGCCGCCATCTGCGCCTGGTGTTCGAGGTTCTCGCGGATGAGTTTCGCGCGGTAGGGGCCGATGCCCTCAATCACCTGGAGATCATCCGCGGAGGCTTGGCGCAGTTCCGCGAAGGACGGCCAATGGGAGGAGACCTCTTTGATGACATTCCACGGCAGGTGGGGGACCAGGGACAGGGCGCGGATGCCCCGCGGTTGAATATCGCGGTCGAGGTCAGCGACTTCGAAAACGCCGAGGCCGAGAATATTCGCAATCGCCGTGAGGTCGACGAGCTTGTCGCTGGACAGGTCGGACAGGCGCTGTTCGACGGAGGCGACGAGGGACTGGTCGCGGATGTAGTCGCGCATGACGAGGGCGCGCTCCGAGGCGGAGCCGCGGATGAGGTCGTCGACCTGGAGGGCGAGGAGGCGGCCCTCCGATCCGAGTTCTTCGAGGTAGCCGTTGATCTCGGAGGTGATGCGCCGGATCATCTCCATGCGCTGCATCACCGTCGCCACGTCGCGGATCGTCGCCGAATCGCGCATCTCCAAGACGGTGAGCGTCTGGAGGACCTCGTCGAGGCGCTGGGAGTACCGGTCGAGCGTGTCGACGGCGAGATTGGCGCGGGCGAGCAGGGCCTCGGGCTCTTCAACGAGGCGGTGGAACTCTCCGACGTAGACGGAGATCATCCGCATGGATGCAGACAGGGAGAGGACGGGCAGGTGCGTTTGGCGCGCGGTGCGTTGAGCGGTGCGGTGGCGCATGCCGGACTCGTCCGTGGGGATCGTCGGATCGGGGAAGAGCTGGACATTCGCCTTGCGGATGTGCCATGTGTTCATGTCGAGGACGACCGCGCCATCCATTTTGCACAATTCGCGCAGCCTGGCGGCGGTGAAGGGGACATCGAGGTCGAATCCGCCCGAGCACAGTGATTCAATGGCAGCGTTGTAGCCCAGAACGATGAGCGCACCCGTGTGCGAACGCTTAATGCGTTCGAGTCCTTCACGCAAAGCAGTGCCGGGGGCAACCGCTTGGAGTGCCTCTCGCAGCGCTGCGGAATCCGGATTCACTGACCGACCGTCTTTCTCTGGGCGATGTCTTACAGTGAGTTTACGGCAGCGTCACGCGAATTGCTGTGAACAGGTCCGAGACGATGAATACGTTCATCCCGTCAATGGCGGGGAGTTTCCTTCTGGTGATCGCGGCTGTCGGGTGGATCGAGTGGAAGTGCGGATTATGCGTCGGCAGTCAGACCGGAGCGCGCGGCGCGCAGGACGAGCTGCGTTCTCGATCTGGAGTCGGTCCGCCTCAAAATCTTCGACGAGTAGTCTTTCACGGTGCTCAGCTTGAGGTGCGTGCGTCGTGCGATCTCTGCGTTCGGTAAGGACATCGTCATGAGGTCGAACACCTCTCGGAGTGCGGGAGGAAGATCAGCCACAGCCGCTTCGAATACGCTGTCTGACCGCTGTGTGATGAGGTGCTGACGAAACGAGTCGACGAGTAATGCGGTCGGCTCGGGGCTCATTACTGTCTCTCCTGCATGGACGCGATGCAGGACGTCGGCAATGTCCTCAGTAGGAGTGTCTTTCGTGATGAAACCGCTGGCGCCGGCGAGGAGTGCTCGAGACAACGAGTCGGGCTGTTCGAAGACCGTGTACATGACAATGGTGAGATCGGGATGTGTCTGTTTCACATGGAGCGCGGTCGCAGGCCCATCCATCCCCGGCATTGTGACATCCAGGAGCACGACATCGACCGGCGCCCGGCCACTAGACGCGAGGTAGTCGATGAGGGAATGCCCGCTGAGAAAACGCCCGAGGACTCGAATATCGTGACGACGATCCAGGTTCTTCGCGAGTTGTTCGAGGAGGAAGGAATCATCATCAACGAGCAGGACGTTCAGTGGCGCAGTCATGACTCGTCGCCCGTCATCTGGAGTACGTCGAGCGTCGAATGACGGTCGCTGAGCTGAGGAGACGGCGCCGCGCCTGTGGAGCATCCGGGAATAGACACTGTGAGGAACCATCGGGATCCCGACTGACCGTAGTTGACATCCGCGCCGATCAACTCCGCGGATTCGTGCAGCGAGCGCAGCCCGAATCTGCCGGACATCGGATCGGCGGGTGCAGGGTCGTATTGAGGCGCCCCGACGATATTGGACAGTGCGCAGTCGACGGCGCCGCCGTCGAGCTGCTCAATGGTGAGGAATGCTGTCGAGTCTCGTGGTGCGTACTTGCAGATATTGAGGCACCCCTCTCTGATGGCGAGGCAGAGGAAGTCCCGTGAAGGATAGGACAACGCGGCGTCCGCGTTCTCAGGCATGTCGACGCTCAGCGCGACTCCGCGTGAGACGAGGAGCTGTGTGGAAGCGTCGATCGTCGATGACAGTGAGGGGGGAGTGGATCGTTGAGGGGCGTTGAAGCGGATGATGTCGCGAATGGTTGCGAGTGCACTGCGCCCGTGACGGGCGATCGCTTCGCTCTGCACCCGGACCCCGACGTCGGCCGTGTACTGCGTGAGTTCATCGGACAGGAGGACGACCTTCGTCAATTCCGCGGCCACTGAATCGTGGAGCCTGACCGACAAGTCATAGCGGGTTCGTTGGAATTCCTCCTCAAGATCGGTCACCTTGTGCGCCAGATCCTGGCGCTCGTGACGCGCCCAATAGAAGAGGAGGCCGGAGATGAATGAGGCGATCCATGCAATCGTGAGCAGTGGAATCGCATAGGGAAGATCCTCTGGAGAACATGTGAGGAGGATTGCGGCATCGACGAGGAACATCGCAACGATGGATTCGCCGATCCATCTGCGAGAGATCCAGTCGGCGCATACGATGTGTATGGCGTTCCCCGATATGCCGATGGATGCGTAGTCCGCAGGCGCAAAAATGCCGATCAGGCTGAAGACCGTGACAAGAGTCCCGCCGGATCGGGCGTCCCACCCGCACGCGACAACCGAGGCGAGGAGTGCGAGCGTCACAGTCCCCGTCAGAGCGCCGTGGAACCGACCATCGCGGATGATGACCGAGGCGAGGTCGATGAGCAGCAGGCATCCAGCGATGAGACTATAGGCCACCTTCAAACGGCGGGAGGAGGTGGATCCTCCGGGTTGCGGCTGTTGGAACACGAGGCGCATGACCCCAGTGTCTCACCAGCGTCCTCCTCGCATAATGCGGTACCATTTTCTCAGCCATCCGAAGTCGCTGTCCGCCGCTATCCAGCGCACTGGGCGCACCGATGCCGTTGTGCAGTGGACGACTGCCGAATTCTGGGGCGGCGCAGTCGCTGGCCGGTGGGCGATCTGTACGGAGCCCGTGATGACGAGGCCGCATGCGAGTGCAACAGATGCGAGCCGTGACATGGTGTTTTTTCCGTTTCGTGTCTGCATGTCCGCCCCTCTGGTCGTCGAATCCGTCTGTGATGCGGGGCCGCACAGGTGCGCGTGATATGCATGCCCTGAAGAACGCCGCGGCCGAAAATATGCGCCCATATCCGCCATGATGAGCCTCACTCTCGACTGCGCGCTACCCGATGGCAAAGAATCGCCGACTTAAGTAGGTGAAGTATGTGAGCTTTTGCCCTTCACCATACTTTCGTCGGTATCGTGTCGCATCGATGGCCGTTTAGTTTCGTGGTTGCCTGGATCTACGGGGATCCGGGTGCAGATCAACGCATCGACAACAGGGAGTCATCATGAAATCACTGCGGAGAGTGACAACAGCCGCCGTCGTCACGGCACTGCTCGCGATCGGAGGCGCCGGAGCCGCCCAGGCTACGATTTCCTACCCGTCAGGCGGCGTGTGGAGTTACGGTGTGGGCACCTACGTCTACTCCAACTACTACCACGGTTATCGGTGGCACGGGTCTACCGCGGTTGGTACGCGTACCTACCGCTCGCCCCTCGTGCGCCCCGGACGCTGGTCCCTTGCGTCAGCGCCTGCTGCATGGTCGGGGAACAAGGCCTACTACAGGCTCGGCTGAGTAGGTGAAACGGTGACGATGCGGGGCGGTATGCTCCAGAATTGATGGCGTACCGCCCCGCAACGAGAAGAATCAGGCAGGGGAATCCGTGAGCATTCGAACAAATGTCATGATCACGAGTATCGCGATTCTGTCCATCTCCTTAATCGCGGGGTGTGGTCAAGGAGGAGCGACTCCATCCTCGGGAGCGTCTGCATCGGGCTCAACGGGAAACGCAACCTGGGCGGCGGAGTTCGAACGCGTGAAACAGGAAACGCAGAGTGAACTCGCGCGGTCGATTCTCGAGGATCAGACGATTACGGACCGTGAACTCGAAGAGGCGCGGGAGGCATTCCGCAAGTGCGTCGCCCCGATCGGTATCACGGAAGTGGACTTCACGGTCAGCGGAGCGATGCAAACGAATACCCCTGAGGGCGTCGACGCATCGACCATCCAAGAGACGCTTGACCGATGCGGGATGGAGACGGGGTACGACGCAGTGGCATATTTATACGGCCAGGTCACTACGAATCCCACAAATGAGGATCCTTCGAAGGTACTGGTGGAATGCCTGGTACGACACGGGGCGGTTGCCCCCGGATACTCTGCTGAAGACTTCAACAAGGAGATGGCCTCAACAGGAGGTCAACCTTCATTCGTGGAGACGGACGAGGGGAGACAGGCGATGCACGTATGTCAGAACGATCCACGCAGCTGAGAGTGCGGACGGGACATGAGACAGTCGTATCTTGCGTGGGGCAGCCGCATACTTGTCATCGTCGTCGCGGTGGCGCTCGGCGCGGTTTCAGCCGCAGTCGCTCTCCTCGACGCCACGCCGACGGAGCTGTCGGCCGCACAATCAACGACGACGGTTCCCCTCACAGAAAGACATGTGGATGACCCCATCGATGTAGAACTCGTCCCCAGGCTGTCGCCCGCAGCATCGTTGAAGTCCCCAGCATCGGGGGTCATCAATCGCTTCGATTGTGCTGCTGGAAAGAAGTGGGAATCCGGGGAGGTGCTGGTTGAAATCGATGGGCAACAGCGGTACGTCATTGCAACGTCCGAGCCGTTGTGGCGCTCCTTGACCGAAGGCGACCAGGGGACGGATGTGCGCGCCTTCCAAGAGGAACTTAACCGCCTGGGATTCCCCCTCGCTGTTGATGGCGTCGTCGGGCAGCGCACGATTCGCGCCGCCGCCGACTTATTGAAACTGACGTCAGATGAGCGAACACAATTCACTTCCATCCCGCGTGAGCGATTCGTATGGATCCCGTCACAAGAGATCCAGGTCAGCACGTGCGTCGCCAACTTGGGATCTGCGATCGAAGAAGGCGGGGAGTTGGTGAATCTGGGGTCTCACCTCGTCGCACTCACCCCGAAGGAAACCCCGAGGGCGACCGTTGACGGCGACAGGATCATCGTGTTCGATGAGCTCACACTCGCAGCCGACTCCGACGGCGCGGTGGTCGACTCATCGGCCCTCGACTCCGCCGAATCATCCCCTTCGTTCGCCAAGTGGGCGGCCACGACGGAGTCCCGTAACGGGACGATCGCCGCGAAGTTCCTGCTCGCTGAACCCGTGTCTGTCTATTCCGTCCCCCCGGGTGCGATCTACGACCTGCAAGGCCCTTCGGGGTGTGTCGCCGATGGATCGGGGACCCCGTTCGAGGTGACCGTCGTGTCCTCACAACTGGGGTCGTCTCTCGTTCAATTCCCAGGTGGAGACGCTCCCGCGTCGGTCAGCTCACCTGCAGGGCAGCAGGCATCGTGCCGATGAATGAAATCCACCTGTCTGACTTGGGGCACAAGTTCACGCAGAGCGCATGGCTCTTCAGGCACCTCAGTGCTCGCCTTGAAACAGATCGCGTCTATGCTGTGGTCGGCCCCTCCGGTTCCGGCAAATCGACTCTGCTGTCGATACTGGCCGACTGGGTCCGACCGGCTGAAGGCACTGTCGTACGCGAAGGCGTTTCCACAGTCTCGTGGGTTTTTCAGAACCCGCACGGAGTCGCCAGGCGCACGGCGTTCGATCACGTGAGGCTGCCCTTCCTCGCCCGCGGTCTCCCACGTGAGGAATCCGAACAGGAGGCGGCGCGGCTCATTGAGATGTTCGGACTCGCGAAGGTCGGACACCAGCGCTTCTCTGCGCTGTCGGGGGGCGAAGCACAGAGGCTGATGCTCGCGCGGGGAATCGCATCTGATCCCGACCTCCTGCTGATCGATGAGCCGACGGCGCAACTCGACACTGCAACCTCGCGGGAGGTCAACCGCTCCATCGCCCGACTTCAACGACCCGGAATGATCGTCGTCATCGCCACCCATGATGAGGAGACGCGCGGCTTCTGCACGGACGTCCTCGATCTCCTGGAGTATTCCTCATGAGAGGCGGGGGAATATGGAGCGAGGCTTTTCGCAACGTGGCAGTGGGAACAACTCGCGCAGCCACCTTTGCGGTGATTCTTGCTATCACAGCGGGGCTACTCGCAATAGGCGACGTGCTCCAAGTCCATTCGATTGTTCTGCACGCGAGGGAGTTTCAGACCGCCGGCGCATCGATCAGTGTCCTGACCTCGTCCCACGGCATTGACCCGATCGCGTGCGATGCACTGAAAGACGTCCCGGGGATCCGAGCTGCGGGCGCTCTGCGGACCGAGACCAAAAAGGTCGTGGCGGTAGCGCTTCCCGCCGCTCCGATTCCTTCCGCGAGTATCACTCCTGGGTTCGCGGATGTCCTCCGAGCAGAACGACCATCCGGAGAGGGCGTCCTCATCTCCCGGGAAGTCGCGCAGACTTTGGGCGTGCAACGGGGGGGATCGATTGCGACCGCAGACGGCGATCTCACGGTGCAGGGCGTCTTCCCCTACCCCTCCGATGGACGACGAGCGGGATACGGATACGCAGTGCTCATTCCGACGACGGACACTCGAGCATTCGACGAATGCTGGATTGACGTGTGGCCGAGTAGCGAAGGCGTCAGTCTCCTCGCACATACGGCGTTGATACCCGGAGGAGGTTCTTCAGACAAGACTCCTCGACTCGAGCAGTTGAACACCACCCTTGGACGTGAATTCGACTCTCACGGGCTATTGCAGCAGCGTCTCACCCGCTGGCTCCCCCTGGTGGGCGGCGTCATCGGCGCTCTTGTGGGATTCGTGTCGCTGCGCGTGCGGCGCCTTGAAATCGCCGCGAATCTTCATGCCGGGGTTCATCGCAGGGACGAGCGCACGATCCTCGGTATCGAGACGATTGCGTGGGTGATCGTCGGCGCCATCATGGCGAGTGCGCTTGTCGCCTACACATTCGTATTCCACATTCGTGCGATGGATCCGCAACTGGTGCTGATCGCCGCACGAGTACTGTTCCCGACGAGTGCCTCAGTGTTGTTGGGGGCTCTGTGCGCGTGGATCACCATCCGCGAGCACCACTTATTCACCTATTTCAAGAGCCGATGAGCCGGGCGGCAAGAGCCGATGAGCCGGGCGGCGTCTCGCAGCGGACTCACGGCAGCGCCACCCGGATTGCTGTGAACAGGTCCGAGACGGTGAACACGTTCACCCCGTCAATGGAGGGGAGTCTCTCGCTGCCCTGCGCGGGGACGATCGCCGTCGTGAACCCGAGTCTGGAGGCCTCCATGAGGCGGCGGGCCAGACCCGTGCACGCCCGCACCTCGCCCGTCAGGCCGATCTCACCCATTGCGATGAGCGAGGGCCGAGCCGCTTTCCCCTTGAATGCGGAGACGATAGCGATCGCAATAGCGATGTCGACCGCCGGTTCTGAGGTCTTCGCTCCGCCGACCGTCGACGCGTAGACATCGCAGTCGGCCAAGTCGAGCCCGAGCCTGGCCTGCAGAACCGCGAGGATCATGGCGACGCGGGAGTGATCCACCCCCGACGTGGTGCGCCTCGCCGAGCCCGCGCCCGTGGGGGCGACGAGCGCCTGGATCTCCGTCGGCATGGGGCGGCGCCCCTCCAAGGAGACGGTCACGCAGGATCCCGGTACATCGCGGCTCGTCTGCGAGAGGAACAAGCCGGAGGGGTCGGCGAGCCCGAGTATTCCCGCATCCGTCAACTCGAAGCATCCGACCTCGTCGGTGGGGCCGTAGCGGTTCTTCACCGCCCGCAGCAGGCGAAGGCTCGCGTGGCGTTCGCCCTCGAATTGGCATACGACATCGACGAGGTGTTCGAGGACGCGCGGCCCCGCGATCCCGCCGTCCTTAGTGACGTGCCCGACTAAGAGCACCGGCAGATCCCGTTCTTTCGCGGTGCGAATAATAGCCGCCGTAACTGCGCGCACCTGCGCAATACCGCCCGCCCCGCCGTCGACCTGGCTCGACTGAATCGTTTGAACGGAGTCGACGATGAGCAGCGACGGTGCCGTTTGTTCCACGTGTCCGAGGATCGATGCCAGGTCGTTGTCATCGGCGAGAAGAAGATTGTCGTCAACGGCGCCAATGCGCTCCGCTCGGGTCTTCACCTGCGAGGAGGATTCTTCTCCCGTCACGTACAGCACCGGGCCTCGGCCGATCGGCTGACGCGCACAGCGGGCGGCGACGTCGAGGAGCAGCGTCGACTTGCCGACGCCGGGCTCTCCGGCGAGGAGGATCACTGCGCCGGGGACGATGCCGCCGCCGAGCACCCGGTCGAGTTCTCCGACGCCCGTGGGACGTGCGCTCGCGGCATTCCCATCGACTTGGGCGATGGGGCGGGCGGGGTGGCGCGGCGTCGAGGGCGCAGTCCCCCCGGCGAGGACGCCACTGGCCCCGGTTTCTTCGAGTGTCCCCCATGCGCGGCATTCGCGGCACTGGCCCACCCATTTGGGTGAGGCCCACCCGCAGTCGGAACATTGGTACGTCGCCTTCTTCCCCATGAGACAACCGTATAGGCGGCCTACTGCGTGTGCGTTCGATTCCGGAACGGTGCCGTGATCACCAGGCGCCGGGGTCGACCAGGGAGTCGATCTGAACCCCGACTGCCCTGTAGTCCACCGAGTGCGGTGGCATCGACATCGGGTCGACGGCCGGATTACGGACGGCGTTCCGGTAAGGGTACTTCACTCCGTCCTCATCAGTGATATACGGAACCAGATCGGGCTCGTCGAAGAGGGGGGCACCTGGCCGAAGACTCGGGGTGTGGGCGTCTCGTAAGATGAGGCAGCCCCTTTGAAGAAATCAAAGAATCCCATGGAGATCACCCGCCGAAATTACGGCCGGTTCGCGAAGTACTCGAGGAGGCGGGAATCGCCCGAGACGATGATGACGTCTTCGGGGTTGATCCGCGTTGTTGCGACCGCGTACTCGAAGGGCCTGCCGGGGCGCAGAATACCGAGCATATTGACGCCGTAGCGGCCTCGAAGATCAAGATCTTGCAGGGTGAAGCCATGGACCTCTTTGGGAGGACGAAGCTTCATGATCGCGAAGCCGTCCTTCTCCATTTCGATGTAGTCAATCATGCGGCCGCCGACCAGGTGGGCGGTGCGCTGACCGGCGTCGAACTCTGGGTAGATGACGTGGTGGGCGCCGATTCGCCGCAAGATGCGCCCGTGTTCGCGGGAGATGGCCTTCGCCCAGATCGACGGCATCCCGAGGTCGACGAGATTCGCCGTGATAAGGACCGAGGACTCCAGGGAGGAACCGGCCCCGACGACCGCTGCGCGGAACTCACGGGCGCCGAGCTGCTCAAGTGCCTCCATTGACGTGGCATCCGCTTCAACGAGGGGGAATCGTCCCGCGAAGGCCTGAACGCGGGCGGGGTTCTTCTCGACGGCGAGGATCTCGTAGCCGAGTTTGTCGAGTGTCACCGCCACGGCGGAGCCAAAGCGCCCCAGGCCGATGACGAGCGTACCTGATGCGAGATCCTTGGAGTCCTCAGATGTCATAAGGGAATTATGCCGCGTGTCGGCGCCCGTGACACGCGGCGCGTCCTCGTCAGCCGATGATCGGGCGCTCTTCGGGCATGCGGATGACGCGCGAGCGGTTGCGAAGGGCGAGCGCCGCGGCGAGCGTCATCGAACCGGTGCGACCCGCGAACATGAGGGCGATGAGGACGTACTTGGCCAGCGGCGGCAGGCTCGCCGTGATCCCGGTCGACAAGCCGACCGTCGCGAAGGCGGATATGGCTTCGAAGAGGATGACATCGAGGGAGTAGTTCGTCAGCGTGAGCAGCAGGACGACGGAGACCGCGACCATTGAGACGCCTAGGAGGGATACGGCGACGGAGAGTCGGACTACTGACGGGGGGATGCGGCGCCCGTAGCTCTCAATGTCCTGGTCGCCCCGAGCTTCGGCGAGGACTGCGAGGATGAGGATGGCGAAGGTCGTCACTTTGATGCCCCCGGCGGTCGAGGCGGAGCCGCCGCCGATCATCATGAGGATGTCCTGGACGAAGTGCGTCTGCGGGTGCATGAGCCCCACATCGAGCGCTGACAACCCGGAGGAACGGGAGTTCACGCCGGACAGGAGGGCGTTGAGGACCCGCGACGGAGTGTCGAGGGAGCCGAGGGTCTCAGGGTTTGTCCATTCCGTCAGTGCCATCATGACTGTGCCGATCAAGGCGAGGATCAGGTACATCGACAATGTGAGCTTCGTGTGGAGCGCCCACTTCGCAGGGGTCCTCCAGCGCGCCGCGAGATCTTGGATGACGGGGAAGCCGATGGCTCCGATGACGGTTCCGATGATGATGGGGACGAGCATCCACCAGTCGGAGACGTGGGGTGCGAGTCCCTCGACGAGGATGACGAATCCCGCGTTGTTGAACACGGAGATCGACATGAAGGCGGCTTCTCCGATCGCGTCGAGGACGCCTTCGCCCATTGTGAGGAAGCGGGGGAGGAACACGGCGAAGAGGAAGGCTTCGCCGATCAGGGAGGTCGCGATGACGGCTTTGATGAGCCCGGTGATCTGCCCCATCGAGTCGGAGCCTGTCTCCTGGGCGGCGAGCATGCGCTGGGTGAGCCCCAGATGGCGCGAGACTGCGAAGCCGAGGATGGAGGCGAGGGTCATGACGCCGAGCCCGCCGATCATGATGCCGAGGGCGATGACGGTCTGCCCGAAGGGCGACCAGTGGGTCGCGGTGTCCACTGTCGTCAGCCCCGTCACGCAGACGGCGGACACGGCGGTGAAGAGGACGTCGACGAAGGATGCGGGCCTGTCCGCGACGGAGGCGAAGGGCAGTAGGAGGAGGGCCGTGATGACGATGATGATGAGGGCGAAGACGATGAGGGCGAGACGGGCGGGCGCGTAGCGCGCCTGCCGGACGAACCACCCGCGGAAGGAGTCGAAGCGCCTCGATTGGAGTGCAGGGGTGGGGCCGTCAACGGCGCGGACAAAGGGAGAGGGTGCGGCCTCGACGTCATCGGGAGTCAGCGGGGATACGGACGAGGGCGCCGTCCGGGATGCGAGTGAGCGCGCAGTCGAGGCCAGGCGTGAGGACCGAGGGGCGCGAGGAGCGGTCGTCATGGTGCCTCTTCCTTGTTGGGACTAGCGGGGTGTCTTTGAGAATCACCTCTATTGTGACTCGAAAACTGTCGAGACTTGCAGATGAATGGTCCTCAGGCAGTAGTATGTCCTGTGAGGCATCCAAAGTAGCGGACGCAGGGTTCCGAGCGCCTCGCGTCTTGATGAATGTGGAGTCGTCATGGATCAGCAGGCCGCCCCCCGTTTTATGACGGTGTCTGAAGTGGCGGACATCATGCGGGTGTCCAAGATGACGGTGTACCGTCTCATTCACAGCGGTGAAATGCCCGCGATCCGTGTGGGGAAGAGTTTCCGGGTCCCCGAAGCGGCAGTCGGCCAGTTGATCCGCTCCGGTCTTGCTGATCACACCGATGACCGCGCAGCCGGTATTGGCGGGTAAGATGTCAGCGCTATGTCCATTACGGGCATGAAAGTCCCGCGGTAGGACCTCTGCCGCGTCACAGCTCAACACACGAGGGAGGAACCCCATGGGCTCCGTCATCAAGAAGCGCCGCAAGCGCATGGCGAAGAAGAAGCACCGTAAACTGCTGCGCAAGACGCGTCACCAGCGTCGCAACAAGAAGTGAGCTTCAAGGCCCGGTCCTGCAAACGGCCGGGCCTTCTCGCATCTTGGGGACATCGCTGTCGGGGTTCATGGGACACTTGAGATATGAGCACGACACGAATCCGCGTGATGCGACACGGTGAAGTCGACAACCCTGACGGCCTCCTCTACGGTAGGCTCCCCGGTTTCGGCCTCACCGAACTGGGACACGAGATGGCCGAGCGCGCCGCCGCCCACCTCGTCGATGAGGGAGCGGATATTACGGTGGTTATCGCCTCGCCGCTGCTGCGCGCCCAACTCACTGCGGCGCCCACCGCCGCAGCCTACGATCTTCCGATCCTGTCGGACCCCAGGCTCATTGAGGCGGGGAACTCTTTCGAGGGCCAGGCTATCAACGCCGATCGCACGCTCCTGCTCAAGCCGAGCAATTGGCGCCTCTACTGCAATCCCCTCGAGCCCTCATGGGGGGAGCCCTATACCGCGATTGCGTCGCGGATGCGCGCCGCTATCTCGTCGGCTCTTGCGACGGCGCAGGGTCATGAGGCTCTCGTCGTCTCCCACCAGAGCCCTATCACGGTCCTCACGCGTTTCGCCCGCAAACAGCCGCTGGCGCATGCCCCGTGGTCGCGCCACTGCTCGCTCGGCTCGATCACGACATTCGAATTCTCGGGCGCGACCCTCGTAGGGATCTCCTATGCGGAGCCGGCGGTCGACCTCGTCGCACAGGCGCAGGACATGACGCCGGGGGACTCGCAGGCCGCGCTCAAGCGCTGAGTGACCACCGCCGTTGAGCGCCCCGCCCGGTGGATGAGATGCCCGGGGCTCAGCGCTCCGGGTCCGCAGTCCCCTCGGATTCGGGCGACTCATTGGAGGAGTCGTCGGATGCGGACTTGGACGAAGAGGAACCTCGCCCCCCGCCGTTCATCTGGGCGCGTCGCTGGCGCTGGATATCGCGCTCGAGGCGGAATAGGAACTCCGGGTCGTCGTCGGGTGCGGTCGGTGCAGGCGGCTGCTCGGGCCTCGTCGGCGGGGTGAACCCCAGGGGCGGCTCGCCCTTCTCGGCCCGCATGACGGCGCGCGTGATGAGCCATGCGATCGCGCCGAGGGAGAAGGAGGGGATGGTGAGGATGATGAGGATGAGCCACAACATTTTCGGGATGCGTGCGGGCGATTCGTCCTCATCGGTGCGGTACCAGTCCGCAAGCGCGTAGATGGTGATCGCGACCCACGCGACCACAGCAATAATCCTCACCACACGATCGAGTCTAACCGTCGTGCCCCGCCAATGCGATCGCGGGGCGGATGCGGCCGCCTAAGCCGCGATGAGGAATGCGGAGACGACGAGCGCCCACCCGAGCGTGAACAGACCCGTATTGCGCAGTGCGGGGATCAGGTCTTTACCCGTGGCCCCCATAATGACGGGACCGGCCAGGGGGATCGATACGGCAAGGGTCGACGCTCCCATACTGATGCTGACCAGTGTCGAGTACCCGACATGGGGAAGGACGGTGGCGATGGCGAGTGCTGCGGCGACGACACACAGGGAGAAGAGGATGCGCGAGGGGCGCTCCCCCATGCGCACGGCGAGCGTCCTCTTCCCCGATGCGAGGTCGGTCGGGATATCCCGGATGTTATTCACCATGAGGAGCGCCACTGAGAGCAGTCCGAGAGCCGAGGCGAGGAGCCACAACCACCAGGGCGCCTGCGGCGTCTGCGTCCACGCCGTGCCGACACACGCCATGAGGCCGAAGAACACGAATACGAAGAGTTCGGACAGGCCGATGCCCATGTAGCCGTAGGGGGTGCGCCCGCCCGTGTAGAACCAGGCGGCGATGACGGCCGCGATGCCGGGGACGATGAGGATCCACACGCCCGACAGGGCGAGGAGGATCAGGCCCGCGACACCCGCGACGAGGAAACACGCGAGCGCTGCCCGAAGGACCGTTCGGGGAGATGCCAGGCCCCCTCCGGTCAGGCGCGCGGGCCCCGTCCGGTGCTCATCCGTTCCGCGGATTCCGTCGGAGTAGTCGTTGGAGTAGTTGACGCCGACTTGCAGGGCGAGGGCGACGACGAGGGCGAGGACGGCGTTGAGGGGTTCTCGGGCGCCCATGTGGACGGCTGCAGCGGTACCGACGAGGACGGGCGCTGCGGCTGCGGGCAGGGTCCTGGGGCGCGCGCCCTCGATCCAGTCGCCGATTGTCGCCATGGGGTCCTCCTCGTCGGGCATCACGGGGGCGTGGGCGCCCGCATGCGTCACTCGTGCGATCGTATCGCGGCTCAGCGCCACCAGTCGTGCATCGTATGGATGGCGCGGTCCGCTATCCGGCGTGCGGCGATTCGGTCGATCTTCATACCCGACAGGTAGGGCAGATGCTCGAGGGCGACGAAGCGGCGGGGCGCGTGGGCGCGCCCTATGGTCTCACCGACGTGGGTGCGCAGGCGCTTGGACAGTTCCTCCATCTCGGAGTGGTTCGCCGGCAGACGGTGGGGGACGATGAGCGCCGTGATGACGTGCCCCCACTTCTCGTCGGGGGTGGATGTCACCCATGCGTCGGTGAGCTCCGGCGAAGAGAGGAGGGCGTCCTGGACGGGCACGGGGGCGACCGACAGGCCGCCGGTGACGATGACATCATCGGCGCGCCCGTGGACGCTCACGATGCCCCCGCCGTTGATGCGCCCCACATCGCCAGTGAGGAGCCAAGTGCGGCCCGACTCTTCGAAGAAGGGGGAGTCCCCATCGAGGTAGCGGGTCATGAGGGGAGCGCCCGCGATCGCGATGCGCGATTGCCCCTCCCTGTCGACGACGCGGACTTCGACGCCCGCTTGGGGGACTCCGTCGTAGACGCAGCCCCCACAGGTTTCCGTCATGCCATAGGTCGCGACGATGCGGATGCCGTTGGCGCGGGCGCACTCGATGAGTTCGGCGCGGATACCCGATCCGCCGACGAGGACGGTGTGCAGGCGGGCGAGGGCGGTTGTCACTTCTTCGCCAGCGCTCAGACACGCCTGCAGCTGGGTGGGGACGAGGGAGAGGTAGCCGGGGATACTCGGATCTGCTGTGGCCCCCGCGATGGCGGGCAACAGTGCATGCGGGTCGAAGCCTTCAGTGGTGTCGACGATCTGCGGATTCGTCCCCGCGACTGCGGAGCGCACAAGCACCATGGCGCCAGCGATGTGGTGGGCGGGCAGAGCGAGGATCCAACGACCGGGTCCTCCGAGCGCCTCGTGGGTCGCCTTCGCCGATGCGACGAGCGCGTCGGTGGACAGGCCGACGAGGCGGGGACGCCCGGCACTCGACCCCGACGTCGGCACGACGAGGTCGATGCCGTCGAGGAAACCTTCGTCGTGCAGTCGCTCTGCGACCGCCGGATAGCGGTCCGCGGGGAATGCGGCTTCGAGGGTGTGCGCGGAGCTGCGCAGGGTCGACGGCGGAACGTCAGAGGGGTCGCGCAGGACGACGATTGTGCGAACGGAGGGGGCGTGGGGGTCGGCGCGGCGCTCGTCGTAGAGTTCGACGAGTTTGTGGAGCGAGGCGTTGGCGAGGGAGACCGCTCCGATTGATGTCCCTCCGGGAACAACCAGGATGCGCGGCATCGGCATCAACGACTCCTTTACACATGCAGCTGCCCACGGCGCCGGGCGGTGCCGCAGTCACACCAGAGTAGGGGGTGGGGATCTCCCTGGTCACATTGTGCGCTCATTCACGCGCATTTAGTGGTCGATTCCCCATCATTTCGCGGATGGTCGCATAGCGTCTCGAATCGGGGCTCGGTAGAGTGGCAAACGATGTTCACAACACTGTCACCCCGCGTGAAATGGACGATCGGCTCCGCCATCACCGTCGTCCTTATAGCTGTTGGCGCCACCGCAGCATACGCGGTGTCCTACGCCGATAGGGCTCTTCCGGGCATCTCCATTGCGCATCAGTCCATTACCGGCATGACCCGTGAGGAGGCTGTCGCATCGGTCGAGCAACGAGCCTCGGACACGATGGTGACGATTGACGTGGACGGTTTGAAGACCTCCACGACTCTTGCCGATGCGGGTGTACGCATCGATGTTGACAAGACTGTTGAAGCAGCGTTCTCAGCGAATGCCTCGGTCGGCTCACAGCTCCGGGCTCTCGTCACCTCCACGGATATCGAGCCCGTCATCGTCATTGACGAGGCGAAGCTCGCCGAGTTCGCGACGACGGTCGCCGAATCGACGGGCAATGCGGCCAAAGAGGCGGAGGTGGTGCTCGACGCGGAGGCCGCCCGTTTCGTGTCCACTGAAGCCTCGGCGGGAACCCTCGTGGATGCGGATGACATTACGGAGACTGTGACCACTCAGGCGAAAGCACTTGCCTCCGGTGAGGCGTCGCTCCACGTGCAGGACGTCACTCCGGTTGTGACCTCCGAAGCTGCGGCCGCTGCCGCGCAGGCGGCGAATGCGTTGATCGCCCCCGATGTCACGCTCACCGACGGTGATGCCTCGTACACGGCGTCCGCGGCTGATAAGGCGTCCTGGGTGGAGGTCCCGACGAATGACGACGGTACTCTCACAGTGCCGACGATCAACGCCGGCAAGACGAGGGCCTGGCTTTCGGGACTCGCAGACACCCTCAGTGTGGAGCCCACGAAGGGCGTTAACAATGTCAACTCCGAGGGCAAGGTACTCACTGTTCACAGGCAGGGCATCAAAGGGTGGTCCGTCAATAATATCGACGCCATGACCGAGGGGATCGTCTCCTCTTTGAATGCGGGAACCGCCTACACCTCGGAAATCACCTACGACGAAATTGAGCCCGAATACGACACGCGGACTATCGCGGAAGGCGCGGAGAACCTGGTCTATCAGGCCGCTCCCGGTGAGAAGTGGATCGACCTGGACCTGTCGACGAACACGGTCGTTGCCTATGAGGGTGCGAGCATCGTCGGCGGCCCCTTCTACATGGTTCCCGGCGCCCCCGATACCCCGACGGTGACGGGAGTATTCCACGTGTACTCCAAGCTCGTCCAGCAGACGATGCGCGGCGAGAACTCGGACGGCACGAAGTATGTCACGCCCGATGTCCCGTGGGTGACGTACTGGTACTCCGGCTATGCCTTCCACGGTGCGCCGTGGCGCTCCACCTTCGGCTGGTCCGGTTATGGCGGCTCGCACGGCTGCATCAACATGCCGGTCTCCTCCGCCAAGTACATCTACGACTGGGCCGACATCGGGACGACTGTCGTGTCCCACTACTGAGCGGAACTGCTGACTGTACTCGGTCATTGATTGCTGTGAGTGCGCACCACCCCAGCACCTGCGCGTGCTCGAGCGACCTGCGATCGACTCCACCGACTGTGGGCGCTGCAGGCACCATGGGCGCAGGGCCGACTCCGAGGCCGCGGGCCGACTCAGAAGTAGTAAGGGTAGGCCGACCAGTCGGGCTCACGGCGCTCGAGAAAGGCATCGCGCCCCTCCTGAGCCTCACCGGTCATATATGCCATGCGGGTCGCCTCACCTGCGAAGATCTGCTGACCCGCTAGGCCATCATCGGCGAGATTGAAGGCGAATTTCAACATGCGGATCGCCTGCGGGGACTTGCGGCACACGGTCCGAGCCCATTCGAGGGCCGTTTCCTCTAATTGCGCGTGGGGGACCGCCGCATTGACGACGCCCCAGCGCTCCGCTGTTTGAGCGTCATAGCGACCCGCGAGGAAGAAGATCTCCCGCGCCCGCTTGTCTCCAACCTGGCGCGCCAGCAACGCCGACCCGTAACCAGCGTCGAAGGACCCCACATTCGCGTCGGTCTGCATGAAGGCCGCATGCTCGAGTGAGGCGACAGACAGGTCGCAGACGACATTGAGCGAATGACCCCCACCCGCAGCCCACCCGGGAATCGCAGCGATGACGACCTTCGGCATGTGGCGGATGAGGCGCTGAACCTCAAGGATGTGCAGGCGCCCGGCCTGAGCGGGATCGACCTGTTCGCGGCGCGTCGCGCGGTCGGCATCAGCGTCGGCGCCCTCGACCTCGTAGCGGTAGCCATCAGAGCCCCGGACCCTCTGGTCCCCACCCGAGCAGAACGAATACCCCCCGTCCTTCGCACTCGGCCCATTGCCCGTAAGGATCACAGCACCCACGTCGCCGCTCATGCGCGCAGAGTCGAGGGACCGGCACAGCTCGTCCACCGTGTGCGGGCGGAAGGCGTTGCGGATATCGGGGCGGTCGAATGCGATGCGCACTACCGGCAGGTCCTCTCCGGCGGGGCGTCCGTCGAGGTCGGCGCCCCTGGAGATCCCGCGATGGTAGGTGATGTCGGTGAAGGTGAATCCCTCGATCTCGCGCCAACGGGCGGGGTCGAAGGTGTCGGAGACGAAGGGCAGTGCACTCATGGCTCCAGCCTATGTGGTTGCGACGACAAGGTCCTACGCTTGACCCATGAGTCACCGCGTATCGTCGGCACAACCCGCTTTTCACGCACTCTCTCTGCAGGACAACGCCTGGGAGGCCGCCCTCGCCTTCGACGCCTTCCGCGGCCGGTGCGACGCTGCCGCTCCCGTGCTCCGCGACGCTCAAGCGGATCACGACCTGAAGGAGGCTCAGGCCTTCGCTCACGGCATCGACCCTTCCGCCGTGACCGACGAGGCCGGGGCGACCGGCGACGCGGATGCGATCACGCGGCTGTGCAGCGACCTCGATGAGCGCCTTGGCACCTATGAGGCGCACATCGGCCTGAGTCACGATGGGACCGGGGAATCCTGGGCGGTGCTGCGCGCCTGGCACCGCACCTGCTGGGAAGCCGGATACGCCTGCGACATCCTCGCCGAGGGTCGGCGATTCGCGGCGCGCCACAGGCTCGTCATCCACTGCTCCCACGAGGCGCGGGCGCCTCGCACACTCGACGAGGGACATCATCTCCTCGTCGACTCCTCCGGCGCGCTGGAGCGAAGCGACGAGGGACTCATCGACTCCGACGATCTCGTCTACCGCATCTCACGTGCGCGCCGCACCGCGAACCGGTCGCTCGGGGCCCAGAAACCGGGCGCACGCGCCGGACACCTTCTCACGGTCGTCCACCCGTCACTGACCCGCGCCCTCGACACGATCTGCGACCCCGCTCCGGCGCTTCGCGCCCTGTGCGTTCCAACCACCCCGGTCCCGCGCGGTGCCGCAGACTCACAGGTCTACGCGCGCTATGACACGCCCGAAGGCCCTCTCCCGGTACTCGTCAGGATGGCTGCGACCTGGATGCTCGAATGCGGACTCGACGCGGCGTCCAGGCGCGCCCTCCTCGGGCTGCTCACGGCTCACGCCCGCATACTCCCAGTGCGCTCCGGCCTGCCCGACGGGATCGAAGCATGCCGACGCGGCGATGTACTCCTCGTTCTCAACCACTCCGACAGCGCGAGAGAACTGTCCGGCATCATTGGATTCGACGTCGTGAGTGCGAGCGAGTGCACGGGGCACGTGCTCCTCGCCCCGCAGTCGTATATGGCGATCGTCCCGGGCACAATAGTCCCATGACCCCGCCCGCCGACCCCTCACAGCGCCTCGCACTCAGCCGTATCCCCTTCGAGTCGTTGAGCCCGCGGGTGCGCCGCGTCCTCGACGGCGTCGACGACCTGCTCGTCTACTCCGCTCCCATGAGCGTCCGCTTCCGTCGCGTCACATCTCGCGACGGCCTGCTCCTGCACGGGGTCAGCGCCTGGGGTGAGGCCTCCCCCTTCTGGGACTATGCCGCCCGCGAATCATCCGCGTGGCTCGCGAGCGCCCTGAGGGCGGCGATGACGCCCGCACCGCCCGCGAAACGCTCGCAAGTGCCCGTCAATGTCACCATCCCCGTCGTCTCGCCTGAGGACGCATACCGCAAGGTTCTCGCCTCGGGCGGATGCGCGACCGCGAAGGTCAAAGTCGCGGACCCGGGGGCGGGCCCTGCCGACGACTGCGCCCGTGTCGAAGCGGTCGCTCAGGCGCTCGCGGATACCGTCGGCTCATCGGGCGCCGTGCGCGTCGACGCCAATGGCGCATGGGACGAGGACGAGGCCGTCCGCGCGATCCGCGCACTCGATGAGGCGGCGAGCCCTGTCGGCGGCCTGCAATACGCCGAACAGCCCTGTCCGAGCGTCGACGAGTTGGCGCGGGTGCGCCGCCGCGTCGATGTCCCCATCGCTGCTGACGAGTCGATCCGCCGCGCCGAGGACCCCCTCGCCGTCGCCCGTGCGTGCGCCGCCGATATCGCCGTCATCAAGATCGCGCCACTCGGCGGAATCGACAGGGCGCTGAGCATCGCGCGGGACACGGGATTGAGGCTCGTCGTCTCCTCCGCCCTGGAGACCTCCATCGGCCTGGCGACCGGAGTGAGCGCGGCCGCCGCCCTCGACGACGTCCTCGCTTGCGGTCTCGCGACCAGTCGCTTCCTCGCCGCCGATGTCACAGCGGATCGCCTGACACCTGTCAACGGACACCTGCCCCTGCGTGCGATCGCCCCAGATGCGGACCTCATCGACCAGCATCCAGTCGACGAGGATCTGCGTCGGCGCTGGACGGTCCGACTGGAGGACATGTGCGCCCATATCGAGGGGGCCCGATGACCCACCCCTCTGAGCGCCTCGCCGCGGGAGTCGTCGACGCACTCATCGGCGTCGGCGTCGGCGACATCGTCTACTGCCCGGGATCGCGCTCCGCTCCCTTCGCCTACGCCCTCGACACCGCATGCAGGGCGGGCAGGGTGCGCGCACATGTGCGCCTCGACGAGCGCTCTGCGGCATTCCTCGCCATTGGCCTGTCGAAGGCGGGGCAGGGTGTCCCACACGCGTCCACCGCGCACCCCGAGCCGGTTCCCGTCGCCGTCATCATGACATCGGGTACCGCCGTCGCCGAAACGCATGCTGCGGTCGCGGAGGCTCATCATTCGCGCCTGCCGCTCATCGTGGTGAGCGCCGACAGGCCCTTCGAGATGCTCGCCGTCGGGGCGTCGCAGACGACCTTTCAGTCGGGGATCTTCGGCCCCCACACGCCCCCCACCTGCGACATTCCCGCGGACACCGAGCCGGGCAGGGAACTCGGCGCAAAGATCGCGCGGGTCGTGGCGAGAGCGTGCGGACGCCCCACCGGGCAGGCCGGCCCCGCGCATATCGATGTCTCCCTCCGCGACCCCCTCACCCCCGAGGGCGGCAGCGTCCGCAGCTCCGCCTACGAGGCTGCGTTCTCCTTCGATCCTGCGTTGATCCCTGCCGCTGCACCCCAGCCCGCTTCGTGGTGCGATGTCGTCGAGGAGGATGCTCTGAGCGTCATCATCGCCGCAGACGGAGCGTGCGCTGATGCGTCCTCGTGGGCGCGCGGCGCCAAGTGTCCGATTCTTGCCGAGCCGAGTTCGGGGCTGGCGTGGGACGAATTCCGGATCCCCTTCCAGCAGTCGCTCCTGTCCTCGCCGCTGGCGGATGAGATCGAGCAGGTGATCGTGACGGGGAGGCCGACCTTGTCGCGCTCAGTGTCGGCACTGCTCGCCCGCCCCGACGTGCGGGTCGTCATCGTGGACCCGGATCCCGCGTGGGCGGATGCGTCCGGCACGGCCGATGTCGTGGTCGGCGCGCTAGCGGCGCCGACCACGCGCCCCGCTGACTCCGACGGGGGTTGTGGAGCCGAGGTCGGGGGGTCGTGGCTCGGGCGGTGGCGGGAGGCTGCACGGCTCGCGGACAAACGGATCACGCGCATCTGCGACTCCTCTGACCTGTCGGTCCTGCACGTCGCCCGGGCCGTGTGGCAGGCGGACGACAAGGACCTTCTGCTCGGCGCATCGAACTCGGTGCGCGCCTGCGACCTCGTCGGGCACGGGGGTGCGCCCAGGCGCGTGTGGTCGAACCGGGGCCTTGCGGGGATTGACGGCACGGTCGCAACGGCGATCGGACTTGCGCTGGGAATCGGACGGCCGTTGAGTGCACTCATGGGAGACCTCACCTTCTTCCACGACGCGGGCGCCCTCGCTATTCCTGCATCAGAGTCGGCGCCCGACCTGACGATCATCGTCGCGGATGACGCGGGGGGATCCATCTTCGCGAGCCTCGAACACGGCAGGCGGGAGAACGCTTCGACCTTCGACCGTTGGTTCGCGACCCGTCAGCGGACCTCCATCGAGTATCTCGCCCGCGCCTATGGCGTCGGTTATCGCAGGATCGAGGACGAGGAATCGCTGCGCTCAGCTCTCGTCGAGCCTTCGCGGGGGATTCGTATCCTGCACGTGATCTGCACGCTCCCCGACGAGATCGTCTCGGTGAGAAACGTGCTGCACGAACATGAATGACCCACAGGGAACGCACAGGAAAGATTCAGTAAGTGAGCAACAAGGGCGTCCACACTGGGTGCCGTTGAATCCAAACCGCATTGTGAAAGAAGGTTCCATGAGCGACAACACATCCCGCTGGTCCTCCCCGGATGCTCCTGCCGGAGGGGCCCGGGACAACAGCGAGGAGACCGTTGTATCGACCGGCGTCGACTCTCCGACGGAGACTCTGGAATCGGCGCGGAGCGGGGCGACGCGGGAGATGCCCCCCCAGATCCAGCCGACGGGCGGTCCTCAGCCCCCTGCCCCTCCCTCAGCGCAGACTGCCGGGAGCTCTCAGCAGATGCCGGGATGGGGCGTGCACCAGGAGAGGTCGGCTCCTGCCGCGCCACAGGTCGTCTCAAACGGGGCCGCATCGAGCCCGTGGATATCCGAGGGCTCCGCTCCCGCACGAGCCCGCTCCTCGTCGCAGACTGCGGTGCGGGCGAAGCGAGGGCCCGGATGGGCGGCACTTTTCGTCACGATGGTGCTGACCGCCTCCCTCACACTCGGCGGAGCGTGGCTGCTCTTCAACAACCGCCCCTCTCCAGTCCCTGTGTCATCGCCTGCATCCACCAATTCCACGTCGACGACCGTTCAACCGGTGACATCAACAGGCGACAAGCCCGACTGGTCGGCCGTGTCGACCGCGGTGTCGCCCGCAGTCGTCACCATCACCGTGTCGGGCGCCTCCGGTTCGGGAGTCGGCTCCGGAGTCATCTACAACTCGGACGGTGACATCGTGACGAACTATCACGTCATCGCCTCGCAGGCGTCCTCCTCGGCAGATGGGCAGATCGGCGTCACCCTCGCCGACGGGCGCATGTTCGAGGCGAAGATCGTCGGCGTTGATCAGACGACGGATCTTGCGGTACTGCGCCTCGTCGATGCGCCCTCCGACCTGACGGTCGCCTCCTTCGGCTCATCGGCTGGACTGACCGTCGGCCAGGAGGTCATGGCGATCGGAGCGCCGCTCGGCCTGTCGAATACGGTCACCACCGGCATCATCTCCGCGCTCAACCGCCCGGTTGAGGTGTCGACCAGGGAATCTGATTCCCATCAGCAAATCGACCCGAACGACCCCTTCGGACAGCTGCCGAATTCGCAGAACCAGCAGACGACATCGAACTCCGTCATCACGAACGCCATTCAGGTGGATGCGTCGATCAACCCGGGCAACTCCGGCGGGCCGCTCTTCGACTCGACCGGCGCCGTCATCGGCATCAACTCCTCGATCGCGTCGAACTCCTCCTCGTCGGAGAACGCCGGCTCGATCGGCTTGGGCTTCGCGATCCCCGTCGACCTCGTGAGATCCGTCGTCGATCAGCTCATCTCCACCGGCCGGGTCGATCACGCGGTCCTCGGCGTATCCGTGACGAGCGGTCAGGCGCGCGTCGGGGATTCGGTAGTGGCGGGCGCGAAGATCGCCTCCGTCGTCGACGACTCGGGTGCCGCGCAGGCGGGACTGCGGGTTGATGACGTCATTGTCGGAGTCAATGGGGAGACCGTGTCCTCGTCCAAGCAGCTCACCGGTTACATCCGCCGTTACCGCAGCGGCGATTCGGTGACCATCACATACGTCCGCAATGGGGAGAAATACGAGGTGGTGGCGACCCTCAAGTCCCAGTCGAATTAATCGCGAGCGTCGAAGCGGGTCCGCCCTTTTGGGGGCGGACCCGCTCGGCATATGTTCCACAGGGCTCGCACACGAGGTTTAGTCGGCCTGCGCGAGTCGGAGTCGTTCTCATCGGGTTACTCCTCGTTCGGTTCCTCTCGGGGGACGCCGTACTCGAGCATCCTCCACCGGCTCCCGTCCCACTGCGTGTGGAAGAGATAGCGGACCTCCTCAGCGGGTTTTTCCACGAGTTCGCCGTCATAGTAGGCATAGGGCGACACCTGGAAGACGGCGACGATCTCACGGGTATCGGGATACTCCTCGAGTCTTGAGAGGTCCCAGTTGTACTCGACGGAGGTGATGTTGAAATCGAGACCGCTGTGCCAGTGCCCGGAGGCATAGTGCTCTTCGATCCTGTCTCGGTGACTGAGGCATTGGGGACAGTCGTCGAGTGACGCCTCCATGAATGCCTCGGTATCACCTGTATTCCAGGTGTAGGCGAGGAGGTCGAGGAAGTGGGAAGTCGCGTGCAGCGCCCCCGTCGCGGTGAACTGGTCGACCCACTCATCCGGCTCGGGCGGCGACGAGGGGCCGACCGGCGGGAGCAGAGCACCGTCCACCGTGGTGAAGTAGTCGCCCTCGGCGAGCGAGTCGACGCTGGCCCCGGCAGTCGTCGAGGGCGAGCACGCGCTCAACAAGGCACAGGCGAGTGCACTCACGCCGAGGCGACCGAGTACGGGGCCCATCGACGCCTGGAAGTGGTGGTGTCGCTGACGGGCTCCGGATGGTGAAGGGGGTCTCATGCTGGTGAGCGTAGGGGACGGGATCGTCGAGGAAAAGACTTATCCGTTAACCCTGTGGATAACCTCTGGCGTCCCTTGCGCTGCGATGCCCGCGCGTTCACTCCACGCCGAGGGCGTCGAGCAGCGGCGCCATCTTCGCCCGAGTCTCCGCCAATTCCGATGCTGGCGAAGAATCAGGCATGATGCCGCCACCGGCGAAGACCCTGAGAGTCCGCCCCCCGTCCTCGATGAGACCGCAGCGCAGAGCGATGCAGAATTCGCCCTCGCCACCGGCGTCCACCCACCCGACGGGACCCGAATAGCGGCCGCGCTGGGTGCGCTCCATGCGGGTGAGCAACTCCAATGCCGCAGCGCGAGGGGTTCCGCACACGGCAGCTGTCGGATGAAGCGCCTGGACCGCATCCAGCAGGCTGGTTCCCCCCAGGTCCGCATTGATGTCGGTGGCGAGGTGAGAGACATTGGGCAGGTCGAGGAGGAAAGGCTCGTCGGGAGCGGACAGCGAATCGACGATCGGGGTGAGCGCCTGCACGACCGATTCGACGGCGAGGGCGTGCTCGCGCCGGTTCTTCTCCGACCCCATGAGCTCCGCACCGCGCCCTGGTCCGGCGGTCCCGGCGAGGACACGCGATCGCAGACGCCCCTTCGACGTGGACGCGAGCATTTCCGGAGTGGCGCCCACGAGCCTGTCGACTGCGAATCGCCACGTCGTCGGATACAGGGCGTCGAGTCGCGTAAGCAGGTGGCGCTCGGTGAACGAGGAGTCGGTACGGACACACATATCGCGAGTCATGACCGCCTTCGAGGCATCGCCTGCCGCGAGACGCTCGGCGAGGCGGGCGACGGACTGCATCCATTCGTCCTGCGTCATCCGCCCGACTCCTGTGACGAGGCCGATGGGGGCATTGGGCGGGCGGGGCACAGGGGTGAGGGCTCGTGCGAGGACGGCCAGCGGTTCGGGCGCGGAATCTCCCCGCGAGGCTGTGGCGACCCAGCGGCGCCCGTCGGCCTCGATGATGCAGATTTCGGGGACGATGAGGGTCGACTCGGTGTCGGCGGAGAATCCGAATGAGCCGAAGGCAATGGGGGCGTGCGGCGCATCCGAGGGCGCGTCGCATGTCATCGATTCGCCAAGGGCGCGCCACCAGTCGCCCGCAGTGGCGACGGCGTGCGACCCTGAACCCGTCCACACGGCGGCGCAACCCCATCCGACCATCGACTGACGGAAGCCTAGCCATACGAGAGGCCTGGTATCGGCGGGGATCATGTCGAGAAGGGGAGCGTTCTGCCACGGGGCGTCCACCAGCTCCACAACGCGAACGGTCATGTGGGCGAAACGTGCGGGCATGGCGTTCATCCTACTCGGAGGTCCCGCTGGCCGCCTCGGAGACCAGGTGCGAATACGTCCCGGGCCTTGATCGGCGTTCGCGCTTGCGAGTCAGCTGCGGTATGGCGTTCCTACGGCAAGCGGTCCCCGCAGATTTGGCCTGTGTCCCGCTCCTGCTCAACCCGCGCACACGCACACAGTTTTTGCACTTTCTGACACTCATCCTCTGGCGTGCTGTCTATAGCCGCAGGCCACAGCCTTAGATACTCGTGCGGTGTGGCGCGGTTTCCACAAACTGTGTGCGTTTTGACGGATGAATGGCCGATAGGCGGCGCTTTCTCCGGCCGCGTGGGCGTGAGAAGATGGGGATATGAGCGATACCTCGGTCCTGCGCGCCGACCTCAGCAAATCCACGAGTGATGTGGCGTCGATGTTCGACCATGTCGCCGACCGCTACGACCTCATGGATGTTGTGATGACCGGCGGCTTGGACCATGTGTGGATGGTGGCGTTGCGCAAAGCGGTCGCCCCGACCGCGTGGGAGAGGATACTCGACGTCGCCGCTGGAACGGGCGCTTCCTCGGCGGCATTGGCGTCCTGCGGCTCCGAGGTCGTCGCCTGCGACCTGTCGGAGGGCATGATCGAGGTCGGCCGTCAGCGCCACCCCGATATTGAGTTCGTTCAGGGTGACGCGATGAGTCTGCCCTTCGAGGACGACTCATTCGACGCCGTGACGATTTCCTACGGGTTGCGCAATATCCCCGATCCGGCGCTAGCCCTCCGCGAGATGTCGCGGGTGGTGCGCCCCGGCGGGCGCCTCGTCGTCTGCGAGTTCTCCACCCCGCCCAATGCGGTGTTCCGTTCGCTCTATTCGGCGTATCAATCGACGGTGATGCCGCTGATGGCGAAGCTCATGTCGTCGAATGAGGTCGCCTACGACTATCTCATCGAGTCGATTCGCGACTGGCCGGACCAGGAGAGCGTCGGGCGACTCATCGCCGCCAACGGCTGGGAGCGAGTCGAGTACCGCAATCTGACGGGCGGGATCGTCGCCCTGCATCGCGCATTCGCCCCCGGTGCGTAAAAGGCGCCTCTGGCAGCGGAGGAGCGCCCCATTCGAGGTCGGATGTTCGCCCTTATCTGGGCGGATGGTCACCTGAGGGTGCTCTATGCCACACGCCCCATTTTGGGGAGTGTCGCCTTTCGTAAATCTCGTCGCCGTTGTGGCGTACGGGAAGGCTGAAACGGCGAGAAGACGCCTTTTGTGGCACTGTGCACCACGGCCCCCAGCCGGGGGCTACGCTTGCGAATCGGGACGCGGTGCAGTGTACGCCGCCCCATCATGCACATCTGCGCATACTGGTCTGCGCGCAATACGGGAGGAAGTCCGGTGGTCGAAGACGTCACTGACGAGGCGGCAGCAGACGTCGTCATCGTCGGCGCGGGCCCCGCCGGATCCTCACTCGCCTACCACCTCGCCACTGTCGGCATCAACGTCCTCGTCCTCGACAAGGCGACATTCCCCCGCGACAAGATCTGCGGCGACGGCCTCACCCCCGCCGCCGTCCACGAACTCATCCTCATGGGAATGGACATCAACGGCTGGACCCGCAACCGCGGCCTCACCGTCATCGGCGGCGGACACCGGGTCGCCATGGAATGGCCAGATCAGAAGTCCCTGCCCGGTTTCGGACTCACGAGGGCGCGTATGCGCCTCGACCACGAACTCATCACCCATGCTGTAGCAGCGGGCGCGCGCCTCATCGAGAACGCGAATGTCACGGGCGCCATCCAGGACTCCACCGGCCGCGTCATCGGGGTCACCGCGACCATCGACACGGGGGAGGACACCCGCGAGGTCGCAATCCGCGCCACTCTCGTCGCCGACTGCGGGGGAGTGGCAGGGCGCCTGGCGACATCGCTCGGCCTGGAGAAGAAGACCCGTCGCCCCATGGGGGTCGCGGCCCGTGCCTACTTCACATCGCCGCGCGGCGACGAGGAATGGATGGAGTCCCACCTCGAACTGTGGTCCGGTGCGCCCGGACAGTCCGATCTCCTCCCCGGATACGGCTGGATCTTCCCGATGGGCGACGGCGTCGTCAACGTCGGCCTCGGATCCGTGTCCTCCACCGCGAACACCACGCGCCTTCCTTATAAGAAGGTCTTCGAACACTGGACGACGTCCGTCCCCGAGGAGTGGGGCTTCACACCCGCGAACCAGATCGGCCCCCTGCGCTCCGCCGCGCTGCCCATGAGCTTCAACCGCACCCCCCACTACACCTGCGGTCTCCTCCTCGTCGGCGATGCAGGCGGAATGGTGTCCCCATTCAACGGCGAGGGGATCGCGCCCGCCCTCAAGGCGGGCAGGCTCGCCGCCTCGTGCATCGCTCAGGCGCTGCGCCGCTCCGATCGGGCGGGCATCGATCGGGCGATGAGTGAATACCCCGAGATGCTGCGCGACGTGTACGGCGGCTACTACCAACTCGGCAGGATCTTCGTCGCCCTCATTGAGAACCCGCGGATCATGCGCCTGTGCACCACCAAGGGCCTGCCGATCCCGCGCCTCATGACCCTCGTCCACAAGCTCTTGTCGGACGGATACGAGCGTCAGGGGGGCGACCTCGACGATCGCCTCATCACGACACTGACAAGGCTGGTGCCATCGGTATGACCACGCCCCAGCACTTCGATCGATCCTTGGAGGAACGATGACGAATCCCTATTTCCCGCTGCTGATCATGGCTGCGGCCGCCCTCGTGCTGGCCTTCGGCGGTCTAGGGGCCTCAGCGATCCTCGGTCCGACGAAGAAGTCCAAGGTCAAGGCCGAGAACTACGAGTGCGGGATCGAGCCGACGTCGGCCCACCTGCACGAGGGCCGCTTCCCGGTGCGCTACTACCTTGTCGCCATGACCTTCATCATCTTCGACATCGAGGTCGTCTTCATGTACCCGTGGGCCGTCAGTTTCGACCAGCTCGGCCTCTTCGGGCTCATCGCCATGCTCACCTTCCTCGCACTCATCACCGTGCCCTACGCGTACGAGTGGCGACGCGGCGGATTGGATTACTGAGGGACAGGAGAACGTCAATGGGTCTTGAAGAAGCCCTGCCCGCCGGCATCGCACTGACCAGCGTCGAGAAAGTCCTGGGACTCGCGCGCAAGTACAGTCAGTGGCCCGTCACCATGGGTCTGGCGTGCTGCGCCATCGAGATGATGGCCGCCGGAACCCCGCGCTTCGACATGTCGCGCTTCGGCCTCGAAGTGTTCCGCGCATCGCCGCGCCACTCCGACATGATGATCGTCTCGGGCCGCGTCTCCCATAAGATGGCCCCCGTCATCCGCCGCGTCTACGACTCGATGCCGGAGCCCAAGTGGGTCATCTCGATGGGCGCCTGCGCCTCGACGGGAGGCATGTTCAACAACTACGCCGTCATTCAGGGATGCGACCACATCGTGCCCGTCGACGTGTACCTGCCTGGCTGCCCGCCGCGCCCCGAGGCCCTCATCCACGCCGTCATCACACTTCGCGAGCAGATCGGCAAGGAGCCGCTCGGCGTCCACCGCCGTGAGATCGCGCGCAAAGCGGAGCAGGCGGCCCTCGCCGCAACTCCGACCCACCAGATGAAGGGACTCCTCGCATGAGCGACGAACTCATCGCTCCCGAAGGCGAACTCACAGGGCCCGCACAGCGGGGCTTCGCACAGCCCGAGCCCATGACCCGCCGTGAGGGACTCTTCCCCGACACCACCGGCTTCGGCACACTGGTGACCCAGTCCTTCCTCCCCGGCGAGTCGGCACGCCCCTACGGAAGCTGGTTCGACTCAGTCGTCGATGTCCTCGAAGAGCTCATCGCCGCCGACGGCCTCGACGCGGCGGACGTCATCGAGAAGGTCGTCGTCGACCGCGACGAACTCACCGTCTTCATCACCCGCGAGCACGTCGCCCTCGTCGCGAAATACCTGCGCGATGACGCGGACCTGCGCTTCGAACTGTGCCTGGGAACCAATGGCGTGCACTATCCCGAAGACCGCGGCAGGGAACTCCATGCGATCTATCCGTTGATGTCGATCACCCACAACCGGATGATCCGCCTCGAAGTGACCTGCCCCGACGCGGACCCGCACATCCCGTCGATCGTTTCCGTCTACCCGGCCAATGACTGGCAGGAGCGCGAGACATGGGACCTCATGGGCATCATCTTCGATGGACACCCCTCCCTCACCCGAACCGCGCTGCCCGACGACTGGGTGGGCCACCCCCAGCGCAAGGACTATCCGCTGGGCGGCATCCCCGTCGAGTACAAGGGCGCCACCGTCCCGCCCGCCGACACGCGGAGGTCGTACAACTGATGAGCACCCCGAACTTCCATGCGGCCGCTTCCGGCGCAGCCCTTCATGTCGACGAGATTCCCGAGGTCATGACCCAGGGCGGTGACTGGGCTGACATTCTCAACGAGATCGAGAAGATCTCGTCGGAGCGCATCGTCGTCAACCTCGGCCCGGTTCACCCGTCGACTCACGGCGTGCTCCGCCTCATCCTCGAACTCGACGGCGAAACCGTCCGCGAGACGCGAGTCGACACCGGCTACCTCCACACCGGTATTGAGAAGACGATGGAGTACCGCACGTGGACGCAGGGAACAACCCTGTGCACGCGCATGGACTACGTCGCCCCCTTCTTCCAGGAGACGGCCTACTGCCTCGCGGTCGAGAAACTCCTCGGCATCACCGGCGACATCCCCGAGCGCGCGACTCTCATCCGCGTACTCATGATGGAGCTGTGCCGCATCGCCTCCCACCTCGTCGCCATCGGCTCGACCGGCAACGAGATGGGCGCGACGACCATCATGACCATCGCATTCAGGGGCCGCGAAGAGATCCTGCGCATCTTCGAACGGATCACCGGCCTGCGCATGAACCACGCGTACATCCGCCCCGGCGGCGTCGCGCAGGACATCGGTGAGGGCACGACCGACTACATCCGCGAGCTGCTTCCCAAGTGCCGCCGCGACATCGGCGAACTCGAGGACCTCACGAAGGAGAACCCGATCTTCAAGAAGCGCCTGTGCGATGTCGCGGTCATGCCATTGAGCGCACTGATGGCGCTGGGCAATACGGGTCCGGGCGTGCGCGCCGCAGGCCTGCCCCTCGATCTGCGCAAGATGCAGCCCTACTGCGGATACGAGGACTTCGAGTTCGACATCCCGACGCGCAACCAGTCCGACGTGTACAACCGTACGATGGTCCGCTTCGACGAGTGCTACGAGTCCCTGCGCATCGTCTACCAGGTGCTCGATCGTCTCGAGAAGTGCGAGGGCGCCCCCGTCATGGTCTCCGACCCCGCGATCGCATGGCCCGCGCAGCTGTCCGTCGCCACCGACGGGCAGGGCAATTCTCCCGAACACATCGCGACGATCATGGGTTCGTCCATGGAGTCCCTCATCCACCACTTCAAGCTCGTGACCGAAGGATTCAAGGTCCCGGCCGGTCAGGTGTACCAGACGATCGAGCACGCGAAGGGCATCCTTGGCGTCCATCTCGTGTCCGATGGGGGCACCCGCCCGTTCCGCGCGCACTTCCGCGATCCCTCCTTTGCGAACCTGCAATCCCTGGCCATGATGACCGAGGGCGGCCAGTTGGCCGACGTCGTCGTGTCGCTGGCCGCCATCGACCCGGTCCTGGGAGGCGTCGACCGATGAGTTACACCAAGGAAGTGGAAGCTCGCCTGCGCGAACAGTCCGCCGAAATCATCAGCCGCTACCCGAGCGGACACTCGCGCTCCGCGATGCTGCCGATGCTGCATCTCGTCCAATCCGTCGACGGCTACGTCAGCCCCGACGGCATCGCCCTCATCGCCGACATCCTCGATGTCTCGCGCGCGGAGGTGAGCGCCGTCGCGACCTTTTACACGCAGTACAAGCGCCACCCCACGGGGGACTACCTCGTCGGCGTGTGCACGAATGCACTGTGCGCCGTCATGGGAGGCGACGAGATCTGGGAAGCCGTCTCCGAGCACGTCGGCGTCGGCTCCGATGAGACCAGCGAATCCGGGCGCATCACACTCGAACGCATCGAATGCAATGCGGCCTGCGATTATGCGCCGGTCGTCATGGTGAACTGGGAGTTCTTCGATAATCAGACGCCCGTCTCGGCGCTCGCCCTCATTGACGACATCGAAGCGGGACGCCCCATCCACCCGACCCGCGGTGCCGACACAGTCGCCACTTTCAAAGAGGTCGAGCACACGCTCGCCGGCTTCCTCGACGGCCACGAAGACGAGGGCCCCTCGGCGGGAGAGCCGAGCCTGCGCGGCAGGGTCCTCGCTGAGCAGAACGGCTGGACCGAACCGGTCGCCGACGCCGATGACACCAAGGGAGGCGAGCAGGCATGACGACGTTTGCAGCACCCGGGCCACTCACCCCGATCGTCTCCGACGGCTGGGGCGAGGACAAGTCCTGGACACTGAAGTCCTACCTCGCCAGGGGCGGATACGAGGGCCTGAAGAAGGCGAACACCCTCGACGCTGCCGATATCGTCGACGCAGTCAAGGCCTCGGGCCTGCGCGGCCGAGGCGGCGCAGGCTTCCCGACGGGCCTCAAATGGTCCTTCCTGCCCCCGGATGACGGCAAGCCCCGCTACCTGGTCGTCAACGCCGACGAGTCCGAACCGGGAACCTGCAAGGACATACCGACGATCATGGCGAATCCACACATCCTCGTCGAGGGCATTGCGATCACGAGCCGCGCCATTAACTGCACCCACGCCTTCGTCTACCTGCGAGGCGAGGTCGTTCACGTCTACCGTCGCCTTCTCGCGGCGATCAGGGAAGCGACCGACGCCGGGATCCTCGGCGACTTGACGATCACCGCACACGCGGGAGCCGGCGCCTATATCTGCGGCGAAGAATCGGCGCTCCTCGACTCCCTCGAAGGGCGGCGCGGGCACCCCCGCATCAAACCGCCGTTCCCGGCAGTCGCAGGTCTGTACGCCCGGCCGACGGTTGTCAACAACGTCGAGTCGATCTGCCAGGTCACCGGCATCTTCCGCAACTCGCCCGAGTGGTACGCATCGATGGGCACCGAGAAGTCGAAGGGCCACGGCCTCTTCTCCGTCTCGGGCCATGTCAATGCGCCCGGACAATTCGAAGCGCCCTTCGGCATCACGATGCGCGAACTCATCGACATGGCGGGCGGCATCCGCGATGGGCACAGCCTGAAGTTCTGGACCCCGGGCGGCTCCTCGACTCCGCTATTCACCGCAACTGAACTCGATATCCCACTCGATTACGAGTCCGTCGTCGGAGCCGGTTCCATGCTGGCGACCCGCGCCCTGCAGGTCTTCGACGAGACGACTTCCGTGGTGCGCGTCATCGCCCGCTGGGCGGAGTTCTACCAGCACGAGTCGTGCGGCAAGTGCACGCCGTGTCGCGAGGGCACCTACTGGATCAAGCAGATCATGTTCCGCCTGGAAAAGGGCGAGGGCCTGCCGGGGGATGTCGACCTGCTCGACGAGATCGCCCACAACATTGCCGGACGCAGCTTCTGCCCGCTCGGCGACGCCGCGGCCACGCCGATCATGTCCGGTATTGCGCGCTTCCGCGACGAGTTCGAAGCCGGGCTGACGACTCCCGCTCGCGAACTCTTCCCCTATGAGGCATCCGCCGTTTTCACACGAGGAGGTGTCCGATGAGCGACGCACCCCAACTGGTGAACGTCACCATCGACGATGTTCAGGTGAGCGTCCCTGCGGGTACTCTCGTCATCCGTGCTGCAGAGCAGGCCGGGATCCGCATTCCGCGCTTTTGCGACCACCCCCTCCTCAAGCCGGTTGCCGCCTGCCGCCAGTGCCTCGTCGAGGTCGGCATGCCCGATCGCAATACCGGCGAGCTGCGCTTCATGCCCAAGCCCCAGCCTTCATGCGCGCAGACCGTGAGCCCCGGGATGGTGGTGAAGACCCAGTACACGTCGGAGGTCGCCAAGAAGGCCCAGCACGGTGTCATGGAGTTCCTCCTCATCAACCACCCGCTGGACTGCCCGATCTGTGACAAGGGCGGAGAATGCCCCCTGCAGAACCAGGCGATGACGGATGGACGAGGCTCGACCCGCTTCGCCGACGCGAAGCGCACGTACCGCAAGCCTCTGCGCCTGACCAGCCAGATTCTCCTCGACCGCGACCGCTGTATCCTGTGCCAGCGCTGCGTGCGCTTCGGCAAGCAGATCAGCGGCGACGTGTTCCTCGACTTGCAGGGCCGCGGCGGGGGCACCGCTCCCACCGACGACCACTACTTCATGGCCGAGCAGATCGGGGGCTTCGACTCATCCACTCTCGGCTTCCACGACCCCAAGGCGAAGGACCTCGACGGGGCGGGCATCTCCGGCCCTTACGGCGAGGCCGGAATCCTCGGCTCCTACAACGGCGGCGACCTCGGCCCCGCGGACCTCGACCAGTCGGGCCGCGCCTTCGCCTCCTACTTCTCGGGCAATATCATCCAGATCTGCCCGGTCGGCGCTCTTACCGCAGCGTCCTACCGCTTCCGCGCCCGCCCCTTCGACCTCGTATCGACTCCATCGGTGAGCGAGCACGATGCGTCCGGATCCGCGATCCGTGTCGACATCCGCCGCGGAGAAGTCGTCCGCCGGATGGCGGGCAATGAGCCCGAGGTGAACGAGGAGTGGATCACCGATAAGGACCGCTTCGCCTTCGACTGGCACCGTCGGGACCGCATCGAAACCCCGCTGGTGCGCGAGGACGGGCAACTGGTTCCGACCTCGTGGTCCGACGCCCTCGACCGGGTCCGCAAGGGCCTCGAGGGCGCATCCGGGCGGGTGGGTTTCCTGCCCGGCGGGCGCCTCACCTTCGAAGACGCATGGGCGTGGTCGAAATTCGCCCGCACCGTCGTCGGCTCCGACTCGATCGACGCGCGCTCGCGCACCCTCAGCGAGGAGGAGCGATCCTTCCTCGCCTCGCGGGTCGCGGGCACCGGCCTAGGCGTCACCTACGCCGATCTTGAGAAGGCGGGACGGGTACTGCTCGTCGCCCTCGAACCGGAGGACGAATGCGGTGCGATGTTCCTGCGACTGCGCAAGGGCGTCCTCGCGGGCACTGCGAGCGTCTCGACGGTCGCACCATTCACGTCGAATGGTTCGCGAAAGCTCAAGGCGACTCTACTGCGCGCGGCCCCGGGCACAGAGGCCGAAGTCCTCGCCTCCATTAACGAGGCCGGCTCCCGCGCCGACCTCGCCGAAGAGCTCTCCTCGGGCATCATCCTCGTTGGTGAGCGCGCAGCCCGCCACACGGGCCTCCTCAGCGCGGTCAGCGCCCTCGCGGATCGTACGGGTGCGCGCCTGGCGTGGATCCCGCGCCGCTGTGGCGATCGCGCCGCAGTCGAAGCGGGCCTGCTCCCGGGCCTCCTGCCCTTCGGCCGTCCCCTTGATGATGCCGCTGCCCGCGAATCGCTCGGATGGGAGAACCTCCCCGAGTCGCGCGGCCTCGACGCGGAGCAGATGATCGCGGGAATCCTCGATGCCGACGTCACGGCACTCGTCGTCGGCGGCGTCGACATCCGTGACTTCGCCGACCCCGCCACAGCGCGCCGGGCCCTCGAAGAGGTCCCCTTCCTCGTGTCCCTCGAAGTGCGCTCCTCCGAGGTGAGCGAGCGCGCCGACGTCGTGCTGCCGGTGGCGCCCCCGCTGGAGAAGAATGGCACCTTCCTCGACTGGGAGGGCCGCCTGCGCCCCTTCGGGCAGGCCGTTTCCGCCCGTTCTCTCACCGATCGCGACGTCCTCGTGCGCCTCGCCCGCGAGTTCGGACACGACCTGGGGATCACGACGCTGACCGACCTGTACGACGAGGTCAACCCGATCATGGAATGGAACGGCGAGCGCGCCGCCTTCACCGCAGTCGACGCGCCCGCACCGACCGGGGTGGCCCCCGGGCAGGCGATCCTCGCGACGCACAAGCCGATGCTCGACGCCGGGCGCCTCCAAGACGGCGCCCCCTGGCTCGCCGGTTCGGCCCGCGTGCCCGTCGCCCTCGTTTCGACGAACACCCTCAAAGCGGCCGGGCTTGACACTGCGGGCGCCCTCGCGGTGAGCACCGAGCGCGGCTCCATCACACTGCCCGTGCAGGTCGCGGACCTTCCCGACAACGTCGTGTGGGTTCCGGAATGCTCGACGGGCTCACTGGTCCATGAATCTCTCGGGACCGCCGGTTCCGTCGTGTCATTCACTGGAGAAGTGGAGTTGGTCCGATGAATCTCGTGAACCTCGCGGTGCCCGAGTACACCGCAGCAGATTTCTCGGAGGAGACATGGTGGTTGACGCTCATCAAAGCGGTCTTCATCATCGTGTTCCTCATCCTCAACGTCCTGCTCGCCCTGTGGGTGGAGCGACGGGGCCTGGGACGCATGCAGACCCGACCCGGCCCCAATGTCGCAGGCCCCCTCGGCCTCTTCCAAGCCTTCGCCGACGCGGGCAAGCTCCTCTTCAAAGAGGACATGTGGACCAGCCGCGCCGATAAGTTCCTCTACTTCATCGCTCCCGCGATCGCCGCGTTCTCCGCATTCAGCGTTTTCGCGGTCATTCCGATGGGCCCGAATGTCACCCTCTTCGGCCATTCGAGCCCGCTGCAGCTGGCGGATATGCCGGTGGCGACGCTCTACATCCTCGCGATCACATCGCTGGGCCTGTACGGCGTCGTCCTGGGCGGCTGGTCGACCCGCTCGACGCTGCCCCTGTACGGCGCGGTCCGCTCCTCAGCGCAGATCATCTCCTACGAGCTCGCAATGGGCATGGCCCTCGTGTCCGTGTTCCTCATGTCGGGCACCATGTCGACCTCGCAGATCGTCGCCGCACAGGCGAATGTGTGGTGGGCCTTCGCCCTCATTCCCGCATTCGTCGTCTATCTCATCAGCGCCTGCGGCGAAGTCAACCGACTGCCTTTCGACCTGCCCGAAGCTGAGGGCGAACTGGTCGCGGGCCATATGACGGAGTACTCGTCGATGAAGTTCGGCTGGTACTACCTGTCCGAATACGTCAACATGCTCAACGTGTCGGCCGTTGCGACGACCATGTTCTTCGGAGGATGGCATGCACCGTGGCCGCTCTCGCAGATCCCCGTCATCAATGACGGATGGTGGGGCATGCTCTGGTTCTTCGGCAAGATGTGGTTCTTCATGTTCCTCCTCATCTGGACGAGGGCCACGCTCTTACGCTTCCGCTACGACCAGTTCATGCAGCTCGGCTGGAAGTGGCTCATGCCGGTCGCCCTCGTCTGGCTGGTCGCCGTCGCCATCGTCCGCGGCATCACCGCCTGGGTTCAGCTGCCCCTGCCGATCTTGTCGGGCGTCATCGCGGGCGTCTTCGCCGTCATCATGCTGATCCTGTGGATCACCGACAAGGGAGAACCCGAACCCGAGCCCGACCCGGCCGACGAGGAGTACACCGGATTCGCGGACGGGTTCCCCGTGCCGCCGCTGCCCGGACAGCAACCGGTCGCCTCCCCGCGAGCCGACCGCGCACCGATCGGAGCGACTGCCTCAAAGGAGGACCCCGATGAGTAAGAAAAAAGACTGCCAGGACGAGCCAATGCGCTTCGAACACGACCCCAAGGGTCCGATCGGAGAGTTCTTCGCGCCGATCGCGGGCTACGGGGTGACGATCGCGTCCTTCTTCCGCCCAACGGTCACTGAGCAGTACCCCCGCGAGCCCGCTCGCGTCCAGCCGCGCTTCCACGGCCGCCACCAACTCAACCGCTACGCCGACGGCCTCGAGAAGTGCATCGGCTGCGAATTGTGCGCGTGGGCGTGCCCCGCGGACGCGATCCTCGTCGAGGCCGCGTCGAACACCCCGGAGGAGCAGTACAGCCCCGGTGAGCGCTACGGCAGGGTCTACCAGATCAACTACCTGCGCTGCATCTTCTGCGGCATGTGCATCGAAGCGTGCCCGACTCGCGCTCTGACGATGAGCAACGACTTCGAACTCGCCGCCTACACCCGCGTCGACGACATCTACGAGAAGCAGGACCTGCTGGTCCCCCTGTCCGACGGAATGCTCGCCCCGCCCCACCCGATGGCCGATGGCATGTGCGATGGGGACTACTACCGCGGCGCGGTGACGGGCGCGACCCAGAATCAGATCGACTGGGTGGCAGAGCACCGGGGCGCGGAGGATCCCTCCGGAGCCGCAGAGCCGGTTGTGAAGGAGGCACGCCGATGACTCTCTTAGGCGATTGGCCCGCCATGGGCTCCACCGGCGAGGCAGTGCTGTTCGCGTGCACCGCGGTCGTCATGGTCGCAGGCGCCCTGGGCGTACTCTTCTTGAAGAAGGCCGCCTACGCCGCGGTGTCCATGGTCACCGTGATGCTCGGACTCGCCGTCCTCTACATCGCTCAGAGCGCCCCCTTCCTCGGCGTCGTCCAAGTCGTCGTGTACACGGGCGCCATCATGATGCTCTTCCTCTTCGTCATCATGATGATCGGCATCGGCGCGACCGACGACTACGCGACCCAGTCGCGGGGCACGATCGCCGCCGCGGTCCTCGCAGCCGCCGGACTGGCCGTCGTCATCGGCGCCGCGGTCGGCCACTCGACGGTCCGCGAAAGGGCGACCGGCGCACAAGTCGACCCCTACTCCGATGAGCCGATCACGTCCCTGGCGACGACACTCTTCGCTGAGCACTGGCTGACGATGGAAGTCTCCGGCGCCCTGCTCATCACCGCTGCGATCGGCGCAATGCTGCTGACCCATACGGACAATCTGGGGCCGAAGATCACGCAGGGGGAGACCGCGCGAGCCAAGATGCGCGCCTTCGCCGAGACTGGCCGGGCCATCGGCCAGTTGCCCGCCCCCGGCGTGTACGCGCACTCCAATGCTGCGGATGTGCCCGCCATCTCCGGCGAGACGCTCGCCCCGATCGAGGAGTCCGTGCCCCGCGTGATCCGCGTGCGCGGCCTCACCCGCAGTCTTGACCAGGTTGACATCAATGTCGCCCAGTCCCTCATGCTCGCCCGGACCGGCACTGTCGTCGGCTCGCCCTTCTCCGAGGAGGCGTCCGGCGCGGTGCCCCGCTCAGGATCGTGGGGCATGCCCGGGCCCGCGGCGCCGACCGGCCTCGATCAGCCGATGCCCCCGGGCAGCCCCGCCGACGAGGGCGACGCCCCGACCCAGGAGGAGGAGGAGAACTGATGCTGTCCTGGTACCTCATACTCGCGGGGGTCCTCTTCGCAATAGGCGCGGCGACAGTGCTCGTGCGCCGAAGCGCGATCATCTCCCTCATGGGCGTTGAACTCATGCTGAATTCCGCGAACCTCGTGTTCGTGACCTTCGCGCGGATCCTCGGCGATATCAACGGCGAGATCATGGCGTTCTTCGTCATGATCGTCGCGGCCGCTGAAGTGGTCGTCGGCCTCGCCATCATCGTGTCCATCTTCAAATCGCGCGCCACGACCAGCGTTGACGACGTGAACCTGCTGAAGAACTGAGAGAGGCACACAGCATGACAACGTCCCTCGCACCGATGGCCGCAGGCGGAGTCGTCGATCCCGTCGCCGCGACCGGAGCGGCCTCCTACGCGTGGCTCATGATTGCCGTCCCGCTCGCATCGGCGGCGATCCTGCTGCTGCTTAACCGGCGCTGCGACCGCTGGGGCCACCTGCTGGCCACCTGCGCGTCGTGGTTCTCCTTCATCGTCGGCGCCGTCATCGTCGCCCAGATGCTCGGAGTCGATGAGGCGCGGCGCCGCATGACTCAGACCCTGTTCACCTGGATCCCCGCAGGGGATTTCAGCGTTGACGCCGGTCTGCTCATTGACCCGCTGTCGCTCACCTTCGTCATCCTCGTCACCTTCGTCGGCTCCCTCATCCACGTGTACGCGATCGCCTATATGGCCCACGATGAGGCGCGCAGGCGCTTCTTCGCCTACCTCAACCTGTTCATCGCGGCGATGCTCACGCTGGTCCTCGCCGACTCCTACGCCGTGCTCTTCGTCGGCTGGGAGGGCGTGGGCTTGGCCTCGTACCTGCTCATCGGTTTCTGGAACCAGGTTCCAGCGAATGCGAGGGCCGCGAAGAAGGCATTCATCATGAACCGCGTCGGCGATATGGGAATGCTGCTCGCGATGATGGTGATGGTCGCGAACTTCTCCTCCGTGCGCTTCGCGGATGTCAACGTCGCCGTCGGGGGCATTCCCCAGGCACAGGCCACCGCAATCGGCCTGTTCCTCCTCGTCGCCGCCTGCGGCAAGTCCGCACAGTTCCCCCTGCAGGCGTGGCTCGGCGATGCGATGGCGGGCCCGACCCCCGTCTCCGCCCTCATCCACGCTGCGACGATGGTCACCGCGGGCGTCTACCTCGTGGTCCGCTCCGGCGCCGTCTACGAGGCGGCGCCCGTCGCTGCCACGGCGGTGGCCGTCGTCGGTGCGATCACCCTCGTCTTCGGAGCGGTCGTCGGCGCCGCGAAGGACGATATGAAGAAGGTCCTCGCCGCATCCACCATGAGCCAGATCGGCTACATGATGCTGGGGGCGGGGCTCGGCCCGATCGGCTGGGCATTTGCGATCTTCCACCTGTTCACCCACGGCTTCTTCAAGGCGCTCATGTTCCTCGGCGCTGGATCAGTCATGCACGGCATGGCCGATCAGGTGAATATGCGGCGCTTCGGTGCGCTGCGCACTGCGATGACGACCACGTGGATCACCTTCATGATGGGCTGGCTCGCGATCCTCGGCGTGCCCCCCCTGTCCGGTTTCTGGTCGAAGGACAAGATCATCGAGGCCGCATTCGCCACCCGCGCCTTCGGCACCATTGATGCGCCGTGGATGGGCTGGGTCCTCGGAATGGTCGCGCTTGTCGGTGCGGGCCTCACCGCGTTCTACATGTCCCGCCTGTTCTTCATGACCTTCCACGGCACGGCCCGCTGGACCACCGATGCGGAGGGCGCTGCCGTCCACCCTCACGAGTCGAGCCCCCTCATGACGATCCCCATGATCATCCTCGCCATTGGTGCGGTCGCGATCGGCGGCCTCATGTCGATCGGGGATTTCTTCACGAACTGGCTCTCCCCGGCGATCGGGGGCGTCGGACACGCCGAACCGGTGATGCCGGTCGTCGTCATCCAGGTCGCGACCCTCGTCCTCGTCGCGGCGGGCGCATTCCTCGCGTGGCGCATGTACGGCGCGGCCGAGGTCCCCACCGCCGTTCCCGCCGGCAATGCCCTCACGGAGGCGGCGCGCCACGACCTCTACCAGGACGAGGTCAACGCGACCCTCTTCATCGCCCCGGCAGCAGCCCTCGCCAAGGGCGCGACCGGTGGAGACCGGGTGCTCATCGACGGCATCATTACGGGCGTGGCGAAAGGGTCGGCCGGAATCGGCCGCCTCATCTCCGCGACGCAGAACGGTTTCGTCCGGGCCTACGCGTCCTACATCCTCGGGGGCGTCGTGATCGCTCTCGCCATCGTCCTCGGCTTCAGGCTGTGAGGTAGTGACACATATGGAAAACACAATGGTTGCAGCCGACTTCCCGTGGCTGACCCTGCTGGTCGCCCTCCCCGCCCTGGGCGCACTGCTCCTCGCGCTGATCCCGCCGCTGCGAACCGGATCGGGTAAGGGCTTCGCACTGGCGGTGTCCCTGCTCGAACTGGGAACCGCAGTCGCCGCGGCGCTCGCCTTCGACTGGGGGGCCCCCGCCTCGTACCAGCTCGTCGAGGCGATCTCCTGGATTCCGCAGATGGGCGTGTCCTGGGCTCTGGGCGTGAACGCCCTCGGCCTGGTCATGATTATCCTCGCCGTGGCCCTCGTGCCGCTCGTCCTCCTCGCCGGGTGGGACGAGGACGAATCGGAAAGAGACGCGGGCGGGTACGCCTGCCTCATCCTCGCCCTCGAAGCGTTCATGGTCGTCATCTTCGCGGCCTTCGACGTCGTCGTCTTCTACCTCGCCTTCGAGGCGATGCTCATCCCGCTGTTCCTCATGATCGGCCGCTACGGCGTCGGCGAAGCGACCGCTCGCAGGGCCGCTGCGATGAAGTTCCTCCTCTACTCGCTGGCGGGCGGCCTCGTCATGCTCGGCGGCCTCGTCGCCCTGTGGGCCCTCGTCCCGCAGCACACCCAGACCTTCTTCCGCCTCGACACTCTTTCCGCCGTATCCCCGACCCTCGCGTCGGGAGTGCAGATGGGTGTCTTCGTGAGCTTCATGGTGGCCTTCGCCATCAAGGCGCCGATGGTGCCCGTCCACACGTGGCTCCCGGATACCGCGGCCGTCGCCCGTCCCGGCACCTCGGTGCTCCTCGTTGGCGTCCTCGATAAGATCGGCACCTTCGGGATGATCGCCCTGTGCCTGAGGCTCTTTCCGGACGCCGCCGTCGAGGCCAAGTGGGTGCTGTGCGGCCTCGCCGTCGTGTCCATCCTGTGGGGCGGCCTCGCTGCCAATGGTCAGGACGACATCATGCGGCTCGTGTCCTACACCTCCGTGTCCCACTTCGGGTTCATGGTGCTCGGCATCTTCATCGGCTCGCAGATCGCCCTCGTCGGCGCCATGTTCTACATGGTCGCCCACGGCGTGTCGATCGCAGCGATGTTCCTCCTGTCCGGCTGGCTCGCCAGGCGCGGCGGCACGCAGGACATGCGCGCCTACTCCGGGATGCAGCGGGTGACGCCGTTCCTCGCGGGCCTGTGGCTCACCTCCGGTCTCGCATCGATCGCGCTGCCCGGCCTGTCGGGCTTCGTCCCCGAGTACCTGGTCCTCATGGGCACGTGGTCGATCAACCCCGTCTTCGCCGTCTTCGCCGTCCTGGGCGTCATCGTCGCTGCAATGTACGTCCTCATGCCCTACCAGCGGGTCTTCACCGGAGGGCCGACGAAGGGCATGGATCGCTTGGATGACCTGGGCGCCCGCGAGAAGTCCGTGATGACGCCGCTCGTCATCGCCATGGTGGTTCTCGGCATCTGGTCGGCGCCGCTTGTCGGGGCCCTCACCCCGATCGCCTCCGATCAGGCGATCGGCGCCGATTCCTCCGCTCAGGCTCAGACCCTCCTCGAAGGGAGCACGAAGTGACTATACTGGCCGCAGCCTCGTTCACGGCGCCTGAGATCCCTTGGGCGTCGTTGGCCCCCATCATCATCGTGTTCGGCGGAGCGGTCATGGGCGTCCTCGTGGAGGCTTTCGCACCGGTGACGACCCGCCGCAATCTCGTCATCGGCCTCGCCCTGCTGACGACCCTCGCATCGGCCTCGACCATTGCGGTGCGATGGTGGGGCGCCGCCTCACCATCGAGCCTCGGCGAGTACATTGAGGACCCGCTGACGCTGGCCGCCCAGTTCCTCCTCTCCGTCGTCGCTTTCCTCGCGATCCTCGTCATGGCGGACCGCAGCGCCGTCGGCGACGGAGCGTTCGCCTCCCAGCCCTCCGACCGCCCTGGTTCGGCGGATGAGGAGCTATCGGACGCGAAGGGCTACCAGAGGTCGGAGATGTTCTCGCTGGTTCTGTTCAGCCTCGCGGGAATGATGCTCTTCCCAGCAGCGGACTCCTATGTCCTGCTGTTCGTCGCCCTCGAAGTGATGTCCCTGCCGCTGTACATCCTCGCGGCGACGGCGCGCCGCCGCCGTCAACTCAGTCAAGAGGCGGGCCTGAAGTACTTCATTCTCGGCGCCTTCTCCTCGGTGTTCCTGCTCATGGGATCGGCGCTGCTCTACGGGTTTTCCGGTTCACTCACCATGTCGCGCCTTGCACGCACCCTGCCCACGACGAACGGCATGGACTGGCTTGCGCTCGTCGGCGTGTTCATGGTGATGGTCGCCCTGCTCTTCAAGGTCGGCGCCGCGCCCTTCCACGCGTGGACGCCGGATGTGTACACGGGCGCCCCCACCCCGGTGACGGGCTTCATGGCGGCCGCAGTGAAGGTCGCTGCATTCGGCGCGATGCTCCGCTTCTACCAGAGTGTCGCTGCGATCCTCCAGTGGGATCTGGTCCCCGTGCTCATCGCCGTCGCGGTTGCGACGATGCTGGTCGGCACCTTCGCCGGTATCGTCCAGAAGGATGTCAAGCGGATGCTCGCTTTCTCGTCGATCGCTCATGCGGGCTTCATCCTCATGGGGGTCTTCTCACTGGTGAAGGGCTCTGCGGGGCATGTTCTGTTCTACGTGCTCGGCTACGCCCTTGCGACTATCGGCGCCTTCGCGGTGATCTCCCTCGTGCGTTCCGCGGATGATGATGGGGCAGTCGGCGGCGAGGCGACGGCGCTGGAGCGTTGGGCGGGCATGGGTCACAAGAACCCGTTGCTCGGGGGCTCGATGCTGATCTTCCTGCTGTCCTTCGCGGGAATCCCGCTGACGGCGGGCTTCGTCGGAAAGTTCGTGGTCTTCTCGGATGCCTTCGCCGGTGGCATGGGGTGGCTGGTCGCCCTCGCCCTCGCGTGCTCCGCAGTGACGGCGTTCTACTACTTCCGCCTCGTCCGGCTCATCTTCTTCACCGAGCCGAATGAGAATACGGTGGTCGTGCACTCCGAGGGCTGGACTCTCATCGCCATCATGACGTGCGCCGCTGCGACGGTGCTCATTGGGGTGCTCCCGGCTCCCGTGTTGTCGATCCTGTCCAATGTCGTCATACTTTTGCCGTGACCGTTTCCGCACCAGACCTTCATGTTCCCGACCTCGAGTCCCGAATCCAACCGGGGCTCGAGGTCGTCGAGCGTCGCCTCCGCCACAGCGTCACCGGCTCGCGTGACCTCATCAATGAGTTGACGAGCCACCTGGCCACTGCGGGCGGGAAACGGATGCGGCCACTCCTCACACTCGTATGCGCGCAGTTCGGAGACCCCGATCGGGCGCTGAGCGAGGGCGTCATTACGGGCGCGACGGCGGTCGAACTCACCCACTTGGCGTCCCTGTACCACGACGATGTCATGGATTCGGCGCCGACGAGGCGCGGTGTCCCCTCGGTTCAACATCTGTGGGGCAACAACCGTGCGATCCTCGCCGGGGATGTCCTCTTCGCGAGGGCGTCGGTATTGATAGCGGCTCTTGGTCCCGAGATGGTGGACTACCACGCCAGGACCTTCGAACGACTATGCATCGGTCAACTCAATGAGACCTTCGGACCGGAGTCGGGCGACGACCCCGTGAAGTTCTACCTGCAGGTGTTGGCGGATAAGACCGGGTCGCTCGTGGCGACGGCCGCGCACTTCGGCGCGTGGCTGTCGGGTGTGGGCGACGAGGTGTCCGCCACCGTCGCGCGTTTTGGTGAGAAGATCGGTGTTGCCTTCCAGATCGCCGATGATGTGCTCGATCTCGCGTCGACGGGGGAGACTTCGGGCAAGACCCCGGGAACGGATCTTCGCGAGGGTGTGGATACGCTGCCGGTGCTGTTGCTGCGCCGCCGCGAGGTCGAGAGTTCGATCGACGAAGCAGGCGCCCGCATCCTTACCATGCTCGACGCGGATCTGTCCTCCGATGAGGCGCTGGCGCGCGTCGTCACGGCTTTGCGCGCCCATGATGTCCTTGATGAGACTCGCGAGATGGCTCGGAAGTGGGCGGATGACGCAATCGCCGAATTGGAGCCGCTGCCCGATGGTGAGGCGAAGACGGCGCTTCATTCCTTCGCCTACCTCATGGTGGACCGTCTGGTGTGAACCACGGCGCCCGGCGTCTCAGACGCCGGGCGGACGCGTGTCGGGGCGCTCGCCCCGGATCGGTCGTCGTGGTCCGCGCGAATCCGACGAGATGCGGCGGATCAGTGAGTGTGATGATGCGCTTCGCCGGTTGCGAGCGCCGTTTCATTCGGGGCCGCCCCAACCGTCGTAGTCGAGACGGTCCTCTCAGCGAGATCGACCCGGTGCACTTGCTCGGTGGCGGGTTCGGTGACCCATGCGGTAGAACCGTCGACGGTGAGGGAAGGATGCGGGTCCTGCCATTTGCCGGGTCCTTCCCATGCGGCGGTCACGTCGATGGGGTCGCCGATGGACTGTGCGGCGACGTCAATGGGGTAGAGTCTGCCATCGGTTCCCAGGACCCATGCGTTACCCGCGCCATCGCGCTTGAGGCCTCGCCACGTGTAATGGACGCCCGCAGGCATGTCGATGACGTTCAGGGTTTTCGCTTCCGTGTCGACGAAGCCGATCTTGTCGAGGGTCACGCCCTCGGCGTGCTTGTCGTTCTTGTAGTCCGTGACGACGATGGACGAGTCGGGGGTGGCGAACTCGTTGCCGATGCGCCCATAGTCGGCGTCGGGGCTTCCAATTTTTGTGAACTCGTCGCCATCCCAGATGAGGACGCCATTCTCGCAGCCGATGGTGACGATCTCATTCTGTGCGACGCCTTCTCCGTGGACGCCGGGGCATTCGTCACTGCGTGCGATGCGGGTGCCCGCATCGTCGTCAACGAGGGCGCCCGTGCGCGCTTGAGCGGTGCCGACCGTGCGCACGACGGATCCGTTCTCCAAGACGACGGCGACGCCGTGGTGGGGGGCCTCGGACTCGATGGCGCGGATCTGGGGCAGTTCGGTGACGGTGGAGTCAGCGGTTCCTCCGAGCCCGTCGGTGGGCAGAGCCTGGATGAGTCCGGTGCCGTCGTCGAAGAACACGGTGTGGCGGGCGTGAACGACGACATGTCCGGGTTTTTGCGCGGCGATCATGAGGTCGGTGAGTCGCGGATCGCCCCCTCGGGCTCCACTCGACAGGATGCGGAACCCGCCTTCGGTGGATACCGCGATGTGTTCGCCGTCGCCGTATGCGTTGAGGCGGTTGAAGCCCGACAGCGGAAGATCCGCGATTTCGTCAAGGGTCGTGGCGTCAAGGACTTTGATGCCCCCGTCGTAGGTGAAGACGAGGCGGGGGGACGTCTCGTCATGGCTGTGGGCGGTTGGAGCGTCGGCCGATGCGGACGGGGCGTGTACCCCGGTCGTGCATGCGGCGAGCGCGATCATCGCGACGCTTGAGGCCGCAATGGCGACGAGGGGGCGTCGTATGGTGCGTCGTGTGGTCATAAATGGTCCTTTCACGGCTCCCGATCGGGAGCGGATCTGATGATGGGCGGTGGCGCTCTATCGGGTGAGGGCGCCGGTGATGCGCTGGGTGTTGATGCGCATCATGTCGAGGTAGGTGGCCGCTTCTGTGCCGGGTTCCGTGAGGGACTCGGTGTAGAGGGGGACGACCTCGACATCGACTCCCGCCTGCGCGGCCAGTGCGTCGGCGAGCGCGGTGGGAGAAGATGATTCAGCGAAGATCGCCGGTACTCGCGCCGTTGTAATCGCATCGGCGAGGTCGGCGAGGTCGGATGCGCTCGGCGAGGCGAGAGTCGCTCCTCCGGGGATGATGACGCCGATGATGGTGAAGCCGTAGCGGCGGGCGAGGTAGCCGAAGACGTGATGATTGGTGACGAGGGCGCGCCGTGAGAGGGCGATGGATGCGAAAGAATCGTTCATGTGGCGGTCGAGTTCGTCGAGGGAGGCGAGGTAGGCGGAGGCATTGGAGTGCAGCGCCTGGGTGTCGATGCCGTCGACCGCGCGGGTGAGGGATTCTTCGAGTGCGCGCACGACGCCGGCCATCTGAGTCGGGTCGGTCCACCAGTGGGGATCTGGGCCGGATGCATCATCTGTGGCGTAGTCGAGGACGTTGACGTGCGCTCCGGCTTCGAAGACGGTGACGCCTGCGGCGCGGGCGGCGTCGATATGCGTGGCGAGCCCTTCTTCGAGGCCGAGTCCGTTGGCCACCAGCAGGTCTGCTTTTTGCATAGCGAGGGCGTCTTGTGCGGAGACTCCGAAAGAGTGGGGATCAGCGTTGGCGGGCATGAGGGTGATGACGCCGACTTGGTCGCCTATGAGTGCGCGCGTGATGTCGCCGAGGATATTGGTCGTGACGACGATCGGTGCGGATGAGCGGGTCTGGGTGCAGGCGGTGAGGGCGCTGAGGATCAGTGCGGGCGCGATGAGGAGCGCTGCGATGCGTTGCAGGTTCACAGTCCGACCTCCAGAACATGGGCGATCGAGGGGTGTGGAATGATGCGGGCCGTGCGTGCGTCGTCGGCGGGCGCGATTTCGAGGATGTTGTCCCGGTCTGCTGCGCTCACGTAGGTTCGATCGCGCGTCACGTGCAGGTCGTCGGGTCGAAGCGATGTGGAGGCGATGGGTTCTGAGATCGTGACGGGTAACGAGTCGGATGCGGCTTCCCATACGAGGATTCGTCCATTGGCGTCGACGCCGACGACGCGTCCCTTCGAGTCGCCCAGTGCGGCGACTGCCTGCAGGGGGCCGTCCGAATCGAGGTGTGTCCATGTCGACTCTGCGATGTTGAGGTACCAGGCGCCGCCGGTGGGGTCGAGTCCCGCGACCTGTGGGCGTCCGGGACGACCGTGGAGTGAGGTGGGGCGGGCTGTGGGATCGGTCCCGTCGGGCATGTCGATCCGTTGCGCCGTCCACTGTTTCGTGTAGGCGTCGGCGTGAACGACGAGGACCCCGCCATCGCATGTGAAGACGGCGCCGGCGCGCGTGGTGATCCCACCTGTGGGATTCGTGCATTCGCCGTCGGGCGCCGAGCCGATGGCGCTCCCGCCATGCGCTGTGATGCGCAGCTTTCCCTCGTGAATGCGCGCCCAACCGTCTGCGAGGGGAGCGGCCCAGGAACCGTCGTCGACGGGGGAGGCGTCGAGGAGGGTGACGCGCCCGTGACCGAGGTCCTCGCGATCGAAGAGGTAAGCGGTTGTTGCGATGCGCAGCGCCGTCGCCGACTCTGAAGAGGACAGGGAAATACTCGTGTCGGCGCCGATGGGCTCGATTCCCAGGGTGTCGGGGAGCTCGCCGAGATCTCGGATCGACGCCTGGTAGTGGTGCTGGTGGTCGCCATGATCGACGGTCCATACGCCTGAGTCGATGAGGTGGAGGCGCCCGTCGGCGTCGCTGCCTGCGATGAACCGCGAGTCGGTGGCGAAGGGCCCTGCGGGGTCGAGGGTGCTCGCAGCGGCGGAGTGCAGGTCGGCGAGTCCGAGAAGGGTGAGGGAACCGGATGAGTCGAGTACGGCGAGGGAGACGGCGGGCTCTGCGAGTTCGGTGGCGCCTTCCACCCAGCCGTGGGGGTGGGCGGAAGGAGTGGCCTCGTCGGTGGGGCCTGCGGTTGCGCAGGAGGCGATGAGTGCACACGCTCCGATCAGGGTGCTTGCGGCGAGCATGGGCGAGCGGGTCATTGGTGTCCTCCGGTGGGAAGCGGGGCGGCGGATGTGCGGCGGATCAATGGGGTGATGAGGACTCCTGTGAGGAAGAGAACGCCGGAGAGGGCGGAGATGGACGCTCCGGCTGCGGTGCCGGCGTACCAGGAGATGTAGAGTCCGCCGATGACGGCGATAGTGGCGATGAGTCCTGCGAGGATCATGGTGGATGCCACGGAGTGCGACCATAGGCGCGCGGTGGCGGGAGGGGCGATGAGAAGGGCGACGACGAGGAGGGAGCCAACTGCCCGGTATGAGGCGACGACGGCGAGCGTGACGAGGATCGTCATCGTGAAGGAGGCCAGTCGGGGCCGCATGTGCAGGGTGTGCGCGACAGACTCATCGAGTGCGAGGGCGAGCAGCGGCCTGCGCAATGCGAGTGTGAGGGCGAGTGTGAGTCCGAGGGCCGCGACGAGGACCGTCAGCTCGTTGCGGCTGATGGCGAGGATGTCGCCGAAGAGGATCGCGGTCAGATCGGTGGCGAAGCTGCGTGAGCGCGACACGATGATGACGCCGACGGAGAGCATGGTGACGAAGGCGATGCCGATGGCGGTGTCTTGGGAGAGTCTGGCGCGTCGCGTCAGCCAGCCGATGCCGGTCGCCATGACGAGGGCGGAAGCCCCTGCGCCGACGAGCGGATGCCATCCGGCGAGGGCGGCGACGGCGACGCCGGGGAGCATTCCATGGGAGATGGCTTCTCCGAGGAATGCCATTTTGCGGATGATGACCCATGTTCCGGCCAGGGCGCAGATCCATGCGGCGAGGGTGCCGCCGATGAGGGCGTTGGTGAAGAACCCTGCATTGAGTGGGACGAGGAGGAAAGACACACTGATATAATAATGAGAATGATTTGCGATAACAATTCGCGGGGGATGGGACGCCCGTCACCCCTGTGCCTGCACGACGTGAGAGTCATGCGTTCTCACGTATGCGCGCTCGACTCTCTCACCGTCGATATCCGACCCGCAGAGGTCACTCTCGTGCGCGGGGGCAATGGCTCGGGCAAATCAACCCTCCTGCTCGCCCTCGCCCAGTGCCTTCCCCTCGCCGACGGACGCATCAGCGGTCTGGCTGGGCGCAGCACCGCCCTCGTGCCCCAAACTCCCCCTCATACCGGACAACTCCCCTTGACCGTGAGGGCCGCTGTCGCCATGGGCAGGTGGGGGGCGCGCGGAATGTTCGCGCCGCTGACGCACGAGGATCACGCGCTCGTCGACGAGTCGTTGCGGATCTTGGGGATCGATGCGATCGCAACACGACAGCTCTCGCAGACCTCCGGCGGACAGCGTCAACGCGCTCTCGTCGCGCAGGCCCTGACTCGTCGCGCCGACATCCTCCTCCTGGACGAGCCCACCGCTGCCGCGGATGAGCAGTCGACTCGTATCATCCACGAGGCCGCTGCCGGGCAGGCGGCACAGGGGGCCACTGTCGTTCTCGCCTCTCACGATCCGAGCGCCTGCGATGTGGCCGATAGGATCCTCACCCTCGACCGGGGCGTTCTCATCGACGAGAGGTGAGCGGGACCGCCCCGACGAGGCGGGGCGAGCGTGCCGGACGTGATGCTCATCTCGAAATGGGCTCCCGTTGCCACGACTCGATAGGATCGTCCCATCATCACTGCGGGTGTGCGTATCCCTCGCCTCCCGCGTGGGCGAAGACGAGGAGAACACAGTTGACCGCTCTCAATGTGGCAGTCATCGGCGCAGGCCCGGCAGGCATCTACGCATCGGACATTCTGTCGAAGTCTGGACTCGAGGTGAATATCGATCTCTTCGAGCGGCTCCCCGCCCCCTATGGCCTCGTCCGCTACGGCGTCGCTCCCGATCACCCGCGCATCAAGCAGATCATCGTCGCTTTGTACAAGATCCTTCAGCGCGGCGATATTCGCCTCCTCGGCAATGTCGAAGTCGGTCGTGACATCACCATCGGCGATCTCAAAGACCACTATGACGCGGTGATCATCGCGACGGGCGCCGACCGAGACGCGCCGCTGCGCATTCCCGGCGTTGATCTGCCCGAGTCCTACGGGGCGGCCGACTTTGTGTCCTGGTACGACGGCAACCCCGACTACCCGCGAACCTGGCCGCTCAACGCGCGCAATGTCGCAGTCATCGGCGTCGGCAATGTTGCCCTCGACGTGGCGCGAGTCCTCGCGAAGCATGCCGACGATATGCTCGTGACCGAGGTGCCCGAGAACGTCGCCCGCGGACTTGCTGAGAATCCCATTACCGACGTCCACGTCTTCGGACGGCGCGGCCCCGCCCAGGTGAAGTTCACTCCGCTGGAGCTGCGGGAACTGGGTCACGTGCCCGATGTCGACATCATCGTCTCCGAAGAGGACTTCGAGTTCGACGAGGGTTCCGAAAAGGCGCTGCGCGAGTCGAATCAGCAGCGTCAGGTCGTCAAGACGCTGACGAACTACGCATCGGTGGATCCCGAGGAGCGCACGGCTTCGCGCCGTATCCACATCCACCTCTTCCAGGCTCCTGTGGAGATCGTCGCTGATGACAACGGACACGTGAAGGCCCTGCGCACCGAGCGCACCGAACTCACTGGCGACGGGAACGTACGTGGAACCGGTCTCATCACAACCTGGCCCGTTGAAGCAGTATATCGCGCGGTCGGCTACTACTCCTCGCCGATCCCGGGAGTGCCCTTCGATACGGCGCGTGGCGTGGTCCCCAATATTGAGGGTCGCGTCATTCCTGAAGTCGGTGCAACGGTCGAGGACGCTCTGTCGGGCATTTACGCGACTGGCTGGATCAAGCGAGGCCCTGTCGGCCTTATCGGTTCAACGAAGTCTGATGCCCAGCAGACGATCGCCCACCTCGTTGAAGACGCCAATGAGGGGAAGTTGCACGCTGCGACCTCGGCTGTCGGGCATGAGGCGATGGTGGCGCTGTTGGAGGAGCGCGGCGTTGAGTACACGACCTGGCAGGGTTGGGAGCTCCTCGATGAATATGAACGTCAACTCGGCGAGGCCTTCGGCGATGTGCCGGGTGATCGCGGTGGGCGTGAGCGTATCAAGGTCGTGTCGCGCCGCGCGATGACGGATATCTCCCGCGGGACGTATGAGGGCGCAGACCTCATCGGCGAGATGGGGGAAATGGGTGTTCCCGCCGCTCCCGATCGTTTCGGCGACTATACCGGTCCGGGCCGGAAGGTCTGATCCGGCGCCCGTCGGCGGCGCTGTGATCACACGGGTCCAGTTACTCAGTATTTAGCGGGGGTCCAGTCGATTCACAGGAGATGTACAGGCGAGGTCCATAGAGTGTGGCTATGACGCACCGCAGCTATCACAATGGCTTGAAGACGGTTGCCCTCCTCGGCGGCATGTGGGCACTGCTTCTCGCCATTGGCGCGCTGATCGCCGGGAGTACCGGCCGTTCCATCTGGATCTGGGTCTTCGCCGGAGTCGGCCTTCTTCAAACGGCCTACGCCTATTGGAATTCTGCCACCCTCGCGCTGCGGTCGATGAATGCTTACCAGGTGAGTGAGGCGCAGCGCCCCGACCTGTACCGCATCGTCCGCGAACTCGCCGAGCGTGCGAATCAACCGATGCCGACCATCTGGATCGCGCCGACTACGACGCCGAACGCCTTCGCCACGGGGCGGGACCCCCGGCATGCCGCAGTGTGCTGCACGGAGGGGATCTTGGAGATCCTCGGTGAGAGGGAACTCAGGGGCGTTCTCGGACACGAACTCATGCACGTCTACAACCGAGACATCCTCACGTCTTCAGTTGCAGCGGCGCTGGCGGGGCTCATCACGTCGGTGGCGCAGTTCCTCATGCTCTTCGGCGGAGGCTCGCGCAGAAGCGACGAGGGCGGAGGAGTGGGCGTCCTCGCCTCCATCGCGATCGCACTTCTGGCACCGTTCGCAGCGACGCTCATCCAGTTCTCGCTGTCGCGCACGCGCGAGTTCGACGCCGACGAGGACGGGTCCACACTGACGGGTGACCCGCTCGCACTGGCGTCTGCGCTTCGCAAGTTGGAGATGGTGACCGACCACTACCCTCTTGAGTCGACCCCTGCGAATCAGAATGTCGCGGCGATGATGATCGCCAATCCGTTCCGCGGTGCCGGGGTGAAGAACCTCTTCTCGACGCACCCCCCGATGGAGGAGCGCATTGCCCGGCTCGAGCAGATGGCGGGCTACTGACGCGACGCTCGTCTGTCGTCGGCAAAGAGGGAAAGCATGCGCATCAACGGTAGTTGACGAATTGCAGTGCGACGTCGAACTTGTCGCCCTCGGGGCCCTTGAGCAGTGCGATCACCGCTTGGAGGTCGTCGCGGGACTTCGAGCTGACTCGCAACTCGTCGCCGTGGATCTGCGCCTTGACGCCCTTGGGCCCCTCATCGCGGATGAGCTTGGCAATCTTCTTCGCCGTGTCCTGAGCGATGCCCTCGCGCAGGGGCGTCACGAGCTTGTAGATCTTGCCCGACGGCTTGGGCTCGCGGTCCTTGTAGTCGAGGCTCTTGAGTGAGAGCCCGCGGCGGATGAGTTTCGTCTGGAGCACGTCGAGGATCGCCATGACCCGATCCGCAGAGTTCGCCTCCATTTCAATGGTGTCCCCCGACAGTCGGATCGCAGCATCGACGCCCCTGAAGTCGTATCGGGTCGAGATCTCCTTCGCGGCCTGATTGACGGCGTTGTCGACCTCTTGACGGTCGAGCTTCGAGACGATGTCGAATGATGAATCGGCCATGGTGGCGCCTCCTGTTTCAGTGCTGATCGACGGTAGTTGTAGATCACAGCTTGTCGCCCCTGAACGGATTGGCGTTCGAGGCTCCCGCCCTGTTATTCTTTCACGGCACCGCGAAAGCGGCGCGCGGCGGGGTTCCCGAGTGGCCAAAGGGATCTGACTGTAAATCAGACGCGGAATGCTTCGGGGGTTCGAATCCCTCCCCCGCCACCATCTTGATGACGATCGGGCAACTGGTCGAGCACAAGAGATGCCTGTGAGTTCCTTCTCAACGGTGCAGATTGCGCAAGCCGTCAGCGCTGGGATAGGCTCTACGGCATTGCCCCGATAGCTCAGTCGGCAGAGCGTCTCCATGGTAAGGAGAAGGTCAAGGGTTCGATTCCCTTTCGGGGCTCTGGTTGCGGCTGCGGTCGCGCCTTAGCGGCGGGGTAGCTCAGCTGGTCAGAGCGCACGACTCATAATCGTGAGGTCGCGGGTTCGAGCCCCGCCCCCGCTACCACAACGACAGGTCGCGCGCCGACACCACAATTCAGCAAAAGAGGAACCAACCGTGGCAAGCAAGTCTCAGGATGTTCGCCCCAAGATCACTCTCGCCTGCTCGGAGTGCAAGGAGCGCAACTACATCACCAAGAAGAACCGTCGCAACACGCCGGATCGCCTTGAACTCGCGAAGTACTGCCCGCGTTGCCGCAAGTCGACCGCGCACCGCGAGACCCGCTGATCGCTGATCGGTAGGAGCCCCCCGAGGATTCATCCCCGGGGGTTTCGTGCATGCCGCAGCATTGACACACGGCGTCGGTGACGACGACGCCATCCATCATCGAACAAGCCATACGATAACGGTATGGAGGATCTCAGAACCGCGACTGCCGCCACGACGCTCGCCGAATTGACGACGCTGCACGTCGGGGGGGCGATCAGAAGACTTATCCACCCCCTCAGCCGCGATGCGCTGACCCGTGCGATCGCACTCGCAGACGCTGAGGACGACCAGCTTCTCATCCTCGGCGGTGGGAGCAATCTCCTCGCATCCGACGACCCCTTCAATGGCGTCGTCATCCAAGATCAGCGACGCGATATCACGGCAGCTGTAGCCCCCGACCGCCCCGGCCACAGGCTCGTGACCGCCTCCGCGGGCACCGTGTGGGACGAGTTCGTCCAATGGACCCTCGATCGGGGGCTCTGCGGCCTTGAAGCACTGTCAGGAATCCCCGGTACCGTGGGCGCCGCACCCGTGCAGAACGTCGGCGCTTATGGGCACGAAGTCGGCGAGACGCTCGACTCCGTCCTCGTGTGGGATCGCGGCGAAGGCGTCGAGAAGACTCTGGACTCTGCGGACCTCGCCCTGTCGTATCGCAACTCCAACATCAAGCGCTCCATTTACGAGGGCGACGACACGGGCCGCACGTGGGGTCCGACCGGGCGCTCGGTCGTCCTCGAAGCGACCTTCCTACTCGAAGAATCGCCCTTCTCCGCTCCCGTCATGTACCGCGAACTCGCCGCCCGTCTCGGCGTCGAACAGGGGGAGCGTGCTGACGCGCGACTCGTGCGCGACACGGTGCTGGCTCTGCGCCGCTCCAAGGGCATGGTCCTGGACCCTGGAGATCATGACACGTGGAGCGCGGGCTCCTTCTTCACCAACCCGATCCTCACCGCCGCAGAGGCCGCAGGCCTGCCCGAAGCCGCACCGCGTTTCCCCGCGGGCGTCAACGAGGCGGGGGAGGGCCTCGTCAAGACGTCGGCGGCCTGGCTCATTGACCACGCGGGCTTTGCGAAAGGCTGGGCGGTGCCCGGTGCGCGCGCTGAGGGCGCGTCCCTGTCGCATAAGCACGTCCTCGCGCTGACGAATCGCGGGCGGGCGACCTCCGGCGAGGTCGAAGAGCTCGCGCGGGCGATCATCGCGGGCGTGGAGGGAGCATTCGGTGTCACACTGGTCGCCGAACCTGTCACTGTCGGCATCACCTGGTAATCCAAACGCCTTGTCCAGCGGTAACACCCGTTGATGTTATCGGCCTGTGGTAACCATTATTGCCACCATGGGGTTCGTCGAGAGCGCGGTCACCGATGATGATGATGTCATCTGCGCGATGCGCGCCCGCAACAGCGATGCCCGCCCGCAACAAGTATGTGAGGAGGAAATGACAATGAGAACCGCAGATGCACTGCTCGGTGATGTTCTCAGCATGACCCGGCAGGGCGCGAACACACGATTCAGCGCGGCTTGAATCAAAATTCTTTGAAGAGGAGACCGATAAGGAGCGGGAACGTCCGTCAGCCCGTCTGCTGCTCGTGGTCTTGGGCGTGAGGGCGCGCAGCCTTCCACGCTTCGATCTGCGCATACCAGCGGCGCTTGGAGGACTCCGACGCCAAAGACGCGTCAATCGACTGGCGCGCCAAGTCCGCGACCGTCTCATCGGACAGTGAGAATACATCGCGCGCGTGCTCGTACTGGCGCAGCAGGCGCGAATGGAACAGCAGGGGGTCGTCGGCTCCCAGTGCGATCGTGGCACCATGCCCCATGAGCACGGGCAGCGGCACCTGAGAGAAATCCGAATACACGCCGAGGTGGACATTCGACGTCGGACACACTTCGAAGGCCACATCCGCCTCAATGAGGCGATCGAGCAACTCCGGATCCTCTGTGGTCCTCACCCCGTGGCCGAGCCGCTTGGGCGCCAGCGCCGTCACGACTTCGCGCACCGACTCCGGGCCGAGTAGTTCGCCCCCGTGGGGCAAGGACGCCAGCCCTGCGCGCCGTGCGATCCCGAATGCGGCGCCGAAGTCCGAGGTCGTGCCGACCCGCTCATCATTCGACAATCCGAAGCCGACGACTTCTCCCGGGCCGTCGCCCGCATACTGCGCGGCAAGCCTGGCCAGGACCCGCGCATCAAGGGGATGTCGGATCCTCGATGCTGCAACGACCACGCCGATCTCCACGTCCGTATCCGCCGAGGCGCGTCGCGCCTCGTCGAGGACGATCTCCAGGGCGGGCGTGATCCCCCCAACCCACGGCGCATACGACGTCGGGTCGACCTGGATCTCCAGGCGCATCGATCCCTCTGCCGCATCGTCCTCGGCGGCTTCGCGGACGATCCTGCGCATCGCTGCCTCCGAGCGCACCAGGTGGCGCGCAGAATCGTAGGAGCGCTGGAATCGGAACCAGCCGCGCCCGTCGGCGGGTACCTTCAACGGGTCGACGTCGAGCAGGTGGGGAGGTAGGCGCACGCCCTGCTCCCGCGCCATGTCGATAAGTGTCTGAGGACGCATGGCTCCCGTGAAGTGCAGGTGGAGGTGTGCCTTGGGCAGCGCAACGAGGTCGCGCCTCCCCGGTGGGGTTGGCGGAGCCAGCGTCAGATTCGGCTGGGGGAGCGCGAATGAGGGGGTCGAGCGGTACATCACCGTTGAGGATACCCGGCTGTGGGAGGGGCGTGCTCAGTGCTGGTTGAACCAGAGAACAATGTCATGAATGAGGCCAGGGCCTTCCGGTTCATTGAGGATCTCATGGTAGGCGCCGTCAATGACCCTCAGGTGGATGTCGGCGTCCGGGTTGGCGGCGACGGCGCCCGCGATGAAGGCCCGCGTTCCCTTCAACGAGGCGAGGGCGTCTGCATTCCCGTGCATCACCAGCATCGGCGTGCGCACCCTGTCCGCGCGTCGGATGACCTCATTACCCTGCAACACCATTGTGACGGCAGTGAGGATCGGCACTCCTCCCGTGTAGCACAGGGGATCGGCGTCGAAGGCCTCTTGGACGCGCGGGTCGCGCGACAGTACCGACTCCGAGCCGGGCAGGCGGGCGGGTTTGACGATTACTCCGGGTGCGAGACGAGCGGCGGGCAGCATGAGCCTCGCCGTCGATGCGGGAACATCGGGCAGCGGACGCAAAGCGGGGCCGGACAGGACCGTGCCGCGCAGGTGCTTGGGATTGAGGAGAGTGGAAGCAGCGGTGATGACGCCGCCCATGGAGTGACCGAAGAGGAACAGGTCGGGCGTGCGGGCGTGTGCGAGGACGATGCGCCGCGCATCCAGGTGGTCGCGGATGAGCTTGCCGACGTCGACCTGAGCCCGGGGGCCGTCAGATGTGCCGTGCCCGGCGAGATCGAAGTAGGCGATGTCGTATCCAGCGTCGACGAGTGCGTCCTGAAGGTGCCGGTAGCGTCCAGAGTGCTCGGCGAAGCCGTGACACAAGACGACGGTGCCTTTCGGCTTTGCTGTGTCAGCATGACGGTACTGGATGTCCATGACTCCATTGTGACAGTTCACTGGGCAAATCGTGCTGCTCTCGCCGGACTCGTCCTAGGGGTCAGGACACGGCTCCTGCGCCGAGGACGTCGAATCCGCCCGCGGTCTTGACGTAGTTCGCCAGGGAGTCATTGTTCCACGCCTCCATGAGTGGGGCGATGGCCTCCGTGTCGAGGAGGACGATGGACTGACCGTCTTCGGAGGTGCCCGTCCCCGTGTAGGGGATGGTGAAGAAGTTGATGCCCGAGGAACGCAACGATGTCAGCTGCGAAGCGAGCGACAGCATGGAGTCGAAGGTGAGGGTCTCATCGACGGCTGAGTGGGCGAGCAGGACGGAGATCATGTCCGACAGCTTCGCCGGATCGGTCAGCACCGACGCGTCGAAGGCCTTGTGCAGGATGGCCCGCATCCACGCCTGCTGGCGCTGCATGCGCGAGAAGTCGCCGCGGGCAAGGGACTTGCGTTCGCGGACGTAGGCGAGCGCATCGGCGCCGTTGAAAGTCTCGACCCCCTCGCCGGTGGCGATAGTGACGCCGCCGAGGGTGTCGGTGATCTGCTCGAAGCTCGTGAAGTCGGTGACCATGAAGTGGTCGATCGTGATACCGGTAAGGTTCTGGACCGTCTCAATGGTGAGGTCCGCCCCTCCGAAGGAATAGGCGGCATTGATCTTCGCGCTGCCGTACCCGGGAATGTCAACCCACGAGTCGCGGGGGATCGACATGATATTGACGGATTTACGATCCCCGGAGATCTGCATGATCATCATGACGTCGGAGCGCTGCGCCCCGTACTCCCAGTCCGTCGGATCACCCCCGCTTTGACGCGAGTCGGTCCCCAGGATGAGGAAGTTGATGTCGTCGCCGCTCGGCGTCGATTGCGCGTGAACCGTGCTCTGCGGGGTCGGCGAGCCCAGAGAGGTCGACACGTGCCTGATCTGGGAGTTGATGGAGTGACGCACGCCGAGGAACACTGCGGCGACGCCGACGAGGGCGACCAGGAGTAGCACGAGCAAAACAATGAGCGCCTTCTTCGTGCCGCTCATCGGCGCCTTGGCGGCTGCGCGGGCCTGCATACGACTCATGGGCATCCTCTCCTCGGATGCCGGGCACGGACGTTCGCCACGATTACCCGGTGATCATCTCCGACACTCCTACGGTACCGTTTCCCCGCGCCGCTGGGCAGCGCGAAGCGCAATGCAGTACCAGTGCATCGGGTCTCATGTGGGACTTGTCAGGCCAAGAGCTCCTGAATGCGCCCTACACCCTCGACGAGGTCCTCGTCCGACAGGGCGTAGGACATGCGCAGGAATCCCGACGGCCCGAAGGCCTCGCCGGGAACCACGGCGACTTCGACCTCGTCGAGGATGAGATCGGCGAACTCGGCGGAGGTGGTGGGGACCCTGCCGCGGATGGAGCGACCCAGGATCGCCTCGACGCTTGGGTAAGCGTAGAACGCGCCCTTCGGCGTGGGCACGCTGACCCCGTCGATTTCGCGGAGCATCGAGATGATGGTGCGGCGACGCCGGTCGAAGGCGTCGCGCATCATGTGGACGTCGTCGAGCCCGCCGGACACTGCTTCGAGGGCCGCGCGCTGAGCCACATTCGACACATTTGACGTCAAATGAGACTGGAAGGAGGTCGCCGCTTTGATGATGTCTGCGGGGCCGATCATCCAGCCGACGCGCCATCCAGTCATCGCGTACGTCTTGGCGACTCCATTGAGGACGATCGTCTGATCCGCCAACTCGGGAACGAGGGCGACGATGTGCGCACTTACGGCGTCCTCGTACAGCAGGTGCTCGTAGATCTCATCCGTGATGACCCAGATGCCGTGTTCGAGGGCCCACTTGCCGATGGCTCGGGTCTCCTCCGGGGTATAGACGGCGCCGGTGGGATTGGAGGGGGAGCAGTGAAGGAGGACTTTCGTTCGGTCGGTGCGAGCGGCCTCGAGTTGCTCCACCGTCACCTTGTAGCCCTGGTCGGCGCCCGCGAACACGGGAACGGTGACACCGTCGGCGAGTTTGATGGCCTCCGGGTAGGTCGTCCAATAGGGGGTCGGCAGCAGCGCCTCGTCACCCGGATTGAGGATCGACGCGAATGCCTGGAAGACGGCCTGCTTGCCGCCATTGGTGACGAGCACCTGGGCGGGGTCGACCTCGTAGCCCGAATCGCGCAGGGTCTTCGCCGCGATCGCCTGACGCAGGGCGGGCTGACCGCCTGTGGGCGTGTATCGGTGCATCGCGGGCTCGCGGGCAGCGGCAATCGCTGCTTCGATGATGAAGTCGGGGGTTGCGAAGTCGGGCTCTCCGGCGCCGAAGCCGATCACGGGCCGCCCCTGAGCCTTCAGCGCCTTCGCCTTGGCGTCCACTGCCAGGGTGGCTGAGGGCGTGATGGACGCGAATCGCCGGGACACACGGGCGCGAGGTGCAGTACTCATGCGCATATCGTCGCACAGGCCCGCCCCGGGCGACGAAGCGCCCAGTATTCGGCTGCAGCCCCGTCAGTCCAGGAGTGAACGGTAGAGCCGCTCATAGGCCCTACCGTTGGCGGCCCAGGTCCTCTCGGCTGCGGCGCAGCGCCCGGCATCTGCGAGGCGCTCGGCCAGGTCGGAGTCGGCGAGCACCCGGGTGATCGCCCCGGCGAGGGCGTGAGAATCTCCGGGTGCGATGGCGATTCCCTGGCCGTCTCGGGCCCCTACTTCGACGAGAGCGGGAAGATCCGACACGATCTGCGGGATTCCCAGCGCCATCGCCTGCAGACCCTTGATCGGGGTGACCGCCCGGGTCACGGGGGTGTCGCGGCGGGGGATCGTCATGATGTCGAGGGCCTGATACCAGGTGAGGGCCTCGTCGGGGGAAACCTTCCCGGGGAAGACGACGTCGGCATCGGGATCGGACAGTCCCACTGCAACATGCAGCCCCCGTTCGCGGGCCTGTTGAATGAGGGACTCGCGCGAGACACCATCGCCGACGATGAGGCATCCGACGTCCATCCCCCGGCCTCGAACCTCGGCGAGGGCGTCGATGAGAGTGTCGAGCCCTTCGTAATCGACGATCGCCGACACGGTACCAACCCACGGCTTGTCGGGCCTCAGGCCGAGTGCGGTGCGCGCCGCTTCGCGGTCGCGCGGTGTATCGAGGAGCGCCTCATCGACCGCGTTCGGGATGACGCTGATTGTGTCCTCGGGGATCCCCCGCTCGACGAGTGAGCGGGCCTGATGGTGGGAGAGGGCGACGACGGCGTCCGCCGCGAGCGCCATCTCGGTCTCGCGGGCGCGCATCATGGCGTAGCGCTGAGAGGCGAGGGCGCGCTCCTCCTGGTCGTGCGGCCTGCGCGCTACCCATGATTTCTCTAGCTCGCCGCGGAACTCGTAGACCCAGGGGATGTCCAGGGCCTGTGCGACGGCCCGCGTGACGAGGGCGTTGTGGAAGTCCGTCGTCGTGTGCAGAACATGCGGGGCGAAGGCCCGTGCCTCCTCGACAAGCATTTTCGCGTGCACGGCGAGGCGGTCGTCCTCGTAGCGGGGGAGGGCGCGCGGGAGTAGACGCCGGTAGTCGATGCCGTTGATGACGTCGCGAGTCGGCGTCCAGGGGCGTCCAATGGTGATGGGGTAGGCGAGCCGCGTCACGGCGAGGACGTCGAGGCCGACGTCGCGTTGCGCGATGAGGACTGCGTGGGAGCGCAGCGCATAGCCGGAGTTCGTCCACGGCAGGGAGTTCGTCAGCGCGTGGAGGACTCGAATGCGTGAGCGCGGGTGAATGTCGGGGCACATGAGCGGCAGTGTCAGAGTGCGCCCGGGGGTGAGGACCCGTGTGCGCGCTTCGAAAACTCGTCGGAGCGGCGCGGGGGCGAGTCCGATCGCCTCGTCAATGTCTCCCGCCTCCCACAGCTCCTTTGCCCGGTTGCGGGCCGAGGCCGACTCGTCAAGCGGGGCGCCCACTTGTACGCGGATCGCATCGGCGAGCGGCCCCCTCGTCATTGAAGCGGAGAGTTCCTCTTTCGCAATACCCGGCCGGTCGACCATCATGAGCCACAGGGCCCGCGGGGTGGAGCCCTCCCGACGGGGAGCGGGTCCTGATCCGAGGGCATCGCGCAGGCGACGCGGTAGGCGGCGCGATGTTTGAACGGCGAAGTGAGCCGGGTCCTCGACGATCATCCGTGCGACAGCGCTGGTCAATAGGGGAAGATGGACGGCGGTCCGGGCGATGCGCCCGGGAAGGGAGCGCGCCACCTCACGCGTCTTCCTCGTCGGTTCGGCGGGATCAGCCGACGCGCTCATTGACGATCCCTTCGATGAAGCGGACGAAGCGCTGAGCGTTGTCGTCCGGGGTGCCCTGCGCGTCGAGCCACGTGATGCCCCGCCCCGCGGCATTGAGGCGTTCGCGGTTGCGTGCGAGGTCCTCCCACAGGTCCGCGAGGGCCGTGCGGTCCATTGCGGGGACGGCGTCGCCGGCGCCGGAGGCGGTGATGATCTCCGCGGCCTCTCCATTGACGGACAGACTGATGTGGCGTCCGATCTCAAGGGCCTCGTAGAGCTTGGAGGGGACGGTGTGGGACATGGGAGCCCAGTCCTGCAGATGGATGAGGACGGTGTCCGCCCACTCGTAGTGCTCCATGACGAGCCGGTAGGGGAGTCGTCCGGTGAATTCGACGGGGATGCCGAGCGTTTCAGCATTGTTGCGCAGCGTCTTCAGGTGTGCGCCCGACCCCACGATTCGCATTCGCGCGTCGACTCCGCGTTTGCGTACTTCGGCGAGGGCGTGGAGCGCGTTCGACAGTTCTTGGGCGCGTCCAGTCGTCCCGACGTAGAGGACCCGCAGCCCGGTGCGCTGTGGGGGGTTGTCCAGTTCCACCCCGCGCCTGGCGCCGAAGTTGCGGACGGTGAGGGTGGAGGAGATGCCCCGGTCGCGTAGGACACGGCCGAACGAGTCGGTTGTCGTGATGACGGCCGCCGAGTCCCGCAGGACACGGTTGAGGGCTTTTCCGCCGAAGAAGGCGGCGCTCCTGAAGGCGTGCTGCTTGACGAGCCCGCGGCGTGCGGGCCGCCCCGTCACGGGCGCCCAGACGTTCATGTAGTCGATGAGGTCGGGCCAGGCGTCGCGCAGGTCGATGACGATCGGGATCTTGTTACCGGCGGCGATGCCGTGCGCTGAGATCGCGGCGGGTAGGGGCGGTGCGGTGGCGATGATGAGCTCGGGGCGCCATTGACGCACCAGCTTGCGTCCCAGGCGGATCTGAGAGGCCATGATCCGCTCTTCATCGCGCACTCGGGCGTAGAGCGTGGAGTCGTGTCCGAGGAAATCCGAGCGGTGGATGATCTCCCCGTTGGTGCCCTCGGCGACGGCGCCGAACTGGTATTCAGACTCGGTGAACAACAGATGCCCCGTGGGGTAGTGCGGGGGAGGGGCGAGGACGTGGACCTCGTGCCCGGCCAGCGTCAACGCGCGCGTCAACCATGCCCAACGGCGTTGGGGAACGCCTTCCTCGGGTTCCCATGTTTGTGCGACGACCAGCAGACGCATGAGGCCCAGGATTCCTGACTGTAACAAGTGATGACGGGGAATTGCCTATAGGTTAACAGAAACCATTACCGAGGATTCTCGGTCTGCGCAATGGATGCTGTGCAGAAGTATTCACGCGCGCCTCACGTGAGCGTGCGCGTCAATGCGTCGTTGATTGCGCGATAGTAGGACTCTGTGTAGTGGAAGGGGGCGGCCCCCCACTTGTGGTCGGGGTCTGCGATCGGTTCGACCCCGGGGGTGACGAGTGTCCACCCGTGCATGTCGAGGAGCTCGTAGTACCCGTCGAGGATCTCATTGGCGACCTCGGCGGTGAAGCCGAAGGAGCCGGCGGTGGGCGCCCCGGTCGTGTCCTCTGCGGCCCACTTGACCTTCACGACGACTGTCCGCCTCCACACCCCCACCTCTTCGAGTGCGCGGCGCAGGTCCTGGCTCGCCCGGGCGTACATCGTCCAATGCTGCATCGAGCCGAAGGTATGGAGGGTCCAGTCGGCGCTCAGGCGCGAGTAGACGTCGTTGTCGACGCCGTCAATGCTGCGGGTGATGACCGCGCCGTCAGGGTGGACGAAGATCCCGCCGCGCTCGTCGACGAGGTCGAGGACGAGGCATACCGACGTGTCGGAGGTCGACAGAGTGCGGCGGATACGGGTCAATGCATCGCCCGCAAGGTCCCCGTGAAAGAGATGGTGCTGGAAGGGGGAGGTGAGGCTCACGGAGGTCAGGGCAGTATCCGAGGTCGGGTGTCCGATGGAGATCATCGACTGGCGGGCGATGTACACGGAGCGTTCGAATAACGCCGGATCCGCGTACTCAAGGGCGTCGCGGGTCACGCAACTGCCGAATATCGCCTGTTTCATAACACCTCGGGGGTTGGGGGTCATATTCCGCCATTCTCACCGATGGGGCCCTCGATATGGGATCATCGGATACATCCTAACGGTGAATGTGCGAGGTGGATATCGTGCGACTCGATCTGTGGCGAAAGCGCTTGTGGCATCTGCGCCACGGCGGGCTCGTGCAGCTCAGAGACTTCGAACAGCGCCGCTCCTCCTACCCGCGGGCTTCTCGGAGGCGCAGGAAGCGCGACGGCGCCCTCTTCGACGAGTGGCCCGCACCCGATCCCGAGACGTGGAGGGGACGGCGGCCTCTCGTCGTCGGAGTCATCGCTGACACCTTCACCCTCGACGCCTTCGCCTATGAGTGGAACCAGGTGGAACTCGACCCCAGGCGGTGGTCGGACCAACTGCGCGACACCCCCATCGACCTGCTATTCGTCGAATCGGCGTGGCATGGGAACCATGATCAGTGGAAGGGCAGATTCACAGGTGGCAACGCTCCCTCCCAATATCTGAGCGCCCTCATTGAGCACTGTCGCGCCCACTCGATCCCCACGGTGTTCTGGAACAAGGAAGACCCGGTCCACTACAACGACTTCTTAGCCACCGCTCGACTCTTCGACTGGGTGTTCACGACGGATGTGTCTTCCGTCGACTCCTATCGGCGCGACTTCGGCCACAATCGTATCGGCGTTATGCCTTTCGGCGCCCAGCCCGCCATCCATAACCCGATCCGCCCCGTCGGCCTCGCTGAAGAGGACGAGCGCTCCGTGGCCTTCGCGGGCACCTATTTCAAGGATAAGTACCCCGAGCGGCGCGAGCAGATGGAGATGCTGCTGGGGGGAGCCCTCGACGTGGAATCGCGACTATCGCACCCGCTTGACATCTTCTCCCGATTCCAGGATATGTCGGATGCTTACCGCTTCCCCGCCCCCTACGACGCCTCTGTGCGCGGCGAACTCACCTATTCGCGGATGCTGACGGCGAACCGCAGCTACCATGCGATCCTCAATGTGAACTCCGTCGTCGCGAGTCAGTCGATGTGCGCGAGGAGGATCTTCGAGGCCACGGCCTGCGGTACCCCGGTCATTTCCGCTCCCTCCGCCGCGATCGACAGCTTCTTCGACGCTGGAGACGTCATCCAGGTGAAGGACCGGACAGAGACGGGGCAGTGGATCCGCGCCCTCGACGCGTCACCGGAGTTGAGAGACCGGATCACGCACCGCGCCCAGCGGCGCATCTGGCGCGAACACGCCTACTCTCATCGACTCGACGCGGTATTCACCGCCATCGGCCATCCCGAGTGGGTCGCCCCGCCCCGCACCGTCACCACTCTCGTCTCGACGAATAGGCCGCATCAACTCGATCACGTCCTCACCCAGATGGCCGACCAGCGCGACGTGGACCTGCAGGTTCTCATCCTCACCCACGGATTCGACGCCGATCCTCGCGCCGTCGCCCGGGCGCGCGACATGGGCCTGAACGTCCAATGGCTGATGGGGGAGCGCTCATGGAGCCTGGGGGAGTGCTACAACGCCCTCGTTGCCCGCGCCGACGGGGACGTCCTCGCCAAGATCGACGATGACGACTGGTACGGCGGCCACTACCTCGCCGACCAGCTTGCTGCCCTGTCCTACTCGAATGCGGAGGTTGTCGGCAAACACGCCCACTACATGTACCTGGAGGGCATGGACGCCCTGTGTCTGAGGTTTGCTCGCAGTGAGCGGACATGGACGCATTTCGTTGCAGGACCGACGATCGTCGCGCCCCGCGACGTGTTCATGAACGCCCCCTTCGAAGCTCGGACGACGGGAGAGGATTCCGAATTCCTTAGAGAAGTTCAGCGCAACGGGGGTAGAGTCTTTTCAAGCGACCGATTCGGGTTCATCCAGCACCGGTCGACGCATCCCTCGCACACATGGCAGATCGACGACCCACAGGTGCTCGCCACTTCACGCGTCGTCTCGTTCGGGAAGGCATTCGATCATGTCCTCTTCTGAGCCCCTTCGTGCGCTCCCACAAGGCCGACTGGTCGTCGTCGGACTGGGATACATCGGCCTGCCCACCGCCGTCGTCTTCGCCCAGGCGGGATGGAGCGTCCTCGGAGTCGATGTCTCCGAGAACGTCGTCGCATCCATCAACTACGGCTCCCTGCCCTTCGTCGAAGCGGGCTTGGAGGAGGCCCTCGCGGGTGTCGTCCGCTCGGGTGCGTTTCGCGCATCTACCCGTCCTGAACCCGCCGACGTATTCATCGTGTCCGTGCCGACCCCCTTCACGGGCGAGCACACAGTGGACATGAGCTACATCAACGCCGCCGCGGAATCGATCGCGCCGATCCTTGCGGGCGGTGAACTCGTCGTCCTTGAATCAACGGTTCCCCCGGGGACGACTGAGATGATGGCGCACAAGATCCTCGCCGAGCGCCCCGACCTCAGCATGGACCCGGCACATCCCGGCGCTCTTTTCTTCGCTCACGCCCCCGAAAGAGTCCTGCCCGGACGCATCTTGGCCGAGCTGACGACGAATGATCGGATCGTCGGCGGTCTGGGGGACGAGGCCGGCGTCCGCGCACAGGCGGTCTATCAGTCCTTCTGCACGGGAACGGTGTCCGTCACCGGCGCTGCGACGGCGGAACTGACCAAACTCGCGGAGAACTCCTTCAGGGACGTCAATATCGCCTTCGCGAACGAACTCTCCCTCATCTGCGACGACCTTGGGATCAACGTGTGGGATGTTATCGAATTGGCGAATCGGCACCCCCGCGTCTCTATCCTCCAGCCCGGCCCGGGGGTCGGCGGGCACTGCATTGCAGTAGACCCGTGGTTCATTGTCTCGGCCGCCCCCTCCCGGGTGCGCTTGATCCGCACGGCCCGTGAGGTCAACGACTCGATGCCTGCAAGAGTCATCGAACAGATCCGCGCCGCCGTCGACGTCCTCGGACTGGACAAGCCGAAGATCGCGCTGCTCGGCCTCGCATTCAAACCTGATATCGACGACTTGCGCGAATCACCTTCGGTGGGCATTGCCCTCGAACTCGCCACGAGCAACCCGACGATGGAGGTGCTTGCCGTCGAACCGCATATCACGCACCTGCCCACAGCGTTCGCCGCCATGACCAATGTGCGTCTCGTGACGCTCGACGATGCGGTGGAGCGTGCCGATATCATTGTCCTGCTCGTCGACCACCGGCAATTCCGTCGAACGGACCCGGCGATTTTCGGCGATCGTCCGATCATCGATACGAAGGGCCTGTGGCGGCGAACGGCGGGAGGAGCGTCGTGAAGGACCACTCACCCCTCATCATGGTCGCCTACGGGACGCGCCCCGAAGGCATCAAAGTGGCGCCCGTCATCCGCGCGCTGCGCAATGACTCGCGCTTCCGTGTGATCACGGTCGTCACGGGGCAGCACCGTCAGATGCTCGACGGGGTCGGCTCCCTGTTCGGCATCACCCCGGATCTGGACCTCGGGGTCTTCGAGACGGGGCAGAGCCTCAACCGCCTGTCTGCGAAGATCATCAACCGTCTGGACGCCGCCCTGGACGAGCACCGCCCGGATGCGCTGCTCGTCCAGGGGGACACCACGACCGTTGTGATGGCGGCGCTCGCGGCCTTCAACGCCCGCATCCCCGTCGTCCACTTGGAGGCGGGCTTGCGCTCGGGCGACCTGTCGCAACCCTTCCCCGAAGAGGGGAACCGTCGGCTCGTGTCGCAGATCACCGAACTTCACCTCGCCCCGACGATCAGCGCGAAGCGGAATCTCCTGCGCGAGGGGATCAGCGAGACGAAGATCGCGGTGACGGGCAATACCGTCGTCGATGCGCTTGACATGATCATCGCCTCGTCGCGGCATTGGACGAATCGACATGTTGAGAGGATTGTTGCCTCGGGCAGACCGCTGGTCACCGTGACATCGCACCGTCGTGAGAATTGGGGGGAGCCGCAGCGCTCCACGGCTCGGGCCGTCCGCAGGCTCGCCCTCGAATTCCCTGACACGGTGTTCGTCCTGCCGCTTCATGCGAACCCGCAGGTCGGCAAGACTTTTGCGGATGTCGTCGGCGACTGTCGGAATGTCGTCATGGTGCCCCCGTTGCAGTACCCGGACTTCTTGCGCCTCGTGAAGGCGTCCACCCTTGTACTCTCCGACTCTGGTGGAGTACAGGAGGAGTCTCCGAGCCTGCGCACGCCCGTCCTCATCCTCCGTGAGACCACGGAGCGTCCAGAGGCCGTCGCAAGCGGGTGGGCGAGTCTTGTCGGCACCGACGAGGAGGCGGTGTATGACGCTGCGACGCATATCCTCGCATCACCCAGTCGCGTCGCCCAGGCCCGAAAGGACAACCCCTTCGGCGATGGAGCCGCCGCCAGACGCTGCGTTGCCGCAATCGCGGATCTCACCGGGGTTGGCGACCGGGAGGCGGACTACGACGGAGAGGGGGGGCCGATGACGGCGAAGGATTCGGGCAGCCACAGTGGGATCGGCGAGTGGGTCGTATCGACCCTGTCCGAGATCGAAGTGTCGGGCAATGTGTCGGTCCCGACGTGGCGCCTCAACGAGGTCGCCACGAGGCCCCCGCTGCGCACCTATATCACACAGATCTGGGCCCGCCGCTACTTCATCATTGCCGACTCGAGGGCGAAGGCTTTCGCCACATCGCGCGGTACGGTGCTGGGCAAGCTGTGGTTGGTGCTACGGCCTTTCCTCGACGGCATGATCTTCTTCGTCATCTTCGGACTGCTGTTGCGTACGGGTCGTGGTGTCGATAACTTTCTTGCCTACCTCATCGTCGGCATCAATGTGTTCACCCTGGTCCAAGTGGGGTTGACCTCTGGGGGCGCGATTATTCCGGGGGCGAAGAACATGCTGCGCGCATTCTCTTTCCCCAGGGCGTCCCTCGTCGTGTCCTGGGCCTTGCGCAATCTCCTCGACTTCATCCCGGTGCTGTTCGCGACCCTGGCATTCATCGCTATCGTGCCTCCGCACGTTGTCCCGAGCCCGACATGGCTCCTCATCATCCCGGTCGTTGCCCTGGCGTGGGTGTTCAGCCTCGGGATCGCTTTGTTCACCGCATCGTTGACTGCCCGCGTGCCCGACTTGAAGTTCATTTGGCCGCTCATCAGCCGCTTCTGGTTCTACGGGTCGGGCATCTTTTTCTCACTCGACCGATTCGCCGACCATGAGCCGGTGTATTCGATCATGACGGCGAATCCTGGTTATCAGATCCTGAAGATGGCGCGCGACGCCCTCGTGTACGACACTATTCCGACGACGGACGAATGGGCGTACCTGGGTATCTGGGCGGCAGGAATGCTCGCATTGGGATTCATTGTCTTCTGGTCGCATGAGGAGTCCTATGGCAGAGAATCCTGAGGAAGAGCCGAAGAAGGGCGTCGAACTCTCTCTCGGTGAACCCTCTGTCGTCGTCGACCGGGTCCACCAGATCTACCGCACCGAGACGACGGATCGTGAGGCTCGCAAGCGCGCGAGCCTGCTCGCCCGCACGATGCACGCGCTGGTTAGACGCCCCATCAAGGTGGATGTGCACGCCGTCAACGATGTGTCGCTGTGTGTGCGTACCGGTGAATCCGTCGGAGTCCTCGGTCTCAATGGGTCGGGCAAGTCGACGCTGCTGCGAATGATCGCCGGAGTCGAACCCCCGGTCAGCGGACGCGTGTACGCCAGATCGCAGCCGACGTTGCTCGGGGTGGGGGCGGCCCTCGTCCCGGACTTGACGGGGATTCGCAATATTCAACTTGGGTGCCTCGCCATGGGGCTGACGCCCGCGGAGACGAAGGCGGCGACCCCCGCGATTGCGGAACTTGCCGGCATCGGGGATTCCATCTACCGGCCGATGAAGACCTATTCTGCGGGCATGGGTGCGCGCCTACGCTTCGCAATCAATGCGGCGTCACAGCCCGATATTCTGCTCATCGATGAGGCACTGGGCACGGGCGACGCGAGTTTTAAGAAGCGTTCGGAAGACGTCCTCACCGAGATCCGCCGCTCTGCGGGTACCGTGTTCCTCGTGTCGCACGCGGCGCAGACCATTGAGGAGATGTGCACGCGAGCCGTGTGGATGCATCACGGCAAACTCATTGCCGATGGCCCCGCCTGGGAGACTGCGCGCGCCTACAGGCTGTGGGCGTGGAAACTCGCCGAGGGGAAGAATGACGAGGCGGATCGCCTGTTCGCTGAAGCGCAGGAGAAGTACGAACCGACTCCATTCGAGGTCCTCACCTGAAGGGGGTACCAGAGCGCGGCTTGCCGTTCGCTGTGTGCGGTGCGTCCCCGGCCCTGTGCGTGTGGCCGCTCGGTGTTGTCGTCGCCGACCGCCTGGCGCGAAGGCGTGGTGGGCGTTGTTTGGTGCCCCTGATAGGCCCGGCCCCGCCCGATCTTCACTCCTGTTGACCCGCATAAACGCACACAGTTTTCGCGTCAACTCCCGATCGTTGTCCGGACTATTCTGCATATTTGCAGTTCACAGCCTTAGATACTTGTGTGGCTTGCTGCGGTTTCTGGAAACTGTGTGCGTTTTGACGGGTAGCGCCCGGCCGACACGCACCGGGCCGCCACTCGAATCAGGCACATGCGGTGGGGGGTCATCATCGGGACGCTGATAGCCGTGCAAGGGATACCCGGATGACACAAGGGATGGACCCTACGGCGCGTACCGTTGCCAGTTTCGCCCCGGCGAGGCGCATGGGGAACACAGCCGGTACGCGAGCCGGGTGCATCGTCTCCCTGCTGCGTCCGACGTCCCGTACGAGCGCGGAACAGTACCCGAAGGCGTTGCCCTCTCCGACCCGTTCGGACAGCGTTTCCCGCAGGAACTCTCGACGGATGCGGACCCGCTGTTTTATATGGGGAAAGCTCTGCCTCAGGTTTTCCCGGGATCCGCGCGCTATCCGTGCACCCCATCGTCATGCGGCGGTGATGTGCTCCGAATGCAAGTGGTGGGGCGCCGACCGCAGGACTCGGGCGCGGGCAGGATTCGCGCAGCGGATCCGAAACGGGCGGCGTCCGGCCAAGGCGGGCGTGATTAATGCGGCGATCCGATCGAAGCGGTGGCACCCCGGGTGGACAGGGCAGCGTTTATTCCCTAAACTTCTGGGCGCGGGTCAACGGCCTGCACGTAGGGCAGTGGCGCAATTGGTAGCGCACCGGTCTCCAAAACCGGCGGTTGTGGGTTCGAGTCCCGCCTGCCCTGCCAGAGCATATCCACCACCGAGCCTAGGAGGCCGCATGGCAGAGGCAGTCGCCGCCGACTCCGGTTCGGCGCGTCGAGATCGCACCAAGACCGGGGCGACCCCTTCCCGCGACCGTGCGGTCGAGGACAACCGCAAGAAACCGAATATCTTCAAGCGGATCTGGATCTTCATCACGCAGGTCATTGCCGAGATGAAGAAGGTCACCTACCCCACGGGGAATGAGACGTGGACCTACTTCACGGTCGTCATCGTTTTTGTGGCAGTAATCATGGCGTTCACCGGCCTTTTAGACTTCGGCTTCGGTAGACTGAACGCATTGATCTTCGGCTGAAGCTGAGAACCCGCCCGCAGGAATCTGCAGGCGGGTTTCTTCTACAGCGCCGCCGGGGACCCGACCCGAATCATTTGGAGGAACGCGTGAACGAAGACGCAGTCGAATTCGACACCGCCGCTGAAGAGACGACCGCCATCGTCAACGAGGCGGAGTCGGCCGTCGAGCCCGAGCCCGCGGCTGAGCCCGAGCCCGCGGCCGCAGAGGAAGACTCCGACGAGGACGACATGGACCCGCTGGAGGAGTTCCGCCTGGAGCTCTACTCGATGCCGGGCGATTGGTACGTTGTCCACACGTACTCCGGCCACGAGCGCAAGGTGAAAGCCAACCTCGAGCAGCGCATCGCGAACCAGAACATGGAGGAGAAGATCTTCCGTGTCGAGGTTCCCGACGAGTACATCACCGAGTTCCGCGGCTCCGTCAAGAAGCGCGTGCGCCATGTCCGCATCCCCGGATACGTCGTCGTGTGCATGGACTTCGATGAGCAGTCCTACCGGGTCGTCAAGGACACCCCCGCGATCACGGGTTTCGTCGGCGACCAGCACAACCCCGTGCCGCTGTCCATTGACGAGGTCGTCGACCTGCTGAAGTTCAACGTCCTGGAAGAGGCAGGCCCCCAGGCGGCCCCCGTGAAGCAGAAGATCGAAGAGGTCCGTCTGGCCTTCGAGGTCGGCGAGGTCGTCACCGTCACCGACGGCCCCTTCGAGGGCATGGAGGCGACGATCTCCGAGATCGCCCCGGATACTCAGAAGCTCAAGGTCCTCGTCACCATCTTCGAGCGGGAGACCCCGCTCGAACTCGCTTTCTCTCAGGTCGCCAAGCGCGAGGAGTGACGAACTCGCTGGTCAGGCGGGGCTGGGAGGTTAAGAGATCTCTCAGCCCCGCGTTGGCATCGAAGGGGTGTTCCAAAGAGGGGAGTGGTCTGAGGTTTCGGCAGCCTCTTAGGTGTCTAGACAGGGCATGTTCTGAAATTTTCTTCCCGATTAAAGCCTGTCTCTGTTATGCTTGCCCCATGCTCCTCAGATTTCGAGTCTCTGGTTTTCGCTCCTTCTTCGCTACGGCGGAGCTTGATCTCGTGGCGAGAACCCTGAAGACGGTTGTGCCTCGGGAGGGGCAGACCTGGGTTGATTGCATTGAACGGGTTGCGGCGATCTATGGCCCGAATGCTTCCGGAAAGACGACGATCCTTGACGCGGTGATCGCTGTCGCGCGCTCGATCGTCACGGATGGTTCTGGAGCGATCTTCCAGCCGACTCGGGGCATCAATGTCGATGATCCTGTGACGGCGTATTCGATCGATTTCGTTAACCGCGAAGGCGTTCGCTATCTCTATGAGATCGAAGCCCATGCATGGGGTGTGGGGCGCGAAGCTTTGTATTCCTTCCCGCATGGCGCGAAACGGATGCTGTTCGTCCGTCGCCAGTCGGCGCGGGGCACAAGTATTGACTTCAAGAAGGGGGCGACTTTGACGGGACCCACAGTCGAAGTGCTTAAGCTCACGAAAGCTCCGATGCTGTACCTCGCTGTGGCTCGTAAGTATGGACATGCGAAGCTCTCCCCGATCGCTGACGCTTTAGCTCTTGGGAGCGGGGTGGAACAGGTTTCCTTGCGTGATGCCGAAGACTTCAGCATCATCCGGAGGATCGTTGGCGAGATGCTCGCCGCTCCCGGCGAACAAGGTGAGCTGGTCCGCGCTCTGTTGAAGGCGGGAGATCTTGGCCTCGAGCGGATTGAAATTCAAAACGAGGAGATCCCGGAGCATGTGCGAGAGCATTTTGCGCGTTTCGCTGAAGCTCTGACTTCGAGCGAGATCGTAGAAACGGTCGATGACATTCCCAAGATTCACGACAAGATCGTGTTTATCCATTCCGGGGATGGTGACTCCATCTTTGAATTGCCACTTCAGGCACAGAGTTCAGGAACGCTGACCTGGCTCACCATCGCCTGGCATACACTGAATGCTCTAAAACGAGGCAGTATCTTGCTTGTCGACGAACTCGATGCGAGTCTGCATCCTGAGCTCACGCGATACATCGTTACTCTGTTCACTTCGGAGCATCTCAATCCGCGTGGGGCGCAACTGATCTTCACGACGCACGACATCTCCCTGCTGGGGAATGCGCCCACTCGGGTCCTTCAGCCTCGAAATGTCTGGTTCGTGGAGAAGGATAACTCGGGTCACTCCGAGTTGTACTCCCTTGATGACTTTGACAACCGGCCTGGGAACAATAGCGAGAAGCGATACCTCTCCGGCCAGTTCGGAGCTACGCCGCAAGTTGACGACTTCCTGCTGCACGACTTCATCACCACTCCGTCGATTGACAATCAGGATGAGAGAAAGACGGATTGATGGCGAGGGCGGGCGGGCGACGGCTTCGGAGGACGCCGAAGACGAGCATTCTCATTGTCACCAATGGGGAACGCACGGAAAGCTCTTACCTCCGTCGCCTCAAGCCTGAGGCGCGCTTACGGGATGACCTCGCGATCACCATCAAGACGATTCATGGCGATCCGAAGACTGTTTTGAGCAAGCTGACGAGTCCGCACGGTGATACGAGCGCATATGATGAAGTGTGGATTGTCGTTGACGAGGATGGTGCGGATCGGTCCGGCTTCGTTGCGGAATACAGACGCAGAAGCAGGAAGGGGCGATGGTTCGCTGTTGTCTCGAGGCCGTGCTTCGAGGTCTGGCTTATCGCTCACTACGAGCAAGTGCGCAACTACCAGGACCAGAATGATGCTCAGGAGCACTTCCGGAAATTGGCGCCGGTGCGCGAGACGGATAAGCACTTGCCTTCAGACTTCCCTTTCGAGAAACATCAGTTCGCCGATAGGCACTGTCAGTTGCCGGGGACGTCGCGAGTAGGAGCCGGAGAGCTCCCTCCCTCACCGGGAACGGGGATGAGGCATCTTGTCGACCGACTGCTCTCGTCTCGAGAGTGAGCGGGCTTTGATCGCAGCTTCGACCAGGTCGCCAAGCGCGGGGAGTGACCTCGGGCACCTGGACTTGGGTGAAGGCGGTAGTGCGCGATAGGATTAACCTTCGTGCGCATTAGGTTCACTGTGCCTGACGGCCGGTGACTCATTGCACGACCAAGTGCGGCATCCGTCGCCTGGGACATACACAGAAAGACCCGAAATACATGGCACCGAAGAAGAAGGTCACCGGCCTGATCAAGCTTCAGATCGCAGCCGGCGCCGCTACCCCTGCACCGCCTGTCGGTCCTGCTCTGGGCCAGCACGGTGTGAACATCGTCGAGTTCACGAAGGCGTACAATGCGGCGACCGAGTCTCAGCGCGGCTCGATCGTCCCCGTTGAGATCACCGTCTACGAGGACCGCAGCTTCACGTTCGTCCTCAAGACCCCGCCGGCCGCTGAGATGATCAAGAAGGCCGCAGGCGTCCAGAAGGGCTCCGGCGTTCCGAACAAAACCAAGGTCGGTTCCATCACGATGGACCAGGCTCGCGAGATCGGCCAGGCCAAGATGGTCGACCTCAATGCCAATGACGTTGAGGCCGCCGCCAAGATCATCGCCGGTACCGCCCGCTCCATGGGCATCACCGTTACCGACTGATCACCCCCGAACATTCCAGTGGTAGGGCAGGCGCTGCCCGGACGACCACGACTGCAAGGAGAAGAAGCAGAATGACGAAGCGCTCGAAGGCATACCGCGCCGCGGCCGAGAAGGTCCACGCGGGTATTCTCTACACTCCCCTCGAGGCCATGAAGCTGGCCAAGGAAACGACCGTTACCAAGTTCGACTCGACCGTTGAGGTCATGTTCCGGCTGGGTGTCGATCCTCGTAAGGCCGATCAGATGGTGCGCGGCACCGTCTCCCTGCCGCACGGCACCGGCAAGACCTCCCGGGTCTTGGTCTTCGCCGTTGGCGAGCGCGCGCAGGAGGCCATTGACGCCGGAGCCGACGAGGTCGGCGGCGACGAGCTCATCGAGAAGGTCGCCAAGGGCTACACCGATTTCGATGTTGCCGTTGCGACCCCGGATCTCATGGGCAAGGTCGGACGTCTCGGCCGCGTCCTCGGCCCCCGCGGCCTCATGCCGAACCCGAAGACCGGCACGGTCACCATGGACGTCGCCAAGGCGATCAAGGAGATCAAGGGCGGCCGTATCGAGTTCCGCGTCGACAAGCACGCGAACCTCGGCTTCATCATCGGCAAGGCGTCCTTCACCGCCGACCAGCTCGCAGAGAACTACGCGGCTGTGCTCGACGAGGTGCTGCGCCTCAAGCCGTCCGCATCGAAGGGCCGCTATATCATCAAGGGCACCGTGGCAACGACCATGGGCCCCGGCATCCCCCTGGATGTCACCAAGACGAAGAACGTCGCAACGGAGGACGCTTCCTGACACGGCGTGACACGCGGCGGGGTGGTGAGAATCTTTCACCACCCCGCCGCGTTGTGATCAGGGCCTCCTACGTTTCCTGAGTCTGTGCGGCGTGCTCGTCAGTCTGTGCGGCGTGCTCGTCGCGCAGCCGCGCGTTCTGCTTCTCGACGTCGAGATTGAACACGATGATGGCGATGATGAAACAGGCGAGGGCCGGTAGCCACAGGTAGGTGACGTGCAGCATGTCGATGACCGATTGCGGCTGTTCGACGATCTGGTCCCCGGTCGTGGGGATGTAGCCCGCTGCGTCGAGCAGCCAGCCGGTCAACGCCGTCCCCAGCCCGCCGCCGATCTTCGTGCCCAGTGACGTGCAGGAGAACATCAGGCCGTCAATGCGAACGCCCGTCTTGAGGAAGGTGTTCTCGCCGGCCTCGGCGATCAACGCGGTGACCGTGCCCTGCAGAGGCGCGATGGACAGTGCCGCGAGGGCGGTGAAGGCGATCATCATTGGAACGTTGACGAGGTAGCCGCCGACGATGACGCCGATGCGGGCTGCGATGGCGACGATATATCCTGCCATGTCGACTCGCCACATGCTTTTGAAGCGGGCGACGACGAATGGGAGCACGATCAGGACGATCATCTGTGGAATGTTGATCGCCGTTGCGAATGGGCCGAGCAGGGAGTCGTCGTGTAGCACGTAGCGCATGAAGTAGATGCCCAGACCCGTCAGGGCGCCGTACAACTGCATCGTGATGAACATGAGCACGATGAGGATGAAGTACTTGTTGGAGACCACGAGGCGCAGCGCCTGGAGCACCGGCAGCGTGTCGGCATCGTCGGCGACTTCCTCGCCCGCGGCGAGCTCCTCGGGGGAGAGCTCCTTGACGGAAAATACTGCGAAGGAGTTGGAGGCGAGGCCGACGATCGCGTAGATGACGGCGACGGTGCGCCATCCCGAGGCGCCGCCGCCCATTGCTGCGACGGCGCCCACGGTGATCGCTTGGATCGTCAGGGACGTTCCGAAGGCGAAGATGAAGCGGATGGATCCCATTTGAACGCGCTCGTTCGTGTTCTTCGTGATGAGGGCCGTCAGCGCCGAGTAGGCGATGTTGTTCGCCGTGTAGAACACGGAGTTGAGGAGCGTGTAGCAGATGAAGAACCAGGCGTACTGCGCGGTCAAGCCGAGGTTCGTGGGGATCGCGAAGCAGCCGACCAGTGTGAGGGCGCATCCGAAGAAGGCTCCGAACATCCATGGCCTGGCCTTACCCATTGTCGTGCGGGTCTTGTCCAGGAGGAAGCCGAAGACGAAGTCGGAGAATCCGTCGAAGAACTTCGACAGCATCATCAGGGTGGCCACGATGCCCGCGTCCATCCCCATGGTGTCAGTCAGGTAGATCATGACGAAGAATGACAAGAAGGCGTAGACGACGTTACCTGCGATATCGCCGGTTCCGTATCCGATTTTGTTGTGCCACGTCAAGTACTTCTTCTTTGTGAGAGTCTCACTCATATGTTCACCTCTTCGTGATGTGTTCAGTGCGTTCTGGATTCGGAATCGGGGAGTGGGGGAGGCTACTGACAGGTCTTCACTCGACCGTCGAGCGAGGCCCGCCTGCACAGTCATGCGCATTGTTGAAGACGAGGCGCACGTCGAGGGATAGGTCGGCGGCGTCGACCCGGTAGGGCGCGGCGAGCTCGGGCCCGCAACTGGCCGAACCGACGCCGGACATCGCGGAGTCGATGCACACGACCATCGCCCCGCAGGGAATCAACTCGTGGTTGTGCCCCTTCGCTTCGAGTTCTTCTTGCGTGTAGTGCGAAGCGTTGAAGGAGAAAAGGGAGGAGCTCGCCGCGGTCAGTGACAGCCCGTCCCCGGTGAGGGTCACGACCTCGCAGTCTCCGCGCGATCCGGTTTCTTGGGGGCGGATGTAGTCCTCTGACAGGTCCGAGACCTGCGTCTCGTACCATCCGTGACGGCACGACTGCCGCTTGTCGGCGTAGTTTTCCTGCGGTCCGAGGCCGAAGTAGGACACCTGCGCCATCACGTCGGGCAGGAAGAAGCGGATGCCGAAGCGCGGCAGGTAGGGGAACTCCTCGTCGCGCCGTCCTCGAATTGCGAGGTCGAGGGTTCCATCGCCGGTGATGCTCCAGCGCAGGTCGAGGAGCATGATCGGCTGAACGATCGGTGCGACGAGGGCGGCCCTCGACTCGATGACGACGGCGTCGCCCTCGATAGTCGCCTCGCAGGAGTAGGCGTGCGCGTACGCCCGGTGGTACTGCGCACGCTTCCATTCTGTCTTGATGATGCGGTCGTTGTCGGTGGGCGCGCGCCAGATGTTGATCTCGCAGGGGCGGACGAGGGTGGTCTTGCCGTTGACGCTCGCACTGTCGAGGAGGCCCGTCCTCGTGTCGAAGCGGTAGGCGAACCCGGCTGCGGAGACGACGATCATGCCATCGCCGTCACTGACCCGGGGTGCTCCCTCCTCGCTCGCAGGCCCCTCGAGTAGGGCGGCGGCCCGCTGGTTGCGCGAATCCGCGACGGGGATCTCACACTCGTCGAATCCGAGCAGGTGGCCCGCGGGGAGGAGCGGGTGATCGTGCAGGGACCGGTAGGACAGCGTGAGGAAGCAGCGCCCCTTGTCCGGAAGTGCCTCGAAGATCGTGCCCGGCAGATCCACGTCGATGCTCGCGTGGGGCGGAACCTCGCCGGGCAGGAGGAGGACGCCCTCGGCGATACATGAGCCGTCGGCGGTCAGCTCGTAGTCGATCTCGATGTCGCGGGTCAGTTCGGTGAAGTCGAGGACGTTGAGCAGGGTGATCGACCCGGATGCGGGGTCGAAGCCGGTGACGCGCACGGGCCGCTGGACGTTCCATAGTTCGCGTAACCCGGGATGGGGAGTGCGATCGGGGGCGACGAGGCCGTCGACGCAGAAGTTCCTATCGTGCACGTCCTCGCCGCTGTCGCCACCGTAGCGATAGCGAGGCCGACCGTTCTCGTCGACTCCGTCGAGGACGGCGTGGTCGCACCACTCCCACACGAACCCGCCGCATATGCGGGGGTCTTCGAGGATGATCTTCCAGTAGTCCTCGAGGTCGCCGGGGCCATTGCCCATCGAGTGGCAGTACTCGACGAGGAGGAAGGGTTTGTCCGGGTTGGTGTCGAGGTAGGCGCGGAGGTCACTGAGCGGCGGATACATCCGGGCGTAGAGATCGATATTCGAGTAGTCGTAGCGCCTGTCGGAGGAGCGGTAGTACGCCGATTCGTAGTGGGTGACGCGAGTGGGGTCGAAGCGCTTCATCCACGCCAGCGACTCTTCGAAGGCGCGTCCGAAGGCGCATTCATTGCCGGCCGACCAAGAGAAGACACTCGGACGGTTCTTCTCCCGTATGACGCAGAGTCTGACCCTGTCGAGGGTTGGGGCGACCCACTCCGGGGCCTCGGTGATGCGCGTGTTCCAGTGCTCGACCGTGTTGTCCCACGATTGGTCGGAAAGGTACTGGGTCTGGGTGCCGTGACTCTCATTGTCGGCCTCCGACATCACGTAGAAGCCGTAGCGGTCGCACAGCTGGTAGAAGCGAGGGTCGGAGGGGTAGTGGGCGGTGCGGATCGCATTGATGTTGTTCTCACGCATCATTGCGAGGTCGCGCAGCATATGTTCGAGGTCGACGGCGGGGCCGGTCAGTGGATCTGAATCGTGACGGTTGACGCCGCGCAGAGTCACGGGAGCCCCATTGACCATCAGGACAGCGCCTTCGGTGCGGATCATGCGAATGCCGACGCGCTCGCGGATGATCTCATCGGGACAGATGATCGTCAGGTTGTAGAGGTAGGGGGATTCCGCATTCCACAACCGGGGGTGTGCGACGCTCAGCGTCGCCCGGTGCGAGTAGTCGTCATCGCCGTTGGCGGGCTCGAGGACGCCGGTAGCGACGATGGCCCCGTCAATGTCGGAGAGTTCAAGGAGAGTGGGCACCGGCTCGTGGTTGAAGGAGCCCCTGATGGTGATGGTCGCCTCGTCGCCGGTCGATTCGGTGGTAATAAAGTAGTCGTAGAGGACGGAGCGGGGACGCTTGAGCAGATACACGTCGCGGAAGATCCCCGAGGTGCGGAACTTGTCTTGGTCCTCGAGATAGGTTCCGTCGCACCATTTGAGGACGAGGACGGCGAGTGTATTGGTGCCGTCGACGATGAGG
>NZ_FTPB01000001.1 GCF_900155595.1 Actinomyces mediterranea
CCGGTCACGTCGAATTCGGCGGTGGCGTGGGAGACTTGACTGTAGCCGACGTAGGTGCCGTTGAGCCACGCGTAGAAGCATGAGTCGACGCCTTCGAATGTCAGGGTGCATGTCGGCGCGGCGGGGTCGCTCTGGTAGGCGAATTCGGTGACATATGCGCCTGCGGGATTGTCGTGGGGGACGTGGGGCGGATCGAGGGGGATCGGATAGCGGATATTGGTGTACTGGTGGGAGTCGTACCCCTGGAACTGCCATGTGCCGGGAACTCGTATGTCGTCGAATGCCGCCCACTCGTCGGCCTCGTCCCAAAAGCGGGGGACGTTCCGGACGCTGGGGTAGTACCGGAAGCGCCACCATCCGTTGAGGAGTTGGAAGCGTTCCGACTGCTCCCGGTCCACCATGTCGTATGCGGCGGTTGTGGAATCGGGGACGTAATAGGCGCGCGGGGGCAGGGTGTTCTCATGGAGGACGGAGAGATTCTCGAAGTGGCGAGCGACATGCATCAGTGACTCTCCTTCAGACTCGATTGTCAGCGGAAGCCGACCACCTTTCAAATGGCGACGTCATCATTCTATGATTTACTGTAAGTATTTGTGTGAATATCGTGAAAATAGTAGAGAAGCATCCCATTAAATGATGACGCTGCCATTTCAAGGGGTGATAGATGTGGACCCGTATGCGTCGCGTCGCGTGGTCGCGACGCGACGATCTGCTCGACGCTATCCGTTCAGCAGATGGATGTCGGCTTGGTATCGTCGCACCATGAGACCGCCACGCACCCCCGCGAGAGCTGCGTCGATCGGCGACGTCGCGCGCCTGGCCGGCGTCTCGCCGCAGACCGTCTCCCGCGTGTCCAGGGGCTCGGATAAGGTTCGCCCGCAGACGCGCGACAAGGTGCTCATCGCGATGGAGCAATTGGGGTACTCGCCGAATCAAGCTGCCCGTGCACTGCGCAATGGCACATTGAAGATCGTCGGGGTCCTCACCCAGCAGATCGAGCGAACGGGTGAGGCTCGCACGACCTCCGGAGTCCTCGAGGCCGCGAAGCGGCTGGGCTATGCCGTTATCGTCTCCCAAGTCACGCATCCCGAAACCGACGAGGTCCACGACGCTCTCATGCAATTGGCGCACCAGCCGATCGACGGACTGGTCATCGTCCAATCGGGCACGGCAACTTTCGAGCACCTCGCCCTCCCGCCGGGACTGCCCGTCGCCTCCTCCGACTCCGCCCTGGTCGGCTACTACCCCTCGGCGTCTGCGGACCAGGTGCAGGGGGTGCGCGACGCGGTCGGACTGCTCCTCTCCTTGGGACATCGGACGGTCCACCACGTCACCGGGCCCGCGGACTCCCAGTCGGCGGCGATCCGATCAGCTGCGTGGGTGCGGCGGCTGGAGGAAGAGGGGATCGCGCCCCCCGCCCCCATCACCGGTGGATGGGAGTCCTCCGATGGGTATCGCGCAGGTCTGCGACTCGCCGACGACCCGAGTGCTACTGCAGTCTTTTGCGCCAATGATGAGGTCGCCCTTGGTCTGGTCCGGGCGATGCATGAGAGGGGGCGCCGGGTTCCCCAGGATGTGTCCGTCGTGGGATTCGACGGGCTCCCCCTGAGTGAATACGCTTTTCCGCCCCTGACGACGGTCGCGCAGGACTTCCATCGTGCCGGGGAGGCGATGATCGACCTCATCAAGGAGCAACTCGACGGGGGGGCGCGCGATGGGAGTCGTCGAATCATCATTCCGACCAGATTGGTCGTGCGTGCGAGCACCGCGCCGCCGGGTGGGGGTGCCTGAGTAAGCGGTGGCCCACTAGCAGGCCATGCCGCGCAACTACAGCTAGGACTTTGTCCACTATCATCGCGATGTCCTCGATCGGGGATATCGCACTATTGTCCTCGATCAAGGACATGTCTTAAAATGTCCTTGATGAAGGACATGGAGGTTGTCGTGTATGCAGGGACTCCGAAGGAGATAGGCGCAGCCGTTGCGCAAGCGCGGCAGAACTGTGGATGGACGCAAGCGGAACTTGCGCGACGAGTCGGAGTGAACCGCAAATGGATCATCTCCCTAGAATCCGGTTCTCCCAATGTGCGACTCTCTCTCGTGCTGCGCACGCTGAGAGCATTGAACCTCGAGATTGATCTTATCCCCAGTGATCACGGTGATGATCTGGCAGAACTGCTCACCTTGGTCGGTCGGTCATGAGTAGGTGTCTTCACGGGTATCTCGCAGGTACCCCCATCGGTACGTTCATCGAAGACAGAAGACAGATATCCTTCACCTACGACGACGCCTACTGCGCCAGCCATTTATCGACTCCATTGTCTTTATCGATGCCGATGCAACAGCGGAGTTTTAAGGGTGCTGTCGTTGCCAACTGGCTCGAGAATCTACTGCCGGAGTCGGAACAGACCCGTCGCCGGATTGCTCAAAAGCTTGGTATAGGATCAACTTCTGCGTTTTCTCTCCTTGCACACATCGGGCATGATCTTGCAGGTGCGATTCAGCTCTTGCCCGAAGGAGAGTCCCCCTCGTCGGAGGGATCGCTTACGCCGCATACTGAGGCGAGCATCGCGCAGCGAATCCGAGAACTTCATGCAGGCGCCGGGCTCACCATGCACGAGGGCGACGTTGGACGATGGTCGCTTGCCGGTCAACAGGGGAAGTTCGCGCTCGCCCTCGTGAACGGACACTGGATGGAACCAGGAGGGCGAGCACCATCCACCCATATCTTCAAGGTGGGGATCACGGGTCTCGCATATTCGGACCTGGCGGAATACGCAACGATGCGTGCAGCGCAGTTGCTCGGGTTGCACACAGCACCTATCCGCCTCGAGCACTTCGAGGATGAGACAGCAGTCATCGTCACTCGTTATGACCGTGTCATCACAGAAGGACAGGTACGCAGGCTGCATCAGGAAGACTTCTGCCAAGCTCTGGGACTAGGCCCTGAGAGGAAGTATCAAAGCGATGGAGGCCCGCGAATCCGTGATATGTCTTCCCTGCTCGCTGACATGAGTCGACCGCATGAAGATACTGCTGAACTCGCTCGGTGGCATGCGTTCAATCTCGTCGCCGCGTGTCCCGACGGGCACGCGAAGAACCTTTCGATCATCTTGTCTGGACGCGCCCGTGTCCTCGCGCCCTTCTACGATCTCATCTCGGGTTTGTTCATCCTTTCCGAAACCGAGGTCGGCCACAAGGCGAAACTCGCGTTGAAGTTCGGAGGGGAGTACAGGATCGGTGCCGTCAGTGAGCATCATGCTGTCAAGGCGGCCAAAGAACTCGGGGTTGACCCTCACTGGTTCGTCACGACGATTATTGATTACGCCACGCGACTTCCGGGTGCTTTCGAAGTATCGATCGACGAGGTCGAACTCTATCTGACAGCTGCCCGAGCGGATGCTCTGAGGCAACGGGTCGCGCGGCGGTGCGACGACGTTGTACGCCGCTTCAGCTAACCGGCGCCATCATCTACGGATCAGAAACGTTATCGGGCAAAGTATCGCCACCCATCCGGCTATCCTGAAACCACCGGACCGGGCCGATGGAGAGGATGACGGTGAAGAAGCTGCTCCGCACTGCTCATCGGCTCCTCACCAAACCCGAGTTCTCGATCCTCATCCCTCTAGACGGTTCCGAGAAGCCCGATGTCGTGGAGAAGACTCTGCGCTCCGCATTGAACCAGAGTCTCAGGAATATCGAGGTCGTCGTCGCCCACATGAGCGCAGGACAGGACACCATCGAGCGGCTCGAGTTCCTGCGAGGCAGGGACACGCGGATCCGACTGCGCCGCGTCAGCCGCTCTCATGACGATCAGTACGCCACCGTGCTGTCCGAGGCCGCCAGTATCGCACGAGGCCGTTACATGCTCCCCCTCCACTGCCCTGCTCGCCTCACGAAGGGAATACTCGACACGATTCGCGACCGCGCCGCATCCGATCGGACGGACCTCGT